>NZ_WBJY01000001.1:0-1200000 GCF_008831085.1 Pseudoclavibacter endophyticus
AGATCACCATTGTCGGCGACGACCTCGTCGAACCCATCAGGACCGGTCAGCCTCCAGACCGAACCCGCGAGCAGGTCGGACGACACACCATCGACCTTCGACCACACCACCGAACCGACGCCTTGACAGGAGGTGGTGCGACTACCGCTCCAGGGGAAGGCATGGTGCTCGATCGCTAGTCCAAGCTGTGTGTCGATTGCGATGAGCGAAACATCTCCACCGGTCAGCAGCCTGCCGTTGGTGCTGACGTTGAGTGTAACGTCCGCGTTCGGGCTGATAATCGACCCGAGGCTCTGTGCTGCGGCTTCGTCCTGGAAAGGTCCGATGCCCGGCACCGTGTCACCGTTGACGTCGACACGGCTGGTCTCGGTTCCGGTCCCACCCGCGATCGTCAGGGAGTTCGCTTCGCCGTAGTTGAACAGAACAGCGGCTGACGCGGTGGCGAACTCGGTAGGTGTCGCGAACGGGTCATGGACGTCTACCCCGTTGAAGAGGGTGCGCCACCCCTGCCGAAAGGAAATGTCCGTTCCTGTCACATTGACCGCCACGGATGCACCGGCAGGGATTCCTTCGAAAGCAAACGAGACACCGCTCTTGCTCTGCGCGTACTGAGTCAGTGCTTCGCCGTCGAGATTGAACACCTGAAGTGACGATGTTCCATCTCCAGTGAATGTCACCATGGCTTCGTTTTCGACATGAACGGTGCTCACGACCTCGCCTGGGTACCAGGTCGACGTGATGTCGCCGTCAGGTGCATCCCCGATGACGGTGGATCCCGTCGCCGGAACGCTCATCAGTTCTGTTGAGAGAGCATCGACCCGTTCATTGAACTGCGTGTAGTCGACAGGAGCGCCACCATTGCCGGGGTACACGGCCTGAAGAGCCGCGTCTCCGAGCCCGTACTGTATCGGGGCCGCGGCGTTCAGCCCGCGACGGAATTCAGGACCTTCGGCGACTCCGCCGACGCGACCGTTTGCCGGGACGTCCATGAAGTCGCTCCCCGAGAAAACGAACGGCGGGGTCTGGCCCGGGTCGGTGCGCGTATTTCCACCAACGGCGAGAGCGTCCGCGTCCGGATACGGCCATTGACCCGACCCCATTCCGACCTGCCCGAAAGAGAACCCCCCGGCAATGCCGGTCGCATCGACATCCCCGACAACTACCGTGAGGCCCTCCGTCTCAGAGGTCCGGCCCGATATCGTCAGATTTCCGCCAGAGTACAATGAAACGTTCGCATCCCGCCCCGTCAGCGTCTCAATGCCGCCCCAGACGGGGTTTGCCGGGCACTGCGTGGACTCAGCTGCGCTCACGGGCGCGGCGCCGAGCAGCTGGATAGGACTGACAAGTGGCACCGCAACGGCCGCGATAGACGCGGCCAGTATCCCCCCGAGATTTCGCCTGACACGCAGTCGGCGACTTTGCAACTGTGGCATGGTTCTTTCCTTTTCTGGCGTATCGAGGAGCCGCGGCGACTTTCATGCCCGACGCGGCCTTCATGCTGAAAATAGCCGAACCGAACGGTGGATCTGCGTTTCTCACCCGCCCCTCACCCTTCGGCGCACCTCGAACCAGTTCGGCGTCGCCGCGAGCCGCTCGTGGCACGGTGGGTGCTCCGTCTCTGCGTCCCGTCGGAGACAAGGAAACGTACGCCAGAAGTGCCGCGCAACTCCGATATCGTCAGGCCGTCACATTGCATGAGTCACCGTCGACCGTGACGAGCGTTGGCGCCGATTCTTGGGGACGCTGGCGCACGAGCTCGAAGGGAATACCGTGCTATCTCGGTGGCAGGTCACGAAGATCAACGTCGCGAAATTGTTCGTGCTTGCCGCGCTCGTCCCGCCGGCGACTGTCGGCATTGCGCAACGCGCGGGTCTCATCGCACCAGGTTCGGAAGTCGCCGTTGTCGGGACCGTCGGAGCGCTCGGATCCATCGGCGCCGTCGCCGGTGCTATCGCTTTCGGATTCGCGGCAGATCGCTGCCGCGCGACCCCGCAACGACGGTGGGGAATCACCGCATTCGCGACGGTCGTGGCGCTGGTGGGCTTCTGCACACTGGTCACAGCTGAAGGCGTCTGGATCCTGGGCCTCGGCTGGCTTCTGGCCGAGGGTGGCGCGTCCGGTGCAATGGCCATTCTGCGCGCGCTCCTGACACACGTCGACGCGCGGACGCGACGATTCCGCCCACCGGCGATACGGAGTGGCATCGTCGCCAGACTCGAGGGCCGCGAACCGGACGTCGTGGCCGGCCTGACCAGCACCCATCCGCCAGCAGTGAACCTTGACGCCCTCGACATGCCGGCCGGGCTGATCAATGCCTGGCACGTCGCGCCGTCGTTGGCATACACGAAAAGCCCTGGGCCGCGACTCGCTTCTCAACGATGTCGCGACTCAGGACAGTGGTGCGCAAGGGGGGAGTTGAACCCCCACGCCCTTTCGGGCACACGGACCTGAACCGTGCGCGTCTGCCTATTCCGCCACTTGCGCGCTAACCCCGAGAGGCTAGCACGAACCCGCCCGCCGCGCGACGCAGCCGATGCGCCGACTCCCGCCCGCGGGCTCCCCCGCACGCTCCGAAACTGCGATTTCGGCGCGTTGCGGATACGATGCCCTCAGCCTCCGCGGGCTGTTCGGCGCCCTGTCGCGCACCCGCACCGGGCACGAGGGGACAGCCGAGTCGACAGGAGTTCGACGAGGACGTCCACGCCATCGCCCGGCAACACGTGCAAGACCAGGAGATACGTGGGAATTCTCGATCGGCTCGAGCGAGGTCTCGAGCGCCTCTTCAACGGGGCGTTCGCAAAGACCTTCCGTTCCGGGCTGCAGCCGGTCGAGATCACGGCGGCGCTCAAGCGGGAGCTCGACACGCGCGCGCAGGTCGTGACGCGTGACCGCATCCTCGCGCCGAACCGCTTTCACGTGCTGCTGAATCCCGCGGACTACGAACGCATGTCGAGCCACGGGTCCGCCCTGACCGACGAGCTCTACCGCGTCGTCGAACGCCATGCCCAGCAGCAGGGGTACCAGTTCACCGGCGGCCTCAGCATCAAGCTCCTGGAAGACGACTCGATCTCGGTCGGCCGCTGCGAGATCGAGTCTCGCAGCGTGCAGGGCCAGGTGGTGTGGACGCCCGTGCTCGACGTCGACGGCGAGCGCTTCCACCTGCGCGTCGGGTCGACCACGATCGGCCGTGGCGCCGAGGCCGACATCACCCTCGCCGGTTCGGGCGCGTCTCGGCGGCACGCCGAAGTGGTGTGGGACGGGCAGCGGGCGGGTATCCGCGACCTCGGCTCGACCAACGGCACGCTGCTGGCGGGGCGTCGCGTCTCGCGCGCGACGCTTGAACCGGATGCGGTGATCGAGATCGCGGGGCAGCGCCTCATATTCCGTGTGGTGCCGCAGGCGCCGCCGAGCGACGAGACCGGGTTCATCCCCAGCCAGCGAGGACGACAGTGACGAGTGAACTGACCCTGTTGGTCCTGCGGCTCGCGTTCCTCGCCGTGCTGTGGATCTTCGTGTTCTCGATCATCTACGCGCTTCGCAGCGACCTCTTCGGTACCCGCGCAAGCGAGTACCAGCGCCGGGTCGAGGCCCAATCGCGCCAGCAGACCTTCGCGGGAGCCGAGAACAGGCCGCTGCCCGCCGCTGCGGGCGGTGCACCCGCAGCGGCGCCGGCCCCGGCCGGTGCACCGCGACCTCAGGGGAATGCGACTGCTGCTCCTCCGCGCAAGGCCCGCATCCACCTCACCTCCGGCCCCAAGCGAGGCACCGAAGTGCTGCTCGGCGACGAGCCCCTCACGATCGGTCGTGCGCCGGATAGCGGGCTCGTCATCCAGGACGACTACACGTCGACTCGGCACGCCCGCATCGAGCGCCAGGGAACCGCCTGGCGCATCGTCGACCTCGACTCCACGAATGGCACCTACCTCGCCGGCAGTCGCGTGACCGGCTCGGCGGAGCTCCCCGCCGGCACGCCGGTTCGCATCGGCACGACCACCTTCGAGCTGCGCTGACATGCCGGTCATTTCCCGCGGTGACGCCGTGTCACACGTCGGTCGGGTCAGGTCGAACAACCAGGACTCGGCCTACGTCGGCAACCATGTCTTCATGGTCGCCGATGGCATGGGCGGCCACGCGGGCGGCGACGTCGCGAGCGCGATCGCGGTCAAGCACGTCGCCGAGCACGAGCGCGACTTCCCGACCATCGACGATGCCGAGGTCGGCCTCTCCAACCTCTTCGCCGAGGGCAACCGTCTCATCGCCGACGCCGTGGACGAGCACACCGAGCTGCGGGGCATGGGAACGACCGCGTGCGCGATCACGCTCGTCGGCGACTCGATCGTCATGGGCCACATCGGCGACTCCCGCATCTATCGGCTGCACGACGGCGAGTTCACCCAGGAGAGCGTCGACCACACCTTCGTGCAGCGCCTCGTCGACGCCGGTCGAATCACGCCGGAGGAGGCGCTCGTCCATCCGCGCCGCTCCGTGCTCATGCGCGTGCTCGGCGACGTCGAGACCGACCTCGAGGTCGACACCATGGTCGCCCCGGCCGTGCCGGGCGACCGGTGGCTGCTGTGCTCCGACGGACTCTCGAGCTATGTCGACGACGAGCACATCGTCGAGGTGCTCTCGCGGGCGGGCCAGTCGAGCCGCGAGACCTGTGACGATCTCGTCCAGCTCGCGCTCGACAACGGCGCGCCGGATAACGTCACGGTCGTCGTGGTTGAGGTCGGTGAGACCCCGGTCGAGGACCTGCAACCGAAGATGGTCGGATCGGCCGCCAACCCGCTGCGTTACACCTCACGGCGGCAGAAGCGGCATTCGCAGTTGCTGCCGTCGATCCTGCATCCCCTGCGCCGGCAGCCGAAGCCGGAAGACGAGGAGTTCATCCCGCCGTCGGACGAGTTCCTCGAGCAGCTCATCAAGGAAGACCGTCAGCGCAAGCGGCGCAGGCAACTCACGTGGCTGGCCGCCGTCATCCTGCTCGTCGGCGCGATCGCGGGCGCGAGTTGGCTCGCCTACGAATGGACGCAGACGCAATACTTCGTCGCCGAGCACGAGGGCAACGTCGCGATCTACCAGGGCGTGCAACAGAACCTCGGTCCGTTCGAACTCCACCACGTCGTGGAGGTGACCGACATCCCGGTCGGTACGCTCCCCACGTACCAGCAGATCCAAGTGCTGCAGACGATCAGTGCTCCAGGTTATGACGAAGCGCTCGCGATCGTCGAGAGGTTGCAAAATGTCGCAAGCGGGTAGTGCGCCGGCGCAGGGCACGGACGTGCGCTCGACCGGCAGCGAGCGCGTGCTGCGGCGCCCCGGTTCCCAGGGCCTGCGCAACATGGAGCTGGGCCTGCTCGTCTTCGCCGCGTTCATCAACTTCGCGGCGATCCTGCTGGTGCAGCTCGGCGTGCGCGGCACCTTCGATTTCAACGTGCTCACGCTCTCGGGCATCATCACGGCGCTGACGATCGGCGTGCACCTCGTGCTGCGCTTCCGCGCCCCCCAGGCCGACCCGTTCATCCTGCCGATCTCGGCCGTGCTCAACGGGCTCGGCATCGCCATGATCTATCGGCTCGACCTCGACGAGGATCTCGGGGGCGCGTTCCTGACGCCCTCGACCAACCAGATGATCCTCACGGCCGTCGCGGTCGGCTTCGCGATCATCGTGTTGCTCTTCCTCAAGAATCACCGCATCCTGCAGCGCTACACGTATATCTTCATGGCGCTCGCGATCGTCCTGCTGCTGCTACCGCTCGTACCCGGGCTCGGGGCGCAAGACGTGAACGCGAACGTCTGGATCACCATCGCGGGCTTCAGCTTCCAGCCGGGCGAAGTCGCCAAGGTTGCGCTGGCGATCTTCTTCGCGGGATATCTCGTGACGGCGCGCGAGACCCTGTCGGTCGTCGGCCACAAGTTCCTGTGGATGCGTTTCCCCCGCATCCGCGATTTCGGTCCGATCCTCGTGGTGTGGCTGTTGTGCCTCGGCGTGCTCGCGTTCCAGCGTGACCTCGGCACCGCGCTGCTGTACTTCGGGCTGTTCCTCGTGATGATGTTCGTCGCCACGGGTCGCTTCAGCTGGATCCTCATCGGCGTCGTGCTTATCGCGGTCGGCGGCTGGTTCGCCTACTCGACAATGGGGTACGTGGAGTTCCGCGTGCACGCGTGGCTCGATCCCTTCGACCAGGCCATGATCGACGCCGACGGCGGCAGCTTCCAGCTCGTGCAGGGGCTGTACGGGCTCGCGAACGGCGGGCTGCTCGGTCAGGGCCTCGGGCAGGGCCGCCCCGGTGACACCCCGCTCGCGTCGAGCGACTTCATCGTCGCGGCGCTCGGCGAAGAGCTCGGGCTCGCGGGTCTGTTCGTCATCTTCAGCCTGTTCGCGATCCTCGTGGCCCGCGGCTTCCGCATCGGCCACCAGGGCCTCGACGACTTCGGGCGCCTGCTTGCGTCGGGCCTGAGCTTCCTCATCGCCCTGCAGGTCTTCATCGTGGTCGGCGGGGTCACGCGCGTGATTCCGCTCACCGGTCTCACGATGCCGTTTATGGCGGCCGGCGGATCGAGCCTGCTCACCAACTGGATCATCGTGGCGATCCTGCTGCGCCTCAGCGATACGGTCCGTCGCACACCCACGGAGGTGCACGCATGAGTCAGCATCTGCGGATCGTCGGGGCCGTCGTGCTCGTGATGTTCCTGTCGCTCTTCACGTCGACGACGATCATCCAGGTGGTCGCGGAGCGCGAACTCAACGAGGACCCGCGCAACTACCGCACCGTGGTCGCGAACTACGAGATCCAGCGCGGCCCGATCCTCGTCGACGGAGTGCCCATCGCCTACTCGGTGCCGATCGAGAGCGACTACCAGTACCAGCGCACGTACGCTGAGGGGGAGCTCTACTCGGCGCTGACCGGCTACTACACGTACGGCCTCGGGTCGGCGGGCATCGAGCACGCCATGAACCCCGAACTCTCGGCCAGCAGCGACGCGCAGTTCTTCTCGGGGCTCGCGGGCCTGTTCACGGGGCAGACGCCGGCGGGCGCGGCGGTCGAGCTGACGGTCGACCCGATCGTGCAGCAGGTCGCATGGGACGCCCTCGGTGATATGCGCGGATCGGTGATCGCGATCGAGCCGAGCACGGGGGCGATCCTCGGCATGGTGTCAAAGCCGGCCTACGACCCGAACGTGCTCGCGAGCACCGACCTCGAAGAGGTCGAGGCCAACTACACCGCACTGCTCAACGCCGACGGCTCGCCGCTCGTGAACTCGGCCATCGGTGGCAACATGAACCCGCCCGGATCGGTGTTCAAGCTCGTCGTCGCGGCGGCGGCACTCGAGTCGGGGATCACGACACCGGACGGGGAACTGCCGAACCCGGCGACCTGGACCCTGCCGGGCAGCACGGCCGTCGTGAACAATCCGACGCACGGGTCGCCATGCGGCCCGGGCGACACCACGACGCTGCGCACGGCGATCGAGTTCTCGTGCAACATCCCCTTCGCGCAGTTGGCCGTGCAGCTCGGTGCCGGCCGGCTCCGGGACATGGCCGAGGCGCTCGGCTTCAACCACGAGTTCGACGTGCCGCAGACTTCGGCGGCCAGCGTGTATCCCACGGGCGGCCTCGACGACGCGCAGACCGCGCTGACGGGATTCGGCCAGTTCGACGTGCGAGCGACCCCGCTGCAGATCGCGATGGTGTCGAGCGCGATCGCCAACGGCGGCGTGGTCATGAATCCCACCTCCGTGGAGCAGGTGCTCACGCCCGAGCTGCAGGAGTTGCAGAGCCAGCAGGTCTCGGAGTACGGCCGGGCGTTCAGCCAGCAGACGGCGGATGCGCTCGCGTCGATGATGATCGCCTCCGTGAACAGCGGGGTCGCGAGTAATGCCAGAATTGACGGTGTCGATGTTGCCGGCAAGACCGGGACAGCCGAGAACGGTCCCGATGAAGCGTATTCACTTTGGTTCACGGGCTTCGCGGCCTCTGGTGACCGAGAGATCGCGGTGGCGGTCGTTCTCGAGGATGGTGGCGGCATGGGCCAATCGGGCACCGGCAACGGGCTTGCAGCAACAATCGGCCAGGAAGTGATGAAGGCGGTGCAAGGGCGATGAGACCTTCCCAGGGTGTCTCTCTCGGTGATCGGTATCAGCTCAACTCCCGCATCGCGATCGGGGGGATGGGTGAGGTCTGGGACGCGACCGATCAGGTGATCGGGCGCACCGTCGCCATCAAGATCCTCAAAGACGAATACATGGGCGACCCCGGCTTCCTCGAGCGTTTCCGCGCCGAGGCCCGTCACGCGGCGCTCGTCAACCACGAGGGCATCGCCAACGTCTATGACTACGGCGAGGACAACGGCTCCGCCTATCTCGTCATGGAACTCGTTCCGGGCGAGGCGCTCTCGAACATCCTCGAACGCGAACGAGTGCTGCCGGCGGCCCAGGTGATGGACATCGTCGCGCAGACGGCGTCGGCCCTCCACGCCGCGCACGGCGCCGGCCTCGTGCACCGCGACATCAAGCCGGGAAACCTCCTCATCACGCCCGACGGCCGCGTGAAGATCACCGACTTCGGCATCGCCCGCATTGCGGATCAGGTGCCGCTGACGGCGACCGGTCAGGTGATGGGCACCGTGCAGTACCTGTCGCCCGAGCAGGCCTCGGGCCATGCCGCCTCGCCGTCGACCGACATCTACTCGCTCGGCATCGTCGCGTACGAGTCGCTCGCCGGGCGGCGCCCGTTCACGGGCGAGTCGCAGGTGGCGATCGCAATGGCGCACATCAACGACGCGCCGCCGCCCCTGCCGGTGACGGTTCCCGAACCGGTCCGCAATCTCGTGTTCAACGCTCTCGAGAAGGAGCCGAACTCGCGCCCCACGACGGCCGAGGCACTGGGGCGCGCTGCACGCGCCCTCCGTGACGGCGACACGCGCCGTGCCGCCACCTTCGTGCCCGCGATCCTCGGCGACCGTCCCGCAGGCCCTGCGACGGCACCCCTCGACCGCACCGCGGTGCAGGGCCAGGTCGCCGACGGGCGAACGACCGTGTTCGGCACGGCCGCCGGAGCGGCGGCCGGTGCCGCCGCGGGTGCCGGGCAGTCCGACGGGGATGCGACGCGCGTCATGGGGCCCGGCGATCAGTCGACCGGGCGGTACGGCGGCGATCTCAACTCCCTGCTCGCCATCGACGAGCCCGGTGGGGATGACCAGGAGGGCACGCTCGTCGCGCAGCCCGATGACGCCGAGCCCCGGAAGCGGCCATCGGTCTGGCTCTGGGTGCTCATCGGCGTCGTGGTCCTCCTCCTCATCGCGGTCACGTTCCTCGGCATCCAGCTGTTCAACACCAATTCGGCCGAGGACGCGACCCCGACACCGACGGCGACCACGACCGCCACGACCACGCAGACGACCACGCAGACCGCGTCGCCGACGGCGACGACCGTGGCGGTCAACGCGGGCGACTTCGTCGGCCTGCCGTACGACGAGGCGGCGGCGGCCGTGCAAGCCCTCGGCCTGACGCCGGAACGCGTCGATGGCCAGTCGGCCCCGAGCCAGGGCGAGGTCGGCACGGTGCAGAGCGTCAACCCGACGGGCAACGTTCCCATCGGTTCCACCGTGCAATTGACCGTCTACACCGACATCGCAGACCCGACCACCCCGACCGATACGCCCGCCATCACCGTCAACGGCTCGGGCACGCAGGCCACGGCGAACTGGACCTATCAGGCCAACAGTTGCCCCGCGGGTCAGTCGTTCGAGGGCTATGAGGTGCAGGTGTCGGGCGGCTCCGTGCAGGGTGGCGGCCGCCCTGGCACGAACTCGGTCACCATCGCGATCGACGAGGGGGCAACGGAGGTCACGCTCGCCTACCAGTACTTCTGCGGCGGCACGGCATCGGGCTACTCGCCGACCGGCACCGCCTCGGTCGCGCAGTTGCCACCGGACAACGGCGACGACGGCACGGAGACGGACGCACCCCCGGAGGGCATCGGCGACTGAGCGCTCCTGCGCGGACGCGACCTCGCATCCGTATCGCTCGATTCGGTTACGAAGCGGACGTCTCCGTGCGACTGACGATGTCGCTGCGGTTACCATCGATCCCTATAGTGCGCCGGCGTGCCATACGAGCCGATGCAAGTGAGGAGTGCAGTACGTGATTCAGGGCGAACGCACCCTCGCCGGTCGCTACGAGATCGGTCGTCGGATCGGTCGCGGCGGCATGGCCGAGGTCTATCTCGGCCTCGACGAGCGGTTGGGACGCCGCGTGGCCGTCAAGCTTTTGAACACGCAACTGTCCGGGGAACCCGACTTCCGCTTCCGTTTCCGCGCTGAGGCGCAGGCCGCGGCACGGATGACGCACCCGACGATCGTGCGAGTCTTCGACGCTGGCGAGGACACGTTCGTCCGAGCCGACGGCCACGAGCTCATCGTGCCGTACATCGTGATGGAGTACGTCGAAGGCGACCAGCTGCGCGACCTCATGCTGGATGCGCCACTGGCGAACGACAAGATCGCCAGCTACATGTCCGGCATCCTCACCGCCCTCGAGTACTCGCACCGCGCCGGCGTGGTGCACCGCGACATCAAGCCGGGCAACATCAAAGTCACGCCCGACGGCACCGTGAAGGTCATGGACTTCGGCATCGCCCGCGCCATCTCCGACACAGCCGGCACGATCGCGCAGACCACGGCCATTCTCGGAACCGCCTCGTACTTCTCGCCGGAGCAGGCGCGAGGCGAGAACGTCGACGGCCGAAGCGACCTGTATTCGGCAGGCATCGTCCTCTACGAGATGTTGACGGGCCAGGTGCCGTTCCAAGGCGATTCGGCGGTCGCGGTCGCCTATCAGCACGTCACCGAGCGCCCTGTTCCGCCGAGCGAGCTCAATCCGAACGTCTCTCCAGCCATGGATGCCGTGGTGCTTCGCGCGCTCGCGAAGAGCCCCGACGACCGCTTCCAGTCGGCGAGCGAGTTCCGACGGGATCTCGAGCTCGCGGTGCAGGGCATCATGCCCGCCTTCGGGGTCGAGGCGGACGAGACTGAGGACACGCAGCTGTTCGGTCCCGCGCCGACGGCCGTCGCGCAGACCGAGTCGGCGTTCGCGGCGCTCTCGGAGAACGACGAGCGCGCTCCGACGGTGCAGCGTCGCCCTCCGGCCATGTGGATCTGGGGAGCGGCCGCCCTCATACTCGCCATCGTCGCTGCCGTGATCTTCTGGGTGGCGACGCTCCCGAGGGAGTCGCAGCTTCCGCAGGCGGGGGTCGAGATCCCCGATGTCGTCGGCGCGACGTGGGAGGAGGCCGATGCCGAGCTCACGGAGCTGCAGCTCGTTCCCTCTCGCGAGACGGCCACGAGCGACGAGGTCCCGGCTGGCATCGTCATGTCGCTTTCGCCCGACGTCGGACTCACGGTGCCCGTGGGCCAGGTCGTGACGGTGACGGTGTCGGCTGGCCCCTCCTCCGTCGAGCTTCCGAACATCAACGGTATGACCGTCGAGCAGGCGACGTCGGTCCTCGAGGGCGAGGGGCTCGCCCTCGGCACCGTGACCACCGAGAACTCGCCATCGGCGCCCCAGGGAACCATCATCCGCAGCGAGCCCGTGGCGGGGTCGCAGGTAGGGCCGGACTCGACCGTCGACGTCGTCGTCTCGTCGGGGCTCGTCGAGCTGCCCGACCTGGTCGGCACGGGGCTCGAGGAGGCCACCTCGACCCTGCAATCGCTCGGCCTTCGGGGCATCGTCGAGTCAGACCCGAACTGTCCGGCGGAGGAGGGTGATCCCATCGTCAGCATGTCGCTCGCGGCCGGCCCGGTCGAGCAGCACTCCGACGTGACGATCACCTATTGCACGGGTTCGGCCGAGAACCCGGCGCCGACGCCGACGCCCACCGACTCGCCCGCACCCTGAGGGCGACCGGGTCCGCCCTCGAACGTCGCGTCCAGCGGCTCCGCGGCGGCGCGTGGAGAGGCGCCCGCGTGAAGATAGACTGTCCGCCATGCCTGCTGAGACGCCCGCCCGCAAGGGTCGTGACGAGCGCGACGACGAGATCGACGCCATCGACCCCACGGAGACCGAAGACCTCGACGACATCGACCCCGAGGACGACGGCACGGCCGGCGAGGACGTGACGGACGACGACGACCTCGAGGACGACGAGTTTGAGGACGACGACCTCGACGACGACGCTGAGGACGACGACCTTGAGGACGACGAGGAACTCGACGACGACGAGATCGACGAAGACGACGACCTCGACGATGACGGTCTCGACGATGACGGTCTCGACGACGACGACGACCTCGACCAGGATGACCTAGAGGACGAGGAACTCGACGATGACGACCTCGACGACGAGCGGGACGACGACAGCGACGTCCGCGAGCCCGTCACCAGCCCCCGAGGCGGGCGCTCGTCGAAACGGGGCGGCACGTCGACGACTCGCTCTGACGGGCGAGCCTCGGCCGGGAAGCGGTCCTCCGCTGCGAAGAAGCGTTCTGGCGGCCGCAAGCTGAGCGCAGCCGAGCAGCGTGCCGCCGACCGCGCCGCGTTGAAGGAGCAACGGCGTCAGGAGCGGTTGGCGAAGAAGGGCGCCGCGAACGCCCCCAAGGGCGAGGCCGCGAAGAAGGCGGAGCGCACCAAGACGCCGTCCGGTTCGCGCAAGCACACATCTTCGGCCGCTTCCGCTGCGGCGGCCGCTGCCGCCGCAGCCGAGAAGCAGCGCCGTCGCCGCCCGGCGCGCCCGGAAGGCGCGAACCCCGTGTGGTTCAAGCCGCTGATGTTCGGCTTCCTCGCCATCGGGTTCCTCTGGATCATCGTCTACTACCTGTCGAGCGGGCGATTCCCCATCGCCGAGCTCGGGTCGTGGAACATCCTCGTTGGCTTCGGCATCGCCTTCGTCGGCTTCCTGATGACGACGAACTGGAAGTCGTAGCGGCACTACGTCACGCACACGCACCAACGAGGGGGCGCATCCGACACGGATGCGCCCCCTCGTTCGTTTCCGCCGCGGGTGTCGCCCGGGGCCGCGGCCCGGAGTTGTCCACAGGGTTGCTCACAGGTGTGTAATTACACGCGTGTGATCACCGGTGAAGCGCACGATGACGCTCCTCGTGGCGACGCCCGCTTGTGCGGGCGCCGTTCAGCCTCCCGCCACGGCCGTGCTCACGCCGATCGTGTTGGCCCAGAGCAGGCACGCGCCGAAGAGCGCGAGCGCCAGCACGCCAACGAGTACGGCACCGGAGGCCGGAGGCCGTTTGCGGCCGTCCGTCGATACCGCCCGCGGGCCCCGTACGTCGCGGCTGACCAGCCACCCCGCGAGGAGACCGACCAACAGGCCGCCGATGTGTGCCTGCCATGAGACGCCGGGGTTGATAAACCCCATGACGACGTTGATGCCGACGAGCACCAGCAGCGAGGTGGTGTTCATCCGCGCCTGCCGCATCACCACGAAGTATGCGCCGAACAGGCCGAAGACGGCACCGGATGCTCCGATCACCGACCCTGTGGGGGTCGCGATGACGACGGCGAGGGATCCGCCGAGCGCCGCCGCAACCCACACGAGGCCGAACCGCAGACGCCCATAGAGCGGCTCCAGCACGCGCCCGAAAAGCCAGAGCGTGACCATGTTGAACAGCACGTGCCATATGCCACCGTGCACGAGGGTGACGGTCAGCGCTCGCCATGGCTCGAACCGATCGCCGTCGACCCAGAGGGTGACGGGATTGAACAGCAGCAGATTGGTGACGAATCCGCCGGTCACGAACTGCACGGCGTACACGAGCAACGTGACGGCGATGATCGAGTACGTCACGACCGGCCGGCCGAGCGCCGCGGCGCGGCTGAGGCGTGTGCCGAGGCCGGGCCGTGAACCCTTGTGGGCACGTTTCGCCTCGGCCACGCAGCCAGGGCAGATCACCCCGACCGGCGCCGGCGTCTGGCAGTCGCCGCAGATCGTCTTGCCGCAGCGCTGGCACAGGACGAAGCTCTGCCGATCCGGGTGCCGGTAACAGGAATTGTCGGCACGCTGCTCAGCGCGCTGACCATAGTCGGGCACGGTCGGGATCAGCCCTGGGCGACAGGCTCGATCGTGAAGCTCTGGATCACGACGTCGTTCAGGGGACGGTCGCGCGGGTCGGTCTCGACCCGTCCGAGCTTGTCGACGACCTGCTGCGAAGCGGGGTCGGTGACCTTGCCGAAGATGGTGTGCTTGCCCTGCAGCCATGTCGTCGGACCGGTCGTGATGAAGAACTGCGAGCCGTTGGTGCCCTGACCGCCGCGCTTGCCGGCGTTCGCCATCGCGAGCATGTAAGGATCCTGGAACGTGAGCTCCGGGTGGATCTCGTCGTCGAAGGTGAAGCCGGGACCGCCAGCGCCCGTCCCGGTGCGGTCGCCACCCTGAATCATGAAGTCGGGAATGATGCGGTGGAACGCGACGCCGTCGTAGTACGGGTCGTTGCGCTTCTCACCCGTCTCGGGGTCGACCCACTCGAGCTCCCCCGTAGCGAGGCCCGTGATGACCTTGACGGTCTTCGGGGCGTGGTTGCCGTAGAGCTCGATCGTGATGGGGCCGACGTTCGTCGTGATGGTCGCGATTGCGGTAGCAAGAGACATGCGGCAATCCTTCCACGATGAGCACGCGCGGCGGCTCATGCACCCAAATGCCCCGGCGAGTGTTCGCGCCGCGCACAATTTCCCGGCGTTCGAGCGTCGCATCCTGCAACGGATGCGGGGAATTCAGGTTGGCGCCCGGTCGCGCGTGCCAAGATTGACGTAGACCTGATCACAGTTATGGAGGCACGCATGGCCCTCTCGAAGAAGAACCAGCGCCAGTTGAAGCGCCTGCGAAAGCACGCAAGCTCGCTGTGGGCCGAGCAGCAGGCGGTTCTCGAGCACGCCCGCGAGCTGCGGTCGGAGGCAGGCGACAATGCCAAGCGGCTGCGCGACACCGAGCTCCTCCCCTACCTGCAGGGCGAGTACAACGCTCGGGTTCGCCCGAACGTCGACCGAGGCCTCGGCATCGCTCGGGACGCGGCCGACGACGCTCGCGTGCGGTTCAACGGTCGTGTCGTTCCGGCCGCCGCCACCATCGGTGGCTCAATCGCCGGGACCTTCGCGAACCTCGCAAGCGAGAAGTCCGACTACAAGGGTGCGGCCAAGAAGGCCCGGGGTCTCTCGAAGACCCTGGACCGCCGAGCGAAGTCGGCGCTCAAGGAGTACGACAAGAAGTACAACAAGAAGGGCATCGGCGTCGGCGGCTGGTTCCTCATCGGCGCCGGCGTGGCGGCGGTCGCGGCCGTTGGCTACGCCCTCTGGCAGACCTTCCGCGCCGACGACGACCTCTGGATCGCCGACGAGGAGCTTGACGCGCCCGTGACGACGGTTTCACCGTCGTCGTCGACCTCGGGGGCGTCCGCGTCGGCACCGTCGACCGTCACACCGTCGACCTCAGACTAGGGAACGACCCGAACCACTCCCTCGCGCGGGGACGGCGCACCGACACGGTGCGCCGTCCCCGCGCGTCTTTTGTCCCACTGCTCGCTCACACGCACGCCTGGCGGCACGCCCGCCGCACGCGTCGCCACAGCCATCCCTGTCACGCCCGCCCGGTGTCTCCGTCTCCGACCGTGACATTCCTGAGAATTCTCTTCATGCTATGGTCGTGGACCGTTCGAGGATTCGGCCCGTGCAAAGTCGGGGAACCGCGCGCGGACACCTGATCAGTGTCTTCGCCTTCCGGGCCATCCCGCTCCGCGCCTGACGGTGCCGCGTGGCGTGCCCGCAATCCGGGCACCCTCGGTCCGTCGCGCGACCGCCGATCCGCTGACAATCAGGTCAGCGCCTGATCCCGGGCGGCCGCGCCATGGCGCGAGCGAATGTCGGTGGGCGAGCGACCGCGCGTGGCTGCCGCCTGGGTTGCCGTGCGGGTACTCCACGGCTTGCTTCTCCGCCCCCATCGATGCACCGAACGCCGGGATCCGGCGCGAGCGAGCATCCGGTTCGCCCCCGTGCCGCCGACAATTCGACGACGAGAGAGTGGAGAGCGAACGTGAGCGATACTGAGCCAATACAGTTGGGGGCCGTCGCCGTCATCGCGCTGATGGTGGTCTTCTTCGGCGGAACCTTCCTGATTTCCTTCCGCATCCGGCGCCGTCGCGAGAACGCCGACGACTTCATGACCGCGGGAAACCGCATCGGTTTCGGCATTTCCGCAGCGAGCATGACAGCGACCTGGATCTGGGCCTCATCCATGTACGCATCGGCCAGCTCCGGCTACACGTACGGCATCTCTGGACCCATCCACTACGGGCTTTGGGGCGCCCTGATGATTCTGTTCATCTACCCGTTCGGCAAGCGGATCCGCGAGGTCGCGCCCAAGGCGCACACGCTTGCGGAGGTCATGTACGCCCGGCACGGTCGCGGCAGCCAGCTGATGCTCGCCAGCTCGAACATCGTGGGCAGTCTCATCAGCCTCATGTCGAACTTCATCGCCGGCGGCGTGCTGATCTCGATGCTCTCGCCCTTCAACTTCGTGCAGGGCGTCATCGCCATCGCCGCGGGAGTGCTGCTCTACACGCTGTGGTCGGGGTTCCGAGCTTCGGTGCTGACCGACTTCATCCAAGTCATGGCGATGCTCGCGACCGTCGTGATCGTGGTGCCGGTGATCTTCGTCGCCGCCGACTTCCCTGCGGCGTTCGAAACCGGCGCAGCGAACCTCACCCCCGAGCAGAGCAACTTCTTCTCGTCCGAGGCCTTCATGAACCAGGGAGCGCCGTACATCGCGGCGGTGCTCGCCTACGCGATCGGCAACCAGACGATCGCTCAGCGGCTCTTCGCCGTGCGGAAAGACCTGATCCGGCCCACGTTCATCACGGCGACCGTCGGATACGGGGCCATGGTGATCGGCGTCGGCATGCTCGGCGTACTCGCCCTGTACCTGGGTTTCGAGCCGACGGGCGGCAACACGGACAACCTGATCCCCGAGATGGCCGCGAGCTACTTGCCTTTCGCGCTGCTGTGCCTCGTATTCGTCATGATCATCGGTGCCCTCGCGTCGACGGCCGACTCCGACCTCTCGGCGATGTCGTCGATCGTGATGGCGGATGTCTACGGCCAGAACATCGCGGGCAAGCAACGTGCGAATCCGGCCGTGATGATCTGGGTCGGCCGTATCACGATGATCGCCGCGACGGCGCTCGCCGTGGTGTTCGCCAGCTTCGAGTTCAGCATTCTCGACCTGCTCGTCTTCGTCGGTGCCCTGTGGGGCGCGCTCGTGTTCCCGGTCATCGCGAGCTTCTACTGGAAGAAGGTCACGAACGTGGGCTTCGTCGTGGGCGCGCTCGCCGGCATCGCGATCTTCATTCCCGTTCGGTTCGAGTTGTTCCCCTACGGGGGTGGATTCTTCGCGCTCGCGATCGCGGTCGACGTGCTGGCGGTGCTCGGGATCGGCGTGATCTTCGGCCTCATGGCGTTCGGGTTCTTCGGTTTGCGCACTGCGTACATCGTCGGCGTCGTCACAGCCGTCGCCGCTGCGCCGTTCGCGATCGGCACGCTCCACGAGTACGCCACCCTGAGCGGCTCGCTCGTCGCCTACTCCGCGAGCACCATCCTCTGCTTCTTCCTCTCGTTCCGGTCGAAGCGGGAATTCGACTTCAGCGTCATCAAGGAGCGCACGGGCGACTTCGACACCGAGCATCGGCATGCGCTCGGCGATGACCCGGAAACGGACGAAACCGCCCAAGCGGCCGACACCGTGTCCGGCCCCGCTGGCGCCCGCACCGCGAATTCCACCACGAAGGAGTAACCAATGAGCACCATTGCCCTGACCGTGTACGTCCTGGCCTTCCCGGTCATCGTGCTCGGCGTCATGATCGTCATCGGCCGCGCATTCATCAAGGAGTGGATCGATGCGCACAGGAACGGGCGCGGCCTGATCTGACCACGGCTCCCGGGGGCCGTGCGACGTGCACGCCTCCCGGCCCCCCGACGCGGGGACGCCCGCCTGCTCGTCAGAGTGCAGCACGAGTGGGCGGGCGCCGTCGTTTCAGGCCGGCTGCCCGGCGGACGTCAGTCGATGAGACGGCCGTTCGTGGGGCGCTCGGTGAACAGGCGCAGACCGGCCCTGACGAGTGAAACGGTGCGCAGGTCGGCGAGCTCGTCGAGGTCGAACCAGCGCGCCTCGTCGGTCGAACCGCCGACTTCGGAGCGCAGTTCGCCGCCAAGAATCGACGCTCTGTAGATGATGCGCAAGGCCTGCATGGGTCCGCGGCCGCCGATGAGCCGGTCGGAGGTCTTGATGATCATCGAATCGATCCCGAGCAGCTCGTCGATCGACGCGTGGAAGCCTGTCTCTTCCCAGATCTCGCGCACCGCACCCTCAACGGGATCCTCGCCGGGCTCGACCCCGCCGCCAGGGAGGGTCCAGCCGCTCCGGCCTCGGTCGCGCCAGTGCGCGAGCAGGATCCGCTCCTCGTGGATGATGACGCCGTAGGAGGCGAGCCGGACATGCACGCGGACCTCCTTTGCTGACCTGCGCGGTGACGGACGTGTGTCGAACCGATGCTACGCGGCCAGCGCCGCCCGCCCGCGCGGGCCCACCCGGCTGCGTGTCGAGCACGACCGCCCCACTCGCCGGTCTACCGACGCAGGACCTTCCTCGCGACGAAGTTCCCGAGGAACTGCGCGGCCTGGACGATGACGATGATGACGACCACCGCGGCGATGATGATGGTCCACTCGTTGCGGCGGAAGCCGTCCTGCACCGCGTAGGTGCCGAGGCCTCCCCCGCCGATCCAGCCCGCGACCGCCGACATGTCGACGAGCGCGACGAAGATGTAGGTGTAGCCGAGGATGAGTGGTCCGAGCGCCTCGGGGATGATGACGCTCCACACGATCTGGAACCGCCCTGCACCGGCCGATCTCGCCGCCTCAACGACGCCGGGTGAGACGCTGAGCAGGTTCTGCTCGACGATGCGGCTGATGCCGAACACGGCGGCGACGGAGATCGCGAAGATCACGGGCGGGTTTCCGATGCCGGTCCCGACCACGACGCGCGCGAACGGCACGAGGATCACCAGCAGGAGGAGGAAGGGGATCGGCCGCACGAAGTTCACGACGATGTTGAGCACCGTGTGCGCGAGGGCGTTCGCGTAGAGGTTGCCCGGCCGGGTGAGGTAGACGCCGAGGCCGAGGGCGAGCCCGCCGACGCCGCCACCCGCGAGGCTGACGAGGACGATGAACAGTGTCTGCCACGTCGCATCCGCGAGCGTGAGCAGGAAGTCTCCGAGCTCTGCTCCCCCGAACATCAGAGGGCCCCCGGTCCAAGCCCCATGCCGGGCGTTCCATCGGATTCCGGGGGATGGTCGCCTGCGCTTCCGATGCGGTTCCCCGTGCGCTTGTCGGGGGTCGCGAGTTCATCGACGAGGCGTTCCGTGTCGGCGACCTCGGCGATCTCACGCACGCCGGCGATCGCCCGGTCGATATCCTCGGCGTTGCCACTGAGGGAGAAGGTCAACTGCCCGAACGACTTTCCCGAGATCTCGGTGATGCCCCCGTAGACGAGCTCGACGTCGACGTCGGCGTCCCCGAAGCGTCGAAAGATCTCGGCCTGGTTGGTTTCGCCCGATTTCACGCCAACGCTCACGAGCCGGCCGTCGTGGCGACTGCGGAGCTCGGCGAGTTCCTGTGCGCTCGGCACGGTTTGCACGACGGTCGAGACGAACCGGCGCGTGGCGGGCGACTGCGGCGACGAGAACACGTCGAAGACCTCGCCTCGCTCGACGATGTGGCCCTCTTCCATGACCGCGACGTGACTGCAGATCGACTTCACGACATCCATCTCGTGCGTGATCACGATGATCGTGACCCCGAACTCCTCGTTGGCACGGCGGAGCAGTCCCAGCACGTCCTCGGTCGTCTGCGGGTCGAGGGCGCTCGTGGCCTCGTCGGCCAGCAGAATGCGCGGCTTCGTCGACAGCGCGCGGGCGATCCCCACCCGCTGCTTCTGGCCGCCGGACAGCTGATCCGGGTAGTTGCGGGCCCGGTCGCTGAGGCCGACCCAGTCGAGCAACTCGCCTACGCGCTGCTCGCGGTCCGCCTTCGGCCACTTGGCGACCCGCAGCGGGTAGGCGACGTTGCCAGCCACGTTGCGAGAGTTGAAGAGGTTGAACTGCTGGAAGATCATCCCGATGCCGCCGCGCACTGCGCGGAGCTTGGGCTCAGGCAACGTGGTGATGTCGGTACCGTCGATCTCGATGGAGCCGCTCGACACCCGTTCGAGGGCGTTGATGAGCCGCACGAGCGTCGATTTCCCGGCCCCGGAGTAACCGATGATGCCGTAGATGTCACCGGCCTCGATGTCGAGCGAGACGCCGTCGATGGCACGGATCGGCCCGCCACCCTTCCGTGCCGATGGGTAGTGCTTCACGACATCGCGAAGGCTCATCAGGGCCATGCGAGATCCTCTCATCAGCATTCGCGCGCCGTCGCGGGGCCCGAACGGGGCCCCGCGACGCGTGTACCGGATGAGCCTAATCGGTCGCCGGTTCGCCGTTAGGCGCTACTCCTTGGTCTCGGCGTAGGCCGCCTGCGTCTCCTCGAGCGAGGCCTGCAGCTCGCTCGCGGGGAGGTTCACGAACTCGGCCGTGCCGCCGGCGCCCTCCTGCACGGCGTCGAGGACGTCCTGCGACTCGTGGTACAGCTCGACCAACCTGAGGTAGGTCTCGTTGTCGACGTTGTCGGCGGTCGTGGCGAAGATGTTGACGTACGGGAGCGCGGCGGGGTCGGCCGGGTCGTCCTCCGCGATCGCGTCGGCCGCCTGGAAGCCCGCGGCCTCGAGGAAGTCGTTGTTCATGATCGCGGCCTCAAGGTCGGGCATCGACGTGCCGATCTTGTCGGCGTCGATGGGCACGATCTCGACCTTGCTCGCCGCCGTATCGATGTCGTCGACCGTCGAGTAGGCGTTTCCGCCGCCCTCGAGCTCGACGAGGCCGGCCGACTGCAGCACGAGCAGGCCACGGGCCTGGTTCACGATGTCGTTGGGGATGCCGATGCGGCCGCCCTCGGGAATCGCGGCCACGTCGTCGTGCTTGTCCGAGTAGAGACCGAGCGGGTAGATGGCCGTCGAACCGAGGGGCTGGAGGTCGTCGCCGGAGTCGACGTTGTGCTGGGCCAGAAACTGGATGTGCTGGAACTGATTGATATCGATATCGCCCGCGGTCGTCGCCGGGTTGGGCTGCGTGTACTCGCCGAAGTCGATGACCTCGACGGTGATGCCCTCGGCCGCAGCAGCCTCGGTGAAGAGCGCCCACTCGGGGTCCGCGGCGCCGACGACGCCGATGCGAATGACGTCGTCGTCGCCCGCGGGCGCGCAGGCGGCGAGTGTGCCGACGAGCGCTGCGGCGCCGAGCGCGGCGAGCGCCTTGGTGAATCGGGGCATGGTGGTCCTTTCCGGAAACAGCGAACAGGCGCGGGTCAGCCGCGCCACGATCGACGAGCGTAGAGATCGCGCCCGCTGCCGCCAATCGCCGCCGACACACAACGAAACCCGGCGGCTCGTGGTGCGATGGTGACCGCATGCGTCGCCCATGCCGGCGATTCATTGGATCGTGGTGCCAACACTCGCGCCCGATCCGTTCGGAGGAGGGAGGATCTCCGTACGCACCTCGCCTCCACGCCGTGCGCCGCACAGGCGGCGCTGCAACGATGGGATGACATGACCGACGCCACACCTTCAGCACGCGCAACCGAGCCGACGCTGTCGGATCCACCCACCCCCTCCGCCACGCCCGCACCTGCGACGGACGACACACGGAACTCCGCGGCCTCCCTACGAGGAGTGTCGATCGTGATGTCGGGCGGCTCGCGCGGCATCGGGCTCGCCATCGCGCTCCGGGCAGCGCGGGACGGCGCGAACGTGACGCTCCTCGCCAAGACTGATCGGCAACATCCCAAGCTCGAAGGCACGGTGCACACCGCGGCCGAGCAGATCCGCGCCGCCGGCGGTGGCGCAGTGGGGGTCGTAGGGGACCTGCGCGAAGAGACCGACATCGACCGAGCCGTTGCGGCTGCGGTCGACACGTTCGGTGGCATCGATATCGTCGTGAATAACGCGAGCGCGATCTCACTCGACGGTTCGCTCGAAGTCGCTGCCAAGCGCTACGACCTCATGCACCAGATCAACGTGCGCGGCACGTTCCTGTTCACGCGCGCGGCCATGCCTCATCTGCTCGACTCGAGCCGCCCCCGGGTGCTGACCCTCTCGCCGCCCCTGAACCTCGCACCGAAGTGGCTCGCGGCGTATCCCGCCTATATGACGGCGAAGTACGGCATGACGCTCACGACGCTCGGCCACGCTCACGAGTTCGCCGACCGCGGGCTCGAGGCGAACACGCTCTGGCCACGGACGACGATCGCGACGGCGGCGGTCGCGAATGTGATCGGCGGCGACGAGCTCATGCGGCGCAGCAGATCGCCCGAGCTCTATGCGGACGCCGCGTACGAGCTCCTGACGGGGCGCGCCCGCAACGGCGAAACGCTGCTGTGCGAAGACGTGCTCGCCGAGGCCGGAGTGACCGACCTCGCCGCCTACTCCCCCGGCGTCGAGGAGTCGTCGCTGTTCCCCGACGCGTTCGTGTGACGAAGCCGCGGCGGAGCGCCCGCTACGCGCCCGGGGGGACGCTCCGAGCATCCGAATGATCGAGCGGATGTCCGGCGGCACCGTGACTCATCACCGGGGACGACTCGCCGATCGGGATGGCGCCCGTCACCACGGGCACCGAGGCCGTGAGCGGCGACCCGTCGGACCGGTAGGCGCCCGTGATCGTGTCGATGCTCAGCTCGCGCGTACGGCGCTCCCCCTGATGCGCGAGTGGCACGATGCGCGGCTCGCCGGGCTCGACCGTGACCGTCTCGCCGCGCACCTGCACCCGCACGGCGTCGCCCGACTCCAGCGTGAACGCGATCGACTCCGTGCGAAGCTCGACCCTGATGCGCGAGTCGCGCAGCCGCAGCTTGAAGTCGATGCCCTGCCAACCATCTGGCAAGCGCGGATCGAACGAGATGATGCCGCGGTGGTCGCGCATCCCAGCGAAGCCATTGACCGCCGCCATCCACATGCCACCGGCCGACGCGACGTGCACACCGGCATTGGTGTTGCCGTGCAGGTCGCCGAGGTCGACGAACGCACCGTGCCGGAAGTACTTCAGGGCGAGACGCATGTGCCCGACTTCGGCCGCCACGATTGACTGCACGACGGCGGAAAGGCTCGAATCGCCGGTCGTCAGCACGTCGTAGTACTCGAAGTTGCGCAGCTTCTCCTCCGCGGTGAAGCAATCCCCGCGCAGGAGGAGGGCGAGCACGACGTCGGCCTGTTTGATGACCTGGAACCGGTAGATCACGAGCGGGTGGAAGTGCAGCAGGAGCGGTCGCTGCTCATCCGGCGTGTGATCGAGATCCCATACCTCCTTGTCGAGGAACGAGGCGTCCTGAGGATGGACGCCGAGGTTCTCGTCATAGGGAATGTGCATGTGCCGGGCGGCCCGACGCCACTCGCCGAGCTCGTCCTCCCGCAGGTCGAGGCGTGCCGCGAGCCGGTCGTAATCGTCCGGGTGCCGCGAACGGAGCCATTCCACCGCGTCGGCCGCGATCTGCAGGTTCTCCTGCGCCATGACGTTCGTGAAGAGGTTGTCGTTGACGACGGTCGTGTACTCGTCGGGTCCCGTGACACCGTGGACGTGGAACGACGCGGCATCGCCGCGGCGCCAGAACCCGAGATCCGACCACATGCGTGCGGTCTCGACCAAAACGTCCATTCCCTCGTTGATCAGGAAGAACGTATCGCCGGTCGCGGCGACGTACTGGGCGATGGCGTGCGAGATGTCGGCGTCGATGTGGTACTGCGCCGTGCTCGCGGCGTAGTAGGCGCTCGACTCCTCGCCATTGATGGTTCGCCACGGAAACAGCGCACCGCGCTCGTTGAGCTCGGCGGCGCGCTCGCGCGCGGCGTCGATCGTCGTGTGCCGGAAGCGCAGCGCGTTGCGAGCGATCTGCGGCTGCGTGTACGTCAAGAAGGGGAGCATGAAGACCTCTGTGTCCCAGAAGTAGTGCCCCCCGTAACCGGAACCGGTCACGCCCTTCGCCGCGATCCCGAGGCCATCACCGCGCGCCGACGCCTGCGCGAGCTGAAACAGATTCCACCGCATCGCCTGCTGCAGATCGGGCTGCCCGCGCAGAACGACATCCGAGCTCTCCCAGAACTGCTCCAACCACGCGAGCTGACGCGCGCGGTGCGTCTCGACGGTCTCATCGAGCGCCCGATCGAGCGTGCGGTTGCACCGGTCGGCGAGCTCACGCGTCGGCACCGATGACGCCGTGTGGTAGCTCACGTACTTCGTGAGCTTGATCGGCGTGTCGGCCCTTGCTCGCATCCGGTACACACGTTTGGCGAGGTCTTCAGCGAGTTCGGTGTCGCTCGCCACGTCGATCGTGTCGTCGAGTGCCGCGAGGTCGCTGGCAACATCGACGCCGTTGATGGTGAGCCGGTGGTCGACCGCGCACGCGATCGTCATGCCCGAATTGCGGGTCTGATAGCCGAGGATGATGCGGTCCCCGCTGGTGTCCTGGATGCGCGGGTCAAGGACGCGCTCGACGAACTGCTCGGCCTGGCGGGGGTCGAAGCGCTCGTCGGCGCCGCTGCCGAAGGAATTCCCACCGTTCTTCGATCCTTTGGCCGACCGGTACTCGTCGACACCGTCCTGACGGTTGAGCAGCTGACTCGAGAAGACAACCGACGCCTCGTCGCCCAGCACCTCGACCTCGTACTCGAGCAGCGCGAGGTGCCGGTCGCTGAAGGACACGAGCCGGCTGGAGTAGATCCGCACGCGCTTGCCGCCGGGGGTCCGCCACACGAGGTCGCGTGTGACGATGCCCTTGCGGAAGTCGAGCCGCCGCTCGTACGACTCGATCTCGGCGGTCGCGAGCACGAACGGCTCGTCGTCGACATAGAGCCGGATGATCTTCGCGTCGGGAACATTGACGATCGTCTGACCCACGCGCGCGAACCCGAAGGCCTCCTCGGCGTGCCGAATGGGCCACGTCTCGTGGAATCCATTGATGTAGGTTCCGTGCTCACTGGCATACCGGCCCTCGGGTGAGTTGCCACGCATTCCGATGTACCCGTTCGCGACCGTGAAGATCGTCTCCGTACGCCCCTGCAGGTCGCGGTCGAAGTGCCGCTCGACGAGCGCCCACTCGTCAACGGGGAAGTTGAGTCGGTCGATGCCGTCGCCATCTGGCACATCGCCCGTCGCAGCGTCGCCGTGTCGCCCCGACGGATCTGGCGCGCTCGAGTCGTCGCCTGGCTCGACCGCCCGGCGTGGCCGCGGCTCATCGAACCAGTTGTCATCGCTCGGCAGCGTGCTCACCCACTGACGCATCGTGTCGTCGTTCACGACGTCGCCTCCTCTCCTCGGTCGTTCGGTTGCTTCCAGCGCAACGCCCCAGTCTGGACGTGCTCGACGAGCTCAGCCAAGTCGCTCACGACCACGTGCGCGCCGGCACGTCGAAGCGCGTGCTCGCCAACCCCGCGATCGACACCGATGATGAGCCCGAAGTCGCCGTCCGCTCCGACGGCCACCCCCGAAATGGCGTCCTCCACGACGGCGCAGTCGGCCGCCGGGACCCCGAGCTCCTCGGCGGCGCGCAGGTACGTCGCTGGGGACGGCTTGCCCGGCAGCTGCAGCTGCGCGGCGCGGACGCCGTCGACGACGACCGGGAAACGGTCGGCGAGACCGGCCGCCTCCAAGACCCGTTTGCCGTTGCGCGAGCTGGTCACGATGGCCATCGCGATACCGGCGGCCTCGGCCGCATCGATGAGTGCGATCGAGCCCGGATACGGCGTGACGCCTTCCTCGGCGAGGATTCGCGCGAACTCGTCGTTCTTGCGGTTGCCGAGCCCCCACACCGTCTCCGCATCGGGTGCGTCGGTCGGCAGGCCGTCGTGGAGGGCGATGCCACGCGACGCGAGCAGGTCGCGCACGCCGTCATGGCGCGGCTTCCCGTCGATGTACGTGAAGTAGTCGTCGTCGGAGTAGTCGGGGGATGCACCCCTCGCGCGGAGCTCGTTCGAGAAGAGCGCGGCCCACGCCCGCCGATGCACCTCTGCGGTCGGGGTGACGACCCCGTCGAGGTCCAGAAGGAGTGCTCGGATGTCGGTGGCTGGCACTGCTTGTATTGCGTTCACGCGCATATTGTCGCTGACGCACGTTTCACTGTCGTGACCGTGTCGTGCGCGCCACCGGAACGCCCCTGCGCGGCGTCCGACCGCGCCCTACACGACGCGCCGGGAGCTTCTTACCGCGACGCGTCGATGAGCACCTTGCCGCTGACCGCTCCCGTGCGGTTCGCTTCGAGCGCGGAAGCCGCCTCGGCGAGCGGATAGAGCCCGGCGACCGGCACGGCGACCGTTCCGTCGGCGACGAGAGCGAGCAGGCGCGCCAGCCGCTCGCCATCGGGGCGTACCCAGATGATTCGCCCGCCGTGCTCCTCGACCGACGGGTCGGCGACCGACGCGTGCCGACCGCCATCGGCGAGCACCGCGAGCGTCGTCTCAAGCTGACCGCCGACGAGGTCCGCGACAGCCGTCACGCCGTCGGGGGCGTGCTCACGCACGCGATCGGCGAGATCGTCGCCGTACTCGACCGGCGTGATCCCGTGGCCGGCCAGACGCTCGTGGTGCTTCGGCGACGCGGTGCCGATCACCGTCGCGCCGCGGGCGGCGGCCAGCTGACTCGCGAAGGTGCCGACACCGCCCGATGCGGCGTGGATCAGCAGCGTGTCGTCACTCGTGACCTCCAGCGTCTCGAGAATACGCAGCGCCGTGAGCCCGGCGAGGGGCAGGCCGGCGGCCTCGTCGAAGCTGACGGTTTCGGGGATCCGCGCCACCGAGGTCGCCGGCACCGACACGTACTCGGCGAACGTGCCACCGCTCACGACGTCTTTGCGGGCGTACGAGGCGACCCGGTCGCCGACCGAGAACTCGGGGGTATCAGCACCGACGGCATCCACGACGCCGGCGACGTCCCATCCGGGGATGACGGGGAACAGCACATCGAGCACGGCATCGAGCCCGCCACCCATGAGTTTCCAGTCGACGGGATTCACGGCCGCGCGCATCACGTTGATACGCACCGCGCCGGGCGCCACCTTCGGCAGCGGCCGATCGGTGAGGGTCAGGATGCTCGGGTCGCCATACTGGGAATACGTCATCGCGCGCATGCCGGGTGCAACATCCGGCGCTCCGTCGGCATTCCGATGTCAGGCCTCGAGCGCCGCCCGCATGCGCTGTTCCCGACGGCGTCGCTGTTCCAAGGGATCCGGGACGGGCGCCGCGGCGAGGAGCTCTCGCGTGTACTCGTGCTTCGGAGAACGGGAGAGCTCGTTCGCGTCGCCCTCCTCGACCACTTGACCTCGACGAAGCACGGCGATGCGGTCCGAGACATGTCGCACCACGCTCAGGTCGTGGGAGATGAACAGGACGCTCAGGCGCAGTTCGCGCTGCATTTCTGCGACGAGGTTCATCACCTCGGCCTGAATCGACAGGTCGAGCGCACTCACGGGCTCGTCGCACACCACGAGCTCGGGTCTGCACATGAGCGCCCGGGCGATCGCGATGCGCTGCCGCTGACCGCCGGAGAATTGGCTCGGGTATCGCTCGGCCGCCGAGTCCGGCAGACCGACGCGGGCGAGCATCTCGTGCACGCGCCGACGCACCTCGGTCTTCGACGCGCGTTCGTGCAGGCGAACGGGCTCGGCGAGCGTATAGCCGATGGTCTTGGTCGGATCGAGTGAGCTATAGGGATCTTGGAAGATCACCTGGAGGCGATTCCCGAGCGTCCGGCGTTCGCGGCGCCCCATCGCGCCGAGGTCCCTGCCCCCGTACTGGATGCGGCCTTCCGCGAGCTTGACGAGGCCGAGGATGGCCCGGCCAATGGTCGACTTGCCGGAGCCCGATTCACCGACCAGTCCTAGGGTCTCGCCACGGCCGATGTGCAGGCTCACGTCGTCGACCGCGCGAAAGCGACGGCGCCCACGGCCGTAGTCGACGGTCAGCCGCGACACCTCAAGCAGCGGTTGCCCGGCGGGGTCCGCCGCCCCAGTGCCGGTCGCGTCGGCCTGATGGATCGCGGTCATGCCGGCTGCTCCCTGAGTTGATCGACGTGTATGCAGCGGCTCGTCCGCCCGCCCGGCAGCGTCACTTCCGCAATCGGCCCATGGGTGCAGGCGGCGGTCGCGAGCGGGCAGCGCGGGGCGAAGTGACATCCCTCTGGCCACGCCGACGGCGACGGCACGGTGCCGCCGATCGCCGGCAGCGGCTCGCCCTTGGCGACATGGTGAGGGCTCGATCGCAAGAGCGCGCGGGTATAGGGATGCTGGGGTCGCTCGAACAGGTCGATGACGCTCGCCTGTTCGACGACCTGCCCGGCGTACATCACCACGGCGCGCTCGCACACGTCGGCGACGACGCCCCAATCGTGGGTGATGAACAGCACTGACATGCCGTGCGCACGCTGCAATCGAACGAGGAGATCGAGGATGCCCGCTTGTACGGTGACGTCGAGCGCGGTCGTCGGCTCGTCGGCGATGAGGAGCTTCGGCCGGCCCGCAAGCGCCTGCGCGATCGCGACGCGCTGGGCCATGCCGCCCGAGACCTCGTGCGGGAACTTCCGGGCGACACCCTCGGGGTCCGTGAGCCCGACTTGGTCCAGCAGGTGGACGGCGCGTTCGCGCCCCTCACGCCGTGAGCATCGGTCGTGCGTTCGCACGACCTCGGCCACCTGCGTGCCAATGCGGAACGACGGGTCGAGGGCGACCATCGGCTCCTGCGAGATCATCGCGATCTCGCTGCCGCGCATCCGGCGATATTCTTCGGGACCGAGCGACGGCAGCTCAGTGCCCCGATAGCGAATCGATCCGCCCGTGATCTCGGCGCCCGAGGGCAGGAGGCCGAGCACCGCGAGCGAGGTGAGGCTCTTACCGCTGCCGGACTCACCGACGAGGCCGACCGTCTCGCCTGGTCGCACGTCGAATCCCACGCGATCGAGCACGGTGGTCTGCACCCCTTCGCTCGTGAACGCAACGGTGAGGTCGCGAACCGAGAGCAGCTCGTCATCCGTCGGGGCCGGCGCTTCGACCGGCGCGGCCACCCGCGCGCGCCGACGTGCCGGAGTGGGCGCCGCCACGTGCTTCTCGGCATTGGCGTCCCTCAGAGCGTCGCCGAGCAGACCGAACGCCATCGTGGTCACGGCGATGGCGGCCCCCGAGGGCACGAGCAACCACGGATGACGTTGCAGCATGGTGGTGGCCTCGGCGACCATTCCGCCCCAGGTCGGCGCGGGGGGCGGCGGACCGAATCCGAGGAACGCGAGGCCGGTCTGCACTCCCAGCGCGATTGCGCAGAAGAGCGATGCCTGAATGATGACGATCCCGACGGTTCGCGGCAGCACATGCCGCACCATGATGAGGACCGTGGGGAGCCCCGTGACGCGGGCGGCGTCGATGTAGAGCTCTTCGCGCACGGCGAGCACCGCGCTGCGTGCGACTCGGGCGAGGCTCGCGGCCCCGAGCGCGCCGAACGTGATCATGGCGGCCGGCATGCTGTTGCTGAAGATCGCGAGGGCGGCGAGCGTCACGATGATGCTGGGCACCGCGAGAACGATATCGACGAAGCGCATGATCACACGGTCGGCCGTGCCTCCGAGGTACCCGGCAGCGATGCCGAGCGGCAGGCCCACGAGGAGCCACGCGATGAGTGCCTGCGCAACGCCGATCAGCGAGTCGCGAGCGCCGAAGAGCAGACGGCTCAGCACGTCCTGCCCGAGGGCATCGGTGCCGAGAAGGTGCTCCGACGACGGACCCTGCAGCACGGCCGTCAGATCCGCGCCGACGGGATTGTGGGTGGCGAGCACGGGTGCGGACATCGCCACCACGACCAGGCAGGCGAGGTAGGCGAGTGCCGCGACGCCGAGCGGCTTGCGTCGCAGGGACGCGAACATCCGCCCGGCGTGCCCCGTCGACGGGTCGCGTTGCGTCGCCGTCGTGATTTGCGCGGTCGTCGACGTGGTCATGCAGCACGCACCTTGGGGTTGAGCACGCCGTACGCGAGGTCGGTGGCGAGGTTGATGAGGACGACGAAGATCGAGAAGTAGAGTCCGAGACCGAGCAGGAGCGGCAGGTCCTTCGTGAGCGTCGCCGATACCGCGGTCTGACCGAGGCCGGGGATGACGAACACGTTCTCGACGAACACGGTGCCCGTGAGCGATGCGATGGCCCCGAGACCGATCATCGTGACCGCGGGTATCGACGCGTTGCGAAGCACGTGACGGAACAGGATCGACCGCTCGGCGATGCCGTTGGCACGCAGCACGCGGACATAGTCCTTGCCCATCACGTCGAGCGCCGAATCGCGGACCTGCTTGGCGACGATCGTCGTGCCGACGAGGCTCAGTGCGAAAACGGGCAGCACGAGCGACCGCAGCCAACCTCCCGGCGACTGGGCGAACGGCACATAGCCCGTCGCGGGGAAGAGCGGGATGGCGACGGCGAGCAGAGCGACCGCGACGACGGCGACCCAGAAGCTGGGCAGGGCGAGCCCCACGAGCGAGATGCTGTCGAGCAGACGCCCGAGACGCCCGCCCTTCACGGCGCTCGCCATACCAAGCGCGATGCCCATGACCGAGACCACGATCGTCGAAAGAAGAATGAGCGAACCCGTCGCCGCGAGGCGCCCGTTGAGCAGATTCGTGACCGACTCGCCGCTGTAGATCGACGTTCCGAGATCGCCCCCGAGAACCCCCGCGAGCCACTCGAAGTACTGCTGTGCGAGCGGTTTGTCGAGGCCGAGTTGACTTCGCAACGCCTCGACGGCGGCGGGAGACGCGCTCTCGCCGAGAATGATGCGCGCCGGGTCGCCCGGAATGAACGAAGTCAGCACGAACATGACGCTCGTGACGACGAGTAAGAGCGGAATCGCCATGAGCAAGCGCCGAAGCACCAGCGTGAGCATCGTTGCTCCCTTCCATTGCGAGCCGGCACCGTGCGCGACCCGATCACCGGCGGCTGGCCGAGCACGTCCGCGCCCGACCAGCCTCCGGAGTGCCTCGTGTTAGCCGGTTGCCGGCTGCCAGACGTGCTCGGGTGCGGGACCGACCGGCATAGGATTCGCGTTCCCCGCCGTCGCCACGACGTTCGTGACCCCGTCCGATACGTAGAAGAGCTGCTGCTGCGCGTAGACGGGAAGCACCCAAGCGAGCTCGTTCCAACGCTCGTTGAGCTGCTCGAATACCTGGGGACGCTCGTCCTCCGACGCGGTGAGCGACGCGTTGTAGAGCTCCGTGACCTCCGGGTCGGTGACCTGCCACGGGTTCAGGTTGAGTCGACCGTTCAGATCCTGGACCGCCTCACCGACGTGGGTGCCGGTGACGGGCAGGGCCATCGCCTCGAACTCCTTCGACTCGCTGCGCTGCAGCATCTGTGGCAGGCCGGTCGACTCCACCACGATGTCCACGGTGACGCCGATCTGCTCGAGGCTCGAAGCAATCGCCTGGGCGTTGACGCTCTGCGGATCCATCGACGGTGTCGTCGCGAGCTGGAGCGTGAAGCCGTCCGGGTATCCGGCCTCCGCGAGCAGCTGCTTCGCCGCCTCCACGTCGTGCTCTTCACCGAGGCCGGGGATGTAGCCCTGCGCGCCCTCGTTCACGACCTGGCCGTTCTTCACGGCGAACTCGGTTCCGATCGCGTCGACGATCGCGTCTCGATCGAGCGCCATCTGCATCGCCTGCCGCACACGCTGATCGCCGAGTGCGGGGTTCAGCTCCCCGTCGCGGTCGAGGATCTGCAGGGCCCAGATGTAGTACGGCGCGGTCAGTACGTCGAGTCCCGCCTGTTCGGCGGCCGACGCAGTGAGACGGTCACCGATGGCGTAGTCGATCTGGCCCGTCGAGATCGCCGAGAGCACGGCGTTGGGCTCGGCCATCACGTGCACCGTGACGGTGTCGAACATCTGCGCATCCGGTGCCCAGTAGTTGGCATTGCGCTCGTAGACGTACGAGGCATCGACGACCGAACGCGACGCGTCGTAGATGTACTGACCGGTGCCGTCACTCGTCGTCAGCAGCGAGTCGGGGTCAGCGAGACCGTCCGGTCCGATGATCGCGCCGAGCTGGAAGTACTGCGTCAGCGAGTGGGGCGCGTCGGGGTACGGTGCCGAGTAGTGGATGTGCACCGTGTCGTCGGCGACTGCCTCGACCGATTCGATGGGGCCGACGCGTGGCACCATCATGCCGCCGGCTTCGAGGAAGTACTCCATCGACGCCTTCACTGCCTCTGCATCGAGGGGGGCGCCGCTCGCGAACTCGACACCGTCGCGGAGGACGAGCTCGAAGGTCGTGTTGTCGTCATTCGTGTACTGCCATGACTCGGCGAGGCTCGGCACGTACTCGCCGTCCGAGTCCAGATAGATGAGTGGGTCGTAGGCGAGGTGCGTGTACACCGTGCTGCCGCCCGAGGCGGCGAGGGCGGGGTTCAGGCTGACCGGCGACCCGTTGAACTGCAGGTTGAGATCACCACCGGTCGCCGGCGATCCGCCTGCTTCGTCGGGTGCACCGCACGCGGCAAGCGTGGCGGTGAGTATGGCGACGGCGCCTATGGCGGCGCCCCGCCTCAGCGCAATGAGTGGGTTCGGCATGTGCGTGCTCCTTTGCAGCGCGATGGTCTGTCACCGGTTCGTGGCCCGGTGGCATTCGGAGGGGTCACTCGGCGTTCCGCAGCACCTCGTGCAGCGCACCGTGCGGGTCGCTCACGACCCGGCTGTCGAGGTCGAACACCATCGTGTTGCGAGCCTCGCGTTCGTAGGCGGGCCAGGACGGGAGTGCGGGCGTGCCCGGGCTACCGGACCGGATGAAGGCGACCCAGGCATCGCTCATCTGGTCGGCCATGCGTTGCGGTTCGTCGCCGGGGCCCACGAACGCGCGCGCCTTCTCGACGTTGTCGAAGACGAGGGGGAGATCGAGGCAGTGCGGCGTGCGGAAGATGCCATCGCCGACCGGGGTCTCCCAGGCGAGTTCGTAGGCGAACACGTCAGCTGGCTGTGCCGATTTCCGGTCGGCGAGCAAGGTCGTGTGCAACGAGATCTCGGCGCCGCTCACGAGCGACGCGAGGTGACCGGGTGAATAGTGCGGGTACAGGCCCTTGGCGAGCTCGAGCAGCTCGCGGCCCCGGCCGTCGTACATCGGCGCGACGCCCGCTTCGACATCCTCCGCCGTGGACCTCACGAAATCGGGGTCGACACCCGCGAGCATGAAGGTCCATTCATCCTTCACCCAGCCGATGAGCAGCGGCACGTCGGCGGCGACCGAACTCGCTTCCGGATCGAACGGATGCGCGGGGAGCACGTTGCCGTCGACAGCCGTGCGCAGGCGCGCGGCGAGGTCACCCGTCATTCCCTTGACCGTCTTGAATCGGGCCTCGTGCTCCGGGTCCTGCGAACGGAACGAGCCGATTGCGGCGTGCAGCAGGTGCGTCGCGGGCACCGACTCCAACCAGTTGCGGTCGAACGTGTCACCCATGCCGGCCGCCCGAAGGATGGCGCGCGTGTGGTCGACCATGTCGCCGTGCTCCATGCCGCGAAGGGCCGCACCGCTCTGCACGATGGCACGCTGGTAGAGCCCCTTCGCCGACGGCATGCCCATGAGGTGCGACACCTTGCCACCGCCGCCCGACTGGCCACCCACCGTCACGTTGGCGGGGTCACCCCCGAACGACGCGATGTTGTCGTGCACCCACCGCAGCGCATGCACGACATCCTGCATGCCGACGTTCGACGAGTCGGCGTAGTGGTCGTCGACGCCGTCCAGGGCCATGAACCCGAAGAGGTTGAGTCGGTGATTGAGGGTGACCACGACGATGTCGCCGCGACGGGCGAGATTCTCGCCGTCGAAGAACGCGTCGGAACCGGCGCCGTATGCGAAGCCGCCCCCATGAAGCCACACGAGCACCGGGCGACGCGCGTCGTCCGCACCCGGCGTCCACACGTTCAGGTAGAGGCAGTCCTCGTTCTGCAGCTTCACATCGGATGCCGACGAGGCGTACGTCATTCGCGAGAGGGCGAAATCGCTGTCCGGGCTCAGCCACGCCCCGTCGATGCCCTGCATGGCCGGCGGTCCGAAACCGAGGCACTCCTGTACGCGGGTCGTCCGCTCGGGATCAGTAGGCGGGCGGAAGCGCAGCTCCCCCACCGGTGGCGCGGCATAGCGGATACCCCGATAGGTCGAGATTCCGTCGACGTCGAGCCCTTGCACGGGCGCGTGCGTGGTCTGCACCACGCGGCTCGGCGACATCGTTTCGCCGTGTGGGCCCGCGAACGGCGGAGCGGGAATGGTGTGGGATGCGGTCACGTGCGTCTCCTGGTGAGTAGCTGCGTTGGATTGCTGTCGCGAGGGGCGCGCTACCGCGGCAGGCTGATCTGGAGGAGCTCCAGGCGCGCTGCGGCCGTGACAACCGCCCGATCCCCGGGGAGCATCCGGAACGCATAACGGTCGGCGAGCTCGCGCGCTTCACCTTCGGCAGGCGTGAGCGTGCCGGTACCGCTCAGCACGAAGAAGAGCGTGGCAGGCGCTGGAGCCGCCTCGATGGAGGCCGTGCTGCCCTCATCGATGCGAAGGATCGACACCCCGAGGCGTCGCTCGGTGAAGGTGCCCAGGTGCTTCTCGGCCACGCCCGGCTGATCGGGGTCGGCCACGTACCTGAAGCGCTCCGGCTGCATGATGATGGGTTCGTCGACGCGGGGCTCGAAGTACGCAATGGGGCGCCCGACGACGCTTTCCCACACCGCCTCGAACCCGTCCTTCGGCTCGCTGCCATCCGGCGGATAGTAAAGGCCGTCGCGGAACTCTCCGATCTCGGCGAGCTTCGCCGCGGCCTGGCGGGACGCCTGGGGCGCCAGGTACGGGTCGCGCCCCCCACCCTCGCACTGAAGGAAGATATGCGTACTCGGGCCGGTTGAATTCTGCTGGTAGTACTGACCGGCCGGGAAATAGCCGACTGACCCTTCAGGCTGCACGCGTTCGCCGAACCCGAACGAACCGTCGAGCATGATGCGCAACTGGTCGAAGTTGTGGCGGTGGCGGGGCGTCGAGTATTCATCGACGTTGGTGAGGGTGAACCAGTAGTTGTCCGGTTCGCCCGATTCGCCGGTAAAGATCGTCTTGAATCGCACGCCGCCCGAGCGGTGCGCCGAAGCGCCTTCCCACTCGAGGCGTTCTGGGTCGACGACCTCGATGTCTCTGGCCATGGTTGTCTCCTTCTCAGCTGGTGGTGGTCGTCTTCGGATGCGAATAGGGATGCGACATGTCGGGAGGCGCGATGCCGAGCGCCGCGACGTCAGCGCGGGCGCGGTCGAGGATGCGAAGGATCGCGTCTTCCGTGTCGTAGTCGAACGGGTCTTTGAGTTGCGGCTCAACGGCGCGCCCTCGTTCCTCGGGATCGTCGAGGAACCAGTCGACCGTCCGGGTGATGCCCGTACGGGTACCGATCAGGCTCAGCCGGAGGGCGTCAAGCGCCGTGGTGTCGAGCATGTGGTGGCCGATCGTCGTGGGGAACCGCGCGTACGGCCACGCCGAAACCGCCTGGTCGGCCGGCGCCGACACCAGTTCGACGTCGTCTCGCCCCATCGCCATCGCGATCATCGAGGCCCATCGGCGCACCGTGACCGGTTCGTCGTCGGCGCAGTTGAACACGCGGCCGGACGTGAGCTCGGGCTGGTCGACACACGCGAGCACGATTCGAGCGGCGTTCTCGGCGTAGAGCAGGCTGTGGGCGGCGAGACCGGCCTCGGGCAGGATGATCCGATCACGCCCGTCGAGTAGGCGCCGCACAATGCTCCACTCTGCCGCCCCGGGCTGTCGAGGCCCGTAAACGCGCGGGTATCGCAGCAGGGTCACGGCGAAGTCCCCGCGCAGCTGTCGCCACCGGAGCTCCGTGTCCGTCTGAACGACGCGCGAGCCCAGCCCGCCGATGGCTTCGAGCGGCACGCTCTCCGATGGCCGCTCGGCGCCGTCGAAGTACTGGATAGGCCACTCCTTGGCACTTCCCGTCTCGGCTGTCGGTCGGGTCGTCGCGGAGGGGTCGATCCAGCCGGGGTAGAACATGCCGCCGAGTGCGATGAACCGCTCTGTCCGGCCGGCAAGCGCGTCGGCGATGTGGCGGAGGCGTCCATACTGTGCGATGACGAGGTCGAAGCTGCGGCCGGCAACGGCCTGCTCGATCGGCTCCCGAAAGTTCGGGTCGGCGGCGATCCGCTCGACCTCACCGTCGAGCTCGATCTCGCGACGCCCAGAGTTGAGCATCGTGACGTTCCAGCCTCGATGCAGAAGCCCGTTGAGCACGGGTTGGCCGGTGGGGCCCCCGCCGCCGATGAAGAGGACGGACCCGGCGCTCATTGGCGAGTCCCTTCCGTCGATCGCTCACCGATCCATGAGTTCCTGATCGCGGTCGCGTCGGCATTCTCCGGTCGCCCCGCGTGACGGTGCGCCGCGGGGCTGTTCGTGAACCGGGCGAACACGTTGGGCAGTTTGAGGTGGCCGACATCGTCGTCGGGGAGATCGACATAGACCTGCCGCTGCGCGAAGTGCTGGTCTTCGAGCACGTCGGACATGCCGTAGACCGGGCCGACCGCCGCGCCCGTCGCCGCGAGCGCGTCGATCGCCTCGTCGCGCGTGCGCTCGCCGGCCCAGGCCCCGATGATGTCGTCGATCTCGTCGTAGTGCTGCACCCTCGCGGTGTTCGTCAGGTACCGCTCGTCCTCGTTCATGTCGTCGCGGCCGATCGCGCTGAAGATTCGGCGCGCCCCGGCCGGCGTCGCACCAGAGATGGCGAACCACTTGCCGTCCCCGCATCGGTAGGCACCGCGCGGTGCGGCGAATTCGAGGCGGTTCCCGTGCCGCTGCGGTTCCATGCCGGTGAACTGGTAGTCGAGGAACTGCGGCGTCAGGTAGGTGAAGAGCGGTTCGAGCAGGCTCACGTCGATCACGTCGCCGGTCGCGGAGCTCTCGCGCTTCAAGAGCGCTGCGAGCACGGCGATGGTCGCCGACATCGCGGCCGCGCTGTCTGCCATTGCTACCGGAGGGAGGGTGGGGGGGCCGTCGGGCCACCCATTCACGTTGACGAAGCCGACCATCGACTCGGCGACGGTGCCGAAGCCGGCGCGCTGCGCGTAGTCACCGTGTTGCCCGAATCCGCTGATACTCACGCACACCGCCGATGGGTTGCGCTTGGACAGCGTGGGCAGGTCGAGCCCGTGGCGCGCGAGCGTTCCCGGCCGGAAGTTCTCGATGATCACGTCCGCGGCATCCACGAGCGCGAGCAGGGTTTCGCGGTCATCGTCGTCACCGAAGTCCAGTGAGATGGTGCGCTTGTTGCGACCGATGTACTTCCAGATCAGGCTGACATCGCCGACTTTCGTGCCCGTCAATCGGCAGGGGTCACCACCCGGTCGTTCGACCTTGACCACGTCGGCGCCGAGGTCGCCGAGGTAGGCGCCGACGAGTGGGCCCGCGATGAGTACGCCGAGATCGAGCACCTTGAGCCCTGCGAGCGGGCCGGTGGCCTGCACCTGGACGCCGGCGATGTCGTCCGTCACTGGATCTTCCCGAAGGGAAGATCCGCCGGGAGCTGACCGATCGGCAGGCGCTTCGCCCCCGCGAGAAAGCGAACGACGCGGTGGGAGAATCTCCAGACACCGTCGGCCCCGCGTTCGAACTCGACGTCTTCGCTGGCGAAGCCAAGGAGCTCCGTCGCGCGGGTGCCGATGCCGCGGCCGCCCTCGACCTCGACAAGGTCGTACAGGGCAGCCACGAAACTGCCGGTCGCTCGGTCGGCGCCGGTCGCGGTCACGAGGATGTTCGTCGGCGTGTGCAGTGTGACGCGTCCCTCGTAGGAAAAGCGCACGCGCTCTAGCCGATCTCTCATCGCCGTCTTGCCGACCATCGGTTTCCCCGAGACCGCATCGACCATGGCGGCCTCGTCCGTGTGCAGCTCGACCGCGTCGGCGACACGCCCCTGGTCCATCAGGTTGCAGAACTCGATGACCAGCTTCGTGCACGCGTTCTCGGCGAGAAGCGCATCGAGCCGCAGTGCTCGTTCCTCCGTCAAGATTCCCCCTTGAATCGATGTAAGTCATAACTTACTTCCCGCGGTACGCGCCGTCAAGTGTGGACCCGCAGGGCCGGCGCGAGCTGACGTATCGTTGAACGATGGCCAGCCCAACAGAGCGTTCAACCGAGGCACGGATTCTCGACAGCGCGATCATCGAGTTCGCGCAACGTGGGTTCGCGGGCGCTCGCGTCCAGGCCATCGCGGACGACGCCCGCGCGAACATCCGGATGATCTATCACTACTTCCAGAGCAAGGAAGGTCTCTTCCGGGCCGTTATGCACGAGGTCTCACGGCGCCGGGCCGCAGAGCTCCGCGAAATGATGTCGACACCGCCGACAACGCTCGAGGAGTTGGCGGTGATCTTCTTCGACTCGTACTCACGTCAGCCATTGGGCACCAGACTGCTGCAGTGGGAGGCCCTCGAGTTCGACCGCAGCGACAAGGCCGACGCTGACGACTCGTGGGTCAACGCAGAGGAACGAAGCAGGGCGGCGACCGAGCGCGTCGAGCTGATCCGGCGAATGCAGGCGGCCGGACACCTGGACGCTGAGATCGATCCCGAGTCGTTGTACGTCGCACTCGTGGGCATCGCCCTGTCGCCACTCGTCTTTCCCGCACTGGTCGGCAGTGCCACCGGTCAGCATGGTTCCGACCCCGAATTCCGCGAGCGGTATCGACGAACGATCGCCACGCTCGCGAACCAGATCGCACCCGGGAAGGCCCTCGGCTCGAAATAGCCGCAGACGGGTCGCAACGCCGGCTTCGCCGCGGGTACGAGCGGCCCGCCGATGCTCGACTCGGTCAGTGAGCGCGCACGAGGTCGACGAGTCCTGCGCAGGGGTAGCTCTCGCCGTCGAAGCCGCGCTGCGACAGCATGACGACCGTCGCATCGTGGGCAGGCAGGTTCGTCCAGCTCGTTCCGAGGCCGCCGTCCCACCCGTACGATCCGTCACTACGCACGGCGAGTCCGTAACCCCAGCCGACGTCACCGAGGATGTCCGCACCCGGCCACACCCGGCCGCGCTGCTCGGGCGTCAGGTGGTTGCTCGTCATGACGTCGACCGTCTCTGGGTGGAGGATCGGCGCTCCGCCACGGCGGAGCATCCCGCCGAATCGCAGGTAATCGTCCACGGTCGACAGGAGACCGGCCCCGCCGTCGGGGAACGCCGGCGGACGTGACCATTCGCCTGCGGGCGGGTCGAAGACGGACAGGTCGTCACCGGATGGGAAGTAGGAGGTCGGGAGGCGATCGGCCTTCGGTGTCCAGAAGGACGTCTCGCTCATACCAAGCGGTTCGAGCACCCGCGAGCGCAGCACGTCGTCGAAGGGCCGGCCGGCGGCCCGCGCGGCGAGCACGCCGAGCACCTGCGAGCCCGAGTGGTAGAGCCAGCGCTCGCCCGGCTGCGCCATCAGCGGAAGCTCACCGAGTCGGGCGATCCAGGTGTCCGGGTCGGGCATCGATGCTGGATGCGGCGGGCCGATGGTCTCGAGGTCGCGTTCGCCTGCCGCCGAAACGATCGGCCACGGCTCGCCCTCGAACTGAGCCCCCTGCTGACCGAACCCCCACGTGAAGTCGAGGAGGTCGCGGACGAGGATGGGGCGCTCGGCCGGAACGGTGTCATCAATCGGACCCCGTGGGTCGCGCAACACTCGGCGATCGGCGAGCTCCGGCAGGAGGCGGTCGACGGGATCGTCGAGGCCCAGGAGGCCCTCCTCAACCAACCTCAGGACAACCGTCGCGGTGATCGGCTTCGTCATCGACGAGATGCGAAAGAGCGAATCACGAGCCATCGGCGGCCCATCGATCGAGAGGACGCCGGCCGCCGCGATATGCGTCTCGCCGCCGATTTCGACCCCAACAGCGATGCCAGGAGCCTCGCCTCGTTCAACCGATGCGGTGACGAGTGCGTCGATACGGTCGGTGAGCGTGCGCGTCAGCGACATTGCGGCCTCCCTGCCTGTGCCCGCTCATTCTGGCGGAAGCCACGGTGGTTCCCGCGGCGCCGCGCAGGGGCCCGCAGCGCTGAGCGAGACGGCCCTGCGACCGTATCGACGCACGCACGAACGCACGTGCTAGGTTGACCGAACTCTTGGCAGCTGAGCGGAGGGCCGGCCCATGAGAGCCATGACATACCGCGGTCCGTACAGAGTGCAGGTGGAGAACAAGGACGTTCCGGCGATCGAGCATCCCAACGATGCGATCATCCGGGTCACGCTTGCGGCGATCTGCGGATCGGACCTCCACCTCTACCACGGCATGATGCCCGATACCCGGGTGGGCACGACCTTCGGCCACGAGTTCATCGGCGTCGTCGAGCAGGTGGGCTCCTCGGTGCAGAACCTCTCGCCGGGCGACCGGGTGATGGTGCCGTTCAATGTGTACTGCGGATCCTGCTACTTCTGTTCCCGCGGACTCTTCTCGAACTGCCACAACGTCAATCCCAACGCGACCGCCGTCGGTGGCATCTACGGGTACTCCCACACCTGCGGTGGGTACGACGGTGGCCAGGCCGAGTTCGTGCGTGTGCCATTCGCTGACGTGGGACCCTCGGTCATCCCGGACTGGATGGGCGATGAGGACGCCCTCATGTGCACTGACGCCCTGGCGACCGGGTATTTCGGCGCGCAGCTCGGCGAGATCGTCGAGGGGGACACCGTCGTCGTCTTCGGTGCCGGGCCGGTCGGGCTGTACGCGGCGAAATCGGCATGGTTCATGGGCGCCGGCCGCGTCATCGTTGTCGACCAGCTGGAGTACCGACTCGAGAAAGCGCGCAGTTTCGCCCACGCCGAGACCGTGAACTTCACCGAGTTCGACGACGTCGTGGTGCACCTCAAACGGACGACCGACGGCCTCGGCGCCGACGTGGTCATCGACGCGGTCGGCGCCGAGGCCGACGGCAACTTCATCCAGCACGTCACGGCAACGAAGCTCAAGCTCCAGGGTGGTTCCCCAGTTGCGCTGAACTGGGCGATCGACGGGGTCCGCAAAGGCGGAACAGTCTCCGTCGTGGGCGCCTACGGGCCGATCTTCAGCGCCGTGAAGTTCGGTGACGCTCTCAACAAGGGGCTGACGCTCCGCATGAACCAGGCCCCGGTGAAGCGGCAGTGGCCTCGCCTGTTCGAACACATCCGCAACGGCCACCTCACGCCGAGCGACATCGTGACCCACCGCTTCCCACTCGAGGACGTGGCCGAGGCTTACCACGTCTTCTCCGCGAAGCTCGACGGCTGCATCAAGCCGGTCATCGTCCCCTGAGAGGAGCCGATATGAGCCCTGCCGACGACAGGATCCCCGTTTACACCTCCGCTGCGCCGCCGACGTCGTCCCCGGACGAACTCCGAGCCCGCATCCCGGGATGGGGCGTTGATCTCGATCTGGCGGACCGGCCCTCGCACCCGAAGGAGCAGTTCATACCGACCGGTGCCCATTGGGATTTTCCCGAGCGACAATCCGAGGATCGACCGCGCGAGCGCTCGATCGAGCACCAGATGCTGACGCCCGTGTTCGGGACGACCGCCCCCCTGCACGGGCTCTCCGGAGTTATTCGCCGGTTCGCCTACGCACGCTTCAGCGAAGCCCGCGCCGCCCACTGGCTGCTGCTGATGGCAGGCGACCGGGTCGAGGTGGTGGAGAGCCGTGTGCAATCGCTCGCCGCAGGTCGTCCCGACAACCCGATCATCGAGACCGGGGTGAAGGCGGAGGCTGCCCACGACGGGTACGCCGCACGGCGCGACAGCAACCGGTCCGACGTCCGGCACCAGTGGCTCGACCCGATCATCGTCGGGTGGCCGTGGCTCGTCGCGGGCGGCATCGGGGTCATCGCGCTCCGAGCACTGCGATTGCGCCGACGACGCAGCTAGAAGGCGCCGGCCGAGAGCGGGTCAGTGACTGTCGGTACCGGCGTGCGATTCCAGGACGGGCGCGATCCACCCGTTCCACGATCACGACGGCTGCGCTCGACGGTTCGTCGAGGCGGGCTGGGATGGACGTCACCCGAGACAAAGAATGACGTCCGATCAAGGGTTGCATCACCAGCAAGCCCGCGTACCGTGTGCGCATGCCGGAGAATCTGTTCCCGCTGGATGCGACGAAGCCCTTCCATGCGCAAGAACGACTGGGCCACAACCGATGGCATCCGGACATCCCACCAGTGGCCACCGTGAAGCCGGGAGAGACGTTCCGAGTCGAGTGTCGCGACTGGTTCGACGGCGCGGTCGGCAACAATGAGTCCGCCGAGGACGTGCTCACTGCCCCGTTCCATGCTGGCCACCAGCTCTCCGGGCCCTTCCGAGTGGCAGGGGCCGAACCTGGGGACCTGCTGGTCGTGGACATCGTCGACGTCGGGCCGACTGATTCCGCTCGGACCGGCTCCCTTCCCGGCCAGGCGTGGGGCTACACGGGGATCTTCGCCCCCGGACACGGTGGCGGTTTCCTGCACGAGCACTTCCCCGACGCTTACAAGGCGATCTGGGACTTCCAGGACGGTCGGGCCAGTTCCCGGCACATCCCCGGGGTGTCCTTCGCCGGGGCACCGCACCCGGGCGTGATGGGCACCGCGCCCTCGGCCGAGTTGTTGGCCCGGTGGAACAAGCGGGAGGCCGCACTGACAGCCCGTCGACCGCTCCGGGTGCCCCCGCTGGCCCTCCCCCCGCTGCCCAAGGGCGCCCTGCTCGGCGCGGTGCCGGACGAGGACGCGGCCCGTCTTGCGCTTGAGGCAGCCCAGACCACCCCGCCGCGGGAGAACGGCGGCAACCAGGACATCAAGGACCTCACTCGCGGAAGCAGGGTGTTTTTCCCGGTGTTTGTCGAGGGGGCGAACCTGTCGGTGGGAGACCTGCACTTCTCACAGGGCGACGGGGAGATCACCCTCTGCGGGGCGATCGAGATGGGCGGATACGTTGACCTGCACGTCGATCTCATTCCCGGAGGGATGACGACCTACCGTGTGGACGGTCACGCAATCTTCGTTCCCGGTTCTGAGGCGCCGCGCCACGAGGACTGGATCTCGTTCTCGGGGATCTCCGTGACGAGCGACGATCGCCAGAGGTACCTCGACCCGTATCTGGCGTACCAACAGGCCTGTTTGCACGCCGTCGACTACCTGACAGTCTTCGGCTACTCCAGGGAGCAGGCCTACCTGCTGCTGGGCGCGGCCCCGATCGAGGCCCACCTGTCTAGCGTGGTCGACTTCCCAAATGCCTGCGCGACCCTCTACCTACCGACCGACATCTTCGATTTCGACATCTGCCCCGGCACTACAGGTCCACACCAGGTTTCCACCACCGACCACCCGCCACGAGCCGACGCCTCGCTGCTTCCCGAGGCCGACGTGCTGAGGGCGGTGCCCAAGCAAAAGCGCGCGCTGCTACCGGCTGCCCGGCGCCTCGGTGGGCGTGCAGCACGCCCGGTCAGTGCGGCCTTCGGCAGTTTGCGCAACCTCCTCAGCCGGCGCGGGGCGTAAGCCCAATCGCGACAGGGTCCCCACGTCGCGCCCGGGAGCGGGTCCCTACGGTGAGACGTACCGTCTCGCCCCGGCTCCAGATCGGCGGGCTCTGACGAGGGAATACGTGGAGGCTAGGGGACTCGAACCCCTGACTTCGACCTTGCAAAGGTCGCACTCTACCAACTGAGTTAAGCCCCCATGTGGGTCACATATTGAGTTGAGGAAGCCTGCTCGCACAGCAGGTGCTCTGCCAATCGAGCTACGTCCCCGGGACCACGCACCGACGGATCTTGCGTTCGAACCGTCCGGCGCTTGTGGGGCTACCAGGACTTGAACCTGGGACCTCTTCGTTATCAGCGAAGCGCTCTAACCGCCTGAGCTATAGCCCCGAATTACAACCCCGCTACTGTAGCGCATCCTCAGTCGGCGGGCGAAATCCGCGTGTCAGCTGTTGGTGAAGCCGAAGACGAGGCCGCCCGTGATCTTGACGGAGAGGTTGTAGAAAAACGCCGCGACGGCGGTGAGGGCCGTGAACGCCACGAGGTTCAACAGCGACACGACGGCAACGGCCACCATGAGGGGACCGAACTCGACGAAGTTCGAAATGCTCACCGTCTCGGTGCCCGACACGTCGTTCAGCAGGCTGTTGACCGAGTCGAACACTCCGGTCTGCACGAGCACCGTCCACAGCAACGCAACGGTGACGAGGGCGACGACGACCCCGCACGCGCTCACCAGCAGCGCGAGCTTGACCGCCGACCAGAAGTCGACGTGCACGAGCCGCAAGCGAACCTGTTTACTCGCGGTCTTGCGCGTCGACTTCTTGGCGAGCTTCTCAGCAACGCTTGTCATTGATCACACCCTCTTGCGCTCATGGGGCCTCGCATGGAGACCCCGTCGAGTCTGGCACACGCGCGCCGACGGGTCACACCTGCGTCACGCAGAGACCCTATCCCTCGGTCGCTGCATCGCTCGGCGCGCCACCCAGCGTGCCGTCGGATGCTTCGCTTTCGGCCGCATCGCCGGCTTCGGCCGTCTCGCCCGCTTCGGCCGCCTCGCCCGCTTCGGCACCGCCCTCGGCCGCCTCGGCCGCAGCATCCAGCGAAATGTTGCCCCCGGCCTCGGGGCCGCCGTTGCCGTTCTCCTCGGCGTCGTCCCTCTCGGCGCGGAGCTCGCGCTCGGGGTTGCGCGCGACGGCGCTCACGACGTCGCCCTTGTCGGGCCGGGCGAAGGTGACACCCATCGAGTCGCGGCCAGTGACCCCCACCTCGGAAACGGCCGAGCGTACGACCTTGCCCGAGGCCATGATGACGAGGACCTCGTCCTCCTCGTGCACGAGCAGAGCGCCGGCGAGACCGCCGCGTTCGCCGTTGAGCTTGGCCACCTTGATGCCGAGCCCACCGCGATTCTGCGTGCGATAGTCGGTGACCCGCGTGCGCTTCGCGTACCCGCCCTCGGTGACGACGAACACGAACGTCTCGGGAGAGGTCCCCACCCCGGCGGCGAGCAGATAGTCCCCGTCGCGGAACGACATGCCCTTCACACCAGAGGTGCCCCGACCCATCGGCCGCAAACTGTCGTCATTGGCCTCAAAGTTCAGCGACATGCCGTTCTTCGAGATGCAGAAGATGTGGTCTGTCGGGTCGACGAGCATGGCGCTCACGAGTTCATCGCCGTCGCGGAGATTGATGGCGATGATGCCCGCTTGACGGTTCGTGTCGTACTCCGTCAGCGGCGTCTTCTTGACGAGTCCGTTCCGGGTGGCCAGAACAAGGTACTGGGCCTGCCGGTAGTCGGAGATGTCGAGGATCTGGGCGACCTGCTCGTCCGGCTGCAGCGCGAGCAGGTTCGCGATGTGCTGCCCCTTCGAGTCGCGGCCGGCGTCGACGAGTTCGTGCGCTTTCGCGCGATACACGCGTCCGTGATTGGTGAAGAACAGCAGCCAGTGATGCGTCGTGGTGACGAAGAAGTGCTCGACCACGTCGTCTGCGCGCAGCTGCGCCCCCTTGACGCCCTTGCCACCTCGATGCTGCGACCGGTAGTTGTCGCTCCGCGTGCGCTTGATGTACCCGCCGCGCGTGACCGTGACGACCGTCTCTTCCTCGGGGATGAGGTCTTCCATGCTCATCCCGCCGTCGTAGCCGGCGAGGATCTCGGTGCGGCGGTCGTCGCCGTACCGGTCGACGATCTCGGTGAGCTCGTCAGCGACGATCTGCCGCTGCTGCGGCTCCGACGCCAGGATGGCCTCGTACTCGGCGATGAGCGTCTCGAGCCGCTCGGCATCGTCGATGATCTTCTGCCGCTCGAGCGCGGCGAGGCGGCGCAGCTGCATGCTGAGGATCGCATTGGCCTGGTCTTCGTCGACGTCGAGCAGCTCCATGAGTCCGCTTCGCGCCTCGTCGACCGTCGGCGAGCGGCGGATGAGGGCGATGACCTCGTCGAGGGCATCAAGCGCCTTGAGGTAGCCGCGCAAGATGTGCACCTCGGCGAGTGCCTTGCGCAGTCGGTACTGCGTGCGTCGCACGATGACTTCGATCTGGTGAGCGACCCACGCGGTGATGAACCCGTCGAGCGAAAGCGTGCGAGGCACGCCGTCGACGATCGCGAGCATGTTCGCGCCGAAGTTCTCCTGCAGCGACGTGTGCTTGTACAGGTTGTTGAGCACGACTTTCGCGACCGCGTCGCGCTTGAGCACGATCACGAGGCGCTGTCCGGTACGACCCGAGGACTCGTCGCGGATGTCGGCGATGCCCTGTACGCGTCCCTCCTTGACGAGGTCGGCGATCTTGAGAGCCAGGTTGTCCGGGTTGACCTGATACGGCAGCTCAGTCACCACGAGACACGTGCGGTTCTGAATCTCTTCGATCGACACGACCGCGCGCATCGTGATGGATCCGCGCCCCGTGCGGTACGCATCCTGAATCCCCTGGGTGCCGAGCACCTGAGCGCCCGTCGGGAAGTCGGGCCCCTTGATGCGGGCCATGAGCTGCACGAGCAGCTCGTCTCGCGGCGCCTCGGGATTGCGAAGGTGCCACAGGGCACCGTCGGCGACCTCGCGCAGGTTGTGCGGCGGGATGTTCGTGGCCATGCCGACCGCGATTCCCACTGATCCGTTCACCAGCAGGTTGGGGAACCGGCTCGGGAGCACGGTCGGCTCCTTGGTCTGCCCGTCGTAGTTGTCCATGAAATCGACGGTGTCTTCGTCGATGTCACGGACCATCTCGAGGGCGAGCGGCGCCATCTTCGTCTCGGTGTACCGGGGCGCCGCGGCCCCGTCATTGCCGGCCGAGCCGAAGTTGCCCTGGCCGAGTGCCAGCGGATAGCGCATGGCCCATGGCTGCACGAGCCGCACGAGGGCGTCATAGATGGCCGAGTCCCCGTGCGGGTGGAACTGGCCCATGACGTCGCCGACGACGCGCGCGCACTTCGAGAACGACTTGTCCGGGCGATAGCCGCCGTCGTACATGCCGTAGATCACTCGGCGGTGCACAGGCTTGAGGCCGTCGCGCACCTCCGGCAGCGCGCGCCCGACGATGACGCTCATCGCGTAGTCGAGGTACGACCGCTGCATTTCAATTTGCAGGTCGACCTTCTCAACGTGGTCGGCGGCTCGCGGGCTCGAGTCGGTCGTGGGTTCGTCAGTCATGTTCGCCCTTCGGCGGTCGGTTGGCGAGGTATCGTGCGCGCTGGGGATGCCGGCGGCTAGATATCGAGGAAGCGCACGTCGTGCGCGTTCTGCTGGATGAACGTGCGGCGCGACTCGACGTCTTCGCCCATGAGCGTCGCGAACACCTCGTCGGCCGCCTCGGCGTCAGGCATGCTGACCTGCAAGAGGGTGCGGTGCTCAGGGTCCATCGTGGTCTCCCACAGCTCCTGGTAGCTCATCTCACCCAGGCCCTTGTAACGCTGGATGCCGTTCTCCCTCGGGATGCGTCGCCCGGCCGCTCGCCCCGCCGCGAGGCGAGCATCTCGCTCGGCGTCGGTGTAGACGTACTCGTGGTTGGCGTTCGTCCACTTCAGGCGGTACAGCGGCGGCTGAGCGAGATAGACATACCCCATCTCGATGAGGCCCTTCATGTAGCGGAAGAGCAGCGTGAGCAGCAGCGTGGTGATGTGTTGACCGTCGACGTCGGCGTCGGCCATCAGGATGACCTTGTGGTACCTGGCCTTCCCGGCGTTGAAGTCGTCGCCGATGCCCGTGCCGAACGCGGTGATCATCGACTGGATCTCGGCATTCTGCAGTGCTCGGTCGAGCCGCGCCTTCTCCACGTTGAGGATCTTGCCCCGCAGGGGCAGGATCGCCTGCGTGAGCGGGTTGCGCCCCTGCACCGCCGAGCCGCCCGCCGAGTCGCCCTCAACCATGAAGATTTCGGAGATGGTTGGATCCTTCGACTGGCAGTCCTTGAGCTTGCCGGGCATGCCGCCGGTCTCGAGCAAGCCCTTGCGGCGCGTTTGCTCGCGTGCACGCCGAGCGGCAAGGCGTGCCTGCGACGCCTGTGTGGCCTTGCGCGCGATCTCGCGGGCCTGCGAGGGATTGCGTTCGAACCAGTCGCTCAGGTGCTGGCCGACGATGCGCTGCACAAAGGCGCGTGCCTCGGTGTTGCCGAGCTTCATCTTCGTCTGACCCTCGAACTGCGGCTCGCCGAGCTTCACCGAGAGGATCGCGGCGAGGCCCTCGCGCACGTCTTCACCCGTGAGGTTCTCGTCCTTCTCTTTCAGCAGCCCCTTCTCGCGGGCATACCGGTTCAGGATCGACGTCAGCGCGCCGCGGAAGCCCTCGAGGTGCGTGCCGCCCTCTTTCGTGTTGATGGTGTTGGCGAACGAGTGCACCGACTCGGTGTACGCGCCCGTCCACTGCATGGCGAGCTCGAGGGAGATGCGTCGCTCGGTGTCTTCCGCGTTGATCTCAATGATGTCATCGTGCACCGTTGGGATCTTCTTGCGCGAGATCAGGTGGTGCACGTAATCGACGAGGCCCCGTTCGAACCGGAACGAGTGTTGGCGCCTCGGTTGCCCGGCGTCCCTGGCGGCCTTCTCGCCTTCGGTGCGAGCGGCATGGTCGCTCGAGCCGTCACCCACTTCGTCGGCCGTCGCGATGACGGGACGGTCAGCTTCGCCGTCAAGCTCGGTGATCGGCACGATCGAGTCCGATGTCAGGTCGGCGGGATCGCGTTCGTCCGCGATGTCGATTCGCAGGCCTCGGTTGAGGAACGCCATCTGCTGGAACCGAGTCCGCAGCGTCTCGTAGTCGAACTCGACGGTGTCGAAGATGTCGGCATTCGCTTGGAAGGTGATCTCGGTGCCGGTCTCATCGGTGGCCTCGCCGCGCTCGATGGGCCCGGTCGGCACGCCATCACGAAATTCCATGAGCCACTCGTAGCCGTCTCGTTTCACGCGAGCGCGGAACGAGGTGCTGAGCGCGTTGACGACCGAGGAGCCGACGCCGTGAAGCCCGCCCGAGACGGCGTATCCGCCGCCGCCGAACTTGCCACCCGCGTGGAGCTTCGTGAGCACCACCTCGAGGGTTGAAATGCCTTCGACGGGATGCGTCGCGACCGGGATGCCGCGGCCGTCATCGGTCACGCGCACGGTCCCGTCGGCGAGCAGGCGCACATCGATCAGGCTGCAGTAGCCGGCGAGCGCCTCGTCGACCGAGTTGTCGACGATTTCGTAGACGAGGTGGTGCAGGCCGTCGGGGCCCGTCGAACCGATGTACATGCCGGGCCGTTTCCGGACGGCCTCGAGGCCTTCGAGCACCTGGATCTGACCTGCGCCGTAGTCGTTCTCGACTCGATGCGTCGCCGGCATCCTCGATGTTTCGATGTGCTCCCCGCGCAGTTCCTCCGCGTCCCCTGCGGCGCCCGCCGTGTCGCCGACCGGCTTACCGGCATCGGGTGCCTGCTCTTCGGGTGCATCAGTCATCGTGCGGCGGCTCCTTCGGGTCTGAACAGGAAAACGCGCCGATTGCGCGACGTTGCGCGCGTACCATCGGCACAAGCATCCATGCTACCAACTGAGCGGCGCCCAGAGCCGCCAAACGGCCGTTTCAGCGAAGTTTTGGCCCCAGGTGGATAATTTTCCCTCCCTAGCCGTAGGTATCGCGCGGACCGCGCCCAGGAACCGATCTGCGGCCGCGTTTCCACGAGGGCGCTCCCGGGTTCAGGAACCGAAGCTCTTCAACGCGTGCGTCCGGGTGCCGTTTCGCGATCTCGCCGAGGAGCACGCTCCGCATCCGACGGAGCTGGGTCGCCCACGCCGTTGAATCGCATTGCACGACGAGCGTGCCGTCGTCGACGTACATCGGCGCCGAGTGCGCCGCCGTCTCCTCGCCCGCGAGCTCGCTCCACTCGTTCATGAGTTCTGCCTGCGCCATCGGCGTCTGCCAGCCGAGCGTGCGGCGCACCGTGCCGAATGCCGCGGCGAGCGTCACCGGGTCGCGGCCCGCTCCGAAGGGTTGACTCTCAGCGTCGTCGCCGACGTCCCCGTCCGCACCGCGCTCCCGCGCGATACGCCGCAGAAACGAACTCGTGGCCCCGCCGAAGACGGTCTTGAAGTGGGCGTAGACGCGCACGTGCTCGTTCATGCCGACCCTTCCTGCCCCGCTTCCGCCCCGGGCGGCTCGCCTGTCATCGGCGACTCGCCGCCGATGACACCGTCGTGGATGTGCGTGACCCGTCCTTGCAAGGCCGGCGGCACATCCTCGAGCACCGCGGCCGTGATCAATACCTGCTCGAACGCGCCTACAGCGTCGGCGAGCCGCGACCGGCGACCGGTGTCGAGCTCCGCGAACACGTCGTCGAGGATCAGGACGGGATCGCCCGCCCGCGATGCACCTCGGACGAGTTCCGCCGCAGCAAGTTTCAGCGCGAGCGCGAACGACCAGGATTCGCCGTGGCTCGCGGTCGTGCGGGCGGGGAGACCGTTCAACATGAGCACCGCATCATCGCGGTGCGGGCCGACCAGGCTTTGCCCACGATCCAGTTCCTGCTGTCTGGAGTCGCGAAGTCGGCTCGCGAAGCGCTCACGGAGCTCCTCGTACTCGATCGCACCCGCGGCGACGGCATCGACGCCATCCGTGTCGCCGTCGTCGATCGTCGCGACGGGAGACTGGCCGAGCGCGGTCACCCGCAGTTCGAGACCGACCCCGTGATCGCCGCCGACGAGTCTTCCGTAGGCCTCGGTGAGGTGCGGGGCCAATTGCTCAACGAGCACGAGTCGTTCCGCGATGATCTCGGTGCCGAGCTCGACGAGCCGCTCATCCCATACCTCGAGCGTGCTCAGTTGCGAGCCACTCTTGTTCGAGGGGACCGACCGCCCAGAACGCAGGAGCGAGTTGCGCTGCTTGAGCACGCGATCGTAGTCGGCGATGACGCGGCCGACGCGCGGTGAGTGGGTCGCCAACAGCGCGTCGAGGAAATCACGGCGCTGCCCTGGATCGCCACGCACAAGTGACAGATCCTCCGGGGCGAACAGCACGGTCGTAAGGTATTGCGGCAGCTCTCGCGAGCGAACCGTACGTTCACCCACGTGGGCACGATTCGCGCCGGACTTTGCAATGCGAACGTCGATGCGCATCCTGCGGCGCTCATGGGCGAGCTCGGCACGGACAAAAGCGGCTTCGCTCCCGCGACGAACGAGCGCCGCGTCGCTCGAGACCCGGTGCGAACGCAGATGAGCGAGGTATCCGATCGCCTCGATGAGATTCGTCTTGCCCTGGCCGTTCGAGCCGACGAACACGTGCGCGCCGGCATCGAGAACGAGCTCGGCAGACGCGTAATTCCGGAAATCGCGCAGCCAGAGATGGGCGACGTGCACCGTTACCGCATGAGCAGGTTGGGCTGCAGGAGGTATCGGTAGCTGTCGCTTGCCTGGTCGCCCGAGGTGTGCCCCGTCATCAGCACCGGGCCCGGCTTCCCCGGGTTTTCCGTGCGTGTGAACGCGATTCGGACGAACTCGCTGTGGATCGCGAGTACTCCGTCAAGCAGGAACTGCGGCTTGAGCGATACGACGATGTCATCGCCGTGGAGCACCACATCGAGCTGCTCTGAGGCCTGCGCCTGCTCGCTGCCGAGCGCCTCGAGCGAGAGGCCGTCCTGCGTGAACGTGAACCTGAGTGCCGCCTCGCGTTCGAGCACGAGCTGCACTCGGCGGACGGCGTCGACGAGCTCGGACGTCTGGAGCACGGCGTAGTGCGGCAGTTCAGTCGGGAACAGTCGTTCAACCGCCGGGAAATTGCCCTTGATGAGGAGCGAGGTGACGGTCTTGTGGTCGGAGCTGAAGGCGATGAGCTCGCGCTCGCCCTGGACGACGTGCGTCAACGTCAGCTTGCCTGCTCCACCGAGCGACTTCGCGGCCTCCGCAAGCGTGCGCGCCGGGACGAGCGCGGTCGTCGGTTGCTGGAAACCGCCCTCCCACTCGAGCTCCCGGACGGCGACGCGATAGCGGTCGGTCGCGAGCAAGCCCAGCGAGTCGGCTCCGAGCGTGAGGTTGACACCCGTGATGACGGGGGCGACATCCTCCTTCGACGCCGCGACGGCGACCTGAGCGACGGCCTGTGCGAACGACGCGCCATCCACGGTGCCCTGCTGCCCCTCGATTGCCGGCAGCGATGGGAACTCTTCGAGCGGCATGATCGGCAAATGGAACGACGCCTGGCCGCATCGGATGACGACACCGCGCTCGTCACGAGAGAGCTCCACCGGCGCCTGCGGGAGACGGTTCGCGATCTCAGCGAGGAGCCTGCCCTGCACCAGCACGGCCCCGGTTTCGGTGATATCGGCTTCGATCGACGTGCGGCTGGAGGTCTCGTAGTCGAATGACGACAGCTGGAGCGCTCCGCTCGTGGCCTCGAGGACGACGCCCGACAGGATCGGCAGGGTCGGTCGCTGCGGAAGGAGCTTGACCACGAACGACACGGCGTCGCTGAAGACGTCACGGTTGACCACGAACTTCACGGCGAGTTCCTCTCGTTGTGTGCCTGCCAATGCTAGTGGGCCTGTGCTTGGCGGCGCAGCGTCGGGCGGTGGGGGCCGATCATGTCATTGGGGAGGAATTGAATGAGAGAGAAACTTAAGCCTTCGTCTTCTTAACAGCTGTGCAAGGTGTGGATAACTCGACGGGGGGCCGACGGGAGTAGGGAACCACACTCGTGGAAGTTGTGTCGTGCGGGTGGACCCGCTGTGGCCTGTTATCCACCGCCGTTCCAGGCGGCATGCGCCGGTGCACACGCTGGGCGACGTTGTCCACATCTTGTCCGGCGCGTCGAGCCGGTTGAGTGCACAAGTTATCCACAGTGTTCCCTTCGGCTTCGGTGACGGCGATCGCTGCACAATGGCGCGTGACGACGCGCGTCCACGAGACGGTGAGGTCGAGGGCATGAGAGCGCGGTGACGGCCTTGCGTTCCCTCGCCCGGGTCGGCGAGGCCGCCGGTTGCGCGCCGCAAGCGCGCGTGACGCTCAGGCGTGCGAGCCGTTGCCGTTCTGCCGTACTCGCGTGGTCAGCTCGGTGACCTGGTTGTACACGTCGCGGCGCTCAGTGATCAGCTTGGTGATCTTGCGGTGCGCATACATGACGGTTGTGTGGTCGCGGCCGCCGAACAGCTGCCCGATCTTGGGGAGCGAGAGATTCGTCATCTCTCGGCACAGGTACATTGCGATCTGGCGGCTCGTGGCGATGGCCTGTGACCGCGACGAGCCGTAGAGGTCGTCTTCGGTGAGTCGAAAGTAGTCGGCCGTGTGTCGGATGATGTCGACCGGAGCGACGACGGTGGGCTCGTCGTCCGCGCTGAGATCGCGAAGGACGCTCGAGACGAGCGCGAGGTCGATCGGTTGGCGATAGAGGTTCGCGTAGGCGGTCACGCGGATGAGTGCGCCTTCGAGCTCACGGATCGATGTGGTGATGCGTGAAGCGATGAACTCGAGCGCGTCGTCCGGCATCGTCAGATCTTCCGCCTGCGCGCGCTTTCGGAGGATTGCGATGCGGGTCTCGAGATCCGGCGACTGCACGTCGGTGATGAGACCCCACTCGAATCGGGAACGCATCCGGTCTTCGAAGCCCGTGAGTCGCTTCGGGGGGACGTCGGAGGTGATGACGACCTGCTTGTTGGCCTCGTGCAGCGTGTTGAACGTGTGGAAGAACGTCTCCTGCGTGGTGTCCTTGCCCTGCAGGAACTGGATGTCGTCGATGAGAAGGATGTCGATCGAACGGTAGCGGGCGTGAAACGCCTGAGCCATGTTGTTGGCGATGGCGTTGATGAAGTCGTTGGTGAACTCTTCGCTCGACACGTATCGAACCCGGATGCCGGGGTACATCGTCTGGGCGTAGTGCCCGATCGCGTGCAACAGGTGGGTCTTGCCGAGCCCGGAGTCGCCGTAGATGAAGAGCGGGTTGTAGGCCCGGGCGGGTGCTTCGGCGACCGCGAACGCCGCAGCGTGGGCGAAGCGGTTCGAGCCCCCGATGACGAAGTTGTCGAACGTGTACTTCGGGTTGAGTCGGGATTCGCCGTCCACGGCGCGGGCGTCGGCGTCGGAGGGGGAGGCGAATGCGGAGACGGGCCTGGATGTGCCGTCGAGCGGCGATCGAGGCGCATGGTCAGGGCCGGGAGTGGAACGGGGGTGGTGATCCGGTCCTGCAGGTGGCGCAACATGCTGACCATGCGCGGCACGCGGGACCGTCGCCTGGCTGTGGTCACCTGGTGTGCGCGGGGCCACATCGCCGCCGAAGTCGGGAGCGTCGGCGTCGAAGCGTGTTGTTTTCGCGTAGCCGGCACGCTCCTCGCGGGCGGGGCGAACGGTGGACTCTGCCGCGCGGGGATGCTCGGCGTCGGGGTTCACCGTGACGGCGAACGACGTCACATCGTCGTTCTCCAGCGCTGCGAGTGCTTCCGTGAGTGGAACCCTCGCGCGCTGCTCGATCATGGAGCGGGTGAGGTCGTTCTGCACTTCGAGATAGATCGTGCCAGCCATGACGCCCTTGGGAACGGCGATGCGTAAGAACCCCTGGAGCGTGGGGGTGATGCGCGTATCGTCGTCGAGCTTCGAGAGGACACCGGCCCAGACCGTCTCAACACTCTCGGGCATGGCGGCGGGCTTCTCTCGGTCGGTGGCTGTCGTGGACTTCGTGGATACGGCCGTGCCGCAGCACCGGGTCATCCGGCTCGGGATGTGCTCCAGCGTACTGAGGAGACCACAGAGTTATCCACATAGGGGTGTGGATAACGAGGCCGTACTGTGCACTACCGGGAGAATTTCGGCACAGTGCGGAGAGCATACGCCGTGACCAGGGGTGCGTCGCAACTGTTTCTGGCCCCTTGGCGCGTCGTGACAGCGATTTCGTGGGCGAGGATCCATACTCTGTCGCCGCACCACAAGAGGTTGACCGGGTCTCCGAAGATGGGTATTCTGTTGCAGTTGTGCCGCATCGGCACCCGATCTCGGACGCGCGGACGGCGCGTTGACCTCAATTCCGGAGTTTTCTCATGTCGAAGCGTACGTTCCAGCCGAACAACCGCCGCCGTGCCAAGGTGCACGGTTTCCGCCTGCGCATGCGCACGCGCGCCGGCCGCGCGATCCTCTCTGCGCGTCGCCGCAAGGGCCGCGCCAAGCTCTCCGCATAAGCAGGTTGCTCGCTCGCGTGCACCGCATCACGAGCGGCGATGACTATCGCTACCTCGTGCGGCGCGGGGCGCGCTATGGCGTTCGCGGTCTCACCGTGAGCGTTGCCGAGGCGAGCGACGCCAGCGCGCCCACGCGTTTCGGATTCATCATCTCGAAGCGGGTGGGCGTTGCTGTTGTCCGGAATCGACTCCGTCGCCGGCTGAAGGCAATCTCGTTTGAACTGCTGGAGGAGAGGCCGCACGGTCTGGACGTCGTCTATCGCGTGCATCCGGAAGCGGCCGCATGGTCGTTCGGCGAGCTTCGTGAATGCGCACGTGCGGGTGTCGGTGGCGCTGTGCGCAAGTTGGAGCGCAGGCCCTCCGACGTGCGGTCCATTTCGCAGGGCCCACGCTCGTGACCGGTCGACCCCGTGTTGACGCGGTCGGGTACGCGGGGCGCACACTGCTGCTGATGCCACGCAACGTCGGCATAGCGCTGCTCGTCGTGTACCGCGCGATCATCTCCCCGCTGTACGGCGACGTGTGCCGCTACCACCCCACCTGTTCCGCGTACTCTTTAAGGGCTGTGCAGGACTTCGGCCTTCTGCACGGTTGCTGGCTGACGGCGAAGCGCCTCGTGCGGTGCGTTCCTTGGGCCCGCGGTGGGATTGACGACGTGCCCGAGGCACCACCTTCCCGCACACGACGAACTCGCCTGGGTTTCGTCGTGGCCGAGCCCTGATCGAAAGGCATCACCCCGCATGGATTTCCTGGACACCATCCTGTGGCCGATCAAGTGGGTCATCGAGCTCATCCTGGTCGCGTTCCACACGCTGTGGACCTGGCTCGGCATGCCGCCAGGCGATGGATGGACGTGGATCTTGTCGCTGGTCGGCCTCGTGATCGTCGTTCGCTCCGCGATGATCCCGTTGATGGTTCGACAGATCAAATCTCAGCGGTCAATGCTCGAGGCGGCACCTGAGATCAAGAAGATCCAGGACAAGTACAAGGGGAAGAAAGACCAGTTCTCGGTCGAGGCGATGCGACGCGAGACCATGGAGGTCTACCAGCGGACCGGGTCCAACCCGATGTCGAGCTGCTGGCCCATGCTCGTGCAGATGCCCATCTTCTTCGCGCTCTTCCGAGTCATCAATCAAGCGCAGAGCGATCAGGCCGGCGTGGGCATGATGAACGCCGAGCTCGCTCACCACTTCGCCAACGCCGACATTTTCGGTGCCCCGCTGAGCGCGACGCTCATCAACAACGAGGGCAACGTGATCGTCGTCGTGATTGCCGTCGTGCTGGTCATCGTGATGACGGCCTCACAGTTCTTCATGCAGCGGCAGATCATGTCGAAGAACGTCTCGCCTGCGACGAAGGAGTCGCCCATGTATCGGCAGCAGCAGATGCTGCTGTACGCGCTGCCGCTTGTCTTCGCGGTCTCGGGCGTCGCCTTCCCGATCGGCCTGATGATGTACTGGACGATCTCCAACTTCTGGACTGTCGGCCAGCAGTGGATCACGATCCGCAACATGCCGACGCCCGGTTCGGAGGCGGCAAAGATCCGCGAGGAGCGGCTGAAGCGGCGGGGGAAGTGGGTCGAGCCGGACGCTGGCGATGACACCTCGTCTGGCAACGGACAGGAACCGACACCATCGACGACGCAGCGTCCCCAGCCCATGTCGAAGGCACGAGCGAAGAAACAAACGCCGGGCTCGGGGAAGAAGCCCGACGCGACCGCCACACCGAGTGCAGCCGGGAAGGACGAAGCTGTCGGCGATGCCGGGTCAAAGGCGACGTCTGGGTCGAACTCGAAGCCGGCGGCCGGCAAGTCCGAGCCCCGCAAGGGGAGTGCGGGTGGACCGGCTTCCGGCAAGGCCGCCTCGGGCAAGGCCGCCTCGGGCAAGGCTGCCTCGGGTACGGGCGCGGGCAAGGCTGCCTCGGGCAAGGGCGGAGCCCGGGAGGCCGGAGGGAACGGGACGGGAACGTCGAATCCCCGTTCCAGCAAGACGAGCGGCCGTGGAGGCAGCACGGGGAACTCGGGTCCGTCAAAGCAGGGTTCCGGACGAACGAAACCATCGGGATCTGACGAATCCGGCGTGAAGCCGGGTTCCGAGTAGCCTGATGCGCGGGAGACTGCCTGTGACTTGGATTCGCACCACAACTGAGGAGTCGTGACAACGATGAGCTTGACCACGGGCGACGAGCACTCGGACGGGGCGCCAGCACCGATGGGGGCATCGAGCGAGGAGCGTGAGCTTCCGGCCGCGTCGGATGTGATCGCCGACAATGAGGTCGACACGGTCGCCCCCGAGCGGTCTGAGGAGGCTCGAGACGAGGGCGATATCGCGGCGGACTTCTTGGAAGAGTTGCTCGACATCAGCGATATCGACGGTGACCTCGAGATCGAAGAGCGCGATGGCCGCATGTACATCTCCGTGACCGCTGACGGTTCGGCAAGCCTCGACCGTTTGGCGAATCCTGAGGCGGTCGAGGCATTGCAGCAGGTGACCCGTCTCGCCGTGCAGGCGGAGACCGGCGAGTTCTCTCGCCTAATCCTCGACATCGGTGGGTCACGAGACGCACGGAAGCGCGAGTTGGCCGGTCTGGTGGACCGGGCGATCGAGCGCCTTGAGGACGGAGCAGGTTCGGCGGCGCTTCCACCGATGTCCTCGTATGAGCGCAAGGTGGTGCATGACATCGCGGCCGAACGCGGGTACGTCTCCGAGTCGGAGGGCGAGGGGCGCGATCGCCATACCGTCATCCGGCCAGCGGTATCGTAGGTCGGCCGCTACCACACGGAGCGGGCATAGTGCTGCGCGAAGATTCCTTCGAGACTCATCCCGCCATGTTTTCGCTATCGGCGGTTGCCTCGCGGGCGAGGCCACGGCGCGCGCTCCCCTGAGATTCTGGGCGGCGCGACACGTGGAGCCATGTGCGGTGAAGTGGTTTCGGTCGGCTCGTGATGCTCTCCGCCGACTCTCTTCACGGAAAATCCCTCGTTAGGCGTCAATTTTCGGTGCGATCGTCCCTCGAATGCCATCTCACGACATGTGCGGCTGGCTCGTTGGTGGTTCGTTCAGGTGGAGTCCGCCGGAGCCGGCGGGTGGTCGACTTCAAGTGCGGAAGTGGCCCGGTCCACACGCCCGTTATTTTCCCTGTGCGATCGTGAGGTCGCCGCGCACTCGAATATTCGTTCGCTACTTCGTGACGTGTGGCACTGTCACCCATACGCTCCTCGATAGCGCGGGTCAGAGAGGTGCGGCTCTGCTGCGTCAGCCGGCAGCCGGTCCATGGTGGCGGTGCGCGTGAAGGCCCATGGACTTCGTGACCTTCAAGGAGTGAATGCGTCGAGGTTTGGTGGACGCCGCGGGCGCGACTGAGGATCACGGCCTGAGGTTCCACGTGGAACGCCCGGTGTTTCACCTGCACCCGCTGAGCGTTCCACGTGGAACGGCTGCAGGTCAGATGTGTCTCGCGAGGGCGAAGTTCTCTGGAGGTGGCCGCCGCATCCACCGTTCGGTCGTGTTTGCCACATCAAGATGTGGGCGCCGACGTGGCCGACGGTGTAGCCCACGGACTCGTGCGGGGAAGCGTCGTTGGCCTGCCCGCCGCCCCTTCGGCGCCTATGCTGGCGAGGCAGCTGAAGCCAGTGGCGTTGTCCACCGTTGTCGTGGCCCTGTCGTGTGTTCTCAGTGGATGCCCGGGGCGACGCTGGCGCGACCGAGCCCGGCCGAGGAGCCACTGACGTCATGTCACACCGACGGGCTGGGAAGCACACGGCAGTACGGACGACGGTACTGGCGGGTTCAGAGCGTCGACGTCAGTGTCCGCGGTTGCGTGCTGGTGGTCTGTGCGTTGCCCTCGCTGTTGGCGTCGAGTCGCCTTCTCCGGCCTGCCGCGCGGCCCGCTCCCGAGGCCCTGCGCGCGGCGGCTGAGCCGATTCCTTGATTGATCGGATTGCTCCTTCGTGTGGCCACTCCGGGCGGCCTTCGTCGTCGTGCGAGTTTGGGCCGGTCGCTCCGGGCGGCCCCGCGGGGATCGGGCCCCGCTGGTGTTTCACGTGAAACCGGCACTGTGGGCGCTCATTGCCCACGCGGGCTTCCCAGACTGGGCCGTTCGGGGCGGTGGGCAGGCGCTCCGCCGAGTCAGCGGCACGGGGTTCATTGCGGCAGCGTGGACGGGACGAGCTCGGAGGGCTCCCTCTTCGTGCAGGAGCCCTCCGAGCACACCTTTCCCCTGTCCGTGCGAAGCGTCACGTGGTTCTCCTCCCCCAATGACCGGCGGTGTCAGTGCGAACGAATCCGCCCTTCAGTGGGCGGCGCGCTGCAATGCAAGGCCGTATTGGGGTGGGTCGGCACGAGGACACTCGGATACGTTCCGCCCGACACTGCGGAGACGGAGCAAACACCTGCTCGGTTGGTGATCCTCTGCTCCCGCGTCCTCGCGAACCGGACGACCGGTCGAACGGGGTCTGGTCGATGCACGGCGAGTGGTCCATCGTCCTCTTGGCTCGGGACGTGATCACTGACCGCTCCCAACTCCTGGATCGGTCGTGTGGTTGCCTGCTTCGCCCGTCCAGTCTTGCCTGCGAACTCGAATCGGTGATGACGGGCCGCGCAAATGGTGAAGTTCAGATCGTCGGTTCCTTGGTCAGCGCTCCCGAGGCCGGATCACCTAGGAAGGGATGGGATTTCGCCGGAATGACGGATGGGAGGGCTCCGGCTGGTGACGGTGTTTCACGTGAAACGGTGGCAACGGGGACTGTTGTAACTCAGTAGCTGCCGGGCAGGCCAGTTATTGCGACGGCCCGGAGTGATGGGAGCAGCGACCACGCGGCACCTGCGGGTGGGGTGGGAGATATGGGCCCATCCCGCCTCCGAACCGAGGACGCACCTGCTGTTTCCGGTACACGGGTTGCTCTTGGTGCGAGCGGGCGTGACCGAACTGGCCAAGGGCAAGCCAGGACGACGATCGCGGACGATTTTGGTGGACGGGAGCTGAGGGATGGGATGAGCCTCCTCCTGTCCGTTCTCAGTCTTGGCTGGGTCAGGCTTGCACGTTCGCTCCCCCGGGGAGGCCTGTGGTCGAGGTGAACGAACGTATGGGGCCGACTGCTGTCGACGGGCGCCGGGCATGCATGCTGTCAGGGCGATCGAATGGCGGGGAGCTTGCGTTTGGGTTTCCCGGTTCCGGACCGTTCTCAGTCATGCCACCTGGCTCGGGTTGCTGTGCCGCGGTTGATCAGGCGGGGTGCTCCACCGCACCCAAGTCTCACCCTGGGCGACTTTGCGGGCAGTGAGAGCCGGAGGGAGTATAGGTGTGTGGGTTTCGGGCTGTCAAGACGTCACGCACGTGTCTCTTATGGGGAGGATGTTCAGCGATTGATGGACGCATGCGGTGTCGATCACTGGCCAGGTGACGTTGAGAGATTCCCTGTCTTCGGGGCCGCGTTAAGGCGTTTCACGTGAAACATGCACCCGCGGGACCTGTGACATATCCACAGGCGCGCCGCTGTTGTGAATATCCATGCAATGTGAACGGGAGGGACGTCGCTTTCTCAACGTGAGGAGGAGTCTTTGAGAAAATGCAGGTCAAGGTGTGGTTTCGGGGAACTGGCGAGGTAAACGGACGGTGACTCGCCGTAGGTGCGTGGTCGCGAAGAATCGGCGCCTGTGGAGAGATGTGGATAACTTCGAGGCGAGTGAGGAGGCTCTTGGTGGCAAGTCTGGCGGAGGTCGCCCGCACGCAATCCCGTGGGCGAGTCGCTCCTCCGGAGATGCCTCGTCGCGCCGCCGCCTCGGGCGATGACAACGGATACAACGCCCGCCTTGGGCTATTCCCTCATGCGTCTCCCTCAGCCTCTCTTCTTTCTCCGCCACTGCGTCTCCAACTCTGGCCCTCTGCCTGCCCCCGCCTCGGCGGACCTATCGTCGTGATCCGGCGACTGCATGAAGGCGTGTGGGTATGGAGAGGTCGGGGACACAGGTTGTTTCACGTGAAACGTAACGTGCCGCGTTTTCTGGGGAGGAGAACGACGCCAGCGGAGTGACCGGCATGACGTCACTGGCACCAGACGGCGCGCGCTCCGCAACGATGCGCATTGCAACGATGCGCAGTACATCGTCTCCCAGGTCGCTGCCGCCCAGTTGCCGCGAAGCCGAGCAAAAACGACCACGGCGGACCATCACCTGGGCGGATTCCGCCGCGGGTTCGGGGCAGGCAGGTGCTCCCTCTCCGGCGCATCGGCGTATTCTCCATCGGACTGTAGCGGCCGGTTTCGCTGGACATGGGGCTGTGGCTGTGGGTGCGGCGCCGTGGTGCCTCGGACGACGGGAGACGGCAGAGCCAATCGATTCCTACGTGCGTGATCGACGATGTTGGACTGGGGTGGCGTCCACGTTCCACGTGAAACATTCAGCGTGGCGAATGGTGAACGTGGCGTCGGTTCCGGAGGCATTACGCATCGTGATGGAATGCCGGCGTGCCCTCATCGTGCACTCATTCCACGGACGAGTGTGAGAGTGCGCCACGGATTGCGTTAGCCGCTGGGGGTGAACGGTGGGACGGTCAGGTATCAGGATCCCGGAGGACCAGGTTCCAGCATCATCTCCAACGGGGCGGGATGCCGGCTGGTTGCGGTCTGAAGCCGTGCGGCTCGTGCCTGTGAGGTGTCATGCCGATCAAAAAGTGAGCCAACGACAATGCGATCGCCCTCCTGAGCGAGGCCGCGGTGGAGCACAGCTCTTGAAGTGGCGCGCGCTGGGGGTGACCCTGGTCCTTGGTCCGCGTGGAGCGTCTGGTCCGCAGGGGTGGCGAGCGCGCCGTTCAATCGACGAGCGATCGACAATTCGCTGCCCTCTATGCGACGGGTCAGGGTACCTCGGCGCGAGGGCCGCCAACAGCACGAGGAGGCCGCGTACGAGAAGTTCGCGCGGGTGTTCCACGTGAAACGGGAGCGAGCCGCTTCGTGCCACGATGCGAGGGAACGCGACTCGCACAGTGCTGGTCTATCGCCGCGTCGAAGCCGCGAGGGTATCAACGTGCTTCACGCACTGCTCGAGCTGTGTGAACGGCGGGGTCGAATGGCTCGGCTGTGGGTGTCCAGTCGGCGGTGCGTCGGGTCGGTCGTGTCCGGTCATCGTGGACATTGTGCTCGAGGAGGCCGAGCCACGACGGTCCGGCCACGACGGTGGCCCGCCTCGACGGCCCCCAGATTCGATGGCGTCGCGTAGGGCCGCGCGGCGAATGACGCGGTCCCACCCCTCGCTGACGCGACGCTCCCACGGACGCGACCCCTCGACCCCTACGTCCTGACGGGAAGTGACAGTGGCGTGCCGTTCAGCGTGCCGGTGGGGCGCGTTGCCGCGCCGGATACGGTGCGCGGGAGGATGTTGCACGTGAAACACTTGGAAAGGAGGACAGTCGATATGAGCAATCACGAATCATCTGGCGCGGGAAAGCAACCGTTCGCCGTGGAAGCCGAACCGCCGATCGCAGCGCAGCTCTTTGGCGACAACATCGTTCAGGCTCGGCGGTTCGCCGCCGACCTCGCTGAGGACGGCGAGCTTCGGGGACTGATTGGACCATCGGAGTATCCCCGGCTCTGGACGCGACACATCGTCAACTCCGTACTTCTCGCTCCACTCCTCAGAGAGTCGGTCGCCGATGTCGGGTCAGGTGCCGGTCTCCCAGGAATCCCACTCGCGATCGCGAGGCCGGATGTGGCATTCACGCTGATCGAGCCGATGGAACGCCGGACAACGTGGCTCAATGACGTCGTGGAGCGGCTGGCGCTGAAGAACGTCACCATCCTCCGAGCGCGTGCGGAAGACGTCCATGACGACGTCGCGGTCCAGCAGGTGACTGCCCGCGCGGTATCCGCCATGTCCAAATTGATACCGCTGACGGCCCCGTTGGCGGTCGCGGGCGGGGAGCTACTCCTCTTGAAGGGGCGCGCCGCCGAGACGGAGATCGACAAGGCATCCAAGGTGATTCGCAAGTATCGACTGAGCGAAGTCCGGGTCGAGGAACTCGGCGAAGGACTCGACACCGAGCCAACTCGGGTCGTCCGGGCGCTGGTCGACGCGGAGGTCGGGGCCAGCCAAGACCTCACCGAGGATCGCTGAAGAAGGCGACTGCGGGCGACTCCGATTGCCCGCGTTCCACGTGAAACGCCAGCCTCAGCAATGAAGACCGCTGCCGGTCTGGCTGCGCGATGCGGACGTTGTCGGCGCGCCGCGCATCGCCCATGTAGGAGGCCGCCCGTGGCATCATTGACCCACCGCGTCGCGATGGTGCGTCGTCGGGGGCCTGCGGGAAAGCCGCCCGCAGGGAACATCCACAGCGAAGCTGTACTCGGCGCGCTGGGGCCGAAGATCAGGCAGAATGGGTGTTCAACGGCCGGAAAGGACTTGCGTGTCATCGGACAGTACTCGTACGGACAGCATTGAGGATTCGCCAATCGCGCGCGAGCTCTCGCAGCTGACCGATCGCAAGAAACGCCTGGTCAATGCGGAGTTCCCGCTTCCCGCGGAGACCCGAATCTTCACCATCTCCAATCAGAAGGGGGGAGTCGGGAAGACGACCACCACGGTCAACGTCGCGGCAGCGATGGCCACAATGGGCGCGCGAGTGCTCGTCATCGACCTGGACCCCCAGGGCAATGCCTCCACGGCGCTCGGTATTGATCACCGCGGTGACGTCGCAGGAATCTACGAAGCAATCCTCGATGATCAACCGATCTCCGAACTGATCTCCGAAAGCCCAGATGTCCCGGGGCTGTGGGGCGTTCCGGCCACGCTTGACCTTGCGGGCGCGGAGGTCGAGCTCGTGAACGTCGATCACCGCGAGTACCGGTTGCGGCGTGCCATCGCGGCCCTTCTGGTCGATGAGTCAGTCGACCGTTTCGACTACATCTTCATCGACTGCCCGCCGTCACTGGGTCTCCTCACCGTCAACGCGTTCGTCGCCGCGCGCGAGGTGCTGATCCCAATCCAGTGTGAGTACTACGCGCTCGAGGGGCTGAGTCAGCTCATCTCGAACGTGAACCGGCTCTCGGAGCACCTCAACCCCGATTTACGGCTCACCACGATCCTGTTGACCATGTACGACGGCCGCACCAACCTCTCGCAGCAGGTCGCGGCCGAAGTGCGAAAGCACTTCTCGGCAGAAACGCTGGGCGCCGTGATTCCGCGCTCGATCCGCGTCTCCGAGGCACCGAGCTACGGTCAAACGGTCATCAGCTACGACCCCAATTCCTCGGGAGCCATCTCGTATCGCGAGGCCGCGCTCGAGATCGGCACGAGAGGAGCACGCTGACATGGCGGCGAAGAAGCGTACGGGTCTCGGTCGCGGGATCAGCTCGCTCATCCCATCGGGGACGGAGTCGAAAGAACGGCCGGTCGACGTGTTCTTCGGCAGCGCAACTGCCCAGGAGGCGACGAGTGTGCCCGAAAGCGACGCCGCCCAGGCGGGAGACGGGCGTGCTTCGGCGCCGGCCACGGCGGCCACGGCCGACTCTCCCGTCGACGGGTCCGGACGCGCCGCGCAGGGAGCAAACGCCGGTCTGGGCAACGCTGGGACAGCCGTGCCGGAGACCGGCATGCCCGTGACGGGCGCCCCCGAGACCGGGGCTGCCGTGCAGCCCAATGCCGCGAGCGAAGACGAGCGCCTTGTCCCGACGCCCGGAGCGAGGTTGGTGTACCTCCCGCCGGCGAGCATCGTGCCGAACGCGTGGCAGCCGCGACGCGAATTCGATCAGGAGGCCCTCGAGGAGCTTACGCACTCGGTACGGGAGTTCGGCGTCTTGCAGCCCATCATCGTTCGTCCGATCCCCGACGACCACCCGCTCGTCGGGGAAGCCGAGTACGAGCTCATCATGGGCGAGCGACGACTCCGAGCGACGAAGGCTGCGGGACTCGACCGTATCCCGGCGATCCTCAAAGAGACGCCGAACGACGACATGCTTCGCGACGCGTTGCTCGAGAACCTGCACCGCAGCGAACTGAACCCCCTCGAAGAGGCGAGTGCGTATCAGCAGCTCCTCGATGACTTCGGCATCACGCAGGAGGAGCTCGCGCGGCGCATCGGGCGATCACGACCGCAGATCAGCAACACCATGCGGCTGCTGAAGCTGCCGATCGACGTGCAGCGGCGAGTCGCCGCCGGAGTGCTCTCGGCTGGGCACGCGCGCGCGATCCTCAGCGCCGGTGAGCCCGCCGCGATGACGCAACTGGCCGACAAGATCGTCAATGAAGATCTGTCAGTCCGCGCGGCGGAGGCCGCCGCCGGCAAGTCAGGCTCGCGCTCGACGACGGCGGGTACGAAGCCTCAAGCAGGAGGACTGACCGGGTACCTCGACGAGGTCAGCGAGCGGCTCGGCGATCGCCTGAATACTCGCGTGAAAGTGACGCTGCGTCGCACAAAAGGGCAGATCGTCGTCGACTTCGCATCGGTCGCCGATCTGAACCGCATCCTTGTGGAACTCGGAGACGACCCCGCGGGCGGCCCGCGCACGGAGGCGGAGCCGGCGCCCCCGACCCGGCGCTAGCGATCGGGCGCCCCGGTACTCCCCGGAACGCCGCCCTCCAACGCCGCGGCAGCATCCACCGCTGCCGTCGATGCCGGCTCTGTGGTCTCGGTGTTCTGCTCAACGTGACCCCGCGTCGCCGCGGCGCGCACGAGATCGGCGTAGACCGCTGTCAGGTCGAGACCGGCCGCCTCGATACCGAGGGGAACGATCGACGTCTCGGTGAGACCGGGAATGGGGTCAGCCTCGATGAACCACGGCTCGCCGGCATCGTCGACGATCATGTCGACGCGTGCCAGATCGCGCAGGCCGATGGTTTCGTACGCAGAACGGGCCATCGCGGCGACCTTTGTGGCGACGTCCTCGTCGAGCCGGGCCGGCGCGTAGTACGTCGTCTCGCCGGCGTTGTACCGGGCGCCATAGTCGAACACGCCACCGTTCGGGACGACCTCGACCGCGGGAATCGCAAACGGTCCCTCACCGCGGTCGACGACGCCGACCATGACCTCCGTGCCTTCGATCTTGCGCTCGATCAGCGCGGTGTCGAAATAGGTCAACGCCGTCACGAGCGCCCCGCGGAAGTCGTCAAGGGTCTCGACGAACGACACCCCCTGTGCTGAACCGCCCTCGAGCGGCTTGACGACGGCCGGGAGCGTCAGGCCGGCGCCGATCGCGTCGATGACCGAGGATGCTCCCAGCTCACGGAAGACCGTGTTCGGGAGGACGATCGACTCCGGCGAGCGGAGTCCTGCGCGTTTCGCCATCACCTTGGCGGCACCCTTGTCCCACGCCAGCCTCGCCCCGCCGGGCTTGGCTCCGACGTAGGGCAGTCGGATCGCGCGGAGGAGCGAGTACAACGCACCATCCTCGCCGCTCGCGCCGTGCAGTACCGGCCAGACCACATCGGGGCGCGAATCGGCGAGGTGGCCGAGGAGGCCGGCATCCGGGTCGATGAGTTCGACCCTCATGCCGGCCCGTTGCAGCGCGTCGGTGACACGACGTCCCGACCGCAACGACACATCGCGTTCGTGCGAAATGCCGCCGGCGAGGACCACCACGTGCAGGTTCTGCTTGCTCACGGTCTGGGGCTCCTTCGTCGTCACGGTGCGGGGTCAGCTGATGTCGGGCGGCGGCATTGTCACGCGGTCTTCGCCGCGGCTGCGGGCCGCCGTACCGAACGTTTCGAGGAGCTCGAGCTCGCCGTTGATCACGTTCGCCAGGCGGCGAACGCCGAGGCGGATGCGATCGGGCGTGGGGTAGCAGAACGAGAGCCGGATCTCCTGCTGCCCGCGGCCATCCGCATAGAACGCCGTGCCCGGCGTGTAGGCGACGAGCTCGGTGACCGCCCGCGGCAGCATCTCCTTCGAGTCGAGCTCGGGCGTGAGCCGGAGCCAGGTGAAGAACCCGCCGTCCGGGCTCGTCCACGACAGCTGGGGAAGGTGCTCGCGGAGCGCCTGGTCCATGGCATCCCGGCGCTCTTTGTACACCGCTCGGAAACCGGCGATCTGCTGCTGCCAGTCGCTCTGCCGGAGGTACTCCGTCACAACCCACTGATTGAACGTGGACGGCGAGAGGATCGACGATTCGACCGCCAATATGAGCTTCTCTCGAATGGCGTGTGGCGCAAGGGCCCAGCCGACACGGAGACCGGGCGAGAGGATCTTTGAGAACGAGCCCAGGTAGATCACGTGCTCGGCGTCGAGCGACCGGATCGCGGGCGGTGCGGGCTCGCCGAAGTAGAGCAGCCCATACGGGTTGTCCTCGAGGATGAGGATGTGCTCGCGCTTGCAAATCTCGAGCACGCGGGCCCGTCGCTCGAGCGACATGGTGACGGCGGCAGGATTGTTGAAGTTTGGAATCGTGTAGAGGAACTTCAGCGTCTTGCCCTCCGCCCGCAGACGGGCGATGGACTGCTCGAGCGCTTCCGGGATGAGCCCGTCGTCGTCGAGGTCGACGTGCACGATCTGCGCCTGATAGCTGCGGAACGTGCCGATGGCGCCCACATAGCTCGGCGACTCGGCGAGCACGACATCGCCGGGGTCGAGGAAGAGTTTGGCGACGAGATCAAGGGCGTGCTGCGAGCCGGTCGTCGTCACGATGTCGTCCGGCGAGGCGTCGACGATGCCCTCGAGCGCCATGATTTGCAGGATCTGCTCACGCACCTCGGGGATGCCCTGCCCACCGCCGTACTGCAGGGCTTCGCTGCCGTGCTCGCGCATCATGGCCCGGAACGCCGAGTCGATGAGCTCCTCCGGCAGCGCCTTGACGTACGGCATGCCCCCGGCGAGCGAGACGACCTCGGGGCGCGATGCCACCGCGAACAGTGCCCGGACCTCGCTCGCCGCGAGGCCCGCGGTACGTTCCGCGTAGCTCGAGTACCAGGGATCGAACGTGCGGCCGGTCTGTGGGCCGCGCTCTCCGGATGTCACGTGGGGTCCTCCGTGTCGTCGAAATGCCAGGGTACGCCGACTGAGGGCGCGGTGTTCGCTGCCGGGACAACTACGAAGCCCGATGCCGCGGGTACGGCACCGGGCTTCGGTGGGTGATCTGTGCCGGCCACGCCCGCGACCCGACGGTGTCGGCGACCGGGGCGCGCACGCGCGCGGACCTCGAGGAACGCGGGCCTAGAGGAACGCGGCGAGCTCCTTCTCAATGACGGCCTTCGGGCGGGCCCCGACGAACTCGGTCACCTGCTCGCCGCCCTTGAAGACCTTCATGGCCGGAATCGAGGTGATGCCGTACTCCATGGCGAGCTGCTGTTCGGCATCCACGTCGACCTTGACGATCTTGAGGTTGTCGTGCTCGCCGGCCAGCTGGTCGAGCACGGGCGCGACCTGGCGGCAGGGGCCGCACCAGGCGGCCCAGAAGTCGACGAGAACGACCTTATCGGGCTCGTTGATCTCGTCTTTGAACGTGGCGGCGGTGGCGTTGACGGCGTTGCTCACGGTGTTCTCCGTTCGTGGGTGGGACAGACAGGGGTGGATGTTCTGGGCGTTAGCGCTGCCCGCCGACGCCGGGGACCTCGATGGCCTCGAAGGCGAACGCGGGTGCGTTCGCGGGCTCGCCGATCTGCGGCGTGGACGACTCGACGGTGGCGCCCTCAGGGCCGACCGCCGCGTCATCGTCAGCGGCCGTGTCGACGACCTCGAGCTCGCCGACCCTCGCGAGGAGCTCGGCGGGGGCGGAGGCGAGGTAGTGCTCGGCGTCGATGGCCGCGATGCAGCCGGTACCAGCCGCCGTGACGGCCTGGCGGTACGTGGGGTCGATGACGTCGCCGCAGGCGAAGACGCCGGGAAGGCTCGTGCGCGACGACCGGCCTTCGACGGCGATGGTGCCCTCCGGCGTGATCGCCACCTGTTCGCGCACGAGGTCGATGCGGGGATCGTTGCCGATCGCGATGAAGACGCCCGTGACATCCAGCTGCGATTCCTCGCCAGTACGCGTGTCCCGCAGGCGCAGCGACGAGACCTTGTCTTCGCCGATGATCTCTTCCACGGTCGCGAACGGGTGCCAGTCGATCTTGGGATTGGCCTTCGCACGTTCGAGCATGATCGTCGATGCCCGGTAGTTGTCGGACCGGTGGATGATCGTCACCCGGTCTGCGAAGCGGGTCAGGAACGTCGCCTCCTCCATCGCCGAGTCGCCGCCGCCCACGACGGCGATGTGCTGCTCCCGGAAGAACGCGCCGTCACAGGTGGCGCACCAGCTGACGCCGTGGCCCGACAGGCGGTCCTCCGAATCGAGCCCGAGGCGCCGGTACGCCGAACCGGTTGCGAGAATGACGGCGATCGCTTCGAATTCGCCCGAGTAGCTCGTGACAACGCGCTTGACGTCGCCGTCGAGGTGGAGCTCGGTGACGTCGTCGTAGACGAGCTCGGCGCCGAACCGCTCCGCCTGCTCCTGCAGCTTGGTCATGAGATCGGGGCCCATGATCCCTTCGGGGAAGCCGGGGAAGTTCTCGACATCGGTCGTGTTCATGAGCTCGCCGCCCACCTCGACGCTCGAAGTGATGACGACCGGCTTCAGCCCGGCCCGCGCCGCGTAGATGGCGGCCGTATAGCCGGCGGGGCCAGACCCCACGATGACGACGTTTCGCATTGATCCTCCAGCAGATCGGTACGTGGGCGACAACGACTCGAGCCTATGTGGTATTCCCACCGGCGTCGCGTGAGGGGCCCCACCGCTTTCGAGGGGCGGAAAGCCGACTTCTGCGCGTGGCCTCGGGCTCGGTGGCGTCCGGCAACCGGATGCTGGAGGTGCGCACCTCGCCTGCCCTACGCTTCGAGCCATGACAACAACGCAGTTGCGCCGGTACGTGGTGAAGCCAGAACTGTTCGACGAGTTCGTCGAGTGGTTCACGACGAGGCTGACGCCGGTCCGCGAGGCTGCCGGGTTCACCGTCGCTTTCGCCGCGGCGAACCGCGAGCGCTCGGAGTTCGTGTGGGCCGTGTCGGTCGATGGCGACCGCGACCGGTTCGACGCGATCGACGCCGCGTACGCGGCCTCACCCGAGCGCGCGGCGGCTTTCGAGGGCGTGCCCCAGTTCGCGAACGACATGCAGCTCGACTTCGTCGAACGCCTGAAGTAGGCCGGGCGGGTGAAGGGGTGAGAAAGCGGGAGGTCGTCGCGCCGGCGGCTGCGGCCATCGGCGCGTTCGAGCTCCTGGTCACGGTGCTCGGCTCCGATTCCCGTTCATCAATGCGGCCATGGGGTCCTGAGCCAGTGCGACCGGGGCCGTCACGGGGCAGGTGCGCGGCCCCATAGACTTGGGCGAGTGAAAGCCCTGCTGCTCGAGAACATCCACTCCGACGCCGAAGCCCTGCTTCGGTCTCGCGGCTTCGAGATCGAGACCCGCAAGGGTGCCCTCGACACCGCAGAACTGATCGAGGCGCTCGACGGGGTCTCGGTACTCGGGATTCGCTCGAAGACCCAGCTCACCCGCGAGGTCTTCGAGGGAGCCCCCGGCCTCGCCGCGGTCGGAGCGTTCAGTATCGGTACGAATCAGATCGACCTCGCGGCCGCCAGCGACCACGCCGTCGCGTGCTTCAACGCGCCGTACTCGAACACACGCAGCGTCGTCGAGCTCGCCATCGGCGAGATCATCATGATGGCGCGCCGGCTGAGCGAGAAGAACGCCGCGCTGCACGACGGCATCTGGGACAAGTCGGCGACGGGCGCCCACGAGGTGCGCGGCCGCACCCTCGGCATCGTCGGCTACGGCAACATCGGCTCGCAGCTGTCGGTCGTCGCCGAGTCGCTCGGCATGCGCGTGTACTTCTACGACATCGTCGACCGCCTCGTGCTCGGCAACGCGCAGCGATGCAACTCGCTCGAGGAGCTGCTCGAGACGGTCGAGACCGTCACGCTCCACGTCGACGGACGCGCCTCGAACACGGGCATGTTCGGCGCCGAGCAGTTCGCCAAGATGCGGCCGCGCTCGCTCTTCCTCAACCTGAGCCGCGGGCACCTCGTCGATCTCGACGCGCTCGCCGATGCGCTCCGCTCCGGCCACATCGCGGGCGCCGCGGTCGACGTCTTCCCGCACGAGCCCAAGAAGCAGGGCGACCCCTTCACCAATGTCCTGCAGGGCATCCCGAACGTGATCCTGACGCCGCACATCGGTGGCTCAACGGCCGAAGCGCAGAAGGACATCGGCCACTTCGTCGCCGGCAAGCTCGCCGACTACATGGGTGCGGGATCGACCAACCTGTCGGTGAACTTCCCGACCGTGCAGCTCGAGCCCGTCGAACACGGCGTTCGCCTGCTGCACCTCAACCAGAACGTGCCCGGCGTGCTCGTGAAGGTCAACGCGGTGTTCGGGAGCAAGGGCGTCAACATCGACGCGCAGCAGTACGTCACGCGCGACCACCTCGGCTACGCGGTCACCGACGTCTCGGGGCTGACCCGAAGCGTCGTCCGCGAGATCCTCGCGCTGCCCGAGACCATTCGTCTCTCGACGATCGGAACCGTCGAGGAGGATGCATGAACCCCGCTATCGCCCACGCCACGTCGGTGCCGGGCCATTCGGTACCGGCGGCCGACGCGCGTTCCTGGCTGCTCGTTCCGGGCACGAAGCCGGAGCGGTTCGCGCCGGCGACCGAGTCGCGTGCCGACGCCGTGCTGATCGATATTGAGGATGCGGTCGACACGTCGCGCAAGCCCCAGGCGCGGCAGGATGCCGTCGACTTCCTCGAGACTGGCTCGGCGTGGGTGCGCGTCAACGACTGCACGACCGAGTTCTGGGCTGATGATCTCGAGGCGCTCGCGGATGCGCGGGGCCTTCGCGGCGTCATGCTCGCCAAGGCGGAGACACCCGAGCAGGTGGTGAACACGTTCCACCGCCTCGGGGGGCGCGTGCCCGTCGTGCCGCTCGTCGAGTCGGCCCGAGGTCTCGAGGCCGCCGGCGCGATCGCCAAGGCCGAAGGGGCGTTCCGCCTCGCCTTCGGATCGGGCGATTTCCGCCGCGACACGGGCATGTGGGCGTCGCGCGAGGCGATGGCCTACGCGCGCTCCCGCCTCACGGTCGCGTCCCGCGCCGCAGGGCTGCCGGGCGCGATCGACGGCCCGACGACCGACGAGAGTTTGCGCACGCTGCGCGAGCAGTCGGAGTGGACCCTCGAGCACGGCATGACGGGCAAGCTGGCGCTGCGCGTCGAGCAGTGCGCCGTCATCAACGAGGTGATCTGCCCGCAGGCGAGCGACGTGCTCTGGGCGCAGTCGTTCCTGGAGGAGTTCGAGGCCGCCGGCGGCCAGATCCGCGACGGCTCCGATCCGCCTCGGCTCGGTCGCGCGCGTAAGATCCTGCGGCTGGCCGACGCCTTCGGGCTGCTCGTCGAGGCGTAGCGGGTCGCACCAGGGAGTCATCAGAGGGCAGGGTCGTCCCACGGCCCCGCTCGCGAGGCCGGGTGCCGGTTACCAGGCCGGGTGTCGGTTACCGAGGCTCTTCGAGCTCGCCCGCCGACTCGGCGACGACCTCGGCGTCGAAGGCCGCGTCATCGTCGGTGAACGCGATGTCGAGCACGAGCGAGTGCTCACCGTTGACCACGCGGATCTCGCCGGAGCCGGTGATGCCGGTTAGTCCGCCCGTACCCGAGTCCGGGACGATGCGGAGAATGCCGTCGTCGGCACCGGAGCGGCCGCGCGTCATGGTGTTGACGTGCCAGAAGTTGCACGTCCCGGTGCGGCCGAGCAGCTCGCCGTCGAACGCGTCGATGGCGACGTAGGTGCCGGAGCCGTGCTCCTCGGAGAACGCCCCCGCGAAGAGCACCTCCGCACGCCCCGTGATGTCCGGCCCCGTGAGGTCGCGAACGATGAACGCTCCGCCGAGCGGCGTGCCGGTCTCGACCCCGACCTCGCGGCCGTTCGCATCCCACGTCTCGATCGTGAAGTTTCCAATCGCGCGCATGCCCTGAGGGTACCGAGCAGACCCGGGCGCCGCATCGAAGGTGCGCCTGTCGCGATCGGGCGGACTGGCCTGGATGACGCGGGCGGCCGGATCAGGCGGGTTCGAGCCCGAGCAGGCCCGGCAGCCGCGCGGGATCGTCGACGACCGCGACCGAGCCGGCCTCTTCACCGACCGTGCCGTAGCCCCACGTCACGTAGACGCACGGGACGCCGTGCTGGGACGAGCCCTCGACGTCGTAGAAGCGGTCCCCGAGCATGATCACGTTGGAGAGGTCATGGCCCTGCGTCTCCAGCACACGGAGCGCTTCGGCGACGACGTCAGCCTTTGCGCTGCGGGAGTCGTCGGGCGTCGCGCCGACGACCGCGTCGAATGAGCGATGGAGCCCGAAGTGCTCGAGCACCCGAGCGGCTGACTCCTGGTTCTTGCTCGTGGCCGTCGACATGGGTATCCCGGCGTCGTGCACGGCGCGGATCACATCGGCCATGCCCGGATAAACCCGGCTGTTGGCCTCACCCTCCTCGCGGTAGATGTCGCGGTAGACGCCGAGCGCGTACTCGAGCTCGACGATCTCCCCGAGACCGTGCTCCCGGAACGAATCGAGAATGGGCGGGCCGATGTAACTCACCAGGTCGTCGTACGGCGGCACTTCGAGCCCGAGGACGGCGAGCATCTTCTGAATCGACGAGATGATGCCCGGGGCCGAATCGACGATGGTGCCGTCGAGATCCCACAGCACGGCGGTGAACGGGGGCCGTCCCGTTCCCCGTGGCAGGTCGACGAGCGCGGTCGTCGCGGTCGCGGCGGGCTGCGGTCGCGTCGCGCTCATGGTCACCGGGGCAGCCTACCGGGACGGATGCGACAGGGCCGATCAGAACAGGCGCGTGTGACCGACGTCGACGCCGCGAAGCTCGTCGTAGTCGAGCACGACGCAGCGGATGCCACGATCTTCCGCGAGGGTGCGGGCCTGGGGCTTGATCTCCTGCGCCGCGAACACCCCCTGCACGGGCGCGAGCAGCGGGTCGCGGTTCAGAAGCTCCAGGTAGCGGGTGAGCTGCTCGACGCCGTCGATCTCACCGCGCCGCTTGATCTCGACGGCAACGGACGCCCCCGTGGCGTCGCGAACGAGCAGATCGACGGGACCGATCGGCGTCTGGTACTCGCGGCGAACCAGCATGTGGCCGTCGCCCAGGACACTGACCTGCGCGGCGAGCAGCTCCTGCAGGTGGGCCTCGACGCCGTCTTTCGTGAGGCCGGGGTCGACGCCGAGGTCGTACGACTCGTCGGAGAACACCTCGAAAATGCGCACGATCAGGGCATCGCCCGTCTTGCGCTGCGTCACCTTCCACACCTCGGTGACGCCGACCGAGGCCTGCGCCTCATCGGGCTCGATCGTCTCGAACGAGCACGGCGGGCTCATCCAGTTGAGCGGCTTGTAGCTGCCGCCGTCGGAGTGCACGAGCAGCGACCCGTCGGCCTTGAGCATGAGCAGGCGCCTGGCGGCCGGCAGGTGGGCGCTGAGTCGCCCCGCATAGTCGACAGAGCATTGAGCAACGACGAGTCTCACGGGCACAACCTACCGATCCGCCACCCGTTCCACACACCTCAGCGGCCCGTGGCGGCCACGATCGTGCGCACCGACTCCCGCCGATTTCTCATTCCGGATGGTCGCGGAGCGGATCCAGCCGATATCTCGGCCATCTCACCCTCGAATCGCCTATGCTCATTCCACCCGCGCACTCGAGCTGCGGGATCTACTGCACCTCCGGGAGTGTGAAGCCGCAAATGGACTCGTCCGCGAGCCCAGGGTCGTCACCCGACGACCCGAGTCATAGTCCGAGCCCGATCGAATTCCGCCGCCATGACGCGGCCGCATCGCACGAGGCGGGCACGCGATGATCGAGGCCCTGCTCACGCTCTTGCTCGGCGCCATCGCGATCCTCGCGATCATCGCCGTGAACGGGTACTTCGTCGCGCAGGAGTTCGCCTATATGTCGGTGAACCGCACGCGCCTCTCCGCACAGGCCAAGGCAGGCGACGCCGCGGCGGAGCGAGCCCTGCGCGTCACCCGTCGGACGTCGTTCATGCTTTCCGGCGCGCAGCTGGGGATCACGGTGACGGGCCTCATGGTCGGCTACGTCGCAGAGCCGTTGATCGGCGAGTCGCTCGGCGAACTCCTGGGAGACGTCGGCGTGCCCCCGGCTGTGAGCATCTCGGTCGGCACCGTGCTGGCCCTGGTTGTCGCGACCGTCGTGCAGATGCTCTTCGGCGAGCTCTATCCCAAGAACCTCGCCATCGCGAATCCCGAGCCGCTCGCCCGCAGCCTGGCGCGCTCGACGCTGGTGTACCTCACGGTGTTCGGCTGGCTCATCGCGGTATTCGATCGCGCGGCCAACGCACTTCTGCAGCTGCTGCGGATCGAACCCATCCATGACGTCGACACGAGCGCGACGCGCGAGGACCTCAAGCACGCGATCGCGGACTCCCGCGAGAGCGGGGATCTCCCGGCCGATCTCTCGCTGCTCATCGAGCGCGTGCTCGAGTTCCCCGAGCGCGACGTCGAGCACGCGACGATCCCGCGTGCCCGCGTCGACGTGATCCCCGCGGATGCGACGGTCAACGATGTGCGGGAGCGCATGGCCCGCGGGCATTCGCGTTACCCGGTGGTGGATTCGAGTGGGCAGCCCGTCGGCGTCGTCGAACTCTCGTCCCTGCTGCGCGAGCATCACCCCGACGACGCTCCCGTGCAATCGATCATGAGGGAGCCGCTGCTCGTACCGACCCTGATGCCACTCCCGGCCGTTCTGGGCGAGTTCGCCGAGACGGGTGATCAGCTCGCGTGCGTCATCGACGAATACGGCGGGTTCGCCGGGATCCTGACCCTCGAGGATCTGGCCGAGGAACTGGTTGGCGAAATCACTGACGAGCACGATCCTCAGCCGGCGCCGTTCGCCGAGGCGGTTGACGAGGTGACTTGGATCGTCGACGGGGATCTCGCGGTCGACGAGGCTGCGCGCGTGATCGGCCATGCCCTCCCGGAGGGTGATTACGAGACCGTCGCGGGCATGGTCATCGCGCACCTCGGGGCGCTGCTGGATGTGGGCGATCGCACGAGCGTGCCGCTGCCGGAGGACCCGTCCGAGTCCACGCTGACCGGCCCGCAGCACCGACGTCTCGACGTCGAGGCGCTCGCGGTGCAGCACCACGTGCCCAGCAGCCTGCGGATCACCCTCGCCGAGGGCCAACACGACGGGCCGGAACGGCCGATCGCGGACCGGCACGGGAATGGACGGGGCCAGCGATGACTGAGGCACTTCTCGTAACGGCGGTCACGGTGTTCCTGATCGCGCTCAGCGCCTTCTTCGTCGTCATCGAGTTCGCGCTGCTCGGTGCGCGACGACACCGCCTCGAGGCCGAGGCCGCGTCGAGCGCCTCAGCGAGGGCCGCGCTGCGGGGCATCAACGAGCTGACGATCATGCTGGCGGTCGCGCAACTCGGGATCACCGCGTGCACCTTCGCGCTCGGCGCCGTCACCAAACCGGCCGTCGACGGGTGGCTCGGGCCCGTGTTCCACGCGATCGGCGCTCCGCCGTGGCTGGCGGACGGCGCCGCCTTCGGGATCTCGCTGGTGTTCGTGACGTTCCTCCACCTCGTCGTCGGCGAGATGGCGCCGAAGTCGTGGGCGATCGCTCATCCAGAGTTCGCCGCCAAGATCATCGCGCAGCCTGCGCGCGCCGTGGCGTGGGTGTTCCGGCCGCTCCTGCTCTGGATCAACGCGATGGCCAACCGGCTCGTCGCGGCGAGCGGCGTCACGCCGGTCGAGCGCGCGGCCGTGGGCGGGCAGGATGCCGATACCATCCGTCAGCTCGTCGAGCACTCCGCCTCCGTCGGCACGCTCGAGGAGTCATTCGGCCTGCAGCTGTCAGAGATCATCGACCTGGCGCGCCTGACGGTGCGCGATCTCGTACCGGACGGGAGAGAGCTCACGGCGGTATCCGTCGACGGCACCGTCGCCGACGTGCAGCACGCGGCTGCGCGCTCGGGGCACATGCGCGTGCTCATCGGCGGCGACGCCCAGGTTCCCCGGGTCGTGCACGTGCGCGACACCCTGCTCGAGCCGGCAGACGCCCCGGCGCTTCGCCTCTCGCGTGCCGCGCGGACGATCGCGGACGATACGCCTGCCTACCACGCGCTCGCCCGGATGCGGCAGGGCGGCGAGCAACTCGCGGTCATCACCAGCGAATCGCGCCGGCTCGGAGTGGTGACCATCGCCGACATCCTGAGGCACGTCCTGCCGCCGGCCGTACGCAACTGACGCCGCGAGCGCGGCGGGCAGCGAGCGCGGCGACGGTGCAGAGCGTCCCGCCGGAACGGCCCGTCTTGGGCTCGCGCCCGGGATCACCGGGTCGCGCCGGTGATCATCCAGTCGTCACCGCGTGATCGCCACCAGAGCGTGAGCGCCCGGGTGCCGAGAAAACCGCCGCCGAACACGGCCCACAGTGCGACGAGGGAGGTGGGCCCGTTCCACCCGAGGGCCGAGCCGAGCGCGATTACGGCCGCTTCGAGGGCGACGAGAACGACGAGCGGCACGACGCCGGCGATGGCGAGGTAGCGCGCATCCCCGGCCCCGATGAGGATGCCGTCGAGCACGAAGACGTAGCCGGCCAGCGGCAGCGTGAGCGCGAGGGTTGCGACGCCCCACGGCAGCACGGCGAGCACGCCCACGTCGCTTGTGAACACGCGGCCGAGCACGGGCGAGGCAGCGAGGAACGCGCACCCGAGGAGGGCGCCGAACCCCACGGCCCATCGAATCAGCCGGGTGGTGACGGCCCGCACCTCATCCCGGTCGCCAGCCCCGAGGCCCCGGCCCACGAGCGCCTGCCCGGCGATCGCGAGTGCGTCGAGGGCGAAAGCCGTGAGGTTGTAGAGCGTGAAGAGCACCTGCAGCGCGGCGAGCTCGTCGACGCCGATGCGTCCGCCCATCCAGACGACCGTCACGAGCGATGCGCGGAGCGTGAGAGTGCGGAGGATCATCCAGCCCGATGCCCGCAGCGTCTCGCCGCGCCGTCCCAGCCCCGGCGCGAGCGACACCTCGTTGGCGCGGGCGGCGCGGACCGCGATGACCGCGTACACGAGGGCCATGCCCCACTGCACGGCGACGGTGCCGAGGGCCGCGCCGGCGATGCCGAGCCCGGCCGCGTAGATGAGCGCCGCGTTGGCGCCCGCGTTCACGGCGGCGCCGACGATCGACACGATGAGCGGCGTGCGCGTGTTCTGCAGGCCACGCAGCAGCCCAGTCGCGGCGATCACCACGAGCATCGCCGGCACACCGGCGAGGCTGATCAGCAGGTACGTCCACGCCTCGGCGCGCGCGGCGGGGTCGCCCGTGAAGAAGGAGATGAGCCACTCGCCCGCCGGCAGGCCCGCGGCGGCCAGCACGACGCCGACGCCGAGGCCGAACCACATGCCCTCGATGCCCGCGCGAATGGCCCCCGGCGTGTCGCCCGCCCCGAGCCGGCGCGCGACGATCGGCGTCGTGGTGTAGGCGAGAAACACCATGAGACCGATGGCTGTCTGCAGCACCGTCGAGGCCACGCCGAGACCGGCGAGCGTCTCGGAGCCCAGGTGGCCGACGAGCGCCGTGTCGGTCAGCAACAACAGGGGTTCTGCGATGAGTGCCCCGAGGGCCGGGACGGCGAGGGAGAGGATGCGCCGGCCCGGCGCCGGTCGCTTATCGGGCTCGGACACGGGACCTCCCACTTCAGCTCAGCTGCACACTAGCCACTCCCAGGCCCCGGCACTGTGCCCGCTCGTCCAGCGCGAGTCCAATACGCTGGCGCGTATGACTCGGGAAGACACTGCTGCATCGCAGGGCACGACAGGGCTGGTTTCGGGCATCGATCGCTCGGGGTTCGACGAGGCGGTGCGGCCGCAGGATGACCTCTTCCGCCACGCCAACGGGGCGTGGCTGGCCACCACCGAGATCCCGGCGTCGCTGCCGTCGTACGGCACCTTCATGAAGCTGCATGAGGAGGCCGAGGTCGCCGTGCGGACGATCCTCGAGGAGGGCGCCTCGGCCCCGGAGGGCACCGAGACGAGGAAGGCCGCCGACGCCTACGCCGCCTACATGGACAAGGAACGGCTCACGACGCTCGGCATCGCCCCGATCGCCCCCGACCTTGCGCAGGCGCTCGCGGTCTCGAGCATCGACGAGCTGCTGCTCGTGCTCGGCCGGCACGAGCGCCAGGGGCTCGCGGGTTTCACCTCGCGTTTCGTGTATCCCGACGCCGACGACCCCGAGCGGTACGCGCTCTATGTCGAGCAAGACGGCCTCGGCCTGCCCGACGAGAGCTACTACCGCGAAGAGCAGTACGCAGAATTGCGGGAACAGTACGTCGCGCACATCGGCCGGATGCTCGAGCTCGCCGACGTCACGAGCCCTGCGGAGCGTGCCGAGCGCGTCATGCTCCTCGAGACCGCGATCGCCGCACATCACTGGGACACCGTGACGACACGGGACGCCAACAAGACGCACAATCCCCGGGCGTGGGCCGAGTTCGCAGCTCCGTTCGGAGGCATCGACCTCGAGGGCTGGCGCGCGGCGCTGGGCGCGCCGGCCGGCGCCTACGACCGGCTGATCGTGCGCGAGCCCAGTTACATCGAAGGCGTCGCGGGCCTGCTCGTCGACGACCGGCTCGACGAGTGGCGCGACTGGCTGCTGTGGCAGATCGTCGCGCAGAGCGCGTCGCTGTTGAGCCCGGAGCTCTCTGCCGCGAACTTCGACTTCTACGGCAAGACCCTGCAGGGCACGCCGGAGCAGAAGGAGCGCTGGAAGCGCGGTGTCGCGCACGCGCAGTCGATCGTGCCCCACGCGATCGGAAAGGTGTACGTCGAGCGCCACTTCGCCCCCGAGGGCAAGGCCCGAATGCTGGAACTCGTGGGCAATCTGCTCGAGGCGTACCGCGCATCCATTTCCACGCTCGACTGGATGACCCCGGCGACGCGTGGCCGTGCGCTCGACAAGCTCGAGAAATTCGTGACGAAGATCGGCTATCCCGACCGGTGGCGCGACTACGGCGACCTCGAGGTGTCGCCGCTCGACCTCTTCGGCAACGCGCGCCGATCGAGCGTGTTCGAGGCGGACTACGAGTACGGCAAGCTCGGCGGTCCCGTGCGTCGCGACGAGTGGCTCATGCCGCCGCAGATGGTGAACGCGTATTACTCGCCCGGGGAGAACGAGATCGTGTTTCCCGCCGCGATCCTGCAGCCCCCGTTCTTCGACCTCACTGCTGACGACGCAGCGAACTACGGCGCGATCGGGGCCGTCATCGGCCATGAGATCGGGCATGGATTCGACGACCAGGGCTCGAAGCGCGACGGTGACGGTCGGCTCGTGGACTGGTGGACCGACGAGGACCGTGCCGCCTTCGAGGCGCGAACGGGCTCACTCATCGAGCAGTATTCGGAGCTGTCGCCCGAGGGCGCCGACGGCGCGACCGTCAACGGCGAGTTCACGATCGGCGAGAACATCGGCGACCTCGGCGGGCTCGGCATCGCGTGGAAGGCCTACCAGGCGTCACTCGATGGCGGTGAGGCGCCCGTGATCGATGGGCTCACCGGCGCTCAGCGCTTCTTCTACGCCTGGGGGCAGGCGTGGCGCACGAAGACGCGCCCCGAGTTCGCCAAGCTGCTGCTGCAGGTCGACCCGCACTCCCCGGCCGAGTTCCGCTGCAACCAGATCGTGCGCAACATGGACGCCTTCGCCGAGGCGTTCGACCTGCGCGAGGGCGATGCCCTCTGGCTCGACCCGGAGCAGCGCGTCAGCATCTGGTAGCTGTCGGAGGGCACGGAACGGCCTTCGGAGGGGCGCGACGCGGGGGCGCCGTCCGGCTACGCGGGGGCGCCGTCCAGCTAGGCGGCGGCGTGCGGGCAGCGCGGGGCGCGGACCGCCGGTCCGCCGGCGAGCGACATGGCCGTATCGTCGGCGCTCGTGTGGCTGGCGCAGACACTGCCGGATGCGCATGCAACTGCCGACGAGACGCTCACCTCGTGCGACGTGGCCGCGAGAGAGGCGAGATAGGGACAGGCCTGTGCCTCTGGCCGCTGGGCGGCGCCGGGCTCGAGCTCGGGCACGGTCACGCCGAAGAGCAGCTCGATGGCGTCGACGAACTCCTGGCCGCGCCCCTCGCGCGCGAGCTGCTTCGCCCGGGCAGACGGCTGGTGCAGGATCTGGTTGGCGAGGCGGCGCAAGGCCAGCGCGCCCTCGTCGCCGAGGCGGTCGCCGACCCGTTCGACCTCGCGCTCGGCGATGTCGACGACGTGCGAGCGGAACGCCGTGATGGCGTGGTGCACCTCGGCCTCTGCCTCGCTCGCGCGGAACTCGGCGGCGGCGCGAGCCACGATGCAGCGGGCCTCGTCTGCGGCCGTGAGCTCATCGAGCGGCGCGTGGCGCCGGATCGTCTCGAGGTCGAGCAGGTCGACGCCGTCGAGCCGGCCGACCATCGGGTCGACGTTCCGGGGCATGCCGAGGTCGATGACCAGCGTTGAGAGGGCGCGTCCGGGTGCCATGCGCGCAGCCTGCATACCGGCGTGGTCGAGCACGGGCTCCTCGACGTTCGAGCAGGTCACGATGAGGTCTGCGCTCGCGGCGGCCTCGAGGTAGGCGCTGTCGCTGACCGCGTCGACGCCCTGCCGCTCCGCAAACCGGTTGGCGCGGCCGGAGGGCGAATAGGTGCCGACGTGCTGCACGCCGCGATCGCGCAGCGCCTTGAGCGATGCCGCTGCGTAGTTGCCGGTGCCGACGAGGAGCACGCGTGCGCGTGACCAGTCGGTGATCTGAGACTCGGCGAGATCGAGCGCGAGGCGCACGAGCGAGCGGCCCGCGGTCTGCAGGCCGGTGCCGTGCTTCACGCTTCGCGACGTGGTCGATGCGCGCTGGAACAGCTGCTCGAGGCGCGACGTGGTGAGCGAGGCGCCGCGAGCGTCGTCGAGGGCCCGACGTACCTGGCCCGAGATCTCACCCTCGCCGACGACGACCGACTCGAGTCCGCTCGTGACCGAGAAGAGGTATTCGGGCACGTGGTCGCCGCGAACGACGGCGAGTTGATCCCGAAGCGTCCCGACGGGAGCGCCCAGCACGCGCGAGAGCTCCGTGTAGAGCCGCGGCATGAGCTCGTCGGCGTCGGACACCTCGAGGTAGAGCTCGAAGCGGTTGCAGGTCGAGAGCACGACGCCGCCGTCGATGCCGTCGACCGACGACAGCAGACGGTCGACCGACGTTCGGTCGGCCGCGGACAGCTTCTCGAGCACCGAGAAGTCGGCGCTCCGGTGGCTCGCACTCAGACACAGCAGCATGATGCGGCCCATTCTACGACGCATCGAAGTCGGTGGGATTCGGCCGATCGGCCACACGTTCGGATCGGAGGGCGGGTGCGCGAGAATGGGCGGATGCTCGACACCGCTGGGAACGACACCGCCGCCATCAACGCCGCAGCCGCCGGCGCTCCCGCAGCCGGATCGGCGGCAGCGCTGCCGAGCCGGCCGGAGCACCCGGCCCACGAGCTGGCGCCGCTCGATCTCGCGCACCCGCTCGCCTCGGGGGCGACGGCCGAGGCGCCGTTGATCCGCGCGGCCCGCGGCGAGCGGAGCGAACGCTTGCCGATCTGGTTCATGCGGCAGGCCGGCCGCTCGCTGCCGGAGTACCGTCGCGTGCGCGAGGGCGTCTCGATGCTCGACTCGTGCCTCCGCCCCGAACTCGCGGCCGAGATCACGCTGCAGCCCGTGCGGCGGCACGGCGTCGATGGGGCCGTCTTCTTCTCGGACATCGTCGTGCCCCTCAAGCTTGCCGGCGAGCAGGTCGAAATCGTGCCGGGGCGTGGACCGGTGTTCGCCACCCCCATCCGCACCTCGGCCGAGGCGCACGACTTCGCCGCCCGCGTGCGCGACCGCATCGCTCCCGAGCTCTTCGCGCCCATCAGCGAGGCCGTCGCGCTCACGGTCGCCGAGCTCGGCTCGACGCCGCTCATCGGCTTCGCCGGCGCCCCGTTCACGGTCGCCGCGTACATCGTCGAGGGCGGCCCGAGCAAAGACCACCTCCGTGCCCGCGCCCTCATGCGTGCCGACCCCGAGGCCTGGCACGCCGTCGCCGGTGCGATCGCCGAGCTGTCGGGCGCCTTCCTCGAGGCGCAGGTCCGCGCGGGCGCCAGCATCGTGCAGCTGTTCGACTCGTGGGCGGGCTCGCTGAGCGTCGAGCAATACCGTCGGTCGGTCGGCCCGTCGAGTGCGGCCGCGCTCGAGCGCGTTCGGTCGCTGCGCACCCCCGGGGGCGAGCGGGTGCGCACGATCCACTTTGGCGTGGGCACGGCCGAACTCCTGCGCGACCTGCACGCGGTCGGCGCCGACGTGCAGGGCGTCGACGACCGCATCCCCCTCGACGAGGCGTCGCGGCGACTCGGCGGCGAGGTGCCGCTGCAGGGCAATATCGACCCCGCCGCGCTCGGGGCAGGGCAGTCGCTGCTCGAGCAGCACGCGCTCGACGTCGTGCGCCGAGGGTTCTCGGCGCCCGCCCACATCGTGAACCTGGGCCACGGCGTGCCGCCCGAGACCGATCCCGACGTGCTCACCGGCCTCGTCGCGTTCGTGCACGGCCTCGACGGCCGCACGCCGCCCGAGCCGGACCGGCAGGAATGACCGTGGCGGCGAGCGCCGACAGCGCCGACCTCGTCGTGGTCGGCGGGGGCATCGCCGGGCTCGCGGCGGCGCGGCGCGCGGCGCTCTCGGGCGCACGGGTCGTCGTGCTCGAGGCGGGTGACCGCGTGGGTGGGATGCTGCGGGCGGCCACCCTCGGCACCGGTGGCGGTGCCGGTGACAACGCCCCGGAGCTCGTGGTCGACATCGGCGCCGAGGCATTCGCGGTCCGCGGCGGCGCGGTCGAGCGCTGGCTCGGCGAGCTCGGCCTCGCCGGCGAGACCGTCGAGCCTTTGGCGCGAGGGTCGTGGGGGTACGCGGACGGCGAGGCGTATCCGCTGCCGAAGACGGGGCTGCTCGGCATCCCGGCGCACGCGGGCGCACCCGACGTGCGCGCTGCGCTCGGCGTCGAGGGGGCCGCGAGGGCCGCCGCCGACGCGATGCTGACGCCCGACGTCGGCTCGCAGGCCGGGTCGCTCGCCGAGCTCGCGCGCGTCCGGATGGGCGATCTCGTCGTCGACCGGCTCGTCGCGCCCGTCGCGCGCGGCGTCTACTCGACCGATCCCGCGCTGCTCGACCACCGACGCATCGCGCCGGGCCTCGCCGACGCCATCGCCACGGCGGGCACGCTCGGGCTCGCCGTCGCCGGACTTCGCTCGGCGGCCCCCCCGGGCGCCGCCGTTCGCGGGTTCCGCGGCGGCATGTGGCGCATCGTGGGCGCGCTCGCCGAAGAGCTCTCCCGGCTTGGCGCCGACGTGCGGACCGGCACGCGCGTCGCGTCGCTGCGTCGCCTCGATCACACGTGGAACATCGACCTGGCGGACGGTGGCCGGCTCCGCGCCGACGCCGTGCTGCTCACGGTGGACCCGGCCGCCAACGGTATCGACGTCGACGGGCTCGGCGTCCCGACGGGCGATCGCGTCGGAACGGCCGATCAGGCGACGGCGGGGGCGCCCATCGGAGACGGTGGCGCGGAATCGCTGCGCGCCGGCGAACCGATCACGCCCGCTGAGGTCGTCGCCGTCGCCGTCGAGGCGCCTGAGCTCGACGCCTTCCCGCGCGGCACGGGCGTGCTCGTGGGCGATCCGCCCGGCGAGGTCTCTGCAAAGGCGCTCACGCACGTGACGGCGAAGTGGGACTGGCTCGCCGAACGGGTGCCGGCCGGCATGCACGTGCTGCGGCTCTCGTACGGATCAGGGCTGCCGCGCCACGTCGCGAGACGACCCAGGCGCACGAGTTCGAGCGCGGCGAGCGATTCGGCCGCGGCGGTGTTCCCGGCGCGGGGCGCGGCCGGATTCGGAGGTGGATCAGGCACTTTTGCCGGCTCCGGGACCGCGCGTCGGGCGAGCGGGGCGGACGCGCGCGAAGACGCCGCTCCGCTCACGAGGGGGCTTGGCGGTGACGAGCTGGCCGACCTCGCTCTCCGTGACGCCTCGGAGCTGCTCGACGTGCCGCTGGAACGCACCCGCCTGCGCGCGCTCGCTCGGCGGGAGTGGCGCATCCCGTACCCCGCCGCGCGCATCGGTCGCGCCGACGAACTCGACGCACTGCGCGATCGCGCCGCAGACCTTCCGGCCTTCGGCGTCGCCGGCACGTGGATCGACGGCACGGGCCTCGCGACCGTCGTACCCGCGGCCGAGCGCGCCGCCGAGGCACTGCTGGGCCCGTCGAGTGAAGGGCCCGCGCGCGAGACCGCCTGACCGGCGAGGGACTGGGAGAGGCCTGCGTGAGCGGAATGGCTGAGGAGAAGGCCCGTCGGCCGAGACGTGCGTGCACCCCCGGCAACGTCCAGCACAACGACGGTGTCACACACAGATTCGTGGCACTAGCCTTGAAGCGTCGTCCGGGCAAGGCGGACGCACCATCGCTGATCGGAGTGTCATGAAGAAGCTCGTGTTCATCATCGGTCTCATCGTCGGATACGTCTTGGGGGCGCGTGCGGGCCGCAGGCGGTACGACCAGATCGCCGAGAAGGCAAAGAACGTCTGGGAGTCGACGTCCGTGCAGCACCAGGTCGGCAAGGCCGAGGAGAGCCTCAAGACGGTCGCCGGGATGGCTGGCGACGCCGCGCTCGACGGCGTGAAGAACCTCACCAACCGCGTCATCGACTCGAAGAAGTCGTTGCGCGAGCCATCGGCGAAGTAGCCGCGGCACGCCACGCGCGTGCGGAGGAGAGGGAGCCCATGAGCAACTATTCGACGCCAGGAGCCGACAACCGCCTCGGCGCGGCCGCGTACGGTGCCGCCGGCGGCAACACCGCGCCGGGCGGGCCGGCCGCGGGACACACGCCGCCAGATCCGGACCGCGAGCCACTGCGCGCGCCGTTCCCCAGGCCGGGGTTCGCTGGCAGGCGCAACCCCAAGGAGCGGGTGTCGCTCGGCACGCTCCTTGCCGACACGCCACGTCTGTTCGTGCAGCTCGCGAAGGACGAGCTCGAGCGGGCTAAGCGTGAGCTCACGGCAAAGGGCAAGAAGCTCGTCACCGGTGCCGCGCTCCTCGCCGCGGCCGCCTTCTTCGCGCTCACGATGTGGGCGGTACTCGTCACGGCCGCGATCCTCGGCCTCAACGAGGCCTTCGCCCCGTGGCTCTCGGCGCTCATCGTCGCCGGTGTTTTCCTCATCTTCGTGCTCGGACTCGTGCTCTTCGGAGTCCTAGCGATCAAGCGCAGCCTGCCGCTGACGCCGGAGGAGACGCTCGACAGCGTGAAGCGCGACGTCAACGCCGTGAAGGGACTCGGTCGGTATGAGTAATGGTCAGCAGACGGCTCCCGGCTACGGGCATCCCGTGCTGCCGCCGCGCACTATGAAATCCGAGAAGGCCGACGAGCCGAAGCCGGAGAAGGCGAAGGATACGCGCAGCGACAGCGATCTGGGCCACGACATCGAGCGCGTGCGGGACGAGCTTGCGCAGACCCTCGACGCGCTCGAATACAAGCTCGACCTCCGCGCGCGCGGGCAGGAGTACCTCGAGGCGACGAAGCGGAGGCTCGCAAAGCAGTGGGACGACAACCCGCTTCTCGTGGGCGGCATCGCGGCCGGCGGGGTCCTCGCGCTCGCTGGGGCCCTCGTCGGCGGAGTGGTGCTGGCACGTCGGGGGCGCTGAGCGACCGCGACGACGCCGACAACGATTCAGGCACGGATGCTCGATCGGGGGCATCCGTGCCTCGCGCACGTGCGCCACCGCAAGGAAGGTTCATAGACTAAAGGCCATGACTCACAGCGATCCCGCAGCCACCGCCGCCCCCGCCGGTGCCGAAGCAGCCACCGCCGCACCCGCCGGTGGTGATCTGCCGCTCACGCAGTACGCGATGTACGCGGTCTTCCGTCGAGACACCCGCAACGACCTCGAGCTCTCTCGGCGCGACATCGAGCGCGCGATCGAGTCGGTCGACGGAGTGACGGCCGAGGCGGCGGAGATCGGGGTGACCCTGCGCGGCATCTACGACATCTCCGGGTTCCGGCATGACGGCGAGGTGCTGCTGTGGCTGCACGGTGAGACGCCGGAGAACCTGCAGTGGACCCTTCGGCAGTACCGCCGGCTCGACCTTTTCCACCCGCTCGTGCCGACCTGGCAGGCCGTCGGCGTGCACCGCGCGGCTGAGTTCAACCCGCGCCACATGCCGGCCTACATGCTCGGCAAGGAGCCCAAGCAGTGGGTCACGGTGTACCCGTTCGTGCGCTCGTACGAGTGGTACCTCCTCCCGGAGGAGGAGCGTCGCACGATGCTGGCCGACCACGGCCGGCGGGGGGCCGCGTTCACGTCGACGCTCGCCAACACGATCGCGTCGTTCGGCATCAGCGACTACGAATGGCTGCTGGCCCTCGAGGACGACGAACTCATCAACCTCGTCGACATGATGCGCGACCTGCGCCAGACCGAGGCGCGCCTGCACGTGCGCGAAGAAGTGCCGTTCTATACGGGCCGCCGCATCACCTCGGCCGAACTGATCGAGGTCCTGCAGTAATGTCGCCGCGCGGCATCAAGCCTGCGCCGGCCACCTCGGCGCCCCTCGAACCGGGGGCCCTGGTGAGCGCGGCCACCGAGCCCGCGCAGTCGGGCGACCCGCACATCGAGTCGCCGGTCGCGTACGACGGCATCCTGCTGGCGTCGTTCGGCGGACCGGAAGGCCAAGACGACGTGTTGCCCTTCCTGCGCAACGTGACTCGCGGCCGCGGCATCCCGGACGAGCGCCTCGAAGAGGTCGCCGTCCACTACCGGCACCACGGCGGCGTCAGCCCCATCAACGACCAGAACCGCGAGCTCAAGATGGCGCTCGAGGCCGAGCTCGCGCGGCGCGGCGTCGACCTGCCCGTGTTCTGGGGCAATCGCAACTGGAATCCCTACCTGAACGATGCCCTCCACGAGGCGTACGCCGCGGGGTGCACCAAGCTGATCGCGTTGGCGACGAGCGCCTACTCGTCGTACTCATCGTGCCGCCAGTACCGCGAAGACTTCGCGGACGCCCTTGAGGACACGGGCCTCCAGGGCGTCGTGCAGGTCGACAAGGTGCGGCAGTTCTTCGACCACCCCGGCTTCGTGACGCCGTTCATCGACGGTCTCCGCGACGACCTCGCGAGTCTCCTCGCGGCTGACGAGACGCTGGCGCTCGCCGACGTGGAGGTGCTCTTCACGACGCACTCGGTGCCGACCGACGATGCGCTCCGCTCTGGCGCCCGTGACGTCGACTACGGCGAGGGCGGAGCGTACGCGGCGCAGCACCTGGCGGTCGCCGAGGTCGTCGCGGTGTCGGCGCTCAGGTCGCTGGCGGAGCGCGACGACGTGGTCGCCCGCGGCCTGCCGGATCGGCTGAACTCGCAGCTCGTCTATCAGTCGCGGTCGGGCCCGCCCACGCAGCCGTGGCTCGAGCCCGACATCAACGACGTCATCGAGGGCCTGCCCTCGCACGGCCGCCGCGCCGTCGTGGTCGTGCCGATCGGGTTCGTGTCCGACCACATGGAGGTGCTCTGGGACCTCGACAACGAGGCGAAGCAGTCCGCCGCGGAGGCCGGGCTCGCCTTCCGGCGCTCGGCGACCCCCGGGGTGCACGCGAGCTATGTTGCCGGCCTCGTCGACCTCGTGCTCGAGCGACGCGACGGCGTGCCCGTCTCGGAGCGCCCCGCACTGACGCAGCTCGGCCCCTGGTTCGACGTGTGCCGGCCCGGATGCTGCGAGAACGTCCGTCTCGGGTTCAAACCGGCCACGGCGGGGCTGCAACCGTGAGCGCCGGCGCGAACGTGAGCATCCGGATCGGCACGCGGGGCAGCGCGCTCGCCGTCGCGCAGACGAGCACGGTCGCCGACCGGCTCGGCGACCTCGCCGGGCGCGACACCGAGCTCGTGCGGGTCACGACGCACGGTGATGTCTCGCGCGCCTCGCTCAGCAGCCTCGGCGGCACGGGCGTGTTCGCCGCCGAGCTGCGCTCCACGCTGCTCGAAGGCGGATGCGACGTGGCCGTGCACTCGCTGAAGGACCTGCCGACGGCGCCGGCGGGTGGCCTCGAAATCGCTGCGTACCCGCCGCGCGAGGATGCTCGCGACGCCCTGTGCTCAGCCGGGGGTGGCGCAGGCTCTCGGCTCTCGGAGCTGCCCGCCGGTGCGAAGGTTGGCACAGGCTCGCCGCGCAGGGCCGCACAGCTGCGCGTGAGGCGCCCGGACCTCGACGTGCGCGATATTCGCGGCAACATCGAGACCCGGCTGCGCTTCGTGACGGATGGCGAGCTCGATGCCGTCGTGCTCGCGTGCGCGGGCCTCGACCGGCTCGGCCTTGCTGGCGTCATCACGGAGCGGTTCGAGCTCGATGAGTGGCCGACCGCGCCGGGTCAAGGATGCCTCGCCGTCGAGGTGCGGGCGGGCGAGGCGATCGCCGGCGTCGCAGACCTCGACGACCCCGCGACGCGGGCGGCCGTGACCGCCGAGCGGCTCGTGCTCGCGGCGCTCGAGGCCGGTTGTGCCGCGCCCGTCGGCGCGACCGCCCGGCTGGCCAACGGTGAACTGCGGTGCTCGGCTAGCGTTTATGCCGTCGACGGCTCGAACGTGCTCACCGCCTCAGCCTCGCGGTCCGTCGACGGCGAGAACGCCGCCCTCGCGGCGGCCGTGACGCTGGCGTCCGAGGTGAGCGAGGCGCTGCTCGCGCAGGGTGCGGCCGACCTCGTCGCATCGGCGTAACGTGAAGCGCAGAGTGCCTTCGGGTTTCCAGGGAGAGTGATGATCAAACCGCTCCAGGGGTGGAAGATCCTGGTGCCGCGCGGCGGCACCTGGGGCAATGACGTCGCCGACGCGGTGAACGCCCGGGGCGCTTTCCCGATCGTCGCGCCGCTCATCAACTTCGCCAACCCGTCTCCGGAAGACGCGCGCATCCTCAGCGCGTCGCTCGAGCGCCTGCAGGCCGGCGCCTACGACTGGGTCGTCGCGACGAGCGCGACGGCGGTCGACGTGCTCCTCTCCCACGGCGTCACGATTCCCGACTCGACGCTCGTCGCAGCGGTGGGCGAGACGACGGCGGCCGGCCTCGGCGCCGGCGGTTACCGGGTCGACTTCGTGCCGACGCACGACAACTCCGCGAAGGGCATGCTCAGCGAATGGGTCGAGGCGCGGCGCGGCATGCCGTCGCTCCGGGTGCTGTGGTTGCGCAGCGAGATCGCCAAGCCCGTCGTCGCCCAGGGACTGCGCCGCCGTGGCCACCAGGTCGACTCGGTCGTCGCCTACCGCACCGTCGGCGTTCCCGTCGCCGAGAGCATCCGATACGACATCTCGCACGGCCGCATCCGCGGCATCCTCGTGACCTCCGGGTCGGTGGCCGGGCAGATCCACGGGCAGTTCAGCCCACTGCCCCCCGAGGTGAAGCTGGCCGCGATCGGCCCCCGCACGGCCAAGGACGCGCGCGAGCTCGGCCTGCGGATCGACGTGATCGCGCAGCAGCGCACGGTCGCGTCCCTCCTCGATGGGCTCGAGTGGCTCGCCCTCGGCGGCGCCATGCCCGCGACCGCCGCGGTCGACATCAGCGAGCTCATGGAAATCGAGCGATCGCACGCCGAGTCGGCGAACGGCGAGGACGAGCACCGTGCGGACGAAGGCGACGAGGACGACGACGCGCGAGGGGACACCGACGCGCAGGACGCCGCAAAGGAGTGACCGAATGCCAGTGATCCGCCCCCGCCGCCTGCGGCAGACGCCCGCGTTCCGCGCCATTGCGCGCCAGACGCGCGTGCACCCGAACGAGCTGATCCTGCCCGCGTTCGTGCGCGAGGGCATCGGCGCGCCCGTCGAGATCTCGTCGATGCCAGGGGTCGTGCAGCACACGCTCGATTCGCTGCGCCGAGCGGCCGTCGACGCCGCGGACGCCGGCGTCGGCGGCATCATGCTGTTCGGCGTGCCGGCCGTGCGCGACGCGATGGGGACGGGCGCGACCGATCCCGACGGCATCCTCAACGTCGCGACAGCGGCGGTCGTCGCGGAGGTCGGCGATGCACTCGTGGTGCAGACCGATCTGTGCCTCGACGAGTTCACCGACCACGGGCACTGCGGCGTGCTGGATGCCCGCGGTCACGTCGACAACGACGCGACACTCGAGCGGTACGCCGACATGGCCATCGCGCAGGCCGAGGCCGGAAGCCGGCTCGTCGGCATGTCGGGCATGATGGACGGCCAGGTCGCGGTCGCGCGCGAGGCGCTCGACGCGGCCGGGCACCAGGGGATTGCGATCCTGGCGTACTCGGCGAAGTACGCCTCGGCGTTCTACGGGCCGTTCCGCGAGGCCGTCGACTCGCAGCTGCAGGGCGACCGGCGCACGTACCAGCTCGATCCGGCTAACGGGCGCGAGGGGCTGCGTGAGGCCGCGCTCGACCTCGCCGAGGGCGCCGACGTCGTCATGGTCAAGCCGGCAATGCCCTATCTCGACGTGCTCGCGGGCGTGGCGGCGAGCTCGCCCGTGCCCGTGTGGGCGTACCAGGTGTCCGGCGAGTACGCGATGCTGGAGGCCGCCGCACGCAATGGCTGGATCGACCGCGACGCCGCCATCGCCGAGGCCGTGCTCGGCATCCGCCGGGCGGGCGCCGACGCCGTGCTGACCTACCACGCGACCGAACTGGCGCTCGCGCTGCGGGGGTAGGCGCAGCATCCCGGCCCCGCGCGGGCCGGCGTACCCGCACACCTGCCCGCACCGAGGAGGCCACGATGACCCTTTCCCAGCCGCAGTCGACGGCCTGGTTCGAGCGCGCCTGCGCCGTGACGCCGGGCGGCGTGAACTCGCCCGTGCGGGCGTACGGCGCAGTCGGCGGGGTGCCCCCGTTCATCGAGTCGGCGTCGGGGCCCTATGTGCGCGACATCGACGGCAACGAGTACGTCGACCTCGTGTGCGGATGGGGGCCGATGCTGCTCGGCCACGCGCATCCCGCCGTCATCGACGCCGTCCGCGAGACGGCGGCGCGAGGCCTGTCGTTCGGCGCGCCCTCGACGGGCGAGGTCGAGCTCGCTACCGAGATCGCGGGCCGCGTCGGGCCGGTCGAGCAGGTGCGGCTCGTCTCGACGGGCACCGAGGCCACCATGACCGCGCTTCGTCTCGCCCGCGGTGTGACGGGGCGCGACCTCGTCATCAAGTTCGAGGGCTGTTACCACGGCCACTCCGACGGGCTGCTGGCCTCGGCCGGTTCGGGCCTCGCGACGCTCGCGCTGCCGGGGTCGGCCGGCGTGCCCGAGGCCGTCGCCGCCCAGACCATCCTGGTGCCGTACAACGACCTCGAGGCCGTGCGCGCGGCCTTCGAGTCGCACCCGGGTCGCGTCGCCGCCGTCATCACCGAGGCCGCACCGGCCAACATGGGCGTCGTGCCGCCGTCAGCGGGGTTCAACGCGGGGCTCGCCGCACTCTGCCACGAGCAGGGTGCACTGCTCGTGTGCGACGAGGTGCTCACGGGCTTCCGCACGGGCCCGGCCGGCTGGTGGGGGGTCGAACAGGGCCGAGCGGGCGCCGACGCCCGCTGGGCCGCCGACATCTTCACCTTCGGCAAGGTCATCGGGGGCGGCATGCCGGTCGCGGGCCTCGGCGCGTCGGCCTCGATCATGGCGCACCTCGCACCGCAGGGCCCCGTATATCAGGCGGGCACGCTGTCGGGGAACCCGGTCGCCGTCGCGGCCGGCCTGGCGACGCTCCGTTCGGCGGATGCCGCGGCCTATTCTGCCGTCGACGCGGCGGCCGAGCGCGTGATCGCGATGACGACCGAGGCCTTCGCGGCGGCCGGCGTCGCGCATGCCGTGCAGCGCGTCGGCAACCTGTTCTCGTTCGCCTTCGGCGACGGGGCCGCCCTCGGGTGGACGGGCGCGAACGGCGGCCCCGCGAACGAGGCCCAGGTGAAGCGCCAGGAGGCGTGGCGCTGGCCGGCGTTCTTCCGCTCGATGCTCGAGGGCGGCGTGAACCTGCCCCCGAGCGTGTTCGAAGCCTGGTTCCTGTCGGCGGCGCACGACGACGCGGCGCTCGACCGCATCGCGTCGGCGCTGCCGGCGGCCGCCGCCGCCGCGGCGGCCGCGCCCCGGCCCGAGTAGGTGGCCGCCCTCCTCGCTGAGACCCCGGCGGGGCGAGGACGCCGCGCGACGGAGTTCCGTCGTCAGGGTGCCCCGAGGGCTGCCGAGAGCTCCGCGCCGACGCGCGCGATGTAAACCCCGAGCCGGGTCGCGTCTGAACCGAGGCGGGAGATCGGGGCGCTGACGTTGATGGCGGCAACAACTGCGCCCGAGAAGTCGGAGATCGGTGTCGATGCCGCGACGATGCCCCGCTCGAGCTCTTCGACGGACAGCGCGTAGCGGCGCTCACGGATTCTCGTGATCTCCGCGACCAGGCTCTCGTAGTCGCGCACCTGGTCGGGGCCCGTCGGCGGCTCGTCGATCACGGCGAACGGCGACGACAGCAACCCTGCATGCGCGCGGCCGATGACGGGCGACTCGGCCGCGTGCTCTTCGAACCACGCCCGCAGTGAGATCTCGTCCCAATCGCTCAGCAGAGCCCGGCCGGATGGCGTGCGCCAGGCCGAGGTCGTCACCCCCTCCCACCCCGTCGCCCGGAACTCGTGGGGGCTGAGCTCGCTCATGACGGTGAGCACGTGACCGCCGCGCAGCACGTTGAGGCTGGCCGTCTCGCGCGTCTCTCGTGCGATGCGCCGGAGCGTCGGACTCGCGGCCGACGTGAGACGCGCCTCGCGCGTGTGCGCCGCGAGCGCGTAGATGCGGGCACCAAGGCGGTACGCCTGGGTCGCGGGATCGCGCTCGACGAAGCCCGCCTCGGCGAGAGTGGCGAGCGACCGAGAGACGACGGCCTTGTCCCGCCCTGTGAGTTCAGCGACGCGAACGACGCCGAGCCCGTCGGCGCGCAGGGACTCGGGCGAGCCGAGCACATCGAGCAGTTCGACGTCGCGGGCCAGCCCTGACGCGTTTCGCCGCGCGGGCTTGGGAGTCGTATCGGGCATGACTACACGCTAGCCCAAGTTGCCATAGTGACAACACCCATTGTGAAAATGGAAACTCGGTCGTAGCGTTGTCGGAACGACGGGCGCTCCCCACCGACGCGGAGCGACGCATCGGAGGTGAGGTGCGGCATGGACGGCTTCGACGTCGAGGGATTCTTCGTGTTCATCGGCCGGCGCTGGGAGGAGATCCTGACGCTTGCGGGCGAGCACCTGGCGGTCGTACTGCTCTCCGTGGCGATCGCGGCGGTCATCGGCATCGGGCTCGGCATGATCGTGTGGGATCGGCCCGCGGCTCGCAGCGCCGCCGTCACGACCGCGGCCATCGCCATCACGGTGCCATCGCTCGCCCTGCTGGCGCTGCTCAGCCCCGTACTCGGTCTCGGGTGGGGCGCGACCATCGTGGCGCTCGTGGTCTACGCCTTGTTGCCGATCGTGCGCAACACGGCCGTCGGGCTCGGCGAGGTTCCTCGTCACGTGCTCGAGGCCGCCAGCGGCGTCGGGATGTCGCGCACCCGCATCCTGGTGTCGATGCAGTTGCCGATCGCGTGGCCCGTCATTCTGACCGGGATGCGCGTGGCGACGCAGCTGTCCGTCGGCGTCGCCGCGATCGCCGCGTACGTGGCCGGGCCCGGCCTCGGCACCTACATTTTCCGCGGGCTCGCGACCCTCGGCTCCAAGAACGCCCTCAACTTCGCGCTCGTCGGCACGCTCGCGACCATCGTCATCGCCCTGCTGCTCGATGCCCTGTTCGTGCTCCTCGCCCGCTCCACGACCTCAAAGGGACTTCGATGAACGCCCCCACTCGCAGTGCGACCACCACGACGTCCGGCACCGACGCCATCCGGGCCATCGCCGACGCGACCTCCGGCGTCGGCATCGAGCTCGACCGGGTCACCAAGCAGTACCCCGGCCAGGAGCGCCCCGCCGTCGAGGACTTCAGCATGACCGTCAGGCCCGGAGAACTGGTCATGTTCGTCGGTCCGTCCGGGTGCGGCAAGACCACGACCATGAAGATGATCAACCGCATCATCGAGCCCACTTCCGGGTCGATCCGCATCGCCGGACACGACGTGCTCTCGCTCGAGCCCAACGAGCTGCGACGCCACATCGGTTACGTCATCCAGCAGATCGGGCTCTTCCCGCATCTCACGATCCACGAGAACGTGGCGACGGTGCCGAAGCTGCTCGGCTGGTCGAAGGCACGGATCGACGAGCGCGTCGATGAGCTGCTGCGCGTCGTCGATCTCGATCCCGGCGTGTACGCGCGGCGCTTCCCCAAGCAGCTCTCCGGCGGTCAGCAGCAACGGGTTGGGGTCGCGCGGGCGCTGGCAGCCGACCCGCCCGTCATGCTCATGGACGAGCCCTTCGGCGCGACCGACCCGATCACGCGGGAAAGCCTGCAGGCCGAGTTCCTCCGGCTCCAGGAAGACATCGGCAAGACGATCATCTTCGTGACCCACGACTTTGATGAGGCCATCAAACTCGGCGATCGGATCGCCGTGCTCAGCCAGCGAAGCCAGATCGAGCAGTTCGACACGCCCTCGAACATCCTCGCGTCACCGGCGAACGACTACGTCTCGTCGTTCATCGGCAAGGGAACGGCGCTCAAGCGGCTGGCGCTCGTCGACCTGACGCACGTCGACCTGATCGACGCGACCACCGCCACGTCATCGCTCGAGGTCGACCAGCGCGACACCCTTCGCGACGCCCTCGACATGCTCGTCCGCTCGGGCGCCTCGAGCGTGCGGGTCACGCGCGACGGCCGGGCCGTCGGTGCGATCGACTTCGACACGATCTCCGCGTACCTCGACGGGCAGGGCGTTCGAGGGGCGACGCCGGCGGGCGACGAGGCCCGTGAGCTCGGTCCGGATACGGAGGCACGGCTATGACCGGCACGCACGTCGCGGAATCGGCGACGACCATCGTCGACCTATCCGCCACGACGCCCGGCGACGAGCCGCGCGGGGGAGCCGCCAGGTGGTTTCGACGGCTCGCCCCGCTCATCGCCGTCGTGATCGTCCTCGCCCTGCTCGCCCTGTGGATCTCGTCGCGCGAGCTCGACTCCATCGAGCAGCGCACGCTCAACTGGGATTACCTGCTCGCCCGCACGCGTGAGCACCTGGTGCTCACGTTCGTGGCGTCGGCGCTCGTCGCGGCGCTCGCGATCCCAATCGGCATCGCGGTGTCGCGCTCGACCTCGCGCATCTTCCGCGGAATGGTCGGCGCCATCGCGAACATCGGACAGGCGACGCCTGCGGTGGGTCTCATCATCCTGCTCGCGATCGCATGGCAGACCGGCTTCACGACGGCCCTCGTGGGTATCGTGGCCTACTCGTTCCTGCCAGTGCTGCGCAACACCGTCGCAGGGCTCGACCAGATCGAGCCGAGCGTGCGCGAGTCCGCCCGCGGAATGGGCATGACATCGGGCCAATCCCTCTGGCGCATCGAGCTCCCACTGGCGTCGCCGGTCATCATCGCCGGGCTCCGCACAGCCCTCGTCTTCGCCGTCGGCGTCGCGACGGTCGCGACGTTCATCAATGCCGGCGGCCTCGGCGACATGATCGTCAACGGCCTCAAGCTCCAGCGTTACCCCGTCGTGGTCGTCGGGGCCGTCCTCGTCGCGGCCATCGCCGTGCTCATCGACTGGTTCGCCGGGCTCGTCGAGGAGCTCGTGAAACCGAAGGGCCTCTGACCCCAGACGCGCCCGACCGCGGAAGCGCCCCCGCGCATCCGCCCATCCCACCGAAAGGAACGACCATGAAGAAGACGTGGAGCGCGCTCGCGCTCGTCGCCGCCTCGGGCCTCGCCCTCACCGGATGCTCGGGAGGAGGCGCCGCCAGCGGCTCGCAGGGCGATGAGCTCGAAGGACTCACGGGCGTCATCGGCGCGAAGGACTTCGCCGAGCAGTATGTCCTCGCCTACATCACCACGGAGCTCTTCAACGCGCACGGCGCCGACGTCGAGGCGAACATCGAGCTCGTCGGATCGACGAACGTGCGCCAGGCCCTCGAGAACGACCAGTTCCTGGGCTACTGGGAGTACACCGGCACGGGGTGGATCACCTACCTCGGCGAGACCGAGCCAGTGCAGGGCGCCGAGGAGCAGTACCAGGCGGTCGCCGAGGCCGACCTCGACGAGAACGGCATCGCCTGGCTCGAGCCGGCGCCGCTGAACAATACGTATGCGTTCGCAGCACTCACGGAGACGGCCGAGGAGCTCGGTGTCACGACGCTGAGCGACGTCGCGGCGCTGCCGGAGGACCAGCAGACGTTCTGCATCGAGAGCGAGTTCTCGACGCGCGACGACGGCTGGCCCGGCCTCCGCGACACATACGGCTTCGCCGACAACACGGCGATGCTCGACACCGGTGTCATCTATACGGCGACGGCGGCCGGTGACGATTGCACGTTCGGGGAGGTCTTCGAGACGGACGGGCGTATCCCCGGCCTCGGCCTGACGGTGCTCGAGGACGACCTCGAGTTCTTCCCCAACTACCAGGGCTCGTTCACGCTCAAGCAGACGACCCTCGACGAGTACCCCGCGATCGCCGACGTGATCGGACTCGTGGCGCCGCTGCTCACGACCGAGGTGATGCAGCAGCTCAACAGTCAGGTCGACGTCGAGGGCGAAGACCCACAAGATGTCGCGATCGACTGGCTCACCGAGCAGGGGCTCATCTGATGGCGGCCGCGCTCGAACTCGGCGAGTCTTTCATCGGCGACGGCGTGAATGCCGCGCACATCAACACGGTCCTCGGGCCGCGTGACGGCGCCGCCGGCACCGCCTGGGCGACGGCGCTCGCATCGCCGAGCGCCGGCCACGTGCCGTTCGTGGCGGTGCTACGCCCGTCGCTGCCCGTCAAGCCCCTGACGCTCTTCGTCTCGAAGTCCGCCCCGATCGACGACCGGCACGGCGAACTGATCTGGGGGCCCGCGCAGGCGGGCGTCGCGGCCGGGGTGGCCGACGCCCTCGCGCGCGGATCCATCCCCGATGAGGCCTCCGACACGCACGTCGTCATCGCCGCCGTCTGGGTCAACCCTGGCGCCGACGACGCCGACACCGTGTACCGCAACAACCGAGAGGCCACACGCCGTGCCATCGAGGCCGGTGCGGCGAGGCTTCCCGCAAACGCAGACGTCGTCGAGGCGCGGCAGGCACCCGTCAACCCCTTCTACACGGCACCACCTCTGAAAGGCGACCCGAATGACCGCTAACCGCCCGACGGTCGGGTTCATCGGACTCGGCAACATGGGCGCGGGCATGTCCCGCAACCTGCTGCACCACGGCTTCCCCCTCGTCGTCACCGACGCCCGCGCCGAAGCCGGCGCCGCCCTGCTGGCCGCCGGCGCATCCTGGGCCGGAACGCCCGCCGATGTCGCGGCCCGCAGTGACCTCGTCATCACCATGTTGCCGACCCCGCCCATCGTCCGCGGCGTCGCCCTCGGGCCGGGCGGAATCCTCGAAGGGATCCGCGACGGAGGCACCTGGATCGACATGTCGACCTCGGTGCCCGAGGTCGCCGACGAGGTGCGGGCCTTCGCGGACGAACGCGGCATCACGATCGTCGACGCCCCCGTCAGCGGCATGTCCGTCGGAGCCGCGAACGGCACCCTCCAGATCTTCGTCGGGGCGGACGCAGACGACTTCCGGCGCATCCTGCCCGTTCTCGAGGCGATGGGTGACCCGCAGCGGATCTTGAACGTGGGCGGCCCCGGTGCCGGCTATGCCGTCAAGCTGCTCATCAATCAGCTGTGGTTCTCGCAGCTCGTCGCGACGGCCGAGGTGCTGGCCGTGGGCGCGCGGGCCGGCGTCGACCTCGAGGTGCTGCGCCAGGCGCTCATCGCCAGCCCTGCCAACAGCGCCTTCGTCGAGCGCGACGTGCTGTCGGTGCTCGACTCGGGCGACTACGACGAGGGATTCGCGATCGCCCTCGCCTGCAAGGACCTCGGGTTGTCGGTCGACCTCGCGCGCAGCGTCGGGGTGCCGGTCGAGCTCTCGTCGCTCGTCGAGCAGGTGTACCGGCGCGCCCGGGCCGCCTACGGCGATGCGGCAGGCGAAATGACGCCGATGCGCCTCTACGAGGACCTCATCGGCGCCCCGCTGCGACGCGTTCCGCCGAGCGACCCCATGCCGCCGAGCGGCGCGGTCTCGCCGAGCGACACGGTCCAGCCGAGCGGCGCGCTGCCGCAGGGGCCGACGCCGGTCGCCGCGTGACCGGAGCGTGGCCGCGCGTCGATGTCACGCGGCCACGCGCCGCTCCCGTGAACCCACCGCACCCACGATCGTGGCAACCGCGACCGTGCCCATGACCAAGAAGGACCACCGCGTGGAGATCACCGACTTCTCACTCGCCAGCTTCTCGCTCGAGGGCCGAACGGCCATCGTGACCGGCGGCAACAGCGGTCTTGGCCAGGCGTTCACGCTGGCACTCGCCGCGGCGGGCGCGAACGTGTTCGTGCCGAGCGTCCACGACGACGGGGGCGAGACGGCCGAGCTCGTCGCGGAAGCCGGGGCGGAGCACGCGGGCATGCTGGCTGATCTGACGGCGCCCGGCGGGCCCGAACGGGTCATGGCGGGGGCCGTGGATGCCTTCGGTCGCGTCGATGTCCTCGTCAACTCGGCCGGCATCAACGTCGTGGCACCCTGGCGCGACTTCGGGCGCGCCGAATGGGATCGCATGCTCGCCGTCAACCTCACCGCCGCATTCGAGCTCGGACGGCTTGCCGCCCAGCACATGAGCGACCGCGGCTCGGGCAAGATCATCAACATCGCGTCGCTCTACTCGTTCCTCGGCGGTCTCGGCTCGCCCGCCTACGCCGCGACGAAGCACGGCATCGTCGGCTTCACGCGCGCCTATGCCGACGAGCTCGGCCCGTGCGGCGTGCAGGTCAACGCCATCGCGCCCGGCTATTTCGAGACGGCGCTGACGGCGGCGACGCGCTCCGAGCCCGAGACCAGCCGGCGCATCCTCGAGCACGTACCGTCCGGGCGATGGGGTGAGCGGGCCGACCTCATGGGCGCCGTCGTGTTCCTCGCGAGCCGAGCCTCCGACTACATCACGGGCCAGGTGCTCACCGTCGACGGGGGCTACCTCGTGCGCTGAGCTCCCGCCGCGTCCCGCGCCTCCGCCGCTGCATTTGCTGCGCGGCCGCAGCCGCGGCATCCGTGCCCGCAGCATCCACCACGCCATCACCACGCACCGCGAACGAAACGAGGACCACATGGTCGTGCCCACCTTCACCCGGCCGACGCCGACGATCGACCGCGACGCCATCGTCGACCGGCTCACCGAGCTGCTCGGCGCCGAGCAGGTCGACACCGACGAACAGCGCCTCCGCGAGGCGAGCGTCGACCGATTCCACAAGTACGAGGCCGCCCACGGCATCTTCGATGGGCCGATCCCCGCTGCCATCGCCTACGCGGCGTCGACCGAGCAGGTGCGCGACGTGCTCACGTTCGCTGACCGGCACCGCGTCAACGTCGTGCCCCGCACCGGCCGCACGGGCACAGAGGGCGGGCTCGAGACAGCCGCGCACGACACGATCGTGCTCGACTGCTCCCGCATGGACCGGGTCATCGAGATCGACGAGCAGAACATGATGGCGACCGTGCAGTGCGGGGTGCCGCTGCAGCGGCTCGACGACGAGCTCCGCGCCCGCGGGCTCACGACGGCGCACTCGCCGCAGTCGAAGCCGCTCGCTCAGTTCGGCGGGCTCGTCGCGACACGTTCGATCGGCCAGCTCTCGACGCTCTACGGGGGCATCGAGGACATGGTCGTCGGCCTCGAGGCCGTCTTCCCCGACGGCAGCATCACGCGCATCAAGAACGTGCCCCGCCGTGCGGCCGGCCCCGATATCCGCCATGTCGTCATCGGCAACGAGGGTGCTCTGTGCGTCGTAACCGAGGTCACCGTCAAGCTGTTCCCGTACGAACCGCAGAACCGGCGCGCGCTCGGTTACATCGTCGACCGCTTCGCCGACGGCATCGAGGGCCTGCGCCGTGTCGTGCAAGCCGGCTACCGGCCGAGCGTGTGCCGCGTGTACTCGGAAGACGACGCGGCCCAGCACTTCAGCGACGTCGCGGAGGGCAAGCCGGTCGTGGTCGTCGTGGCCGACGGGCCCAGGCGTCTCGCCGACGCGACGGCCGAGGGCGTCGTCGAGGTGTTCGAGGGAATTCCGCACCGCGCGCTCGAGCCGTCCTACGTCGAGCACTGGCTCGACCATCTCAACTGGGGGCCCGAGAAGATCGACGCCGAGCGGCGCGACATGCTCGAGCACCGGCGCCTCGGCTACACAACCGAGGTCGCGATCGACTGGTCGCGCACCAACGAGCTCTACGAGTGCGTTATGCGGCGCATCCAAACCGAATTCGCCCGGGCCGACGACCTCTTCCTGCTCGGCGCGCATTCCTCGCACAGCTACCAGACGGGCACGAACCTGTACTTCGTGTACGACTACCGCATCAACTGCGAGCCCCGCGACGAACTGCACGAGTACCACGAGCCCATCAACGCGATCATCGTCGACGAGGCGCTCCGGCTCGGCGGCTCGATGGTGCATCACCACGGCATCGGCAAGTACCGCACGCCCTGGACGAAGCAGGAGCACGGCAGCGCTTACCGCATCCTGGCTGGGCTCAAGCGGGAATTCGATCCCAACGGGGTCATGAACGCGGGCACGATCTACCCGGTCGAGTGATCGTGGTGTCGCGCGGGGACGATGCGGGCTCGGGGAGCGGCGGGCCCCTGCTCCTCTCCATCGACAACGGCTCGCAGAGCACCAAGGTCACGATCGTGGATGCCGCGGGCGGCGTGGTCGCGCGCGGTCGGGCGAGCCTGCGCCCGCCGGAGCATCCGGCACCGGGCCGGGTGGAGCATCCGGACGACGATCTCTGGGACTCGATCGTCGACGCGTGCCGTCAGGCCATGGCGGCGTACGGTGGAGATCCCTCGCGCATCGTCGCGGCAGGGCTGTGCACGATCCGCTTCTGCCGCGTACTGCTCGATGCGAGCGGCGCGCTCGCGGCGCCGGTGATCAGCTGGATGGATGAACGACTCGCCCGTCCATACGAGCACCGCGACGACCGGGTCGCCTACGTGTCGACCTCGACCGGCTACATCGCCGGCCGGCTGACCGGCCGGCTCACGGATGCCGCCGGCAACACCGAGGGCCGGTGGCCCGTCGACCACGACGCGTGGCGGTGGAGCGCCGACGACGCGGTCATCGCCAGCGAGGGGCTGCGGCGGGAGCAATTGTTGCCGCTCTTGCTGCCTGGCGAGCTGCACGGGCGCGTGACGGCCGCGGCCGCGGCCGCTAGCGGGCTGCCGGAAGGCCTGCCCGTCTACGCGACCTCGAACGACAAGGCGGTCGAGGCCCTCGGGTCGGGTCTCCTCGACGGCGGCGAGTTGCTGCTGTCGCTCGGCACCTACGTGGCGACGATGACGCCGGGCGAGCGCGACTTCGCCCCGCAGCGCGTGCAGGGCGTCTGGCGCAACTTCGGCGCGGTGCCGGGCGGTACCTACTACGAGAGCGCCGGCGTGCGCCGGGGCATGTGGACGGTCAGCTGGCTCCGCGACCTCGTGCTCGGGCCGCGGGCGGGGGAGACGGCAGCACCCTTGGGTGGCGCTGACGGCGAGCGGGAACGCGTGCTCGACGCGGAGGCGATGGATGCGCCACCTGGCGCGGGCGGGCTCGTGACGGTGCTCGACTGGCTCGCGCCGCCCGACGAGCCGTGGCGGCGCGGAGCCATGGTGGGCTTCGACGGGTCGCAGGGCCGCGGGCACCTCTATCGATCCGTGCTCGAGGCGCTCGCCCTCACGACGGCCGATGCGGCGACCGAGCTGCTGCGCGAGCTCGGACGTACGCCCCGCGCGCTTATCGTCGCGGGCGGTGGGGCCCGGTCCGACCTCATGCTGCGCATCCTTGCTGCGACCTACGGGGTGCCCGTGCGCCGCACCCGCTTCGCCGACGGCGCCGGCATGGGCGCGGCCATCGCGGCCGCGGTCGGCGCCGGCGTGCATGAAACGTGGGATGACGCCGTCGACGCGATGGTGCACGTGGCCGACGTCGTAGAGCCCGAGCCGGCGCTCGTCGAGGCCTACCGAGACATCGCGGCCCGCCACCGCGCGATCCGCGCGGGGGTGCGGGGGATGCTCGACGACATGGCGCATCGAGGTTCAGGCCCGGGCCTGGGCAAGGAGCTCGAGACCGACGGGTGAGCGACTCGAGCGCCGGGCCCCGCGGGGCGTCCGCAACGCCCGGGATGCGAGCGCCGGACGGAGCGGTCACGAGCGGTCACCAGGGCGCGGACGGCAGCGCGGGCATAGGGTCGTGTGGTGACCACGTCGAACACGCCAGAGGCCGCGGCGCCGCCGCCGCGATCGCGTCGCGTGGCCGTGGTGGTCTGGACTGCCGCCGTCGTGTTTGGCGGATCGCTCATGGGCGTGCAGGCGCGCATGAACGGCGAGCTCGCGACCGTGAGCGGCGACTGGTCGTGGGCGGCGCTCGTGTCGTTCGGCGGCGGGCTCATGCTGCTCGCGTTCGCCGCAATGACATCGAAGCGCCGCGCGCTCGCGCTCCCTCGCATCGTCGCGGCCGTTCGCCAGGGACGGCTCGCGTGGTGGCACACGATCGCTGGCCTGAGCGGGGCGCTCTTCGTCGTCGTGCAGGCCACAGTGGCACCGGTGCTCGGCGTCGCCATCCTCACGATCGCCTTCGTCGCGGGCCAGACGATCGGCGGCCTCGCAGCCGACAGGTTCGGTTTCGGGGCCGGCGGCGTGGAGCGGATCTCCGTCCCGCGCCTCGCCGGCGGCGCGCTCGTGGTGGTCGCCGTGCTCGTGTCGGTCGCGGGGCGCCTCGAGGGCGGATTCGCGTGGTGGCTGCTGATCCTGCCCGTCATCTCGGGCTTCTTCGTCGCGTTCCAGCAGGCGTTCAACGGTCGCGTTCGCGTGCAGACCGACGTCTTCGCGGCCACCCTGGGCAATTTCTTCATCGGCACGATGGCGCTTGCGCTCGTGTTTGCCGTGCACGGTGCCCTCGTGGCCGGCCCGTTCGACTGGTTCGGCGCACCCTGGTACGTCTATCTCGGCGGCGTGGCCGGCGTCATCGGCGTGCCGATCGCAGCCGTCGCCGTTGGCACGATCGGCGTGCTGCGCCTCGCCCTCGCGCTCGTGACGGGGCAGCTCGTCGGCTCGCTCGTGCTCGATCTCACCCTGCCCCTCGCGACGACGGCCGTCACCGCGTGGACCTACGTGGGCCTCGCGCTCGCCTTCGTCGCGATCGTCATCACTTCGGTGCGCTGGGGCCGCCGCTGAGGCGAGGGGCGTATCCGGACCCTGGCGCTCGGGATTGGCGATTCGGCGCGTCCGCGTGCCGCTACGATCTGACGGAATGCCGGTCGACGGCGCCCGCGCGAGCGGTACCTGCGAGCAGAATCGTGAACACCTCTCAATGAAGAACCTTCGGAGCGCCGCGATCGTCGGCACCGCTGCCCTCATGCTGTTGCTTACGGGCTGCTCGTCGGACGCCCAGCCGCTCGGAGCGGCGCAGGAACTCGAGGTGTCGGACGACGCAACCTCGGCAACGCTGGCGATCAGCGTTACGGCGGTCGAGCAGGAGGCCGGCGACTTCCTGGCCGGATACGACCTCGACGCGGAAGAGGCGGCCATGACGCCGTACCTCGTGCACTACGAGGTCGAGCTCGTCGACGGGTCGATCGATGAGGGGTTTTCGTTCACGCCGGTCATGAGCTTCGGCGACGAGCCCGTGCTCGGCGCGAAGGATGCTGACGGGGGCGACGCCCTCGCGATGCACCTCATCGCCGGGGTCGGCCTCGGGGCAGACGACGCCGCGACGGAGCGCTGCCTGAGCCTCAACGAGGAGCTGTCGGCGCTCGCGGTCGGCGAGTCGGCGACGCGGTGCACCGTGATGCTCGCGGAGAGCGACGCGGGCCTGTCGGAGGTCACGATCGGCGAGCTGGCCTGGGGCGTCGAGGCCTAGTTCGGGGCTGGGCGCGGGGTCGCTCGGCCCGGGCGTCGGCCTTCGCGGGCGCCGCATGAGGCGCCGGACGCTCGGCGCTGGGTCTCTGCGGCCGAGTGCTCGGCGCATCTGAGCGCGCGTCGCCGCTCGTCGTCGAGCGACGGGTCGAGCGCGCCGTCGGAGCCGCAGTTGTCGCAGGCGACGAGCCGGCCGTGGCATGACGGGTCGGCGCAGTTCTGGATGCGGCTGGTCGCGGCCCCGCAGGCGCGGCACCGTCCGATGGTGGCCGCGTTGCCCGGCACGCCGAACTCGACGCGCTCGCGGCCGTCGAACACCGCGAGCGAGCCCTCCCACAGCCCCTCGTTGCCGTACGCCTCGCCGTAGCGGACGATGCCGCCCTCGAGCTGGTACACCTCGCGGAAACCGCGCGCGATCATGTGCGCCGACAGCACTTCGCAGCGGATGCCGCCCGTGCAGTACGTCACGACGGGCTTGTCCTTCAGGTCGTCGTACCGGCCCGAGTCGAGCTCGTCGATGAAGTCGCGAGTCGTGGCGGTGTCGGGCACGACGGCGTCCGAGAAACGGCCGATCTCGGCCTCGACGGCGTTGCGGCCGTCGAAGAACACGACGTCATCCCCGCGCTCGTCGACGAGCTCGTGCAGCTCGCGCGGCGTGAGGTGCCGGCCTCCACCGACCACACCGTTCTCGTCGACGCGCACCTCGCCCGGCGCTCCGAACGTGACGAGCTCGTCGCGCACCTTCACGCTGAGCTTCGGAAAGTCGAGGGAGCGGCCCTCGGCGTCGAGGCCCGTGCCGTCAGACCACTTCATGTCGACGCCGCGGAACGGCTCGTAGCCCTTGAAGCGCCGAACGTAGCGCTTCAGCGCGCCGATCTCGCCCCCGAGGGTGCCGTTGACGCCGTGCGGCGACACGATGATGCGGCCGCGCAGCCCCTCGCGCTCGCACGCCTCCCGCTGCCAGAGGCGCACGGCATCCGGGTCGGAGAGGGGAGCGAACACGTAGAACAGAATGATCTTCGCGACGGCCACCCAGCGATCGTAGTCGTGCGCTCCGCCCCCGCTCTTCGTGAGCCTCGTTCGTCGGCTCGCCCGGGGCGGGGGCGGCGCGCCTCGTTCCTATTCCGGCTTCGCGCCGCCCCTCTTACCCTTCGGCTGCTCGTCGAGCGGGTCGACATAGGCCGCGTCGTCACGGCTCGCATCGGTGCGCTCGAGGATCTCGCCGCGGAAGAATGCGGGCTTCATCCGGGAGTACACGAGCATCAACACGATGCCGACCGCGAAGACGACGATGCTGAGGATGCCGACGAGTCCGATGCCGAAGAACTCGCTGCCCGAGCCGAAGGCCGGGTCCATGCTGTCGACGAGCGTCTGCACGAACACGATCAGCAGCATGACGCCGCCGATGCCGGGGAGCACGAGCTTCATGATCACTGAGCGCACGCCTTCGCGCCCGGCGGTGCGGCGGAAGTACCACGTGCTCGCGAGCGCGGTCATGCCGTAGTAGAAGCAGACCATGAGGCTGAGCGCCGTGATCGTGTCCCACAGCGCATCCTCGCTGATGAAGCGCATGATGGCGTAGAACACCGAGGCGACGATCGTCGACGCGAGCAGGGCCGCCGACGGCGACTTGTACTTGGGGTGGATGCGCTTGAGGCCCTTCGGCACGGCCCCGTAGTGGGCCATTGCGAGCAGGGTGCGCGCGGGTGAGATGGCGGTCGAGTTGATCGACGCCATGGCGCTGATGAGGATCGCCGACGAGAGCAGCGCGGCGGCCGGCCCCATGACCGGGTGCGCGAGGGCCGCGAACACGTTCTCCGCGATCGCCGGGTTGCCGAGGCCGGTGCCCGTGTCGCCGAGCCCCGCATAGGCAACGGTCGCGGCGGCGATGCCGACGTAGAGGGTCACGAGCAGCAGGATGAGGATGGTCGCGGCCTTGCTCTCGACTGACAGCTTGCCCTTCGACCGCTTCGTCTCCTCGCCCATCGTGAGCACCGTGTCCCAGCCCCAGTACACGAAGATCGACACGGCGATGCCGGCGGAGAAGGCGCTGAAGCTGTCGACCTCGAACGGGTTGAACCACGCGAGCTCCGGCGCCGACGCGGCGGTGTTCGCCGGGTTGGCGGCGCCCATCACGAGCGCGATGAAGAACCACGCGAGCATGCCGACCTGGAACGCGACCGTCAAGTACTGGAAGATCTTCGTCGCCGTCAGGCCGCGATACGAGATAACGGTCGCGATCGCCATGAAGCCGAGGCACACGGCAACGTTGATGAACGGGTTCCCGGCGAGATCGGAGATGCCGGGATTGTTCGAGACGATCGCGATGGTCTCGAAGAGGAAGTCGACCGCGATTCCGGCGAGGTTGGAGAGCACGAGCACGGTCGAGGCGATGAGGCCCCATCCCGTGATCCAGCCGATCCACGGCCCGAAGGCGCGCGTCGCCCAGGTGAACGAGGTGCCAGAGTCGGGCATGACCGTGTTGAGGGCCCGGTACCCGAGGGCGACGAGCAGCATCGGCAGGAAGCCCACGAGGAAGATCGCGGGGGTCTGAAACCCGACCTCGCTCGCGGCGGGGCCGACTGCCGAGGTGAGCGTGTATGCGGGGGCGCAGGTCGAGATGCCGATGACGAGGGCCCCGAGCACGCCCACCTGGCCCTGCGGGAGGCCCTTCCTGCTGATGCCGCTCACGGAGTCGAGCGTGCGGGTCGCGGGCGTGCCGCCGGCGAGGTCGTATGGATGATTGCTCATTGTGGGGTATCAGTGCTCCCTGGCGCGGCGGTACGCGCATCGGTGCGCGGTGGCGGGCCGGGATCGGCCCGTCGCCATGCGTGTCGGTCGGTGGCGGATGCCTCGTGCGACGTCATGCGTCACCGAGCGCGGGGGTGCGTGGTGGTGTCGTGCGTCGGTGACCGGTTGCCTCGAAGGCTGCGGCGAGGCGCAGCAGCGCGGCGTCGTCGTAGGCGCGGCCGGCGAAGGTGAGCCCGACGGGCATGCCGATGTCGCGCATCGTGCCCATTGGCACCGTCACGGTCGGCACGCCGAGGTGGCGGATCGCGAGGTTGCCGTTTGCGACCCACACGCCGTTGCGCCAGCCGAGATCGGCCGATGCGGGGTTCACGTCCATGTCGGCGGGCCCGATGTCGGCCATCGCCGGGTAGATCACGGCGTCGAGGCCGAGCTCGTCGAGCCACTGTTCGAGGTCGATGCGGCGCGTCTCCTCCAGCCCGCGCAGCCCGGCTTCGAGGTGGGGGATGCTCAGGGGATCGTCGATCGGGTGCTCGGCGAGGTAGGCGGGGTACGCCGCGATGTCGTCGTCGAAGCCCGTGTAGCGGTCGGGCAGGGCCCCCTCGGGGTGGGGGAAGATGCGGCTGCCGTCGACGCCGGCAAGCCGGTTCAGCTTCGGGTCACCGTTGGCGCGGAGGAAGTCATCCCATGACCAGGCCGAGAGCGCCCAGATTTCGCTCTGGAGGTACTCGGGCGTCACGAGTCCGCGCGTGGCGATGGTCGGAGCGTCCGGCCGGTCGCCCTCATAGTTGGTGACGAGCGGGAATTCGACCTCAACCACTTCCGCGCCGGCCGCCTCGAGGTCCGCTCGCGCCCGGCGCCAGAGCTCCATGACCGATTCACGGGTCTCGATGCGCTGCCCCGTGGAGCCGCCGATGCCCGGGTTGACGGCGGTCCCGGCGTCGGGATCGGCGCCTATGTACATGCGGGGGACGCCGAAGCGCTTTCCGCGCAGCGCGGCGGCCGCCTCGCCGGCGCTCGCGGGCGCGAGGGCTGGGTAGACGTCGGGGCGGACGGCGCTCGCCGCGGGGAGCTCGACCCAGGGCTGCACGCGCCAGAAGTCGCCGCGGGTCTCCGGGTCGTCGGCGACCACGGCGTCGAGCACCTCGAGCAGATCCGCCATGGTGCGGGCGGTCGGCACGACCACGTCCATGGTCGGCACGAGCGGCCAGTTGCCGCGCACCGAGATGACGCCGCGCGACGGGGTGTAGGCACACAGCGCGTTGCACGACGCGGGAGCACGGCCGCTCGACCAGGTTTCCTCGCTCAGCCCGAACGCCGCGAAGCTTGCCGCGGTCGCGGTTCCCGAGCCGTTCGACGAGCCCGAGGCGAACGCCGACGTGAGGTAGTCGGCGTTGTAGGGGCTCTCGGCTCGGCCGTAGAGCCCACGCTGCATGCCGCCGTTGGCCATCGGCGGCATGTTCGTCAGCCCGAGGCAGATCGCGCCGGCCGAGCGGAGGCGCTCGACCGTGAAGGCGTCACGCTGCGCGACGAGCTCCGCGAAGGCTGGGCTGCCGGCCGCCGCCGTGAGGCCCCGAACGAGGTAGCTGTCCTTCGCCGTGTAGGGGATGCCATCGAGCGGGCCCAGCGTCTCGCCGGTCGCGCGCCGGGCATCCGAGGCCGCGGCCTCGTCGAGTGCGGCAAGGTTCGGGACCACGACGGCATTGAGCCTCGTCGCGGTCTCGGGCCCGTCGTAGGCCTCGATCCGGCGCAGATAGGCTCGCGTGAGGTCGACGGAGGTGGCGCGGCCATCCTCGAGGGCCGCGCGCAGCTCCGCGATCGACGCCTCGTGCACCTCGATCATGCGCCCGGCCCCCTCAGGGGCGCGCCGCCGTCGTGCGCCTCGAGTTCCGCGACCGTCAAGGGCTGCTGCTGTGTGATGCAGTGAATGCCGCCACCGCGCGCGAAGATCTCTCGCGCGTCGACCGTGGTCACCTCACGGCCCGGGTAGGCGGCGGCGAGCACGTCGCGCGCCCGTGCGTCGGCGTCGGGCTCGCCGAAGCCGCAGGCGACGACACCGCCGTTGACGACGAGGTGGTTCACGTAGCTCCAGTCGACGACGCCCTCGTCGTCGCGAAGCGTCGCCGGGGCCGGCAGGCCGATCACCTCGAAGGAGCGGCCACGAGCGTCGGTCTGGCCGGCGAAGAACTCGCGCAGCTCGCGACACACGGCGTGGTCGGGGTGCCCGGGGTCGCGCTGGTCGTGCAGCAGCACGCGGCCCGGCGAGACGATGGTGGCGACGATGTCGACGTGACCGCGCGTGCCGAACTCCTCGTAGTCGCGGGTGAGTCCGCGGGGGAGCCAGACGACCGTTGTCGCCCTGAGCGTGCGGACGAGCTCGGCCTCGATGGCGGCCTTGTCCAGGCCTGGGTTGCGGCCGGGGTCGAGCTGCACCGTCTCCGTCGCGAGCACGGTGCCCTCACCGTCGACGTGGATGCCGCCGCCCTCGTTCACGAGCGTCGAGGCGACCAGCGTGGCGCCCGCGGCCTCGGCGATGATGCGCTTGAGGCCGGCCGAGCGGCCCCATTCAGCCCATTCCTGGCCACCCCAGCCGTTGAACGTCCAGTCGATCGCGCCGAGGGCATCCGGTCGCTCGTCGTCAAGCACGAACGTGGGGCCGACGTCGCGCATCCAGAACTCGTCGATGGGCGCTTCGACGACCTCGATGTGCGAGCCGAGCATGCGGCGTGCCCGCTCGCGCTCGGTCGGGTCGACGACCATCGTGACGGGCTCGAACTCGGCGATGGCGTGCGCGGTGGCCGTCCAGGCCTCATAGCCCGCTCGACGGTCGGCGTCGGTGTCGCCGAGCGTGAAGCCCTCGCGGGGAAACGCCATCCACGTGCGTCGCTGGGGTGCCGTCTCTGCAGGCATCAACCAGGCCATCGGCGCTCCTTTGCGGTATTTATCAAGTGATCAATAGGAGAATGGTGGGCTACGGTAATCGCTGTGTCAAGAGGCGGCGGCGGCGAAGGAGCACGGGCGGCGACCCCGGCGGTCCGGACGAGCGATGGATCGGGTTCGGCCGACTCGTCGGGGGCCTCCGGTGCCGCGTCGGGCGCCGAGAACAAGGTCCCTCGCGTGCGCCGCTCGCCGACCGAGCGCCGGGCCCAGATCGCGTTGGCCGCCGAGGCCATCGCCAAAGAGGAGGGCCTCGATGCGGTGACGCTCCGTGCTGTCGCCGGTCGGGCGGGGATGACGCCCGCCCTCGTCGCGCATCACTCGGAGAGCATGGATGCCCTCGTCGCGACCACCTTCACGGCGGTCGTCAGCGTGGAGCTCGCCGAGATGCAGGAGCTCGCGCGCAGCGACGAGCACGCGAGTGTCGCCGAGGCGCTCGTCGCAGTCTTGGACGGTTCGATCGACGTGACGCGCGCCGACGTGGACCTCGTCTGGGTCCACGCGTGGGCGCTTGGCGCGCGCAATCCGCTGCTCGCGCAGGCGGTGCGCGAGCAGAGTGACGCGTGGCGCGAGTTCCTGACCACGCTCATCCAGCGCGGCGTCGCGGCGGGCGAGTTCGCGTGCGCCGATCCGCGGAGCGTCGCGGCGCAGGTGCTGAGCATGATCGACGGCCTCAACGCGCACCTGCTCGTCTCGTGGCAGGAGAGCGATCAGCGCCTGTTCCTGCTCGCCCGGTCGGTCGAGGCGCTCGTCGAGGCTCCGCAGGGCACGCTCACGAGCCTCCTGCACCGGGGCGGCGTCTAGCCGCACCGCTTCGAGGCCGTGCGAGGCGGCCTCCGCGCGCCGTTACGGCAGCGCCCGTAACGCGGCCCACAGCTCGGCACGCGTCGCGAACGATCCGAGGTCACGCCCGAGCAGTCGCTGCGCGAGGTCGAGGCGGGCACGCACCGTGTGGCGGTGCACGCCGAGGGCACGGGCCGTGCCGTCGTTCGAGCAGTCCGCGTCGAGCCAGGCGCGCAGCGTCGGCACGAGCCTGGTCGCCCGGGCCTCGTCGTGCTCGACGAGGGGCGCGAGCTGTCGACGGGCGAGCACGAGCGCGCGCTCGCCGTCGAGCGCGGTCAGCACGTCGGCGGTGTCGGTACGTGCGCCGAGATGCGGCGCACCGTCGCGGACGACACCCGTCAGGCCCGACACGGATGCGTCGTCGCGCGCACGCCGTGCGCGGTCGAGCGCGCGCCCGAGGTCGCGGTAGCGGTCGGCCTCGGCCGCGCCCACCGTGAGCCCGAACGCCTCGGCGAGCTCGTCGAGCGCGCCCGCCTCCGCGGCGTCGGTCAGGACCACGAGTTCCTCGCCGAGCCGCGCGAAGAACACCGCCTGAGGGGCGTCGTCGGCTCGCTCGTCGAGCCAGTCGGTCGCCGGATGCGGCGACCGAGTGCCGACTCGTGCCGTCGCCACGGCGACCGGGGCGGGTGGAAGGGACTCCTGGAGCTCGCGGGCCGCGCGGTGCGTGAGCTCGGCGTCGGGTGTCGTGAGCAGTTCGGCGACGGCGGCGCGGAGCCTCGCGCCGGCCTGCCCGAGCCGATGCCGGCGGGCGAGGGCGAGACTCGCCATGGCCGCGACCGTGGCCGCGACCATGCGCTGTTCCGGCGTGAGCCCGTCGGAGGCGATCGCGAGCACGCCCCGAAGCTGTCGCCCGTCGCCCAGGGTCTGGAGCGAAACGGGGGTCCCACCCGCGCGGACCGTCGTGGCGACGCGAGCGCCGCGACGAAGCACGGCATCGACTTCGTCGCGCAGTGCGTCCGCGGCGTCGGCCGGCAGTCCGCCTGGATGCTGGCGGCGCGTGCGCCCCGTCGCGTCGATGAGCGCGACCCAGGCGCCGAGCCGACGAGCGAGTTCGACGATCACCGACTCGATGCCGCCCGGCCGCCCGGCCGCCCGCGTCACGGCCTGAATCGCCTCGATGGTCCAGGCGTCCCTGCCGCCGTCGTCGGCCCTGGCGGCGCCGTCGCTCTCGCGCGAATGTGAACCGCTCATGCGGCCAAGCGTATGTCCATGCTGGCAGATCATGCAGCGGGGCTGTACATCTCGGCGAGTGCGCGGCGAGCCCTGCATCCATAGAATCCTTGTGATCACTCGCAGGGGGAGGCGCAGGGCGTCGCGTCCTGGATGCAAACTATTGAGCAGGTGAACGACAGTCGCGCTCTCGCGATTGCTCGCATCGGCTCGACGAGTGCGAATCACGTCCGCCGCGCCAACGTAAGGAATCTCCGTGACCGAACTCGTCCGAGACGTCGTCATCATCGGGGCCGGAGCGACCGGCCTGACGGCTGCGACCACGCTGAAGAAGGCCGGCGCCTCCGTCGCGGTGCTCGAGGCCCGCGACCGTGTCGGCGGCCGCCTGTGGACCGACGACATCGAGGGCGCGATGCTCGAGATCGGCGGCCAGTGGGTCTCGCCGGACCAGTCGGCGCTCATCGAGACCCTCGACGAGCTCGGCCTCGAGACGTTCAGCCGCTATCGCGAGGGCGAGAGCGTCTACGTCGATGCCGCGGGTCAGCGACGCCGGTTCACGGGCGACATCTTCCCCGTGGCCCCCGAGACCGAGCGAATCATGAACGAGCTGATCGAACGGCTCGACGCGATGGTCGCCGAGATCGACCCCGATGCGCCCTGGGAGCATCCGAATGCCCGCGAGTGGGACAAGATCTCATGGGAGGCGTGGCTCGAGCAGCAGACCGATGACGCCGAAGCACTCGCCAACATCGCGATGTTCACGGGCGCCGCCATGCTCACGAAGCCCGCGCACGCGTTCTCGCTGCTGCAGTCGCTGCTGATGGCGGCGAGTGCCGGCAGCTTCACGCACCTCGTCGACGCCGACTTCATCCTCGACAAGCGCGTCATCGGCGGGCTGCAGCAGGTGCCGATTCGCCTGGCCGAGCGGCTCGGCGACGACCTCTTCCTCGAGCAACCGGTGCTGCGCCTCGAGCACGGCGATGACGGCGTCGTCGCCCATGGCCGCAGCGTCACGGTCCGCGCGAAGCGGGCCATCCTCGCCCTCGCGCCGACGCTCTACCACCGCATCTCGTTCGAGCCCGCTCTCCCGCGCATCCCCCAGCAGATGCACCAGCACCTCTCGATGGGCTTCGTCATCAAGGTGCACGCCGTCTACGAGCGGCCGTTCTGGCGGGATGCGGGGCTTTCGGGAACCGCGTTCAGCCCGTTCCAGCTCGTGCACGAGGCGTACGACAACACGAACCACGGCGACGAGCGCGGCACCCTCGTCGGCTTCGTCTCCGACCAGAACGCCGACGACGTCTTCCGGCTCTCGGATGAGGAACGCAGGACGAGCATCCTCGAATCACTCGCGACCTACTACGGCGACGAGGCAAAGCATCCGGTCGTCTACTACGAGAGCGACTGGGGTGCGGAAGAGTGGACGCGCGGCGCTTACGCCGCCAGCTTCGACCTCGGTGGCCTGCAGCGGTACGGCGCCGACCTGCGCCGGCCGATCGGACCGATCCACTTCGCGTGCAGCGACATGGCGGGGGCCGGCTACCAGCACGTCGACGGCGCGATCCGCATGGGGCGGCTCGTCGCCGCGCAGATCGCGGAACAGGACGCCAAGGGCGCGCAGGGCCCGCGGGCCTAGGGTCGAGTCCACGAGGAAACGTGCCATGAAGGAGATGCAATGAGCGACTACGCCGTCACCAATCCCGCCACCGGCGAGCGTGTGAGCGACTACCCGACGGCGACCGACGCCGAGATCGCCGCCGCCATCAACCGCAGCCACGCCGCATTCCCCGAGTGGCGTGCCACGAGCCCCGCTGATCGCGCGGCCGGACTGCGCCGGGTCGCCGAGCTGCACCGCGAGCGTCGCGACGAGCTCGCCCGCATCATCGTGCGCGAGATGGGCAAGCCGCTCGAGGCGGCCGTGGGCGAGGTCGACTTCGCTGCCGAGATCACCGAGTACTACGCCGACCACATCGATGAAATCACGGGCGACGAGCCGCTTGCGATCCAGGGCGAGGGCACGGCGGTCGTGCGCCGCGCCCCCCTCGGGGTGCTGTTCGGCATCATGCCGTGGAACTTTCCCTACTACCAGGTGGCCCGGTTCGCGGCACCGAACCTGGCCGTCGGCAACACGATCGTGCTGAAGCACGCGCCCCAGTGCCCTGAATCGGCGGCGGCCATCGCGGCGATGTATCGCGACGCGGGGTTGCCGGAGGGCGCCTACGAGAACGTGTACGCGACCAACGAACAGGCGGCCGACATCGTCGCCGACCCGCGCGTGCAGGGCGTGTCGGTCACGGGCTCGGAGCGTGCCGGCGCGGCGGTCGCCGAGGTGGCCGGCCGCAACCTCAAGAAGGTCGCGCTCGAGCTCGGTGGCTCCGACCCGTTCATCGTGCTGTCGGCGGACGACCTGGACGCCGTGGTCGCGGCCGCCGTCGACGCCCGGCTCGACAACAACGGCCAGGCCTGCAACGGGGCAAAGCGCTTCATCGTGGTCGACGACCTGTACGACGCGTTCCTCGAGAAGTTCGCCGCGGCGATGGAGGCCGCCAAGGTCGGCGACCCGCTCGCCGACGACACGGTGCTCGGCCCCCTCTCGTCGCTCGCCGCCGCCGAGCGCCTGCAGGCGCAGATCGACCGCGCCGTCGAGCAAGGTGCCACGGTCGTCGTGGGCGGCACGCGCGACGGCGCCTATGTGCCGGGCACGGTGCTGACCGGTGTGACGCCCGAGATGGATGCCTACCGCGAAGAGTTCTTCGGGCCCGTCGGGGCCGTCTACCGGGTTGCTGATGAGGCCGAAGCCGTGCGTCTCGCCAACGACACGCCGTTCGGGCTCGGCTCGTATGTCTTCACGACCGACGCCGAGCAAGCCCAGCGCGTCGCCGATCAGATCGAAGCCGGAATGGTCTTCATCAATGCCGTGCTGGCCGACGAGGCCGCGCTGCCCTTCGGTGGCGTAAAGCGCTCGGGCACGTCGCGCGAGCTCGGGCTGCTGGCGGCCGACGAGTTCGTCAACAAGAAGGTGATCCGCGTCGGGGCGTAGCCCCGAGGCGCCGGGGAAGTCGCGGCCGTCGCGACGGACGGTGCATCGACGTCCCCCCGGTTGCGGTCCGCGGTCGTTGGGGCTTCGCCGAGTCTTGCCTCGGAGAGCCCGCCCTCAGATCTGCGGGAGCGTTACTCGGTCGCTGTCTTGACCCTTGTGGTCCGCACGCATGCCGAGCCCACGTGCGCGTGGTGCCCAGATGGCGAAGGCGGCGGCACCCAGCGGAAGGACGAAGGACACGAGGGGCGCGAGAAGCATGCCCTGGAGCGCGGTGTAGCAGATGCCGACGGCGACGGCGATTGCGACGCGTGCTCCGACCGATCCGGCCAGGCGGGTCACCAACCACCAGGCGATGGCTGCTCCGGTCAAGGCGGAGCCAGCGATGAAACCGGGGGACATTCGGTCCCAGGACGGCGCGCCGAGATAGCTCAGAGCGACCGCGAGGAACGCCAGCCCGAGCAGCAGCGTCGGGCCCCACGTGTGCGCGGGCGAACGTCGAGAGTGGGCCGTTGTCACAATGCCGACGGCCGTCAAGAACGGCAACACGGCGATGAGCGCGGTCATGGTTCCCCACCCCATGGCCGCTGTGGCGTCGGTCGTGCCGATGGGCCAGTGCGCACCGGTGAGCGCGAAGACGAGACCGACTGCGCCGCCAGTCGCGGCCAGCCATGCAAGCGCGCACGACCAACGTCGACTGGTGAGGCTGAGAGGCCGTCCGTTCGACGCGGGAGGAGCAGGGGCGGTCGGCGCGGTGCGTTCCGATGGCAACGGCACCAAGGAGAGAACTCCGATCCCGGCAGCCGCAATTGGCGCCACAGGGGGAATGAGTTGGATCCCACCGATGATCGGCGCGGCGACCATCCCGATCAGCAGTGCAATGCCTGCAGCTGCGACTGGATGCAGGCGGGTCCGCCCGACAAATCCCATCAGGCACACCGTGACCGCAGACGCACCCAGTACCCAGGCCGCAGGGATGAGCCATGCCCAGGCGTCGGAGAACCAATTGCCGGGCATATTGGTGTTCGCCGTCTCCCACGCGACGGACCATGAAACTGCCGCCAACCCCGCGATCACGAAACCCGGCCCTGCCAAGATGAGCACCAGTAGGGAGCGGGACTCCGAGAGCCACTCCCGGTGTCGGATGAGAGCGACCGCCGCGACCGACACGAGTGCCGGGCAGACAGCCGCACTCAGCACCGCGGCTCCCCAGTGCACCGCATCCTCAGGAAGGACGGAAGACAGCCACTCCCGCACGGGACTCGCTTGGACGGCTCCGACGAGCGCGGCGATCAGCAGTGCGGAAACCGCGCACGCCAACGCCATGTGCGGTCCAGCCGGGCGCCCAAGCCGTGCACGACGGCTGAGCGCCATTCCGCAGCTGTCGGCCGATCGCGCCCATTCCGTTCGGCCTCGTCGAGCATCGCGCCGAGCAGCACCTCGCCGTTGCGTTCTCGCCAACCTTTCGGATACCAGCGCAGGAGCCGGGCAAACCGCGCCCGCCCCACCGTCATAGTCCTCCCGCCATCCGAAGCCTCGCGCATGATCTCGTATCCATGCCGACGGCCGGTCATCACATCAATAGCCCTACACGATGCGGGTGAGACCGACCCCGACTGGCACCTCGTGGGAGAACCCGTCTTCGTGCTGAACGCGCCCGTCGGGGCGCATGATGAGCTGCGAGCGGTACTGCTCCAGGCCTGAGCGGATGCGGTCGGCCTGATGGGGAAGGTCGAACCACACGTCGGCGTCGGTGACCCGCCGCGCCGCAGGGTCGCCCGCGATCGCCCACACCTGTGCGCCGGTCGCGCGGCCCACCGCGACGGAGATCAAGTGCGCCCGCACGTGGTCGGGGTGGCCGTAGCCGCCGTTGGCGTCGTACGTGATGATCACGTCGGGCGTGCGCGCGGCCGCGAAGGCCGCCAGGTCCGCTGTCGCTTCATCCATGGGTGCCGAGGTGAAACAGCGGAGGTCGGCGGCCGCCTCGAGGTCGGGCCCGGCCACGCCCTCCGTGACCCACCGCATCCCGGAGTCGCGGTACTCGCGATCGGGCAGACCGGCCGCGCGTGCCGGCGCGGTGCCCAGCCACGCGTGGTCCGTGACCCCGAGCCGTTCGAGCGATGCCTCGAGTTCGCGCGCGCGGTGCGGCCCGAGCGAGTCGGTGCCGAAGACGTGCGCGAGCTCCGGGTCGACGACCTGCCCGAGCTCGCCGCGGTTGGTCGTGACGAGCGACACCCGCGCGCCCCGATCGACGAGCTCTGCCATGAGGTTGCCGGCCCACAGCGTCTCGTCGTCGGGATGCGCGTGTACGAAGAGCACGCGGCGAGCGAATGCGAAGAACTCGTCGGGCGTGACCCGTGCAGAGGGGCGGTCGGATGCTTCGGGCGCTGCCATGCGGGCATGGTAGCCGCGCATTGGGGGCGAGGATGCGCTGGGCCCAGCCGAACAGCCGAACAGCCGAACCGGCGCGCCGGACGCCCGCCCTGAGATGATGACCCCATGCAGCAGCACGACGTTCGCGTTCACCCTTCGGCCGACGACCTCGGGCGCGAAGATCAGCTGGCCTGGAAGATCGCCCGGGTTGCCACCGACCCCGTTGAGATTGAACCCCAGGTGACCGACATGGTCATCAACCGCGTCATCGACAACGCCGCAGTCGCCGCCGCGTCGCTGGGCCGCTCGCCCGTCGTGGCGGCGCGCGGCCAGGCGCTCGCGCATGCCGCGAGCGCGAACGGTGCGGGCGCGACCGTTTTCGGCGAGCCGATGAGCACGCGGACGAGCCCCGAGTGGGCCGCATGGGTCAACGGGGTCGCGGTGCGCGAGCTCGACTTCCACGACACGTTCCTGGCGGCCGACTACTCGCACCCCGGCGACAACATTCCGCCGATCATCGCGGTGGCCCAGCACCTCGCCGCCGCGCGGCGGCTGTCTGGCCGCGATCTTGTGCGCGGCATCGCCACCGGCTACGAGATCCAGGTGGACCTCGTGAAGGCGATCTGCCTCCATAAGCACAAGATCGACCACGTCGCCCACCTGGGGCCCTCGGCCGCGGCGGGCATCGGCACGCTGCTGGGGCTCGACGAGGAGACCATCTTCCAGGCCGTCGGGCAGGCCCTCCACACGACGACCGCGACGCGCCAATCGCGCAAGGGCGAGATCTCGACGTGGAAGGCTCATGCACCCGCGTTCGCCGGCAAGATGGCCGTTGAGGCGGTCGACCGCGCCATGCGCGGACAGACGAGTCCCGTGCCCGTCTACGAGGGCGAAGACGGCGTCATCGCGTGGATGCTCGACGGCCCCGGTGCGCGGTACACGGTGCCGCTGCCGGGCCCGGGCGAGCCGAAACGAGCGATCCTCGACACGTACACCAAGGAACACTCGGCCGAGTACCAGGCGCAAGCCTGGATCGACCTTGCACGGAAACTGCACTTCGAGCATCCCGCCCTCGTCGTCGAGCCCTCGCGCATCGCCGAGATCGTGCTCCACACATCGCACCACACGCACGTGGTGATCGGTTCCGGCGCAGGCGACCCGCAAAAGTACGACCCCGCGGCGTCACGCGAGACGCTCGACCACTCGATCCCCTACATCTTCACCGTGGCCCTGCAAGACGGGGGATGGCACCACGTCGAGTCGTATGCGCCCGAGCGCGCTGCACGCCCCGATACGGTCGAGCTGTGGCAGAAGGTCACGACCGTTGAAGACCCCGAGTGGACGCGCCGCTACCACTCGCGCGACGTCGCGGAGAAGGCCTTCGGCGGGGCCATCGTGATCACGCTCGACGACGGCACCGAGATTCGCGACGAGATCGCGGTGGCCGACGCCCACCCGCTCGGCGCGCGACCCTTCGGGCGTGAACAGTATGTGCGGAAGTTCCGCGCGCTCGCGGGCGACGTGCTCGATTCGAGCGAGATCGAGCGATTCCTCGAGGTGGCGCAGCGACTGCCAGACCTGCGGCCCGCCGAGCTCCCCGAGCTCACCATCATCGCCCCGCACGGCTCGCTGCTGCCCGCGCCCGTCGGGCTGTTCTAGGGGGCACCGTGCTGTACGCCACCACCACGCCGGTCGACAAGCGGCGCGCCTTCCGGAAGCTGCTCGCGTCGGGCGAACTGCTGCGATTCCCGGGCGCCTTCAACCCGCTCTCGGCGCGGCTCATCGAGCGCAAGGGCTTCGACGGCGTCTACATCTCGGGAGCCGTGCTCGCGGCCGACCTGGGACTACCCGACATCGGTCTCACAACGCTCAGCGAGATCGCCGGCCGTGGTCGGCAGATCGCCCGCATGACCGAGTTGCCGGCGATCATCGACGCCGACACCGGCTTCGGCGAGTCGATGAACGTCGCGCGGACCGTGCAGGAGCTCGAGGATGCCGGGCTCGCCGGCCTTCACATCGAGGACCAGGTCAACCCCAAGCGGTGCGGGCATCTCGACGGGAAAGAAGTCGTCGACACCGACACGGCGATCAAGCGCATCCGGGCAGCCGTGGATGCGCGGCGCGACCCGAACTTCCTCGTCATGGCGCGCACCGACATCCGAGCCGCAGAGGGACTCGACGCCGCGCTCGATCGCGCACGCCGGCTCGTCGATGCCGGGGCGGACGCAATCTTCCCCGAAGCCATGCGCACCCTGGACGAGTTCGCGGCCATGCGGGCCGCCGTCGACGTACCGCTGCTCGCCAACATGACGGAGTTCGGCAAGAGCGACCTCTTCAGCGTGCAGCAACTCGCCGACGTCGGCATGAACATCGTGATCTGGCCGGTCTCCATGCTGCGCCTCGCGATGGGCGCGACGGGCCGCGCGCTTGATCACCTGAACGCCGAGGGCCATCTGACCGGGCTCCTCGACGCCATGCAGCACCGCGCCGACCTCTACGACCTCGTCGACTACGAGGCCTACAACCACTTCGACACCTCCGTGTTCAACTTCACGGTCGAGCGATAGCCTGCGGGCGGGGGTCGGCCACCGAAACGGTGGGCCACCGGTGCCCCGCAGGCAGTGACGACCGTCGATGACGAGTAAGGATGCTCATGAACGATCAGCCCGAGATCCACAAGGGCCTTGCCGGGGTTCCGGTCGACTACACCGCCGTCTCGAAGGTCAATCCCGAGACCAACTCATTGCTGTATCGCGGGTACCCCGTGCAGGAGCTCGCCGAGAAGTGCAGTTTCGAAGAGGTGGCGCTGCTGCTGTGGAACGGCGACCTGCCGAACGCCACCGAGCTCGCCTCGTTCGTGGCGTTCGAGCGCTCGCACCGCAGGCTCGACCCAGGCCTCCGCCTCGTGATCGACGCCCTGCCCGTTTCTGCCCACCCGATGGACGTCGTGCGCACCGCTGTTTCGATCATGGGCGCCAACGACCTCGCCTCCGGCACCGTCTCACCCGAGGCCGACCTCGAGAAGGCCAAGCGGCTGTTCGCGGCGCTCCCCGCGGTCATCGCCTACGACCAGCGACGCCGCCGCGGGGAGGGACTCGTCGAACCGCGCGACGACCTCGACTACTCGCAGAACTTCCTTTGGATGACGTTCGGCGACGAGGCCGCGCCGGAGGTCGTCGACGCCTTCCGCGTGTCGATGGTGCTCTATGCCGAGCACTCGTTCAATGCGTCGACGTTCACGGCCCGCGTCATCACATCGACGCTCGCCGACCTCTACTCGGCCGTCACGGGGGCGATCGGGGCGCTCAAAGGGCCGCTGCACGGCGGCGCCAACGAGGCGGTCATGCAAACGTTCACCGAGATCGGCACGGCCGATCGCGTCGTGCCCTGGCTCGACGACGCCCTCGCGAATAAGAAGAAGATCATGGGCTTCGGCCACCGCGTCTACAAGAACGGCGACTCGCGCGTGCCCACGATGCGCGCCGCGCTTGAGCGCATGATCGCGCACTACGGTCGCGAGGACATGCTGGAGCTCTACGACACGCTCGAGCGCGAGTTCGGCGAGCGCAAGAGCATCAAGCCCAACCTCGACTACCCGGCCGGGCCGACGTACCACCTCATGGGCTTCGATACGCCGACGTTCACGCCGCTCTTCGTGGCGTCACGAGTGACCGGCTGGACGGCCCACATTCGCGAGCAAGCGGCGGCGAACTCGCTCATCCGCCCGCTGTCGGTCTACAACGGACACGACGAGCGGCACGTGCCGTAGGGCGCACCCGCCGTCGGGCGCGCTTGGCGGAGGGGCGCGGCTGCGCTGGCCGCGAACCGATTCGACGTAGCGCGGCCCCGGGCGGAAGATGGAAGGACGCCCGCAAAGGAGCCCCGCAATGGCCCGCATCACTCAGAAGCTTCGTGTGCTGAAACTGCACGCGGACGGCACTCAGCGCCGCCGCGAAGATGTGCTCGCGGCCGAGGAGCCGCTCGAGATTCGCGTCAACGGCACGTCGTTCAGCGTGACGATGCGCACACCGGGTGACGACTTCGATCTGGTCGCCGGTTTCCTCGTCTCTGAGGGCGTCGTCTCGACGGCCGAGCACCTGTCGCGCATGATCGTCTGCGAGGGCGAGCCCGGCCAAGAGAACACGTACAACGTCATCGATGCAACGCTCGGAGCCGGGGCCGAACCGCCCGACACCTCGCTCGAGCGCCACGTGTACACGACGAGCTCGTGCGGCATCTGCGGCACGGCCTCGATCGAGGCCGTGCGCAAGTCGTCCGCTTTCCTTCGGCCTGCGGCGCCGGATGCTCCCCGGGTCCAGCTCGCGACCTTGCTCTCGCTGCCCGATCGCCTCCGCGACGAGCAGGCCCTCTTCGACCGAACCGGCGGCGTCCACGCCGCCGGGCTCTTCACGCTCGACGGCGAGCTGCTCTGCCTCCGAGAAGACGTCGGCCGCCACAACGCCGTCGACAAGGTCGTCGGCTGGGCCCTGCGCGACGGCCGGCTGCCGCTGCGCGACGCGGTCCTGCAGGTGTCGGGACGGGCATCCTTCGAACTCGTGCAGAAGTGCGTCATGGCGGGCATCCCCATCATGTCGGCGGTGAGCGCCCCCTCATCGCTCGCCGTGGAGATGGCGCGGGATACCGGGATCACCCTCGCGGGTTTCTCGCGCGGTGAGACCGTGAACGTCTATGCGGGGGCGCAGCGCATCGACCTGACGAAGACCGACGGAACCGACACCCGCGGCATGGATGACCGCGGAACCGATGCCGCCGTGAAGGCACCCGAGCGCGCCACCGCTCTGTGACGCGTGTGGCCGTCACGTGTACGGCACCGCACCGGCTGTCCCCATGGCTACGCGGAAACGGATAAGCTGGACCGTTGACGTTCGACTCTGGAGGCGAAAATGGCAGTACGGAGCAAGCCACCTCGCGGCCTCGGCGGCCGCCCGGCGCCCGTGCGCGACATCGATGAAGATGCCGTCAAGATCACCGAGCCCGAGACCCACGCCGCTGGTGTGACCGGCGTCCTGGTCGCCCTCGAGCGCGGCATCGCGCAAGCGGGTGTCGCCCGCACGGCGGCCTCGATGCTGCGCGTCAACCAGCGTGGCGGGTTCGACTGCCCCGGCTGCGCCTGGCCGGAGTCGGATGGAAAGCGCAAGACGGCCGAGTTCTGCGAGAACGGCGCCAAGGCGATCGCCGAAGAGAACACGCTCCGCACGGTGGGGCCCGAGTTCTGGGCCGAGCACTCGATCGAGGACCTGCGAGACAAGACCGAGTACTGGCTCGGGAACCAGGGCCGCATCACGCAGCCCGTGGTGATCCGGCCGGGCGAGACCCACTACTCGCCGATCTCGTGGAGCGACGCATTCGAGCTCGTCGGCGAGCGCATCCGGAACACGACGCCTGATCGCTGCGTCTTTTACACGTCCGGGCGCACGGCCAACGAGACGGCCTTCATGTACCAGCTGTTCGCGCGCTCGATCGGCACGAACAACCTGCCGGACTGCTCCAACATGTGCCACGAATCGTCGGGGTCGGCGATGAATCCCACGATCGGCATCGGCAAGGGCACGGTGTCGCTCGAAGACATCCACCAGTCGAAGCTCGTGTTCGTGGTCGGCCAGAACCCCGGCACGAACCACCCGCGAATGCTCTCGGCACTCAAGGAGTGCAAGGAGAACGGCGGCACGGTCGTCGCGGTCAATCCGCTTCCCGAGGCGGGCCTGCTCAACTTCCGCGACCCGCAGACGCCGTCCGGCGTCGTCGGCGGCGGCACCGAGATCGCCGACGAGTTCGTGCAGATCAAGGTGGGTGGCGATCTCGCGCTCTTCCAGGCGTTCGGCCACCTGCTCCTCGCCGAAGAGGCCCGCAACCCGGGAACCGTCGTCGACCGCGAGTTCGTCGACACCAACACCGACGGCTTCGAGGCCTACGCGGAGGCGCGGGCGAGCATCGATTGGGATGAGACCGAGCACGCGACGGGCCTCGCCCGCGTACAGATCGAGCGGGTTGCGCAGCTGCTCATCGAAAGCCCCGCGACCACCTTCTGCTGGGCGCTCGGCATCACGCAGCAGCCGCACTCGGTCGACACGATCAAAGAGATCATCAACCTGCTCCTCCTGCAGGGCAATTTCGGCAAGCCGGGCGCCGGGGCCTGCCCCGTGCGCGGCCACTCGAACGTGCAGGGCGACCGCACGATGGGCATCTACGAGAAGCCCGGCGAGGCGCTGCTCGCGAGCCTCGACAGGGAGTTCAGCATCACCGCGCCTCGCGAGTGGGGTTACGACTCGGTCGAGACCGTCGCCGCCTTCGAGCGCGGCGACGTCGACGTGTTCGTGTCGATGGGCGGCAACTTCGCGCTCGCCTGCTCCGACACGGAGGCCCTCGAGGCCGGCATGCAACGTGCAGGGCTCACAGTGCACATCTCGACGAAGCCGAACCGTTCGCACGTCGTGCACGGGCAGACCTCGCTGATCCTGCCGACGCTGGGCCGAACCGACGCGGACGACAAGCACGAGGCCGGCGCGCAGTTCCTTTCGGTCGAGGACTCGATGTCGATGGTGCACAGCACGCAGGGCCGCCTGCGCCCCGTGTCGGAGCACCTGCTCGCCGAACCGGTGATCGTGGCCCGCATGGCCGAGGCGGCCCTCGGCCCCGACCACCCCGTCGACTGGCGGGCCATGGCCGAAGACTACGACGTCATCCGCGATCACATCGCACGCACCCTGCCCGGGTTCGAAGCGTTCAACCGGCGCGTGCGCGAGCGCAACGGGTTCCAGCTGCCGAGCCCGCCGCGCGACAGCCGCTCGTTCGCGACGTCGATCGGCCGCGGCATCTTCACGGTGAGCCCGCTCGAGTACCTCGACCCGCCGGCCGGCCACCTGATCCTGCAGACCGTGCGCAGCCATGACCAGTACAACACCACGTTCTACGGGCTCGACGACCGCTACCGGGGCGTGAAGGACGGCCGTCGCGTCATCCTGATCCACCCCGACGACCTCCACCGCCTCGAGCTCGAAGACCGGCAGCTCGTCGATGTGATCTCGGTGTTCAACGGCACCGAGCGTCGCGCCGATCGCTTCCGCCTCGTTTCGTACCCCACCGCGCGACAGTGTGCGGCGGCGTACTTCCCGGAGGCCAATGCCCTCGTCCACCGCGAGAACGTGGCCCGGGAGTCGAACACACCGGGCTACAAGGCCATGTACGTGCGGTTCGTGCCGCATGACGAGAGCCGCGAGCAGCGCGAGACGGCGTTCACACCCGGCCGACGCGACTAGCTACAGCGGGAAGTACGTCGCGTCCGCCTCGGCGAACGTGAAGCGAGCCCAGGTGCCCGGCTCCAGGTCGAGGTCGGCCACGACGGAGGGCGAGACGTCGGCGGCGATCGCGCCCGCGTGGATCCGGATGCCGTCGTCGCGGGGTTCCAGATCGTTCACGATCCCGCTGATCGCGTTTTCCCCGGAGGTCGACGCGAAGGCGGAAGCGGGCGGATCGCTCCACACGGCGACGCGCGACGGCCGCACCGCGACGCCGACGCGGCTCCCCGGAGCGGAGCCCTCGGCGCCGGCGGACGGCGCAGCGCGCAGGAGGTCACCGGTGTCGGTGCGCACCGCGCCGCCGGCCTCGAGGGTGCCGACGAGGAGGTTCAGGCCGGCGAGCCGGGCTGCGAATGGGGTCGTCGGCCGCTCGAGCACGTCGCGCGTTCGGCCGGAATCGACGACGCGGCCGTCTTCGATCAGCGCCACCCTGTCGGCGAGCGTCACGGCGTCGAGTGCGTCGTGCGTGACGATGATCGTCGTTCGACCGGCGAGCGCGTCGCGCAAGAGGCGGCGGAGCGCCGGAACGACCGACGCGTCCAGCGCGGCCATGGGCTCGTCGAGCAGGAGCAGCTCAGGGTCTCCGGCCAGCGCCCGGGCGACCGCGATGCGCTGCGCCTGACCGCCCGACAGCTCGGCCGGTTTGCGGTCGGCGAGCTCGGCCGCGCCAACGCGGCCGAGCCATTCGTCGGCCACGCGACGCGCCTCGCGCCGCGTGGTCCCGCGACTGCGCGGACCGAACGCGACGTTGTCACGGGCCGTGAGGTTGGGGAAGAGGAGCGCCTCCTGCGCGAGCAGCGCGACGCCGCGCTCGTGCGGGCGCCGTGCTCGACGGCGGCCGCCGGCATCCACCTCGAACAGCACCCGGTCGCCGAGCCGCGCCTGCCCCGAATCGGCCGCGATGAGGCCCGCGGCGAGGGCGAGCAGGGTCGACTTCCCGGCGCCGTTGGGCCCGAGCAGCGCGACGGTCTCGCCCGCGGCCACCTCGAGCTCGACGTCGACGTCGCGCTCGCGCACCGACGCGCGCAGCTCGAACCGCTTCGGCGGCCGGTGCGCTCCCGAGCGCGTCTCGCGCTTCGTGCCGGCGGCCGGGGCGGGAGACGGCGGGCGGTCGGCCATCGACGGCCGGCCGCGACGCGGCTGATCGCGATGCCCGCGCAGCGGCCTCGCCCCGACCCCGTGCGTGAACGCGACGATGATGATGGCGACGACGACGAGCACGAGTGATAGGGCGACGGCTGCATCGGGGTCGGTCTCGCGCTGCAGATAGATCTCGAGCGGCAGGGTGCGGGTCGTGCCCTGCAGGGAGCCCGCGAACGTGAGCGTCGCGCCGAACTCCCCGAGTGCGCGTGCGAAGGAGAGCACGGCCCCCGAGACGACGGCGGGCAGCACGAGGGGCACCGTGACGCGCCGCAGCACCGTGGTGGGCCCGGCCCCGAGCGTGGCGGCGACCGCCTCGTAGCGGGTGCCGGCCGTCCGCAGCGCACCCTCGAGGCTGAGGACGAGGAACGGGAGGGCGACGAAGGTCTGGGCGATGACGACGGCGGTCGTGGAGAACGCGACCGAGACGCCGAGCAGCTCGAGATTGCGGCCGAGGAGCCCCTGGCGGCCGAATGCCGACAGGAGCGCGATGCCCCCGACGACGGGCGGCAGCACGAGCGGCACCAGGACGAGCGCGCGCGCAATTCGCTTGGCGGCGAACTCGATGCGGGCAAGCACGATCGCCATCGGCACCCCGAGCGCGACGCAAAGGGCCGTGGCGACGAGCGAGGTGCGCAGGCTCAGCCACAGCGCGTCGAGCGACGCGGGCGCGGTGACGAGGCGGATGAACTCGGCCCAGTTGACGCGCCACGCCATGCTCGCGAGCGGCAGCAGCACGAAGGCCGTGCCAACGACCGCCGCTGCGATGACCCAGCCGGGCACGCCGATGGGCGCCGTGGTGCCCGCGGCGATCGTGCCCGCGCCCGGGGCGCGGCGGTGCCCCGCACGCCCGGTGTCCCGGTCAGTCACGGAGCGCCGAACCCGGCGTCGGCAAGCACGGCCCGGCCGGTCGCCCCGGTCACGAAATGGACGAACGCATCGGCAAGCGCGGGATGCCCGCTCGCGGCGACCGGCGCGATGGGGTACGCGTTCACGGCGGCGCTCGACTCCGGGAAGTCGACGGCGTCGACGGCGTCGCCCGCGCCCGCGACGTCGGTGACGTAGACGAGTCCGGCGTCGGCCTCGCCCGACGACACCTTGCCGAGCACGTCGGTGACGGCCGACTCCTCGCTCGCGGGCGCCAGCGTGACGTCCGCCTCGCGCTCGACGCGCTCCGTGGCGGCCCCGCACGGAACCTGCGGGGCGCAGACGACGACGCGCAGCCCGGGGTCTTCGAGATCCGAGAGCGATGTGACGCCGGCCGGGTTGCCGGGAGGGACGGCGATCGTCAGCACGTTCGTCGCGAAGTCGACCGGCGCATCCGCGTCGATGACGCCGGCCTCGGTGAGCGTGGTCATGTTCGCCTCGTCGGCCGACGCGAACACGTCAGCGGGGGCGCCCTCACTGATCTGTGTCACAAGGTCGCTCGAGCCGGCGAAACTCACGTCGATGCTGGCTTCCGGATGCTCGGCTTCGAACTGCTCGGCGAGCTCGGTGAAGGGCGCGTTCAGCGAGGCTGCCGCGAACACCGTGATCGAGCCCGCGAGGGACGCTCCCGTGGTGGTGCCCGCGTCGCTCGAGCCGGGGGCGCCGTTGCCCGTCGACGCACTGCAGGCCGCGACGGTGAGCGCGGAGGCGGCGGCGATCGCGACGGCGCTCGCGCGGAGACCGCGGCGTGTGAGGGCGCGGGGCACGATCAGGCCTTTCCGGCCGGGGTCTCGATGATGACGGTGGTCGCCTTCACCACGGCGATCGCGACGGAGCCGGGCTCGAGCCCGAGCTCGCGAACGGCCTCGCTGCTCATCAGCGACACGATGCGATGGGGGCCGCACTGCATCTCGACTTGCGCCATGACCGTGTCCATCGTGATATCGGTGACCACCCCGACGAGTCGGTTCCGGGCCGATCGGCCGATCTCGGACGGATCTGCGGGCAGCACGGCGTTCTCGCGGGCGAGGCGGGCCATGTCGAGGGAGTCCACGACGGTGCGCCCCGACCCGTCGCGTTCGCTCGCGAGCGTGCCCGCGTCGACCCACCGCCGCACCGTGTCGTCGCTCACGCCGAGATACGCGGCCGCATGCTTGATCCTGATCTGCGTCACAACGTCAATCATATCGCCGCACCTGCGTGCACGATCAGGCGGAGCATCCGCATACCGGGTTTGTGTCAGGCCGTCGCGCGCGCTGACCCAGCGTGCGCGATGTCGGTGGCGGGCTCTACGGTTGTGGGGTGGATGAGAACCAGCGCTGGGGCGAAGCGGGGGTGCGTCCGTCGGCCGAGGCCGAGCGCACCTCGCGTCAGCGCGCCCTGCCCTGGATCGGCGACATCGGACAGCGCCGGCTGCGAGACGCACGCGTGCTCATCATCGGCGCGGGCGGCATCGCCGCGCCCGCCGTACAGTATCTCGCCGGAGCCGGGGTCGGGCGCCTCGATCTGCTCGACGACGACGTGATCGAGACGAGCAATCTCGCACGGCAACTGCTCTTCACCCAGGCCGATGTCGGTAGGCCGAAGGCGGCGACGCTCGCGGCGGCGGCGGCGCGCCTGGCGCCGGCCACGCGCGTGGAGGCGCATGACGTGCGGTTGACCGCCGCGAACACCGTCGAGATCATTCGCGTGCTGGCGCCCGATGTCGTGGTCGACACGACCGATGACTGGGCCACCCGCTTCGCCATCGCCGACGCGTGCGCTGAGTGCGGCGTCCCGCTGGTCTGGCCGTCCGTCATCGGCACCGACGCGAAGCTCACCGTCTTCACGGGGCGCGCCGGCGACCCGGCGATCGACGACCTCGTCGATCGCGAGACCGTGCAGCGGCATCCCGTGTCGTGCGCGGCCCAGGGCGTACTCGGTCCTGTTGTCGGCCAAGTGGGCGCGATGGCGGCGACCGAGGCGATCAAGCTGCTCGTCGGCGCCGGGCGCCCGCTCGTGGGCCGTGTCGCGGTGATCGACGGGCTCGGCGCGACGATGCGCGAGATACCCCTCGTCGCGCGGCGAGCCGCTGCCTCGGTTGCTGAGCCCGGTGAGTCGGCCGCACGTCCCGGAGACGCGGGCGAGGCCGCCGGCCGCCGCGGCCCTGAGTGGGTGCGCCGTGCGCGTCCGGCCGCGGGCCCGAGCTCGACCGAGCAATGGGGCGCTTGGAGCCCTCCGCGCACGGGTTCCGTGACGCGACCGATCCCGCTTCCCAGTCGCGCCGCCGCCGGCGAGCTGCGGTCGCGGCTGACGACGATCGGCGAGATGGTCGCCGCCCCCCTCGGCACCGTGCTCGTCGACGTGCGCGAGCCGTCCGCGCCCGCATTGCCGTGGCCGCCCCGTGGGCTCGAACTCGTCGAACTCGAGCGCGCGCCGCTCGAGTCGCTCGCGAGCGCGATCGATGCGGGTGAGCTGCCCGGCTCCATCGAGCGTGCCACGCGCGTGGTCGTCGCCTGCGCCTTCGGCCCCCGGGCCAGGCATGCCGCAGCGATGCTGCGTGCTGCCGGGGTTCCCGGCGTCGCCGTGCTCGACGAGGGAACGGCGGGTCTGCGGACCGCCGGGTCGGATGCTCCGGCGGCACCGACCGGGGGAGCGGTGCCCCGTGGGTGAGCTGGTATCGCTCGAGACCCACCTTGCGAGCGTGTTGCGTGAGAGCGGGCCGCTTGCGCCCGTCACGGTGCCGATCGAACAGGGGCTCGGGTTGCGGCTCGCTGCCGACATCGTCGCCGTGCACGCGCTCCCGACCGTCGACAATTCGGCCATGGACGGCTACGCGGTTCGCCGGGCATCGGTCGCGGGTGCGAGCCCCGCTGCTCCGGTGCGACTGCGCGTGGTCGCCGACATCCCCGCGGGGAGTGGCGATGATCCGGCGCTCCGCGACGGCGAGTGCGCGCGGATCATGACCGGGGCGCCCGTGCCGTCAGACGCAGACGCCATTGTCCCGTTCGAGGCGACGACGCTCGGCACCGACATCGCGACCGCGGCGCCCGAGGCGATCGACGTGACGAACGAGCCGAGGCCCGCGGCGCACATCCGGCGCCGCGGCGAAGACATCGAACCGGGCGAGCTCGTCCTGCCCGCAGGAGCGCGGCTCGGCGCGCGCGCCGTCGCGGCGGCGATCGCGGCGGGTGCGACAACGGCGGTCGTCGTTCCGCGCCCTCGCGTCGCGGTCGTCTCGACGGGCGACGAGCTTCTGCCGGCCGGGGCGCCGCTCACTCGAGGGCGCATCCCCGACAGCAACAGCCCGCTGCTCGCCGGCCTCGTCACCGAGGCCGGTGCCGAACTCGCCCGCGTCGAGCGCGCCGGCGACGAACCGGGCCCCTTCATCGACGCGCTGTACGCGCTCGCCCGCGACGTCGACGTCGTCATCACGACCGGCGGCGTGAGCGTCGGCGCCTTCGACGTCGTGCGGATCGCGTTGGAAGAGCGCGGCGTCGAGTTCCACAAGGTCGCCATGCAGCCCGGCAAGCCGCAGGGCTTCGGCCGACTCGCACGCAGCGACGGTGAGGGCCGTTCGGGTCCGCTCATGTTCTGCCTCCCGGGCAATCCCGTGAGCGTGTTCGTGAGCTTCGAGGCCTTCGTCCGCCCAGCCCTGCGAGCTCTCGCGGGTGAGGTGGGGCCCGCGCACATCGAGCGCGTCGGCATCGCGTCCGAGGGTTGGCGGTGCCCACCCGGCCGTCTGCAGCTCATGCCCGTGCGCACGCTCGGCGTCGACGGCAACGGGCGCTCGGCCATCGCCCCGGCGACGGCCGGCGGTTCCGGCTCGCACCTGGTCGCACGACTCGCCAGGGCCGACGCGCTCGCCATCGCGCCCGCCGACGCCGCCGACGTCCGGGTGGGCGACGAACTCACGATCTGGGAGGTCCTTCCGTGACCACGCCATTCACCCACCTCGACGGCGCCGGCCGCGTGCGCATGGTCGACGTGACCGAGAAGGCCCCGACCGTGCGCTCGGCGACGGCACGCGGCCGCGTCACCTGCGGTCCGGAGGTCATGTCCGCGCTCCGTGATGGCACCACGCCAAAGGGAGACGTGTTCGCGCTCGCCCGCATCGCGGGGATCGCGGGGGCCAAACGCACGGCCGAACTACTGCCGCTCGCGCACATCATCGGCGTGCACGGCGCGGTCGTCGACGTCGAGCTCGCCGACGACGGCGTCGAGCTGACGGCAACCGTGCGCACCGCCGACCGCACCGGTGTCGAGATGGAGGCGCTCACGGCCGTGTCGATCGCGGCGCTCTCGGTGGTCGACATGGTCAAGGGCATCGACAAGTCGGTCGCCATCGAGCGCGTCGAGCTCGTCGAGAAGACCGGCGGCAAGAGCGGAACGTGGCGGCGCCAATGAGCGCGAGCGGGAATGGGCAGGACAGCGGTGCGGGCAACGTCGGGCCGGGCGGTATGCCCTGGTCGGGGGCCGCTTCCGGTCCGGGCGCCGCGTCCAGTCCGGGCGTCGCTTCCGAGACGGGGGCCGTCGCTTCCGAGACGGGGGCCGTCGCCGCCGCGATCGTGCTCGCCGGCGGGCGGGCCTCGCGACTCGGTGGAACGTCGAAGGTGCTGCTGCGCATCCACGGCAGGCCGGCCCTCGCGCGCGTGATCGACGCGCTCATCGCCGCGCATCGGTCGAGCATCGCGGTCGTCGGCCCGGCGGACGAGGTCGTCGCGGCGTTGCGGCACGATCCTGCGACGTCCGGTGGCGGAACAGCCGGCGACGACGAGCGCCGGAGCGTCGTGCGCGTCGCGATCGAGGAAGACCGGTTCGGGGGACCGGCGGTGGCGGTGGCCGCCGGGGTGGCCGAGCTGCTCGATGCCGGGGTGCCAGGTGACGCTCTCGTCGACCTGCTGCCGTGCGACCTCGTGCGGCCCGCCGACGTGGTCGCGGCGCTCGACGCGGCTTTGGAGGCGCCGAGCGACGAAGGGCGGGGCGCCGCGTCATCACTCTCGGCAGCGTCCCATGATGCAGGCGCCGATGGCGTCATGCTCGTCGACGAAGACGGCCGCGAGCAGTGGCTGGCCACACGCATCCGGCTCGATGCCCTGAACTCGGCCCTCGCTGGCGTTGAGGCTGGCGAGCCGTTGCGCGGCCGCCTCGGTGGCCTCCGCCTTTCGAGACACGCCGTCGGCGCGAACGTCACCCCGGATATTGATACGCCATCAGACGTGGCGGCGTACGGTGCTGTCGTGCACCTCGGCAACGGGCCGTTGTGCCTCTGAGCCGGCCGACAAGCACGGCGGCCAACCCCGGAGCGTCGACGGAGGAACCGTGAGCACCATGCCCCCAGAACTCGAACCCTGGATCAGCGAGCTCGCTCCGCGTCTCGGCCTCACGGGTGATGACGTGCCGACGCAGGCGGTCCTCGACATCGCTCGCGATGTCGCGCACGGTGCCGTGCGCCCAGGCGCCCCCGTCTCGACGTTCATGGTCGGCCTCGCGCTCGGCCGCGGTGATCTCGGCTCACCGGAGGCCGGCGTCGAAGCAGTCGGCGAGGCGCTCGCGGCGTGGGAGCAGCGCGCCCAGGGCGACGGGAACGGCAGCGACCGGAACGGCGGCAAAGACAGCGAACGCGACGCCACCAGCGCTGAGAGCAGCGCGTCCGACGCCGAGCGTGGTGTCGCATACGACGAGGCCGGCGTGGCCGAAGGCGAGACGCGGATCGCCGACGGGAAGGCCGACGCCGGCGACACCGCTTCTGCGGGCATTACCGACGGGCGCACCGAGGCCGGCGGCGGTGACAGGGGTGACGTCGAAGAGGCCGACGCCGCTGGGGTCGTCGGCGACCTTGACGGCGGAGCCGCATGATCACCGTCCGCTTCTTCGCCGCCGCGGCGGACGCGGCCGGCACGGAGAGCCTCGAACTGGATGCGTCGGGGCTCGAGAGCGTCGGCGCCGTCGCCGAGCAACTGGCCGATCGCTTCGGGGGCGAGCTTCGCCGCGTCATCGATCGCAGTTCGTTTCTGCTCAACGGCGAGCGCGTCGAAACGGTGCATTCCATTGCGCCGGGTGACGCGATCGACGTGCTGCCGCCGTTCGCGGGCGGCTAGGCGGAAGAGACCAAGGTTCCAGAGCGAAAGGCCATCGGGTCGGCTGAGGGCGGTCGGGCCCGAATGGAGAACTCCTTGAAAAGGTGATGCAGATGGATACCATCTTGTTCTTCGCGTACGCCGCCGCCTACCTGGCCCTGCTCGCTTGGGGATTGACGCTCGCCGCCCGCGGTCGCTGGTGGACCCCGGCGAACCTGCCGGTCCTCGTCATCGCCGGGCTCGTGTACGACAACATCGTGCTGGCAACAGGGGCGTATATCGGCGAGGGCGCGCTGCTCGAAGGGCTGAACCTGGCCCGTTACTGGATCCATGCACTGGTCACGCCGTTACTGGCGATCTTCGCCTGGCACGTTGTGGCCCGGAGCGGTGTGGCGTGGGCGCGGACTCGGTGGGCCGGCGTTGTCGCCACTGCTGCTGCCGTAGCACTCATGGCATTGGAACTGACCCACGTTGTCGGAATCGAGCTCACGGCCGAACGTGAACACGGCGTCCTGAGTTACTCCGCCGCCGAGGCCGCAGGCGGTCCGCCGCTCATGGTGCTGCTCGTGACCGTGACCCTGCTCGTGGCCGCATTTTTCGTGTGGCGGCGGCAGAAGTGGATCTGGCTTCTGGTGGGAACACTGCTGATGGTGATCGGCAGCGCCGTGCCTCTCCCCGTGGATAGCGGCGCCGTCACCAACGCCTTCGAGCTCATTCTGCTCACCTCGATCCTCGCTACGAAGCACGTTCAAGACAGGGCGGAGGCCGCCGCCGCGTAACACGTGGCAGGCCCGAACTGCTCACCATCGACGCACCCGTTCTCGCGACGGTGGTTGACTCCTGCGCGGGGGTATGGTTGATTAGTCGAGTAAGCAACCATTCAACAGCCTGCCGGCCGCGTCAGCGCGGTGGCACCGCACACCGGGAGCGATATGGATGACGCGCGGCCGCTCTTCCTGCAGATCGCGGAACGCGTCGAAGATCAGATCGTCGACGGCTCGCTTCACGAGGGAGCGCGTGCACCCTCGAAGAACGAGCTTGCGGAGTTCTACCGCATCAACCCCGCAACCGCCGCGAAGGGAGTGAACATGCTCGTCGACAGGGGCGTGCTCTACAAGCAGCGCGGCATCGGCATGTTCGTCGCGGATGGGGCGCGCGAGCGGGTGCTCGAAGCCCGTCGCGCCGCTTTCGCCGATGCCTACATCGCTCCTCTCGTGGCCGAGGCCGCCCGCTTGGGTCTCGGCCCCGACGTTCTCGCGCGGCTCATCCTCGAGCACGCGACCCCCGACTCGGCGTCGTCGACAGCGGCGCCCGACTGAAAGGCTCCTCATGGATCCAGTGATCCACGTCCGTGACCTGACGAAACGCTACCGAGACAAGACCGCCCTCGACGGTGTCAGCTTCGACATCGAACGGAATGGCATCTACGGCTTTCTGGGCCGAAACGGCGCGGGCAAGACGACCGCGATGTCGATCCTCACCGCGCAGAACTTCGCAACCAGCGGCACCGTGCAGGTGTTCGGCGAAAACCCCTTCGAGAATGCGCGGGTGCTGAGCCGAATGTGCTTCGTGCGCGAAAGCCAGAAGTACCCGGACGAGGCGAACGCCACGATCGCCTTCCGCTCGGCCCGGCTGTTCTTCTCGAACTGGGACCAGGAGTTGTGCGACGAACTCGTCGACGAGTTCCAGCTCCCCATGAAGACGAACATCAAGAAGCTCTCGCGCGGCCAGTTGTCGGCGGTCGGGGTGATTATCGGGCTGTCTTCGCGCGCTGACATCACGTTCTTCGACGAGCCCTATCTGGGACTCGACGCAGTCGCGCGCCAGACCTTCTACGACCGCTTGATCGAGGACTACTCGGAGCATCCGCGCACCATCGTGCTGTCGAGCCACCTCATCGACGAAATCGCCAACCTGCTCGAACACGTGCTCGTCATCGATCAGGGCCGCATCATCATGGACAAGTCAGTCGACGACGCCCGCGCGCAGGCGACGAGCCTCGTCGGCGCCGCAGAACGGGTCGACCGTTACATCGCCGGCCGTGAGGAGCTCCACCGCGAGTCGCTCGGCAGTGTGGCGAGCGTCACCTTCCTCGGCCAGCTCACGGGCGAGGAGCGCGCCTCGGCGGTCGCCGACGGCCTCGAGTTCGCCGCCGTGCCACTGCAGCAGCTCATCGTGCGACTCACACAGCGCGAAATGCGCGACGCAAGCCCGGACGGTGCGGGCGACTCGGCCCCAGCATCCACCCACGAAGGAGTTCTCCGATGACCACCGCGACAACGCTCGAGGCGATCCCCGCCCGACGCGGAGCCGGGAACCGCACTCTCAACGTCATCCGGCTGCAACTCATCAGCACGCAATCGTTCGTGTGGGTGCCCCTGGTGATCGTCGCGGGAACGTTGGCGATCTGCCTCATCGTCTTCGCGATGATCCCGGGCGACGGCGTCAAGCCGACGGGAGCTGCGCAGGCGCCCCTCTGGTACTTCGCCGCGCTCGGCGTGCAGGCGATGACCCTGACCTTCCCGTTCTCGCAGGCCATGAGCGTCACGCGGCGCGAGTTCTTCGTCGGCACGCTCGTGGTCGGCGCGATCGGCGGGGCCATGATCGCAACCCTGTTCATCGCGCTCGCCGGCCTCGAGGTGATCACGAACGGCTACGGCATGAACGGTCGCATCGCCTACTTGGAGTGGCTCTTCGAGCCGAGCTGGGCGTCCGCGTGGCTCACCTACTTCACGGCGACACTGCTGCTGTACGTGATCGGGTTCTGGGCCGCCACGGTCTACAAGCGATTCGGCTGGCTCGTGCTGACCGCCGTCGGGGTGGTGCTGGCGCTTGCGCTCGTCGTCGGACTGTTCATCATCACGCGAACCGAATCGTGGCCGGCCGTGTTCGGGTGGTTCGCTGCCGTCGGTCCCCTCGCCATCACGCTGATTGGGCTCGGGGTCACGGCAGTGCTGGCCGCGGGCGCTTACCTCACGCTGCGCAAGGCGGTCGTGTAGCGGCGGACGCCTGGTGCGTGCCGGTCGCGCCCGGCGGGCGCGCGGGGCCCGGCGGGGCGGACCGAGGGGGTCAGCCCCCGATGGCCGACATCGGCCGGTCGGGCTGCAGGAACCCCGGGTCGTCGATGCCGTGCCCCGCGCGCTTGCCCGCGATGCTCGTTCGGAGCAGGCGCGCGATCGCGTCGTCATCGGCATCACCGCGCAGTAGCGGCAGCAGGTCGCTCTCGCCCCGCGCGAAGAGGCAGTTGCGGATCTGCCCGTCGGCGGTGAGACGCACGCGGTCGCAGGCGCCGCAGAAGGGTGCCGTGACGGAGGCGATGACGCCGACGTGGTGGGGGCCGCCGTTCACGACGAAGCGCTCGGCCGGCGCGGCGCCGCGCGCGTCGACGGGCTCAAGGTCGAACTCCGCGCTGAGCCGATCCAGGATCTCGGCGCCCTCGATCATGCCCTCACGGGTCCAGGTGTGCCCGGCATCGAGCGGCATCTGCTCGATGAAGCGGAGCTCGGCGTCGTTGTCCATCGCGAAGCGGAGCAGGTCACAGGCTTCGTCATCGTTGACGCCGCGCAGCAGCACCGCATTGAGCTTGAGCGGGCGTAGCCCGCTGTCCCGAGCGATGCGGATGCCCTCGAGCACGTCGTCGAGCCGGTCGCGGCGCGTGAGGTCGGCGAAGCGCTGTCGGTCGAGCGTGTCGATCGACACGTTCACCCGTTCGAGGCCCGCGGCGACGAGGTCGTCCATGAGCTGCGGCAACCGCAGCCCGTTCGTCGTGATGCTCACGCGCAGCGGCCCGTGCGGCCCCTCGATGGCGGCCATGCGGCGCACCACGTCAACGATGTCCTTGCGCAGCAGCGGCTCGCCGCCGGTGAGCCGCACCTCGTCGATGCCGAGTGAGGCGGCGACGCGCGCGACGCGCTCGAGCTCGAGGGTCGTGAGGATGTTGTCCTTCATGATCCACGGCACGCCCTCGGCCGGCATGCAGTAGGTGCAGCGCAGCGAGCAGCGGTCGGTGAGCGAGATGCGCAGGTCGCGGTGCACGCGCCCGAAGCGGTCGACGAGCTGGCCCTCGGCCGGCACCGCCGACACGTCGATGGCGTCGCCGAGCGGCGCCGCGCCGCCGCCGAGCGAGACGGGCGCGTCGGGATGCGCGGGGTCGCGAACGGGCTCGGGCGGATGCAGTGCGGCGGGCGGTCGCGATGAGGGCGAGGGGAGGCGCACGATGGCCACGCGGCACCTCCCGTCGGCGGGCGCCCAGTGCGCTCGCATCCCTCCAGGCTAGCCGCGACCGCGGCTCGCGGCCAGGCCGCCCCGCGATCGCCCGCCCGCTCAGGCGTCGACGGGCACGCGGGCGTCGCGGCGGTTCTGCACGATGAGCACGACGGCCACCGCGGCGGCGGCCACGGCGATGGTGCGCTCGCGGGTGCGGTCGGTGCGCGAGGTGCTGCGGCGGCTCGCCGAGCGCGACCCGCCGGCCATGGTGATGGGCGACCTCAACGCCCGCACCGCCTCGCGCGCTGCGCGAACTGTTCGGCAGCGGCCTCCTCGTCGACTCGTGGTCCCGGCTGGTCGCCGCGTGATGCGCCGCCGAGGCTGCTCAGTGCAGCAGCGCCGCGGCGGTGTCGTCGAGGAACGCCGCCTGCGTCTTGCCCACGTGGTGCAGGTAGACGCGGTCGGCGCCCGCGCGCCCGTGCTCGTCGACGAGCTCGGCGAGCGCCGTGGTCGAGTCGACGCAGTGCACGCTCTCGGCCACGCGCTCGACGCTCATGCCGTCGGCGGCGAGGTCGTAGTGCTCGGGCGTGGGCAGGTCCCAGCACAGGGGAGGCTCGAACACGTTGGTGCGCCACTGGTCGTGCGCGAGGGCGCGCGCCGCCTCGCGGCCGCCGTTGGCCGGGCGCACGTAGGCCAGCTGCGACTGCACCGAAACGTCGCCCGCACCACCCGCCTCGCGGTAGGCCCCGATGATGTCTCGCAGCTTCTCGAACGGCTGCGAGATGGTGATGAGGCCGTCGGCCCACGTGGCCGCCCACGCGGCGGTCTCAGCCGTGACGGCCGCGCCGACGAGCGGCGGTGGCGTCTCGGGCAGCGACCAGACGCGCGCCCGGTCGACGACCACACGCCCCCGGTGGCTCACCTCGCGGCCCGCGAGCAGCTCGCGCAGCACATCGACGCATTCGCCGAGGCGCGCGGTGCGCTCTGACTTCGCGGGCCACGCGTCGCCCGTGACGTGTTCGTTCATCGCCTCGCCGCTGCCGAGCGCGGCCCAGAACCGCCCCGGATGCATCTGCTCGAGCGTCGCGATCGCCTGCGCCGCGATCACAGGGTGGTATCGCTGCCCGGGGGCCGTCACGACGCCGAAGCGCATCGACGTGGTGGCGAGTGCCGCGCCGAGCCACGCCCAGGCGAAGCCCGACTCGCCCTGGCGCTCGCTCCACGGCGTGAGGTGGTCGGAGCACAGGCCGTCGCGGAAGCCGAGCGCGTCGGCGCGGCGAGCCACCTCGAGCGCGGTGCGCGGATCGAGCTGCTCGTGCGAGATGTGCACGCCCACGAGGGGCGATGCGCTCACGCCGCCCCGATCATCAGGCGGCGGCGGTGGTATGGCTCGATGCTCGACGCGTGCATGCCGCGAGCGTACGAGGCGCGGCTGGGACGCCGGGGTGCGCGAGCGCCGACGCGCGGCTCATGCCCGAGGGCCCCGCGGCCCTCGTCACGCGCAGCTCGAGCTCGGCCGCGCCGGGCGCGGCGAACGCGAGCCGAGCGTCGGATGCTCCATCCGTCATCGACGATCAGGCGGGCAAGGCGTTGCCTTCCCGCGGGCTGAAGGGCGCGTTAGCGTGGGCCACGAAGGCCTCCGTGGGCGGTGGTGAGTGTAGTAATGCACATCGTTCCGGAGGCCTTCGCCCGTACGTCACCTCTTCACAACGTGTCGGGGAACCACAGCTAGGCCATGCCGACCCAGTGCGTCGTGCCGTCTTCCGTGTGCTGGCGCTTCCACACGGGCAGCTCGGCCTTCACGCGTTCGACGAGCTCGCGACAGAGGTCGAACGCCTCGGCCCGGTGGGCGGTCGATACGGCGGCGACGATCGCGAGGTCGCCGACGTCGAGTGTGCCGATGCGGTGGGTGACGGCGAGCCGCGCGCCGTCGCGGTCGAGGTCGGCCGCGATACGGGCGAGCACGCGTTCCGCGTCGGGATGCGCGGAGTAGTCGAGCGTGGTGACGGTGCCGTCGGCCTCGGGGTCGTGGTCGCGCACCGTGCCGACGAACGATGCGGTGGCGCCGGCGTGCGCGTCGGCGACGGCGGCGAGGTGCGCGGCGACGTCGAGCGGCTCGGAGGAGATCGCAGCGATGGCGACGGTCATGCGCGGGGCTCGCCGTCGGGGCCGCCGTGGGCGGAGCTGGCCGGGGCGGTGCCGGACGGCGCAGGAGCGGCGTTGGCGGGAGCGGCGTGATGCCCTGCATGGTCTTCGGGGTGCTCGGTGCCGTGCGAGGCGTGGCCGGCGCCGTCGAGCTGCCCGATCGCGTGGTGGACGATCGGGAGCAGCACGGCGAGTCCGTCGCGCACGCCGCCGGGGGATCCGGGCAGGGTCACGACGAGGCTCGGGGGCCGCATCATCGTGCGATACGCGGCGGAGTCGCCACCGATGACACCGGCGACGCCGCGGGTGAGCAGCGCAGTGGCCGGGGCGCCGCCGTGTCCGGCGATGGCGTCGATGATGCGGGGCAGCTTGAGATCGAGCAACGGCTCGACGCCCTCTGGCGTACGGTCGCGTGGCCCGATACCGGTGCCGCCGGTGGTGATGATGACGCGGGAGCCGGCTTCGTGGGCGGCGCGGACCGCGTCGCGCACGGGCAGCGTCCCGTCGGGGACGACGACGGGCTCGGCGACGTCGAAGCCCGCCTCGCGAAGCGCCTCGACGATCACGGGGCCGGTCTCGTCGTCGCGCAACCCCATCGAGGCGCGGTCGGACACGGTGATCACCGTGGCACGCGGGGCGTCGGCCTGAGCATCGGCTGCGGTCATTGCTCCAGGGTAGACCGGTCGGTGCCCGCCGGCACCGGCGCTTCCGGGGAGATCGCGGCCGTGCCGCTGACGTTTGCCGCGCGGTGTCGGACGGCTAGGGATGCACCGACGACGATGCGAAACCGGCCACTGCTGCGGCGCCGGCGCCCACAACCAGGTACGGACCGAAGGCAAGTTCGCTGCTCCCACCTCCTCGGCGCCGAGCGATGAGCAGCACGAGCGCGTGCGGAAACGCGAGCACATAGCTCAGCACGAATGCGAGCCCGAGAGCATGCCAGCCGAACACCGGCAGCAAGGCGGCACCGAGCACCGCCGCGAGCTTCACGTCGCCGAACCCGAGGGTGCCGAACCACGCGAGCACGAACATGGCCGAGCCGGCGACGACGGCGCCGAGGACCGCGAGGGCCACCGGCGCCAGCGCGGTGGTGAGGGCGAACGCGTCGGCGGACGTGCCAGTAATGCCGGAGCCGGAGTCGGAACCGGAGTTCGCCGTCGACAGGAGTCGCCAGACGGTCTCGGTGACGGCGCTCGCGATGACGGCCGCGGCCGCAGGGAACGTGACCCGGTTCGGGATTCGGCGATCGCGCAGATCGGTCACGCTCACCACGATCCCCGTGACGAGGGCGATCGTGAGGCGGATGGCGTCGCCTTCGGTCATGAGGCAAAGGCCCCGTCGCGCTGCGGCATTCGGCGTGCACGGTGACGCCCGCGGTCGATGAGTTCCTGTGTTTCCGGCTCGGGCTCGTAGCCGTCTTCGAAGTCATCGAGTTGCTGTTGCAGCAGCGACACGATGCGCTCGAAACCTTCGTGGTCGGAGGCGAGCAGTTCGGCCTGCAGCGCGTCGCGCCACGCCATCTCGTTGATCGGGTCGATCTCTCGGCCGAGGGCCGCCGTGGTGCGCGCCGCCCCCACATCGCCCATGTCGAGGGCGCGGACGGCGAGCTCGTGACACGTGTCCGCGATCGTCGCGAGCATGTCCATGCGAGTGATCTCGGCCCAACCGTAGAAGCGTTCCTTGACGCCCGCGAAGGGCTGACCGCGCACGAGATCGAGGGCGGCCCGCAGCCGCGGAGCCGGCGCAGTGGCGGGGTCGTTCCCGATCAGCTCGAGCAGCACGTGCCAGTCGGTCGTCACCCTCTCGTCGAGTCGGTAGCCGTCGCTGCCGACGTGAGGGAAATACGGCTGACCGTCGGCCGACGTTCCGAGCCACTTGCGGGCCCGCGTCGCGAGACCGTTGCGGTTGGATGCCGCAGTCTTGCCTCGAGGATCCTTCCCTGGCCAGAAGGCCGCGTGGAATTGCTCGGCCGTCACCCCGGGATGCAGCGCGAGGTAGGCGACGAGCTCGGTCGCGCGCTTGACGGTGCTGTTGTTGATCGTGTGCGTCTGCGGGGTCACGGGCGGGTCGCCTGCGGCTCCGAGCAGTTCGACCGGTCCGAGCAGTCTCACCCACGGGCGGTGGGCGAGTGAGGCGAGCAGGTCGCGGGCGGCTTCGTCGAGGTCATCGGCCTGCCCGCGCGCAGAGGCCCGTCGCCGCAGGCCAGGCCGATCACGCTTGGCGTGTGCGCCGCGTTTCGCAGGACCGGCCTCCCGTACGCCCGCGATGGCGTCGTCGACAGCGGGCGACGCGTCGTCCGCCGCGGCGTCGAGGTTGACCTCGCCCTCCGCGATGGCGGGCGCCGTCGCGGGGTCGGCATTGCGCTGGACGATGTCCGGGGTGGCGTCGATGTCCCGGTCGGCGTTCTCGTCGCGGGCTGCGGCGTCGGTCACGTCCACTGTCGCGAAGCTGCCACGCGCCGCGTCTCCCGGGTCGTCGCCCGTCCGGGTGGTCGCCGCGCCATCCGGCGAAAGCGACAGCGTCCAGTCTCCCGTCTCCTCGCGAAACGTCCGTGCACGGTGTGCAGGTCCGGTCGCCACGCGAGCCAACTCGACGAGTCGGTCGAACTCCGGCTCAGCGATCAGCTGCGGATCGAGCTCGAGCGACCCCGCGTCGCCCGGGAGATGCAGGGTCGCGTCGTGCGGGCCTCGGAGCTCGACGTGCCAACCGCTCTCGACGGCGCCCCCGACGACGGCAGCGATACCGACACGCGGTTCGTCGAGCGCTAGCCCGGCGAGTTCGTCGAGTGCCTCGCCACCGACGGCGTGGCCGAGCACGAGCACCTCGGCGCTCCACGATTCGGCGTCCGGACTCGACGTGCGTGCGACGGTCGGAGACTGGGCATCGAGTCGATGCAGCGCCTGCGCGACGTGTCGGCGGTGCCCCGCGAGCTCGGGCAGCACATCGGCGAGGGCGTCGACATGGCGAATTCGTCCGCTGCCGAGCTGCTCGCTGAGCGCGTCGTCGAACCCCACGAGGGTGAGACGTGTGTCGTCGCCCCACGTCGATGTCGCGAGCTCGATGGCGATAGCCAGTAGCGCCGAGCGCACGAGCTCCGGCTCACCATCGACCGTTATGATCCCGAGTCGTTCCAGGTCGACGAACACCATGGCTCCGCTCGCATCGCTCCCGAGCGAGGCGAGCGCAGGGCACGGCGGTGACGGCTCCCGCACGAGCGGTTGCAACTGCCCGGGCGCGAGCGCCCACGCACTGTGATCGTCGGTGACGGGGACGAAGGGGTCCGGCAGGAGGGTCGGTCCGTCGAGGTAGAAGACGACCTCGGCGGCGTCGACGCGCACGACCGCCACGGGTGGCATGACCTTCGACTCGTCTTGCGCCCATGCAGCGAGGGCGCGCATGGCTCGATCGAGGTGCAGCACGGCGGTCGTCGTGTCGACCGAGCGCAATTCCGTCTCGAAGGCGGCCAACTCGGGCTCGGGCATGGCGATTCGTTCGCCGGGCCGGCGAACGCGGCGTTGGAGCGCACGACGCACGCCGAGCCAACCGAGGAGTCCAGCCGCCAGCACCCCTCCGATGCCGCCGACGGTCTGGAGGTTCACGCCCTCGACGGTCTCGTCGACGTTGACCTGCGCACCGGCCTGGTCGCCCCCGCCGCCCGTGGTGGTCTCAGCCGTACCCCCGACGACCGGATGTGGTGCCGCCCCGGCGGCGTCGACCGGGGGCGTGCTGGCGGACGGCTGGCCCGCGCCCGTCGCACCCCCATCGGTGGGCGGTGTGGTCGTCGGCGCTTCGGGAGGTGCGGCCGACGCGTCGATCGGGTGCGCGGGAACGACGGTCGAGCCGTCGTGCACGCCGTCTGTCCCCTCATCCACACCGTCGTCGGCACCGGGGAGGGAAGTGTTCTCATCGCCGCTGGCGTCAACGTCCCCGACGTCCCCGACGTCCCCACCGTCACCCGGGGCGCCCGGTTCGCCGCCGCCGCGTGCCGCCTCGGCCACCTCGATGACGTCGCCCGGCATGATCGCCGATGGGTTGGCGACGCCGGAAGCGTTCGCGAGATCGTCGTAGCGCTGACCGTCACCGAGATAGGTCTCGGCGAGGTCCCACAGGGTGTCGCCGCCTTCGACGATGACCTGATCGGGGATGGCGTCGTCGCCGCGGGGCCCGGCGGCGACGCCAGATCCGGCGTCGGTCGCGGTGCGCGCCTTATCGCTGTTCTCGGCGCGGGCGTCTGCCGCGTCTCCGGTCGGTGACGCGTCGGGCGGGAGCAGGATCCGCCAACCGGGCGTGAGCCAGAGGTCGTCGGACAGCGCGTCGCCGTCGGGCTGCGGCACGCCCGCATTGCGTTCCACGATCTCGGGGTATCGCGCGCCATCGCCGAGATAGGCGTCGGCGATGCTCCACAGCGAGTCGCCCTCGCGCACGTTCACCGTCTGCGGACCGCTCGGCGCGGCCGCCGCCGTCATCCCCGTCGAGGGCTCGGGGGTCAGCTCGCCGCTCTCGCCCGGGGACATGGACGATGGGACACCGTCTATTCCGTCCAGGAGGTCATGGCCGACGTGCGCGGTAGTGCCGGCCGCCGGTGACGCCGCCTCCGCCGCGTGCGCCGGGCCGACGATCGCGCTGCCACCGATCATCACGACGATGGCGGTGAGGAGCGACGCGGCGAACCGGCGCCCCGGTCCGCGGTGTCCGCGGTGACGCACGGCGCTTCGCCAATCCTTGGCGAACGCCATTCCCTCGAGTGCGACGCCGACGGTGAGGTAGGCCCACGCCGCCCAGGCGAGGAGCGGAACGAGCGTGCCCATCAGGAACGCTCCTCCGAGGTCGGGCGCCGTGATCGCCTGCACGAGCGCGTCCGGTGAAGGGGGCAACGGGTTTCCCGCAAGGGCGACCAGCGCGAGCGGAACGCCGACGACGAGGCCCGCGAGGGCGATGAGGGCACACATGCCACGAGCGATGCGATGCTGCTTCACTGCGCTACTCCTTCGCACGAAACGGATCGACCGGGCTACTGGCGCTCGCCGCCATGGCGCGGGAGCCGCCGAGGCCGGGGAGAGCGGCGTCACTGAGCGAGACGATGCAGGTGACGGTCACCTCCACCGATCCGTAGACCCCGAGGCTCGCGTCGAGTGCGTCAGCGTCGACCGCGACCGAGAGGTCGTCGCAGGGCACGTTCTGCTGCAGGAGCGTGAACCGGGCGGATTCAGTCGCGATCGCCGAGGCTTCGCCCGCATTCGGAGCGAGGGACGCGGCGCGAGCGGCCGCTCCAGCCGCGGATTCGACGGCGACCCCCGTCATCGACAGGCGCCCGGCGACGACCAGCAGCAGCACGATGGCCACGAGCACCGGCGCGATCAGGACAAGTTCGACCGACGCGCCGCCTCGCTCGGCATCATCCCGCCCCCCTTCCTTCGCCAGCACGAGCGCTTACCCGACCCAGCGCTCACGCGGGCCCGAGACCGTCCGCTCGACGTGCACGGGGATGCCGGGAACGAGCGAGGGCGCGCTTCCGGAGATGGTGACCGTGATCGTGGTCTCGGTGATGGCCACGTCGACGGTGACGCCGGTCAGCGCCGTGCCGGAGGCGGCTGCCGATCGGAGCCCCGCCGCAATGGCATCCTCGGCCGAACCCCCCAGCAGGCGGCCCTCTTCGAAGGCCGCCTGCGCCGCGGCCTGGGCCACGTTGCCCGCGTGCAACGTGGTCGCGCCCTGCACGATCGAGAAGAAGAGCACGAGGAGCACGGGAAGCACGAGAGCGGCCTCGACGCTCGAGGCTCCGCGCTCGTCACGGGCGCAGGTCGCGCCTCCGGTGATGATCGGGTGTCGTTCCGGTGGGTGATCGTGCAACTCGGGCGTCACTACTGCGCTCCGGGGAGCTGCGAGACCTGGCCCTCGACGAAGGCGGTCACGGCCGCGATGATGATGCCGCCGATGACCAGCGCGCCGACGACGATGAAGATCCATTCCGTCGTCTCGGCGCCGGATTCTCGTCGGGTGCGCAGTGCGGCGATGCGGGACGCTGCTACTGCAGAGGAGTAGGTGATGAGGGATCGCATGATCGGGCTCCTGTGGTCTCGTAGAAAAGAGGGTGTAGATGGGGCGGAAAATCGGACACGACGATCGAGAAGGGCATTAAGCGAGCAGGTTGAGCACGAGCGGCGTCAGCACGACGCCCACGAACACGAAGGCGAGAAGGGTGAGCGGAACGCTCATTCGTTCGCTCGCCTGATTCGCCTTCGCGTGCTCGTCGGCGAGCAGCTGGCCGCGGAGGGTGCGCCCGCGACCTCGCAGCGACTCCGCGACCGAGGCACCCTCCTCGCCGGAGAGCCGCACGATCTTGGCGACGTCGGCGAGCTCGGGAACGCCGATCTCATCGGCAAGCCCGCCGAGCGCGGTCCACGGAGCGACGCCGGCTAGTCGCGCGCGGGTGAGCTCTTCGCGGATGCGTGCGAACACCCAGGTCGAGCCGACCTCGGACGTCGTCACGAGGGCCTGGCCGGCCGGGGCTCCCCGCTTCCGCTCGACGGCCACGAGCTCGAGGTAGACCGCTACCGCACGGGCGAACTCGGTGCGCGCGGCCCGGGCCCGCACTCGGACGTCGCGGTCGGGGGCAAACCACAGGGCAGCCGCGAGGATCGGTCCGAGAGCGACGGGAACGAGCGCGGGCAGGAGCCCCAGCGCATTCATGACGATGCCAAACACGCTCGGAGCGATGAGCCCGAGCGCCGCGAGCAGGGCCTTGTCACGAAAGAACGTCGACGGTGTCACGCCGACGAGGCGAAGATCCGTCGCCGGGGGCGCGAACACGGGAAGATCGGGCAGATGCGCGTGCACCCATGTGCCCACCCTGACGTCCCACCGCGCGGGCGGGGACGGCTCGGCGGGCGCCGCCGATGTGCCGAGCCGGTCGAGGGCCGCGGCGAGCGCTGGCCGGGACGGCAGAAGGGCGGCGATGAATACCGTGGCCGCGAGGGCCAGGACGGCGCCTGGAAGGGCGAGGGCGATCGCATGCGTCATGCCGTGACCTCCGTCGACAGCATGCGCGGTGCCACGGGCGGACGGGCGATGCGATGCATCCACACGAGAATCGCGGCGTAGACCGCGATCCACGACGCCAGCAGGAGCTGTCCGGTGGGGGACGAATACGGGGCCATGAACGTCCCGGCGAACGGCATCACGGCGAGCAGCAGCAACGTTGTGACGGTGATGATGCGCATGTTCTGCTGCGGCTTCGCCCGGTCGGTCTCGATTGCCCTCCGTGCCCGCACCTCGTCGGAGATGCTGTCGGCGAGATCCTCGAGCGCCCGTGCCAGACCTGGGCCGCGCATGCGCTCGGCGAGGAGCAGGTGCATGACGATGAGATCACAGGTCGCATCGGCCACGTCGTCGGCGAACGACCTGAGCGCCGCCGCCGTGCGCCACCTCGCGTTGATGCGTGCGACCAGGGTCGCCACGTGCGGCCGGATCGTCGCCCCGGCACTCGAAAGACTGGCCGAAATCGTCTGTTCGAGACCGGCCCCGGCGATCGTGAGGCCCGCGAGACTCCGTGTCCAGGACTCGAGCGCATCGAGGCGCTCGAGGCGCTCCCTCGCACCGCCGCTGGCGAACACGGCGGGCAGGAGGAGACTCGCGAGCGGGACACCGACGAGAAATACGACCCAGCCGGTCGACAGCCACAGCACGGCGCCGGCGGCGAGACCACCGGCCGCGAGCATCCTGCGCCGTCTCGACCAGCGCATGCCCGCCCGCAGAGCCCAGCGGGTCGACACCGCCCGGGGCGGAACGGCGGCCGCGGCCTCCCCACGAGCGGGCACCAACCCCGCGACGATCAGCAGCGCACCGACCACGCCGAGGGCGGTGAGCAGTGCCAGGATCGCGGACACGTCAGCGCTCCTCGCCGCGCTCGCCCCGATCGCCGCGAAGGTGCGCGCGGTCGAATCCGGCCTCCTCGAGCGCTTCGAGCGTTGCCCCGGTCGGCAGTGCCACGGGCCGGAGGGCCGCATCGCGGAGGTGGCGCACGTAGATGTCGGCGGCGATTGGACGCGCCACGCCGTCGCGGCTCTCCTCGCCGGGCTGCACCTCCGCGATGTGCGTGATCCTGCGGTGCAGCCGCCCCCGGTGATCCCGCACGCGGCGCACCTGCACGATGAGGTCGATGTGCCTGGCGATTTGCCGGTAGGCATAGGCGTCGGTCGTACCGAGTGACTTGAGGGCGAGCCCCGCGAGACGCTCGATCGTGTCTGTTGGCGAATGCGCGTGAATGGTCGACAGCGATCCGACGCCCGCCTGCATGGCCTGGAACATGGCGTCGACCTCGTCGCCGCGCACCTCACCGACGATGATGCGCTCGGCGTTGAGCCGGAGCGCCTCCTCGATGAGGTCGACGAGCGTGACTTCGCCGGCCAGGCGGTTCGCGGAGCCGCCCTCGCCCTGTCCCGGTCGGAACTGGAGTGGCGTGACGATGTGGTGGCGGTCGCCCATCCGATCGAGGTGCAGCTCGCGTTCCTTCTCGATCGTCACGATCTCCTCGTGCGGCGGAATGCAGTTCGCGAGCGCACGGACGAGCGTGGTCTTGCCGGCACCGGGCGCACCGGCCACGACGATGCTGAGGCCCGCCCGAACCGCCGCGTCAAGGAAGGACGCGGCGTCGGCTGTGAGCGCGCCGTGGACGGCCACGAGGTCGTCGAGGGAGATGTCGACGAACCGATGGATGCGGACGACCACCTTCGGGCGCGGCGAGATCGGCGGGTGCACGGCTGCGAGGCGGGCGTTTCCCGGCAGGTCCATGTCGAGGATTGGCGTGGACGGCGTGAAGCTGCGGCCGTCCTCGCCACTGCGCTGCGCCAGGAAGGCGATGTCAGCGATCAGCTCGGCGTCCGATCGCGCGATCGGCTCGTGGCGCCGGCGCGTTCCGTCGGCGTGGCTGACCCAAACGGTGTCGAAACCGTAGATGTCGATGTTCTCGACCGTGGGGTCATCGACGAGTGGCTGGAGCCGGCCGAGCTTGAACAGGGCGTCGAAGACCGACTGCGCCACGAGGGTGCGAGTCGACGGGGTCCACGCCGCGGCCGCGCCGCCCACGGCGATCTGATCGTCGACGTGGCTCCGAATGACCTCGGCGATGTGGGCTTGCGCGTTGGCGCGCTGCAGCTCCTCGGTCATGGCCGGGTCGTCTTGCATCGCCTGAGTGAGCAGGGTCGAAACGGCGCGGCGCAGTCGCTGCACGATGTCCCAGTCCACCCGCTCTGTTGCTCTGTGCGTTTCCGGCCCCGCCGGCGTGGTGGCGGCGTCAGGCGAGCCGCGGTCCGCGCGGCGGTCAATGCCGTGCGCACCGCGAGCGCCGTCCGTGCCGACGACCGCGGTGCCTGGGAAGTCCGGTGCGGGACGATCGAGCTCGTCGAGGCTTCGGTTGCCGATCGCAGGCGTCATGAAGAGGGGGAGCGAGTTGATTCCCCCGTCGGGCAAACGCGGGCGCCAGGTCGTCGGCGACGCCGCGGCGTCGCCGACGGTGTCCCCGCCGGGCCCGGGAGCGGACCCGGCGGGCGAGGGAGGCCGGTGGTCGCCGCGCGTGGCCGCAGGTCGCGATCGCCGTCTCCCGGCACGCTCGCCGTCGACGCCGTCGAAGTCCGGCCACTGCTTCATCGGGCGGCTTCCCGTCGCTCGACGGACCATGCCGCGGGCCCTCCCACTCGTGCATCCCGCCCCGCGTCAGCGCCGGCGGCGCTCTGGCCGGGCCCGACCCCCGAGGCGGCCGCGGGGTCGATCAGCTCGCGGCGGCTGGCGATCGCCCTCGTCGCACCGTCAATGAGTGCCCCGACGGAGCGCTCGTACGCGCGGCGCTGACCTCGCCGGACGGTGCCGCCGGGTACGCCGAGGCAGTGGACGGCTGCGGCGTCGGGCGCGTACGGCAACGAGCCGACGACGGGTAGGCCGGTCACGCGACGGATCTCAGCGGACGAGTAGTTCTCGGCGGCCCGCTCGATCAGCACCAGGCGCAGCGCCGTGCCGTGCCCGACATCGTCGAGGAGGGTGGCGAGGTCACCGAGGCGCGTCGTGCGACCGGTCACGGCAGCCGTCGTGGCCGCGATGTCCGGCAGCGTCGTGCCCGTCGCCACGAAGACGAGATCGGCGGATGCGACGAGCGCCGCACGGGGGTCGTCGGCGTCGCAGCGCCCGAGATCCACGATGACATCGGTGCCGGCAGCATCCAATGAGCCCAGCGCCGGCAGCAGGTCGGCCCAGAACGTCGCGGCACCGCGAGCGGCCCCGAGCGTCGAGAAGCCCGGCACGAGTCGTCGGTCAGGGCGGAGTTCGACGGAGTTCGCCAACATGAGGGACGGGCTGAGCTCGCCGTGCGTCGCGGCGCTCGCAAGATTGGTGAGGCCGGCCAGGTGCGGCACCTGTCCGCGCAACCTCCCGGCCAGGATCGAGCTCGTCGTCGACGTATCGGCCTCGACGAGCATGACCGGCCGGTGCCAGCCCATCGCCATCGCGACGGCCGTCGTCGTCGTCCCGGGGGAGTGGCCGAGTGCGCTGAGGGTGATGATCGCCACGGGTCACTCCTCGCCGCTGCCGTCGAGCACGATCGAGATCCGGCCGGTTGCGGCACGTGCCGCCACGTCTGCCGCGACGCCCGTTGGCACCACGACGTCGACGACGAGCGCACCCGTCCTGTCGTCGGTGCGCGTTGCGAAGACGACGGCATCGATCGTGAGCGGCGCCTCGACCGGTGGCTCGCCCTGTGCCACGGGGGTCGACACCAGACGGATCCGGTCGCCGGCGCGCACGCCTGATGACGGCACCTGGCCGACCGCGACGGCAACCCCGACGATCGAGGTGCCTGGCTCGACCGGAAGCGACCCCTGCACCGTGCCTGTCGTCAGCAGCGACCCCGCCGGCAGGTCGACGGCGGCGTGCTGGCCGATGAGCGTCGCGGCGTCGGCGGCGGGTATCGCGTTGGTGTGCTGGCCGCCGACGATCTCGATCGAACCGAGGTCGGTCGCCTCGATCACGTCGCCCTTCGCGAGGTCGGCGGCGGCGACCACGACGGTGACCGATGTCGAGAGGTTCGAGAAGGTGACATAGCTCGTGAGCGCCGCGACGAGCACGAGGACGACGCCGACCGCGATGAGCAGCGGACGCCGGCGCTGGCGCGTGGGCGAGGCCTCGCGGTCGCGGCGATTGACCGGATCCGGGTCGGCAGCACCGCCGACCCGCCGTGGCGGGGCGCCGCGCGGCGGCGCGCTCGCGTTCGTCGGCGCGGCGCGCGGGGCTGACGTCGCCGCCGTTGTCGTGGCCGCCGTTCGCGTCGTCCCCCGACTCGTCGACAGAGCGTCCATCATCGAACTCCCCCGGATCGTGATGATGCCCGGTTCTTCCCCTTCGTTGGCCCGAGCGCGGTCAACCTACACAGGCCCAGTGACGAGACATGCGCCTGATGTCGTCCGTGTCGTTCCGTTACCACGATCCGAGTCGCTCGACCTCCGCTGCCACGGCCTGCTTGAGGCGCGCCCGCACGCGGTGGGCACGGCGCACGATCGAGGCATCACCGATCCCCAGTTCGTGGGCGAGGCGCTCGCGGTCGCCCTTGGCTCCGAGGTCCACGGCCGCGATGACGCGCACGTCCTCGCTCGTGATTGCGTTCGATTCGAGTCCCCAGCGCAGTACGGCGGCGAGTTCGTCGACGGCTCCCGGGGCGGGTTCCTCGGCTTCGCGCAGCCGCGTCATCGTCTCGGGGTCGGTTGTGAGCTCCGGCGACGTGACGTGCGACGAGTGGGTGCGCGTCACGATCGCGAGCGCGTCCATCCCGAGCCGGTGAAGGATGGCCGTCGTCTGCGATTCCGGGTGCACGCGAATCGCTTCCCACATCGCGCCGAGCGCGATCGCCTGCGCGTCACGCAGCGGGAGGTTCCGCAGACCCCGGCAGGTGCGGGTGAGATGGACGACGCGGGGAAGCATCGCCATGAGCAGCACCTGATCGGCGCCGGCGTGACCTGATTTCGCGAGCGCCACGAGCTCGCGGGCGAGCCGATCGCGCTCCGCGTAGTCGTCCGGGTTCCGCACCGCGCGCAGAAGGTCGAACGGCCGCCATTAGCCGAGCGGACCATAGTCGAGGGTGCGCTGCGCCGCGCGCTGCCAGTGCGAGGTGAGGTCGGTGACGCAGTACTGCGAGGAGGCGGTTGTCCACATGGTGCTGTCCCTTCGGATCGGTGTCAGCACTCACCGTCGAGATCCGCCCTTGGTCAGACTCTTGAATGGTTCACGAAACTCCTGGTCACAGCGGGGAGTCGCGGGATCGCCATGCTCGCCCGCCGGGCGGCGGCGCGACGCACGGCTCGGGCACCACATCTCGCCGGAAAGCGGCGTTCGGCGCCCGATGATCGCCCGGTCGCGTGCGTGGCGACGGGCGCCCTGTCGAAGATTTGCCCGGAGGCACTCGCCCGGCGCGCGACGGGTCAGAGGACCGAGCCCGGCGCCGCAGCGCGACGACCGCCGGTGTCCCCGGGGGCCGGCGCCCCGGTGCCGCTCGCTCCCGTGCCGTCAGATTCGCGGCAGCCGGTCGCCGCCGGAATCATCTCGAGCGCGCCACCGAGAATTGGGGCAACGTTCACCGACGACACGCCGGGGACTACCGCCCCGACGAGTCCTGCGGGTGCCGGGCCGGGCCGGGCACCCTCCGCGTTACTGCGTTACCGCGTTACCGGGCGACGCTACCGCCGGAGCGCCGACGGCCGGGGGAGCCCCAGGTCTTCGAGCAGGTCGCCGAGGGCGCGGTCGAGCTCGGCGCCGCCCTGCCTGATCTTGTTGCTCTCGAACCCCGCGAATTGCGCGCTCGGCACGTCGAAGCCGAGCGTCGTGCCCGGCTCGCTGGTCGTGTGGGCCTCGATGCGCAACGACGAGTAGAGCGCGGCCGCGGGATCGTGCCGGAACATCCGCGCGGCGATGCCGTGGTGCACAAGGAGCCACAGCACGCTCTTCGCCGAATTGCCCGCGTGGCGCATGACCACGTCGGGCCGCGACGTCCACACTCGCACGAAGCCGCTTGGCGACTCCCACTGCACCCCGCGCACGAACGCGGGCCAGTCGGTGTCCTCGGCGAGGCGACGCGCGGCATCCGGCTCGGAAAGTGCGGGGACGGCGGCCTCGAACGCCGCGACGAGCGCGTCGAAGTGCGCGTTCGTCGCGAGCCGGATGCGCCTTCCGCCGTACTCGACCTCGGTCTCGTTCGCGGAGTAGCTCACGATTCCGGCGTCGCCTACGCGGACGTGTCCAGGTGGTCGACGAGCTGCGACGAGCGGCCCGTGTACGTCCCGGGCGTGAGTTCGAGCAGCCGCGCCTTGGCCTCGTCACCGATCTCGAGGCCATCGACGAACGCGGCCAGGTCGTCACGGCCGATGCGGCGACCGCGCGTCAGCTCCTTCAGCACCGCGTACGGGTCGGCGATCGACGAGCGCCCCGCCACGATCTCGGCGCGGATCACGGTCTGGATCGCCTCGCCGAGCACCTCCCAGTTGCTCTCGAGCTCGGCCGCGAGCAGCTCGCGGTCGACGTCGATCTCGTCGAGCCCGCGGCGCGCGTTGTCGAGCGCGAGCAGGCTGTGCCCGAAGCCGACGCCGATGTTGCGCTGTGTCGACGAGTCGGTGAGATCGCGCTGCAGGCGCGAGGTGACGAGCGTCGAGCCGATCGAATCGAGGATCGCGTTCGAGAGCTCCAGATTCGACTCGGCGTTCTCGAAGCGGATCGGGTTGATCTTGTGCGGCATCGTCGACGAGCCCGTCGTGCCGGCCTGCGGGATCTGGCGGAAGACACCGCGAGAGATGTAGGTCCACACGTCGGTGCAGAGGTTGTGCAGCACGCGGTTGAAATGCGCTATGCCGGCGTAGAGCTCCGCCTGCCAGTCGTGCGACTCGATCTGCGTCGTCAGCGGGTTCCACGTGAGCCCGAGTTCGCCGACGAACTCGGCCGCGACGGCCTCCCAGTCGACATCGGGCGCCGCGACGGAGTGCGCGGCGAAGTTGCCCGTCGCGCCCGCGAACTTGCCGAGGTACTCGGTGTCCTCGACGCGGCCGAGCACGCGGCCCAGTCGATGCGCGAACACCGCGAACTCCTTGCCGAGCGTCGTCGGCGTCGCCGGCTGGCCGTGCGTGAGCGACAGCATCGCGTCGTCGCGGTGGGTGACCGCGAGCTCGCCGAGCTTCGTGACGAGCTCCTGCGCCTTCGGCAGCCACACCTGCTGCACGGCCGCGCGGATCGTGAGCGCATACGAGAGGTTGTTGATGTCCTCGCTCGTGCACGCGAAGTGCGTGAGCTCGGCCACGGCCGCGAGTCCTCGCTCTTCGAGACGGCGCCGCACGAAGTACTCGACGGCCTTCACGTCGTGTCGCGTGCGCGCCTCCTCGGCGGCGAGCTCGTCGATCGACGCCTGATCGAAGTCGGTCACGACCGCGCGGAGCGCCGATTTCTGCTCGGCCGTGAGCGGCGCCGAGCCGAACATCGAGCGGTCGGTGAGGAAGATGAGCCACTCGATCTCGACGTGCACGCGCGCCCGGTTCAGGGCGGCCTCCGAGAGATGCTCGCCGAGTGGCCCCATCGCTGCGCGGTAGCGCGTGTCAAGCGGACTCAGCAGCTGAGGGGGCAGTGTCGACATGTATCACTCCTTGGGCGCCGGCTCGGGCACCGGTGCGGTGGGCGGTCGGCTCATCTTGGCGGCCCGCACGACCGGCAGCATCTGCTGCAGCAGCGCGCGGCAGGGCGCCTCGATCTGGTCGCGAACCTGGTCGAAGAGCTCGTCGTTGCCATAGTACGGGTCGAGGATCTCGGCCTCCGGCCCGCTGTCGTCGAGAAACGACAGGAGAGGGCGGATCAGCGCGCGATCGTCCTGCGTCGGCGCCCACGAGCGCAGGATGCGTCGCTGCCCACGATCGAACGTGATGATGAGATCGAAGTCCGAGAACCACGCGAGCTCGAACTGGCGCGCACGCTGGAGTTCGCCCCGGTAGCCGGCACGGTCGAGAGCCTGGCGCGTGCGCGGATCGACCCGTTCACCGACGTGCCACTCGCCGGTGCCCGCAGAGGCGATCGAGACGTCGTCGCCGAGGCCCACCTCTTCGACCATCTGGCGGAACATGACCTCGGCCATCGGCGAGCGGCAGATGTTGCCCGTGCACACGAAGCAGATGCGCACGATGGGGCGGCGGTCGGTCGTCGACATAACACCAATTGTCCAGCCCCAGGTGAACATCGCGTTCCACCAAGACGACACTTCCTCGTCTTTCGGTTGTGGACGGCGATTCATCCACAGGCGATTGCCCGCTGCCGAGCCGCACGGCATCGCACGGTGCACCATGGCGTCGCACAGCAACGAGCCCACTTCGGTGGTGCGATGACGAGAGGGGCCACCCCGTGAACGACGCGCCACCGGCAACCGGTTCCGTTCATGCTGGGGGGCCGTTCGCCGATCAGCACGTCGTGCTGCGGATGCAGGTGGAGGCGTGCCTGCTGCGCCTCGACGACCTCCTGCGCGTGCTTTCCGCCGACGCACCGGCCGGCATGGCCGCAACGCGCTCGGTGGAATGGCGCGGCCCGGCGGCCGTCGGCGTCGAGCTCATCGCAGAAGGCTCGGAGTTCGCGCGGGCGGTGCTCGTCGACGGCGTGAGTGCGGCGCTCAGCCAATACCGCAGCGCCTCGATGAAGCTTCAGGCGACGGCGTGAGCGTGCAGGTCGACACCGACGCGATCCTCGTCGTCGCGGCGCACCTCGAGGTCGTCGCCGACGAGCTCGACGAACAGCTGCGGCTCATGGCGGGCGTGACCTGGCTGCCCGCCGAGTCAGCGCTCCACATCTCGCTTCCCGACATCACCGCCGGCTCGGTCGCAGTGGCGCTCATCGTGCCGGGTCTGACCCTGTACGCGACGCAGTTCAGGATGCTCGCGGGCCAGTTCCGCGCCGCCGTCGCGCTCTACGAGACGGCCGAGGCCGCCGCCCAGGCTGCCGTCGAGGCGGCGGCCGAAGCCGCCGAGGCCATGGCAACGTGGCTCGCCGCGCAGGCGCTCGCGTTCCTCCTGTTGACGCCGGCCGGGCAATCTCTGACGATCCTGTTCGTCGCCTGGGCCGCGGCCGGCATCTCGCTGACCCAGGGGCTCGCGTGGTTCGTCTACGGGACGCACGGGCAGCACGCGCCCAGCCTGCTCGACGAGCTCGTCGACGAGGTCAACTGGCAAGACGTGATCCGTTTCGTGGTCGGCACGGCCGGCCGCCTGCCGTTCGCCGCCATCCCGCCCGCGTTGCAGCCCCTCATCGACGTGAACGGTGCGGTCGGCGTCGCCGCAATCGCCTATGCGGTCGCCGTGCAGCTCGGTGTCCTGCGGCCAGGAACGTACTCGGTGATCGATCACGTGACGACGCACGCCAACCGCGCCGACCCCGCGCCAGGCTTCCGGGTCGGGCCGTCCCCCGGTGTCACGACGCCGCCGACCATCGGGTCGCTGGTCTCGGGCATCCCGCCCTCGAGCGACGGCGAAGCGCAGGTCTCGGTGACGACCCACGGGAACCGTGCGGGGGAGAAGATCCACGAGATCGCCATCACCGGCACATCCAACCAGGGGTTCGGCACCGACGGGCAGCCGCTCGACAACCAGGGCAACGTCGGCACCTACGCGGGCAGTGACGCGGAATCCGTCGCGGCGGCACTCGCCGCCATTCAGGCGGCGGGGGTGCCCGAAGGAGCCACCGTCGTCCTGGCCGGTTACTCGCAGGGCGCCATGGTGGCGCAGGCGATCGCCGCTTCCGGCCTGTACAACGTCGAGTTCCTCTCGACGATCGGTACCCCGGCTCGCCCGATCGGCGTACCCGACGGGCTCACCGTGGTCGAAGTCGAGCACGGCGCCGACCCCATCGTCGGCCTGCAAGGCCCGCGGCCGGGCGATCATGACGGCGCCGTCGTCGTGACGACCGATCCGGTGCTCGACCCCGCCGAGCCCGCCCACCAGGGCCCGATGGGCAACCACTCGCTCTCCGCATATCAGGCGAGCGCCGACGCGCTGGCGACGTCGACAGATCCGCAGGTGCAGGCGGCACACGCCGAACTCGCCGCGATCTTCGAGGGGTACGAGGCCGAGACCACCCAGCTCATCACGGTCGAGCGAGCCGATGCCCCACCCGTCGCGGGAACCGTGCCGTGGGCGGTCGAGGGCGTGAACGACACTGTCGACCAGTACGGCGACGGTCTCGTCGAGGCCGTCACGAGCACCGGCGACGGCATCGCCGGGGGCGGGCGGGCCTAGATCATCGTCCGCACGCGTGGCGCAGAGCGCGCCGCGCGGACGGCGTCGATATCGAGACGGCGTCGGTGTCGGGATGGCGCCGATGTCGGGACGGTACCGCCGATCGGACGGCCGGGCTTACCGTTCCTTGGAGGATCGGTCCGCACTCGAACGGCGGTCGGTCAGGCGTTTCGCGATGCCGCCGAGGATCGCCGTGAGGATCGACATGACGATAGCGGCGCCGATCGCCCACCAGAAGTTGTCGACGGCGAGTCCGAAGCCCATCAGCTCGCTCACCCAGGCGACGATCCAGAACAAGAATCCGTTCACGACGAGCGCGATGAGCCCGAGCGTGATGACGTAGAAGCAGAAGCCGACAAGACGGATCAACGAACCGATCGTGGCGTTCACAACACCCCAGATGACGCCGAGGAGTACGTACGTCACCACGAGCGCGACGACGGTGTCGGCGTACGGCTCGACGCGAACACCGCCGAGAATCAGCGTCGTCAGCCACAGGGCGACAGCATTGACCACGATGCTCAACAGAAAGCGCATGCGCACATCATCTCGGCGATGAGTGAATCACCGCTGGACGACGCGCGGAAGTCGCCGATGCCGCTCGGACGGGCCCCGTCGCCGAGGGGGCCGCGCGCGTGGCCGTGTCCGCGCGCGCCCGTAAGATGAGGCAATGACCGAAACCCCAGTCGTGCTGCGCCCCGCGATCCTGGCGCAGGCCGCCTACCAGCAGGGGAAACCCGCCGGGCCGAACGACGTCAAGCTCTCGTCGAACGAATTGCCGTTCGCCCCGCTGCCCTCGGTGCTCGCCGCTGTGCGCGCCGCCGACGCGCTGAACCGATACCCCGATGCGACCGCCGCTCGACTGAGGGGTGCGCTCGCGACCCGATTCGACGTTGCCGCAGACCAGGTCCTCGTCGGTGCGGGGTCGGTCGCACTCCTGTACGCCGCAGCGCTCGCCGCGGCCGGCCCCGGCGACGAGATCGTCTACGCCTGGAACAGCTTCGAGGCCTATCCGGGCATGGTCACCGTCACGGGCGCGACGAGCGTGCAGGTCCCGCTGCGCCCCGACGCGACCCACGACCTCGACGCGATGGCCGAGGCGATCACCGACCGGACTCGCCTCGTCATCCTCTGCACGCCCAACAACCCGACAGGTCCCGTCATCGCCCACGACGATCTTGTGGCGTTCCTCGATCGGGTGCGCGACGACCTGCTCGTGCTCGTCGACGAGGCCTATGTCGAGTTCGTCACCGACCGCGGCGCGGCGGATGCGTCGAAGCTGCTCGGCACGTACCGGAACATGATCATGGCGCGCACGTTCTCGAAGGCGTGGGGCCTCGCGGGCCTTCGGGTCGGCTACCTGATCGGCGACGCCCAGGTCATCCGCGGCATCCGGTCGGCCACGATCCCCCTCAGCACCACGGGCCAGGCCGAAGCTGCCGCGCTCGCCGCACTCGAGGCGAGCGACGAGGCCGCGAGGCGCGTGACCGAGGTCACCGTCCGCCGCAATGAACTCTCGCGCGCGCTCCGCGACCAGGGATGGGACATTCCCGACTCGCAGGCGAACTTCGTCTGGCTCGCCACGCGCGAGCGAACGGCCGAGGCCGACAGCATCCTGCGCGAGCACGGGATCATCGCCCGCCCCTACGAGAGCGTCGGCATCCGTGTCACGATCGGCGACGACGCCTCGGTCGTGCGCATCCTCACCGCCACCGCGGCCGTCATCGACCGCTACCCCTACCTGCGCCGCGACCAGAGCGGCCTGCCCGAGTACGCCTGAGTGCGGCGGTGCCGCCGACCGGTTCCCACCCGTCCCGATCACCGGCACGACTTACACTGACGAGGCGCGCTGAGGCGCGATGTGAAGGAGGGCCCCGCCCGTGACGTTGGACGACCAGTCGATGCGATTCGATGTGCTGGACGACCAGACCGTGCAGATCCTGACCCCGGACGGCGAGGTCAGGCCGAATGATGCCGCCCGCACGTACCTCCCGGCACTCGACGAGCTGACGCTCGACGACTACCGGGCCGCGTACCGCGACATGCGACTCGTTCGGGCCTTCGACAACGAGGCCACCAACCTCCAGCGGCAGGGTCATCTCGCCCTGTACGCCCCGCTCGAGGGGCAAGAGGCCGCGCAGATCGGCTCGGCCTACGCCATGCGGCCGCAGGATGCCGTGTTCCCCTCGTACCGCGAACACGGTGTCGGCCTCGTGCGAGGCATCGACCTCACCCGCGTGCTCTCGGTCATGCGCGGCGAGACGCAGGGCGGATGGGATCCGGAAGAGACCGGGTTCCGTCTTTACACCTTCGTCATCGGCTCGCAGACGTTGCAGGCCACCGGCTACGCCATGGGCCAGCAGTTCGACGGCGCCACCAACACGGGCGACCCCGAGCGCGACGAGGCCACCGTGGTGTACTTCGGCGACGGCGCGACGAGCCAGGGCGACACCAACGAGGCGCTCGTGTTCGCGGCCAGCAACCGTGCGCCGGTGCTGTTCTTCCTGCAGAACAACCAATGGGCCATCTCGGTGCCGAGCTCGGTGCAGTCACGCACGCCCTTCGCGCACCGGGCGGCCGGATTCGGCATGCCGTCGGTGCGCATCGATGGGAACGATGTCATGGCCGCGTACGCCGCCTCACGGACGCACCTCGAGCGCATCAGACAGGGCGGCGGCCCCGCCTTCATCGAAGCGATGACCTACCGCATGGGGGCGCACACGACGGCAGACGACCCGACCAAATACCGCACGAGCGAGGAAGAGGCGTACTGGAGGCAGCGCGACCCGATCGACCGACTCGAGCGCTACCTGCGAGCCCAGGGCACCGGAGACGACTTCTTCGATGCCGTCGAGCAGGCCGCCAAGGCGTACGCCCTCGAGATCCGCGACGGCACCCTCGCGCTTCAATCGCCGCCGCGCACCGTCATCTTCGAGCACATCTACAGCGAGCCCCACCCGCTCGTCGACGAGGAGCGGGCCTGGGCCGACCGCTACGAGGCATCGTTCACCGAGGAGGCCGCGCAGTGACCGCGATCGAACAGCAGCCGACCGGGGCGACGACCACCGACGTCTCGGGCGCGACGCAATCGGCGGAGTCGAACCGGCCGGAGGCCAAAAAGGAGCGGACCGGAACGGTCACGCTGCCGTTCGGCCGGGCCATCAACCTCGGCCTGCGACACGCGCTCGAAGACGACCCGAAGGTGCTCGTCATGGGCGAGGACATCGGACCTCTCGGCGGCGTGTTCCGCGTTACCGAGCATTTGCAGCGCGATTTCGGCAGCGATCGCGTACGCGACACCCCACTCGCCGAGTCGGGCATCATCGGCACGGCGATCGGCCTCGCGTATCGCGGCTACCGCTCCGTGTGCGAGATCCAGTTCGATGGATTCATCTTCCCCGCCTTCGACCAGATCACGACGCAGCTGTCGCGAGTCACGCGACGCCACGAGGGCCGCCAGCCGGTGCCCGTCGTGATCCGGGTGCCGTACGGCGGCCACATCGGCTCGATCGAGCACCACGAAGAGAGCCCGGAGGCCTATTTCGCCCACACCCCGGGCCTCCGCGTCGTCGCCCCGTCGACCCCGAACGACGCCTACTGGATGATCCGTCAGGCCGTCGCGCAGAACGACCCGCTGCTGTTCTTCGAGCCCAAGAGCCGCTACTGGCACAAGGGTGAGGTCCACCTTGATGAACCGGCGGCGCCGCTCCACGCCTCGCGGGTCGCGCGCACGGGAACGGACGTCACGGTCGTCGGCTGGGGCGGCATGACCACCGTGCTGCTGCAGACCGCCGCGCTCGCCGAGACCGAGGGAACGAGCCTCGAAATCGTCGATCTCCGTTCGATCTCGCCGATCGACTACGGGCCCGTGCTCGAGTCGGTCCGCAAGACCGGCCGCCTCGTGGTGGCGCAGGAGGCGCCGGGGAACGTGTCCGTCGCGAGCGAGGTGGCCGCGACGATCGCCGAGCGTGCGTTCTACTCGCTCGAGGCGCCAGTGCTGCGCGTCACCGGCTACAACACCCCGTTCCCGCCGTCGAAGGTCGAGTCGCACTACCTCCCCGACCCCGACCGGATCCTCGAAGCCGTCGACCGCGCGCTCGAGTACTAGCAGCCGAGTACTGAGGAGCACACATGAGCACCACGAACTTCGAACTGCCCGACGTCGGAGAGGGCCTCACCGAGGCGGAGATCGTGCAGTGGCACGTCCGCCCCGGAGACCGGATCGAACTCAATCAGACACTCGTCGAGATCGAGACGGCGAAATCGCTCGTGGAGCTGCCGAGCCCCTTCGAGGGGACCGTCAGCGAGGTTCTCGTGAGCGAGGGCACCACGGTCGACGTTGGCAGCGTCATCCTCACCGTGTCGATCGCAGCCGACGGCCGCGGGGCGGATGCTGGAGAGCAGGTCAGCGCCGCGGAGGCCGATCGCGAGTTCGAAGAGGCGAGGGCCGACACGGCGTCGACGATCCAGCACGAGGGCGAATCATCCGGGAGCGTGCTCGTCGGCTACGGTCTCGGCGATGCCCCCTCCTCGCGTCGCGGCCGGCGTGGCGCCCGGCGAGCCCCCGGGCAGGGCCCCGCAGGTGCCGACGGTGCTGCACAGAACGCCGGCGCACAGGCGGCGAAGTCGGCGCTGGCGGAGCAGGCCGCCGCGACCGCGACCGAGCCGGCGAGCGCAGGACCGAAGCGACTGACCAGCGTGCCGGCAGCATCCGCCACACCGATCATCGCGAAACCGCCGATCCGCAAGCTCGCCCGCGACCTCGAGGTCGATCTGCAGACGGTCGAGCCGACCGGGCTCGTCGGCGAGATCACCCGCGACGACGTGATTCGCCACGCCCAGCAGGCGAGCCTGTTCAAGAACCTCGAAACGCCCGCCTGGGGCGACGTACGCGAGGAGCGCCACGCCGTGAAGGGTGTGCGCAAGGCGATCGCCAACGCCATGTCGACGTCGATGTTCACGGCACCGCACGTGACGCTGTTCGTCGATGTCGACGCGACGCGAACCATGGAGTTCGTGAAGCGGCTCAAGACGTCACCGGACTTCGCGGGCGTGAAGGTGTCACCGCTCCTCATCGTCGCCAAGGCGGTCATGTGGGCGATCCGCCGGAATCCGACGACGAACGCGGCGTGGACCGACGAGGAGTACACGGTCAAGCACTTCGTGAACCTCGGCATCGCCGCGGCGACGCCGCGCGGCCTCATCGTGCCGAACATCAAGGATGCGCACGGCATGTCCCTGCACCAGCTCGCGCAGGCCATCGAGCAGCTCACCCTCCGCGCTCGGGACGGCAAGACGCCACCGGCCGAGCAGCAGGGCGGCACGTTCACCATCACCAACATCGGCGTGTTCGGCATGGACTCGGGAACGCCCATCCTCAACCCGGGCGAGGTCGGCATCCTCGCCCTCGGCACGATCAAGCCGAAGCCGTGGGTCGTCGACGACGAGGTGCAGGTGCGTCGGGTCACGACGCTCACCGCCTCGTTCGACCACCGGCTCGTCGATGGTGACGTCGCCTCGCGCTTTCTCGCCGACGTCGCGACGATCATCGAGGAGCCAGCCCTGCTGCTCGACTGACCCGGGGCGGCACCCTCGCTCCGGTCGTTCTGCCCCGTTCCGCCGCGCCGCGACAGACGAATGGCCGTGCCGGACGGCGATATCCGCAGCGTCGTCCCGAAATTCCCGGGGCGATGGACGGGCCCGTTCCGGCGGCGTCAAGATGCCTCCAGGACAAGGTCGGTCGGAGGGATTGTTGCGGTGAGCATCGAACAGGTCATCAGCGAGTGGGAGGGCCAGGTCGGCTGCGTCGGCTTCGACCACGAGACCGGGGCGTTCTTCAGCATCGCCATCCACTCGCGAGCGCTCGGCCCCGCCGCGGGCGGCACACGCGCGATGCGGTATGCGGGGTTCGACGAGGCGCTCCGTGACGCGACCAGGCTCGCTGGCGCGATGACCCTGAAGATGGCGATCGCCGGGCTGCCGATGGGCGGCGGCAAGTCGGTCATCGCCCTGCCGGCGCCTCGGAACGAGCTCTCGGAGGCGACGTGGCGGCGCATCCTCGAGGTGCACGCCGAGAATCTCGCGACCCTCGCGGGCCAGTACTGGACCGGCCCCGACGTCGGGACCTCGGCCGCCGACATGGACGTGCTCCACGAGCGGAGCGGCGGTTTCGCGTTCGGTCGCACCGAGGCGGCCGGAGGGCCGGGGTCGAGCGCGCCCGAGACCGCGCACGGCGTGCATGTGGCGATCCACGCCGCGATCCGCGAGGCCGGGTTCGACGACCTCGAAGGCCGCCGGGTGCTCGTGCAGGGGCTCGGCGCTGTCGGCTACGACCTCGCGGCGCGCGTCGCGGCCGACGGGGCCCGCGTCATCGCCACCGATCTCGACGCGGCGCGGTGTGAGCGGGCGCGCCGCGAGCTCGGGGCCGAGATCATCGAGGGCGATGCCGTGCTCGCGACCCCGTGCGACGTGTTCGCCCCGTGCGCGACGGGCGGCGTCATCACCGCGGGCGTCGCCGCGGAGCTTCCGGCGCGAGTCATCGCGGGCGCCGCGAACAACGTGCTCGATGCGCCGAGCACCGCCGACGCGCTCGCGCGCAGGCGTATCGTGTTCGCCCCCGATTTCGTCGCGAACGGCGGCGGGGGCATCCACCTGGTGGGTCGTGAGGTGCTCGGCTGGAGCCCCGACGAGGTCGCTGCCCACGTGGAGGGCATCGGCACGACGCTCTCCGAGGTGTTCGAGCTCGCACGGCACGACGGGGTCAGCACGGAGCGCGCGGCCCGGATGCTCGCGCAGCAACGGTTCGAGGCGCCGATTGCGGCGCCCGCCGCGCCCTCGGCGTCCACGGGACGTGCTGCCCCGGCCCTCGCGGAGTAGCCGCCCGGGAGATCGCCCGCCGCGTATGGTGGCTCGCATGTTCCAGCGATTGCGGGCGACCGAGTGGGCGTTCGACGTCGCACTCGCCGTCGGCGTCGCCCTCTTCGCGACCGGCTGGAGCGCTGCGACGCCGGTCGGCAGCCACGTCGTCGCGGTCTTCGTCGTCATCATCCTCACAGCGGGCGGGGTCGCGCTGCGCCGCGCCTCGCCACCGCTCGCCCTCATCGCGGTGAGCCTCGGCGCCATCGTGCAGATGGCGACCGGCGGGATCGCCGGAGCCGTCAACCTCGGCCAGTTGCTCGTGCTCTACGCGTGTGCGGCCTTCGGCTCCAGACGGATGCGGCGCGTCTCGTTCGGGGCCGCCATCGCCGGGGCGCTCGTGGCGGCGACGCACATCTCGATCGTGCAGCTCGGCCTGCTGGTCGAGATCGACAACCCTTCGATCGTCATCGGGATCGCGTTCATCTTCGCGTTCATGCTCGTCGTGCTCATGTGCGCGTGGCTGCTCGGATTCGCCCGTTACCTCGTGCTCCGCGCGCAGCGCGCGAGCGTCGCCCAGCGCATCGCCGAGGTGCAGGCGGAGGCTGAGCGGGAGCGCGTCGCCGTCGAGCACGAGCGCGGTCGCGTCGCACGCGAGATGCACGACGTGCTCGCCCACTCCCTCGTGTCGATTGCCATGCTCGCCGACGGCACGCGCGTCTCGGTGCGAAGCGACCCGGACGAGGCGGAAGACCTCGCCACGACCATCGGCGACATCGCCCGGGAGTCGGTCGCCGATGTGCGGCGCCTGCTCGCCGAACTGCGCCACGGGCAGAGCGACACGGCGGCGCCGACCATCGCCGAACTCCCCACGGTGATCAGCCGGGTCGAATCGCTCGGTCTGAGCGTCGACCGGGTTGACCGCGGCGAGCCGCGCCCGCTCACGCCGGGTGCGTCGCTCGCCGTGTACCGCGTGGTGAGCGAGTGCTTGACCAATGCGCTGCGCCACGGCGATGTCACCAAGGGCGCCCGGCTGGAGCTGACGTGGCGCGGAGACTCGTTGCGGGTGACCGTGCGCAATCGCCTGCCCGGGAGGTTCGGTGAGGCCGACCCCTCGCCCATCCCCTCGGGCGGGCATGGGCTCATCGGCATCCGCGAGCGGGTGCTGCTCGAGGCGGGCACGATCGACGTCCGGCCCAACGACGAGCGCGACGGGCATCGCGAGTTCGTGGTCGACGTCGTCGTGCCCACCGGCACTGGCGTGCCCACCGGCACTGGCGTCGGCATCGCAACGAGCGCCGGCGTCGGCGCGGTCACCCACACGAGGCGAAAGGACGCTGAATGAGCGACGCGAGCATCCGAGTCGTCCTCTGCGACGACCACGCCCTGTTCCGGCGGGGCGCCGCGCTCGTGATCGGCGCCGAGCCCGACCTCGAGGTCGTCGGCGAGGCCGAATCGGGCGAGGGTGTGCTCGACCTCGTGCGCGAGTCGAGCCCCGACGTCGTGCTCATGGACGTACGGATGGGAGGCATGGACGGGATCGAGGCGACGACACGCATCGTCGCCGAGTTCGGCGAAGCGGCGCCCAAGATCATCGTGCTGACCACCTTCGACCTCGATGAGGCGGTCGCGAGGTCGGTCGCCGCTGGGGCAAGCGGATTCGTGCTGAAGGCGACCGACCCGTCGCTGCTCGTCGGCGCGATCCGCACCGTGCACGCCGGCAACCAGCTCTTCGCCGCCAACGCGACGGCCGAGCTCATCGCGAAGTACCACGGGGCATCAGTGGGTGACGGGCGCGCTCGCGGGGGCGCGAGGCGCGGCGCCGCCGCCGACCGCGCGCCCGGAGCGCGGCACGAGCCGCCACCGGCCTGGGAGACGCTGAGCGAGCGCGAGCGCGAGATCTTCGTGCTCGCGGCACGGGGCCTTTCGAACGCCGAGATCGGCGAGGTCGCGTACGTGTCGGCCGGCACCGTCAAGACGCACATCAGCCACATTCTCCACAAGCTCGGCCTGCGCGACCGCATCCAGCTCGTCGTGTACGGCTACGAGCACGGGCTCCTCCCACCGCGCACGGGCTGAGCGAGCACCCCACGCGCGGAATCCGCCGTGCAGAATCCGTCGCGCGGCAGAGCCCTGCACCCCGCACGGCAGACGACCTCGAGCACACCGGTTTCTAGCCTGCAGGTATGACATCGACACCCATGGTTTCCAACGGCAACCCGCACGCGCTGCCAGAGACCGGCGCGGTTCCCGCCGCCGCTCGTATCCGAGGCCTCGCCCGCCGCTACGGCCGCCCCGGCGCGGCAGAGGTCATGGCCCTTCGCGGCGTCGACCTCGATGTGACGCGCGGAGAGTTCACCGCCGTCATGGGGCCGTCCGGTTCCGGCAAGTCGACCCTCCTGCACTGCCTCGCGGGCCTCGACCGTCCGACGGCGGGCGAGGTCTACGTCGGCGACCGCGAGATCTCCCGGCTCGGCGACGGCGACCTCACCACGCTCCGCCGTCGAGAGATCGGCTTCGTGTTCCAGGCCTTCAATCTGATCCCGACGCTGTCGGCGTACGACAACATCCTGCTGCCGTTCCGGCTCGACGGGCGCCGTCCAACGGCCGAGGAGCTCGCCCACGTCACGAGCCTCGTCGAGCGCCTCGGCCTCGGCCAGCGCCTCGATCACCGCCCGCATGAGCTGTCGGGCGGCCAGCAGCAGCGCGTCGCGATCGCACGCGCGCTCGGCACGCGCCCCCGCATCGTGATCGCCGATGAACCGACGGGAAACCTCGACCGGCGCAGCGGCACCGAGGTGCTACGCCTCTTGCGCGACGCCGCCGCCACGGCCGGCCAGACGATCGTCATGGTCACGCACGACCCCCTCGCCGCCGAGGTCGCCGATCGCACCGTCTTCCTCGAGGACGGCCGCATCACCCGCGTCGCGCGCGGCCTCAGCGCCCGCGAGATCTCCGAGGTCATGCTCGAGGCCGAGGGAGCGGTGCAGTGAGCGCCGGCGCAGCGGTGACCGAGCAACGACCCGTCGCCGTGGCGACCGCGAAACGTACCGGCAGGGGCAGTGCCGGCCGGGGTCGCTGGCGCGACCACATCGTCACGACGGTCGTCGCGTTCATCATCGCCGTCTACGGGGTCGCGCTCGTGCAGGGCTCGCAGTTGATGAGCGATCTCGTCCCCGCCGACGGCGGCATGTCCGGCCTGATCGTCTTCATCACGGCGCTGGTCTTCCTCGCGCTCGGCGCGTACTCGGCCGCGGTGGTCACCGTGAACAGTTTCTCGACCATCGTCGCGGGGCGGGTGCGACAGATCGCCCAGTACCGCCTGCTCGGCGCGACCGCGAGGTCGTTGCGCGGCAAGCTCGCGCTCGAGGGGGTGGTCGCGGGCGTCGTGGGCACCATCGTCGGCCTCGTGGCCGGCACGGCCGCCTATGCGATCGTGATCGACCGGCTCGTCGCTGTGGGCGACCTGCCGCCAATGGACTACGTGCTGTTCTCGGGGCGGACGATCGTGCCCGCGTTCATCGTCATCGCGACGGTCGCGATCGCCGCCTGGGTCGGCACGCGTCCCGTCGGCCGCGTCTCCCCGGTGCAGGCGCTCTCGCAGAGCGTCGAGGCGCCCCTCGACCTCAGCCGCACGCCCATCGCCCAGCGCGTAGTCACGATCGTGGCGCTCGCGGGCGGGGGCCTGCTGCTCGTGGGCGGTAGCGCCATCGGCGCGGTCTCGCCGTTCGGCTTGCCGATCGCGTTCTTCGGCGGCGTCGCGTCGTTCAGCGGCATCGTGATCGGCGCCCGGATGTTCGTCCCTGCCCTCCTCAGCGCCGTCGGTCGCGCGATGGGCGGCGGGGTCGCCGCACGGCTCGCCGCGTCGAACGCGGTCCGCTCGCCGCGGGCGGCGACGCGAGGCACGATCGGCATGATCGTGGGCGTGACGCTCACCGTCATGTTCGTCGTGGCGATCGCCATCACCCGCGTCGTCACGCTCGACTACGCCGCGAGCCTCGGGGAGGGAAACGACCCCACGTTCATCGCGATGACCAACATGATGCTTGACGTGCTGACGTGGATCACGGTCGCGCTCGTCGGCGTGAGCGCCATCATCGGCGCGACCGGCATGGTCGCCAACCTGTCGCTCGGCGTGCTGCAGCGGCAGCGCGAGCTCGGCCTACTCCGCGCGGTCGGCGCCACCGGCGGGCAGGTGCGAGCATCCATCGCGCTCGAGGCGGTCATCACGAGCATCGTTGCGATCGGGGCCGGAGCGGTCTTCGGTATCGGGTACGGCTGGGCCGGCGCCCAGTCGACGCTCGGCGCGCTCGTCGGCGAGACGGGCGGGCTCGTGCCGCTCGTGGTTCCGTGGTGGCTCGTGGCGATCATCGCCGCCGCGGCCGTGCTGCTGGCGGCGATCACGGCGCTCGCCCCTGCGATCCGCGCGACGCGTGTGACGCCTATCCAGGCGCTCGCGGTGGAGTAGCCGGCGACCGCGCGGACCGCGGCGATGCCGCGCGGCCCGCGCCGAGAGTGCGAGCGGAGCCCGCTAATTGACGTTGATTCTCATTTCGGGTACGTTCGCTGGGTGCGTCGGCCGGGCCCGGCGCACCCACGCGAGCCATCGCGCCACGTGGCGCCGCATTGCCTAGGCGCTGATCGGCCCGGTGGAACAGGAACATCGTGAAGCTTCGCTCGACCTTCACCGCGACCCTCGGCATTGCCGCGGCCGCGACGCTCACGCTGGCGGGATGCTCGGCATCGCCCGGAGAAGCTGGTGGCGACGGCCTTTCGATCGTGACGACGACGACGCAGGTCACCGACTTCGTCGAGCGCCTCGTCGACGGCACCGACGCGACCGTCAGCTCGCTCCTCCTGCCTGGCGAAAGCGCGCATTCGTTCGAGGCCGACCCCGCGGACCTCGTCGCGGTCGGAGGCGCCGACCTCGTGGTCGCGAGCGGTTTCGGTCTCGAGGAGGCGTGGCTTCCGCCGGTGCTCGAGGCCGGCGGCTACACGGGGGCGACGGTGAACGCGGGCGACGGCTTCGATCCCGCCATGCTGCAAGAGGGCGCCGGCCATGCCGCGGCAACCGGCGGCGCGGGGAAGTCAGATCACGACCACGGTGACGAGGCGGACGGTCACGACCACGGTGACGAGGCGGACGGTCACGACCACGGTGACGAGGCGGACGGCCACGACCACGGTGGTGCCGACCCGCACGTGTGGACCGCGCCGCTCGGGGCCTCGTTCATGGTCGGCGTCATCGCTGATGCGCTCGCCGAGGCCGACCCCGACAACGCTGATGCCTACCGGGCCAACGCCGGGGCTTATCAGGCGCAACTCGAGGAGCTCGACCTCTGGATCGGGCAGAACGTCGCTCAGGTCGCCGAGGAGGACCGCCTCCTCGTCACGAACCACGAGGCCCTCACCTACTACACGGACGGCTACCGCATCACGGTCATCGGATCGATCATGCCGAGCTGGGACGACAACGCCGAGCCCAGCGCCGCCGAGCTCGACACGCTCATCACCGCGATCACGGCGTCGGGGGTCCCTGCCGTGTTCAGCGAGTCGCAGCTCTCGCCCGCAACGGCTGAGCGCATCGCGACCGAGACCGGCGTCAAGGTGTACTCGGGCGATGAGGCGCTGCTGACCGACTCGCTCGGCGAGCCCGGCACCGACGCCGCGACCTACATCGGCGCGACCGTGCACAACACGGTCCAGATCCTCGACTCGTGGGGCGCGGCCGCCAGCGAACTGCCGACGGAGCTTCAGGGCGCATGACCGAAACCGCTGAGCGCCGCGACGACGGACTAACCACGGGAGGCGCCCCGGCGCCGCTCGTGGTGATCGACGACGCAACTTTCGCATACGACCGGCACACGCCGGCGCTCGAGCACGTGACCATGCGCATCCGGCCGGGGGAGGCGCACGCACTCATCGGCCCGAACGGTGCCGGCAAGTCGACGCTGCTGAAGGGCCTGCTCGGCCTCGTGCCGGTGATCGGCGGGCGGCTCGACGTGCTGGGCGCCGAGCCACGCCGTGCCGCGCGCAGCATCGGCTACATGCCGCAGACTGACGAGCTCGACCCCGAGTTCCCGGTCACGCTGCGACAGGTCGTCATGATGGGCCGCTACCGCGGCATCGGCATGTTCCGGTTCCCCCGCCGAACGGATCGCGATGCCGTCGAGGCCGCGCTCGCCCGCGTCGGTCTCACGGACCTCGCCGACCATCATTTCGGCTCCCTGTCGGGCGGGCAGCAGCAGCGTGGCGTGCTCGCGCGCGCGCTCGTAGCCAACCCTCGTCTCGTGCTGCTCGACGAGCCCTTCAACGGCCTCGATCGGCACAACCGGGCGGCCGTGCTCGGCCTCATGCGGGACCTGCGCGAGAGCGGGGTGGGCATCATCGTTTCGACGCACGACTTCGAGATCGCGAGCGCGGCGTGCTCGCACGTGCTCCTGCTCAACCGCTGCCTGATCGCCGCCGGGCCGGTGGAATCGACCATGACGCCAGAGGTGCTCGACCGCACGTTTGGCCACGCGACCGCAGACGACGAGAGCCACGGCCACTTCAACGTCGGTCACCGGCACTATCACGACACCGGGTTCCGCGGCGTTCCCCGACCCGGTCACGACGTCGCGTCAGTGCCGCCCCGCGAGGTCGAGCCGGAGGCGAGCGGCGACCCCAGCCGGAGCTCGGAGCCCGTGCGGTGAACCCCCTCGACCTGCCGTTCATGCAGCACGCGCTGCTCGCGCTCATCATGCTGGCGGTCGTGAGCTCGATCGTGGGCGTGCAACTCAACCTGCGAGGTCTCGAGTTCATCAGCGACGGGCTCGTGCACGCCGTGTTCCCCGGCGTCGTCATCGGCTTCGTCGTGAACGGCATGGACGGCGTCTACGTCGGCGCGGTCATCGCGTCGCTCATCGCGACCGGCGCGCTCACCTGGGCTGCACGGCGAGGGGCGGGCACGGATGCGACGACCGCCGTGGTCCTGGCCGGCACGTTCGCCATCGGCATCGTGATCGTCTCGCGCACCACGACCTACACGACAGGCCTCGAGCACCTGCTCTTCGGCCAACCGCTGACGGTTCACGCGGCGGATCTCGTGGCCATCGGCGTGCTCGGCGGCCTCGCGCTCGTCCTCGTGCTGGGGACGTGGAAGGAGCAGCTGTTCCTGTCGTTCGACCTTCGGGGCGCCCGGGCGTCCGGCTACCGGACCCTGCTCTACGAACTCGCGCTCAACCTCGCCATCGCGCTCGTCGTGGTGGCTGCCGCCCGCGCCGTCGGCAACCTCATGGTGCTGGCGATCCTCATCATTCCGGCCGCCGTCGGTCGCCTGCTTTCGCGGCGCGTTTCCGTGATCGTCCTCGTCGCCCTCGCGGTCTCGCTCGTCGGCTCGGTCATCGGGCTGTTGCTGGCGTTCGAGCTCTCGCTGACGCTCGGCCTGACGTCGTCCCCGACGTCGGTGATCGTGCTCGTGTTCGTCGCGATGTACCTGCTCGCCGTCGTGGTCGCGAAGACGGCCATGCGCGTCCGCCGGGCACGGGGGAGCCGCGATCTCGACGCGCGTCGGGACCCGCACAACGTCGAGCCGGTTCGCGACGACGCCGTCGGCCCGCTGCGGGAGGCGGTGTGACGATGGACTACTTCACGACCGCCATGGTCTGCGGCGTGCTGATCGGCGTGCTGTGCGGCCTCGTCGGCGTGCTTGTCGTACTTCGGCGCCGCGCCTTCTTCACGGTCGCGCTCACACACGCCACGTTCCCGGGCGGCGTGCTCGCGGCCATCCTCGGGGTCAACGTCGTGCTCGGCGCCGGGGTCATGGGTCTCGCGCTCATGGCACTCATGGTGTGGCTCTCGCGCATCCACCGGCAGGGCTCGCAGGTCGCCGCCGGGGTCGTGCTCAGCCTCGGCTACGCGCTCGGCATGCTGTTGCTGTCGCTCAACCCGTGGCTCCCGGTGAAGGTCGACTCGTTCCTCGCCGGTCACATCCTCGCCATCCCGGTATCGAACGTGGTCATCATCGCCGTCGTGCTAGGTGTGACGGTCCTCGCCTACGTCGCGTACGGCAAGGAGCTGCTGTTCTCGACCTTCGACCGCCGCGGTTTCGTCGCGAGCGGCCACCGCGAGTCGTCGGCCGACGTCGTGGCGCTCGGGCTCATCACGCTCACCGTCGTCGCCGTCATGCCGGCCATCGGTTCGATCCTCGCGATCGCCATGATCGCGGCACCCGCCGCGTCCGCCCGGCTGCTCACCAAGCGGGTCGGGCGCATGCTCGTGATCGCCTGCCTGCTCGGCGCCGTCGCGGCCGTCGGCGGCCTGGTCATCTCGCGATACCTCGGCTTCGCGGCCGGTGGTGCCATCGCGATCGCTGCAACGCTCGTGTTCCTGATCTCACTCGCCATTCGTACGATTCGCAGTCGCAGCGTGGCATCATCTGGAGGTGCACGTGGCAGGGTGAGCGCGATCCCGGCGCCGCCCGTGGAGGTGACAGCGCGATGATCGATCGGTCGCTCAGTGGTGACGGCGATGCGCGAGAGGGCGCTGCCGACCCGGCGGGCCAGCAGAGTCACGGCCGGGTGGCCGTGAAGCCCGCGCGTCGCAACACGTGGCAGCGCGAGGCGGTTCGCGACGCGCTGATCGATGCTGATGCGTTCGTGAGCGCGCAGGCGCTGCACCAGCAGCTCGCCGAGCGCGGCACCAAGATCGGTCTCGCCACGGTCTACCGCGCCCTCGCGTCACTCGCCGACGAGGAGCAGGCCGACACCCTCATGTCGACCGACGGTGAGGCCGTGTACCGCGCCTGCGACATGGAATCGCACCACCACCACCTCATCTGCCGCGAGTGCGGCAGGGCTGAAGAGATCGAGGGCGAGCCGGTCGAGCAGTGGGCGGCGTCGGTGGCGGCCGAGCACGGGTACAGCGAGCCGCGGCACATCATCGACATCTTCGGCACCTGCCCCGACTGCCGGGCGCGACGCTCGGGTAGATGAACGGCGCGTGCGCGGATATCTGCACGCCCGCCCGGCCCCCTACGTCGTCTCGTTGCCGCCGCTGCACGTGCTCCGGTACTCGATGTAGGCCTGTTCGGTCGTGACGGTCACGGTCATCGACGACGCGTATTCGTCGACGGCCGACACCGTGGCGATGTCGTCCGCCTGCGACACGTCGCCCGTCGTCGCCCCGATCCCGCTGAGGGCCTCCGCGGCGAGTTCCGCGGCCCGCAGCGCGTCATCCTCGGAACGCGCGGCGGGCGACGAGGTCGACCTCACGCTCTGCATGCCGTCCCCCGGCTTGGGCTCGTCCCCGACGACGCACGCCGTGTGGGGCAGTTCGACGATGCCGCTCCACGTGCCGCCGATGGCCGACTGCACGGCGTCAATCGCGGCGATGCCCGTGTCGGGTGTGGCGCTCGCGGGCGCAACGGCACCGCCTCCGCCACCGGAGCATCCGGCCAAGGCCAGAGCGCCAGCGATCGCGATGCCGGTGGCGAGCCCGCGAAACGGACCCGATGACGTGCATCTCATGCGTTCAAGCGTAGCGATGCGCGACCCACCCTTGCCGAACGCCGCCGCGGCGCCTAGAGTAGATCCTTGGTGTCTGTCGGGGCTCCCCTCCGCTTACGCCGCGCACGACCGCCCGATGCGGTCGTGTGCAGACAAGAGATCTTGGGCGGCCCGGTCGAAACGACCTGGCCGCGGTATCGATGGAGGAAGCCATGGCCGCAGTGTGCCAGGTGACCGGCGCCGTTCCCGGCTTCGGTCACAACGTTTCGCACTCGCACCGCCGCACGAAGCGCCGGTTCGACCCGAACATCCAGAAGAAGACGTACTACGTGCCGTCGCTCAAGCGCAAGGTCACCCTGACGCTGAGCGCCAAGGGCATCAAGGTCATCGACGCCCGCGGCATTGACGCGGTCATCACGGACCTGCTCGCGAAGGGGGTCAAGCTCTAATGGCGAAAAAGGGTCAGGATGTCCGTCCGATCATCAAGCTCCGCTCCACCGCGGGCACGGGTTTCACGTACGTCACGAAGAAGAACCGCCGAAACACGCCGGACCGCCTCGTGCTGAAGAAGTACGACCCGGTAGTCCGCAAGCACGTCGAATTCCGAGAGGAGCGTTAGCCGATGGCCAAGAAGAGCAAGATCGCCAAGAACGAACAGCGCAAGGTCATTGTCGAGCGCTACGCCGAACGCCGTGCCCAGCTCAAGAAGCAGCTGGTCGACCCCAACGGCACCGAAGAGAGCCGTGAAGAGGCCCGAGTCGGCCTGCAGAAGCTGCCCCGCGATGCCTCGCCCGTGCGCGTGCGCGGCCGCGACAGCATCGACGGTCGCCCCCGTGGCTACCTCAGCAGCTTCGGTATCTCGCGCGTGCGCTTCCGCGACATGGCGCACCGCGGCGAGCTGCCCGGCATCACGAAGTCGAGCTGGTAGCAGCGGCCGACCGGTCACGTACCGCTCGCACCGAACGCGGGCCCCGATTGCGGGGCCCGCGTTCCGCGTTTACCGAGCGAGTTGCTCACGGTAATGCGGGTTGTGCATGATGCCGACGACATTGCCGAACGGATCGACGAACGAGGCCGTGACGAACCCGGCCTCGCGCGGGGTGAGGGGCTGGTGTGGGGTTGCGCCGCGTGCGATCGCGTCGTCGAGCGTGGCCGCGACGTCGTCGACGTGCCAGTACGCGACGACACCGCCAGGCGCCCGAGGCGCCGGCCCCGGCCGGTAGTCGCTGGAGATGATTCCGAGCTCGTCGGCCGAGTCGCCGATCCGGAACTCGACATAGGCCGCCGGCAGTGGCGGTTCCGGTCGCACGAAATACGGCTCGACGCCGAGGAATTCGGTGTACCAGGTGGCCGCCGCGGCAACGTCGTCGGCCCAGAGACTGATCGTGCAGAGACCCCGCAGTGGGGAATGGTCGTTCATCATGTGTCCTCTCGTAGGGTGCGACGAGTCTCGCGCCTATTGCGGACAAGGAAGGTCCGCGACGGGCGATCGCCGACGTCGCGGCGGCCACGGGTCCCTCGACGAGTGATCGCCGGCGACATCCCCGGAATCGCGCGGACGGTGCGCCGATTGCGACACGGGGTGGCACCGGCCTCATCTGCGCGGAGAAATCAGCGGCAAATCGGCTGCGAATGCGGCGTGTTCCGCGGAATGTCGCGCATCTTGGCGGCACAGAGGGGTATGTTGACGACCGCGCGCCGACGTTCCGGCATCGGTCGCACCACGAATTGCCCACCGAGCCGCCCCGTGCGGAATGACGTCCGAGGAGGACCCATGGCAGACAAGACTGTGAACAAGACCGAACTGGTCGCCGCGATCGCCGCCGACACCAACCAGAGCCAGGCAACCGTGAGCGCCGTCATCGACAGCCTCTTCGCCGAGTTCGCGAAGAACGCCGCCGCCGGCACCAAGGTCTCGATTCCCGGCTGGCTCTCGGTCGAGCAGACCGAGCGGGCGGCGCGCACGGGCCGCAACCCGCAGACCGGCGAGACGATCCAGATCCCGGCCTCAAAGGGCGTCAAGCTGTCGGCCGGCTCGAAGCTGAAGGCCGCCGTCAAGTAACCGACGGCCGCGTCGCGCGCGCACGGTCGAAGCAGCCGGACAGCGCGGCCGACGCGGTGAGACGCCGAGGGCGGACACTCCAACCCGGAGTGCCCGCCCTCGGCGTTTGCTCTCGCGCGTCAGGTATCGCGGGGCGACGGTGCGTCGGCCACGCGCGCATCGTCGTCCCCGCCGGCGGGGTAGGAGGCGATCTCCGGGCGACGCTGCAGGTACACGATGCTCGCGACGAGGCCGCCCCACAGGATGATGAGCGCGACAACGAGCATGGCGATGGCGATTGCGGTCATGAGCGGGTCTCCGTTCGTCCTGCGAGCTCGGCCGTCAGCGGCGGCCACGGGGTGAAGTCGTCCGGGCTCCGGCGCCATTTGATGAGTGTCCCGATCAAGGCGGCGACCACGAGGAACAGGAAGGTGCCCCACCCGAACACGCCCAAGTACCAGCCGGGCATGTCGGCGTATCCCTCAACGATCAGCTCGATGACCCGCGCGACGAGCATGTACGAGAGCACGACGGGCGCGACGACGGCGACGAAGACGAACCAGGTGCGCCCAACTTTGAAGGTCGAGAGCGCGTTGAGGTGGTACGTGAGCTCGCGGCCGCGCCGGTATACCCACAGCACCACGATCGAGACGACGATTGCCGAGAGCACGACACCGACGTTGTTGGTCCAGCTGTCGATGACGTCGAGCGCCAGCAGCCCGGTCGCCGTCGAGAAGAGCAGCACCGAGATCACGGCGCACACGCCGCCGACCCAGAGGGCTGCGGCGCGCGGCGAGATGCTCGCCTTCTCCTGCACCGCCGCCGAGACCACCTGCAGGATCGAGATCAGCGAGGTGAAGCCGGCGATGGCGAGGGCGCCGAAGAACAGCATCCCGAACACGGGCCCGCCCGGCATCTGCGACACGATCGCGGGGAAGGTCATGAACGACAGCCCCACCCCCGTCAAGTTCTCGAGCTGATCGAATCCGATCCCCTGCTGGAATGCGAAGAACCCGAGGGTGGCGAACACGCCGATGCCGGCGAGCACTTCGAACGACGAGTTCGCGAACGCGATGACGAGGCCAGGGCCCGTGAGGTTGGAGCGCCGCCTCCGGTAGGACGAGTAGGTGAGCATGATGCCGAACGCGATCGACAGCGAGAAGAAGATCTGGCTGTAGGCAGCCACCCAGACGCCGGGGTCGGCCAGCGCCTCCCAGTGCGGCGTGAAGAGTGCATCGAGCCCCGTGCTCGCGCCGTCGAGGAACAGCGCGCGAATAACGAGGGCGAGGAAGCCGACGACGAGCAGGGGGATCGCGATGACGTTCACGCGCTCGATCCCCTTCGCGACGCCGCCCGCCAGCACGGCGATCGCCACGAGCCAGACGATCACGAGCGGGATGAGCACGCCGGGCACGAACTCGAAGCTGAGGCCGGGCTCGCCGACCTGGAGGTACTCGCCCGTGAGGAACCCGACCGGGTCGTCGCCCCACCGCAGGTCGATCGAGAAGACGAAGTAGCTGAGCGCCCACGCGATGATGGCGGTGTAGTAGGTCGCGATGACGAAGCAGATCGCGACCTGGAACCAGCCGATGCTCTCGGCCCACCGCCCGAACCGTCCGCCGAGGCGGCGGAACGCGGCGGGCGCGGACCCGCGAAACCGGTGGCCGATCGCGTAGTCGAGGAAGAGGATGGGGATGCCCGCGGTGAGCAGGGCGACGAGGTAGGGGATCAGGAACGCCCCGCCGCCGTTCTCGTACGCGACACCGGGGAACCGCCAGATGTTGCCGAGGCCGACCGCCGAGCCGATCGCGGCGAGGATGAACCCGACCTGGCCGGTCCAGGACTCGCGTGGCAGGGTCGAAGCACTCCGGCCCGACGGTGACGGTGCTGATGGTGGTGACGTGTCGCTCATGGGCCCTCCTCGATTGAGTGGTGCGCGTCGCTGCGCTTGCGGGCGACGCTAGCAGCGCGCGGGCCGCTCGGCGAGGGTGCCATGACAGAGCACACGGATGCTCGCGAATCTGGGCGCATCGGCCTCGCCAGAGTTTTCCACGGGACCGGCCTCCCAACCGGTGCCGGGCGCGGCTCCCGCGTAGGCTTGTGCCGACATGTCCGACTCCCGCTCCGACGCCGTGAAGGCGACGAAACCCGGCCGCGCCCAGCGGGCATCCCGCACCTCGCCGGCGCGCGTCGCCCGCTGGAGCGAGGCCGACGTGCGCCGCGTCGCGCTCGCGCCCGCCGCGTTCATCACGGCGGCGCTCATCGCGCTCGTCGTCGGGCTCGGCCTCGGGGGCGGCGCGACGCCGCTTGCGGTCTCGGATCCGGGCCCCGTCGTGATGTGGGGCCTGCCGGTCCTCAAGCTGCTCTTCAACGTGTCGGCGGCCGTCACGATCGGCGCGCTCGCGATGGCGATGTGGGGTGTGAGCCGCGACGAGCCCGAGTTCGAGCGCACCATGACGATCGCGCAGGGCGGCGCCTCCGCGTGGCTGGCCACGGGCCTCGGCGCGGCGCTGTTCACGTTCCTGCAGATCTCCAACATCCCGCTGTCGTTCGACGCCGCGTTCGGCGACCAGCTCGTCTTCTTCTTCACGCAGCTCGAGATCGGCACGCTCACGGTCATGCAGCTGGCGATGGTGCTCGCGCTGTCGCTCGCGGTCTTCGCCGTCCGCGGCCCGTGGGGCGTCGCGATCATGACGGCCATCTCACTGCTCGCCCTCTGGCCGCTGGCGGCGCAAGGGCACGTGGCGGGCGCTGCCAACCACGAGTTGGCCGTCGGGGGAATGACCCTGCACCTCACGGGGGCTGCCGTGTGGCTCGGCGGGCTCGTCGTGATCGCGATCCTCGCGCCGAAGCTCGGCGGCGTGCGCCGGCTCGCCCTGCTCGAGCGCTACTCGACGCTCGCGCTGCTGTCGTTCGTCGTCGTCGCGGCGTCCGGCATCGTCGCGTCGATCGTAAACGTCGGGTCGCTCGCGGGCCTCGCCACCCCCTACGGGCTCATCGTGCTGCTCAAGGCGGCCGCGCTGACCGGCCTCGGGGCCTTCGGCGCGGCACAGCGCCGCTGGCTCATCGGCCGCATGCGCCGGGGCGTCGGTCGCGCGCCCCTGGCGTGGTTGATCGCGCTCGAGCTCGCGCTCATGGGCGTCGCTGCAGGGCTTGCCGCGGCACTGGGGCGTACGCCATCCGTCGTGCCCGACACACCCGCCGGCGAGCTGGGAGCACCGACGCCCGCCGAAATCCTCGCGGGCGTTCCCCTGCCGCCCGAGTTCGAGCCCTGGCGCCTGCTGACCGAGTGGTCGCTCGAGCCGATCTGGACCCTGCTGGCGCTGCTCGGCGCGTTCTTCTACGCGGCGGGAGTGTGGCGGCTGCGCCGCCGCGGCGACGCGTGGCCCGTGCTGCGAACCGTCTCGTTCATGATCGCGGTCGCCGTGCTGCTCTACCTCGTCAACGGTCCGCTGTTCGTGTACGGGCAATTCTTGTTCAGCTTCCACATGACCGAGCACATGGTGCTCTCGATGATCATCCCGATCTTTCTCGTGGTGGCCTCGCCCATCACGCTGCTCCTGCGCGCCGTCGAGCCGCGCCGCGACGGGTCGATGGGCACGCGCGAGTGGGTGCTCGCGTTCGTGCACTCGCGCTGGGCGAAGTTCTTCTCGCACCCCATCGTGGCCGCCGTCATGTTCGGCGGGTCGCTGCTGATCTTCTACTACACCCCCCTCTTCCGGTGGGCGGTCACCGACCACGTCGGACACATGTGGATGATCGCCGACTTCCTCGTCGTCGGGTACCTCTTCGTGGCGTCGCTCATCGGCGACGAGCCGGGCCTGCACCGCGCCCCCTACCCCATGCGGCTCATCGTGCTCGTGCTCGTCATGACCTTCCACGCGTTCTTCGGCATCAGCGTGATGTCGGGAACGGGCCTGCTCGTGGCCGACTGGTTCGGGGCGACAGGCCGCACGTGGGGGCTCGACGCCATCGGCGACCAGCAGCTCGGCGGGGCGATTGCGTGGGGCATCGGCGAGCTTCCGACCGTGATTCTCGCCCTGCTCGTGACGGTGTGGTGGATGCGCGACGACAAGCGGGAGCAGCGGCGGCGCGACCGGCGCGTGGCGCGCGACGGCGACGCCGAGCTCGAGGCGTACAACGCGAAGCTGCGGGCGCTCGCGGAGCTGGATGCCGACGGGAGCGCCCGCCCGCAGACCGACCGGGAGGAGGCGAAACCGTGACCGTGACCCTGACCCCCGAGCAGCAGGCCGTGTTCGACGCGATCGAGCACTCGCGCGATCACCTCTTCGTGACCGGGCGCGCCGGGACGGGCAAGTCGACGCTGCTCAACCACCTCGCATGGCACACGTCGAAGCAGCTCGTCATCGCGGCCCCCACGGGCGTCGCGGCGCTCAACGTCGGCGGCCAGACGATCCACTCGCTGTTCAAACTCCCCATCGGGGTCATCGGTTCCTCGCCGATCGAGCAATCCGGTGACGTGCGGAAGCTCCTCAATACGATCGACACGCTCGTGATCGACGAGGTCTCGATGGTGTCGGCCGATCTGATGGACGCGATCGACCGGTCGCTGCGGCAGGCGCGGGCCCGCACGTCGGAGCCGTTCGGCGGCGTGCAGCTCGTGCTGTTCGGCGACCCGTTCCAGCTGTCGCCCGTGCCGCCCCGTGACCCGGACGAGCGCGCCTACTTCCGCGATCACTACCGCTCGCTGTGGTTCTTCGACGCGCGTGTCTGGCTCGAGACCGAGCTGCGCATCCACACCCTGCGCGAGATCCACCGCCAGCACGAGGACGAGTTCCGCAGCATCCTCACGGCCGTGCGCTACGGGCAGGTGACGGCCGACATGGCCGCGCGACTCAACGGGGTGGGCGCCCGCGAGGCGCCGACCGACGGCATTGTGACGCTCGCGACGCGGAACGACGCCGTCAACCGCATCAACGCCCAGAGCCTCGACCGGCTGCCCGGCAATTCGATGACGGCGAAGGCCGAGATCTCGGGCGATTTCCCCGGCGGGCAGTACCCTGCCGACGAGCAGCTCGACCTCAAGGTCGGCGCCCAGGTCATGCTGCTGCGCAACGACCCCGACTCGCGCTGGGTCAACGGATCGATCGGCGAGGTCACGCGCATCGAGCGCACCGTGTACATCGAGATCGATGGCGAAGAGCACGAGGTCGAGCCAATCGTGTGGGAGAAGCTGAAGTACTCGTACTCGCCCACCACGAAGGAGCTCAAGCGCGAAGTCGTCGGCGAGTTCACCCAGTTCCCGCTGCGACTCGCGTGGGCGGTCACGATCCACAAGTCGCAGGGCAAGACCTACGACCGGGCGATCGTCGACCTCGGCTCCCGGGCCTTCTCGCCCGGGCAGACCTACGTCGCCCTCTCGCGCATCCGATCCCTCGAGGGCATGTTCCTGACCCGCCCGCTGCATCCGCGCGACATCTTCGTCGACGATGACGTCATGCGCTTCATGCGTCAGGTCGCCGAGGCGCGCAAGGCGGGGGCCGTCGCGGGGTGAGCTCGTCGGCGCGTGCCGGCTACCGCTGCGGCAGCGATGCGCGGATGCTCTCGGTGACCCGCGCGAGGGTCGCGTCGTCGAGGCCGGTGCCGAGCACGGCGTCCCAGGCCGGCACGTACTCCTCGAAGTAGCGGTGCGCGACGCCGCCGGGAGTGTCGACTGCTGCGGGCATGTCGGTCGTGACCTGCCAGAACGTCACGGCCGACATCCACTGCATGCGCGTCGTCACGTCACGCCCCGCCCGCTCGCGCATCCACGCCGGGCGGCGCGTGAGCAGGCGCGGCGACCACCAGACGATGGGATCGCTCGCATGCTGCAGCATGGCCAGACGTGGCGCCTGCCACGTCCCGAGCGGAGTCCCGGCCGCGTCGGCGTCGAGCTCGGCGGGCCTGGTGGCGAAGCGGATGCGCCTGCCGCCGTCGATCACCGGCGTCACCTCCGGCGAGCCCTCGTCGCGTGAGGCCACGAGCGCGTCCCAGTGGCGCGAGACGCGTGGGGCTCCGGCGAGCACGCCGCCGTCGATCCGCGCGAGCAGCTCGTCGATCGACGACTCGGCGCCGAGCACTCCGAAGGCGCCGAGTGACTCACCGGTCACGAACACCCGGGGACGCTGCTGCGGCGGCCGGGGCGAGAGGTCGCGCTCGACCGCGTCGAGCAGGGCCCGCGCCGCGATGATCGGGCCGCGAGGGTGGCCGAGCACGGCCAGGCCGCTCGGAAGCAGGGTGTACTGCACGGCGACCGTCGCGCAGTTGCCGCCGGTGAGGTGCTCGACGGCCCCGACGGACCAGTCGGACAGCCATCCCGTCCCCGTCGTCGTCGCGATGACGAGCACGTCGCGGTCGTAGGCGCCCGTGCGGCGCAGCTCGCTCGTGGCGGCCCGCGCTGCGCCCGCGATACTTCGCCAGGATGCCACGCTCGTGAACGCGCGAATCGGCTCGATGGCGTCGCGCCCCGTCGCGGAAGCGATGTCGGTGGCCGACGCGCCTGACCCCGCGAATGCCCGACCGTGTCGTCCGAGTGCGCTCCACGCCACGGGCGATGCGGGGCTCCCCGACCGGAGCGGCGTGGTCGGGCGGGTCACCCCGGGGATGTCGAGGTCGTTGTTGGCCGTCGCGGTCGCGACCATGCGGCTCCAGATGCGCCGGACCGCCCGGTCGCCCGCAACGGTGAGGACCGCGGCGGGCAGGGCTACCCCCGCGACGAGGGCGACGGCGCCCGGCGCAACGCTGCGGAGCCGTGAGCGCACGCCGCGCGCCGCGATGAGCCGCAGCCATTCGAGACCGAGCGCGCCCGCCGCGATGCCGGTACCGGCGGCCATGCCCGCGAGCTGCTCGCGCCTCGCGGGCATCCGGGCGCGCACGAGCCGCGCAATCTCGCTCTGGCGCGTCACGCTGGTGCGCAGCGAGGCGACCGTGCCGGCTCCGGCCAGGCCGCCGACCACGGCGGCCGACGCAGCTCGCACGTCGTCGCGCTCGAGCATCCGGCCGATGTGCAGGAGCACCGCCCCGGCCAACGGCGACGTCGCGCGCCCGCGGACGGCCCAGGGTCGCGTGCGAGCCCGGGTCGTGCGGCGTGCCCGGGCACGCTCGCTCGCGCTCAGCCGGGCGCCGTCGCCACCGAGCCGAACCGCACTCGGCCGCGTCGATGGTCCCGCCCCGCGACCGGCGATGAGCCGTCGGAGCACGAACCACGCCGCGCGCACGGCGAGGTGCAACGACCGGCCCGTCATGTAGCCCGAGATCTGCGACAGCCCAATGGCGACCGCCGTCATCCACCAGCGACGGGGGATGAGGCTCGGCCCGAGGGCCGCCCAGCCGAACACCTGGGCGATGACGAGGCCCCAGCGGTCGATCCAGCCGAAGGGGCGCGTGGCGATGTCGACACGCACCGACACCCGCGTCGCCCGCTTGCCGTGGCGGAGTGATCGCCGAAACGGGTGCTGCCAGCTGTTCGACGCCATGTGCGAAGTGTGCCGTGCCCTGGGTGCTCCTCGGTGAACGCGATGCCTGGCGCGCCGGTCATGAAGCATCCGCCCCCGCATGTTTGACGACGGCTACTGCATGACATAGAGTAATTACTGCATCACATGCAGTAGACGGGGGTCACGATGATCGGGAGCGATCTCATCCGAGGTTCACTCGACCTCGTGATCCTGAGTGTGCTGCTCGAGGGCGAGTCGTACGGCTACGCCATCGCCAAGCGCATCGACGAGCGCTCGCGGGGCGACTACGTCGTGAAAGAGACCACGCTCTACGCCGCGATCAGGCGGCTCGAGGCTCGAGGCGATCTCGAGTCGTTCCCCGGCGTCGAGACCAACGGGCGCCCGCGCACGTACTACCGCATCACTGACGAGGGTGCCGCGCGGCACCATGACAAGCGCGAGGAATGGCGGCACGCGACTGATGTCGTCGCCCGATTCCTCGCGTCAGACGGGAGCTGACCATGAACGACACCATCCGCACCTACATCGGCGGGCTCTTCGCCGATCTGCCCTCGTCGCCCGAGATCGAGCGCGCGCACGCCGAACTGCAGCAGATGAGCGAGGACAAGTATCGCGAGCTGCGCGAGGCCGGCGTGAGTGAGCACGAGGCAACGGGCCGCGTGATCACCGAGTTCGGCAACCTCGACGAGCTGGCCGACGCCCTCGGCATCCGCCGAGAGGTCGACGACGCCGCGCTCGGGCCGAAGGTGCCCATCCTTTCGTCGGGCGAGGTCGACGGTATGCTGCGCCGATCGCGGAGCGCGTCGATGCTCATCGCGGGCGGCGTCTGGCTCATCCTGATCGGGCTCGGCTGCACCGTGCTCATCGGCCAGACCGAGTATGCGGCGGCGGGCGCGGTGCCGCTGCTGCTCGCCGTCGCCATCGCGGTCGGCATGTTCATCGTGGGCGGGCGAGCGACGCAGCGGTCGATCGGCACGCTGCAGCAGGGCGAGGCCCGCGTGGAGCCGCGCGTCGCCGAAGACGTCAGCGCGCTGCGCGAGCGCAGCGAGGGCGGGTTCACGGCGGCGATCGTCGCGGGCGTCGGCATCATCATCCTGAGCGTCGCGATCCCCACCACGCTCACCGCCCTTCAGGTCGACGGGGCGAGCACGCTCGGCTCAGTCGGCCTGCTCATCGTCGTCGGTCTGGGCATCGGCATCCTGGTCGTCTCCGGCATGCGCCGCAGCGCGCTCGACACCGTCGTGCAGTCGGGGCGCCCCCGCACGCCCGTCAACGGGGAAGACGAGGCGCGCGCCTCGCTGATCGGCCGCGTCGCGGCGGTGTACTGGCCGGCCGTGGTGCTCGTGTACTTGGCGTGGAGCTTCCTCGGCAGCGCGTGGGGGCAGTCATGGGTGGTGTTCCCGATCGCCGGCGTCGGCTTCGCCGTCGTCGTGGGCCTGGTCGCGCTGTTCCGGCCGGCCGGTTCGAGCGTGAGCTCGAGCGCCGGGGGAGCGGCCCGGTAGGCAGCGGGGTCCGCGGCGACAGCAGGCCCGCCAACGTCGCCGCGGACGCTCCCCGGGATGCTCAGAGCGCCCGCGCGAGCTTGTCCGGGTTCGAGATGCGCCGCAGGCCGCGGATGCGCCCCGCCGAGTCGAGCTCGAGCGAGATGACGTCTCGTTCGTCGGCGAGGCGCAGTGAGATCGCCGCCTCGCCGTTCACCTCGACGGGCGCCACCTCCACCGTCATCGCCGGGTCGGCCCGGCGCCGCTTGCCGATGACGCCGGCGAAGAACCGCGCGATGCGGTGTGCGCCGAAGACGGGGTTCATCGCGCTGCGCATCCTGCCGCCGCCGTCCGCCCACAGCACCGCGTCGTCTGACAGGAGCGCCACGACCTCGCCGACCTCACCCGACTCGATCGCCCGCATGAGTCGCTCGATGACGGCCGGGTTGCCGCCCTGCGGTGCCGCGCCGTCGCGATCGATCCCGAGCCGCCGCTCGCCGCGCGAGATCAGCTGCCGCACCGCGACCGGCGTGCGGTCGATGACCGGCGCGATCTCGGGCGCCGTCATGCCGAAGGCGCGATGCAGCACGATCGCGGCGCGCGCCTCGGGGGTGAGCTGCTCGGCGAGGTGCAGCAGCGTGATCGAGAGCAGCTCCCGGTTCGCCGCGACCTCATCGGGCAATCGGTCGGTCGCGACGGGCTCGGGCAGCCACGGCCCCGGGTAGTCCTCGCGTCGTGCGGCGACGTGTCGCAGTCGATCGATCGAGCGGCGCACGCACGTCGTCGTGAGCCAGGCCGGCCACGAGTCGACCGTGCCGCTCCGCTCGGCCTGCCACGCCTCGAGGGCGACCTCGGAGACGACGTCTTCGGCAAGACCGAAGTCGCCGAGCATTCGGTATGCGATACCGAGCAGCCGCCCGCGATCGCGATCCCACGCGGTCGCAGCGGCACTCGGCGTCGTCACGTTCGCAGCGTAGGTCACGGCACCGCCCAGCCGGCTCAGGCCCGGGGCTGCTCGTCGTCCACCGGCGGCTCGAGCCTCGTCGAGATCGCGATGCGGTTCCAGGCGTTGATCGTCGCGATGGCGAGCACAAGGTCGCCGAGCTGCCGCTCGTCGAAGTGCGTGGCCGCGGCATTCCAGATCTCGTCGGTCACCGTGTCCGGGCCGAGTGCCGTGACGGCGTCGGTGAGGGCGAACACGGCGCGCTCGCGGTCGTCGAACAGCGCACCCGCGTGCTGCCAGGCGGCGACGGCGGCGAGCTTGCGCTCGGGGATGCCGTTCTCGCGGGCGTCGGTCGCGTGCATGTCGACGCAGAACCCGCAGCCGTTCACGATCGACGCGCGCAGCTTGACGAGCTCGTAGAGCTCGAGGTCGAGCGCGCCGCGGACATAGCCGTCGAGCGCCGCGACCGCGCGGTACCCCTCGCGGTTCGTCGATGCGATGTTGATGCGTGACATGGTCTTCCCTTCGTGTGGTCGCGCGCCCATCGCGCGCACTCACCCAAGGTGTCGGAACGGGGCGAACGAGTGTGACAGCTCCCCAGGCGGGAATTCGCCCTGGGCCCCGGGGCAGCCCTGTGCTAACGTCTCGCCCGTGAAGTCCTGATCGAGTCCGACCCGTGCGCGAGGCTGTGCCCCGCGGGTTTCGCTTCGATCCCGAAAGACCCCGTGTCCGCTCACACGACTTCATCTTCATCCATGCATGCACGCGCCCTCCGCGCGGAGGGTCTCTCGCACGCCTACCGTGGCAGGCGCATCCTGAGCGACGTCTCGCTCACGGTGCCGCCGGGCGCCCGCGTCGGGCTCATCGGCGAGAACGGCAGCGGCAAGTCGACACTGCTGCGGCTGCTCGCCGGCGTCGAAGCGCCGGACGCGGGGGTCATCTCGCGTCCCGATCGAACCGGACTGCTGTGGCAGGAGCCGCCGTTCGACGCCGGCGCGACCATCGACGACGTGCTCGCCGACGCGCTCTCGAGCGCGCGGGCGATCGAGGCCGCCCTCGAGGAGGCGGCGATGCAGCTGGCCGACGGCGGCGACGAGGCGGCCCGGGTCTACGAGGCCGCGCTCGACGAGGCCGCGCGCGCCGACGTCTGGGCGGCGCCCGCCCGAGCCGACGCGACGCTCGCCGCGCTCGGACTCGGCTCGTTGGACCGCTCACGGCCTGTCGGCGCGCTCTCCGGCGGGCAGCGATCCAGGTTGTCGCTCGCGTGGCTGCTGATTCGTCGTCCGACCGCGCTGCTCCTCGACGAGCCCACGAACCACCTCGATGACGGGGCGGTGGCGTTCCTGCGCACGACGCTGTCCGACTGGCCCGGGCCCGTGCTCTTCGCGAGCCACGACCGGGCGTTCCTCGACGAAGCCGCGACCTCGTTGCTCGACCTCGACCCGATACCGCACGAGGGCGACGGGGCGGAGCGGCGCGAGGATGCCGGCAGTGCCGCCACCGCGGCGACCGGCGCCGCTGCGGCAGACTCCGCGGTGGGCGATGGGCCGGATGCCGGGGGATCGGCCGCGGATGGCCTCGACGTGGCGTCGGGTCGCGGTGCGACCGTCTTCGGCGGCACGTTCAGTGACTACCTCGTCGAGCGCGAACGCCGCCGGGAGCGCTGGCGCGTGCGCTACCGGGACGAGCAGGCCGAGCTCGCACGGCTCGAGGCGCTTGCCGAGCGTGCGCACGGCTTCGGGCGCACGAGCGCGAGCCGGGCCGAGTTGCGCATGGCGCGCAAGTTCTTCGCCGACCGCAATGCGCGCGTGATCTCGCAGCGCGTGCGGTCGGCCGAGCGACAGGCCGACGAACTTGCCAGGTCGGCCGTCGGAGCGCCACCCGAGCCGCTGCGATTCTCACCGCCGCGGCACGAGCGCCCGCTCGACGGCGGGCCGATTATCGAGGTCGACGGCGTCGAGGTGCGCGGCCGTCTTCGGCCGGTGACCCTGACGCTCGGTCCCGGCGACGCCGTGCTCGTGACGGGCGCGAATGGGGCGGGCAAGTCGACCCTGCTGCATGTCCTGGCGGGCCGGCTCGCGCCCACCGCGGGTCACTGGCGGGCGGTCGGCGGCACGCGGGCCGGCCTGCTCGAGCAGGACGTGACCTTCGTGCATCCCGAGCGCAGCGCATCCCGGGTCTATCGCGACGTGGTCGGCGCCGAGCGCGCCGAGTCCGTGCCGCTCGACACGTTCGGGCTGCTCTCGACGGGTGAGGCGGAACGGCAGGTCGGCGAGCTCTCGGTCGGGCAGCGGCGCCGCGTCGCCCTGGCGATCGTGCTCGCCGATCCGCCCGAGCTGCTGCTGCTCGATGAACCCACCAACCACCTGTCGCTCGCGCTCGCAACCGAGCTGGAATCGGCGCTCGCGTCCTATCCGGGGGCGGTCGTCGTCGCGTCACACGACCGATGGCTCCGGCGCCGATGGCACGGCACGCGACTCGAGCTCGCACCCGTCTGACGTGACCGCCCGACGACCACTCGGCAAACTCTATGAAAAAGACTGGACATGAATACTTGTAGCCTTTAGCATTTGTGGCGTACCGCAGTGTGCAGCCGCGCGCCCCCTCGCCGTGGAGTCCTCTGCACAGCACCGCACACCACGAAGGAGCATCCCTATGACCAACGCCGCTGAGATCGACGGCTGGACCGCCGGCACCTGGACCATCGACCCCACCCACTCGGAGGTCGGCTTTCAGGCGCGCCACCTCGGCATCTCGAAGGTGAAGGGAACGTTCGACCGCTTCTCGGGCACCATCACGACCGGCGAGTCGCTGGAAGACTCGCGCGTCGAGGCCACCGTCGAGGTCGCCTCGGTGAACACCAATCAGGAGCAGCGCGACCAGCACCTCCGCGCGAGCGACTTCTTCCTCGCCGACGAGCACCCCACCTTCACCTTCACGTCGACCGGCGTGACCGTGAACGGCGACGACATCACGGTCGTCGGCGACCTCACGCTCCGCGGCGTCACGAAGCCGATCGACTTCGCGGTCGACTTCGGCGGCATCACCGTTGACGGCTACGGCACCAAGAAGCTCGGCCTCGAGGCCGAGACCACGATCAACCGCCACGACTTCGGCGTCTCATGGAACGCCCCGACCGAGGCCGGCGGCCTCACGCTTGGCGACAACGTGAAGATCACGCTCGACCTGCAGGCGAACCTCGACGCGTAGTCCGCGCCCGGCGCAGACACTGCGTCATTCGGGCCGCGGCCCGGTGGGATGCCACCGGGCCGCGGCCCGTTTTTCGTTCACGACGCGGCGAGACGGCAACACGGCAGAGTCTCGGACGCCGCCGGTGCGCCTTAGGCCTTCGTCGCCTTCGCCGCGGCCTTGGCAGCCTTCTTGGCGGCGCGGACCTCGACGAGCGATTCGGCGTCGACGATGTCGGCGACCGACCGCTTCGAGCCGGCTTCCCCGTAGGGAGCGGCGGCCGCCTCCCAGCCGTCGCCCGTGAAACCGCCCTGCTTGCCGAGCAGCGCGAGGAAGATGCGCGCCTTCTGCTCGCCGAAGCCGGGGAGCGCCTTCAGGCGGCGCAGCACCTCGGGCCCGTCCGGGTCGCCCTCGCGCCAAAGGTTGCCCGCATCGCCGCCCCAATCGTCGACGACGGCGCTCGCGAGCTGCTGCACGCGCTTCGCCATCGACCCGGGGAACCGGTGCACGGCAGGCTTCTCGGCGAAGGAGGCGAGGAACGCTTCGGGGTCCATCGATGCGACGGTCGCGGCGTCGAACGAGCCGAGCCGGTCGCGGAGCTTCGCCGGTCCAGCGAACGCGACCTCCATCGCCACCTGCTGGTCGAGCAGCATGCCGGTGAGCAGGGCGAAGTCGTCATCGGAGAGCAGACGGTCTGCGGCGTCATCGCCGGTCAGGTGCAGGTCGCGCGTCATGGCGACCACCATACGCGCGCAGGGTGTTCGCCCGGATCGGCCGAAGGGCGCCAGCTGCTCGGAGCGCTGTGCACGCATCGCCGATCCACATGGCACGCTCGGGCAACCCGGGACGCCGCACCGCCCCTAGCCTCGTCCGAAAGCGCCGGGCCCATTCGTTCGGCCCGGGACAGAGAGGTCACCGCATTGCTCACACCGTTCAGTCCTGCTCTCGACATCTCCGCCGCCGTCCGGCGTCGCGACGTGAGCCCCGTCGAGGTCACGCAGTTGTATCTCGACCGCATCGATCGGTTCGACGACGACCTCGGCGCGATCGTCTGGATCGACGCGGAGGCCTCGCTCGCCGAGGCGCGTCGGGCGGAGCAGGCGGTCATGGACGGCGACGAGCTCGGCCCCCTGCACGGCGTGCCGTTCCCGGTGAAGGACCTGCATGCGGCGGCCGGCCAGCCGCTGTTCATGGGGTCGCTCGGCGTGCGCGAGCGCGTGCAAGTCGAGAACGAGCCGGGCGTTGGACTGCTGCGGGCCGCGGGCGCAACACTCCTCGGTCGCTCGCATGCGCCCGAAGCGGGCACCATGTGCGTCACGGAGACGAGCCGCTTCGGCACTGCCCGCAACCCGTGGGACCTCTCGCGCTCGCCGGGCGGATCGAGCGGGGGTGCCGCGGCCGCGGTCGCTGCCGGGCTGGCCCCGTTCGCGCACGCGTCAGACGGCGGCGGGTCGGTGCGCGGCCCGGCCTCGGCGTGCGGCCTTGTCGGGCTCAAACCTTCACGCGGTCGCGTCTCGACACGACACGCGGGCTGGGAGCACGCCGCGACCGAGGGCGTCGAGACGCGAACGATCGCCGACACCGCCACGATCCTCGACGTCATGAGCGTCTTCGAGCCGCGTGCCATGTACAACGCTCCCGCGCCGGGAGGGACCTTCGCCGAGGCGGCAGCATCGGGCGCGAACGGTGCCGTTCCGAAGCTGCGCATCGGCCTCGTTACTGAGGCGCCTGGCGGCCTCCCGGTCGACGAAGCGTGCATCGCGGCCGCGACCAGCGCCGCAAAACTGCTCGCCGACCTCGGACACGAGGTGGTGCCCTTCGCGCTTCGCACCTACAGCGCGGAGGCCGTGACCGGGTACATCACCCACATCATGGATGCGGCGGTCGCCACGATCCCGTTCGACGACCCCGAGGCGATCGAGCCGTACCTCAAGGTGCGTCGCGCCCGCGCGCTCGAGGCATCGGCAGCCGACTATGTCGCGAGCGCGATGCGCATCCAGGACGAGAGCTGGCACATCGTTTCCCAGTTCGGCCGCGACATCGATATCGTCCTCAGCCCCACGATGGCGCGTCCTCCTGCCCCGGCAGGGGAGCTCGTCGCGGAGGCCAACGCGCAGCCGCACGAGATGCGTCTGCGCGAAGCCCAGATGGTCGCGTTCACGAGCTGGGTGAACCTCGCGGGCTTGCCCGCGATCTCGCTGCCCCTGCACACGGCGAGCGACGGCCTGCCCATCGGGGTGCAGCTCGTCGGCGGCCCGTGGGGTGAGGCGACACTGCTCGCACTCGCTGCGTCGATCGAGCAGGCGGTGCCGTGGGCGGGCATCGTTCCGCCCGCCTTCGCGGTGCATGCCGAGCCCGCGCAGCCATGATCGAATTCCTGTTCTCCGTCCTCACGCAGCTCGGGCTGTACGGACTCCTCGCTCTCTCGCTCTCCCTCGTGTTCGGCGCGAGCCGGGTGGTGAACCTCGCCGTCGGCGACTTCGCGGCGATCGGCGCCTTCGTCGTGTATGCGACGGCCGGTTTGCCGTTCGGTGTGAGCGTGCTCGTGGCGATCGTCGTGTCGATTCCGCTGCTCGTCGCGATCGAGCGCGGCCTGCTTGCGCGGGTGCTGCACAGCCCCCTCGCAACGCTCCTGATCACCTGGGGCGTTGGCATGCTCATTCGCCAGACGTGCGAGGTGATCTGGGGAGCGACCCCGAGTTCGATCGCCGCACCGGTCGAGGGCAGCATCGAGGTCTTCGGAATCACCTACCCCGCGTACCGGCTTGTGGTGGGTGTCGTCGCGGTGCTGATCTGCGTCGGCGTGCTGGCCGCGATCTACGGAACGCGAATCGGGTTGCGCATCCGCGCCGTTTCAGACAATTCGCCCATGGCCTCGCTCCTGGGCGTCCCGCCCGCGGCGACCCGCACGCTCGTGTTCGTCATCGCCGGCATGCTGGCCGTGCTCGCGGGTGCCCTCTACGCGCCGATCCTCGGGGTGTACCCGTCGCTCGGCTTCAACCTGCTGCTGCCGGCCTTCGTGGCGCTGCTGCTGGCGCAGCCGGGGTCGTTCCGGGGCGCCGCCATTGCCGCTCTCCTCGTCGTCGTCGTGCAGATCGTGCTGCGGCGATTCTTCCCCGACACGGTTGCCGACACGATCTTTTTCGCCGCCGTCCTCATCGTCATCAGCGTCCGCTCCCTCCCCCTCATCGGAAAGGCACGATCATGGTTCACTCGCCTGTTCACCGCCCACGCACCCTCGTCCGCGCCATCGGCATCGTCGCCGCGTGCGTGATGACCGCTTCGCTCGCCGCCTGCGGATCGAGCATCGGGCCCGCCGCAGAGGGCGGTGACTCGGGCGCACTCAAGGTCGGCGTCGTCGTTCCCGCGACGGGCGTCACCTCATCGGCCGGCCTTGCGCTCCAGGCCGGCGTTGAGATCGCCATCGAGACGATCAACGATGAGGGCGGTGTCAACGGTCAGCCAATTGAGTACGAGGTCGAAGACGACCGCGGCGACCCCGCCACGACGACCCAGATCGCAAACCGGCTCGCGAGCGACCCCGACATCTCGCTCATGGTCGGCACGATCACCGGCGATACCGCCCAGGCAGCCGCGAGCGTCGCGGACGCGGAGGGACTCCCGTTCGCGACGGCGATCCTCGGCGACCCTTCCGTGTGCAGCGACTACGCGTGGAGCTTCGGCGAATCGATCCGCCAGATGCTCGAGCCGCTCGTGCCCGAGCTGCTCGAGAAGTACGGCACTCGGGTGGCGCTCGTCGGCTCCGATTACGTGTTCCCACGCGACTACTCGGCCGCGGCGCGTGAGATCGTCGCAGACGCTGGCGGCGAGATCGTCGCCGAGGAGTACAGCCCAATGGGCACGACCGACTTCGAGTCGACGATCGGACGACTGGCAGCCGGCGAGCCCGATGTCATCCTGTCGATGGTCGTCGGCGCCGATGCCATCGCGTTCACGCAGCAGGCCGCCGCGTTCGGGCTGCTCACCCCCGAGATCGGCTTCGAGGGCGCCCCCACCGACGCCGACTACTACCCAGCGCTCACGACGCTCGTGGAGGGCCGCGAAAAGGCGGTCCGGTGGACCGACGCGTTCGACGACCCCGAGAGCCAGGCCTTCGTCGAGGCCTACCGCGAGCGCACCGGCAGCGACGCCCCGATCCCCGAGGTGGCCGCGAATGCGTACTTCGCGATGCGATTCATCGCGGCGGCCGCGAATGACGCCGGCGTAACCGACCGCGAGGGGATCAACGAGGCGATCGGCTCGTTCAGCTATGACTCGCCGCTCGGCGACGGCACGCACTTCGACGGCGACCGGAACATCCTGCAGGCGAACATCTTCACGGCGATGATCCAGCCCGGCGGCGTGTACGAGATCGTTGAGGACCACGGCATCATTCCCGACACGGGGGCGCCGTGCTAGCCGGCACGTCCGAGGCCGCCTCGCCCGGCACTGCGCCGGGCGAGGCGGCCTCGCCCGGCGGCCGGGCCCGCCGCGACGCCCGCCTCGGCCGGCTGGGTGTCGCGGGGGCCGCCGCCGCGGTCGTCGCGCTGCTGGTGCTGCCGTTCGGCGTCAACCCGGTCGCCCTCAGCATCGTCACCCTCGGCCTCGTCTACGGCCTGTTCACCTACGGCCTCGACCTGTCGTGGGGACGCGTGGGTCTCATCAGCGTCGGCCAGGCGGCGTTCTTCGGCCTCGGCGCGTACGGCGTCGCGATCGCCGAGCGCTTCGGCGTGAGCATCGTGCTCGGGGCGGTGGCCGGCGTGCTGCTGGCGGCAGGGATCGGTGCGCTCGTCGCGGCGCTGTCGCTGCAGGTGCGCGGTGAGAAGGCCGTTCCCCTCTTCATCCTCTTCACGCTCGCGGTGAGCCAGCTGCTGACCCGAGCCGCGACGTCGATGCCCGAGACGACGGGCGGGTCGAACGGATCGACCGTCGAGCGCCTGCCGGTTGTGGGTGGCTACTACCTCGTCGTCGGCGTCGTGGTCGTCGTCGTGCTGCTCACGAACCGCCTGGTGCTGCGCGGGCGGACGGGCGCGGGCCAGATCGCGGTGCTGGCGAACGCGCAGCGGGCCGAGAGCCTCGGTATCGGCCCGACGCGCGTGCAGGTGCTCGCCTTCACGGTCGCCGCGGCCGTCTCGGCGGTGGCTGGCACGCTGTTCGCCCAGGTTTCGGGCATCGTCACACCGGCCTCGCTCGGCATCGCGCTTTCGACGAGCGTGCTCGCATGGCTCGCGGTCGGCGGCAAGCGCGGCCTCGCGGGTCCCTTCCTCGGCGCCCTCGTGCTGACCGTCATCGAGCAGGTCTTCGGCGGCGACCTGCGCAGCCTCTACGTCTTCGGGCTTGCGATCCTGTTCATCGTGGTCGTGTCGGTCGCGCCCGATGGCGTGGCCGGCATCGTTCGCCGGATGCTGCGCGGCGGCAGTGACATGCCTCGCCTACCGAGGATGCGTGCGGTGCGCCCGCGGGACGGCGCCACGGGCGACGCGGGCGCGGCGATCGGCGAGCGCGGCGAACGCGGCGCGCCCGGTACGCCAGAGGTGCTCCTCGAAGTCCGGAATATCACCCAGCGGCTCGGCCGCGCGCGCATCCTCACCGATGTTTCGCTCACCGTGCACCGCGGTGAGATCGTCGCCCTCATCGGGCCGAACGGGGCCGGGAAGTCGACCCTCCTCGCGGCGATCGCGGGGAGCATCCGTCCCGAGCGCGGCGAGATCGTCATGAACGGGCACGAGATCACGACGCTGCGGCCGGCGCAGCGCGCGAGGCGCGGCCTCGGGCGGATGTTCCAGGTGCCGAGCGTGTTCGCCGAGCTGAGCGTCGCCGACAACCGCCGCCTCGCCGCGACGATGGCGGGGGAGTCCGGGCCCGACTCGAAGCATCCGGGGCACGAGGATGACATCGCGGCCGGCGAGCTCTCGATGGCCGAGCGTCGCAACCTCGAGCTCGACATGGTGCTCGCGGGTCCACCGGAGCTCGTGCTGCTCGACGAGCCGGCCGCCGGTCTCTCGCACGACGACGCCACCTCGCTCGCGGGGCGTCTGCGTCATACGAGCGCCGAGAGCGGCTGCGCCATGATCATCGTCGAGCATGACATGGGGCTCGTGCGCGAGGTGGCCGACAGGGTGGTCGTGCTCGCGGAGGGGCGCGTCATCGCGATCGGCACCATGGACGAGGTGGCCGAGCACGACGCCGTGCGGCGCGCGTATCTCGGGGGTGACGCATGAGGAGCGGGGCCATCTTGCGCGCAACCGGCGTGCGCGCTGCGTATCGAGGAGTCGACGTGGTCGGCGGCGTCGATCTCGAGGTCAACTCGGGCGAGGTCGTCGGCGTGCTCGGCCGCAACGGCATGGGCAAATCGAGTCTGCTCGGCGCGATCTTCGGCCTCGTCGACCGGCCGGGAGGCTCGGTCGAGATCGGTGGCACGCGGATCCCGGCTCGCAAGCCGGTCGCGGCGTCGCGGGCAGGCGCGTCGTTCCTGCCGGAAGACCGCGGCGTGTTCCCGTCGCTGACCGTGGCGGAGAACCTCGCGCTCGCGAAGCGTCGCGGGGCGATGCCGTTCGAGCCGACCGAGGTCTTTCCCATGCTCGGCGAGCGGGCGCGGCAGGCGGCGGGCAGCCTCTCCGGCGGCCAGAAGCAGCAGCTCGGGGTGGCCCGTACCGTCCTGTCGGCGACGAGCCTCCTCGCAATCGACGAGCTCACGCACGGGCTGCAACCGAGCATGGTGGTCGAGACGTTCCGTCTGCTGCGTCGCGTCGCCGACTCGGGGCTCGGTGTTCTCGTCATCGACCAGAACCCCGAACTGATCACCAGGCACTGCGACCGCGTGCTCGTGATGGAGGGCGGCCGCGTCGCCCTCGAGGCGACGGTTGGCGACGACACCCTCGACCGCGTTCGAGGAATCTTGGCGCTCGGCTAGCTCGTCTCGTCACCGGCCCAGCGCTGCTCGCGACGCCACCGAGCCGGCGTCGTGCCCTCGACTGCGCGGAACTGTCGGCTGAGCTGCGTTGCGTCGGCGATACCCCAGCGCGCACCGATCGCCGCGACCGGTGCAGCGCCGGTGGCCGGGGAACACAGATCCGCCTTGATGCGGTCGATACGGCGGCGCCGGATCGTCTGGGCGACCGTGGAATCGTTCGCCTCGAACAGACGGTGGAGGTAGCGGACAGAGATGAAGTGCTCGGCTGCGATGCGCCCCGGCGACAGGTCTGGCTCGGCGAGGTGCTCGTCGATCCAGCGGAGCAGCCGGGCGAGCATGCCATCGTCGTTCGAGGGAGAAGCGGCGTGGTGATCGATACCAGCGAGGCCGTCGATCGACTCGCGCAACAGGTTCACGATGAGGTCGCCGAGCCGCGCACGCGAGCCGTGCCGCAGCCCGCCCGCGCGGGCGGGGAGTGAGCCGAGCAATTCGGTCGCGATGTGTGCGGCGGGCATTGTGGAGATTTCGGGGCTCGCGCCGCACAGTTGGTCGTCATCGCCGGACGCACCGATCGCATCGCGCGGGACCTCGGCGACGATGTAGCGGTACGCGGAGTCGAAACGCAGTTCGAACGGCACGCCGCTCGGGTAGAGCGAAAGCGAGCCCGGCCGGAGCGCCAGCGACTGGGTCGCCGTCTGCAGGTGCCCGGTGCCCCGCGTCAGCACGCCGACGAGCATGGTTGAGGCGGGCTCCTTGAGGAAGCCGAGATGTCGCGAGACGATCGCCGAATCTGGGTCGTCGATCGCCGACATGCGCACGGGTCCGAGGCCCCACGAGCCCATCTCGGCCTCGTAGTGAGACCGGTGCACGACCACGGCGTCCATCGCGTGCGTGGTCGCGCGGGGCGCGCCAGGGCGCAAGTAGCCGCTCACGATCGTTCGACCGCGCTCCGTCGTCACGTGCATCCGCTCACCTCCCCGAACCATGCGGGTGACGGGATGCTACTCCGTCCCCGGCCGCGCCAACAGCGCTCGGCGCGGATCGCGACGAGTGAGGAACACGCGGCGCTCGCCTGAGAGGGTCATGGAGACGAGCGTCACGGTCGTCCCACCGAGTCCCCGAGCGCCGCGACGAAATCGCCGAAGCGGTCGCCCTGCACCGACACGTGCTCCTCGATGAGCTGCTCGGCGGACGCCGAATCGCCCGCGCGGATCGCTTCGACGATGGCCCCGTGCTCGGTCGTCGAGCTGCGCATGCGCCCCGGAACGCGCAGCTGCAGCCGGCGGAACGGCCTGAGCCGCAGCAGCAGGCTCTGGGCCGTCCGCGCAAGGAACGCGTTGCCGCTGGCCTCATAGATCGCAAGGTGAAACTGCTCGTTGGCGTAGTAGTACGCATCGGCGTCACCCGATTCGCTGTTGGCGGCGCACGTCTCGCAGGCGGCTTCGATCTCGCGAAGCTGCGCGTCCGACCGTCGTCGCGCGGCGAGGCGCGCGCACATGCCCTCGAGCTCCGACATGACCTCGAACATGTTGAGCATGTCGCGCACCGAGAAGTCCTTGACGAAGGTCCCGCGGTGCGGCTGCGCCTCGACGAGTTCCGTCGCGATGAGCTGGCGCAGCGCCTCGCGAATCGGCGTGCGCGACACCTCGAACTGGGCTGCGAGCTTCACCTCGTCGAGGCGCTCACCGGGCCTGAACGCGCCGGTCACGATGGCCTGCTCGATGTGGTCGCGGATCTCGCCCGCCCGGCTCTGCTTCATATCGTGAGAGCCTATGCCGGTCGGGCTGGTCGCCCGGGCGGCCGACCGTCTCGCGGCAGCCGACGGTCGCGAGACCGCCTGATTCGTCACCGGGGTGCGCGAAGGAACTCGAGCGCCGAGGCGGCCGCCGACTCACCGTCGGTTGCAGACTCGGCGAGCATCGCCGCCGTGCCGCTTCGCACGTCACCCGCCGCAAAGGCCCCCTGTCTGGAGGTCTGGAGACCGGCATCCACGACGACGCGGCCGTCGCGGTCGAGGTCGACCAGCCCGGCGATGGGCCGCGAATTCGGCTGCAACCCGATGTAGACGAACAGGCCGTCCGCGGCCTGGTCGACCTCCTGGCCCGTGTCGTGGCGCGAAATCGTCACCGACTCCACCCGTTCGGTCCCGCGCACCGCCGTCACGGTGGCGTTCGGGAGCTCGCGCGCATTCGGTCGCGCGCGGAGGTTCTCGACGGCCGTCGCCCTCGCCGTCGGCTCCGGACCGGTGTGCACGACGAGGACGTCAGCCGCATGCTCGGCGAGCACGAGGGCCTCGTCGTAGGCCGAGTCGCCGCCTCCGACGACGACCACACGCCTCTCCCGGAAGAACGGGCCGTCGCAGGATGCGCAGTGCGAGATCCCGCGCCCCTCGAGCTCAGCCTCGCCCACGAGTCCGAGGGCGCGGCGCGTCGAGCCCGTCGCGATGACGATGGCGCGTGCCCCGAGCGAGCGAGCGGCCGCGCGGACGACAAACCCGCCGCCGTTCACGACCGCCTCGTCGATCGCGGCGGGCCCCGCCGCTTCGATCGCCTCGACCTCGTCGAGCGCGACCTCTGCCCCGGCACTCTCGGCCACCTCGAGCAGCTCCACGCCGAGGTCATAGCCAGCGATCGGCTCGTCGAAGCCGGGCGCATTGGCAACGTTCTCGACCGTGCTGACCTGGCCGCCGACCCCAAGCCGGTCGAGGAGCAGGGTGCGCGCTCCACCGCGCGCGGTGGCGGCCGCGGCCGTCAGCCCCGCCACCCCCGCCCCGACCACGATCACATCGAAGACCTCGTCCGGTCCACCGGCGCCGCTCGCGCCGCCCTCCCCGCTCATCGCCACTCGTCGATCGAGACCGTCGCGCTGCGGCGGGCGCCCATGATCTGCCAGTAGCCGTTGGTCTCGCCGCCCACCACCACGACATTGATGGTCTCGGGTGCGAACATCCGCAGGTCCTCACCGGGCGGGGTGGCGAGTCGGCTCGCGAACGGCTCTTCGCCGAACGTCGCGCGCGGGTACACGTAGTTCTGGATCACCTGCAGATCCCAGTACCGGTCTGCGCGCATCGTCGCCGTCTCGTGAACCCACTGAATGAGGTCAGCCTTGTTCACGAATCCACCCCGGTCGATGAACTGGCGCGCCACGATCGGGTCGAGCAGCAGCACGGGCGCCGTCACGGCGTCGGTGCCGCGCAGCATGTCGCCGACGTGCTCGCGCCAGTGCTCCTTGCGCAGGCCGAGGCCGAACGTGGTCGAGCGATTGCCGAAGAAGATCGTCGCCGCGCTCTCATCGGTCGCGAACCCGTGCTGCACATGCAGCGGTTCCCACGGACTGCGTTCTTCGTTCTCGGCGAAGGTCAGCCCGTTGTAGGTGTAGTTGTTGCCGAGCGAGCCCATGAACGTCTCGCCCGGGACCGACCCTCCCTGCAGGTTCTGCGACAGCAGGCTGTAGGCGCGGCCGATCGTGGCGTTCGCGTGATTGTAAGGTCCGAGGGCGCCGACGCCGCTGTTCATACGGACCTCGTCGCGGAACGGCCCGTTCACGACCGTCATCGCGGCTCCCGAGCTTGAGGTGCTGCCGCGCGCGGTCTGCCCGCTCGACGCGAGCGCGAGGATCGCCGGGAGATAGGCGGGCTTCGCGCCGGCCATGACGGCGTTCACGGCGACCTTCTCGACCGTGAAACTCCACGCACCGCGGTTCGCGGTTGGCTGCAGCCGACCGACCACCTCGTCGGGGTCGTGACTCGTCGCGGCGAGCATCTCGCGCACCCGCCGCTTGGTCGGCAGCACGATCGGAAGCTGGTCGGTCCAGTGCTTCTCGGCGAACTGCTCGTAGAGGCGATCGGCGCTCGCGGGAGCGACGAAGCGCTTTTCCGACACGTCGGGAGCGGGAGCTTTCGCGGGTGCCGGCGCCCGCGTGAGCGCCTCGGTGATCGCGCGCATGACGGGCGTGTCCGTGGTCGGGTCGGCCCCGTCGACATAGTCGCGCAGCTCCTGGGGGCTCTTGCCCATGACGGGCTGCGGCACGAAGACCTGGGGGAGCTCGGGTAGGCCGCCCATGCGGGCGACCGACGTGACGACGCGCTTGAATGTGTCGGTGTGCACGGCGACCGTCGGGATGCCGTACTTCGTTTCGAGGGTGATCGCGTGCGTCGCGACTGCAGGCGCACAGGTGCTGCAGTGGCCGACGCCGAGAATCGCCGCGTCGCCGTCCGCCCTCACGCGCTCCCACAGCGCCGGGTCGTCCTTCGCATACGTCGAGGCGAGTTGCTCGATGCGGGTCGTCACGCTCGGCATGTGCTCGGCGAACCACGCTTCGATCTGCTTCAGGAGCTCGATCGAGTCGTCGAAGCGGCTGTCGATGAGATACACGGTGCGGTCGGCGAGGTCGTCGAGCCGAGTGGCCGGCGTCTTCGCCGTGACGACGGGCGGGAACCCCGTCGGGTCGTGCACCTCGAGCAGGTCGTCGTGCTCACCGCCGTCGCGATCGTTCACAGACGCTGCCGACGTCATCGTCGGGTCCGAGCTCGTCATCGTGTGTACTCCTTTCTTGTCGAAGCCGCGGGGCCGGGCTCCGTCATCGTTCCGTCGTCGCTCGAGTAGCGGGTCCGGAGTTCGTTCTTCTGCACCTTGCCCATGACGTTTCGCGGCAGCGCCGGCAGCACGACGTAATCATGCGGGCGCTTATAGCGGGCGAGGTGTTCCGCCAGATGAGCGTCGAGGTCGTCCGCGGTCGGCGCGGTGGGGGAGGCCGGAACGATCGCGGCGATCACGCGCTCGCCGAGATCGGCGTCGGGCACGCCGAACACGGCGCTTTCGCCGACGCCGTCGACGGCGTCGAGCACGAGCTCGACCTCTTTCGGATACACGTTGTACCCGCCCGTGATCACGAGGTCCTTCTCACGGCCGACGATCTCGACGTAGCCATCGGCGTCGATGCGACCGAGGTCGCCCGTGATGAAGAATCCGTCGTCGGTGAATTCGGCGGCGCTTCGCTCGGGCAGGCCCCAGTAGCCGACGAAGACGTTGGGCCCGCGCACCTGGATGCTGCCGATGCCCTGCGCATTCGGTTCGGCGAGTCGCAGTTCGACGCCGGGCAGGGGACGGCCGACCGTGCCGGGGCGGCGCTCGCCATCGATCGGATTCGACGTGAGCATCGTCGTTTCCGTCATGCCGTAGCGCTCGAGGATCGCGTGTCCGGTGCGCGCCGCCCAGGCGCGGTGCGTCTCGGCGAGCAGCGGTGCCGAGCCTGAGACGAACAGCCGGATGCTCGACGCGCGTTCGCGCAGGTCCGGCACCTCGAGCAGTCGCGAATAGTACGTTGGCACGCCCATGAGTACCGTGGCCCGCCGCAGTGCGTCGGCGAGCGACGCGACCTCGAAGCGCGGCAGCAGCAGCACGGTCGCGCGGGCGAGGAACGAGACGTTGATGCCGACGAACAATCCGTGGGTGTGGAAGACGGGCAGGGCGTGCACGAGCGTGTCGTCGCACGAGAATCGCCATTGGGCCCGCAGCGTTTCGGCGTTGGCGGCGAGGTTGCCGTGCGTCAGCATGGCCCCCTTCGACCGCCCCGTCGTGCCGGAGGTGTAGAGGATCGCGGCGAGGTCGTCTCGCCCTCGCGGCACCACTGGGCGCGCGGTCGCTCGCGCGGCCGCCTCGGCGAGCGTGCCGGCCCCGTCGGCGTCGGCCGTGAGCATCGTCGCGTCCGCGCGTTCGCAGGCTGCGGCGAGTTCGTCGGCGCGTGCCGGCGCACAGAGCACCACGGCCGGCTGCGCGTCGCTGATGAAGTACGCGAGCTCTGTGGTCGTGTACGAGGGGTTGATCGGCACGAACACGGCCCCGGCCCGCAGGGTCGCCAGGTACGCCGCGATGGCGTGGACGCTCTTGGCGAGCACGGCGACGACGCGGTCGCCGGGCTGCGTGCCCACCGCCTCGAGCGCCGCGGCGTAGCCCGCCGCGAGCTCGTCGAGCTCGTCGTACCGTACTCGCCGGCCGTCGGGCAGCTCGATGGCGACGCGACCCGCGTCGTCGCCCGATGCCATGAGCGCGATGAAGAGGTTCTCGTTCATCCCCGCGCTCATCGCGCGGCCTGCCCGTCGTAGCGGTAGCTCACCATGACGCCGAATGACCGTTCGAAGGCCACCGCCGAGGAATCGGCGCCCGGGAGCACGCGATCCAGGCGAGCGCCATTGCGGAGGTGGAAACGAGCAACGGGGTCGCAAGGGGCGTCACCGTGGCGGACCGCGTCGGCGACGAATCGTTCGACGACGTCGTTCAGGAGCGCGGGGGGCGGGCGCTTCCCGGCGGCGAGCGCGTCCTGCGTCAGGGCGGGAGGCGAGGCGTCTCCCTGCTCCGCGGCGGCATGGGCCAGCCAGGCCCGCAGCGCGGGGGCCGGGGAGAGCGTCACGGTGTGACGGATGGAGGGCAGCGTCGCGGAGACTCGCCCAAGGGCCCCGGCGAGCATCGTGCGCCCGAGGCCGAGTCCCCGGAGTCCCGCGTGGCAGGTCGAGATCGAGTAGAAGACCGCGATCGTGGCCTCGGCTGGGTCGATCGGCACGCGGTCGGTCGCGAGCAGCTCGCCGATCGACGCAGACGGGCGGGCCGTGAGGGCGATCGACGTGAACGCGACGGGCTCGTCCGGCAGTGCTGGATGGAACAGGCCGTAGACGAGCCGGTCGGCAGGGTTCAGGCGACGGAGGAGTTCGGCGTCGTCGGCGATCGGGTGCACGGCCTCGTGTCCCACGAGCCAGTCGAGGAGGGAGTCTGAGTCAGCCGCGGTGATCTGGCGCACGTCAAGGCGCCGGGGCGCGAACTCGTCGGCGAGGGCGGCCCGCAGTCGCGTTTCGGTGCTCGGCAACGTGGCGTCACCCAGCCCCCGGCTGGTCGTATCTGGAACCCTGCTCGGCTCGCCGTTGCGGGTGCCCGCGGCGGGACCGGCGAGGAGCGCGGCACGCTGCCCGGCGAGGCTCAGCGGGTCGCGAACACCGCGGGCGTGGCCGGCGGCGGCCGGTGTGGCGTTACGTGCTGTGTCGCCATGCGCCAGCGGCCGAATCGGGTGTGTCGTCATTGATGCCCCCTCAATTAATGTATAGCACCACCCATAGATTGTATGCAATACTGCCGATGTTGCATGGCGTGAACGACGACGTTCGCGCCGGAACTGCGAATAACCGACGTTTCACTTCACGAGGGGCGACGACGATGTCACCGAAACGCAGAGGACTCCTGGCCACCGCCGTGGCCGCCACGACACTGCTGGCGATCACCGGCTGCGGGGTCACCAATCAGCAGGGAGGTGGCGGAGACGGCGGCGGTGCCTACTACGAGGGCGAACGCATCACGATGATCGTTCCCTTCGATGCCGGAGGCGCATCCGACACCTTCAGCCGCATGCTGGCGGGCTACCTGTCGCAGTATCTCGAGGGCAACCCAGAGGTCGTCGTCGAGAACGTGCCGGGTGGCGGCCAGAAGGAGGGCCTCAACCGGTTCGAACGCGCCAGCCACGACGACGGCCTCACCCTCGCGATGGGTTCAGGCGGCATCCTCGTCTCGAGCCTGATCGACACCGAGGGCGTGGAGTTCGATCCCGAAGGCTTCGAGACGGTCGCCGCGTTCGGAGGTGGCATGTCGATCTTCGGCAGCGTCGAGGCCGGTGTGACCTCCCTCGACGACCTCGTCACGGGGCCCGGCCCGTTCTTTTACGGTGGCATGGAGCTCAACGCGTCGGAGGCCGTGCGCGTCTTCGCCCTCGAGCAGCTCGGTATCGCCGGCTTCACGCCGCTCATGGGCTATGACGGTGGCGGGTCGGTCACCGCGGCGGTGCTGCGCGGTGAGCTGAGCATGGGCAACGTCACCTCGTCGCACTACCTCAACAACGTGCTCCCGCTCGAAGAAGACGGTGATGTGACGCCCCTCATGACGCAGGGGTACGTCGTCGGCGACGAGGTGCAGCGCGACCCGGCGTTCCCGGATCTGCCGACCATGCCTGAGGCCTACGAGATGGTCACCGGTGAAACTGCCGCCGGGATGGGGTGGGACATCTACCGCGCCGTGACCACGGCGCAGACCAATCTGCTGCGCAACTACTGGGTCCACGGCGACGCGCCGCAGGAGGCGAAGGACGCCCTGCACGCCGCGATGGCTCAGGTGGTCGTCGACGAGGGTTTCCTCGAGGAGGCCGGGCAGCTGCTCGGCGAGGAGCCTCCTGTGCAGCTCGGAGAGGAGGCGGAGGCGTCGCTCGTTGCGGCACGCAACCTCACGCCCGAGCAGGTGCAGTGGATCAGCGACTACATCGACGAGGTCTCGTCGCGATGACCGAATCGCACGTTCGCGCGTGCGCGCGCATGCGTATCCCGGGAGAGTAGGGCCACATGCTCGAATCGGCGCTCGAAGCGCTGCAGATGATCTTGAGCCCCGAGCACCTCATCTGGCTCGTGGTCGGCGTGGTGCTCGGGCTCATCCTGGGGCTCATCCCCGGGCTCGGTGGCATTACCGGCATGGCCGTCCTTTTGCCGCTCATCGTGGGGATGCCGCCGGCGAGCGGGATCGGCATGCTCATAGGGCTCAACGCGGCCACGACGATCGGCGACACGTTCCCCTCCGTGCTCATGGGTGTGCCCGGCACGGCTGCGTCGCAGGCCACCGTCGTCGACGGTTACCCGATGGCACGCAAGGGGCTCGGCAATGTGGCTCTCGGGGCGGCGTTCACCGCCAACATGATCGGCGGCATCATCGGAGCGGTCGCGCTCTTTCTGCTCATCCCGCTCGCGCGCCCCCTCATCGTCGGGATCGGCTCGCCGCAGCTGTTCATGATGGCGCTGCTGGGCATGTCCCTCATCGTGGTCATCACGAGGGGGCCAATCGCCCCGTCGCTCATCTCGGCGTTCCTCGGCATGCTGCTCGCGACGATCGGCAGTGCGGGCATGACTGGCGACTACCGCTTCGTCGGCGAGATCGTTTACCTGTTCGACGGCATCGATCTCGCGGTGCTCGCGATCGGCTTCTTCGCGCTGCCGTCGGTGCTGTCGCTGCTCGTTCGCGGAACGGCGGTCGCCGAGCACATGCCCTACTCGAGGGGCGGTGTGCTGCGGGGCGCTCGCGAGGTCGTGGTTCGTCACAAACGGCTCGTCGTCGGCAACAGTCTCCTCGGCACGCTGCTCGGCATCGTTCCGGGCATCGGCGGCAGCGTCATCGACTGGCTCGCCTACGGGGCGACGAAGCGCCTCGTGCGCACGGATCGCGACAACTTCGGCAAGGGCGACATCCGTGGCGTCATCGCGCCGGAGGCCGCGAACAATGCGAAGGACGGCGGCGTGCTCGTGCCCACCTTCATGTTCGGCATCCCCGGCAGCGCGACCGCCGCGATCCTGCTCGGCGGGCTCGCGACGATGGGCGTCGCGACGGGTCCGACCATGCTGCGGCCCGAAAACCTCTATCTCATCTTCATGTTCGTGTGGACGCTCGCCCTCGCCAATGCCCTCGGCGCCATCGGCAGCGCGGCACTCGCCGGCCCGCTGAGCAAGCTCACCAGGCTCAAGCCCTACAGCTATGCGCCGTTCCTCATCGTCATCATGCTGCTCGCCGCGTATCAGTCGGGGGTCCACTGGGGCGACATCGTCCTGGTCGTCATCATCGCGCTCCTCTCGTGGGGCATGCAGGTCATCAAGTGGCCGCGGCCGCCGCTCATCATCGGCTTCGTGCTCGGCCAGGGCGCCGAGAACTACCTCTGGATCTCGGTCAGCCGCTACGAGTGGTCGTGGCTCGCGCAACCGGCGACGATCGTGCTCGGCGTGCTGGTGATAGCGACGCTCGCTGCGGGGTTCGCCGGGTCGACCGGTGGCTTCCAGCGGCTCGTGCGGCGGGCAGCGGGCCGGTTCCTGCCGTCGAAGGCCGCCACGACGCGAGACCGAGAGGGGGCGTGATCCGATGAGTCTCAGCATTGCGAGAGTCGCCGCGACGGCGGTCGTGTTCCTCGTGTTCGTCGGAGCGGCGATCATCTCGCTGGGTTCGATCGAGCGCCCGACCTACTGGTTCCCCGCCTTCGTCGCGGTAGCCGGCGCGCTGTCGTCGGCATACGCGCTCGGCGTCGATCTTCGGAAGGTGCTGACGGGCAGGTCGGCCGTCGATGACGAGGTGACCGACCTCGGCGCATCCATCGCCGATGTCGCGGACAGCGACGACGCCGGCGAGCGGTCCGCCGTGCGCCGCCGCGTGCTCGTCTGGATCGCGTGGTTCGTCGCGCTGCCGGCTGTCAGCCTCGTCGTGCCGTTCTTCTATGCCTCACTCGTGTGGCTGTTCTGCGTGCTGCGATTCTCGGGAAAACGCAGTTGGGTGTTCTGCATCGTCTCCGTGATCGTGTTCGGTGTCGTCGTCAACGGGCTCATCGTGCTCCTGCAGATCCGCGTTCCCCCGGCCCTGCTGACTGGCTGGGGATAGACGGGGTGCCGGCGCCCGCCTCGGCGGGACCGGCTCGCGACTCGTCGACGGCGCGCCGGCGGCTACGACACGCGCTGCAGGCAGATGCTCGTCGTGAGCGGGTCGAACTGTCCGCCGACGTGCACGACGTCGGGACCGGCGATGGTGAGTTGTGTGCCGTAGGCGGCGAGCGCGCGGCGCACCTGATCCTCGAACTCGGGCAGGTGCAGCCAGCGGTGCGCGCCGTACGGGGCCGGCGAGACGCGGTCCGGAGGGGTCGGTGTCGCCGCGAGTCCCGTCGTCACGATCTCGACCGCGGCGATGCCGGCGCGGTCGGCGGCGACGCGAGTGGCCGTGTGCAGACGAACATGGTCGGGATGGCCGTAGCCGCCGTCGCGGTCATAGACGACCACCACGTCCGGGCGCGTCGCGGTGAGGTGGGCCTCGATATCGCCCGAAAGCTCGCCGATCGACGCCTTCGCGATCGAGTCGGGGGCGGGATCCGGCACCGGGCCGGCGACGCCGTCGCTCACCCAGATCATGCCCGAGTCCGCGTATCGGCGCGGCTCGAGCCCGTCCGCGCGCGCCGAGCCCTCGCCCAGCCAGGTGCGCGTCGAGATCCCGAGCGCGTCGCAGGCTGCGTCGAGCTCACGTTCGCGGGCGGCCGCCACGGCGTCGGCGTGCGCCCCGGGCTCGTGCGACTCGAGCGCGTCGCTCGCCTCGGCGCGCACTTGGCCCTGTTCGCCGCGGGATGCGGTCAGGAGATCCACAGCGACGCCGCGCGAGGCGAGCCAGGCGGCGAGCGGCCCCGTCGTGAGGGTCTCGTCGTCGGGATGCGCGTGCACGAGGAGCACGCGCCGGGCGTCGCCGAAGATGGCCGCGTGGTCGCGCTCGCGCGTCTCGCGCTCGATCGCCAGCCGAGGAGCATCCGGCCCATCGGCGCCCTTGGCCTCGGCGATGAGATCGGCCGGCGACCGCCCCGCCACGAGCCCGGCGTAGAAATCGAGGTGCGCCTCCGCAGCGCGCCCCCAGCTCTGCGTCTCGGCCCACGCCCGTGCCGACCGGCCGAGCGCGGTGCGGGCCTCGTGATCGGCCAGAAGACTCGAGACGACCTCGCGCCAGCGGCTCGGCACGCGTCCCGGCACGATGACGCCACTCACGCCGCAGACGGTCGCCTCGTGCAGTCCGCCGGAGGGAGCCGAGACCGTCGGAACGCCGCACGCGGCGGCCTCGAGCGCGACGAGCCCGAAGGTCTCGCTGTAGCTCGGAACGAGCACGAGGCTCGCGCACTGCATGAGCGGTACGAAGTCATCGCGCTCGAGCCCGCCGACGCGCTCGACGCGGTCGGCGATACCGTGACGATCGATGAGCTCGTTGAGCGATTCGTCGTACTCGGTGAAGTCTTTCGCGGCGTCGCCGACGATGCGCAGGTGGGGCGACGGCGATGCCGCATCGGCCGAGAACCCCGCGATCGCCTCGACGGCCAGGTCGGCCGCCTTGAGCGGCTGCAGCCTGGCTGCGAACAGCACGTAGGGCGACTGCTCCGCGCACTTCGACCGCTCGTCGGGCCGGAACATTTCGAGATCGACGCCCGGCCGGATCACGCGGATCTTTGCCGGGTCGGCGCCGATTCGCTCGACCGTGTGCGCCTCAGCGATGCTGACGGTCACGATCGCGTTGGCCTCGCGGGCCGCGCGCGCCTCGCCCGGCACACGCCCCGGCGACTCCGGAGGCTCGCCCTCGCCGAGCTGCTCCCCCTTGCGTGCGGCGACCGAGTGGTAGCTCACGACATGGGGCACGCCCCACTCGCGCGCGAGCTCGAGCCCCGCCATGGCGCTCATCCAGTGGTGCGAGTGCACGAGGTCAGGCGCGGGCTCACCTCGCAGCGCTTCCGTGTACTCGCCGATCCACTCGTCGATCGAGCTTTTCGGCAGCACCTCGGCCGGCCCCGCGTCGATCTGGTGCAGCGAGAGCCCGGGTACCACGGTGGTGACGGTGGGTGCGAGCGGGTCCATGCGCCGTACATACACGTGGACGTCGTGGCCGCGCGCCGCGAACTCGCTCGTGAGGTTGCGCAGCACGACGTTCATGCCACCCGCGTCGGCCGACCCGAGTCGTGCCCACGGCGACGTGTGCATGCAGAGAATCGCGAGACGCATTTGCCCACCCTTCGTGGCGATCATTGGGCACCAGCCTAGAGAGCCGCCGGTGCCCCGCCGTACGTAGGCGTGCCGAGCCGTCGCGTGCGGGGCCTACTCGGTGGGAACGGCGTCGGCGATCTCGTCGGGCGACCCGCCGGCGGCATCCGCGCTGTCCGCGGGCGCGTCGGTGGCTCCCGCTCCACCGGCCGCGAGGTCATCGGCGGGTTCCACCGAGATCGCCCATTCGTCGTAGGCCTCGATCTGGATGAGCACGGGGCCCGATTCGAACGGCCGCGTGAAGGAGGTGATGCCGCCGTTGCTGAACCACCAGTCGTCGTCGGCGGCGTAGGTGTCGATGCTGACGCTGTCGTCGGGCGTGAGCGTGAACACCGCGTCGCCGCCGTCGCCCGTGTAGTAGACGAGATCGTTCTTGCTGCCGGTGATCGTCTCGTCGAACGAACGAAGCGACGTGACCGAGCGGAGCGTGAGAACCCAGTCGCCGCTCGACTCGATCTCGAGGGCGACGGTCGGCACATCCGCCGACGTATTGATGGGCGCGAGACCGGTCTCCTGCCGGTAGCTCGTGTACACCCGCCAGCTGTCTTCACGCTCGGCATCGATCTCGGAGATCCGCACGGTTTCACCCGTGCTCGTCACCTCGATGACCGCGGGCACGCCGTCTCCGTCGGGGAGAACGACATCGAGAACGGCGTTGCCCGACCCCTCGACGGTGGGGTTGGCGTCGACGTCGAGGGTCGCCTCGCTGCCGCTCCCAGCCCCGCCGCCCAGCCCGCCGCTCAGCGCTCCCGTCGAAACGACGATCTGCACGACGAGCGTGATCGCGATGATCACGAGGGCCACGATGCCGCGCGATTTCGAGCCGGTCGGATTCGCGATCTGGATGATCGCGGCGATGCCGAGGACGATGCCCGCCGGCCACACGAATCCGGGGGCGTTGAACAGGGCGACGACGAGCAGCCCGACGGCCAAAAAGATGGTGAGGTTCGAGCTCTTCTTCGGTGTGCCGTTGTTCGACTCGCGCGTGTTGTGCGGGCCCTTGCTGGTGGCGCTGGCGACGGTCGGCGATGAACCGTCGTCGGGCGTCCAAGCGCCGGCCGGCAGCTCGGGCGCGTCGGCATTGGCCGCTCGGTGCGCGACAATCCGCAACGTCGTGGCGGTACTGCCGGCGGCAGCGGCCCCCTGAGCTTCGAGCCGCCGAGCGACCGAGTCGAACTGCTCGAGCAGCTGACGCCTCGCGGTCTCGTCGTCGGGGTCGCCATCGGGGTCGCCGTCGCGGCTGTCCTGACGATCGTCGTCCGCGTGCCCCGGGGTCGCTCGTTCGGCGTCGCCCGCGTTATCGCTCGACGGGGTGTCTGAGGCCGCCAACGAGGCCGCATCGCCGGACGAATCGAAGGAGACCGTGTACTCGCCGCTCGCAGACGTGTCGGTCTCCGTCGCCTCGGCGTCGGAGCTGCCCGTATCCGCGGGCAACGTCGGCGACGTGTACTTCGAGAGGAAATCGGACGACTCGTAGAGCTTGGGAGCCGAGTAGTCGCTCGAGCCGAAGCCGCCCCGCTCTGAGGTACTCGCATCGTCGCTTCTGCCGTCGCCGTCGCCCGTTATGTCGTTGCGGTCGTGGCGTTCGGTCACAGTGGCTCCCGGTCGGCGTGGGCGGTTCCAGCGCGAAGTTGCGGCCGGTTCCGTCGAGGAGTGGCGCGCAGTGGCGCGCGGTGGCGTCCGCCAAGTCTAGGATCCGGGTCATCGCGGCCGTCACACGGGCCATGCTGCGACGACTTGCGACGCACGCAAGATCACTCCGCGTGCGTACATCGCGCACCCCGCGCCGCGGCATCCCGGCCTTCATGGCGTCGTCTGCCGGCTCGGCATCGAGTCGATGTCACAGCGGCGTGCGCTGCATCGTCATAAAGGGCAACCGAGGAAAGGACACCCCATGCCGACCACGACGCCCGCCCCGACGTCCGCCACGACGCCCGTCGAAGCATCCATCGCCCGGAGCCGCCCGATCGCGACCACCGCCCTGCTCGTGGCGCTTGCAACCGCTGCGAATTGCGCACTGTACGGCGTCGGCGTGCTTGCCGGCGGCGAGTTCGTCCTGCACCAGAGTGACGAAAACCCACGCCACGTCGTGCCCCCGTACGACGTCGTGTGGAAATCGGCGCTGCCCGTGGTGCTCGGGGTTGCCGTCACCGCACTCATCGCCCGCTGGACGCGACGGGGCGCCCTGATCACCACCATCGCTTTCACGGCTGTCGGCGTCGCATCCGCTCTCGGACCGCTTCTGAAGTCGTATGACGCGCTCCCCGGTGTGCTGCTGGCCGCAATGCACGTTACGTCGTCGGCCGCGTATCTCGTATCGTCGATCGCGGTGACCCGACGGAGGTGAGTCGCGTGGAACTCCACGATCGAGTATCGACGTTCGAGCAGTTGCGTCCGATGCTGTTCTCGATCGCCTACCGCATGCTCGGCAGCGTGAGCGACGCGGAAGACGCCGTACAAGAGGCCTGGCCGCGGTTTCAGGATGCCGACCCCGCACCGCGTTCACCGCGCGCGTTTCTGACGACCGTCGTTTCGCGCCTCTGCATCGACGTGCTGCGGTCGGCGCGGAAACGGCGCGAGCACTACGTCGGCGACTGGCTACCCGAGCCGCTCATAGCCGATCCATACGACGACCCGGCACACGCCGCCGAGCTCGCCGACTCGATGACGATGGCTGCGCTCGTGCTCCTCGAGCGTCTGAGCCCACTCGAGCGCGCCGTGTTCGTCCTCCGTGACGTGTTCGGCCACGAATACGCCGAGATTGCCGGCATCATGGGACGCTCCGAGCCGGCGTGCCGGCAGGTCGCCGCCCGCGCACGCCGCCACATGGGGGAAGGGCGGGCCCGGTTCAATGCCAACCGGGCAGCGGGCGCAGAGCTTGCCGACCGTTTCTTCGGCGCTTTTCGCGAGGGCGACCTGGCCTCGCTCACCGAACTGCTGGCAGCCGACGCGACGTTGACCTCCGACAGCGGAGGCAAGGCTCCTTCGCTGCCGCGACGGATCATCGGTGCTGACAAGATCGCCCGGTTGCTCGCCTCGCTCTCGGCCCCCTCGGCGGCCGTCGGCATGGGCATGCAGCGGCGCGAGATCAACGGCGCCCCTGGCGCACTCATGACCGACTCGGCCGGACGCGTACTCAACACGATCGTGCTCGAGATCGCGGACGGAACCGTGCAGGTGATCCGGATAGTGGTGAACCCGGACAAGCTTGCCCACCTCGGACCGGTGGCGGATGCGTGGCGGGTGCATGAGGACGTCGCGAAGGCGCGCCGCTTGGCAGGGCGGGGGACGGGCCCGCTCGCCGCCTGGCCGTGAACGCCGCTGCCCAAGAACCAGGCAGCGGCGCGGATGCGCGTGGAGCGGATGACGGGAATCGAACCCGCGCCATCAGCTTGGGAAGCTGAGGTTCTACCATTGAACTACATCCGCGGAACGCCGCTCGGGCCGATCGGCCGGTGACGTCGCCGCACGAGCATACACGACGCCCGCCCGGTGTTCTCGGTGCATCGAGCACCCTCGACCGTGCCCCGCCCGCGGTGGCCGCCGGCGCATTCGTCGGCGCTCCGACCCAAGTACGCTGAACGCGTGCTGCTCAGCGACCGCGACATCAAGGCCGGCATCGACGCCGGCGACATCGGCCTCGACCCGTACGACCCCGCCATGGTGCAGCCCTCGTCGGTCGACGTGCGGCTCGACCGCTACTTCCGGTTGTTCGACAACCACCGCTACCCGTACATCGACCCCAGCGAAGAGCAGCCAGAGCTCACGCGCCTCGTCGAAGCGGGTGCCGACGAGCCCTTCGTGCTGCACCCCGGCGAGTTCGTGCTGGCCTCGACCTTCGAGCAGGTCTCACTCGGTACGGCCTTCGCGGCTCGCCTCGAGGGGAAGAGCTCGCTCGGCCGGCTCGGGCTGCTCACCCACTCGACGGCGGGTTTCGTCGACCCCGGGTTCACGGGGCACGTCACACTCGAGCTCTCGAACGTCGCAACGTTGCCCATCAAGCTCTGGCCCGGCATGAAGATCGGGCAGCTCTGCTTCTTCCAACTCTCGAGCGCCGCGGAGGAGCCGTACGGCTCGGCAGCGCACCAGTCGAGGTATCTCGGCCAGCGCGGGCCGACGGCATCGCGCTCGTGGATGAACTTCTCGCGCGTCGACGTGAGCGTCACCGATGCGGGCGCGGCCGGCGGTTAGCCCGATCCGGCGTCCTCGGCATCGCGCCGTTGGGCGCGGTTGACGCGAACCGCCGCGAGCGTGCACACCGCGATCGTTACGATGGCGCTCAACAGCAGCGAAGCATCCTCGCCGGGATCGAAGACGCCGAGCGACAGCCCGGTCGTCGCCGCCGCGATGGGCACTCCGAGCTGCGCCGACGTGAGGATCGCCGCCGACGGTCGCTGCCTCGTGACAACGCCGGCGGCGTGGGCGACGACGGCCGCGACGCCCAGCGCGAAGCCGAGCAGGATGCTCTCGGGATGCTCGAACAACGACCGCAGACCGAGCGACGCCCCGAGCCACACGTAGAAGATGGGGGCGAAGAAGCCCTCGGTGAGTGCGAACAGTTGCTTCGTGAGCCGTCGCGGCGGCCCGACCGCCGCGACGGCGAGGCCGAACGCGAATCCGGCGAGCATGATCGACACCTGAGACCAGGTCGCGATCGCGGCGAGTGCGAACAGGATGGCGAGCGACGCCCGAAGCTCGATCGCGAGACCGCGGTCTTCGCTCACCCGCTTCACGCGCTTGCGCGCGCCGGTGCGCTCGGTCCACCACAGCACCCCGAAGACCGCGGCGGCGGCCGCGATCACGAGCAGCGCACCCATCGCCGCCGTTCCGGCCCGCGGCGGGTCGATCGCGAGCGGCAGCAACAGGATGCAGACGGCGTCGGCGATCGCGACCTGCGGCAGCAGCTGGGCGACGGTCTTGCCGATCGTGCCGGGCTCCGGGGGGAGCCGCGGATCGTGCTCGGGCTCGCCGGTCTCGGAGAACCGCTCGCCGTCGTCGGTCGAACCGCCCTTCAACGCGGGCACGATGAACGCGGCCGACGATGAGGCGATGAGCACGGCGTAGAGGGGCCCGTGGCCCGTGCCGAAGAGGGCGTCGAGGCCGAAGCCGAGCGGCAGGGCGACGGCACCGACGATTCCCGCGCGCAGGGCGCCGATGCCCACGCCGCGTCGCAGCGTCGAGTCGACGAGGGGCACGCTCGACCCGGCCACGAACATCACGAGGGCGAACCCGATGTCGGCGAAAAGTTCGAACGTGGTGTCGTGTGGGTCGAGGATGCCGAATCCGGTCGTGCCCAGGATGACGCCGACCGCGAGCTCGCCGACAACGACCAGCACCGGAAGGCCTCGCGGAGCCGCCAGCAGCGGGCCGATGAGCGCGACGGCGCAGATGAGGGCGAGCGTGGCGAACGTCAAGGTGCCTCCCGGGAAAGGGGCGCGGGCTGGTGAGGTTGAGCGTAGCGCCGACCTCCGCGACGGCGGACTACGCCGTTAGGCTTGGCGGGTGACACCTCCGACCGCGTCCCCAGGAGACGGCGATCTCAGTCGGCAGCCCACGCAGGCCGATCTCCGCCGGTGGCGCCGCTACCTCGCCAACGAGCGCGCCGAAGCAGCCGTGTACCGCGACATCGCGAGCCGTCGCGACGGCGAGGAGCGCGACATCCTGCTCGAACTCGCCGAGGCGGAGGGGCGCCACGAGGCGCACTGGCGCGCACTGCTCGGCGAGCACGGGCACGGCCGCGCGAAGGCCGACCTCAGCACGCGGCTCATCGGCGCGCTTGCCCGCCGGTTCGGCTCGGTGTTCGTGCTCGCGCTGATGCAGCAGACCGAGGCGCGCTCGCCCTACGCGACCGAGGGCGACGCGACGCCGACGATGGCGGCCGACGAGCGCATCCACGAAGAAGTCGTGCGCGGCCTCGCAATGCGCAGCCGCTCGCGCATGTCGGGCTCGTTCCGCGCCGCCGTCTTCGGCGCCAACGACGGCCTCGTCTCGAACCTCGCCCTCGTGCTCGGCATCAGCGCCACCGGGGTCAGCAACTGGATCGTGCTCGCCACCGGCATCTCGGGGCTGCTCGCGGGCGCGCTCTCGATGGGGGCGGGCGAGTACGTGTCGGTTCGCTCGCAGCGCGAGCTGCTGCACGCCTCGAACCCGAACCCCGAGACCCCCTCGCTCATTCCTCGCCTCGATGTCGACGCCAACGAGCTCGCCCTCGTGTACCGCGCACGTGGCATGAGCGAGGCCGATGCGATCCAGCGCGCTGAGCGCATGATCCGCATGCAGGGGGCCTCGCCCGAGTCGGGGCCCGTGCAACTCAGCGCCGCCGACGAGCACGAAGAGCTCGGTACCGCGTGGAGCGCCGCGCTCACGAGCTTCTGCTACTTCGCCGTCGGCGCGATCATCCCCGTGCTGCCCGTGATCTTCGGCATGAGCGGCCTCCCGGCCATTGCCGTCTCGGCCACCGTTGTCGGGGTCGCCCTGCTTGTGACGGGCGCCGTCGTCGGCGTGCTCTCCGGGGCGTCACCGTGGAAGCGCGCGCTTCGCCAACTGCTCATCGGGTACGGCGCAGCGGCGGTGACCTACGTGCTCGGCCTGCTCTTCGGAGTCGCGGCGGGGTAGCCGGTCCCGCTCCGTGGGCGAGGTGGGGCCCCGAGTCAGTGGGCGAACCGCTCGACGAGCGTTTCGCACGCGAGCATGAGCTGCGACGCGGCGTCGCGCAACTGCTCGCTGACGCGGACGAGCCCGATGTCGTCGCGACCCGGGCCGTCGGCCGGCCCCCGCGCCGGAGCGGGATGGGCGCCGACGGATGAGTGGACCGGCGCGACCGCCTGGGAGACCGCGTGGCCGGGAGCCGAGAGGCGGGGCGCCGTATCGGGGGGTGCGGCTGCGAGGGTGAGCAGCAGCACGGCGACCGCGAAGGCAACCGACGCGGTGACATGGCGTCGGGCGTCGCAGTCCGAAGACGTGAGAGTTGCGCGGGGGTGCATCGTGGCTCCATCGTCGGGGGATGCGCACCACGCTACGGACGATGCCTCGACGCCACGAGCCCCGAAAACCCGGGGCGCCCAGTGCGAGGTAGTGTCGCCGGCATGTCGGCGGCGTTTCAGGTGGTGCTCGAGTGGGGCGTGCGCGGGCTCGAGGCGACCGCGGCCCATGTGACGATCGTCGCGGCTGCTGTCCCGAGCATCCGCGCGGATGCCATCGTCGCGTTGGCGGGGGAACGAGCCGCCGCGCGTTCGGGCGAGGGAACGGCCGGGATCGTGCTGCGCGCCGACCTCGGCACCGCGGTCGACGCGGCGCGAGCCGCCTACGAGGCCCAGTTGGCGCTCGCGGAACGGGCATCGATCGCCATCATCGCCGTCGGCGGCGAGTGGCCGAGCGAGGAGTCGTCGGGGAGCGCGAGCGGCGGGCGCGATGGAGTGCTGCGGCCGATGGCCGGGGATGAGCTCGTCGCGGGCGCGGTGGTCGACGCACTGTGCGAGTTCGGCATCGACTTCCACACACCGGCGTGTGCCATCGCCGCAGCGGCGTACGCAACACTGCGCGGAGCCGCGACGTCGATCGTGCGCGCTGAGGCGGCGTCCCGCCCGTAGCAGGCGGCGTCCGCAGGCGACGCCCGCTGCCGGCGTCCGGGCTCAAGGGCCAGAGCTCGATCGGCGCTCGCTTACGCGGGGTCGTCCTGCTCGGGCGCGAGATCGCGCTCGTCGACCCGCGCGACGAGCGAGGGCGCCGGTTCGTCGGTCGGATCGCCCTCCTGCATCTCGCAGGCGGGCGACGCCACGAGCAGCTTGGTGCAGATCGCCTGCAGCTGCGCGAGTTCGTCCGTATCGAGGACATCCCCGACACGCGCGCGAATGTTCCGCATGTGCACCTTCGCGACCCTCGCGAACTCCGCACGGCCCCGGCGCGTGACGCCGGCGATCGTGCCACGGGCGTCGTCGGGGTCGTTCGACTTCTCGACGAGCCCGCGCTCCGCCAGTCGGTCGATGAGGCGAGACACCGACGACTGCGTGATGAGCACGCTGCGGTTCAGGTCACGGAGGCGAACCCGGTGGTCCGGTTCACGCACGATGTTGAACAGGACGTCGTACTCGTTGATCGACATGCCCGTTGCGGAGAAGTCGTCGCGCAGGTCGCGCATGATCGAAACCTGGGCGCGAAACAGCGCCTCCCAGGCGTCGACGGCCGCGTCGGATGATCCCATGAAGATGCATCATAATCGCCGTCGCCGCTGCCAGGGTCAACGCGACCTGGCGCGGGCTCTCAGGCCGGCTAGAACCGGTCGGGCGAGTGCGCCATCGAGTACAGCACCTCGACATCGGCGTGGCGGTCGAACCGGTAGCCGGTGCCGCGCACCGTGCGAACGATGTCGGCGTACGGTCCGAGCTTCGAGCGCAGACGGCGCACGTGCACGTCGATGGTCCGGTCGTTCGGCCGCTCGTCCGGAGCATCCCGCCAGAGCGTATCGATGATCTCGGCACGATCGACCGTGCGGCCCTCGCGCAGCACGAGCGCCTGCAGCAGCTCGAACTCCTTGTACGTGAGGCCCACGTTCTCGCCGCCGAGGAGGACGCGGCGGCGCGTCGTGTCGATCGTCACGCCGGTCGGCTGCTCCTGCTCGGGCGACGTGCCGTAGTACTCGGCCAGCGCTTGCGGCTCGCCCAGGGCGAGCCGCACGACGTCGATGTCTCGTCCCCCGGTGCCCTTGGGGGCGAGAGCCACGGCCGCGTATGTCTCCGCGTGCGGAGCGACCTCGCCCGTGACGCGCTTCAGCGCCTCGACGAGCTTGGTCAGCGTGGTGTTGTCGAGCTTCGCCTTCGCCTCGTCGAGCCCCACGTACAGCACGAAGCCGCGCGCCTCACGCGCAGAGGTGTTCTGCCCCGGGGCGTTCTCGCCTGGGACGGGGGAAGCTGCGCCCGGACCCGCGGGCTGGCGCTGCGGGCCCGCCGGCGTCGGTGCGGCGCCCGCGCCGGCACCCGGGATGCTGGGATTCGGATGCACGGGTGGGAGCGGTCGCGTCCCCGTGGTCGGGTGCGGACGCTGTGGACCCTGGGCGCTCGGCGGTGCGTTCACGGGTCGTTGCGAGGTGGTCGAGCGAGCTGTGCGGTTCGGTTGGATCGCGATGGCCGCGTGTTGCGGGCCGCCTGGGCGATCGAGCGGCGCGAGCCGGCGGTGGCCCGGGCGTGCGGCGATGTCCGTGATGCGCGCGCTCGCGGGGGCGGCGGCGCGTGGGTCGGTCGTGATGGGAGCGGTCGGCATTGATCGGAGTCCTTGAAGATGCTGCTGGTCGCCGGTGTTGAGTCGGCCCGGCGACGAGGGGCCCCGGCCGTGGCACGGCCATGGAGCGGGAAGCGCGGCAACGAGGCCGCGGTGCGCGACGATGAGCGCAGGTGACGGTGTCGCGAGCGTGAACGCACGGGAGTGCGGTGCCTCAGCGACACATTCGACAGCACGCGAAGCCGGGCAGCATCATGCCGGCGTTCCCCTTCGCCGCGCGGGCGGGCATGGGTCGCGTCGTGTTCGTCATGCGGGCAAGTATGACCGCGCATGAAAGTGCCTGTCAAACGATGACGCCGCGTGACGGAAGGCCGGAATACCGGACCGGGCGTCCGGCCCGCGTGGTCCGTGGCCGCGCTGGATCGCGGCCGCCGGGCGGCTACTCGGCGGTCCCGTAGAGCCGGTCTCCTGCGTCGCCGAGGCCGGGGACGATGTAGCCGTCGTCATTGAGGGACTCGTCGAGCGCGCCGAGCACGATCGTGACGTTCTTGTCCCCGAAGTCCCGGTTCATGCGCTGCACCCCCTCGGGAGCGGCGACGAGGCAGATGGCCGTCACGTCGCTCGCACCCGCATCGAAGAGGAACTGCACGGTTGCGCTGAGCGAGCCGCCCGTCGCGAGCATGGGATCGAGCACGAAGCACTGCCGGTTCGAGAGGTCTTCCGGCAGGCGTTTGGCATAGGTCTGCGGTTGCAGGGTGGTCTCGTCGCGCACGATGCCGACGAAGCCCACCTCGCACGCGGGCACGATCTTCACGAAGCCGTCGAGCATCCCGAGCCCGGCGCGAATGATGGGCACGGCGAGCGGAAGCGGCTCGCTGATTTTCACGCCAGTCGTGGTCGCGACGGGCGTTTCGACCTCGACCTCGGTCACCCGCATGTCGCGCGTGGCCTCGTAGCTCAGGAGCGCCACGAGCTCGGCGACGAGTTCGCGGAACGCAGGCGCCTGGGTGGCGCGATCACGCAGCACCGACAGCTTGTGGGTGACGAGGGGATGGTCGGCAACGTGCACACGCATGGGCTCAGCGTAGTGGGGGCCTTCAGGTTGCCGGGTCGCCGCCCGAAGGGCGAAGCGCCCGACGTGCAGCTGGTGCACCATGAGGCACGCGTCACCGGTGCGCATGCGAGAATTCGGCGAACGGCGGGCCGTGACACCTGACCGCGCCACGCCGACGAGGGAGGACCGGTGCGCGCGACCCCCGAGCACGAGGCGCTCATGCGGATGGCGCTCGTCGAGGCGCGTGCGGCGCTCGCGACGGGTGACGTGCCGATCGGTGCCGTCGTCGTCGACCCGCGAGGAATCGTCATCGCGCGCGGCCGCAACACGCGCGAGGCCGCCGGCGATCCGACCGGCCACGCCGAGGTGAACGCCCTCCGGTCCGCCGCCGTCGCCCGCGAGGACGGCTGGCGCCTCCAGGGGTGCACGCTCGTGGTCACGCTGGAACCCTGCGCCATGTGCGCGGGCGCACTGCTCGCGGCCCGAGTCTCGACCGTCGTGTACGGCGCCTGGGACGACAAGGCCGGCGCGGTGGGCTCCGTCTACGACCTCGTACGCGATGGGCGACTCCCGGCGACCGCGACGGTCGTCGCGGGCGTACTGGCCGACGAATGCGCCGAGCTGACGCGGTCGTTCTTCCGCGCGGAGAGCTCTTCCATCCCCGTGTCTCAAAATGCGACCGGCATGCGCCGCCCCGGGCTGGCTCGTTAGACTGATCCTTCCCGCACGCCGCGCAACGTCGCGCGGCGACGATGAAGGAGCACCATGGAGACGAGCTCTGCACTCGGACGCTCGCGCGCAGCCCTCCGCGTCGACGGTGCCGGACTGGGCCGCCTTCGCCGTGCGCGCGAGGCGTTCTTCGCGAATGCCGCAGGCGCGCGTGATCCCGGCCTGCGTACGGAGATCTCGCAGTCATGGCGGCGATCACTCGAGAGCGGTGTCGACCCGAACGCGAGCGAGCTTCCGCTTCTCGATGTGGGGGGACGCTCGAAGCGGCTCCGAGCCGCGGCTGAGCCGGTCATGCGGCGACTCGGGGCGCAGCTCGAAGACTCGCGCGCATGGATGATGCTCCTCGACCGGGAGTGCGCCCTGCTGAGCCCGGTGGTCGGCGACACCGAGCAGTGCGCCATCGCCGCCAATCGCGGAGCCCAGCCGGGTGCGCTCTTTTCGGAGTCGAAGGTCGGCACGAACGGGTCCTCGATCGCGACCGAGCGGTTTGAGCCCTTCGTGGTCGTTGGCCCGGAGCACTTTCGAGAATGCGAGCAGATGCTCGTCTCGGTCGGAGCGCCGATCCGCGACGCGCAGGGGCGGCACTGCGGCAGCCTCATGTTGCTGTGCCGAGTCCCGCAGGCGTCGAGCGTCATGCTGCCATTCACCTGTAATGCCGCTGCCGATATCGAGGATCGCTTGCGCGAGCTCGCCGCAGGCGCGGGACGGGAACTGCTCGCGCGCTATTCGCGTCTCTCGGTGCGTCCCTCGCGCGCGGCCATCGCGGTCGGTGACGACCTGCTGATCGCCAACAGGGCGGCTCGCCAGCTGACGGCCCACGGAGTTGGCCTCGAATCCATCGCGCAGCGCGCGCTCGACAGCGCGCAGGAGACGGACGAACCGGAGTTCGAGATAACGAGCGCCGACGGGGGAGAGGGGCGGCTGCAGCTACGCGTCTCGCGCGTGACCCTGTCCGACGGGAGCGTCGGCGCCATCGCCCATCTCCTTCAACCGGCCTCGCCCGCTCGACGCCGCGGAACCCCGAACTCGGACCCGCTCGAGATGCTGCGGCGAGCGCGACGCGCCGGCGCCGACGCGTGCATCGTCGGCGAGGCGGGAAGCGGGAGGCGCACCCTGGCGGTCGAGGCTTGTGCCGGCGACGGCGTAACCTTCGACGCCCGCTTGGCGGAGCGTGATCCCGACGCGTGGCTCATGCGGCTCCGCAACGCCGCCGGGACATCGCCCGCGGTGGTCATCGCGCATCTCGACCAGCTCGCCCCCGCACTCGCTGCCGAGATCGTGCACATCGCCGCGAGGTCGTCGGCGTGGTTCGTGGCGACCGTGGCCGGGACCACGGTCGGGGCCGGCCGCTCGCCGATGGACGACCACTTCGCGGTCGTGACCGCACGGACACCGCTGCGTGAGCGCCGGGACGAGTTCCGGATGATCGTGGCGCGGATCCTCGCAGAGGTCGGGGGAGCCGGGTTCGACGAACTGCCGACCCGTTGCTCGCCCGACGCGCTCGCGGCGCTGTCGCGCCAGCGATGGCCGGGAAACGTCTCGCAACTCCGGCGCGTCCTCCTGACGGCCGCGATGCGTGCCTCGACGAATGAGATCCGCCTCGAGGACATCCCGCCGAGCGTGCTCGTCGATGCCCGGGCAGGGGCGACGACGAAGCTCGAGCGGCTCGAGCGAGAGACGATCCTCGAGGGCCTTCGCGACGCCGCTTGGAACAGGGACGACGCGGCGAGATCGCTCGGCATCTCGCGCGCGACCCTGTACCGCAAGCTCAAGCAGTTCGAGATCTCCATCCCGTCGAGTCGGCGCTGACGGTCGGCGCTGGCGCGAGCTGCGGCGCAGGGAACCTGCACCGTGTTCGCCGCGAGGTGCTGATCAGGATGCCGTCTCGGTCGCGCCGGTGAGGTTGGTCGTCTCCCGAGCCAGGGCCGATGTCACGCTCGCGAAGCCGGCCTCGAGCCGGGGGCGCAGCTCGGGGTGGGTGAAGGCATACGCGTCGCCGCGCTCGATGCTGCGCACGACCAGCTCGCCGACCTCGGCGGGCGTGACCCAGCGCGCCGTCGGCAGGCGCTCCGCCAGGTCGACCTCGGTCAGGCCGCTGCCGCCGTCAAGCTCGGGCGGCCGGCTGCGCAGGCTGTGCTTGATGTTCGTCGACACGGTGCCGGGGTGCAGCACGGTGACACCGATTCCCACGCCGTCCGTCTCGAACTCGGCGCGAAGGACGTGGCTGAGCGCGTCGACGGCCGCCTTGCTCGCGACGTAGGGGGCGAATCCGGGTGGCGACAGGAACATCGACATCGACGAGGTATTGACGAGCCATGCACCGTCGGGGTTCGCCCGCAGATGGGGGAGGAATGCGTGGATGCCGTGGATGACGCCCCACAGATTGACGTCGAGCACCCACTTCCAGTCGGCCAGGGCGATCGACGAGATCGGCGATTCGGGGCCGACTCCCGCGTTGTTGACGAGGAGGTCGACCCGTCCCCGCGACGCCACCACGTCGTCGGCGAGGGCTTGCACGCTCGACGGATCGGTCACGTCGGTGCGCACCGGGAACGCGCCGATCTCGGCCGCGGCGGACACGAGGGCGTCCTCGTCCAGATCGGCGATGATGACGGTCGCGCCGTGACGCACGAGGGCCTCCGCGATGCCACGACCGATGCCGCTCGCTCCGCCCGTCACGACGGCGACCCGTCCGTTCCAATCGCTGATTCCTGCCATGCCGAGCTCTCCTCATCCCACACGATGGTGTCGCGGCCCGCCGGCGTTGATGCTCACCGGCGAGACCGTCTCAGGCTCGCCCACCCGGGGTCGTGGCGTACGTCTCAATCTGAGCCTGTTCCCGGGTGTTGCCGCACGCGGCGCGTGGGAGGCGGCGCGTCTCAGGCTGAGACCCGAGATCGGGCGCTGAATTTCTAGCGTTAACCACACAGTGCGGTATCCGCACAGTGCTGGGGCCGGATCCGCTGCCCCGTGCAGTTGCTCAACGCGAGGAGGATCACCAATGCACATCGGAGTGAACTTTGGTTTCGGCCGTGCCGACACGAGTGTGTCGGAGCACGACATCGTCAAGAACGAAACTGGGCTCGCCGTGCTCTCGGAGGAGCTCGGCTTCGACAGCGTCTGGGCGGTCGAGCACCACTTCACCGACTACTCGTTCTGCCCCGACAACCTGCAGTGGCTCGCATACGTCGGTGCCAAGACCGTCCGCATCAAGCTCGGCACGGGCGGGGTGATCCTGCCGTGGAACGACCCGCTGCGCGTCGCCGAGAAGCTCATGCTGCTCGACAACCTCACTGAGGGACGCGTGATCTTCGGTATGGGTCGCGGCCTCGCCCGCTCAGAGTTCGAAGGCATGCGAATTCCCGTCGGCGAATCGCGCGAGCGCTTCGACGAGATGCTGCCGATGATCATCCAAGGCCTCGAGACCGGCCACATGGAGGGCGCAGGCCCCCACTACGTGCAGCCGCGGGTGCAGATCAAGCCCGGCCCGTACGCGAGCTTCGCCGGCCGCATGTACACGGTCGCCGGCTCGGAGGAGTCGATGGTCGCGGCGGTCAAGAACCGCATCAGCGTGATGTCATTCCTCGTGCGTCCCGTCGACAAGCTCGTCGACACGTTCAACCTCTTCAACGACAAGTGGCGCGCGACGTGGGACGACGAGCCGGCCCCGGTGTGCCTCAACGTGAACATGTACTGCCACCCCGATCCCGAGGTCGCGAAGGAGCGCATGTACAAGCACGTCGGCGCGTTCTGGCAGCAGAACGTCGACCACTACGAGTTCACGGGCACCCACTTCGCAACCCAGAAGGGCTACGAGCGCTACGACGAGAAGGCCAAGTTCTTCCGCGAGCGCGGTGTCGAGCAGGCCGGCCGCGACTACGCCGACGCGGCGATCGGCGGCACGCCCGAGCAGATCCTCGAGAAGCTCGACTGGATCCAGAGCATCCTCGGGCGGTACGAGCTCGTCGTCGCGCCCGCGTTCGGCGGCATGCCGTACGACCAGGCCGAGGCGAGCCTGCGCCTGTTCGCAGAGGAGGTCGCCCCGAAGGCCCGCATCGCTTACGACGCGCGTGTTGCCGAGAAGAAGCTCGCGTCGTCGGGAGCGTCGGCGTGACCCAACAGGAGCAGGCCACCCTCGGCGACGCCGCCGGCAGCGGGACCGTGCCCGGCGTGACGCGCCGCATCGTCGACCAGGGCGTGCCGATGGCGGCCCGCGACGGCGTCGTGCTGCGGTCGGTCGTGCATCGCCTCGCCGGCCGGCGCACGCAGCCGATCGTGCTCGTGCGCAATCCCTACGGCGAACCGCTCACCCGCGGTCTGCCGATCGCCCCGCTGCTCGGGGCCGGCTTCGCGGTCGTCGTCCAGGACTGCCGCGGCACGGCTGACTCGGACGGCAAGTTCGTGCCGTTCGAGACCGAGGCGACCGACACCCTCGACGCGATCGACTGGTGCGGCACCCTGCCGTTCTCGAACGGCACGGTCGTGATGTACGGCGCGTCGTATTCGGGCATGGTGCAGCTCGCCGCGGCGGTGCACCGGCCGGATGCCCTGGCCGGGATCATCCCCGTCGTCACGCCCGACGACTATCAGACCCGCCTCGCCTACCGCGGCGGCGCATTCCAACTGGGCCAGCTGACGGGCTGGTACACGATGAAAGCCCTGCAGAGCATTACGTACCGCGCACAGCACGGAGAGCAGGTCGGGCCGCTGTTCGCGGCGTTCGGCGCGCACGCCGCCGACCCGTACGGCTCGGTCACGAGAACGCGCCTGGCGGATGCGCCGGTGCTCAGCGAAGTGCTGCCGACGTGGCGCACGTGGACGACGAACGACACGACGGGCGACTACTGGCCGAGCGTGAGCTACCGCGACCGCCGCGCCGAGGTCGCCGTGCCCGGCCTGCACGTCGGCGGCTGGTTCGATCTCTTCCTTGGCGGCACGATCAGCAATTTCGCGACCCTTCGCGAGCGCGCCGCGACCGAGCGCGCCCGCGATGGGCAGCGCCTCATCGTCGGCCCCTGGCAGCACACCGATCAGAGCGGTACGGTCGGAGACCTGTCATTCGGACCGCCCGCGTCGGCGGCCGGCCTCGGCCTCGAGGGGATCGTGACCGACTTTGCGGCGGCGACCGCGGCCGGCGCCCAGATCGCCGGCCCGCCCATTCGCCTCTACGTCATGAACGACGGCTGGCGCGACGAGCACGAATGGCCGCTCGCCCGAACGACCTTCACGCCGTGGTACCTGCAGCCGGGCGGCGGGCTCGGACCAGCGGTTCCAGACGTGGATGCCGCCGCCGCGGACGCCTCGACGTCGTACGTGCACGATCCTGCCGACCCGGTGCCGATGATCGGCGGCCAGTCGGGCATCATGGCCGGCGGTCTCGACGGCGGCAACCAGTGGACCGCGGGCCCTCGCGATCAGCGACCGCTCGATGGCCGCGACGACGTGCTGCGCTTCACCGGCGAGCCCCTTGCTGCCGACACCGAGGTGACGGGTCCGGTCGAGGTCGTGCTGCACGCCGCCACGAGCGCCGACGACGCCGACTTCGTCGCCCGTCTTGTCGACGTGTATCCCGACGGGCGCGCCATCGGTGTCGTCGACGGCGTCGTGCGGGCGAAGTTCCGCGATGGGCAGGACGAGGCGAAGCCCGTCACGCCCGGCGAGGTCACCGAGCTGCGCATCGATCTGTGGGCCACGAGCTGGTGCTTCGCGGCGGGGCACCGCATCCGCATCGATATCGCGAGTTCGTCGTACCCGAACTGGGACGTCAACCAGGGCGGCGCCGGGAACAACGCACTCGTCGAGCCCGGATCGGGGGCCAGGGCAACGCAGCACATCCACCACTGCACTGCCTTCCCATCACACGTCGTGCTGCCGCTGATCCCCGCGTCAACCGGCCCGGCGTCAACCGGCCCGTCGTGACCGGGACCTGCGGCGTCTCTGGGATGACGCGAAATGAAGGACGACGCGCCGGGCGCATCCGTGCGCGGTCAGTTGGCCCCGCGGATGACGATCTTCTCGGTCGAGACGGTCTCGACGTTCTCGTGGTCGACGGCGATCTCGACGTACACGCACGCATGCTCGCCGATCACCCCGCGAACCGAGCCCCGGAAGTCGGCGACGACCGGCCCCAGCGCGTCGATCGACGGCACGTTGGCGACCGTGACGCGCACGCCTGCGAAGGTCTGGCCCTCGTCGTCGGAACCGGCGGACACCTCGAGCACCTCGCCGATGTAGGGGCTCTCAAGGAGTGCGGCGCGGATCTTCTCGACGGTCTCAGTGGTCACGGTGTCCCTTTCGCAGTGGTGGTCCCAGGGTACCCGTCGAGCCCACGCAAGCTCGGTCGAATCGAACAATGATCGTGGGAAAACGTTGCATGTTCCCCACAGGCGGCGCCTTCCAAGATCACGCCACAGTAATGACCAGAACATGCTCGTCGCCTGAGCACCGCGCTGCTCGGCGGTTGCGGCCAGGCGCGGCAGGCCGCGAGGGGTCCGCGCCTAGAATCGCTGCGTGACCGCCTCCGATTCAGCAGCCGACCGCCCCGCCCAGCCCCACGCATCCACGTCGCTGCCGACGATCGCGATGCTCGGCGTCGGCAATATGTCGGGCGCCGTGCTCGCAGGGCTCACGCGACCCGGCTACGGGCCGACCGAGCCGATCCGCGTCACGAACCGCACCGAGGCACGGGCGGCGACCCACCGGAGCGAGCGGGTCATCGCGCACGCGCTCGAGAACACCCCGACGGCGAACGTCGACGCGGCGCTCGGCGCCGGCGTCGTCGTCCTCGGCGTGAAGCCGGGCATGATCGCCGACCTGCTCGACGAGGTGCGCGACGCGATCTCCCCGGATGCCGTGGTCGTCTCGGTGGCCGCGGGCGTCACGATCGAATCGATCGAGCGGCGCCTCGCGCCCGGCACGCGCGTCGTACGCGCCATGCCGAACACACCGGCAACGCTCGGCCTCGGAGTCACCGGCATCGCCCGCGGCACCACGGCGGACGATCGCGCAATCGCCGATGCCCGCGCGCTCTTCGAGGCGGTCGGTGACGTCGTGGAGGTCTATGAGGCGCAGCTCGACATCGTGACGGGCATCTCGGGCTCCGGGCCCGCCTATGTCTACCTTGTCGTCGAAGAGCTCATGCGCACCGCCGAGGTGCTCGGACTCGACGCCGAGCGGGCGCGAACCCTCGCCGTCGGAACCGTGCGCGGCGCCGGTGCCATGCTCGCGGCGGCGCCCGAGACCGAGCCGTCCGAGCTGCGTCATCGCGTCACCAGCCCCGGCGGCACGACCGAGCGTGCGATCGCCGTCTTGCAGCAGGGCGGCCTCGGAGACCTCATCGAGCGGGCCGTGCGCGCCAACATTCAGCGCTCCAACGAACTCGCGGCCGAGAACTCCTGATCGGCGATGAGCGCGATGGCACGGGGGCACGAGTTCACGGAGGACGCCTACGCCGTCCTCGGCGTCGCACGCGGCGCCGATGACGACGAGATCCGCCGCGCCGCACGCCTGAAACAGCGAGAGGCGCACCCGGATCTCGGTGGCTCATCGGAGGCGTTCGTGCGCGTTCGGCTCGCGGTCGAGGTGCTCACTGACCCGGAGCTTCGAGCCGAGCACGACGTCTGGCTCGAACGGCGCACCAGGGGCGGCGCCAGGCGGTTGCGCATGCAGCGACGTGGCGCCCAGGCGGGGCCCGGAGGCCGCGGCGCGGCGCGGCGCGAATCGACCGGCCCGGCGGGGGCGCGCCGCCCGCCGGGCACCTTCGTTCCGCGGGCCGAGACGCCGCCACCGGACCGCATCCCGAAACCACGAACCGACGTGCGGCGCATGGCGTGGTACCGCACCGCATGGAGTGACGCGCCCCTGCAGTGGCCGCCGGCGGTCGCCGCGCTGCCCCCGCTGCGTGCGCGCGAGCTCGCCGTGCTGCTCGCGCACGCGCTCGTGCTCGTGGCCGGGACACTCCTGCTCACGCTCCCGGGATCGATCGCCGAGTGGCGATTGCCCGATCCGTTCGGGGGCGACGCCCTGTCGCTGTGGCCCGCGATCGCGGTCTTCGCTCTTCTCGGCGCAGGGTGGATGCTGTGCCGCGTGCTCGTACGCGCCCGCGTGTTCGCGCGCGTCGCCTACGTCGTGACGCTCGCGGTGTCGATCGGTATGTCGGCGTTCGCGCTGGTCATCGCACTGTTCTCGCTGGCGGTCTCGCCCGAGCTGTTCACGGATGCCGTGTTCCTGCGCAGCATCGTTCAGGTGGCGGTGTTCGGCGCCTATGCGGCCACCGCCTTCGCACTGTGGCACACGTTCGCGCCCCGCACCCGCGCCGTGCTGCGTGACCGGCTGCTCGTCTCCCTCGCCGCGGAGTCGGCGCCCCCGCTCGACGACCGCTCGAGAGTGTGGGGCCGGCCCGGCCAGACCGCGATGGGCGGCGAGGACACTCCGATCAGCGTGAACCCCATGCGCGCGAAGCTCGCGCAGCAGGTGGTCGGCGAGGCGCTGGGACAGCTGCAGCGCATGCCGGGAGTGCGGATCGTGCACGGTCTCAGGGCGGCAGGGCTCGGCACGGTCGCGCACGCCGTTATCGCGGGGCGCAGCATCGCCCTCATCGACGCGCAGCTTTGGGCGCCGGGAACCTACGGCGTCGGCGCAAACGGCATGGTCACCCGCGACGGCGAAGACGTGGCTTCGGCCGCCGCCGAGTTCCCGCACGTCGTCGAGCGGTTCCACCGGCTCTTCGGCGAGACCGCGAGGGTCAAGGGGTGGATCACGGTGCTGCCTGAAAGCGAGGGCGATCTGAACGTCGACACCAGCCGCACCTGGCAGCGCGTCCGCCTCGCGACCCTGAATGACACGCTCCGGGAGGTCGGCGATTGGCTGGCACCCGAGGGCGAGCGCGTCGACCGCCTGCTGCTGCGAGACCTGCTGCGGCACCGCGCCTGAGGCGCGCGCCCCGCCTGCGGCGCGCGCCCCGCCTGCGGCCGGGTGCCGAAACGCCTCCGACGGCCCGACGGTCCCCGCGCCCCCGCGCTCGCGCCTTTTGAGCATCCCGTGCCGGCGCGTCGCGTACCCTCGCTGTCGTCCAAAGCCCGACCTCTCCGCCGACATAAGATGAAAGCGGGCCGTCGGGATGAGCGCATCCCCGCTCGAAACCGCTCGAGATTGCCACGAACCCTGCTCGCGACGAACCCCTTCTCGCGCACGCATCGACTCCGGAGGCCACCACGATGGAAGCCCTGCTCACCGTCACCGACCTGACGAAGCACTTCGGCGAGACGATCGCGCTGAAAGGCGTGCAGATGCAGGTCAGCCGCGGAGAGATCGTCGGCCTCGTCGGCGAGAACGGCGCGGGCAAGTCGACGCTCGTGAGCATCCTCGGCGGCTGGACGACGCCAGACGGCGGTCAGCTCGTGCTCGACGACGAGCCGTTTCGGCCCGGGTCGCCGAGCGAAGCGCTGCTGGCGGGAGTCGGGTCGATTCAGCAGCAGTTCGAGGTCGACGCCAGGCAGACCATCGCGCACAACATCTTCCGGTCGTCGTACAACGCCGACCTCCCGGTCGACGAGCAGAATGAGCTCGCGCGGGAACTCATGGCGAGCGTCGGGCTCGACTTCGACCCCGAGCGGCGCATGGGCGAGCTCGTGCGAGCCGAGCAAGCACTCGTCGAGGTGATGCGGGTGATGGCCGAGGAGTCTCAACTCGTGCTCATGGACGAGGTCGCGTCAACCTTCAACGACTTCGAGATCTCACAGCTGCACGAGGTCACGCGCCGACTCGCGCGGGCGGGTCGCGCCGTGATCTACATCACGCACCGCATCGACGAGATCGCGTCGCTCGTCGACAGGGTCGTGGTGCTGCGCGACGGGCTCGTGACGCGCGAGTTCTCGCCGCACGCGTTGCCCCACACCGACATCGCCTACGAGATCACGCAGCGCGAACTGACGTTCGGTGAGCGACCCGCGCCGCTCGGCGGCGATGGAGCAGAGCACGCCGTCGCGGGCGAGGGCGGCGTCGCCGCGCGCACCCGGCTCGACGTGGAGGGGCTCTCGACGCCGGACGGCGCCGTGCGAGGGGTGTCGTTCGCGCTTCGCCGCGGCGAGGTCTTCGGGCTCACCGGCCTACGGCGCGCGGGGATGAGCGAGCTCGCGGCTGCGCTCGTGGGGGCGGCGCCGGCGAGCTGGCAGCGCTACCGCAAGGACGGGACCGACGTGCTGCTGCGCGAGCCGGCCGACGCGCTGAAACTGCGCATCGGCTATCTGTCGGATCGCGATGACGAGCTCGGCCTGCGAACCGAGCACTCGATCGCCGAGAACCTGGTGACGGAGCGCGAGAACGCAACGACGCTCGACGAATTCCAGGCCCTGCGCGAGGCGGTGGCCCAGGTGCATCGCCTCCGGATCACGTCGACCGGGGTCGGCGGCGAGGTCGGCCACCTGTCGGTCGGCAACCAGCAGAAGGTGGCGGTGGCACGGTGGATGGGCGCCGGATGCGATGTGCTCGTGCTGAATCACCCAACACGGGGCATCGACGTGGGCGCGCGCCACGACATCACCGAGATGCTGCACGAGCTGGCCGCGCGCGGCACGTCGATCGTGTTCATCTCGTCCGACCTGACGGAGCTGCTGGAGCTCAGCCACCGCATCGGCGTCATGCGCGACGGCGAGCTCGTGTCGGTGCAGGACAACGCCGACGCGTCGGAGGACTCGCTCATGGCCGAGGCCCTCGGCGAGGGCGTCTTCCGCGACGACCAGGCGGATACGAGCGAGGCGAGCGGGGCCGGTGACGAGTTCGCTGCGCCGAGGGCCCCGGTCGCGGGTGGCCGCCGGGCGCGCCGCGCTAGCCGGTAGACGGAGCGCGATCGCACCAGCGCCGTCGCCGCCATTCCCCGGAGCAGGCGAGTCGGCGCCGTCACGAAGCGCGACCGAAGATCTTCCGTTCGAGGCCGCGGGTGGCCGACACCACCGCATCCACGTAGCGCTCGCGGGCCGCGCGCACGCGCTCCTTCGGGCCGGAGATGCTGATGGCGCCGTGTGCCGTGCCGCGCGTATCGATGATCGGCGCGCTGACCGCGGCAAGCTCGGATTCACTCTCGCCGTCGTTCACCGCGAACCCTTGTGCGCGAACGGTATCGAGGGTCTCGACGAGCGCGACTCGCGATCGGATCGTCGCGTCGGTGGCCGGCGCGAGCGTGGCCGAAGGATACAGCTGGTCGAACTCCGCGGGCGACAGCTGCGCGAGCAAGCACTTGCCGGCGGCCGTTGCGTGCGCGGGCACCCGCGCGCCGACCCTCGACGCGGCACGGATGACGTGCCCGCCCTCGGCCACCGACACGAACACGATCTCGTCGCCCTCGAGGACGATGAGGTGGGCGGTCTCGCCGGTCATCGCCGCGACCTGCGCGAGGAAGGGGATCGCCTCGCTCTTGAGGTCGCCGACCCCGATGACCGACATGCCGAGCTCGACGAGCCGGTAGCCGGCGCCGTACGACTTGTCGCCCGGGTTGTAGCGCAGCAGCCCTCGCTCGAGCAGCGTCGAGACCATGCGGTGCGCCGTCGACCGGGCGACGCCGAGCTCGTTCGCGACATCGCTCGTCCGCAGCCACGGGCGCTCCGCGAGCATGAGCAGGATGCGGGCGGCGTTGTCGACCGCGTCGATCGTGTACCGACCGCGCGGCTCGCTCGAGGTGTCGGCGGAGGGGACCGCGTCAGCGGAGGGCGAGGCGTCATCGATGGCCATGTGTCCGGTCCTTTCACGAGCGCGGCCGCCGGATGCTCGGGCGCGACCCCGAGCATCCGGCGGCGTTCCTACTCGGCGACGTCAGGCGTGCCGTAGATGTGGAACTCGGGAGGGATGCGCGCGCCCCAGCCCGGCTTCGTCTTCCACTCGTCGGCGGACCAGATGTACGTCTCGTGGTCGGGCGCGAACTCGAGATAGCCGCCGTGCGCGACCTCGATGCGGTTGCCCCCCGGTTCACGCGTGTACAGGTAGAAGCCCTGGATCGCCGTGTGCGCCGACGGACCCGCCTCGATGTAGATGCCCGCGTCGGCGAACATGCTCGCGGCGAGCAGCACGTCTTCGCGGCTGTCGACAAGGTAGGCGAAATGGTGCAGGCGGCCGCTGCCGCTCGTATTCTCCTGCGTGTAAATGAGCTCGTGGCCCTGGATCGAGCTGCTCATCCAGGCGCCCGCCTCGGCGACGCCGTCGGCCTGGCGGATGACCTCGTAGGTGCGGAGACCGAAGCCGTCCTCCCAGAACTCACGGTTGCGCCGCACGTCCCTCGCGAGCAGGTTGACGTGGTCGAGCCGCCGCACGTTCGCACCGCGGCCGGCGTAGGCCTGCACGTTCGTGGGAATTGCCGGCCGCTTGCCCTCCGGTGCCACGTACCGCTCGGTGTCGAAGTAGAGGCGGAACGTGTGCCCGTCGGGGTCGAGGAACTCGTACGAGCGCCCGATGCCGTACTCGGGGTCGAGCCAGCGGCCCGCGTGCCCGTTGGCCTCGAGCCAGGCGACGCGTCGCTCGAGGGCAGCATCGCTCTCGGTGCGCCACGACATGTACTCGAGGCCGCCCTGGTTCGACGCCGTGAGTTTGAGCGACCACAGCTGGTAGTCGCCGAAGGCGCGCAGGTAGGTCGAGTCGCCGTCCTGCGCGACGATGTCCATACCGAGCAGGTCGACGAAGTAGGCGAGCGTCGCATCCGGCGTCGGGGTGTACATGGCGTGGTAGCCGAGGTGGGCGAGGTCGTAGCCGCGCGCGTAGTCGGTCATATTGCGTGCCTCCTTCAGCGGTCAGTGGTGCTCGACGGGGTTCGAGAGCACGCCGATGCCCTCGATCTCGACCTCGACCGTGCCGCCGAGGCGCACGAGGTCGACGTTCTGCACGGCGCCGCCCTTCGCCGATGCGCGAAGCGCCGTGCCCATGGCGATGACGTCACCCGGCTCGAGCGTGAGGTACTGCGACGTGAACGACACGACCTCGGCCACGCTGAAGCGCAGGTTGCCGGTGTTGTCGTCGGTCACGACGCGCCCGTCGTGGCGGCACTGGATGCGCAGCGCGTGGGGATCTGGCACCTCATCGGTCGTCACGACCCATGGCCCCAGGGGGCCGAACGTGTCGGCGCCCTTGTAGCGGGCGGGGTAGCTCACCCAGCTGTCGACGTAGCGGATGCCGTTGGGGTCGTCGGGATCGGGGTGGATGGCCCGGTAATGGAAGGTGTCGTCACCGCGCATGGTGGGCGACGTGAGGTCGTTCATGATCGTGTAGCCGAAGACGTGGCCAGGCGCCTCGTCGATCGTGAGTTCGGCGCCGCCGGTGCCGATGACGACCGTGAGCTCGGGCTCGGGGTGCACGCGGCCGTAGCGCTCCTTCACCCGGATGGGCTGCCCGTGGCCGACGAGCGATGACGACGGCTTCACGAACATGGCCGGCGTCGAGGGCCCCTGCATGATGCGGTCGGGGTTGGCACTGTTGTTGAGCGCGACGCCGAGGATCTTGCCGGGGCGGCGGAGCGGCGGGAGCCAGTGCACGCCGTCGAGGGAGATGCGCCCGCTCTGCGCCTTCGCCTTCGAGGCGAGCGCGAGGCCGTCGGGGTGCTCGATGAGGTCGCCGAGATCGGCGAAGCCCTCGACGACGGCGGCCTCCGTCTCGGACACGCCGACGATGACGGCCCGCGAGCCGTCGGCCTGTTGGATCGTGCCGAGCCTCATCGCGCCGCCTCGATTCGTATCGCGGCCGGATGCGCGGTGGCGCTGGTGCCCGTGCTGATCATGCGTTCGGTCCCCTTCGTGACGTCGTCGTCGCTTGCTCGTGCCTGCAGTGGCCGGCTCGTGCTTGCAGTCTCAGTGAGTGAGACGGTGTTTCAACAGGCAAGACGATACGGGATGCCGCGGGGGCTGTCTACGCCGCCGTCCCCGGTCTGCCGAGGCGGGCCGTCCGTCTGGAGGGCCCGGGAGGTCAAGCACGGCCGGAGATGGGCGTGCCCGTCCGTCTCGTCCCTCCAAGGGGTCGTACGCACTCGTCCGCAGAGGTCGCGCTACGCTGGCGGACGGACCGGTGCGAGCGAAACGAGGTCTCATCGATGTCCGTCCGACCCCGCCCAACGCGGGCCCCGGCCGCACCGGCACGACGCGGGCCAGGTCATCGACGAGCACCTCGCCGACGACGGGGACTGACGTGATCACTGCGCGCCGCTGGGGCTTGTTCGAGGCCCCGGCCGACCCGCCGGCCGGGCGGCGGTTGCGTCTCGACCCCACCTGGTCGCCGGCGCGCATGAGCCGCGAGATCATCCGCCGTGAGTGGCGTCTCGTGCTCGCGGGGTCGCTGCTCCTCGTCAGTTACAACGTCGCGATGATGCTCGTGCCGGTCGTGGTCGGCAGCGTGGTCGACACCGTCGTGCAGCCCCTCGCCGAGGGCATCCCCGTGAGCGACCTCCTGCCGCTCCTCGCGTGGTGGTGCGCGGCGGTGCTCGGCCTGTACCTCGTGATCAACTTCGGTTACCGCTTCGGCGGACGCCTCGGCTGGCTCGCGGTGCAGCGCTCGCAGTTCGAGGTCGCGCAGCGCGTGCTCGAGCGCGTCCTTGATGAACGCGGCATTGCGGGCCCGCCCCGGGCGAGCGGCGGGCTGCTCTCGGTCGCGACCGGCGACGCGCACCGGGCCTGCCTCGTGCTCTACGTCACGATCTACCCGCCGGGACAGGCCATAGGCCTCCTCGTCGCGGTCGGGGCGCTGTTTACCGTGCACCCGTGGCTCGGCATCGGCGCGATCGTGGGTCTTCCCGTTGCGATCCTCGTCATGCACGCCCTCACGCAACCCCTCCGCAAACGCAGTCAGGCCGAGCGTGCCAAGCTCGCCGACGCCGCGGCATCCGCCGCCGACCTCGTCGCCGGTTACCGCGTGCTTCGCGGCCTCCACGCGCACGACGTCGCGGCGGGGCGCTACCGCGACGTGAGCAGGCGAGCGCTCGACTCGACGGTCGCGGCGCGCAGCGCGAAGGCCTGGTTCGACGGTGTCGGCACTGGCGTTTCGCAACTGTTCGCCGTCGCGGTCGTCATCGCGGCGGCCGTGCTCGCGTTCAACGCCGAGATCGGTGCGGGCGGGCTCGCGACCGTCGCCGGTGTCGCCGTCGCGATGGTGCAGCCGCTCAACCTGCTCGTGAACTCGCTCGCCTCGTACTGGGCGATCGCGCAAGCGAGCACCCGACGCGTGCTCGACCTCATCGGCACGGCACCCAACCCGGCGAGCCTCGGCGACCGCGAAGTGCCCGCGCCGTCGACCGGCATCGCCGCGCTCGAGTTCCGCGGGTTCCCCGTTGCGGACGGTGCGCGGTTGGATGCCCGGATCGAGCAGGGATCGTTCGTCGTGCTCGACCTGCCGCACGCGAGCCACGGGCGCCTCGCCGAGGTGCTCGCCGCGCGTGCGAGCGCGTCGGCGCGGATGTCCGGCAGCGACGGCGTTGCCGGACCGGCTGGCGGCCCAGCGCCGGCGTTCGACGACGCCGTTCGCGTCTTCGGCATGCCCGTCGGTGCCCTGCAGCCCGCGGCGCTGCGTGAGCGCATCCTCGTCGTGCCGCACGCACCCGGCATCCTGTCCGGCACCGTGCTCGACAACGTGCGCGCGACCGGTGACGAACCGCGAAGGGAAGACGCCGCCCGAGAGGCGCTGCGCGTCGCGAGCCTCGAACCGGCCGAACTGCCCGACCGCTACGACACCGGCGTCGGCGACGACGGTTGGGAACTGTCGGGCGGCCAGCGACAGCGCATCGCGCTCGCCCGGGCCGTCGCCGCGGCACCGGACGTGCTCGTGCTCGTCGAGCCGACGACCTCGGTCGACGCGGTGACCGAGCAGCGGATCGCGGCGCGCCTCGCCGACCAGCGCGTGGGTCGCACGACCCTCGTCGTGACGTCGTCGCCCGCCTTCCACGCCGTCGCCGACCGCGTTCTGACCGCTGGGAGCGCGCGTACGCCAACGGGGGTCGGGTCCGATGGTTGACCGGTACACCGAGCGCGCGGCCGGCGAGCCCGCGGCCACGGGGAACGCGGGCGCCCGGGACGCGGCCGTCGGGCACGCGGCCGTCGGGCACGCGGCCGGGAGTGCCGACCGCGCCGACGACCTCCTCACCGGCGAGGAGCTCCGCCGACAGCTGCCGATCGCCCCGCCCCGTGCCGTCGCGTCGACGCTCTGGGTGATGCTCCGCGGTCGGCGCCTCCGCCTCGCGGGCGTGCTGCTGCGGTTTCTCGCCGAGGCCGTGACCGCGCTCGTGATCCCGTTCGTGACGGGAGCGATCGTCGACACCATCATCGCGGCCGATGGCACGGGAGTGCCCCGCGAGTTCTGGTGGCAGGTGGCGCTGCTCGTGGCCGCCGCCGCGGCGGCCGGGCTGCTGCGCTGGTCGGGAGCCTCGTCGCTCGCTCGTCTCGCCGAGACCCTCATCGCCGAGCTGCGCGAGGCGTACGTGACGAGCGCGCTACGGCTGCCGCGGGCATCCGTCGAACGGGCCGGCACCGGCGACATCGTCACCCGCGCCTCCGACGACATCGGCCAGATCTCGGGCACGCTGCCCGGCGTTCTGCCGCGCGTGTGCGTCTCGGCGTTCACGATCGCGCTCGCGGTCGGTGGAATCGGCGCGATCGACCCGCGGATGCTGATCGGGTTCGCGCTCACCGTCCCGTTCTACGCGGCCACTGTCGCCTGGTACGTCCGCACGGCGCCTGGGGTGTACGCGGCCGATCGAGCTGCGCGCTCACACCGCGGGCAACACATTCTCGGCACCCTGACGCAGCTGCCGGCCGTGGTGGCGCACCGCCTCGAACGCCGACAGCTCGGGCGCATCCGGGCGGCCGCGTGGCGGACCGTGCGTTGGGCGATGCGCACGCGGATCGTGCAGAATCGCCTGTCGGGCAACCTCTACCTCACTGAGGGCGTCGGGCTCGCGGCGGTGCTGTCGGTGGGCGTGTGGCTCGCCGCGATCGGCGCGTCGACCCCCGGCGACGTGACGGCGGCGGCGCTGCTGTTCCTTCGCACCGTCGGCCCGATCGCCGCGCTCATGTTCGTCATGGACGACCTGCAGTCGGCCTTCACCTCACTTGGTCGCCTCGTCGGCGTCATCGAATCGAGTGGGCAGGGCCCCTCGTCGGGCTCGGGGAACGAAGCGGGTGCGGGTGTGGGGAACGGTGCGGGTGACGGCCGCGACCCGGACGCTGCGGTCGTGCGCGCGTCACGGCTCTTCTTCGCCTATCGGCCGGATGCCCCGGTGCTGTCCGGCGTCGACCTCGAGATCGCGCGCGGGGAGGTGGTCGCGGTCGTGGGTGCGACGGGGTCCGGGAAATCGACGCTCGCGGCTGTGCTCGCGGGCGTGCACGAGCCGGACGATGGGCTCGTCGAGCGCGGAGTGCCGCTCTCGGCCGTCGTGACGGTGACGCAGGAGTCGCATCTCTTCGCCGGCACGGTGCGCGACAATCTCTCCCTCGCGGCGCCGGACGCGAGCGACGACGACCTCCGCGCCGCCCTCGAGCGCGTCGGTGCGGCGGAGCTGGTCGACAGCCTCCCGTCGGGACTCATCACGCCGATCGGCCACGGTGGCGAGACGCTGACGGCGGCGCAGGCGCAGCACCTGGCACTGGCCCGCGTCGTGCTCGCCGATCCGGCGCTCGTGATCCTCGACGAGGCGACCGCCGAGACCGACACCGCCGACGGCGGGGTACTCGACCGGGCCGCCGCCGCCGCGATCGAGGGGCGTGCCGCGCTCGTCATCGCGCACCGGCTGTCGCAGGCCGCGGCCGCAGACCGGGTCGTCGTGCTCGACGATGGCCGAGTCGCCGAGCAGGGCTCTCACGCCGAGCTCCTCGCCGCCGGCGGTGCCTACGCGCGGCTCTGGGAGGCGTGGTCGCGCGGAGGCGGCAGCCGGGAACGTGCCGCGGCGTCGCCGGCCGCCGACGCTGGGGCCGACGTCTGATTGCCCGCCGCGTCGAGGTGCACCCTCGCAACGCCCCGTCGTCTACGCCGGCCAGAACTGCACGGCCGTGTCCCACGCCAGCTTCGCGATGAGGATGCCGAGGACGGTCAGGAAGACGACCCGCACGAACGCATTGCCCCGCTCCGTCGCCATGCGAGCGCCCACGAACCCGCCGATCATGTTGGCCGCCGCCATCGCGACGCCGAGGACGAGCAGTAGCTCGCCGTGCACGCCGTACACGATGATGGCGGCGAGGTTCGTGGTGAGGTTGGCGATCTTCGCGTTGACGCTGGCCTGCAGGAACCCGTACCCGAGCATCCCGACGATGAGGATGACGAAGAACGACCCCGTGCCGGGGCCCAGAATGCCGTCGTAGAACCCGACGACGAGGCCGATCGCGGCGGCACGCCAGACGATCGACGCCCTCGTCGTCTGACTCGGCTCGTGGGCGAGCCCCATCTGCGGGCGCAGCAGCGTGTAGACGGCCACGGCGATGACCGCGACGAGCACGACCGGGGTAAGCACCTCGCGGGGCAGGAAGCGCGAGATCGCGGCCCCGCCGGCGGACCCGGCGAACGCGCCGGCGACGAGCGGCCCGAGCAGCACCGCGTGCACTCGGATCTTGCGGAGGTACACGATGCTCGCCGTCAGGGTGCCGGCGAACGACGCGATCTTATTCGTGCCGAGGATGTACGGGGTGGCGACCTCGCTGGGAACGCCGATCACGAGAGAGGGCAGCTGGATCAGGCCGCCGCCGCCGACGACAGAGTCGACCCAGCCCGCCACGCCGGCGGCGAGAACGAGCATGACGAGGGCGGCCCACGTGATGGGCAGCCACTCGGCGATCACGGGGCCATCGAACACCAGATGATTGTGCTCGCGTGCGGGCGAATCGGCGAATCGTCAGTGTTTCAGCATTCCGGTGTTGCTGCGGCGTTCCGGGGTTCGTGCGTGCCGGAGATCCGGCGGGCCACCTTCCCGTCGATCGAAGGCCGATCTTGCGCATGTCGTAGAAGTATTCGATGACGTGCGTTCGTCGAGAACGCATCCCTTGTCGCAGACTAGGGGTGAGGGGTGAGTGTTCCATGCGGGACCTGTTGGGTGAGGCCGTCGTGACGCGGCGCAGTTCCGCCGGGGTGGCATGCTGTGGTGGGTCGTCACAGTGGGGCCATGGCGTGCGCCGGAGGAATCTCGCGCCGTTCGGCGTGTCGTACTTCTGTTCGAGTAACATGGATTGCGTCAGGGGGTGAATGGCATGGACGAGCTTCGCGACGAGCTTCGCGCGTGCAGCGAGGCCGTGGGTGCGGTGGTGGCGGCCGCGCTCGACGGAGACGCTTTGCGGCCGGCGCCCGATGGGGAGGTCTTCGAGGTGATGTCGATTGCGGCCGAAGTGGTTCGACGTGCGGAGGCGGTGATTGTCGAGGCTGTCGCGCAGGTCGAGCAGCGTTCGTCGTCGCCGACGCGGGGCGGGCGCGCATCAACGCGAGCGGGCTGCGCCTCGGTAACCGAGCTCGTGCAGCGCTGCACCAGAACGTCCGGGCCCGTGGCGAAGCGATATCAGCGCGTGGCCGCGGTGATATCGCGTGACGTGTCGCTGACGACAGGCGAGTTGCTGCCGGCAAGATTTCCCGCGCTTCGGGACGCGCTCGCCGAGGGCGCCATCGGCGCCGACGGGCTCGAGGCGGCCGTGCAGCCGATCCTCGAGGCCGATGCGCGGTTGACGACCGACGAGCGACTGCGCGCCGACGCGATCCTCGCCGCCCACGCCCGCGGGCAGGTCGACGAGCAAGACGGCGACGCCGGGAGCACCGAGCGTGACGGGACCGAAGGAGGTGCTGGTGAGGGTATTGGCAGCGAGGGCGCAGCCAGCGAGGGTGCAGCCAGCGAGGCTGGCGATGCTCGTGGTCAGTGCCCCGCGTCGGTGTGGCCGCTTGCCGTTTCGGCGGATGGTCTTCATCGGCACGCGAAGCTGATCGCGATGTACCTCGACGAGGACGGGGCGGAGCCGCGTGAGCAGCGAGCGATGCGGAAGCGGAGTTTCACGATCGGTCGCGAGCGCGACGGGCTCGTGCACGTGCGCGGCAACGTCCTCCCCGAAACCGCAGCGCAACTCCAGTCGCTCCTCGACGCCTACCTCAACCCGAAGCGCAAGGGGCCGCGATTCGTGTCGACGCACGCAGCCGACCCCGCGCCCGAGGTGCCGGCCGGCGAAACGCGAGGCGGCGAAACGCGAGGCAGCGAAGCGCGAGGCAGCGAAGCGCGAGGCAGCGAAGCGCGAGGCAGTGAAGCCCGACGCAGCGAAGCCGACGCCAGGGAGGAGGGTGACCGCGCATCGACCGACGAGTCACGATCGACCGGAGAGTCACGATCGACCGGCGACTCACGATCGGCCGGCGAGTCACGATCGGCCGGCGACCCGCGTTCACACGGAGCGGATCACCCCGGTCGGACGAATCCCGGCGCGCGCGTCGACGACGGTGCGGCATGGGGTTTTGTGGGGCCGGATCCGCAGCACGCAGACCTGATGCGGGTCGATGATCGCACGCGGCCGCAGGAACAGCACGACGCGCTCGCCGGCATCCTCGAGGTGGCCGCGCGACACCCGGACCAGCCCACGATCGGCGGCGCCGCGCCCACGCTGACGGTGACCGTGCGGGCGGAAGATCTCGCCGCGAACCGTGGCTGGGCGAGCGTGGATCGCAGGGCCGAGCCCGTCTCACTCAGCGTGGCCAGACACGTCGGGTGCGTCGGTGTCGTGCATCGCATCACGACCGGTACGAATGGACGAGTCATGAGGATCGACACGTCCGAGCGCATCTTCAACGCCCACCAGCGGCGAGCGATCGTGCACCGCGACGGCGGCTGCGTCATCCCGGGCTGCACCGTGCCCGCCGCGTGGTGCGAAATCCACCACGTGCACGAATACGCCAGAGGCGGGCCGACGCACACCGACAACGGCGTGACCCTCTGTTGGCACCATCACCGGACCATCGACACCAGCGGATGGAGCATCCGCATGCACAGCGGAATGCCACAAGTGCGGGCGCCGCACCACTGGGATGCCACCGGACGGTGGCGACCAGCGGGCGACGCGGCACAACGACTCCGTCGTCGGGCCGGATGACCGGGAGAAGCGCCGGATGACCGGGAACAGGGAGCCGGACTGGGCGAGACCGGACAGGTCACGCACCGTGCGGGTGTCTCGTCGTGCGGGTTACGCCCCGTGCAGTCTCTCCCCGTGCAGGTCTTCGCCGGACAGGTCACGCACCGTGCGGGTGTCACCGTGCGGACCAGCCGCCGTGCACGACATCAGCGCCCTACGAAATCGAGGCGAAGCGCTCAACATCGGCCGCGCGGCCTGAGACGATCACGAGGTCGTGGTTCGAGACGACCGTGTCGGCCGTCGCGTACGTGAAGTCCTGGCCGGGCGACTTCACGCCCACGACCGTGACGCGATACTTGGAGCGCACGAGCGACTTCGCGAGTGGGAGCCCGCGGATGATCCTGGGCGGGTACAGCTTCGCGAGCACGAAGTCGTCGTCGAACTGGATGAAGTCGAGCATGGTGCCGCTCAGCAGGTGGGCGATGCGCTCGCCGGCCTCGGCTTCCGGGTAGATGACGTGGTGCGCGCCGATGCGGGCGAGGATCTTGCCGTGGGTGGACGACATGGCCTTCGCCCAGATCTGCGGGATGCCGAGCTCGACGAGGTTCGAGGTGACGAGCACGCTCGCCTCGATCGACGTGCCGACGGCCACGACGGCGACCTGGAACTCCTCGGCGCCGATCTGCCTGAGCGCCTCGACGTTGGCCGCGTTGATCTGCACGGTGTGCGTGACGCGCTCTGCCCACTTCTGCACGAGATCGGCGTCGCTGTCGACCGCGAGTACCTCACGGCCCTGGCGCTGCAGCTGCCCGGCCGTCGCCGCACCGAATCGACCGAGGCCGATCACCAGCACGGGGGCGTGGAGTGAAAGGTGACTACCCAACGATGATCCTCTCTTCGGGCATCTTGTACAGCTGCTTCCTCTGGCTCGACGCGAGCGCGGCCGCCATGGTCACGGTACCCACGCGCCCGAGCCACATGGTGGCCGAGAGGACATAGGTCCCCGATTCGGGCAGCTGCTCGGAGAGCCCCGTGCTGAGACCGCACGTCGCGAAGGCGCTGATCGACTCGAAGAGCGCGTTTTGGAAATCGGCGCCCGCGAGGTGCATGAGCGACACCGACGAGACGGCTACGATCGTGGCTCCCCACAGCGAGACGCTGACGGCGAGGCGCAGGACGTCGTTCGGGATGCGGCGGCGGAACACCTGGATGTCGGTCGCGCCACGCGCCTCGGCGACGGCGGCGAGGAAGAGGACGGCGATCGTCGTGACCTTGATCCCGCCCGCGGTCGACGCGGAACCACCGCCCACGAACATGAGCATGTCGATCACGAGTTTCGTCGACGGCTCGAGCGCCCCGATGTCGATGGTCGAAAGGCCACCCGAGCGGGTCATTGCCGAGAGGAACCCGCCCTGTACGAACGTCATCCCGGCGTCGAGGTCGCCGAACGTCTCCGGGTTGTCGTACTCGAGCAGCGTGATCACGCCCCAGCCGAGCACGAACAGCACGACCGTCGTGATGAGCGTCAGCTTCACGTGCACGGAGGCCCGTTGGCGTGTCTTGAACCAGCGCGTGAACGCGAAGATCACGGGAAACCCGAGGCTGCCGAGGAACACTGCCACGCTCAGGCATCCGAGCAGCCACACGTTGTCCTGAAACGGCTCGAGACCCGCGGAGTTGGGCGTGAATCCGGTGTTCGTGAAGGCGCTGGTGGCGTAGTAGAAGCTCTCCCAGACCGCGAACAGCGGGCTGACGCCAGAGCTGAGGAAGACGGGCAGGATCATGAGCGCGATGATCGCCTCGATGACGACCAGCGAGATCGCGACGGTCGCGATCATCGCGCCGATCTCGCCGAGGCGAACAGCCTGCGACTCGGAGACGGCGCCCGCGTGCGTGCGCATGGGGTTCTGGTCCGACGCCACCATGAGGCGCTGCCGGAGCCCGAGCCTGCGTGTGACGACGGCGCCCATGATGCTCGCGAGCGTGAGCACACCGACGGCGCCGACCTGCATGCCGATGAAGACGACCGCGTTGCCGAACATCGACCAGTGCGCCCCCATGTCGACCACGACGAGGCCGGAGACACAGATCGTCGAGACCGCGGTGAACAGGGCCTCGTGAAAGGGCGTCACCTGGCCAGACGCGGACGAGATCGGGAGGGACAGCAGAAACGTCCAGAGGAAGATGATGCCCGTGAAGATCACGACGGCGAAGCGCGACGGCGAGCCCTGCGCGATGTGGTCGATCCAGTCGCGGATGCGGCCGAACGGCGAGTCGGATCGGCGGCTTGGGTGTCGCATCGTCGGGGCACGACGGCGCCGGTCGGATGAACGCATTCCTGCCCTGCTGTCGAAGGTCGTGCCGCGGCCGCGGACGGCAGCCATGCTACTCGCGAGCGTGCGCGACGCCAGCCTTCCCGCGTAAGCGCCTTCGTGAGCCGGTGCCGAGGGTGCCCCGCTTGTCTCAACAGCCCCGTGGGGCTTATTGTTATCAGCAGGCGTATCGCATCACATCCGTCACGAGCGGATCGCCAGCGGGCAGGGGCGCTGGTTGCGATGATTCACGCCACCGAGTACACACCGATACGGGGGACACCATGGACAACGAGCTCTCCGACGTGCGGTTTCTCACGGTCGCCGAGGTCGCTGAACTCATGCGCGTGTCCAAGATGACCGTCTATCGCCTCGTGCACTCCGGCGAGTTGCCCGCCGTGCGTTTCGGGCGCTCCTTCCGCGTTCCCGAGTCAGCCGTCGCCGACGCGCTGCAGCAAGGGCGGGGCGACGACGCCGGCCAGCACACGGCATAGTCGAGACACAGCCTCGTCGAGGCCAGCCCCGTCGAGACACTGCTTCGTCGAGACACCGCCTCGTCGAGACACCGCCTCGTCAGTACGGCGCCCACGGCGCCCACGGCGGCCAGGCAACGCGTGCCGGGCTGAGTCGCCCTGCGTGTAAGGTAGTGCGAGCGATTTTCCGGCTCCCCGTCGGAGCCGCGCGCACGAACGATCAGAGGAGAACCCATGGGTTCAGTTGTCAAGAAGCGCCGTAAGCGCATGGCGAAGAAGAAGCACCGCAAGCTGCTTCGGAAGACCCGCCACCAGCGCCGCAACAAGAAGTAGCGGTCGCGATCAAAGCGCCGGGAGCATCCGCACGACGGATGCGCTCGGCGCTTCGTGCGTCCCGCGGCCTCCGCGTTCGCCGTTCCGTGTCTACCGTTTCACTGGCGCCGCGGTCGGGGGACGGCCGCTACCCCGTCGGCGGTGGCACGTACGTGAGCACCCCGTTGGCGCCGAACGTCTGCAACTCATACGCGTAGTGGACATGGCCGCCAGGAGGGATCAGCGCGCTCCTGGCACCCAGCACGCGGTCGCCCTCGATGTGCACGCTGAGGTGCACGGCGCGTTCCGCCGGGATCTCGAAGGTCAACCGTCCCCAGAAGGTGAAGTACTGGCGCCCGTCGATGCTCACGACCGGCGGCGTGCCGGCGCCCCGCGGCATGGTGTCGAGTGTGAGCAGCCGCCGCGCTCCGGTGTACCACTCGACATAGGGGATGATGCCGGGCCAGTGCTCCTGTTGCGGCGTTCCGGTGCGTGACGCCGTCGCGTCGGTTCCGTTCGCGGTCTGTGCCTCGTGCTGCTCGTGGTCGGTCACGACACCACATCTACCGGCCGATGGCCGGGGCCACAAGCGCCGCGCGGCCGACGCGGATCCGAGGAAGTACGTGGTTCGGGGAAGGATGCGCCCGTGGAGTACGCTTGCCGCTGGTGCGCTGGGAAGTCTGGTCAGCATTCGCTCACCTGACCCCCGAAAGGCGCCACATGGCTAACCTCAGTGCCGGCGGCATGTTCACCGCGTTCAAAGAGCGGATGAGTTCTCGTCGTCCCGACGACACGTTCACGCTCAAGGAGCGGTTGAACTCTCGGAAAGTCGGCGGAGCGCTGTTGCTGAGCGCGGCAGTCGTGGCTTTCGTGCTCGCAAACTCTCCCGCCGCTCCGTTTTACGATTGGCTCAAGAGCCTGTACCTGGGCTTCAACGTTTCGGTCGGCGAGGACGCCTCGGTCGGCGTCCGGATGTCGATCGAGCACTGGGCCGCAGACGGCGTGCTCGCGATCTTCTTCTTCGTCGTCGGCATCGAGCTCAAGCGCGAGTTCGTGACGGGATCGCTGCGAGACCCGCGCAAGGCGACCTTGCCCATCGCCGCAGCGGTCGGCGGCATGGCGGTGCCCGCGCTCGTGTACGTCGCCGTCATCGTGTCATTCGGCGCCAGCGCCGTGAACGGGTGGGCGATCCCCGTCGCCACCGACATCGCCTTCGCGCTCGCGTTGCTGGCGGTCTTCGGTCGAGGGTTACCGTCGACCTTCCGCACGTTCCTGCTGACGCTCGCCGTGATCGACGATCTGCTCGCGATCATCATCATCGCGGTGTTCTTCACGGCCGAGCTCAGCCTGCTCTGGCTGCTCGGCAGCCTCGTCGCCATCGTCGTCTTCTGGATTGTGCTGCACCGCGGCTACAACCAGGCGTGGCTGACCTTCCCCCTTGCGATCATCGCCTGGTACTGCATGTACCAGGCTGGCGTGCACGCCACGATCGCGGGGGTGCTGCTCGGGATGAGCGTCCCAGCGAAGCCGGTCGGCAATGACAAGATCTCGATGGCGGAAGATATGGAGCACGACTGGAACGCGATATCGCAGGGATTCGCACTCCCGGTCTTCGCCCTCTTCGCGGCCGGCGTGCCGCTTTCCGCAGGTGGGTCGTTCCTCGACTCGATCACCGACCCCGTCTTCATCGGCGTCTTCCTGGGCCTCTTCATCGGCAAGCCGCTCGGCGTCTTGCTCGTCGTTGTCCTCTTACGGCGTTTACCAGCGTTCAAGCTCGACCCGAGTTTGCAGCTTTCCGATGTCCTGGCCATGGGGCCGCTTGCCGGTATCGGCTTTACCGTGTCGCTCCTGATCGGCACCCTGGCGTTTGGCGACGACATCGTGCACATCGACGTCGCTCACCTCGGGGTGCTGCTCGGGTCGGTATCTGCGGCGATCGCCGGCATCTTCCTGCTTCGATGGCGTGCACGGTTCCACCGCAGCAGCGACCTCGCCGAAGGTGTCGAGCGTCTGCCATGACCGGCGCAACCCGCGGCGGCGAGGGGGCAGGGTCCGAAAAACCCGACGCCCGGCCGCCGTCCGGCGAGAGTTCGGGTCGGACTCCCCGTGACGAACGCGATCTCGACCACGGCGGTGAGCCGCGCATCCACGAGCTGGATCCCGACACCGCGGCGGACCTGCGGGGCCGGCTTGACTTCAGCACGCGCGGGCGTCGAGCCGAGACCGACGGTCGGGAGCGCGTCAGCGACTCGGACGCGGCGAAGCGCGCTGACCCGACCGGGAGCGGCGCCTTTCCGCGGGCCTCGACGGGTCCGGACGCCGAAGGCGCGGCGTACGGACACCGTTCGAGTACTGGTCCCGGCGAACCGACGGGAGGCGCCGAACGTCCCGTGCTCGTCGAGCTCTACGGCAAGCCGGGGTGCCACCTCTGCGACGAGGCGCGGCCGATCGTCGAAGCCGTCGTCGAGCAGGAGGGTGCCACGCTCGTCGAGCACGACATCCTTGCCGACGCGACCCTGACGGAGAAGTACGGCGAGTACATCCCCGTCGTGCTCATCGACGGACGGCAGCACGCGACCTGGCGGGTCGATGCGGGCATACTCGCCCGAGCGATCCGCGCTGCCAGGCGAGGCCGCGGCCGCTGGTGGGGTCGGCGTATCCAGCGCCTGCGCTGAGCGCAAGCGCTGAGTGCAGGCGCTGAGCGCAAGCGCTACGGCGTGAGGCGGTTCGGGCCGCGGAAGAGGAACGTCACCTCGCGCAGGGTCGTCAGCCCCAGCATCAGCATCATGACCCGTGCGAGGCCCATGCCGAAGCCGCCGTGCGGGGGAGTGCCGTAGCGGAAGAAGTCGAGGTAGTAGCCGAGCTCCTCGGTGTCCATGCCCTTCTCGCGGGCTTGCGCCTCGATGACATCGACCCGGTGCTCGCGCTGCGCGCCAGTCGTGATCTCGACGCCGTTCCAGATGAGGTCGTAGCTCTTCGTGAGCGACGCGTCCTCGTCGTGGCGCATGTGGTAGAAGGGTCGGATCGACGCGGGGTAGTCGGTGAGGAAGACGAACTCGTGCCCGAACTGCTCCTTCACGTGCGCCGCGATCTGGCGCTCGCCCTCGGGGTCGAGGTCGAGGTCGCCGCGCTCGATCGTGTGGCCGCGGGCCCCGACGATGGCGCGGGCTTCCAGCAGCGGGATGCGCGGGAACGGCAGCGCTGGCACCGTCACCTCGACGCCGAAGTGCTCGCGGATCTCGTCGCCGTGCTTGTCGGCGACGGCCTGCAGACCGGCGACGAGCAGCTCCTCCTGCATCGTCATGACGTCCTCGTGGCTGTCGATCCACGAGATCTCGGCGTCGACGCCAGTGAACTCGGTCGCGTGGCGCGACGTGAACGACGGGTCGGCCCGGAACACGGGGCCGATCTCGAAGACCTTCCCGAATCCGGCCGACTGAGCCATCTGCTTGTAGAACTGGGGGCTCTGCGCCAGGTACGCCTTCCGGTCGAAGTACTCCACCTCGAACAGCTCGGCGCGGGTCTCCGAGGGCGAGCCCATGAGCTTCGGCGTGAAGATCTCGACGTAGTCGCGCTCGACCCAGTAGGTGCGCAGCGCGTGCGCGAAGGTGGTCTGGGCGCGGAAGAGCAGGTTGTTGCGCGCGGTGCGCAGGTCGAGGAAGCGCCAGTCCAGGCGCTTGTCGATGGACGTGTCCTCGGCGATCGGCGTCTCGGGAAGGGCCTCCGACTCGACGACGATCTCGCCGACCTTGACCTCGAGGCCGCCGAGCTTGACGCGCTCGTCGTGCTTGAGGTCGCCGTGGATCGTGAGCATGGTGCCCTGCGCGAGCGTCGAGATCACGTCGGAGATGTGCTCTCGGCCCTCGCTGCGCGGGTTGACGAGCTGGAGCCCGCCGGTCTCGTCGTGGAGCACGACGAACTGCACCTTCTTCTGATCGCGGACGGTGTCGACCCATCCCTGGACGGTGACGGGGCCGTCGGCGCGGTCTTGGAGCTGAGAAATGAGGGTGCGTTGTGTCACCGGCCCAGGTTAGCGCGGGACTTCACCGGACTGTTGCCGCCGCGAGTGGCTCGGCCGGCCGACCCCGGGGCCTCGCGCGGCGCGTGAATGCTCGGCGCGGCACGTGGATGTCGGTCGTGCTTCGTACACTGGGCGCATGGTCACGCAGCGCCTCTATCTCGTGCGTCACGGCGAAGTCGACAATCCGGACGGCATCCTCTACGGGCGCCTTCCGGGCTTCGGCCTCACCGACCGCGGCCATCGCATGGCTCGACTCGCCGCCGACGACCTCAGGGGGCACGGCGTGCCCGCGACGGGCCTCGTGGTCTCGCCGCTGCAGCGCACTCGGGAGTCGGCGGCGCCGATCGCCGAGGCATTCGGGCTCGAGCCTCAGTTCGACGAGCGCATCATCGAACCGATGAATCGTTTCGAGGGCCGCCGCATGAGCGGGCGTTATAGCGCGCTGCGCCGCCCCTCGAACTGGCGCCACGTCTGGAATCCTGCCCGGCCGTCGTGGGGCGAGCCCTATTCGAGCATCCGCGACCGCATGCGTGCAGCGGCGCTCGACGCGATCAGGCTGGCGGAGGGCGGCGACGTTATTATGGTGTCGCATCAGCTGCCGATCTGGACCGTGCACCGGGCGCTCGCGCGAAAACCGCTCGCCCACAATCCCCGGCAGCGCCGATGCTCGCTCTCGAGCATCACGATCCTCGAATACCACCCGGCGACGGGCTTCCGCGAGGTCGGCTATCGAGAGCCCGCCGTGAGCGAACTCGCGGCATCGACCGACCAAGGAGCAGTGTGATCCTTTCCCGCCGTGCCGTCATGGGCGGTGTGCTCTCGGTCGCGCTCGTCGCATCGCTGACGGCGTGCTCGGGCGACGACCTCGGCTTCACCGAGCAGCCGCCAGACGGCGGCCAGTTCGCCGGTGACGGCAGCTGGGGTGTCTTCGAGCCCGATCAGCGCGGTGCCGCCGTGGAGTTCTCGGGCGAGACCGAGACGGGAACGACCCTCGGGTCTGCCGAACTGGCGGGTGACGTCGCCGTGGTGAACTTCTGGTACGCGGCGTGCCCGCCCTGCCGGGTCGAGGCGGAAGACCTCGAGTCGGTCTGGCAGCAGTACGCCGACGACGGCGTCCAGTTCGTCGGGGTGAACATCTATGACCAGGTGGCGACCGTCGAGAGCTTCAACGCGCAATTCGGCATCACCTACCCCTCGATTCTCGATGTCAGCTCGGGCAGCGTGCTCGCGGCCTTCGCCGACAACGTGCCGCCACAGGCGATCCCGTCCACCCTCGTGCTCGACCGCGATGGCAAGGTCGCCGCCTACATCCTCGGCATCGCCGACCCGGGCGTGCTCGGCCCCATGATCGACGACGTCCTCGCCGAGTCGTCCACGTGATCTCGTCGGCGGCAGCGCACGTGGGTTCGGTGCTCGCCGCGCCGCCGCTCGGCGCGTCCGCGGCCGAGCTGTCCGGCGCCCTCGCGGCCGGTCCCGGCGAGATCATCGTGCAGGGCCAGCTCCTCATCGCGCTGCCGCTTGCCGTGCTGGCCGGTCTCATCTCGTTCGCGTCGCCGTGCGTGTTGCCGGTCGTGCCGGGGTACCTCGGCCTCGTCGGCGCGACCTCGACGGCGGCGCCGGCCCACGGTGCGCCCACTCAGGACGCGTCGGCCCGGGCCCGGGCCGAGTCCTCCACGGGCGCGGCACATGCCGCCGTCAGCGCATCCGCCACCGACGTATCCGCGGCGTCCACAATCACGACGGCGACCGCCGTCGCGGGGCGCCCCGGCTACCGGCTCGGCTCACGCGGCCGCGTCGTGCTCGGGGCGGTGCTGTTCGTGCTCGGCTTCTCGCTCGTCTACGTGCTCACCGGCGCCGCCTTCGGGCAACTTGGCGTGTGGCTGCTGCAGTATCAGGACATCGTGCTCCGGATGCTGGGGGCCATCGTCCTGCTGATGGGTCTCGTCTTCATCGGTCAGGTGACCTTCTTGCAGCGACAGTGGAAGCCCACCTCGAAGCCCATCGGGCTCATCGGCGCGCCACTGCTCGGCGTGATCTTCGGTGTCGGCTGGGCGCCATGCGTTGGCCCGACCCTCATCGCGATCCAGTCGCTCAGCTTCCAATCGGCGAGCGCAGGGCGTGGCGCGCTGCTCGCGTTCGCGTACTGCCTCGGCCTCGGCATCCCGTTCGTGCTCGCGGCAGTCGGATTTGGGGCGGCCGCCCGGTGGAGCACCTGGCTGCGCCGCAACATGCGCCACATCAACGTCATCGGCGGCGTGCTGCTCATGGTCATCGGCCTGCTCATGGTGCTCGGCATCTGGCAGTCGTTCATCTCGTGGATCGGATTCCTGCTTCCCGGCTATGTCTCGCCCCTCTGATCACATCGACGCCGGTCGCGACGGCTTCGAGCACCGCGACCGCCCGCGCCGCACCGCCGCCGGCGGAGCGCGCGCCGGCGACGGCGATACACGGGACGCGCCGCCGCGCGACCGCACCGGCTCCCGCGACGGCGCGGGGGCATCCGGAGCATCCGGCCCCACGCTGCGGCCCGACCGCGCACTGGCCACGCTCCGCACGGTCTGGCGCCAGCTCACCAGCATGCGCGTCGCCCTGCTGCTGTTGCTGCTGCTCGCGGTCGCCGCCGTGCCGGGCTCGCTCGTGCCGCAGCGGACGAGCGACCCGAACGGGGTCGCCCAGGTGTTCGACACGTCGCCAGAGCTCGCCGAGTTCTACGACAGGGTCGGTCTCTTCGCCGTCTACTCTTCGCCGTGGTTCACCGCGATCTACCTCCTGCTGTTCGTGTCGCTCGTGGGCTGCATCATCCCTCGGGTCTCGCACCACTGGCGCGCGCTCCGCACGCCCCCGCCGACCACCCCGGCTCGGCTCGATCGCTTCGACGCCTACTCGGTGCTCCATCTCGACGCCGAGGCCGCCGACCACGCGGGGGAGATCATCGACGAGGCGGCGCGGACGCTCAAGGGGCGCGGCTATCGAACGGTGCTCGTCGATGGCGGGCGGCGCGGCATCAGCGTCTCGGCAGAGCGCGGGTACCTGAGGGAGACCGGCAACCTCGTCTTCCACATCGCGATGCTCGGCGTCATCATCACGGTCGGCGTGCTCGGCTCCTACGCCTGGCACGGGCAGCGCGTGCTCGTCGAGGGCCAGACGTTCGTGAACAGCCCCGTCGCCTATTCGTCGTTCAACCCCGGCCGGTTCTTCACGAACGACCAGCTCACGCCGTACTCGCTCACGCTCGACCGGTTCGACGTCGAGTACGAATCGGCGAACCCGAACGCGGTCGGTGCCGTCAACGACTTCGCCGCCAACGTGACGGTGGCCGATGCCGACGGGACGACGACGCAGCAGACCGTGCGCGTGAACGACCCATTGCGCACGAACGGCACCGACGTCTATCTGCTCGGCAACGGCTACGCGCCGCAGCTGACCGTGCGCGACGCGGACGGCACTCCGGTTTTCTCCGACACGGTGCCGTTCCTGCCGCAGGACAGCAACCTCACGAGTCTCGGCGTCGTGAAGGTGCCTGACGGGCTCGCCGAGCAGGTCGGCATGATCGGGTTCTTCTACCCGACGGCTGCGACGCTCGACTCGGGCGCGCTGACGTCGTCGCATCCGGATCTCGGCGACCCCGTGCTCACACTGAACGTCTACACCGGCGACCTCGGCCTCGACGACGGCGTACCCATGAACGTGTACTCGCTTGACACCGACGACCTCACACAGGTCGCCGGCGGGGAGACGGGAGTCGAGTCGCTCCAGCTGCAGCCCGGAGAGACGACCGAGCTGCCGGGCGGCCTCGGGTCGATCGAGCTCGGCGAGATCCCCAGGTACGCGTCGTTCGACATCCACGACGATCCGACGCAGGTTCCCATGCTCGTGTTCGCCGCCCTCTGCGTCGGCGGGCTGGTGACAGGGTTGTTCGTGCCGCGCCGCCGCATGTGGGTGAAGGCGGTCACGCGGCGCGACGGCACGCTGCTCGTCGAGTACGCGGGTCTCGCGCGCGGCGACGACCCGCAGCTTGCCGGCGCCGTGAACGACCTCCTCGACGCTCACGCCGACGCGCTCGTAGGCTGGGGCCACGCACCATCCCTCTCAAAGGCCAGGCAGTGATTCCTTTCAGCACCGTGACCGCACTCTCGAATTGGTCGAACACCCTGCTCTACGCGGCCATGGCCGTGTACGCGGCGGCGTTCGTCTTCTTCGCACTCGACCTGGCCCGCCGGTCGGCCCGGACCGGGGCTGGGTCGGAATCGGCCGTCGGCGCGACGCGACGGCGGTCGCCCGTGGGTGCCAGTGTCGGCGGTGCGGGCGGGCGGTCCGCCGAGGTCGGGTCCGCGGGCCATGCGGACGAACTCGATGCCGGTGCCGGCGGCGCTGATGGCGTCGATGCCGCTGATGGCGTCGATGACGGGTCGACGCAAGCGCGCGATCATGTCGGCGATGTCAGCGGAGCATCCGGGGCGGGCGGGTCCGGTGGCAACGCGCCCAGGCGCGGCGTGCGGACGCTCGGCCGCACGAGGGCGCACGAAGCCGACGGCTGGCGCGACACGAAGGCAACGCCATCGCTCCGCGTCGCGATGTGGCTGACGATCGCGGCTTTCCTCGTGCACCTGGCGGCGACGGTGCTCCGTGGCATTGCGGCAGAACGCGTCCCGTGGGCCAACATGTTCGAGTTCTCGATGACGTTCACTCTGCTCATCGTGGTGGTGTTCCTCGCGGTCCGGTTCTGGGCCGATCTCCGCTTCCTCGGCACGTTCATCACGGGGTTCGTGACGCTGTGGCTCGGGGTTTCGACCGTGAGCTTCTACGTCGACGTGGTTCCGCTCGTGCCGGCGCTGCAGTCGGCGTGGCTCGTGATCCATGTGTTCGTGGCCTCGCTCGGCACAGGATGCCTCGCGCTCGGCTTCGGCCTGTCGTTGCTGCAGCTACTCCAGCAGCGGCGCGTCGCACGGGCACTTGCGGGGAAGCCGTCGGGACTGCGTTTCCTGCAGGCGCTGCCGAGGGCCGAGCGGCTGGAAGACCTCGCCTACCGCATCAACGTGGTCGGGTTCATCCTGTGGACCTTCACGCTCATCGCCGGGGCCATCTGGGCCGAGCGGGCGTGGGGCCGCTACTGGGGCTGGGACACGAAGGAGGTGTGGACGTTCATCATCTGGGTCGTCTACGCCGGTTACATCCACGCTCGAGCAACCCGCGGCTGGCGGGGCACGCCCAGCGCGTGGTTGTCGATCGTGGGCTTCGCGACGGTCATCTTCAACTTCGCGATCGTGAACGTCTTCTTCAACGGTCTGCACGCGTACTCGGGGCTGTAGGGCGGCTCCCCCACCGGGAGGGCGACTGAGCGCCGTACCCCCGGCACGGGAACGGCTTGGCGGCGCGCTCGCGGCCGGTTCGGAGCTCGGAGGATCGTCGGCACGTGGTACGACCTCATCGCCGACGCTCGCGAGTTATCGTTTCAGTTGATGCAATGCATCGAATGCGTGTGCTTGGTCGATGCAAGCAGCTGCAGCACAGTGGGACGAGAGAGTCCAGCCACGTTCGATAGGAGCATTCGATGGCCGAGCACGACATTGCAGCCGACGCGGCCAACGCACCAGAGTCGATCGACTGGCACGCGCGTGCCGCCGCCGCCCGCCCCGATGGCCGGATGCACGTCGGTGGTCAACGCCGCGACGCATCGGATGGCACGACGACCCGGAGTGTGAATCCCGCGACGGCGGCATCCATCGCCGAGATCGCCGCGGGCACCGCCGACGACGTAGACTCGGCCGTCGGGGCTGCGCGGGCGAGCTTCGAGTCAGGGGCCTGGAGCCGGCTCGCCGCGGCAGACCGAGGCCGCATCATGCAGCGGTGGGCCGACCTCATCGAGGCGAACGCCGACGAGCTCGCGCTGCTCGAGACCCTTGACATGGGCAAGCCCATCGCGCAGTCGATGACGATCGATGTGCCCGGAACGGCCGCGACCATCCGCTGGTACGCCGAGCTCGCCGACAAGCTGGCCGATGAGATCCCATCGACCCCACCCGGGTCGATGGCGACGGTGACACGCGCCCCCCTCGGCGTCGTCGCGGCGATCACGCCGTGGAACTACCCGATGGAGATCGCGAGCTGGAAGCTCGCCCCGGCACTCGCGGTCGGCAACAGCCTCGTGCACAAGCCGGCATCCGAGTCGTCGCTGACGGCCCTGCGCCTCGCTGACCTGGCGCTCGAGGCAGGGATTCCCGAGGGCGTGCTCAACGTCATCACCGGCTCCGGCCGCCTCGTCGGCGAGGGGCTCGCGCGGCACCGCGACGTCGACATGCTGACGTTCACCGGCTCGACGGGCGTCGCCAAGCGACTGCTCGTCGCCTCGGGCGAGACGAACATGAAGCGCCTCGCGCTCGAGGCAGGCGGCAAGAGCGCCAACCTTGTCTTCGCCGACACCGAGTCGATCACGCTCGCGGCCGAGAAGGCCGCGTTCGGCGCCTACTACAACCAGGGAGAGGTCTGCTCGGCGAACTCGCGCGTCTACGTCGAGCGCCCGATCCTCGATGACTTCCTTTCGGCCTTCCGCGAGGCGGCGAAGGGGTACGCGCCGGGCGACCCGCTCGACTGGGCCTCACCCACAGGGGCGCTCATCAACGAAGGGCACGCCGACGACGTCGAACGAGCCGTCGACGAGGCACGAGTCAGCGGGGACATCGCATTCGGCGGCGAGCGACAGCAGCGCGGTGATTCGCGCGCGTTCTACACGCCGACCGCCGTCGTCGGTCTCAGCGCTGAGCATCCACTCGTCACCGACGAGCTCTTCGGCCCCGTCGCGACCGTGACGGTGTTCGACGACGAGGACGATGCGGTCCGACAGGCGAACGACACCCGCTACGGCCTCGCGGCCTCCGTGTGGACGTCGAACCTCTCCCGGGCGCACCGGGTGAGCGAGCGACTCGTTGCCGGCACCGTTTCGGTCAACACGGTCGATGCGCTCGGCGTCACGACACCGTTCGGCGGCTTCCGCGAGTCCGGGTTCGGCCGGGATCTTTCGGCGCACGCGATCGACAACTACGTCGGGCTCAAGACCACCTGGTTCCAGCACGGCTGATCACCGGTGTGCGCGCCCGGGCCCTTCCTCGCGAAGGGGGCCGGGCGCGCACACTGCATTCGGCACGCACATGACGCGATCGGGCCACGCGCAGCTGGCCCGCAGATGACGCGAACGGGCCACGCGTAGCTGGCCCGAGAAAGACGGTAGGCGCAATGACCACCATCGAACCACTGCACACGAGCGGCCAGCGCGTCTCGCACCTCGACGAGGCGCGGCATCCGCTCGACTCGTTGACTGCAACCGAGATCGAGCGCGGCCGGGCCGTGCTCGAGCGGGCGGGCCTGCTCACCGAGCACAGCCGGTTCCCGAGCGTCATGCCCGTTGAGCCGCCGAAGGCGTTCGTTCGGGAATGGCGCGAGGGCGATGCGCTGCGGAGGCGCATCGAGTTCGTCGTGCTCGAGGCCGATACGGGCGTCTCGACGGAGCACGTCGTCGAGCTGGACGAGGGCGAAGCCGACGCCGACCGGTTGCTGTCGAGCGAGCTGATCCCGTCCGGCGAATTCCCGTACGGCCAGCCGGCGTACCTCGTCGAGGAGTACGACCGCGCGATGGCGATCGCCAAGGCGAGCGAGGAGTGGCAGGCCGCCATGCGCCGTCGCGGCCTCTCGGACAGGATTGAGGATGCGTTCTGCTCGCCGCTCGCCCCCGGCTACTTCGGGTACGAGGATGAGATCGGTCGCCGCTTGATCCGCTCGCTCACCTTCCTGCGCGATCACCCGGACGATGTCGCGTGGGCGCACCCCGTCGAGGGGCTGCTCGTGACGATCGACCTCACCGAGGGCAAGGTCGTGAGCGTGTACGACGAGGGCGACGTGGTGACGGCCGCCACCTCGGGGCGCTACGACGACGAGTCCGTCGGGCCTGCGCGCGAAAGCCTGAAGCCGATCGAGATCACTCAGCCGGAAGGCCCGAGCTTCTCCGTCGACGGGTCGCTCGTGGAATGGGAGGGGTGGCGGTTCCGGGTCGCATTTAATGCGCGGGAGGGGCTCGTGCTGCATCAGCTGAGCTATCTCGACGGCGACGAGCGGCGTCCCATCCTCTACCGCGGCTCCGTGCCAGAGATGATCGTGCCCTACGGCGACACCTCGCGGAACCGGTACTGGATCAGCTACTTCGACGCCGGTGAGTACTACCTCGGGAAGAGCGCGAACTCGCTGGCCCTCGGCTGCGACTGTCTCGGCGTCATCCACTACTTCGACGGAATGAGCCACGACGACCACGGCAACCCCCTCAGGGTGCCGCAGGCCGTGTGCATGCACGAGGAGGACTACTCGATCCTCCACAAGCACACCGAGATCGGCTACGCCACCGACGTGCGCCGCCAGCGTCGCCTCGTGATCTCCTACATCGCGACGATCGGCAACTACGACTACGGCTTCTACTGGCACCTGTACCTCGACGGCACGATCGAGGTCGAGGCGAAGGCGACGGGCCTCGTGTTCAACGGATCCGGGGAACCCGGTGCGAGCGAGCCGCACCGGCTCGAGATCGCCCCGGGCCTCTTCGCGCCGGTGCACCAGCACATCTTCTGCGCCCGCCTGGACGTCGAGATCGACGGCCCGGACAACTACGTCGAGAAGTCCGAGGTGCGCCGCATCCCAATGGGGGAGCGGAACCCGTACGGCAACGCCTTCACGTTCGTGCGCGAGCGCGTCGAGACCGAGGGCGGCTTCGACGAGGACCGCACCGTTCGCCGCACCTGGCACATCGGCTCGAACCGTCGCCGCAATGCCATTGGCAAGCCCACCGAGTACGAGCTGCTCGGCGAGGGATGGCCGACGCTGCTCGCCGACCCGGAGTCGAGCGTGCACGCCCGCGCCAACTTCGCGACGCACCACACCTGGGTCACCAGGTACCACGAGGATGAGCGCTGGCCCGCGGGCAAGTACCCCAACCAGCACGCCGGCGGCGCCGGCCTGCCCACGTACGTCGCCGACGAGGAACCGGTCGATGGTGGCGACATCGTGCTGTGGCACTCGTTCGGGCCGACGCACCTGCCTCGCCCGGAGGACTTCCCGATCATGCCGGTGGATGCGTACCGGTTCCAGTTGAAGCCATACGGCTTCTTCGACCGTAACCCGGCCCTGGACGTGCCCGACTGGACGACGCGCGGCGGTGACCACTGCTGCGCCCACGGTGACCGTCTGCCCCGCTACGGGGCGGTTGCCGAGCGCTGACCCGCCCCGGAGCGCATCCCGCGATCAGGTCCCCGGCGCCCCTCGGCGCCGGGGACCTCTTGCGTGCGCGGAGTGGCGCAGGACGGAGACGCGCTGCGGCGACATGCGCCCGGCGCGAAGCGGGCGCAGCGCAGCATCGAAGGCCGTGCTCGCGAAACCAGCAGGGGCCGGTTCTCGCGGGATGCGAGAACCGGCCCTGCTCTGTGCGCGTTCGTCAGCGCGACGGCGCCATCAGCGCGACGGCAACATCGCGGCGCTCTCGTCATCGGCCGCGGCCTTCAGACGCTTGCCCGTCGCCGTGACGCGCGAGAGCACGAGGTACACCGCGGCGGTGACCGCGAAGCCGACGAGCCACGCGATGTCGACGTTCTGCAACGCCTCGGCCAACGGGCTCGTGAAGAACGGTGTGATCATGAACGGCACCTGTGCCGCGAGCCCGACCGCGTAGCTCGTGAGGCCGACCCAGTTCCAGCGGCCGTACCGTCCGCCGTCGCGCCTGAACAGGTCGCCGACCTTGTAGTGCCCCTTGACGACGATGAAGTAGTCGGCCAGGTTGATCGCCGACCACGGGATCAGCACATAGAGCAGCAGCATCAGGAAGCTCTCGAAGGTCGTCATGAAGTCACCCTGTCCGAGCAGCGCGATGACGGTCGCGACGGCACCGAGCCCGATCGTCGTCAGCACGCGCGTGCGCGTCGTGATGACGAGGCGTTTGAAGCTCGTCTGCAGCACGGTGAGGCCGTTCATGACCGCCGAGTACAGCTCCACGCCGTTGATGAGCACCGAGGTGACGGCGAAGATGACGAGAATGACCACGCCGATGCCGCCGAGGTGATCCGAGAGCGCCATCAGCGGGTTGCCGGCGTTGGCCGCGCCGAGCAGCACGCCGAGCATCATGACGAACACCGAGCTTGCCACGAGACCTGTGTAGGTCATCCAGAACGCCCGCTTGGGGCCCGTCTTGCTCGGCAGGTAGCGCGTGTAGTCGGAGACATAGGGGGCGTAGGCGAGCTGCCAGACGACGCCGATCGCGACCATCGCGAAGAAGCCCTCAGAGCTGAAGGCGGCTTCGGCGTGCTGCGAGGTGACCTCGGGCTGCATCCACATCATCACCATCGAGACGATGATGGTGACGCCGATCAGCATCGACAGGTAGATCATCATCTTCTGCAGCAGGTCGTATCCGACGATGCAGATCAGGATGCCGATTGCGGCGAATCCGATGATGACCCAGGTCCCGTCGAGCTCCGGGATGACGATGACGAGGGCTTCCTTCGCCACGATGAGGATGCTGACGAACAGCCCGACGAACATCACCAGGGCGATGAGCGCGAAGAGGCTGCCGCCCTGGTAACCGAACTGACCGCGTGCCTGCAGCATTTGTGGGATACCGAGGTGCGGGCCCTGCGAAGCATGCAGCGCCGCACCGAAGCCGCCGATCACATTGCCGAGCAGGATCGCGAAGATGCTCCAGCCGATCGGCAATCCGTAGGCGCCGCTGGCCACCGCGCCGGTCACGACGGTGAGCGGCATCATGTTGAGGCCGAACCAGATCGCAAACAGCCCCCAGCTCGTACCACGCCGTTCGGACTCGGGAATCGGCATGATGTGCTCGGTCTCGAATTTCACGAATGATTGCGTCGTGACCGGTGGCTCGTTCGACATGGGTTCTCCTCGGGCTTCATTGCCAGTCGGCGACACGGGTGGCGCGGGTGCGGTCGCGCGCATGATCGTTGAAGCGATGGTCTCCGCGTACTCAGCGGGGAATCGATTGCAAAAAGAGGGATCGTCACCGCACGCGACGCTCACCTGTCCCTACCCGGTATTTCGCGCTCGCAGCAAGGTGATCGTGTACTGCGATGTTAGGCCGGATGGAGGAAGCCGGGAATTCTCGAGTGTCGATACTCTCGATCATCTCAAGTGATGCCCTATCCGGATCGGCATCTGCTCGAACTATGCCTCGGCGGGTGCGTCATCCGACATCGGGTCGAACTGGTCGGCGACATCGCGGCACGCGTCGATGAAGGTCTGTGCTTTTCGTGAGAGTGGTTGATCGGCGCGGTACAGGCAGTCGATCTCGAGTGCCGGTGGGCCGTCGGTCACCTTGATGTGCTTGACGACCCGGCCGTCGTACGTGAGGTCGTGCGCCGGTATCTGGTTGAGGAGTGAGAACGAGTTGCCACGGGCGACCATCGCGCGCACGGCCTCGTAGTTGCCGAAGCGATGCAGGATCTCGGGCGGTCGTTCGACCGCGTTGATCGCGGATGCGAAGTACGGCGCGCTGCCCTTCAGGTCGAGCATGACGTACGGCGAGAGCTCGGCGAGCTCGGCGATGCTCGTCACATCGCGGTCGGCGAGCGGGTGCGATTCGCCGACGATCGCATACGACTCGACCGTCGCGATCGGCGTCGCGGTGATGTACTCGGGCATCGGGTGGAACTTGTAGGCGAGCGCGACCTCGAGACGGCCCGAACGGAGGGTCTCGAGCACGTCGTCGTCATGCACCTCTTCGACGTGCGTGTGCAGGCCCGGATGCTCCATGGCGATGGCATCGCAGACCGAGGGCATCCAGAACGGGATCAGCGTCGGGAAGCACCCCGCCGTGAACTCGCCCGCGAGCGAACTGGCGTCGACCTCCTGCACGGCGGTGTCGACGGCGCGGAGCACCAGCCGGCTGCGCGTGAGGAACTGCTCTCCGACGGACGTGAGCTCGAGGCCGCGCGCGCGCTGCCTGATGAAGAGCGTGACCCCGAGTGCACGCTCGAGGTTGGCGATCGACGTCGAGACCGCGGATTGCGCTACGAAGAGCGACGCTGCGGCGCGGCTCATGCTGCCGAGCTCGGCAGCCCGCACGAAATACCGGATCTGAGTCAGCGAGATGTCACTGCGAAGCCCCTGCGCCATGATCCCCTCCCGATCCCGACGAGAATCAACTGAGATGATTCAGTGTTTCAAGTTTGTGAACTGTACAGATGCAATCCGTGCCTCAACCATAGAGGTCAGCCAATCACCACGGCACCGAAGGAGGAACAGATGACGAGCGAAGCCATCGAGGTGCTCATCGTCGGGGGCGGACAGGCGGGGATCGCGATGAGCGAGCACCTGACCGAGCGCGGGATCCGTCACGTCGTGCTCGAACGCGAGCGCGTCGCCGAGCGCTGGCGCTCGGAACGATGGGACTCGCTCGTCGCGAACGGACCCGCCTGGCACGACAGGTTCCCCGGCATGGAGATCCCCGGCGTCGCGCCCGACGCCTTCGCGTCGAAGGAACAGGTCGCGGACTACCTCGCCGCATACGCCGACCGAATCGGCGCACCCATCCGAACGGGCGTCGAGGTCAACTCGGTGCGCAAGCGCGAGGGAGCGAACGGCTTCCACGTCGAGACCAACGCCGGCGCCTATGACGCCCGCTACGTCGTCGCAGCGACGGGGCCGTTCCAGCTGCCGAGCATTCCGCCCATCATTCCGGAGGCGGCCGGCGTGACCCAGCTGCACTCGAGTGCCTACCGCAACCCGAGCCAGCTGCCCGAGGGCAACGTGCTCGTCGTCGGCGCCGGCTCGTCCGGCGTGCAGATCGCCGACGAACTGCAGCGGTCCGGGCGTCAGGTGTACCTCGCCGTCGGTCCGCACGACCGTCCCCCGCGCAGCTACCGCGGCCGCGACTTCTGCTGGTGGCTCGGCGTGCTCGGCCTGTGGGAGCTGAACGCGCCCCCTGCGGGCGCCGAGCACGTCACGATCGCCGTCAGCGGCGCACACGGCGGCCGCACCGTCGACTTCCGCGAGCTGGCGGCCGGCGGGATCACGCTGGTGGGGCGCGCCAACGCATACGAGAACGGCAAGGTGCGCTTCGGCGCCGACCTCGCGAAGAACGTCGAAGAGGGTGACGCGAATCTCTTCGCACTGCTCGACGCGGCCGACGCCTACGTCGAGCGCAACGGCATCGATCTGCCCGAGGAACCGGAGGCTCGGCGCCTGCTGCCGGCCCCTGCCAGTATGACCAATCCGCTCGCAGAGCTCGACCTCGCCGAGGCAGGCGTTTCGTCGATCGTGTGGGCGACGGGCTTCCGCGCCGACTACGGCTGGCTGCAGGTCGACGCGCTCGATGAGCACGGCAGGCCCCGCCACCAGCGCGGCGTCTCGACCGAGCCCGGCGTCTATTTCCTCGGCCTGCCCTGGCAGTCGCGTCGCGGCTCGAGCTTCATCTGGGGGGTGTGGCACGATGCGAAGTACATCGCCGACCAGATCTCCATTCAGCGCGGCTATCTCGTCAACGAGCCCGCGCCCGACTCGCAGCCGTACGCGTCGCTCCGTGCGGGAGCGGCGAGACCCAGTGCCGTCGACGCGGACGCGGTGCCAGGCAGCGCCGCGCCCGCTCCCGTGACCGCTCAGACGACAGGAACGCACGCATGACCGTCCACACGCGCATCCGGCCCTTCAACACGAAGGACACGTACCCGGAGCAGAACCTCGACAATGACCTGTGTCAGGCCGTCGTCGCGAACGGTGTCGTCTACCTTCGCGGCCAGATCGGGCAGGACCTCGAAACCCGTGCCTCGGTCGGCATCGGCGACGTCGAGGCGCAGACCGAGCGGGCCATGGAGAACATCGCCACGCTGCTCGATGAGTCGGGCTCCAAGCTCGAGCACATCGTGAAGGTCGTCGTCTATCTCACGGACATCCGCTACCGCGAGACGGTCTACCGCACGATGGGGAAGTGGCTGAAGGGCGTGTACCCCGTGTCGACGGGCATCGTCGTCGACTCGCTCGCCCGTCCCGAATGGCTGGTCGAGATCGACGCGACCGCCGTCATCCCCGATGGCTCGGGGGCGGATGCCTCATGACGTTCTCGCTCGTGGCGCGCGACGCGCAGACCGGTGCGTTCGGCATGATCATCAGCTCGTCGAGTCCCGCCGTCGCCTCGCGCTGCCTCAACCTTCGCGCCGGCGTCGGCGCGGCGTCATCGCAGAACGTGACCAATCCCGCGCTCGGGGGCTTCGTGCTCGACCGGCTTGCGCGCGGCGAGAGCTCGGAGGCGGCCGTTTCCGCGTCGGCCGCCTCCGACCCATACCCCGAGTACCGTCAATTGACGGCCGTCGACGCCCAGGGGCGTGCGGCGGTGTTCTCCGGGGAGAAGTCCCTCGGCGTGCACACCGAGCGCATCGGTCAGGGTGCGGTCGCGGCCGGCAACCTCCTCGCGTCGGAGCGCACGATCGACGAGTTGCTCGAGGGGTACCTGCGCAGCAACGCCACGACGTTCGAAGCCCGCCTGCTCGACGGCGCGCTCGCCGCGCTCGCGGCCGGCGGTGAGGCAGGTCCCGTGCGCTCGGCGGGGCTCGCCGTCGTCGAGAACGAACCATGGCGGGTCACCGACCTGCGCGTCGACGACCACGACGCGCCGATCGGCGAGCTCGCCCGGCTCCTCGAGCTGTGGCTGCCGCAGAAGGAGGCGTATCGGGCCCGCGCGCATGACCCCCGCGAAGCGCCCTCGTACGGAGTCCCCGGCGATGAGTGACGCCCGCGCCGGGCTCAAGCGGCGCGTCGCCGGCGTCGTCGCCGAATCCCGCGACGAGCTCATCGGCATCAGCCGGCACCTGCACGCGAACCCCGAGATCCGTTGGCAGGAGCACGGATCCGTGACATACCTCGCCGATCGGCTGCGCGCATCCGGCTTCGCGGTCGAGGTCGGCGCGGGAGGGCTTGAGACGGCGTTCGTCGCCAGCCGGGGAACGGGAGCGAGGAAGGTCGCGTTCGTCGCCGAATACGATGCCCTCGAAGGGCTCGGTCACGCGTGCGGTCACAACATCATCGCCGCGGCCGGCGTCGGCGCGGGCATCGCGCTCGCGTCGCTCGCCGACGAGCTCGATCTGACCGTGATCGTTGTCGGCACGCCGGCCGAGGAGGGCGGCGGCGGCAAGATCCCCATGCTCGAGGCCGGCGTGTTCGACGATCTTGAGTTCGCCATGATGGTGCACCCCGGCCCCGCCGACAGCGTGTACGCGCGGCCCTTCGCCGTGGCCCACTTCGACGTCGGCTATGAGGGGTTCTCGGCACACGCCGCCGCCTACCCGCACCTCGGTGTGAACGCCTCCGACGCCATGCTCGTCGCGCAGGTCGCGATCGGCCTGCTTCGACAGCAGCTGCCGTCGACCGTGCGGGTGCACGGCATCGTGCGCGAGGCCGGAACGGCGCCGAATGCGATCCCGGACAGCGCACGCGGCTCGTGGTACGTGCGTGCCTCGTCGATGGAGGAACTGCAGGCGACCCTGGAGCGGGTCTCGCGCTGCTTCGAGGCCGGGGCGATCGCTACCGGTTGCTCATGGAACCTCACCGAGACGAGCCCCCGGTACGACGTGTTCCGAAACGACGAACCGCTCGCGCGGGCGTTCGCCGCGAACGCCGCGGAACTCGGGCGCGACATGGATCTCCACGAGCGAGGAGCCGGTGGGATGAACACCGCCTCCACCGACATGGGCAACATCTCCCAGCGCGTTCGCGCGATCCACCCGTACCTGTCCATCGATTCGCTGCCGGTCGTGAACCACCAGGCCGGGTTCGCCGACGCGGCGATCACGCCTGCCGCCGACCGGGCGCTCCTCGAGGGGGCGACGCTGCTCGCGCAGACCGCCGTCGACGGGTTGATCGCAGCGGACTGAGGCTTCGGCTTCCGAGCGGGGGTCGCATGCTCGGCTCCCGCTGCGGTGGAGCGACGACAGGCACGCCCGAGCCGTCAGGCGGTCGCGGAAAGCAGCGCGTGGCACCGCCGCAGGCGCTCGCGCCACCACCCGTCGCGCTCGGGCGGCGCGGCCAGGCGCGCGAGGGCGTCGCGGTCGGGGGAGACGGGGGCGAGCGGGATGCGGCCCCCGCGCGGACGAAGCGGCGGCGCCGTCACGTCGTCGGTGAACAGTGATGCCGTGCCGAGCCCAGCGTCGAAGCCGCCCGCCGGCGCACCGAACTCCTCCGAGAATCCCGCGACCGCGGCGGCGAGCTGCGCCCCCATGGCAATGCCGACCGACGTGTCGAGCGCGCTCGACACGGTCGCGGGCAGCCCGGCCGCGCGGGCGACGGCGGCCGCGCGTCGCACGCCACCGAGCGGTTGCGCCTTCACGATGATGACGTCGGCTGCGCCGGCGCGGGCAACCGCGAGCGGGTCGGTGGCCTTGCGGACGGCCTCGTCGGCGGCGACGCGCACCGGAACCCCGCGTGCGCGCAGCACTCGCCGCACCTCGGCGAGCGCCCCGATGCCGGGGACAGGCTGCTCCGCGTACTCGAGCTCGAATTCGGCGAGCGCGGTGAGGGCATCGACGGCCTCGGGAACGCCCCAGCCCGCGTTCGAGTCGACGCGCAGGCGGGCATCCGGCCCCATGATCCGGCGCACCTCGGCGACGCGGGCCAGATCGTCGGCGAGGGACTGCCCGCGCTCGGCAACCTTGACCTTGGCCGTTCGGCAGCCGTCGTAGCGCGCAAGCACGCCGGCGACATCGGCGGCAGGAACGGCGGGCACGGTTGCGTTGACCGCAACGGCTCCGTCGGCCAGTCGTGCCAGTGACGGGTCGAAACCGAACTCGAGAGCCGCTGCGAGCCACGTGGTCGCCTCGGCGTCGTCGTACTCGCTGAATGGCGACCATTCGCTCCAGGCGACCGGTCCGTCGAAGAGCATGGCCTCGCGCACGGTGACGCCGCGGAAGCGCGCGGCCAGGGGGAGGGCGACGACGTGCGCCCGCGTCAGTAGCTCGTCGAGCGGCGGCACACCGGGCGACGTCGAGTCGGGCCGCGGCGAGCCATGGTGCGGCACGTCGAGCGGCGCGGTCGCATGTTCTGGGCGAGCTGGAATCGGCACGGCCTCATTGTCGCGCGCGGCGCGGCCCCACGTCTCGTGGCCGGCCCAGGCCGCGCTAGGCTGTGGCAGGCGTTTCGCGACCTTCCGTCACATCCGCCCCACGCATATGACGATCCACGACTCTTCCGATCCAGCCATCAAGCGCTTTCTCGAGGCCGACGGAACCCCCGACGGCCAGATGCGGCGACCCCAGTACCGGCATGGCACCGTGCTGCCGGAAGCCTGGTACGCGGTCCTGTTCAACCCGGGCGCGTGGGGCGTCGGCGGCTGGGCGATGTTCGGGGCGCTCCTGACGGCCATCGCCGACTTCGTCGCGTTCCTCTACATCTCGAACCTGCTCGGAATCGGTGCAAAGGTCGAGATCGAGGTGTGGCTGCTGCTTGCGGGCATCACCGGCTTCGTCACGATCACGGCGTCGCTCTGGGCCATCTGGAAGAACGATCGCCGCGTGACCGCCGTGTTCGCCCTCATCTTCGGTCTCATGTTCGGCGCGCTGCCGGCATGGCTGGTCGGCAACACGATCATCCAGTTCATCGTGAACGGCGGCACCCTCCCGGTCGCGCCCCCGCTCTGGTAGCGGGTCGGTCGGTCGGACGCGTCCACCCGGGGTCCGAGGGTTCCACTACCGTCGTCGGTATGGATGCTACGAACGTCTCCGAGCTCTTCGATGCGTCGCAGTGGCGCGGGGTCGCGGGCTTCGACGACCTGCGCGACGTCACCTACCACCACGACCTCGAGGGGCGAGTGGCACGCATCGCGTTCGACCGGCCCGAGGTGCGCAACGCCTTTCGTCCGGGCACGGTCGATGAGCTCTACCGAGTGCTCGAAGACGCCCGCCTGAACTCCCGCATCGGCGCAGTGCTGGTGACGGGCAACGGTCCGAGCCCGAAAGACGGCGGCCGCGCGTTCTGCTCGGGCGGCGACCAGCGCATCCGCGGCCGGAGCGGGTACCAGTATGCGTCGGGCGAGACGGCCGAGACGGTCGATCAGGGGCGCGCGGGGCGTCTGCACATCCTCGAGGTGCAGCGACTCATCCGCTTCATGCCGAAGGTCGTCATCGCGGTCGTGAACGGGTGGGCGGCCGGCGGCGGGCACTCGCTGCACGTCGTGTGCGACCTCTCGATCGCGTCGCGAGAGCACGCCCGGTTCAAGCAGACTGACGCCGACGTGGGCTCGTTCGATGCTGGCTATGGCTCGGCGTACTTCGCGAAGCAGGTGGGGCAGAAGTTCGCGCGCGAGGTGTTCTTCCTCGCCGAGGAATACTCGGCCGAGCGCGCCGCCGAGATGGGAACGGTCAATCGCGTCGTGCCGCACGCAGAGCTCGAGCGCGAAGCGCTCGCGATGGCACGCACGGTGCTCACCAAGTCGCCGACCGCGATCCGCATGCTGAAGTACGCCATGAACCTGCCGGACGACGGGCTCGTCGGGCAGCAGCTCTTTGCGGGTGAGGCCACGCGGCTCGCCTACGGCACCGATGAGGCCGTCGAGGGGCGCGACGCCTTCCTGGAGAAACGCGAGCCCGACTGGGCGCCGTTCCCCTGGCACGTGTGAGACGGCGATGTCGGCACGGCCTCTTCGCGTCGTCGACGCGTCGCGCCCCCTCGAGGTGCGCGACGCGATCGCGGATGCCCTCGCAGGGGGTGCGCCCGTGCTTCCGAGGTCCGGGGCGGCATCGGCCGGGGGCTCACGCCCCGCACCGGCTGCGCTCTCGCTCGGTGGCGAGTGGCCCGGCGATGCCTGCCTGGTCATTGAAACGAGCGGGTCGACCGCGACGCCCAAGCGGGTCGTGCTGACGGCGACGTCGTTGCGCGCCTCGGCAGCGGCGACCGCGGCGCGGCTGAGTGGGGCGCCGCAGGCCGGCGATAGCGGCGGCGACGGGGCCAGGTGCTTCGGACATGCGCAGTGGATGCTGTGCCTGCCGGCCGAGTACGTGGCCGGCGCGCAGGTGCTCGCGCGGTCGATCATGGCCGAAACCGAGCCGGTCGTCTCGACACCCGGGCCCTTCGACGCCCTGCGCTTCGCGGCCGACGTCGACCGCATGCACGAGGGCCTGCGCCGCACGTCGATCGTGCCCGCTCAGCTCGGGCGCCTGCTCGACGCGGCTGAGGGCGTCGGCGTCGCGGGCGGAGCGGGCGGAGCGGGCGGTGACGAGGCCGCGCGTGTCCGCGCGGCCGTCGCCAGTCTCGACGCGGTGCTCGTCGGCGGGCAGTCGACGCCGTTGGCCCTGCGGGAGCGGGCGGCGCGCCTGGGGTGGCGGCTCGTGACGACCTATGGCGCGAGCGAGACCTCGGGCGGGTGCGTCTACGACGGGGTGCCCCTCGACGGGGTGGAGGCGCGCGTCGTCGACGGCGAGGTGCAGCTGTCGGGGGAGGTGCTCGCGGCCGGGTACCTCGGCGATCCCGAGCGAACGGCGCAGGCCTTCGTGTGCGACGGCGGTCGCCGCTGGTACCGAACGGGCGACGGTGGCACGGTCGAGGTGCGTGCGAAGGTTGCATGTGCGGAGGGCGAGCGCGCGGAGGGCGAGCGTACGGACGGCGCAGGTGCGGGCGACGCAGGTGTCGGCGATGTACGTGCCGGCCCTGTACGTGCCGGCGACGGCAGCGGGGAGCAGCGCATCTCCATCGCAGGGCGGCTCGACAACGTCATCATCTCCGGGGGCGAGAAGGTGTCGCTCGATCGCGTCGAGCGCCTCGTGCGTGAGGTCGCCGGCTACGAGGAGAGCGTCGTCGTGGGCGTGCCGTCGGCCGAGTGGGGCGAGGTGCCGGCGGTCGTCCTCGCCGGCCCGGCGGCGCTCACGCACCCGGAGGCGCCATCCGGTCGCACGGGCGTGTGCGTCGATGCCCCGGAAGCTCTCGCGGCCGATCCCGGGTGGAAGGTGGTCAGGGCCGCCGCCGAGGCCGCGGGCAGGGCGGCCAGACCGGCACACCGCATTCGCCTCGCGACGATGCCGCGCCTCGTGAGCGGCAAGCCCGATCGGCGAGAGGTCACCGACCTTGCACGGCGAGCCCTCGCCGAGGGTGCGTGATGGGAGGAGGGCGAGGCCCCTCCGCGGGCGTTCGTCGGCGACCCTTCGGCGTACGTCCCTGACGCGACGTGCGAGGTGTTGCCCCGCACCCCCGTAGAATCCCCGCGTGGCGAAATCGCAGCGAAGCAAGAGCGGCAAGTCGGGTCGGGGCGCGTCGAACGATGGCGCCCCAGCGAAGCGCGGGGCGACGCCGCGGCGTTCCTCGCCCGGCGCGAGTACGACCCGCGGGGGTGGCGCGTCGACCCGCGGGCGCGGCACGCGCATCGAGCGCGGCAACCCGACGCAGCGCCCCGGCAAGCGGGCGCGGGGCACGGGCGCGGGGCTCGGCGCCTGGATCGGCGGTGCGCGCCTGCGCACGCTTCCGCTCGCCATCTCGCCGGTCATCCTCGGCACCGCCGGCGCGCAGACCGTCAGCGCGGAGGGCGAATACCACTGGGTGCGCGCGCTCGTCTGCCTCGTCGTCGCCGTCTTCCTGCAGATCGGCGTGAACTACGCGAACGACTACTCCGACGGCATCCGGGGCACCGACGACCATCGAGTCGGCCCCGCGCGCCTCACCGCCTCGGGTCGCGCCACCCCCACGACCGTGCGCAACGTCGCCTTCGCCTGCTTCGGCATCGCGGCGCTCGGTGGCCTCTTCCTCGCCTGGCGCACCGAGCAGTGGTGGCTCATCGCCATCGGCGCGGCCGCGATTCTCGCCGCCTGGTTCTACACGGGCGGCAAGCGGCCGTACGGCTACTACGGCCTCGGCGAGGTGTTCGTCTTCGTCTTCTTCGGGCTCGTGGCGACCGCGGGCACCATGTACGTGCAGGTGCTGCAGGTGACCAACGACGGCTGGTTGCTCGCCGCGGCCGCCGGCAGCTTCGCCTGCGCCGTGCTCATGGTGAACAACCTGCGCGACATCCAGCAGGACCGCGCCGCGGGCAAACGCACCCTCGCCGTGCTCATCGGTCATGTCGCGAGCCGGTGGGTGTTCGGTGTGCTCGCGCTCGCGCCGTACGTCGTGACGGTGCTGTTCATGCTGCTCTATCCCAACGCGCTGTACAGCTTCTTCTCGCTCATGCTCATCGGGCCGGCGGTGCTCATCACGGCGACTGCGGTGCGGGCGAAGGAGCTGGTGCTCGCGTTGCTGCTCACCAGCCTCGGCTCGCTCGCCTACGCCGTGCTGCTCGGCCTGGCGGTCGCGTTCGGCCCGTACCTCGGTGTCGCCGAGTCGGCGTACTAGGAGCCGCGCCGCTGCGTGATTCGCACAGCGCTGTGGCCGGATGCTGCCGGTCGCGTTGGCTGACCCGGCGAACATCCGCCGCGGAGCCGCTCCGATGTCGGCGGTCGGGCCTACCCTGACCGGGTGAGAATCTCGCTGCGCCTCGTCATCGTGCTCCTTCGCGCCTTCCTGCGTTCCCGCCGCGCAGCCGCAGACGTCTCGCGCATCCCGATGCGCGTCGGCCCCGGCGACCTCGACCTCAACGGCCACATGAACAACGGCACGTACCTCACGCTGCAAGACCTCGGCCGCATCGACTATCTCGTTCGCACGGGCATCTTCGAGCGCACGCGAGCGCGCACGTGGAACGCCGTCGTCGTCGCCCAGACCATCACGTATCGTGCCTCGCTGCATCTCGGTGAGCGTTTCCTCGTTGAGACCCGCTATCTCGGCTACGACGACTACGGCGTGTACATGGAGCAGCGCTTCACGGTCGACGGCCAGCTGCGATCGACGTCGTACGTGCGCGCCAGGTTCGTCGGGCCCGACGGTCCCATCGGCGCCGCCGAACTCGTCGAGGTGCTCCCCGAGATGAGCCGGCTGCCCGACCGGGTGCCGGCGTGGGTGCGCGAGTGGGCCGAACACGTCCGACTGCCGTCGCGCCGGAGCGACGCGCCGAGCGTGTGGGAGCGATTCATGGATGGCGGAGCCGCGGGAGCGGGTGGAACAGCGGGAGCGGGTGGAGACGCGGGGCTCATCGCCGATCCGGGCGACGCGCCCGAGCGCCGTGCGCGCGCCGGCAACGAGTAGGGTCGCCGGATGCCTCCGCAGCCGAGCCCCGTGCCGCGCTCGCGGGGCAGTCGCCATTCGCGCCGCATCGCCGGCGAGCTCGCCCGCGCGACGTCGAACGCGCCGCAGGCGGAGCCGTCCCCACGGGCCGAGACGGTCTACCGCCCGCGCGCGCCGATCGACGTCGCGCGCACCCTCTCGCCCCTCGAGCGGGGTCACAGCGATCCGACCTTGACCGTCGATCGTGTGACCGGCGACCGCTGGCTCGCGGTGCGCAACGACCAGGGCGACGCGACCCTGTGCATCCGGCCCGTCACCGAGGGCGCTCGCATCGTGGCGTTCGGCCGCGGTTCGGACCGGGCGATCGAACTCGCCCCGGAGCTGCTGGGCCGCGGCGATGACTGGAGCGGCCTCGACCTGCGCCGCGTGCCGTGGCTGGCGGAGGTTCGGCGGCGGCACCCCGGGCTGCGGCTGTGCCGCACGAACGCGGTGTTTCCCGCCATCGCGCAGGCCATCATCGAGCAGCGGGTGACCGGTACCGAGGCGCACGGGGCGTGGGCGTGGCTGCACCGGCGCTATGCCGACCGCGCGCCGGGGCCGACGAACCTCGTGCCGCGGGGGCTGTTGCTGCCGCTGACGCCTCGGCAGTGGCTCGGCATTCCGTCGTGGGACTGGCACCGGGCCGGTGTCGACCATGCCCGCTCGACCGCGCTGCTTCGGGCTGCCGCCGTCGCCGACGGTCTGGAGCGCACGCTCCGCCTCGGCCGCGGCAGCGACGAGATCACCGCCAGGCTGCGCAGTGTGCCCGGTGTCGGCGTGTGGACGGCCGCCGAGACGACACAGCGATCCCATGGCGACCCCGACGCCCCCAGCTTCGGCGACTTCCACGTTGCGCACTGGGTCGGCTACGCGCTCAGGGGCGAGCGCACCGATGACGTGGGCATGCGAGATTTGCTCGAGCCGTGGCGAGGCCACCGGCAGCGGGTCGTGCGCCTGATCGCCCTCTCGGACCGCCGCCGCGAGCCGCGGCGCGCCCCACGGCTCGAACCCGCCGATCACCGCAGGAGGTAGGCGGGCATTCGCGTGCGTGCGGCCGGTGTCCGCGAGACCGTCTCGTCGCGCGCATCCGCGTTGCTCCAGCGCCTACTGGTCACGGACGCGCGGCCCGACACGCCCGTGTGCGGGCTTCGCATCCGTTTGACACAATTCCCCGCGTGCCTCCCCTGAGCTCGCCGCAGGCGATTCCGAACGTGACGGCCCCTGTCGCGGTGATCGGTGACGTCTACATCGACGAGGTCTTCGAAGGCGACGATCGACGGGGTGCGAGCACCGAGCACCTGGGGGGTTCGGGCCTCGCCGTCGCCACCGACCTCGCGTTGCTCGGCGTCGAGTGCATGCTCATCGCGTCGGTCGGAGACGATGCCGCTGGGCGCCGCGTGCGGGCGCACCTTGACGAGCACGGCATCCAATTCCTGCCGACGGTCGGCAGCCACCCGACAGGTCACGTGCGCAGCGTGCACGTCCAGGGGCGCACGCACTCCCGATACGACGAGTCGACACGGCTTCGGCGCGTCGACTTCGACGACGCCCAGCTCGCCGCGATCGGTGACGCCCCCTACGTCGCGGTCGCGGGCTTCGCGTTCGACGATAAGAAGCAGCAGCGCAAGCTGCTCGCGGCAGTGCGCCAGCCGCAGAACCGTCTCGTGCTCGACCCGAACCCGCGCGAGGGTCTCTTCATCGACCAGGGGCGGTTTCGCCGGCACTTCGAGCGGCATGCGTCGAGCGCACTGCTCGTGCACCTCGGGTCAGGCGACGCCGAGCTGATCTTCCGGTCGCCCGTCGACGAGGTCACGAGCGATCTGCTCGACCTCGGTGCTGGGCACGTTTTGGCGACCGAGGGGCGCAATGGCAGCCGCTGGGTCAACAGGGCGGGCCTCGACGTGTCGGCGCCCATCGCGTACTTCGATGGCCCCGTCGTCGACACGCTCGGCGCGGGCGACGCGGTGCTCGCGGTCGCGATCGCCGCCCTCGTGCGCGAGGGCGTGCCGAGGCGGGAGCTCGACGCGCGTGCCATCCTGCACCGGGCGATGGCACTCGCGGGCGCGACGATCCGTAACCGCGGCCCGCACCTGCAGGACGCCGACGAGGTGCCCATCTCAGCCAAACGGACGTCGAACGCGTTCCGGGTGCTCGAAGAACCGCGTCACCGCCTCGTTCGGTAGCGGCGCGCGATGCGACGACTCCAGGATCGCGTCGATACGCTCTGACGCATGTGTCCTGCGCGCGAGAATGACGGCGACGCCCGCGACGCCGCCGACCCGGGACGGGAGCCGGCACGTCGCGACGTGCCCGCCGATGCCGGGGGGACGACGGGCGGATTCTCACGGCGTGACTTCGAGGTGATCGACACCCGCCGGGTGGAGCGGGCCGACCTCGTGCGCGACGTGCTCCGCCGCCGGCGCGACGCGGTCCGCGCCGGCGCCGACGAGTCCGGCGAGGTGCGCGACGCGGGCGTGGAGTCGAGCGGTGGGGATGCTCGGGGCGATGCCGTCACGTCGGCGGCGGGCGGCGCCGCAGCGGGCGACGACGACACCATCGCTCTCGCCCGCGACGCGAAAGGCCGTGTCGAGGCGGCGTCGGCGGTGGTCGCGAGCCAGCCGGAACGCGACAGCGCCGGCGACGCTCCGGATGAGCCGGCACCGCGACGCGGGGCAGTCCGCGTCACCCTGACCGACGCCGTGCCCACGTTCGACGACACCGTCCGACTGTCGCGCGACCCGTTCATGAGAAACCGTTCCGACCGCCTCGAGCCGGGTGCTCCGCGAACGCGCCTGCAACAGACGCCGCCAGCGGCCGCCGGAGCCCCGGGTGCGCCGAGTTCCGGTGGCCCTGGCCCGCACCGACGGCGGCCGCCAAGACCGAACGCCACCCCCTCGGACGCGTCGGGGGCTGCGCTGGCGATGCTGCGCGGCTGGCGCGCCGAGGCCGAGTCGCGCGCCGCGACGGTCGCGGAAGCCCAGCTGAAGGCCCGGACCGAGCGAGGCCGCGACCGGCTCGATCCCACGTCGGAGCTGCGGCGGGCGGTCGAGGGGGAGGGCGGGCGCGAGTTCCTTCGCGACCTGCTCGACAACGTCATCCGCCCCGATGATCGCATCGTCGCCGGGAACGGCCTCGGCGATCTCGCGGACCGCATCCCGACCACCATCTCGGTGCAGGCGCGCCGGGCGTTCCGGGTCGGCGTGTTCGCGGGGCCAGGGGTGCCGTGGCTCGCCGTGCCGGCGCTGCGACGCACGGCGCGCGCGTTCTTCGGCGCCGAGGTGGTCTCCGACTCGTCCGAGGAGCGCGGAGGGTCGGCGGCGCACGCGCACGAGGCCGGTGCGACGCCCCGCGCGACGCCGCTCGGCGATCCCATCGTGGGCCGCGCGCGTGCGGCCGAGCGACTGCGTCGCCTCGGCGAACTCGTCGACGACCCGGCCTTTCCCGAGGTCGAGTTCACCATGAGCGATCTCGAGCCGAACCCGAACCTCTGGAACCTCGATGGCGAGGTGGAGCGCATCGCGACGGCCCTCGCGCCGCTGTGCGCAGCGGCGCTCGGATCGCCGTCGACGAAGGTCGGGCCGACGCGGCTCATGCTTCGCGCGACCTCATCGCGCGACCTCGAGCTCACGGTTCGGGTGTTCACCCGCCTGCTCGACGAGCCGGCGCTGCGCGACTTGCACGCGGGCATCGCCCTGCCCGCGCAGTTTCCCGAGACGACGAGCTTGCTGCGTCGTGTCGCCGGGCTCGCGCACATTCGCCGCGAAGACGGGGGAGCGCCGGTCACCGTCGCAATCACGCGCGCGGGCGACATCCAGCTCGAGCGCGTGGACGCCGTCATGAACGGCTGGCGGCTCGCCACCTTCGCGGAAGCGCGCGACGTCGACGCGAGTGTGATCCGCCTGCTCGAGCAGGCACTCCACGCGGACAACGCCGAAGCCGTGCGCGTCGAGCTCGACGGCGACGTACTGCGAGATGTGGCGATGGCGATCGCGCTCGCGGAGGCCAGGGGCATGCCTCCCGTGCGCGTCGTCGTGCCCGTCGGTCGGGGAGACGAGGCGGTCGCTCGCCTCCGGGCCGCGGGCGCCGAGGTCATCCAGCGGCTGCCGATCGTGCCGGACGAGTCGATGCGTGCAGCGGTGCCCTACCTGCTGCGTCGCGTCGACCAAGAGGCCGACGCGGTAGCCCGGCAGGAGCTCAGCGAGGCGACCCTCGCGGGGCGCGACGCTCTGCATCCCGAAGACGAGCGCCTGCTCGACGCCGTCAGTCGCATGTTCCAGCTGCCGGGCGGTGCCAACCGGCAGCAGGAGCGCGTGCACGCCGACGACGCCGCGACGGTCACCGCGAGCATCGGGCTCGAGCTCTTCCCCGAGGGAGTGCTCGGCGATGAGCTTGGGGTCGACAACGCCGAAACGCAGGCGATCCCCGCGGGGCGGGCGGCCGTGGCGCCGCAGGATGCCCGGGCCGCCATGCGCGCCCGCATCGAATCGCGGGGCGGTACCGACGACATCGCCGATGACGGCACCGCCGGCGACGACATCGCCAATGATGGCACCGCCGGCGACGACACGGTTGGCGATGACACGGTTGGTGACGACACGGTTGGCGACGACATCGGCGCCGACGAGCCGGCCCCGTCCGCGCCGCCGAACCGGCCCCCCGTGACCGAGTCCGTGATTCCCGAGCTCGAGCTCGAGCTCGAGCTCGAGGCCGATGTCGTCGTTCCGCCGGGTGCCAACGAGCGCCAGAAGCGCGCGGCACCGAGCGCCACCGAGCAGTTCGGGCCCCTGTCGACCGCGAACCCGGCCGACACGGGCCCGAGCGCCCGCCTCACAGAGATCGTGCTCGGCCTTCGTCGCGGTCGCTACCTGCGGAATACCTTCCGCAACGCGCCGGACACCGATCCATCGATTCCCGTCAATCGCGAGTGGGCCGCGCGCATCCAGCGACGCGTCGTTCGGGGCCAGCTGGGCGAGGCCGAGGCGGCCGAGGCCCGCATCACGGGGCCGGAGCAGGTCGAGGCGCTCCTGCAGCGTGCCGTCGAGGCGGCGCCGGGGTGGAATACCCGACCCGGCTGGGAGCGCGCCGCCCACCTCGAGCGTGCCGCGAAGGCGGTCGAGGCGAACCGGGCCCGGCTGGTCGAGGTCGCCGTCAGCGAGTTCGGGGTACCGCTCGTCGACGCGGATGCCGACGTGAGCCGCACCGTCGACGTCGCCAATCATGCTGCCTACCTGGCACGGCAGCTCGACCGCATGCAGGGCGCCGCGTTCCACCCCGTCGGCGTCACGGTGGTGCTGCCGCCGTCGTCGCCGCCCGTCACCGGATCGGCCGGCGGCGCGCTCACGGCGCTTGCGGCGGGATCGGCCGTCATCCTCAAGGCGTCACCCAAGACCCGGCGCACGGCAGGCGTGCTCGCGGGGGTGCTCTGGGCGGCCGAGCTGCCCCGTGATCTCGTGCAGCTCGCGGTCATCGACGAGGCCCGGCTCGCGGAGGAGCAGCTCGCGCGAACGCTCGTCACCGACGACCGCGTCGGTCGCGTGCTGCTCACGGGCACGCTCGAGTCGGCCCGCACGATGCTCGGCTGGCGGCCCGATCTGCCGCTCATCGCGGGCACGTCGGGAAAGAACTCCATCATCGTGACACCGGCCGCCGACCTTGATCAGGCCGCCGTCGACGTTGCGCGAAGCGCGTTCGCTTCGACCGGGCAGCGCACCGGGCACGCCGGCAACGTGATCCTCGTGGGATCGGTCACCCGCTCCCGCCGCTTCCTGCAGCAGCTCGCCGACGCCGTCACGTCGATCCCCGTCGGCTACCCCTCCGATGCGGGCGCGGTCGCGGGTCCCCTCGTGCATCCCGCCGACGCGCAGTTGCGCTTCGCGCTCACCCATCTCGGCGAGGGCGAACGGTGGCTCGTCGAGCCGCGTCAGCTCGACGACACGGGCAGGCTGTGGACGCCCGGCATTCGGCTCGGCGTGCAGCCCGGCAGCTACGCGCACGTGACCGAGTTCTTCGGCCCCGTGCTCGGCGTCATGCACGCGCGCACGTTCGGCGAGGCTATTGCCATGCAGAACGCGACGCAGTACGGGCTCGCGGCGGGGCTCCAGTCGCACGACCGCGCAGAGATCGGGCGATGGCTGCAGGAGGTCCAGGCGGGCAATCTCTACGTCAACCGCGACACCCTCGGGGCGACCGTGCAGCGGCAGCCGCTCGGCGGGTGGCGCCGCAGCGCCGTCGGCACGCTGCAGAAGTCGGGCGGCCCCAACGCGATCATGCCGCTCGGTGAATGGCGCATCGACCCGGGACAGCCATCGCCGACACTGCACTTGCGCGGCATGGACCCGAAGGCGGTCCGCCTCATCGAGGCGGCCCAGCCCGCGCTCGACTACGAGGCCTTCGACCGCGTGCGCCGCACCGCACTGAGCACCCAGATCGCCTGGAACGAGGAGTTCGGCGAGGTGAGCGACGTTACATCCCTCACGTTCGAACGCAACCTCTTCCGCTACCTGCCGGCCGCGGTCACGGTCAGGCTCGCCGAAGGCGCCCCGTTCGACGAGCTCGTGCGGGCGCTCGTGGTCGCGCGCATCGTCCGGGCCGTGCCGGACGTCTCGACAGCGCAGCGCTTGCCGGATGCCGTGGTCGCCGTGCTCGACGACCTCCAGTTCCCCGTCCGCGTCGAGAGCGATGCCGCGTTCCTCGAGCGGCTCCGCATGAAGCAGCTCGATTCGCTGCGCATCCGTCTCATCGGCGGCTCCAGGCGCGAGGTCGCGCTCGCGCTCGGTGGCGACCCCGATGTGGCCGTGTGGAGCGACCCCGTCACGTTCGCGGGCCGGGTGGAGGCGCTGCCGTTCCTCCGGGAGCAGTCGATCTCGATCACGGCGCACCGCAACGGCCGGCCCGATCCCCGCGTCACATCGCTCTTCGCGCACGAGAAGCTCCTCGACCCGGACAAGCCCTTCGGCGACCTCGCCTGACCGGCTCGGCGTGCCTGACCGGCTCGGCGTGCCCGACCGGCTCGGCGTGCCTGACCGGCTCGGCGTGCCCGACCGTGCAGCCGGGTCCCCGTTAGCCTCGAGGTATGAGTGCTGACGTCGTCGCGCGCCTCGAGCGCAAGCTGCCCGGCCGGGTCGTCACCGACCCCGAGGCCCTCGAACCGCTTCGGCGAGACCGATCGGGGGCCGTGGCCCCCGGGCGCCCCCTCGCGGTCGTATTCGCGGAGTCGGTTGGCGACGTGCAGGCCGTGTGCCGGACCGCCAACGAGACGGGCACGCCGCTCGTCACGCGCGGCGCCGGGTCAGGGCTCGCCGGCGGTGCGATCGCCGGGGACGGCGAACTCGTGCTGTCGACGGAACGCATGACGCGCATCCTCGAGATCTCGATTCCGAACCAGCTCGCCGTCGTCGAGCCCGGTCTCTTTAACGGTGACCTCAACCGCCAGCTCGCGGCGCACGGACTCTGGTGGCCGCCGGACCCGGCGTCGAAGGAGTTCTCCACGGTCGGCGGCAACATCGCGATGAACGCCGGCGGCCTGCTCTGCGCCAAGTACGGCGTCACTCGCGAATCGGTGCTCGCCCTGAAGGTCGTGCTCGCCGACGGATCGCTGCTCGAGGTCGGTCACCGCACGGTCAAGGGCGTGACGGGCTACGACCTGTGCGCGCTCATGATCGGCTCGGAGGGCACGCTCGGCGTCATCGTCGAGGCCACGCTCAAGGTGCGGCCGGCGGTGACGGGCACGGTTCCCACGATCGGCGCCTACTTCGATTCGATTCCGGATGCCGCGGCCGCGTCGGCGGCGGTGACGGCGGCGGGCCTGCGCCCGGCCATCATGGAGCTCCTCGACACGTACATGCTGCAGACCGTGGGCGATTACCACGGAATCGACCTGATCTCCGCCGGCGCGGCGTACCTGCTGATCCAGACCGACGGCCCAGGCGCGCTCGATGAGGCCGAGCGCATCCTGGCGGAGGTCACCAGGGTCGGTGGCCGCGCCGAGCTGACGACCGATCCCGAAACCGCGGCTTCGCTCGTCGACGTGCGTCGCTCGGGGTTCATCGCGCTCGAGGCGACGGGCAGGGCGATGCTCGTGGAAGACGTGGCCGTGCCGCGCGATCGCATGCCAGACATGTACGCCCGCATCGCCGAGATCTCGGCGAAGTACGGTGTCGACATTCCGGCCCCGTCGCATGCGGGCGACGGCAACCTGCATCCCTCGTTCCTGTTCGATGGGTCGTCGTCCGAGGTGCCCGAGTACGTGTGGCAGGCGGCGGAGGAACTCTTCACGGCGGCGCTCGAACTCGGCGGCACGCTGTCGGGGGAGCACGGCATCGGCACGCTCAAGCGGCGCTTCCTTGGCGCAGAGCTCGGGGCCGAGCAGTACGAGTTGCAGCGGCGCATCAAGCAGGTGTTCGACCCGAAGGGCATTCTCAACCCCGGGAAGGTGTTCGCGGCCTGACGATGCGGGAGCACCGGGGCCGGTCGCGATTCCTCCTCTAGGCTTGCGCCACTACCTTCCAACGGATCGTCCGGTGCGTACCGCCGGGGAGGAGCGAGAGTCATGGCATCGGTGACGTTCGATCGGGTGACGCTGCAGTATCCGGGGGCGACCAGGCCGGCCGTCAGCGGCCTCGACCTCGAGATCCACGACGGCGAGTTCCTCGTGCTCGTCGGGCCGTCCGGGTGCGGGAAGTCGACGAGCTTGCGAGTGCTCGCGGGGCTCGAGCAGGTCACGAGCGGCTCGATCCTCATCGACGGTGAGGACGTCACGGAGGTCGACCCCAAGGACCGCGACATCGCCATGGTGTTCCAGAACTATGCGCTCTACCCGCACATGTCGGTCGCCGAGAACATGGGGTTCGCGCTGAAGCTCGCCAAGCGGCCGAGCGCCGAGATCCGTGAGCGCGTCAGGGAGGCGGCGGAGATGCTCGACCTCGTGCCGTACCTCGATCGCAGGCCGAAGGCCCTCTCGGGCGGACAGCGGCAGCGCGTGGCGATGGGGCGCGCGATCGTGCGGCAGCCCAGGGTGTTCTGCATGGACGAGCCGCTGTCGAACCTCGACGCGAAATTGCGCGTTCAGACTCGTGGCGAGATCGCGAGGCTGCAGCACCGGCTCGGCACGACGACGTTGTACGTGACCCACGATCAGGTCGAGGCGCTCACGATGGGCGACCGCGTCGCGGTGCTGAAGGACGGGGTGTTGCAGCAGGTCGCGGCGCCGCGCGAGCTCTACCGCGAGCCCGCGAACGTCTTCGTCGCGGGCTTCGTGGGCTCGCCGGCCATGAACCTGTTCGACGGCACCCTCGATGCCGACGGCGCAGCGCACCTCGGCGACCTTCGCATCCCGGTCCCCTCCGAGGGGCTGCAGCGCGGTGGCGGGGTGACGATCGGCGTGCGGCCGGAACACGTCGCGCTCGACTCGGACGGGCCGATCGAGGCGACCGTTGACATGACCGAGGAACTCGGCAGCGACTCCTACGTTTACGCCCGCGCGAAGCTCCCCGGCGAGCCGCCGATCATCGTGCGCGTGCGCTCGCAGGAGCCGCCGACGACCGGCGACACGATCCGGGTCGCGGTCGACACCGCCCACGTGCACTTCTTCGACGCGGTCTCGGGCGAACGCGTGCGCTGAGAGGCCGCGCGTTCGTCCGTCGTGGCTCGTCGCCGGGCGAAGGCGATCAACGCGTGGGGCGGAAGCGTCATCGGTGACAACGGCGAGACGCCGACGGTCAACTCGCCGGAAGCGGCCGCCGGTCTGCAGGCCCTCGCCGACGCGGTCGCCGCCGGGTTCGAGTTCATCCAGTTCGTCCAGAGCGAGGAGAACCAGGCGTCGTTCGCCGAGCAATCCTTCCCGCCCGTGCTCGCGTCGGTCTACGACGACCCGGAGCTCATCGAGCAGCACCCGTATCTCTCGGCGCTCAAGGAGGCGCTCGAGAACGCGCAGCCACGACCGATCTCGCCCTTCTGCGCTGCCATCTCCAAAGCCATCCACGACAACGCCACTGCCGCGATAACGGGCTCCGTGCCCGTGGAGCAGGCCCTGGCAGACATGGAGTCGGCCATCTCGGCGGCCGGTCAGTGATGACCGGGCCGAGCGGAGCATCCGGGACCGCGAGGCAGACGACGCCGAGCGAGGCCTGATACTGCGGCGATGGCGCGGCGACTGCGGCGCTGCTGTGCAGTGCCCACTCGAGTCGGTCACCCCTCGTGCTCACTAGACTGACGCGATGACCGGACAGAGCCGGTCGATTGAGAGGTCTCCGTGTCGACGACGCTTCCGAGTACGCCAGCTTCGCCATCGCCCGCGTACGAGCCGTCCGCGGCCCAGCGGGCCGTGATCGACCGCGAGCTCGCCCACTCGCCGAAGAACTACGCGCCGCTCCCGCTCGTCATCGACCGCGGCGAGGGCGCGTGGGTGTGGGACGTTGACGGCAACCGCTACCTCGACTGCATGGCGGCCTACTCCGCGGCGAACTTCGGTCACGCCAACGAGCGGTTCCTGGCGGCGGCGAAGGCGCAGCTCGAGCGCGTCACGATCACGAGCCGCGCGCTGCATGCGACGCCGCTCGGTCCCTTCCTCGAGGCGCTCGCGTCGCTGGCGGGCAAGGAGCTCGTGCTGCCCATGAACACGGGCGCCGAGGCGAACGAGACCGCCGTCAAGATCGCCCGCAAATGGGGATACACGGTCAAGGGTGTCGCGGAGGGCCGCGCGAAGGTCGTGGCCATGCGCAAGAACTTCCACGGTCGCACGACGACGATGATCTCGATGAGCGACGACCCGCTCGCGCGCGAGAACTACGGCCCGTACACGCCGGGCTTCGAACTCGTCGACTTCGGCGACGTCGATCAGCTGCGGGCGGCGATCGACGACGACACGGTCGCCGTCATGCTCGAGCCCATACAGGGGGAGGCCGGCATCATCGTGCCGCCGGACGGCTACCTGCAGAAGGTGCGCGAGTTGACGCGCGAGCGCAACGTGCTGCTCGTCTGCGACGAGGTGCAGACGGGCCTCGGCCGCACCGGAGCGACGTTCCGGCACCAGGCGGAAGGAATCGAGGCCGACCTCATCACGGTTGGCAAGTCGCTCGGCGCGGGCATCGTTCCCGTGTCCGCGGTCATCGGTGACAGCGACGTCATGGGCGTGCTCGCACCCGGAACGCACGGCTCGACCTTTGGGGGCAATCCGATGGCCGCCGCGATCGCGCTTGCGGTGTGCCAGGAGTTGGCGACCGGCGAGCCTCAGGAGCGAAGCCGCACGCTCGGCGAGCGCCTGCACGCCGGGCTCGCCCGCCGCGTCGGGTCGGGCGTGAGCGAGGTGCGCGGCATGGGCCTCTGGGCGGGCGTCGACATCGACCCGGCCTACGGCTCCGCGAAAGACATTTGCCTCGGGCTTCTGGCCCGCGGCGTGCTGGCGAAGGACACGCAGGCGAGGACGATCCGGTTCGCGCCGCCCTTCGTCGTCGGCGCCGACGAGATCGACCTGCTGCTGCGGGAGTTCGGGGCGGTGCTCGACGCACGCCGCCCGTAGCGCCGCGGTCTCTACCACACGTAACGCGGGCGGATGCTTGGACCGGGCACCCGAGCATTCGTCACCTTCGCCGTGCGCGTGCTTCGCCGAAGCGCGACAGCCCTGTCGTCGCGCGCGACAGCGGGTTCGGCCAGGTCCCTGGGTCGGACGACGAAACCGTCCGATCGGACAGGATGCGCGACCCGCGGTGTGATGAAATCGTTACAAAGCCGCGTCCGGCAGAGCAATGGGTGGCTCACCTGCAGAAATGCTGCCAATTGTTGGGGCTGGACAACACCCGCCGATGTGTGCTTGGTCCAAACTTCGTGACCGAACGATGGAAAGTCGCTGAACATACCTCCTAACCTGGCCGTGGGTACCGGCGCCACTCCCCGGGCGAAGACCGGACCCGACTGCGAGAAGAGGAACTGCCGTTGCGAGACCCCAGCGCTCCACCACAATCACGACGATCGCGATGGACGCCGGGCTACGACGCCGTGCCGTCTCACGCTGAACGCATTTCAATGAGGAAGAGGTACATCTGGTGAACTCTCGTTTAAGCACTCCCAGCGTGATCGGGAGGAGGTGGAAGCGCACCACGGCACTCTTCGTCGGGGGAGCGGTCGCCGTCGCAGCAAGCGGGGTCCTATTCTCAGGTTCCCTCAACACCGCACACGCGCTCCCGACCGATGACTCAGAGGCCGAGGGCCGTCTGATCACCGGCGATGCCGGTGCCATCAATCTCAACACCATCGCGGACCTCGAGGGTGCGTACAGCGCGAACCCCAGTGCTCCCGGCGCGGTCAACAACCCGCTGTCGCTCGAAGTCCTGAACGCCCTCGACATCGACCTCGCCGACGGCGTCGAGCTGTTCGGCCCGAACGGCGTCCTGGGCGTCGGTGCGCTCAGCCAGTACGCGTCGACCGGCCCCGACGAGGTGCCGCTCGCCTCATCGGGTCTCATCAACGACGACGGCACCATCGCCGTCGGCTCCGACGACCCGTCCGAGAACGCCTACGTCGATCTCGGCCCGATTCTCGGTGCTGCCGGCCTCGACGCGCTCCTCGATGACGCGCGTCTCGAGCTCGGCGCCATCTCCGCGCTCGCGACGTACGACGAGAACGGCAACCCCGCCGGTGACTACCAGATCGCAGGCGGCAGCCTCGTGCTTTCGAGCCCGACGGTCGCCGGACTGTCGGACGAGCTACTCGAGGCGCTCGGCGGCGTGTCAGGCACGGCCAATGGACTCGTTGGTGAAGAGGGCGTCGTCGATCAGACGGTCACCCCTTTGCTCGACGATCTCTCGTCGATCATCAACGGGGTTCTTACCCTTCCCATCCTCGGGCCGATTGGTTCCGTTGAGGGGCTTGGCGTGACTGCGACGCTCGACCTCGATCTCGAGGCGGCGCTCGACTCGGTGCTCAACCAAGAGCTGCTCGACGAGGCAGGCATCCTTTCGGTCAACCTCAGCACGGGCACCGTCGAGGTCGACCTCGCCCAGCTCGTCGCGACCGCGAACGGCAGTGCGTACGACGGCACGTTGAACGGGCTGCCGGTGAACTACGAGGTGCTCGATTCCGAGATCATGCAGCCGCTGCTGCAGGGCGCCCTCGTCGACGTGCTCGACCAGGTGCCCGCCCTCGTCGCGACCGCTGTCAGCGAAGCCCTCGAGAACGCGACCCTGAACATCGCGATCGATGGCACCGTGAATCTGGTCGTCGGCGGGCTCGGAGTCATTGACATCGACGTTTCCGGTACTCTCGCTGGTTTTGCGGGGCTCGAAGGGGCCGCTACACCGACGACCGACCTCAGCGGTACATCGATCGCTGGGCTGCCCGTTGGCTCCCTGCTCACTCCCGTCACGAATTTCGTCGTCGGAGAGCTGCTTCCGGCGCTCGTGCAGCCGGTTCAGAACGTCCTGGTCAGCGAGGACGCGCTCAACGACCTGCTCGCCCCGGCCGTCGACGCACTCGAGCCCGTGCTCGAGCCGATCTTCGAGCTCGTCACCAACAACCTGCTCTCGCTCACGGTCAACGTGCAGGAGCAGCCGGGCGACTTCGTCGAGGAGTCCGCTCAGGACGCCGGCTCGTTCACGCAGCGGGCGCTGCAGCTGACGCTGCTGCCCGCCGCCGCGACGCCGCTGCTCGAGGTCTCGCTCGCCTCGGCGACCGTGCGTCTCGCTCCCGAGGACGCCGACGCGAACACGAACGCCTCGGCTTCGGCTGCGGCGTCGGCGAACGCCGACGACGAGTCGAACGCAGCGGCGCAGGCCGCCGCAGAGGCTGCCGCGCAGGCTGACGCGACGACGACGGCTTCGGCTGCGGCTGACGCGAACGCCGAGGCGGCAGCGTCCGCAGCGGCGGACGAGGACGCCTCGACGACCGCGTCGGCTGACGTGACGGCCGACGCGAACGCATCGGCCGCTGTGGCTGCCCAGGCGTCCGCGCAGGCTGACGCGACGGACTCGACGAACGCGGACGCGACGGCGGCGGCTACGGCCGAGGCCGACGTGAACGCTGACGCGGCGTCGGCCGCGGCTGCGGAGGCCGCGTCGACCGCCGACTCCTCCAACGACGCATCGTCGGAGGCCACCGCCACCGCGAACGCGGCGACCGACCCGGACGCTGCCGCTGACCCGGATGCCACGGCGGACGTGAACGCGAATGCTGCTTCTTCGGCTGCGGCGTCGGCGACGGCGGATGACCAGTCGAACGCTGCGGCGCAGGTTGCTGCGCAGGCCGCGGCTCAGGCGGATGCGACGACCACGGCTTCGGCCGCGGCGGACGCGTCGGCACAGGCCGCTGCTGAGGTTGCTGCCACGGCGGATGCCTCGACGACGGCTTCGGCTGACTCGACCACCGACGTGAACGCTGCGGCGCAGGTTGCCGCGCAGGCGGCGGCGCAGGCTGACGCGACGGACTCGACGAACGCGAACGCGTCGTCGGCGGCCGATGCGGCTGCGACGCCTGACGCTGACGCGTCGGCTGCTGCTGCTGCGCAGGCCGCGGCAACGGCGGACTCGTCGACCGACGCGTCGCAGGAGGCTTCGGCCACTGCTGACGCGGCGACCGACCCGGATGCTGCTGCTGACCCGGATGCCACGGCTGACGTGAACGCGAATGCTGCTTCTTCGGCTGCGGCGTCGGCGACGGCGGACGACCAGTCGAACGCTGCGGCGCAGGTTGCGGCGCAGGCCGCGGCTCAGGCGGATGCGACGACCACGGCTTCGGCCGCGGCGGACGCGTCGGCTCAGGCCGCTGCTGAGGTTGCTGCTACGGCGGATGCCTCGACGACGGCTTCGGCTGACTCGACCACCGACGTGAACGCTGCGGCGCAGGTTGCCGCGCAGGCGGCGGCGCAGGCTGACGCGACGGACTCGACGAACGCGAACGCGTCGTCGGCGGCCGATGCGGCTGCGACGCCTGACGCCAACGCGTCGACGGCTGCTGCTGCGCAGGCCGCGGCAACGGCGGACTCGTCGACCGACGCGTCGCAGGAGGCCTCGGCCACTGCTGACGCGGCGACCGACCCGGACGCTGCTGCTGACCCGGACGCTGCCGCTGACCCGGACGCCACTGCTGACGACTCGGCCACGGCTGATGACTCGGCCACGGCCGACGACTCGGCAACGGCTGACGACTCGGCCACGGCGACCAGCGCATCCACGTCGACCTCGTCGGCGAACGCGAGTGCGTCGACGAGCGGCTCGACGAGCTCGAAGGCTTCGGCCTCGAGCAACGCGAACGCGTCGACCCACGGAGGCCTCGTGCCGACGGGTGACGACAACGGTCTGCTGATGTGGTTCGCCGCAGGCGGCGTGCTCCTCGCCCTCGTGGGCGCTGGTGTGCTGCGCTGGACGGCACGGAAGTCGACCGACGTGTAGTCACGCGTCAACCACCACCGGCGGCCGGTTTGCTTCGCGCTCAGGCGCGAAGCAAACCGGCCGCTGTGGGCCGCAGGCCCAGTTCCCTTTGAGTAACACCGAGGCGGGAGCCGATGTCGAAGAAGAGACCCGTGCGAATGACGAGGGGTCGGCGCATCGTCGTCGTGCTTCTCAGCGCCTTCGCCGCGTGGCACGTGTTTGCGTCGTTCCTCTGGATCGGCCCCTACTCGGGCATTCGCCAGGCCGTCCCCGGTGATTTGCTGCAGCAGTACATGATCCCGATGTTCGGACAGAGCTGGAGCGTCTTCGCGCCCGACCCGATCAACGGCGACTACCGGCTGCAGATCCGCGCAACGCTCGGCGAGGATGAAGATGCGCGCGAGACGGAGTTCGTCGACGCGACGGCTGCCGAGCTCGCCATGCTGAGCCACAACCTGACTCCGCCCCGCGCGGCGATCCACGCGAACGAGGTCACCTCGAACCTGTTCAACGCGTTCAATCGGCTCTCGAACGAGCAGAAGGAGATCGCCGCGCTCGGCTACTACAACGGCGACGACTGGAACGACCGTTTGTCGGCCGCCCTCGCCGTGACCGGCGATCCCGCGCTCGCGACGGCGTATTTCGAGGCCGAGCAGACGGTGACGGCCTACGCCACGCAGGTCGCCCACGCGGTGTGGGGCGAGGAGGTCGCGTTCGTGCAGTTCGTCGTCAGTCGCCAGAACGTCGTGCCGTACGCCGACCGCGACGACCCCGACGTCCAGCGACCCCCCGTGCAATCCGTGCCCACCGGCTGGCGGGGACTGCTCGAGCACGAGGGGCAGTCACGCGAGAACTTCACGAACGTCTTCCTGCGCGGCATGGAGTTGTCGGGCCAGGCCGAGCTGATCGAGACCAGGGCATGAGCACGGAGAATCGCACGAAGCAGCGCCCGAGCCGCGACGGCCGCGCACGCTCCTCGCATCCGCGCGCGAGCGGCGCATCCAGCGGCATCGGTCTCGGCACGATCGTGCGCGCCATCGGCATCGCGATCGGTGTCTTTGCCCGCGGCGCATACGAGGTCGTGCGCGACGCCCTGATGACGGTTTTCACCTTCGTCGAGCGCTGGCTCGTCGACGCGAAGCACGCGCGCTACGGGTTCGCCGTCACGCGCATCCTCGTGGGCGCGACCGGCCTCGGCCTGCTCGCGGCCAACTTCACGACGCGCCTGTACACCTTCGGCAGCGGATCGGCGTGGAACGGCGAGGCCGCGGCCCCGCGCAGCGAGTTCCCCAACATCTGGATCTTCAGCCTCTTCAACCGCATCGCCCTCAACGACGTGCTGTTCACGATCTGCTACGTCCTGCTGGCTGTGCTTGCGGTCCTCGTGCTCGTGGGGTGGCGGAAGCGCTTCGTGCTGCCGGTCTACTTCGTCGGCTGGGTGTCGTTCATCGAGATGAACGATCTCGTCGGCGACCAGGGCGACAACATGTATCGCATCACCCTGCTCACGCTGCTCTTCACCGACTGCGCCAGCCGGTGGTCGCTGGACGCAAGGCGTCGACGTCGACAGCGTGGCGAGCGGCGCTCGCCCAACTTCCTGCGCGAACTGTGGAACGGCGACGCCCTCGTGCCGGCCTGGCTCACGAATCCGGTGCACAACCTGGCGCTCGTGACGTTGACGGCGCAGGTCAGCTTCATCTACGTCTCGGGTGCGCTGTACAAGGCGGCCGGCACCACCTGGCAGAACGGCACCGCGATCTATGCGCCCCTTCAGACCCAGCGATTCGGGCCGTGGCCCGAGCTGAACGAGCTCGTCGTGGCGTGGCCGCCCGTGCTCGCGGCGCTCGCGTGGGGATCGATCCTCCTGCAGCTGTCGTTCCCGTTCATGCTTCTCCGGCGGCCGACCCGCATCATCGCGCTCGTCGGCATTTGCGGCTTCCACGTCGGCATCGCCGTGCTCATGGGCCTGCCGTGGTTCTCGCTTGCGATGATCGCCGTCGACGCCGTCTTCGTGCGCGACTCGACGTGGCGCGGGTTCGGCGAACGCCTCAAACGGGCCTGGCAGGAGGGCCGCGCCCGGGCGGCGGGCGCTCCCGCGACCCGCGATGCCGCGCCCGGTGACGCCGATCAGCCCCCCGAACTCGAGAACGTCGAGCATCCGGACCCGGACGACCTCGACGACGATCCCGCCGCCGACGAGCTCGACGAGCGTCGCGCGCGTGACGAGTTCGACGGCGACGAGTTCGCCGACGAGGACCCCGCCGAAGGAGACCCCGATGAAGGCGGGCCCGAGCGTGCCGGCAGCGGCGCCGAAAGGCCCGTGACTTCGGGGGGCGGGAACCGCGGGTCGCGCTCGTGATCGATGCCGTCGTCGTCGGTTCCGGCCCCAATGGCTTGGCGGCCGCGGTGACCCTCGCGCGCGCCGGCCTGTCGGTCGAGGTGATCGAGGCTGAGGAGACGATCGGCGGGGGCGCACGCACGCTCCCCTCGACGACGCACGAGGGCATCGAGCATGACGTCTGCTCGGCCGTGCAGCCGATGGCGCTCGCCAGCCCGTTCTTCCGCGAGTTCGACCTGGTCGCGCGCGGCGTCGGCATGGTCGCGCCCGACCTCGCGTACGCGCAGCCGTTCGACGACGGCCCCGCCGCGCTCGCGTACCGCTCGCTCGAGAAGACCGCTGACGGGCTCGGCGAGGACGGCCCCGCCTGGCACGACCTGTTCGGCGCGCTCGTGCGGCACGCCGATACGTTCGTGCAGCTGGCCCTCGGCGATCGGACGCAGCTGGCGCGGACGCTCGCGCGGGCCGACGGCATCCCGGCAGCTGTGCATGCGGGCCTGCGCGTGCTCGAGACGGCCACGCCGGCCTGGAACGCGCGCTTCGAGACCGAACGGTCACGCGCGCTCATCACGGGCGTCGCCTCGCACTCGATCTCGCCACTGCCCGGCTTCACGGCGGCGGGCACGAGCCTGCTGCTCGCGACGCTCGCGCACCACGTCGGGTGGCCGATCCCGACGGGCGGCTCGCAGTCGATCATCAACGCCATGGTCGACGATCTCGAGCGCCACGGCGGCCGGGTCGTGACGGGCAGGCGCATCCGATCTGCCGCCGATCTGCCGGCCGCGCGGGTCGTGCTGGCCGACCTCCCGCCGGGCGCCGCGCTCTCCATCTGGCGCGAGCGACTCCCGAGTCGTGTGCGTCGGGGGCTCGCGAGATTCCGGCACGGCCACGCCGCCGCCAAGGTCGACTTCGTGCTTCGCGGCCCAGTGCCGTGGCGCGACGAGCGCGTCGGCGCCGCGGCGACCGTGCACGTCGCGGGGACGCGGGCCGACATGGTGACGGCCGAGTCGAAGGTGCAGCGGGGGCGACTCCCCGAGCGACCGGTCGTGCTGTTCTCGGATGCAGCAGTGGCCGATCCGGGGCGCGAGCGCGATGGCCTCCGACCCGGCTGGGCGTACGCCCACGTGCCGGCGGGATGCCCCGTCGACCCGGTCTCGCTCGTCACGGCGCAGATCGAGCGGTTCGCGCCCGGGTTCCGCGACGTCGTCGCCTCGGCGACCGGCACGCCGGCCTCCCGCATGCACGAGCACAACGCCAATCTCGTGGGCGGCGACATCGCCGGTGGCGCGACCGGCATGCTCGGCTTCCTGCTGCGGCCGAGGCCCGCAATCGACCCGTATGAGCTGTCGCCCGACGGGATCTACCTGTGCTCGGCGAGCGCCCCGCCCGGCCCGGGCGTACACGGCATGCCCGGCTGGATCGCGGCGCGTCGCGCCCTGCGCGACCAGTTCGGGCTTCCCGCGCCGTCGCTCGCGCCCTAGCGCCGCATCCTCCGGCCCCCGAGCCCGAGCCCGAGCCCGAGCCCGAGCCCCGCCCCCGTCCCTCAGCCCCGCCCTCCGTCCCTCAGACCCGGCCTCCGTGCCCGGGGCTGACCGTCTGAGTGCATCGTTCCTCGCGACATGCCGCAGGACCGCCCAGTGGCGGCACCAGCTGCACTCGTTCTGCCACGCGTGCGCGCCCACCACGCAAGCTCCCGGTAACACCGACACATTAGGCTCGCCGCCATGGGTGACCTCTTCGACGGCTACAGCGAGGCCCTCGCTCGTCAGAACGCCACGGCGATCGTGCCGCCGTTCGACGAAATGTTCGCGGGCGAGGATGAGGCCGGCGAGCTCGTTCCCCGGCGCGCGTACGGCGACCTGCACGAGGTGCTCGCCGACATGACGCAGGATCAGATCCGACACCGATCGGATGCCCTGGCCGATTCGTACCTGGCGCAGGGCGTCACGTTCGACTTCGCGGGCGAAGAGCGGCCGTTCCCGCTCGACGTCGTGCCGCGGGTCATCGAGCGCAGCGAGTGGCAGGAGCTCGAGATCGGCCTCAAGCAGCGCGTGCGGGCCCTCGAGCAGTTCCTCGACGACATCTACGGCTCGCAACGGGCCATCCACGACGGGCTCATTCCCGCCAACCTCATCGCCACCTCGTCGCAATTCCATCGGGTCGCGATGGGCATCCGCGCCTCAAACGGTGTGCGCATTCAGGTGAGCGGCATCGACCTGGTGCGCGACGAGGACGGCGTCATGCGCGTGCTGGAAGACAACGTGCGCGTGCCATCGGGCGTCAGCTACGTCATCTCGAACCGCCGGGCCATGGCGCAGACGCTCCCCGAGCTGTTCACCCGCATGCGCGTGCTGCCGATTGGCGACTACGCCTACCGGCTGCTCGGGGCCCTGCGAGCCGCGGCGCCAGAGGGCATCGACGACCCGACCGTCGTGGTGCTCACCCCCGGTGTCTACAACTCCGCCTACTTCGAGCACACGCTGCTCGCCCGCATGATGGGCATCGAGCTGGTCGAGGGCCGCGATCTCTTCTGCTCGGGAGGCCGCGTCTACATGCGCACGACCGCGGGGGCGCGCCGGGTCGACGTCATCTACCGCCGGGTCGACGACGACTATCTCGACCCCATGCAGTTCCGGCAGGACTCCATGCTCGGTGCCCCGGGCCTCATGACGGCCGCCCGCCAGGGGAACGTGACAATCGCGAATGCCGTCGGCAACGGTGTCGCCGATGACAAGCTCGTCTACACCTACCTCCCCGACCTGATTCGCTACTACCTGGCCGAGGAGCCGATCATCCCCAACGTCGACACGTGGCGTCTCGAAGAGCCTGAGGCGCTCGAGGAGGTGCTCGATCGGCTCGACGAACTCGTCGTCAAGCCCGTCGACGGTTCGGGCGGCAAGGGCCTCATGATTGGCCCGCGAGCGACGGTGCAGGAGCGCGACCAGATGCGCAAACGGCTGCTCGCCGATCCCCGCGGCTGGATCGCGCAGCCCGTCGTGCAGCTCTCGACCATCCCGACGCTCGTCGACGAGGGCATGCGGCCCCGCCACGCCGACCTGCGCCCCTTCGCCGTCAACGACGGCAGCGACGTGTGGGTGCTGCCCGGTGGGCTCACGAGGGTGGCGCTGCCGGAGGGGCAGCTCGTCGTCAACTCGTCGCAGGGCGGGGGCTCGAAAGACACGTGGGTCGTGAGCACCGAGGCGAGCATGACGCCCACCCCGCAGCACGGGGTCGAGCAACTGCTCGACGATCAGACCGACCTGAGCGACACCCCGCACCCCGCGACCGGCATGATCCGCGTCGTGCCCGATACCGCGATGACGCCCGGAGCCGTGGTCGGCGAGCCGGGCGGCCCGGGTTCGCAGGGAATGGCCGCGCCAGCCGCGGGCGCACCGCCGGCGGCTCACGGGCCCCGCGGCGCGGATGCCCCCGCCGCCCAGACCGCCCCGGATCCGGCGCCGCGCCGACGCGAAGCGGCCGAGGGCGACGGACCGCGGCCGCGGCGCGAGCAGCAGGAGCAGGAGCTGCGGTTGCGGCAGAGCCAGGGTCAGAGCCAGCAGCAGTCGCGGCAGGACAGCCCCCGGCGCGACAGTCCTCGCCACGGAGCCCCGCTGTCAAGGGAGGGCGCCCCCAGCGCCGCGGAGGGAGAAGCGCCATGCTGAGCCGCATCGCCGAGTCGCTCTTCTGGATCGGCCGCTACATCGAGCGCACCGACGGCACTGCGCGCCTGCTCGATGTGCACCTGCAACTCCTGCTCGAAGACCCGTGGATCGACGAGCCGACGGCCTGTGCCAGCATCCTGGGCGTCATGGGCGTCGGGAACGTCGACACGGGAAGGCCGCTCAGCGGCGGCGACGTGCTGGCCATCATGGCCGTCGATCGCTCTCAGCCCGCCTCGATCGCCTACTCGATCAAGGCCGCCCGCGAGAACGCGCGGCAGGCGCGCGAGATCGTGCCGACCGAACTGTGGGAGTGCCTCAACGCCACCTACGGCCGGATGCCGTTCGGCGTGCGCCGCGAGAAGGTGCACGAGCTGTTCCAGTGGGTGCGCGAGCGCTCGGCGCTCGCGGTCGGCATCGTCGAGTCGGCGTCGAGCCGCGACGACGCGTACCAGTTCCTGCTGCTCGGCCGGGCCATCGAGCGGGCTGACATGACGGCGCGCCTGCTCGCCACGCGATCGCTCACCGAGGCGAGCGGAGCATCCTGGACCTCGATCCTGCGCTCCTGCGGCGCCTACGAGGCGTACATCCAGACGTACCGCGGCATCCCCTCAGCCACCCACGCCGCCGAGTTTCTGCTGCTCGACCGGCTTTTCCCCCGCTCGGTGCTGTATTCGGTCTCGACGGCGCTCACAAGCCTGTACGACCTGCAGCCCCGGCACGAGCAGCGCGGGCGCGTCGGCTTCGAAGACCAGGCCCAGCGGTTGCTCGGGCAAGTGCGCAGCGAGCTCGAATACCGACCCGTGAGCGAAACGATCAGCGACCTGCCCCGATACATGGACCAGGTGCAGGTCGCCATGAGCGACGCGAGCGAGGCCATCAGGCACCGCTACTTCCCGTCGATCACGGCCCCGAGCTGGGTGGGAGACAACGTATGAGCCGCATCCGCATTCACCATCTCACGGGCTACCGGTATGACGGCACCGCCGACACCTCGTACAACGAGGCGCGCATGCTGCCGTCGTCGTCGGACGAGCAGTTCGTGCTGCTCTCTCACCTCGAGGTCTCGCCGAGCACCTCGACGCACAGTTACGTCGACTACTGGGGCACGCGCGTCACCGCATTCGAGGTGCTCTCGCCGCACGAGGAGCTTTCGATCACCGCGTCGAGCCTGGTCGAGATCGCCCCGCAGCAGGCGACGGCCGACGAGGGATTGTCGTTCGATGAGGTCGCGGAGGCGCGGTCGCGTTCGGTCGGTCTCGTCGAGCTCTCGACCCAGACCGAGCTCACGATGCCGCCAGACGAAGTCATCGACCTCGCGTTCGAGGCCAAGGCCCGCAGCTCGTCGCCCGCCGACGCGGCGCGAGGCATCGCGTCAGCGGTGTGGGATGCGGTCGACTACGAGACCGGCGTGACCGGCGTGCGCACGACCGCGCGCGAGGCCTGGGCACACCGTCGCGGCGTGTGCCAGGACATCACGCACATCGCGCTCGGCGCGCTGCGGCGCGTCGGCATCCCCGCGCGCTACGTCTCGGGTTACCTCCATCCCCGCCCGAGCGCAGGCATCGGCGAGACGGTCACCGGCGAGTCGCACGCGTGGATCGAGTACTGGGACGGTGCGTGGCACGGCTGGGACGTCACCAACGACATCGCGATCGGTAGCCGGCACGTGCACGTCGGCCGCGGCCGCGACTACAACGACGTGCCCCCGCTCCGGGGCGTCTACGCCGGGTCGAGCACCTCGGAGCTGTTCGTGAAGGTCGACATCACTCTCGAGGCGTAGACATGCACGCAGTCGTCAACGGCGATGCCGCCGAGTCCGGCGAAGTGCCCCAGCACGAGGTCGCGACCGTGCAGATCGCGCTGCGCTGGCGACGCCCCCGCGACGAACGGGTGCACCTGTACCGCTGGCGGCATCCGGCCCCCCGCGCGCACGTCGTCATCGCGCACGGTGCTGGCGATCACGGGATGCGCTACTCGGGGCTCGCGCGGAGACTCGTCTCCGCGGGATGCTCCGTCGTCGCGTTCGACAACCTCGGCCACGGCCGCACGGGTCACGACGGCGCGGGGCTCGGCGTGCTCGGGCCCGGGCAGAACCGGGCGGCGATCGCGTGCCTGGGCGAGGTCGTCCAACGCGAGCGCGAGGTGAACCCGGGCGTGCCGCTCGTACTGTTCGGACACAGCTGGGGCGCCCTGCTGGCGCAGCGGCTGTTCGCCGTTCGCAGCGACCACGTGCAGGGCCTCATGCTGTCGGGCACCTCGCTCGCCGTTCCTGGGTTGCTCAACCCGGGCGACCTCGACAAGCCATGGCGGACGGACGACCTCGAGGGCACGCAGTGGCTGAGCCGCGATCCTGAATCGCGCGCCGCGTTCACCGCCGACCCGTTCACCTTCGACATCCGGATGCAGCCGGTCTGGTCGCCGCTCGGCGCGCTTCAGCTCATGACGCTGCCGCCCGTCGCGCTCGTTGGTCGGGTCGACGACGTTCCCGTGCTCATCCTGGCGGGAGAGCTCGACACCGTCGGGTACGGCACCCGGGGGCCGAGCGCCCTCGCGCGGAGCTACCGGCGCCGCTCGGCGCTGAGCGACGTGACCCTGCGCGTGTATGAGGGCGCCAGGCACGAAGTCATGCACGAGACGAACCGGGATGTGGTTATGGCCGACGTCGCCGCGTGGATCCGCCTGCGCTTCGCCGCTCCGCCGCAACCGACGCGCGCGGAAGCGCACTAGCATCCGAAGCGCCCGGTCCGGCGGACGACGAAGGGAACACGAGTGAGCGACAAGACCGAGACCATGCACGCCGAGACCATGCACGCCGAAACCATGCACGCCGAATACAAGGTGCCGGGCGGCAAGCTCGTGGTCGTCGACCTCGAAGCCCGAGACGGCCGCATCGCCGAGGCCCGGGTCGCCGGCGATTTCTTCCTGGAGCCCGACGAAGCGCTCGATGACATCAACGGGGCGCTGAACGGCCTCCCGGTCGACGCGCCGGGCGAGCAGATCGCCGCTGCTGTCGAGCGCGCTCTTCCCGAGGGGGCGCAGCTGCTCGGATTCTCACCGGAGGCGGTCGCGATCGTCGTGCGCCGCGCGATCACGCGGGCCCGCGACTGGCGCGAGTACGACTGGCAGATCGTGCGCACGGGCGCGCTCGAGCCCCGCGTGCACGTCGCCCTCGACCAGGTGCTCGCGGAGGAGGTCGGCGCAGGCCGCCGCGCGCCGACCCTGCGGTTCTGGCGGGACTGGGAACAGTCGGCCGCCATCATCGGCTCGTTTCAGTCGGTGCGCAACGAGGTCGACGTCGACGAGGCAGAGGCCCGCGGCGTGCAGGTGATTCGACGCATCACGGGCGGCGGGGCCATGTTCATGGAGGCGGGCACGATCGTCACCTACTCGCTGTACGTGCCCGTCGAGCTCGTGCAGGGCATGAGCTTCGCGGAGTCGTACGCCTACCTCGACTCCTGGGTGCTCGACGGCCTCCAGGAGCTCGGCATCGACGCGGTCTACCAACCCCTCAACGACATCGCCTCACCACAGGGCAAGATTGGCGGCGCCGCGCAGAAGCGCCTCGGTTCGGGGGCAGTCCTGCACCACGCGACGCTCAGCTATGACATTGATGCCGATGCCATGGTTCGGGTGCTGCGCATCGGCCGCGAGAAGCTCAGCGACAAAGGCACGGCGTCGGCCAAGAAGCGCGTCAGCCCGTTGAAGTCGCAGACGGGTCTGCCGCGCGAGAAGATCATCGATCGCCTCGAGAGGACCTTCATCGCGCAGCACGGGGGAACGGTCGCCGGCGTCACGGACGCCGAGCTCGAGCGGGCACGCGAGCTTGCGCAGACCAAGTTCGCGTCGTCGGCGTGGACGAATCGCGTCCCGTAGCGACGCCCAGGCCGCGCCGACGGCATCGAGCGGTGCGCTGACCGCACTGACCGCGTGGCGCGGGCGGCCGCGGGTGATCGGCTACGTCCGGGTGGTGAGGTCGGCGTACTCGGGGTGGCGCTGCAGGTAGTCGACCACGTAGCTGCAGTTGGGCTCGACCCGCTTGGTGGTCGTGTCGCGCAGGTCATCGAGGACGTGCTTCACGAGCCGACCCGCGATCCCGCGTCCCTGGTATTGGGGAAGCACGACGGTCGAATCGAGCGACACCGCATCCTCTCGTGTCGAGTAGGAGAGCATGCCGAGCCGCTCGTCGCCGTCGGCGATGACGTAACGCTGATGCTCGGCGTCGTGCGTGATCTGTTCAGACATGCGCCGAGAGTACGGCGCGGTCCTGAGCATCCGATCCCGGCCGGGAGATGAAGGTCGCTCACTTCATCCGGCTCGGCACCCGGGGATCCGGAGCGGGGTGTGCAACGCTTGACCTCATGGCTGCGAGCGAAGACACGGGGGTTCCCGGCGACGGGGTTCCCGGCGACGGGGCTGTCGGCGGCGGGGCACCCGGCGACGGAGCGGTCGGCGACGGCGCGCACGGTGGTGTCGCCGCCGACGAGATCCTCGTCGGCGAACGTCGCGGCCGGGTCGCGGCAGAGAAGCACTCGCGCCGAACGCGGCGCGGGCGCGCGGCAATGCTCGTCGTCGCCACCGTGACGGTCGTCGCCGTCTTGACAGGCGTCGTCGCGGCGCTGGCGCAGCCACGCGACGTCGTGCAAATGGTGGAGCCGACCGCCACAACCCCGGTCGCGGCGCCCACGTCGACGCCCCCCGCGCCGACCGAGACGGCGGGGCCCACCGAGACGGTCGTGGCGACGCCCACTCCGACGTCGACGCCCACTCCCACGTCGACCGCCGGCGGCACCCCGTCCGTCGCGGGCGACATCACCGCTGCCTCGAGCATCACCGTGCTCGTGAACAAGCTCACGCCGCTCGAGCCGATCGAGTACGAGCCGGCCGATCTCGTGCCGGTCACGACCCTGGGTATCCCGAGCATGAACGGTCACTCGCTGCGCTCCGAAGCAGCGAGCGCCGTGCAGACGATGTTCACCGCAGCGTCGGCGGCGGGGTACGCGCTCGACATGACCAGCGGCTACCGCTCGGCCGAATCGCAGACTCAGTTGTACGAGGGCTACGTCGCCGATCTCGGCCAGGAGGGCGCCGATGCGACGAGCGCGCGCCCCGGGTACTCCGAGCACCAGACGGGCCTCGCCGCCGACATCTCGGCGCCCGACGCCGGGTGCGTGCTCGAGGCCTGCTTCGGGGCCACCGAGGCGGGGCAGTGGCTCTCGGCGAACGCCTGGCAGTATGGTTTCATCCTCCGCTATCCGGACGGCGTCACGCACATCACGGGCTACGAGTACGAGCCGTGGCACTTCCGCTACGTGGGCGCGGAGGTCGCGACGGCCATGCACGAGCAGGGCATCGTCACCTACGAGGAGTTTCTGGGTAAGCCGGAGGCGCCCGACTACGCGGGCTGACGCGACGAACCGGCGCAGCCCCACGCACGGAGCGGATTTTGCCGCGGAAACGGAACGCAACGGCCGTCACTCTGGTGACATCGTGAATACTGGGGTGATGCGGCCGAGGATCGGTCGCTGGCCAGCAGCCCGGGGAGGAAGAGATGCGTTATTGCCCGACGTGCGGTCATGAGGTCGGCGACACCCAGAAGTTCTGCCCCGAATGCAGCACAAAGCTCGTCGGTGCGAGCGCGCCCATGGCCGAGCCGCCGGCCGACGTCTCGAACGCCGTGCCGCGTCGCCCCGGGCCCGGCTGGGCGCTCCAGGGCGATGACGCGGGCCTCGACGATGTCGACGACTTTTTCTCGAGCTACCGGCGCAAGGGACCGAGCGGGCAGACGTCGCAGGTCGCGGACGACGATGACGTCGTGTTCCCCACGCGGCGCTCGCGCCGTCGTTTCCAGCCCGATCTCGGCTACGAGAGCGCCCCTCTCCCCGCGGCGCCGCAACCGGAGGCGCCGCGCCCGGCGGTTCCAGGGGCGTCCGACACCGAGCCGCCGCGGTACCGCGACGAGATCGACGACGAGCGCGAGGGAATCGATGATCCCGCGCCGGAGCCGAAGCCCGCGTATGACCCGTCGTTGCCCGCGTTCGACCCCGAGCTCGATCTGACCCGGCCCGCACCGATCATGTACGAGGCGAAGCAACCCGAGCCCGTCGCAGCCCCGCAGGCAGATGAGGCGCAAGTGCCGCATTGGTTCGAAGAGCTCGACCAGCCGGAGGACGCCAGCCCGGAGCGGGATGCGCCTGCCGCGCCCGTGCCGCGCTCGCCGCGGGCGGAGGCGGCTCCCGCGCGGCCTCAGCCGCCCCAGTGGCCCGCGCAGCCAGAGCAGGACGGCGCCGGCGCAGAAGGGCGCGACTTCGAAGAGGTGCTTTCGGGCGGTGAGCCCGGGACCGAGACGTCCGACCAGCCGATCGTGGCGCGCGACTTCGAGCGCACCGGCATCGTGCACGTGCCCCGGCTCGACGACGGCCGGACGCCCGCGCCGACTGGCGAGGCCGACGTGGAGCGCGGGAGTCAGCCGGCGTCCCAGCGACCGGCCGGCGACGAGGCCTGGCAGGCGCCGAGGACGGGGCAGGGGCCCGCGGTCGCGCCGTTACCCGAGCAGCGGGGGGGCGACGCATCGCGCGGCGCGGCACCGTCGCCCTTCCAGCCGCCGGCGGACGCGCAACAGCGCGGTGACTCCGCGACCCCGCACCAGCCGGACCGGCCGACCTCGCCGGCCGATGCGCCGCAGCCCGGGCCGTCGCAGGCACGGGAGGCCGCCGGTCGCGAAGACCCGCGCGAGATTTTCGCCGACTGGTTCGGCGAAGACACCCATGTCGACGACGAGCCGACGATCGCCGTCACGCGCACACCCGCGGGCCGCGGCCCTCAGGACACCCACTCCGGGCCTTCGGGAAGGCCGCCCGCCGAGGCGTACGACGCGAGCGACCCCGGCACGGTGGAGCGCCAGCGGCCATGGTACGAGCAGGGCCTCGACGGCACCGAGACGTCCGAACAGGCGCCTCCGTTCGGCGCAGCAGCACGAGCATCCGCCGCCGCCGCCGCGGGTGTCGCCGGGGCCGCCGCGGGGCCACGGGCACAGGGGGCGCCGACGTCGGCGCCGACGTACCGCCAGCCGCCGTCGGGCGGTCACGCGCCCCGCGGCCACGACGCGCGCGGCGGGGCACCCGTCGACGCGCGCGGGGCCGGGGGCGGGCCCGCGGGCCCTCGCGGACCGGGCAACCGTGGCCGCGACGGGAGCGGCAGCGGTGACGGAGGCGGCGTCCGAGGTGCCGTGGCGGGCCTGGACCCGACAAAGAGACGCCGGCTGCTCACGATCGCCATCGCGGCTTTCGGCGCCGTGCTGCTCGTCGTCTCGGCCGTCATCATCGGCAACGCGCTCGGCGCCCGCGACGGCGACGACCAGGCCGCGCCGACCGAATCGGCGGCCGCCACCGACGATGCCGAATCGCCCTCGGGCGATCCCACGGAGGCCGCGCCGCCGCCGCCCGTCGCCGACCCCAGCTTCGAGCCGGTCGCGTTCCAGAGCGAGTCGGGCAACCTGCGGTGCATCATCACGCCCGAGTTCGGCGTCGCCTGCCAGCACTCGGACCCCGCGTTCCCGATCCCGCCAGAGGTCTGCACGACGACGGGGCAGTCCGGCGCCGTCATCGGTCTCGACTCGAACGGGTACACCTACCCCTGCCTGGAACAGGACATCCCGTACGGGCAGGAAACCCTCCCCATGGGCCAGCCGATCCACGCGGGCGAGTTCGCGTGTTCGATCACGCTCGAGACGGGCGTGAGCTGCTTCAACGCGGCCGGCGACATCATCGGGCTCGAGTTCCAGCTCGGTATCGGCCTCGTCGGCAACCCGAGCTCGAGCCCTCAGCCGACGATCGCGCTGCCCGACGTGGCGCTGTAGGCGTCGACGATCGCGCTCCCCGAGGCAGCGGGGATCCTGCTTGCCGAGGAACCGACGAAAGAGGCGTCACGAGGGGAGCCCTCGCGTGCCCGACGGGGCTAAGCGCCCGCGAGGGCGGCGTCGACGATCGACTTCGCTTCGGCCTGGACCTCGGCCAGGTGACCCGGCCCCTTGAACGACTCCGCGTAGATCTTGTAGACGTCTTCCGTGCCGCTCGGTCGCGCGGCGAACCACGCCGACTCGGTGGCGACTTTGACGCCCCCGATCGCGGCGCCGTTGCCGGGCGCGTGCGAGAGCTTGGCGACGATCGGTTCGCCCGCGAGCTCGGTGGCCGCGATCGCCTCGCCGTCGAGCTTCTTGAGCACGGCCTTCTGCTCGGGCGTGGCGGGCGCGTCGATGCGCTGGTACGCGGGCTCGCCGAACTGCTCCGTGAGTTCGCGGTAGCGCTGCGACGGCGTCTTGCCCGTGACGGCGATGATCTCGGCCGCCAGCAGGGCGAGCAGGATGCCGTCCTTGTCCGTTGTCCACGCGGTGCCGTCGAGGCGCAGGAACGACGCTCCGGCCGATTCCTCGCCGCCGAACAGCATCGTGCCGTCGGAAAGCCCCGGAACGAACCACTTGAAGCCGACGGGCACCTCGACCAGGTTCCGCCCGAGCGACTCGACGACGCGGTCGATCATCGAGCTCGACACCAGCGTCTTCCCGAGGCCCGCATCGGCCGACCAGCCGGGGCGGTTCGAGGCGAGGTAGTCGATCGCGACGGCGAGATAGTGATTGGGATTCATGAGGCCGCCGTCGGGCGTGACGATGCCGTGCCGATCGGCGTCGGCGTCATTGCCCGTCAGCACGTCGTACTCGTCCTTGCGCGCGAGCACCGAGGCCATCGCCGAGGGTGACGACGGATCCATCCGGATCTTGCCGTCCCAGTCGAGGGTCATGAAGGGCCAGCGCGCGTCGACCTCGGGGTTCACGACGGTGAGGTCGAACCCGTACTCGTTGGCGATCGCCTGCCAGTAACGGACCGCCGAGCCGCCGAGCGGATCGGCCCCAATGCGCACGCCCGCCCGCCTGATCGCATCCACGTCGATGATGTTCCGCAGGTCGCGCACGTAGTCGCCCATGAAGTCGTGCCGCTCGACGGCACCGGCGGCCGCGTCGACACGGCGGACGCCGTCGAGCCCGGAAGCGATGAGCGCATTGGCGCGGTCCGCGATCCAGCTCGTCGCGTCGGTGTCGGCCGGCCCGCCGTGCGGCGGGTTGTACTTGAAGCCGCCATCCTGCGGCGGGTTGTGGCTCGGCGTGATCACGATCCCGTCGGCGACGTCGTCGTGGCCGGCGGCGTTGTAGCCGATGATCGCATGCGACAGCGCCGGCGTCGGCACCCACGCGTCGTCGAGATCGGCACGCACGCGCACGCCGTTGGCGACGAGCACCGAGAGCGCCGTCTGCTCAGCCGGCGCACTGAGCGCGTGCGTGTCGCGACCGATGAACAGCGGGCCGGTGATGCCCTGCTCGGCGCGATACTCACAGATGGCCTGTGTGATGGCGAGGATGTGCGCCTCGTTGAACGAGGTCTTGAGGCTTGATCCCCGGTGTCCCGACGTGCCGAAGGCGACGGCCTGCGCCGGATCGCTCGGGTCGGGCGCCAGTTCCGTATAGGCCCGCAGGAGGGCGTCGACGTCGATGAGGTCTTCGGGCGTGGCAACGGTTCCGGCGCGCTCGTGCATGCGCTCAGTCTTCCATCTGCGCCCTAAACTAAGCCAATGCCCGCGACGCACGACGAACGCAGCGGCGATCCAGCCGCCGAGACCATTTCCTACCTCGGTCCCGCCGGCACCTTCACCGAGGCGGCGCTCCGCGTCGCCCCGCAGGCGCGCGGGCACCACTGGAAGCCGGTCAACAACGTCGGCGAAGCACTTGCCGACGTGACGGCCGGCCGCAGCCGAGCGGCCATGATCGCCATCGAGAACAGCATCGAGGGCGGCGTGACGGCATCACAGGATGCGCTTGCCGCCATCCCGGGGCTCCGCATCGAGGGGGAGTTCGTCGTCCCGATCCGCTTCTCGCTCGCCGTGCGCCCGGGCACGATGCTGGTCGACGTGCGCACGATCGCCGCGCACCCCGTCGCCTATGGCCAGTGCCGCCGCTGGCTGGGCGCCAACGTGCCCGGCCACACGCACCTGCCCGCTGCCTCCAACATCGCGAGCGCCGCTGCGCTGTTCCCCGATGACGGTGACGAACGCGCACCGGCCGACGCCGCGATCACGCCGCCGACGATCCGCGACTACGTCGACGTCGAGGTGATCGCCGACGGGCTCGAAGACAACTCGACGGCGCGCACGCGCTTCGCGCTGGTCGGCATGCGGCGCACCGTGCCACCGCGCACGGGGGCCGACAAGACGAGCCTCATCGTCGAGCTGCCGGACGAACGGCCGGGTGCACTGATGGACATGCTCGAGCAGTTCGCGACGCGCGGCGTCAACCTCTCGATGATCGCGTCGCGCCCCATCCCGGAGCGGCCGGGCTCCTACCGCTTCGTCATGGACCTCGACGGACACGTCGACGACGCGCGCGTCGCCGACGCCCTCCGCGGCCTTCGCCGGTTCAGCCCGCACGTGATCTTCCTCGGCTCCTATCCACGCGCCGACGGTGCCCCCGTCGATGTCTCGAGCGCCTACACCGACGCGCACTACGCCGAGGCCGACGCCTGGTTCCGCGGCCTCGTGGATCGCGAATAATCCACGTCGTCAACCCGAAGGATGAGATTCACGAACATTCATCGACCTCCAAGGCTCGTGTCGGAAGGGATGCGTAGCATCCGACAAGGCTGACCAGTACGCCATCTGGAGTGGCCACGCAGGAGCGCCGCGAGGCTACGCCCCGCGGCGCAAGGGGGTTGGCGCGCGTCGCTCCCGCGACCCGTGACGACCGGCCGGCGGCAGCAGGTGCGCCGGTAACGATGATTCGGAAGCCGGTGACATATGGACAACGAGATTCCTCTCGGAGCGCGTACTCGCCCTTACCGTTTCTTCGAGATCGTCCCCGCGGCCCTCAGTCTCGGGGGCTTTGTCGTGTTGGGCACGCTTTCCGTCGTTGCCCCCGTATGGGCCGGTGTCTTCGTGCTGGTCGTCGTCGGCTACATGTTCGTGAAGGGTGTTCGCCTGGGGGTGCACGCAATCCGGGGCTCGGCCAACATGCGCGCCACCATGCGCGTGCCGTGGCACCAGCGTCTCGCCGAGCTCGAGCGCGCGCAGCGTGGCGGCGGGCTGGCGACCGGGGAGTCGGTCGAGGCCCACCGCATCGGCGAGCACCTCGACAACCTTCGCCTTATATCCGGGGCGCCCGATGCTTACCCCAACGTCGGCGGCCTCTACAACGCGGTCATCGTGCCCGCATACAACGAGTCGTTCGACCTGATCGCGCCGACCATGCAGTCGCTCATCGACACGACGTTCGACAACGACCGGCTCATCGTGGTCTTCGCCTACGAGGCGCGCGGCGGCGTCGAGATGCAGCGCACGGCCGAGCGCCTCGAGCGTATGTACGGTCACCGCTTCGCGTCGTTTCAGCTCGTGCAGCATCCGGCGGACCAGCCCGGCGAGGTGCCGGGCAAGGGCGCCAACATCACGTACGCGGCACGGCGGCTGCGCGACTGGCTTGACCTGCAGGGCATCGGCTACGACCGCGTTATCGTGACTTCACTCGACTGCGACAACCGTCCGCATCCCGCCTATTTCGACCTGGTCACCTACGAGTATGTGCTGCGCTCCGACCGCAAGCGCCTGTCGTTCCAGCCCATCTCGATCTTCACCAACAACATCTGGGACGCCCCCGCACCGAGCCGCGTCATCGCCAGCGGAAACTCGATCTGGAACATCGTCTCGTCGCTTCGCCCGCGCGCCCTTCGCAACTTCGCCTCGCACGCGCAGCCGATGGATGCCCTGGTCGAGATGGACTTCTGGAGCACCCGAACGATCGTCGAGGACGGGCACCAATACTGGCGCAGCTGGTTCCACTTCGATGGTGACTACCGGGTCGTGAGCGTTCCCGTGCCGATCTACCAGGACGTCGTGCTCGCCGAGACGTTCTGGCGCACCATGAAAGCCCAGCTCAGCCAGTTGCGGCGGTGGGCGTACGGGGCGTCGGATGTGCCGTTCGTGGCCGTGCGCGTGTTGAGCCGGCGACGTCGAGTTCGCCTCGGTGAAGGCCTCTTCAAGCTTGTGCAGCTGCTCGAGAGCCACGTCACGCTCAGTTGTGTCGCCCTCATCATCATGTGCGGCCCGTGGGTGCCACTCGTGGTCAACGGGTTCGATAGGAACCTGCCCGCCTTCGTCGTGGGGCTTCCCTTCATCGTCGGCACGGTGCAGCAGTTTGCAATGTTGCTGCTGATCATCTCGATCTGGGTGTCGATGACCCTGTTGCCGGCACGCCCCGAGCGCGTCGCCCCCATCCGCACGCTGTTCATGGTGGTGCAGTGGGTGCTGTTTCCCGTCACGACGATCCTCTTCAACGCGTCGAGCGCGATCATCTCGCAGTCGCAGCTCGCGATCGGGAAGTACCGCGAGGTGTTCGTCGTGACCGAGAAGTTCGCCGTCGTACCGGTCGCCGCCACGGCGACGGCCACTGCCCCCGCCACCGGGCCGATCGCCGTCGAAGACGCGTTGGCGGGCCCGACCGGCGCCGCGGAGCGCAGCGCCGCCTAGGCGTCCGCGACGCCGCGCGGTGCTCCGTGAGCGCGCCGCGCGGCGTTGCGCGCGCCCCGGCCTTCATGCAGGCCGAACCTCATGCAGGTTGAACTGCTCAACATCGTGCAGTTGCTCAGCGTGGAGCGAATCGAGCAGCCGGGGCCGGCGCTCCTGACCACCGCACCGGCACGAGCCGTGTCATCGCAATGACGAAAGGAACACGCATGACCATCACAACTGAGAAATCGAAGGAGATCGTGCTCGCCTTCTACGAGCGCTACAACGCGCGCGACGTCGAGGGGGCCGTCTCGTACCTCGGCGAGACCTACATGCAGCACAATCCGTGGGTGACGGATGGTCCGGAGGGCTTTCGGCGCTTCGTCACGTTCCTGCGCGACAATTTTCCCGACGGCCGCAATGAGGTGAAGCGCGTCATCGCAGAACACGACATCGTGTGCCTGCACGTCCACTCGCGCCGCGTCCCGGGCGAGACGGGCCGGGCGATCATGGACGTCTTCCGCGTCGACGAGCGCGGCAAAATCGTCGAGCACTGGGACGTCATCCAGGCGATCCCTGACAACATCTATCCGCCCGTCAACGACAACGGCTACTTCTGAGCGGGTTCCTTCCGGGGATCGCCGACGGCGGCAAGCCCCGCCGACTCTGCCGGTTCCGTGATGGCGTCGCGAGCGGCCTCGGCGGCGTCGCCCGCGGCGGTACTGACCGTCGACGCGCCCTCGGCGACCGCGGTGCCGACCGTCGACGCGCCCTCGGCGACCGCGGTGCCGACCGTCGACGCGCCCTCGGCGACCGCGGTGCCGACCGTCGACGCGCCCTCGGCGACCGCGGTGCCGACCGTCGACGCGCCCTCCGCGACGGCGGTACCGACCGCGTCGGCGCCCTCGGTGACTGCCTCGTTCGTCGCCCGCGCAGCCGTGCTCAGGCGGGATCTGGCCCGGGCCATCCGCCTCCGCATCCGTCGCCGTTGCAGGTCAGACCGCGCGACGACCTCGTCGAGGAGCAGCCGCTGGCGACTCGCCTTGCCCGTCGGCGTGCGGACCGTGAGGGCGAGTGGCTGGACCTGCAGGCGCGCCGCGACGATCTCGCCGACGGCCTCGCCATCGATCTCGAACTCTTGCGGGCCCGACGTGAGCCGGAAGACGACCTCGGCGCCCTGCTCGTACCGCAGGGCGCGGATGTCCCGGGAGCGGCCGAAGACCGTTCGGCCGCTCTGCTGATGGCTGCGAGCGACGAGTGTCTGCCACGAAATGCGAGCCCAGACCTTGACCCAGCCGAGCAACCCCCTCGGACGCAGGACGCACATGTCGAGCAGCCCGTCATCGGTCGACGCGTCGGGCAGCAGCATCATGCCACCGGGCATGAGCCCGCAGTTGCCGACCATGATGCTCTGCGCACGGACCGGGTGCGAATGGTCGACACCGACGCGCACGCGTGCCGTGAAATGCGCGCCCGCCCTGATCGAGCGCACGATGCCGGTCAGGTAGGCGAGCCAGCCAACCTTCCTCTTCAGACCGGAGGGCGTGTTGGCGATCATGCCGGCGTCGATACCGACCCCGCCGAGCACCGTGAAGACGAAGTCCTCGCGCGTGCCGTCGGGGCGCTCAGCGGTCGCCAGGCCCGTGTCGATACGCGCGTCATTGCCGGCGAACGCGGTCTCGACTGCGGCCGCGACGTTGTTCACATCGATGCCGAGGTTCCGCGCGAGGAGGTTGCCCGTGCCCGCCGGCACGATCCCGAGCGGTATGCCGGTGTTCTGCAGCGTCGCAGCGACCGCGCGAACCGTGCCGTCACCCCCCGCCGCGATCACCAGGTCGGGCTTTGGCGGGTGCGTGACGTCGTCGACGGCGGCCTCGCTCTCGGCGGCAGCATTCTCGGCGCGGGGCGGTTCGCCGTCCGTGTCGTCGTCGTCGTGCGGGCCGTCACCGCCGGCGGGGTGGAAGCCGAGTGCCTCTCGGGCCAGGGCATCACCCAGTCGTTCCGGCGTCGTCTCGTACCAGGCTGACTCGTGCCACCCGTAGCGACGTTCCGCGGCTCGCACCGCCGAGTGGAGGGCGTCCATATCGACTTTGCCCGGATGCGCGATGATCGCTGCTCGGGGGGCGTTGCCAGTGGGCTGCGGGTCATTCGGCACCCCTCAAGAGTACGTTGACGCGCATGCGAGCGCGCCGCACGACGGGCGGCCCCTGCTGCGGCCCTGCTGCCGTCCGTCCCTCCAGGGGAGCACGCAGCAGCCCCGTTGCGACGGGCCGTTACCATTCACGTGTGATCGACCCCCAAGTGCTCCGAGACAATCCCGACCAGGTGCGGCGATCGCAGGCCGCACGCGGCAACGATCCCGCGCTCGTCGAGGCCGCGATCGAGGCCGACGCGCGGCGCCGCGCCGCGATCAGCGACTACGAGTCGCTTCGTGCCGAGCAGAACGCCGCGTCGAAGCGTGTCGCCGCCGCGTCGAAGGAGGACAAGCCCGCGATCCTGGCCGAGGTGAAGGAGCTGGCTGGCCGCGTCAAGACTGCTGAGCAAGCTGCGAAAGACGCCGACCACGCATCCGCGGAAGCCCTTGGGCGCATTCAGAACCTCATCATCGAGGGCATTCCCGAAGGCGGGGAGGAGAACTTCGCCACGCTCAAGGTCGTCGGCGAGAAGCCGGCGTTCGACTTCGACGTGCGCGACCACCTCGAGATCGGCGAGGGGCTGCGGGCGATCGACGTGAAGCGGGGCACGAAGGTGTCGGGCGCTCGGTTCTACTACCTGCGCGGCATCGGCGCCCGCCTCGAGCTCGCCCTCATGACGATGGCGCTCGACAAGGCGCTCGCCAACGGCTTCACGATGCTCACGACACCGACGCTCGTGAAGCCCGAGATTATGGCCGGCACTGGATTCCTCGGCGAGCACGCCGACGAGGTGTACTTCGTGCCCGGCCAAGACCTCTACCTCACCGGAACGAGCGAGGTGGCGCTCGCCGGCTACCACGCCGACGAGATCATCGACGTGGCGGACGGTCCCGTCCGGTACGCGGGATGGTCGACCTGTTACCGGTCGGAGGCCGGTTCATACGGCAAAGACACGCGCGGCATCATCCGCGTGCACCAGTTCAACAAGCTGGAGATGTTCTCGTACTGCGACCCGGCTGAAGCCGAGGCCGAACACGAGCGGCTGCTGGGCTGGCAGGAGGAGATGCTCCAGGAACTCGGGCTCCACTACCGGGTCATCGACACGGCGGCCGGCGATCTCGGCTCGAGCGCGGCACGGAAGTTCGACATCGAGGCGTGGGTGCCGACGCAGGGCGCCTATCGCGAGCTCACGAGCACGTCGAACTGCACGACCTTCCAGGCACGCCGCCTGCAGACACGGTTCCGCGGCGAGTCGGGCAAGACCGCGCCCGTCGCCACCCTGAACGGCACGCTCGCGACGACCCGCTGGCTCGTGGCCATTCTCGAGACGCACCAGCGCGCCGACGGGTCGGTCGTCATCCCAGCGTCGCTGCGCCCCTACCTCGGGGGACTCGAGGTCGCCGAGGTCACGGCATGAGTCTGGCCGATCGCCTGCTCATCGCCCTCGACATCGATGGCACGATCCTCGATCACGACGGCACGATTCCCCACGCCACGCACGAACAGGTCGAGCGGTTGCGCGGCGAGGGGCACGAGATCATGCTCGCCACCGGGCGCTCGGCGGCCGACACCCTGCCGATCCACCGGCGGCTCGGGCTCGACTCGCGATTCGTCGTCAGCGCCAATGGGGCGACCGTGCTCGAACGCGACCCCGCGGCCGACGACGGCTACTCGCGCCGGTGGGTCGAGACCTTCGATCCCCATGACGTGCTGCTGCGCTTGCGCGATGGTCTGCGCGGGGCCATGTACGCCGTCGAGAGCGCCGAGGGCGTCTTTCGCTACAACGGGCGATTTCCCGACGGCTCGTTCGAGGCCTCTGGCCGCGAGGTGTCATTCGAGGAGTTGCTCGAACAGCCGGTGCAGCGACTCGTGGTCGTCGCCCCCGACCAGACGACGGAGGAGTTCGCGTCGGCGGTCGAGGCGATCGGCCTGCATCATGTGAGCTATTCGGTCGGCTGGACCAACTGGCTCGACATCGCCCCCAACGGCGTCAACAAGGGCACGGCGCTCGAGCGCGTGCGGGCCGCCCACGAGATCCCGCGCGACCGCGTCGTCGTGGCCGGCGACGGCCGCAACGACATCGAGATGCTGCGTTGGGCTGGGGAGTTCGGCACGGCGATCGTCATGGGCGGCTCGCCGCAAGACGTCATCGACGCCGGCACCACGCTGGCCGGCAGTTTCCACAATGACGGTCTCGGGCGGGCGCTCGCCGCACTCGAGTGACGCGCCCGTGATCGGATGCACGTCCGTCGTGCGTGCGCTCCCGGGCGAATCCGTCAGTTACGATATTCATCACCGAGCACACAGGAACGATATGAAATCGTTGCGTTCGGTTTTCGGAGGGCTGTCCGAGCGGCCGATGGAGCTGGTCTTGAAAACCAGTGGGTAGCAATGCCTCGTGGGTTCGAATCCCACGCCCTCCGCGCATCCAGTCAGCCCCCCAGCACGCCTGGCATCCGCGCATCCAGAAGGAGGATCGACGCACGTGAGCTTCGACGGGCAGAGCCCCGGGCATCGCGGTCCTCAACGACGCGGTGATGCCGAGGGCGGCGCGCATTTCTCCTCGCGCGCCGAGCGCCGCCATGCGCAGGCCGCGGCCGGCGCGGTTTCGGCGCGCGAGAGCGACCGCGACCGCGACCGACCGAGCCTGCGTTACGGCAATCGATCGATCGCGCGGCACGGCAAGCTGCCCGTCACCTCGCCCGCCCGGACGATCGGGAAGGGTGTCGGCATCGTCGCGTCGGTGCTCGTGCTCGCCATGGTCGTCGTCGGAAGCGTCGCGTTCGTCCGGCTCTGGTCGGCGCTCGGTGATCGGCCGACCATCGATGAGACGCCCCCGCCCGCGCTCGCGCAGATCGAGGGCGGCGCGAACGTCCTCCTGATCGGCAGTGACTCGCGCATCGGGCAGGGTGAGGAGTTCGGCGAAGGCACGGAAGAGGCATCCGGTGTGCTGAACGACGTGAACATCCTGATTCATATGTCGGAGGACCAGTCGTCCGTGACAGCCATCAGTATTCCTCGCGACACCGTCGTCGATACGCCTGGGTGCACGAACGACAACGGTGATTGGATCGAGGAGAAGTACGACGTCGCGTTCAACAGCATCCTGAGTGAAGGTGGCATGGCGTGCGTCGTCGCCGCCGCGGAGGCCATGTCGGGCGTTGACGTGCAGTACGCGGCAATGGTGCAGTTCCGCGGCGTCATCGAGATGTCGAACGCCGTCGGCGGCGTCGAGGTGTGCGTCGCCAATGAGATCTCCGACGACTACGTCGGCCTCTACCTCGAGCCCGGCATGCACTCGCTGCAGGGTGAGAACGCGCTGAAATTCCTGCGGTCGCGCCACGGGGTGGGCGACGGCTCGGATCTCGCCCGCATCAGCAGCCAGCAGGTGTTCCTCTCGGCGCTGATCCGCGAAGTGCAGAGCGCCAACACGCTGACGAACCCCGGCAAACTGTACGGTCTCGCCACGGCGGTGACCAATAACATGACGCTCTCGTCGTCGCTCGACATCGACACGCTCATCGGATTCGCCAGCGCACTGGGCAAGATCGATCCCGCAGAAATCGTCTTCGCGCAGCTGCCGGTTGCCGAGTCGTGGCAGGCGGGCAAGGTTGAGCCGCTCGAGCCCGATGCGTCGCACATGTGGGAGCTGATTCTCAACGATCAGCCGATCGCGGTCGAGACACCCAACGAGGTCGGGCCGGACGAGACCGGCGGAGCAGACGGGGCAGACGGTGTCGATGGCGCCGATGGCACTGACGGCGTCGAAGACCCTGGGGTTGCCGACGACTCGGCGGTCGACGGAAACGACGACTCGGCCGCGACGGGCGGCTCGACGCCCATCCCAACACCCGTTCCGACCCTGCAGGGACAGACGGCCGCGCAAGAGACCTGCTCGAACGTCAACTAGCGCCGTTTTGCGTGGCGTTCGCCGTGCGCGTGCACCGATTCGAGGGCGACGGGTTTTGTGGTTAGGATGGGTCGCGCTTGGAGACGTCGCATAGTCCGGCCGAGTGCACCACCCTGCTAAGGTGGAGTCCCCTTTGTGGGGACCGAGGGTTCAAATCCCTCCGTCTCCGCCCAGTGAGTCAAGATAGAACTCCCGGCAAGCGAAAGCTTGTCGGGAGTTTTTTCGTGTTTCCCGCCTTCTCGCGGCGTGTGGCGTCCATGACTGCCGCGACCGGCCCCGTGAAGGCCGTGTCTGTGCGACAGGGTCGAAGTGGGCGCGGGATGCGTGATCCACAGCGATAGGGGCAGTCGATTTCGTAGCAGGAAGTTCCTGCGCACTCTGACCCGTCACCGAATGGTCGTATCGATGGGCTCTATTCCGACTTCCCTTGGGCGGCCTCGATGATCTCGGCAGCTTGCACCTGTTCCAGCGTGAGCGCCGCCAGGAAGTTGCTCACGATGAGAGCTGCCCAGGCCGCGTTCCTCTTCGTGTATTGGCTCGCGCGCACCGCGTGAGCTGACGCATGGCGCAGGAAGACTCTCGGAGCAGCAGGCTTTTCGGCGGTGTAGTCGAAGTAGTCGTAGGCATGCCACACCGGTAACCAGATGTAGACGGTCTGCACGCCTAGGTCGTCGAAGTAGCGATGGCGCTGCGCCGCGTAGCGCGCCTTGTTGACTGTCTTCCCCCGATTGTTGCCAATGACCTTCACCATGACGCTCTCCAGCACAGAAGCGAGAAGCGCCTGGCCCGACTCGTAATGCCCATGCTGCGCTGCTTCGATGGCTCGGACAGCGAATCCTGCGAGAGGTGTCCACTTCGACTTCGGGAGACCCGCAAGTAGATCGTGACAATCAGAAAGAATGTCTGGAGCGCGACGGCCGATCACCTCACGACGGGCCTTGCTGTCTCGTGCCTGCACGAGTGCGAGCACGATTGGCGCGCGCGGTGCGCTCCAGATCGGCAGACCTTCCTCGACGACGAGGGACATGACTTCGCTCGGGTTGAGCTCTGCTCGCTCTGCCGAGAGCGTCGGTGGAAGCAAGCCTCGGTGGAAGCTCAGAGGAGGTGGCGTTACCTGCCACAAGCTGCTCAGCGTGCCGGCAATGGCTCGCGCGGTTTCTGTCAGTGCGCTCGTTGAGGTACCAAATGCCGCTGCAGTATCAAAGTTCCACAGCACGTTCTCAGCCTGAGACTGGAAGAGACCCACCTGGGCGGCCATCGCCTCTTGAGCAACTCCAGGGAACGCAACAGAGGGAATCGCGTCCGCAAGCCAAGTCGGAGTCGTCTTGAATGCGGGAAGGGTCGACCAGACTTGCTTCATGAAGTCGCCCATGAACGACGGTGCGATGTTTTGCCAGTAGTCGGTGAAGAGGCTCTCGTCTAACGGTGCCATGGAGTCCTTGTAGAACGCGCTGATCGCGTCCAAGGTGGGCTGGTTCAGTGACGCCCAGAGGTTCGCAGTCAGGCCTTGGGCGGCGTACCAGTCGTCAGAACTCGGTTGCTCTGGCTCGCCACTGTCGTCCGCACCATCGGGGTCGTCTGCGCGTTCGCCGTCCTCTTCGTGCGCCATGCTTATGACGCTACCGGTAGCTCCGCGCATCGTCGGTGCCGATCACCACGCCAGCTCGAGGCTCCATCGCGCGCCGTCGAACTTCAGATCCAACGACTCCTGCTCCTCGTTCATTCCGCCGCGCGCGGCTCTGACGCGCCAGAACTAGTCGTCGAGCCGAGCGGCGTGGCTTCGCCCGTCCATCAACGGTCAAGCTTTCGGCGGTGCAATGAGGATTGTCTGCCTTCAATGGCACAGGGGAAGCGTTTGCACCAGAATGACGACTGGTTGTCCATCGACCGGCTCGACGGCGCTCTCATCGTCGAGGGTGCGGGTGAGCGTGGCAGTGGCGGCATACGCGGATGCTCGCACCGGCTACCGACAGTGCGGTCAAAACCCGACTCCGCGTCAGGTCCGCCAAGCCATCGAGTCGGTCGCCTCACCGATTGCTAGTCTTCGAACCTCGATGTGGAGGCGCGGTCCGGTCGATCCGCCGGTGTTTCCGACAGGGTTGAGCTAAGTGTCCGCCTGTACGGCCTGTGATCGCCGTGGGCGCCCACATCGCCGATCTCCTCGACAGCGACTCCGAGCGTCTCGTCTGGACCACCGTTGCGACCTACCGGCGGCATGCGGACGCGGCGCGCTCGGGTGAGGGACGGGCCGGGTGACGCACCGAGTGCCGCGCGCATCACTCGCCGTCGCCACTCCAGAGCTCAGATCCTCGCAGCGCGCGTGACCGCAGCTCGTCGCGGCTACTCACTCCCAGCTTGCGGTACAGGTGGCGCCGATGCGTTTTCAGCGTGTTTTCGGTGCGCCCCAGCTCGGCGGCGATCTGGCGCAGGTTCTTGTCGCCGAGCAGCAGGCGGAACAGCTCGCGCTCGCGCGCGGTGAGATCGACGACCGGTTCCCGCGCGCCGATGGCGATCACGCGGTCGGCGTGGTGAGCGAGCCGCGGTTCGGCGGCGATGGTCTCGGCGACGTTGCGGGGCACGAAGAGGGGAGCAAGCGCACGCGCTGCCTCTCGGCGCGCGAGCGTTTCGTCCAACAGGTCGATCGCCTCACCCATGCGCTTGGCCTCGACAAGCGCTGATGCCTGGATGCTCTCTTTGACGCCGAGCGTCAACGTGTCATCGATCGCTCGCTCGGAGGGACTCGCCAGCGCGAGCGCTTCGTCACGCCGGTTCCTGACGACCGCGTCGGCCGATTGGGCGAGCCTGGCGAGCGGATCATCGTGCGATGCGAGCCGATCACGGATCTCGGGCGACGCAGTACGACCCTCGGCGGCGGACAGAAGTGTCCGGACGGTGGGGAAGATGCTGTCGAAGAGGCCGGACTGCTCCGGGGATTCGAGGCCCGACAGCTCGAGCTGCGACAGCAGCCGATCGAGGCGCTCGTTCTCTCCGCGAGCGAGCAGGCCCACCGACACCACCCACACGGCTGCGGGCCAGTGCGGCTGGAGGTTCCACCACGGCAGCGCGAGCAGATCCTCCGGCGGTGTCCAATCATGGCGTTGCATTTGGAGCGCGACGGAGGTGACTTCGATGACAGCGTCGACGCCCTGCTCGACCCAGCTATCGGTCCGTGGCTCCTGGCGCGCGAGACCAAGCTGCGCTTCGGCGACGGCGGGTCTGCCGAAGGCGGCATTCAGCAGTGCTCGGGTCGCGGCCACGTCTCGGCGGTGGAACGGCGCCTGATCGGGCGACGCGAACTGTCCCGCCTGCGCGAGCCAGAGATCCGCCGTGCGGAACTCGCCGGCGTAGACCGCCGACAGTCCCGCCTGGAGGAGCAGTATGGGGTAGTTCGAGGCCTGAACGCGCGAGTTCTCGCGCTGCAGCTTCCCCAACACCGCGAGGAGCGGGCGAAATCGCCGGAACGACGTTCTGACGCTGCCCACGGACCGGTTTCCGACGGCGTTGGCAGCCGCTCGGACCAGAGGAGGGAGCTTGCGCATTGCGGTCATGCCGGCTGCTTCTCGCTGAAGCGCGAGCACGAGCAGCGCCGCACCACCCGTCGAATCCAGCAGCGCCCGGTGGGGCACGTCCTCCAAGACGTGGGGGAGTTCACCGAGCGGATACGAGAACCAGATCGCGATCCAGTTCTCCGCGACATACGAGCGCAGTCCCCTCCAATCTCGGCGTCGAACGAGATCGTCGACGCATGCCCGATGGCCGCGGGCCCACGTCGCGCGGTCGCCTTGGGCGACCGCCCGGCCGCTGCCGATGCCGGATACGTGGCGGGCTGACGGTGAATCGATGACGGTCCGTGCCTCGGGGTCGTCGGCGTTCTGAGCATCCGTCGATGACATGCAACCTCTTTCCTGCAGACGAGCGGGTGTCGATTCGGCCTCACGGGGCGAAGACACCGGCGCGGTGGCGGAGGGTGAAGGCAAAGCTCCCCGGGTGAGGTGTGGGAAGCGTGGGGGTGAGGGGGGTGAGGTCCCGTCATGCTACTCGGTCGGCAATCGTCCGGGCGTGAAGCAGAAATGACGCAGATTCAGGTTCGCGATCGTATGCCGTCACGGTGCGAGTCCGGCCCTACAGCTGGGCTCGCTCCGCTGTTCCGCAGTCGCCATCGGTGGGTGAGCTGAGGGGTGAATCATGTCTCGGCGCCCGCCGCGGTGCGTGCCGAGCTGGCATAGTCACTCCCGGTTGCGCCGAGACGGCCCGACCTGGCGGTTCCCGTCCGCACACCCGCATCGCGCCGGAGAGCACCTGCCTGCAGGGATGCTCCGCGCCGGTTCTCGCGCGCCCTCCGCGGCGGCGTGAGCTCGTGTGCCCGCTGCTCGTGTGCCCGGACGCGGAGCGCCACCCCCACCTTCTGGCTTCGTCGACCCGACGCTGCCGGACCGACTATCAGGATGAACACGTGGTGCGTCCACGGTGCGTCCGCCAAGGGAGAACTGTGTCGAGAGCACGCACACAAGCGGTGAGACCACCGTCTCATCACGGCCGCCTCGTGAAAGGCCTGCTGGCGATCGTCGGGGCCCTGGGCGTCGCGGTCACCGGTGTGACCGCCTTCCCCAGCGCCGCCGAGGCGGCGCCCAACCCCGGCATCGTCATCAGTGACGTGACGCTCGCGACGTCCGATGGCGGTCAAGCCACCGTCGGTGACACGCTGACCGTCTCCGGTGCGTGGGACGCGACCGCCGCAGATCCGCAGCCGGGCGACGTCTTCACGATCGGTCTGCCGCCAGAACTCGGCTTCGAACAGGCCGTGCCGTTCAACCTCGACGGCCCCACCCTTGACGGCGACGTCGTCACGTGGGCGACCTGCCTCACCGATCCGGGGGCCGGCATCGCGAACTGCACGCTCACCGAGCACGTCGCGACCTACCCGCTGGAGGTCGGGGGCACGTTCGAGTTCGAGGTCGTCGCCGAGGAGGCAACGGACGCGACGTCGGTGATCTTCGACCTCAACGGCACGGAGACGCCCGTCGAGCTGCCTGGCGGCGGCGGGATCGACGACGGCGTCGTCGTTCCGCACGAGTGGAACAAGTCGGGCGTGCTCAACGGGAACAAGTGGTCGATGACGTGGACCATCAATCTCCCCGGCGCGGCACTCGCCGGGCACGGGGTCGTCAACGTCTTCGATGACCTCAGCGACAACCACCGCCTGTGCGACCCCGTGAGCCTCCGCGTCGAGACCGTGCGCGGCGACGCGGTTGTCGACGTCACCCAGATCTCCACGCTCACCACGTCGGGACTGCCCGACCCGAAGTACGACTTCGGCCTCGCGCTCACGGCGCCCGAGGGCGGCTTCGATCCCAACGTGACGTACCGCATTACCTATACGACCTGCACCCCAGACGAGCAGATCGATCCGAAGGGCACCGAGTACACCAACGAGGCGACGGTTGACATCTTCCCCGAGACCTCGGGCGTCATCGGCGTCACGCAGGACTGGAACATCTCGGCCGATGTGGCGAAGTCGGGCAGCGTGCTCGGCGGCGCCGACCGCAACGGTGTGATCCGGTGGACGGTGACGGTCGCGGGTGATCACCTCGCCGGCAAGAACGGCTTCGACCTCAGCGAGGCGCTCACGGGCGCCCACGCGGTATGCGCCGACACCATCGACGGCATCCGCGTCCACGAGCGTTACGGCCCCAGCAACGCCAAGCAGACCGAGATCACCGGCAAGCTCAGCATCACGGAGACGTCGGCGTCGACGGACGCCTTCGCCGCGCGCGTCGACGTGGTCGACCCGTCGTTCGCGTTCAAGCCGTCCAACTACCAGTACCTCATCCAGTACCGCACGTGCGGGACCATCGACGGCCTCCCCGAGGGCGGCACCGAGTTCGGCAACTCCGTGAACGTCGACGGCGAGATCGCGACGAGCACGCCCAAGGCGCCGGGACGCACCGACCAGAAGACCGGCGGCATCAACACGGCCGCCGTGACGCTCGACGGTGTCGAGCACCTGCCGCAGACGACGATGAACTGGAACATCACGGTTCCCGGCGAGCGCCTCGACGAGCTCGCCGGTGACCTTACGGTGACCGACACCCTCTCGGGCGCGCACCAGGTCTGCGAGGCTGGCGACAGCGGCGATGTCGTCGACCGGCTCGGGCTGCGAGTGCAGGCCCGCGACCAGATCCAGAACGGCGGCCTTGCGACCGTCGACCTCTCCGACGGCGTGACCGCGTCGCTCGACGGCGAGACGATCACCATCAGCATTCCGCGACCGACGCTGCCGGTGCCCGGCGGTGGCGAGCAGGCGGGCTTCAGCAAGGAGTACCAGTACGTCATCTCGTACACGACCTGCACGACGAGCGGCGGTATGGATGCGCCCGGGACGGCGTACGGCAACAGCGCCACGGTCGAGGGCAAGACATACGAGCACTCGGTGACCCAGAGCAACCGCGGTAGCGGTACCGGTCAGGGGGTCGCCCGCGGCTCGTTCGCGATCGAGAAGGGCCTCGCTGACACGGCGGGCGCCGGCTTCGTGCCCGACGATGCGACGTTCACCGTGCACGTCAAGGAGATCGACCCGAACGGCTCCGTGCAACTCGAGTACGACCTGCAGGTGCCCCTGAACGGTGACGCCGTGAGCGGCCTGAACTCGCGTGGCACCGGCTGGACGGTTGAGCTGTCCGAGCCGAACCTCCCGAGCGTTCCGGGCGTGACCTGGGGAGCGCCGGCATTCGCCGCGAGCCCGGGTGTGACGCCGAGCGCCGACGGCACGACCGCGATCGTCGCCCTCGACCCCAAGTCGAATGTCGCCGTCTCGCTCGAGAACTCGGCGCTGCTCGGCTCCGTTCAGGTCGAGAAGGTCATCCAGGGGGGTGCCGCCGCCCTCGTCGGCCCCGACACGGAGTTCGCGATGACGGCACGCATCGACGTTTCACCCCTCGGCGCGAGCTTCCCGGCCCAGCCCGACCGCGCGTTCACGGTGAAGGCGGGGGAGCCGTACACGCTCACCGACCTACCGATCGGAGCGATCGTGACGGTGACCGAGACGCTGCCCGCGGACGATGACCTCTTCACGTGGTCACCGGCCGTCGTGTCCCCCGAGCGCATCGAGGTGCTGGCCGACCACGCGTCCGAGCCCGGCATCTTCACCGTGACCAACACGGTGGAGCGTTCGGTTGGCACCTTCACGCTCGTGAAGCAGGTCGAGGGCGAGCAGGCCGGGAACCCGGCCGTTCCCGCCGACGTCACCGTGACGGCGACCTGGACCGACGCTGAGGGAACGGCCCAGGAGAAGGTCCTGACGGTCCCGACCGACGGCACGCCCGTGCCGTTCGGCGAATCGCTGCTGGTCGGCACCGAGGTGACGCTCACCGAGACGCCGCTCGTCGACGGCTCGAGCATCGCCTGGGCTGCGCCGGTCTGGTCCGGCACGGGCGTGACGCAGGACGGCGAGAGCGCTGTCGTCACGATCGGCCGTGCTGCGGACGCCACCGTCACCCTCGGCAATCACGCGGCGACCTCGACCGCCGGCATCAGTCTCATCAAGGGCGTCGCGGGTGCGGCGGCCGGAGAGGTCGCCGACGACACCGAGTTCCCTGTAACGGCCACCTGGGTCGACGCCGACGGCGTGACGCAGTCGCGCGACCTCACGATCAACTCCGTCACGCCGACGGAGCTCGGAGAAGACCTGCCTGCCGGCACGGTCGTCACGATCACCGAGGGTGAGCGCCCGGCATTCGACACCGTCGTGTGGGGTTCGATCACGATCTCCGGCGAGGGCGTCACCGACACGGGCGACGGGAGCGCGACGGTCATCGTCTCGGATCAGCACGATGAGATGACATTCGTGACGGTCATCAATGAGGCGACATGGGCTCCGGGCACCTTCGGGCTATCGAAGGAGGTCGTCGGGGTCGCGCTCGACGCTCCGGACGTGCCCGAGACGTTCACCGTCGTCGCGTCCTGGATCGACCAGGCCGGGGTCGAGCAGTCGACCGAACTGGTGCTGCCCGTTGATGGCACGTTCGTCGAGTTCGACGGGACGCTGCCATACGGAACCGAGGTCACGCTGACCGAGGTCGCGCCGGCCGACAGCGACCGGTTCGTGTGGGAGCCAGCGGAATGGGCCGGCGATGACGCATTGGCGGTCCACGACGACGGCAGCGCCGTGCTGACGATCGGCGCAGCCACGGTCGCCGAGGTTCGCGTCACGAACACGGCAACGGCGAAGCTCGGCACGATCCTGCTCGACAAGGCGCTCACCGGTGACGGTGCCGCGCACGTCGAGGACGGCACGACGTTCCCCGTGACGGTCACGTGGACCGACCTGTTCGGCGAGACGCAGGAACGGGACGTCGAAGTGACCGCCGGTGAGCCCCTCGTCATCGACGGGTTGCCGCTCGGCACCGAGATCGAGTTCGTCGAGGGCCGAGTCGACACTGCCGACACCATCGAGTGGAGCGGCGTCGAATGGTCGACCAACGACGAGGCCGTAACACTGGCCGCCGACGGTGAGCGAGCCGTCGTGGTGGTGACCGGCGAGCCCGGGGCGAAGGTCACGATCACGCTCACGAACGCGTTCGACGAGCGTGAAGGTCTCGCGAGCACGGGTGGCGACAGCTTCGCCGCGATCGTCCTGACGGCGATCGGCCTGCTCGCGGCCGGTGCGATCGCGCTCGTGATCCGCCGCCGACGCGCGGCCTAACCGAGGCGCATGAAGGGCGTCACCGATCCGAGTGGTCGGTGGCGCCCTTCGACGCGTCTGACGCGGTGGCGACTCCGGAGCGTCCCGGTCACCCCGCCCCCGCATCCCGCACGCAGGGGCCGCCCAGGTCGCACCTGTTCCGCCGCGAAACCTGCGAGCTACCCTCTGCCCATGCATCCCGAGCCGATCAACGCGCACGGCCCGGGCCTCGTCGGCCCCACGATCGCGACTCAAGGCTGGTACGACGCGCTGTTCCTCCACTGGCGCATCGAGCCGCGGGCGACCGCGGCCCTGCTTCCGGCCGGCACCGAGCCGGACGTCTTCGACGGGTCGACGTGGGTCGGGCTCATTGCCTTTCGCCTGCGGGATGCTCGAGTGTGGCCCGGTATCGGGTTCGGGCCCTTCGGCACCTTCGTCGAGATCAACGTGCGGCTCTACAGCGTGGATGTGGAGGGACGGCGCGCCGTCGTGTTCCGGTCGCTGGATGCCCCGAGCCTGCCGGCCGTGCTCGCCGCGCGTTGCCTGCCCGGGATGCGGTACGTGTGGGCCGCGACCGGCCAGCGGGTCGAGGCAGGCACGATCCGCTACCGCTCGCGCCGCGGGCGGCACGGGGCTGGCACGAGGATCGACGCGCGCGTCGACCCGTCGACACTGGCCAATGACCCGCTGTCGACGTTTCTGACGGCGCGATGGGCCCTGCACCAGCGATGGCTCGGGCGAACGCTCCGCCTGCCAACCGACCACGCGCCCTGGCGGCTGCACCCTGCCAGGCTCTTGCGCCTCGAAGATGAGCTGGTCGCCGCGGCCGGGCTGCCGGGCGTCACCGAGCGCCCGCCCGATTCGGTGCTCTACAGCCCGGGGGTCCGCGCGCGGTTCGGCATCCCCGCGTCCGTGCGCGTCGACGGGGGTCTCGGGAGAAACGTGCATGCTTCGGGGGTCGACCGACTCCGGGCGTCGTCCCTTCGCAGTACCCTCGGCACATGATTCCCGAGCACTGGATCGAGCACCGCAGGCCCGACGGTGAGCGACTCGGATGGATCGTTCCGGTCGGCGACGGCTTTGGCACCGTGGATGCGCTCGGGCGCATCGATATCGAGGGGCCGGTCGACTGGTTCGACGCCGAGCGATCACTCGACGAGCGCGGTCTCGGCTACCTCGCCGACCGATACATGCTCCGGCAGCCCTGCGGAAATGAGCGGCCCGTGCGCATCGGCGAGCTCCGTGACGACGAACTCGTCGTGGTGGCCGACGAGTTCGGGGCGGCGTCGGCCGTCGGCGCCAACCCCGCCCGCATCTCGCTGCCGTTCCCGGCGCCCGACTCGCTGCAGCGCCCCGAGTAGGCGCCGGGGCGCCGCGCACCGGCTCCGCGGCACCGGGTGGGCGAGTGAGGCGCGCCATGTGCCGGCCCACACTCGTGCGCCGCGGCGGTTGCGAACGATCCCATCCGTCACCCGCACGTGTCAGTCGGCCGTGTGCTGGTTCGCACATTGCCGATAAAGTGCCACCGGCGGGCCCCAACCAGGCGCCGCGTTCCCGCCTCGACGACCGCGACGTGGTCGAGGCTGAAGCCGGTCAGACAGTGGGCCCGGAGATGAGCCCTCGAAAGGAAGAACCGTATGAGCCAGCCCAAGGTGGTCGAATTCCAGGACGACACGATGCTCGTCCGCAAGACGTTCGCCCAGTTCCCGTCGGGTGTATCGGTGCTCGCCATCGACAAGGACGGTGACAAGCACGCCCTTGTGGCGTCGTCGTTCATGGTCGGCGTGTCGCTCGAGCCCTGCCTCGTGGCCGTGGCGGTGCAGAAGTCATCGGAGACCTGGGACGAGATCAAGGACGCCGCTTCGATCGGCGTGTCGATCTTTGGCAAGGGCCAGGGCGACCTCACCCGCAAGCTCGCGGGCAAGGACCGCGCCGCGCGCTTCGCCGACGTCGCGGTCGACGTCGACCACAGTGGTGCCGTCTTCATCGAGGGTGCCGCCCTGTGGCTGGAGACGAAGATCCACTCGGTGTCCGAGGCCGGCGACCACTGGATGGCGCTGCTCGAGGTCACCCGCATGGGCGTCGGCGAGAACGAGCCGCTGATCTGGCACGGCGCCAAGTTCCGCGAGCTCGTCGCGGAGGACTCGATCGACGTGCAGTAGTCGCGAGAACCGGCCGCGTCCGCACCACGTGAAGACGCCCCTGCGCACCCGACGATGCCACCGGCATCCGGATGCTCTGGGGCGTTTTCGCGTCTCGGCGCAGACGGCGGCGTACGGCCCCACGGCTGCGGGGTGTCACCGGCGTACGACGACTATGGAGCGGCCGCCGGCCCCTTCGTGGCTGAGACGCCGGACGGCGATGCGATAGGGCGAGCCGCCGCGGGCGGCGCGGCCGGTGTCGCCGCGGGGATGAGCACGAGCGCGAAGAGCAGCGCGAGCACGATGAGCGCCGCGACCATCGCGACCGTTCCGATCCAGCCGAACGCGACGTAGAGCACGCCACCGAGGAACCCGAACACGCTCGAGCCGAGGTAGTAGTTGAAGTTGTAGATGGCGCTCGACTGGGCGCGCCCCCGGTGCGGGATGCTGCCCGCGATGCCGGATGCGACCGAGTGCGCGGCGAAGAACCCGCCGGTCATGACGATGAGGCCGGCAAGGATGAGCCAGACGGGCGCCGCGAGCGTGAGCGCGGTGCCGGCGAGCATGACGAGGGTGCAGCCGAGGAGCACGTACTTGCGCGGGAAGCGCGCGGCGAGCGAGCCGGCGATGGGTGACGTCGCGGAGCCCGCGAGGTAGGCGAGGAACGCCAGCCCGACCAGCCACGTCGGGAGTCGGTACGGGTCGGCGAGCAGTCGGAAGCCGAGGAAGTTGTACATGGCGACGAATCCGCCCATGAGCAGCATCGGCTGCGCGTAGACGCCGATGAGCGACGGCGTGCGCAGATGCGAGGCGACGTGCCCGAGCGTGGTCGTGACCTGCCGGGCGAACGCGATCTCACCCCGCCGCGGCGGGGTGAAGCCCCTCGGTTGCGGCACGACGGCGATGAAGGCGATGGTCGCGGCGACGGCGAGGATCGAAACGCCGAGCAGGCCGATGCGCCAGCCCAGCACGTCGCCGAGCGGGGCTGAGATGAGGCGCCCCGACAGTCCGCCGATCGTGTTGCCTGCCACGTAGGTGCCGGCCACGAGCGGTGCGACACGCGTCGCGATCTCTTCGTTCAGGTAGGCCAGCGCGACCGCCGGTACGCCGCCGAGGGCGATGCCCTCGAGTAGGCGCAGTGCGAGCGCCACTTCGAAGTAGGGCATGGCCGCGGTGATGAAACCCAGCAGTGTTGCGCTCGTGACCGACCAGATCATGACGCGAACCCGCCCGAAGCGGTCGGCGACGAGCGACCACGGAATCGCCGAGAGGGCGACGCCGAGCGTGCCGAGCGAGACCATGAGCGACGCATGCGACGCCTCGACCTCGAACTCGGCCGAGATCTGCGGCAGCACGGCCTGCGGAGCATACAGCTGCGCGAAGGTGACGATGCCCGCGAACAGCAGCGCCAGGCGCACGTCGCGGAAGGCTCGCGTGCCTCGCTCGTGCCCGTCCCAAGCGTCACTGGGCGGGGGAGGGGGCACGGTCGTCACGTTCCCACCGTAGCGGGCTGAGTATCGCTCAGGAGAGCTGTGACGCAACGCTTCGGGCCGCGTCGCGGGTGACGGATCGCGCAGATTTGGCCGCCCGCGGCACGTGTGTGTAAGCTAGCCGTCGGTCGTTCGCCGGAAGGTGATACAGCCGTGCGCCCGTAGCTCAACGGATAGAGCATCTGACTACGGATCAGAAGGTTGGGGGTTCGAATCCCTCCGGGCGCGCACTGGTTGAGACAGTCACGAAACGCCCCGCACGCGCGGGGCGTTTCGTCGTCTCAGGCGCGGGTCTCGTCGATCGTGGAGTCGGTCCCGGCGGCCTCGATGACGGCTCCCGCCGCGTAGAGCGTCGCCTCGGAGGAGTCGCCGCCGATGAGCTGGAGGCCGACCGGGAGGTCGTTCGCGCCCGTGCCGGAGGGCACGCTGAGGGAGGGATGCCCCGAAAGGTCGGTCGGGCAGGTGTTGAGCACCGACGTGCCGCCGATGCGCGAGATGACCTCGACGAACGAGTGCCGCTCGGTCGACAGCTCCGTCGCGACCGTCGTCGTCGTCGGCGTCAGCAGCACCCGACCGTCGGCCGTCGCCTCGTCGAGCTGGCGCGTGAGCTCGATTCGCAAGTTCTGCGCCTTCGCGTAGTGCGCGCCGTGGTAGTGATCGCGCAGGTGCTCGGCGGCGAGGAGGTTGAGCTGCGTCAGCACCGGGACGAGGCGCGGCGACGTGCGGTATTGAGCCGAGTAGGTCGAGAGCGCCTGCGGGTCGATTCGGCCGCGATGAAAGTAGCCGGCGCCCGCAGAGTCGATCATGGCCCGCATGCTGAAGGTCAGCAGCCCGTTCTCGATCGGCCACGCCGATTGCCACAGGGGCACCGACACGTGCTCGATCGTGGCGCCGGCGTCGCGAAGCGCGTCGCAGGCGCGCTCGAAGCACTCGCGGACATCGTCGGAGCTCCACTCGACGGCCTCGTCGACCACGGCGAAGCGCAGGCCCTCGACCCCGCGTCCGATGCCCGCCTCGTAGTCGTCGACGACCGGGACGGAGCGCCGCCACTGCGGGTCGCGCCAGTCGGGGCCCACCAGGGCCTGCAGCACGCGGGCGTTGGTCGCCACGTCGCGCGTCATCGGGCCGATGTGGTCGAGGGTGTGGTCGAAATACGTGAGCCCGTACGAGGGAACGAGGCCGTGCGTGGCCTTCATGCCGACGATGCCCGACCACGACGACGGGATGCGGATGCTGCCCGCTTCGTCGGCGCCGAGCGCGAAGTCGACCGCGCCCGACGCGACGGCGGCCGCCGATCCGGTCGAGGAGCCGCCGGTCGAGTACGCGGGGTTCTTCGGATTGAGGGCGGGGCCGTAGACGCTACCCTCGCCGCCGCCCATCGCCATGTCTTCGAGGTTGGTCTTGCCGACGATCGTGGCGCCGGCGGCAAGAATGCGCTCGACGGCGACGGCGTCCTCCGTCGGCACGAGCGTCGGCTGCATGCGCGACGCGTTGGTCATCGGTACCCCGGCGACCGCGATCGAATCCTTCACGGCCGCCGTGAGACCCGCGAGCGGCCCGTCCTCGGCGCCCTCGACCCGGCACAGGCGAATGAACGCGTTGTACGGGTCTTCCTCCGCGGTCGGCGCGCGTCCGGGGTCCCGCCGCGGGAACGACACCGGCGGGGCGGCCGGCTCGGGCAGCTCGTCAAGGGTGTCGAACTCCCGCATCATGCCGGCGAGCACCGGAACGAGCTCGGCGGCCTCCTCGCGCCCGAGGTCGACGCCGCGGCGGCGCGCGTACTCCTGCAGTTCTTCGGCGTGCGGCGGGCGAACGTGGCCGTACTCCCGGTCCGGGCGCATGCGTTCCTCCTCGTCATCGTGGTCGGAACCGTCTCAATGACAGTCTGCCTGAACGACGGTGTGGAATCCCCCGGGCTCACGGCGACGCCGATGCCTCCGTCGGTTGTCATGCCGTCGTCCTGGCGGACGATTTCATGGCGTGGCCTCGCCTGACCTCGATACAGTGCTTGAAGCCGTACCCCCGCGGCGCCAGGATGCGTCGACCGGCGCGCCATCAAGCTACGGATGTTCGACCTGACGGCGCTCGGCACCGACGCGCCGATCACAATCAAGGAGCAGCATGGGCTTCATCAAGGCATTTCAAGGCGCGATCGGCGGCATGTTCGCCGACCAGTGGGTCGACTTCCTCGTCCCGCCGACGGGGCTCGCCCCAACGGCCGCCCTGTTCCCGGCCGTCGCGAAGGGCACGGATGCCGGGCGCGGTGCGAATACGAAGGGCTCCGAGCACGTCATCACGAACGGCAGCAAGATCGTCGTGCCGGAGGGCTATGCGCTGCTGACCTTCCAGGACGGCGAGCTCACGGGTCTCATCGCCGAGCCCGGAGGGTACGAGTACGCGTCGAACCACCAGCAGTCGCAGTCGGTCTTCACGGGCGGCGGTTTCATCTCGCCGACGGTGATGTCGTCGTGGGAGCGCTTCAAGTTCGGCGGCCAGCCCGCAACCCAGCAGCTCGCCTTCTACGTCAACCTCAAAGAGATCCCGAACAACCGCTTCGGCACGCAATCGGAGATCTACTGGGACGACGCCTATCTCGGCGCCCAGGTCGGTGCGATCACTCGAGGCACGTACAGCCTGCGCATCATCGACCCGGTCCTCTTCGCCAAGCAGTTCGTTCCGTACGCCTATCTCGGCACCGACGCCCGCGTGTTCGACTTCGGCGACTTCGACAACGACGCGGCGACCCAGCTGTTCAACGAGGTCGTCTCGTCGCTCGCGCCCGCCTTCTCGATTTACACGAATGACCCGAGCAAGGGCAACCGCATGGCCCGCATCCAGGGCGACTCGCTCGGCTTCGCGCAGTCGCTCTCGCATGCCGTCGAGCAGGCGTATCAGTGGGCGAGCGGGCGCGGGCTCGTGATCTCGCAGGTCGCCATCCAGGCGATCGAGTACGACGAAGACACGCGCAAGCTGCTGTCCGACGTGAAGAAGGCGGATGCGCTCTCGGGAAATCGCGGGGCGTCGTTCCTGCAGCAATCCGTCGCGCGCGGCTTCGAGTCGGCAGGGCAGAACTCGGGTGGGCAGGGCATCGCCATGATGGGCATGGGCATGAACGCCGCGGGCGGCGCCATGAACTTCCAGCAGAACCCGAACCAGCCGGCCCCCTATCAGAATCCGTTCCAGCAGGGGCAGCAGCCGCAGCAACAGGCGTCGGCTCCGCAGGGCCAGCCCCAGCAGGGCCAGCCCCAGCAGACCTCGGGCGCACCCGCGACCGTCGACGACAGCGTGAGTCAGCTCGCGAAGTTCAAGCAGATGCTCGATCAGGGGCTGATCTCGCAGGACGACTACGACGCCGCCAAGCGTCGCGCGCTCGGGCTCGACTAGTCACCGCAATTCCGAAGGACAGGCGTCACATGACCGGCCAACACCCACCCAGCCCGCCGGGAGGCCACAACCCCGTCGGCGGGCAGCGGCCAGTTGGCCCGGATGCTCCGGGAGGCGTCGGCTGGGCCGGTCACCCGGTCGCGCCGGGGCAGCAGGCGGCGCCGCCTGCCCACCCCGACCAGGCAGCGCCGCCGGCCCAGCCGGCACCCGGCAGGCTGCCGCACCCGTACGAGAGCGCCCCGCAGACCGCGCAGGGCATGATCGACGGCGTCACGAGCCAGGGACTTCCGCCCGACTACGCGCCGCCCGCGGCGCCCGGCGGGCTCGTAAACCCGCACGGCTCGACCGCAGGACCAGCCGCCCCAGCGCAGCAGGCGCCGGTCCAGCAGGCGCCGGACCAGCAGGCCGGGGCCGCGCCGACGCCGGGGGACGCCAACGGTCCGCATCCCGACCTCGAATCGGTCTTGACCGGGGGGCCGAAGCGCCGGGTCGTCGACACCTCGTCGGGCCGAAGCGACGGGCTCGAGCGATGCCCGAAGTGCGGTTCGACGGACGTCGTGCACCGCATCGACAGCAGCATGCTCATGTGCACGTTCTGCCGCAACGAGTGGAACGAGACCTCGCTCGAGGCGAAGTTCGGCTTCGATTCGCCGATCGACCAGCTGCGCGGCACGCTGCTCGGATCGGGCGCCTCCAACACGCCCGAGTCGAGCGAAGCCGTCGTGACGCTCAAGTGCGGAGCCTGCGGCGCCGAGGTCGTGGTCAACACCGCCGAGGCCCTGCAGTCGCGATGCCACTGGTGCCGCAACACGCTGTCGATCAACCAGCAATTGCCGAACGGCGCCGTACCGGACGGTGTGCTGCCGTTCTCGATCACCCGAGACGAGGCGATCAAGCGCATCGAGGAGTTCGTCAAGGCCCGCAAGTTCTTCGCGCATCCCACGTTCGTGAAGGAGTTCGCCGCGAGCGAGGTCGTCGGCGTCTACCTCCCCTACCTCACGGTCGACGCGAACGCGTCGGTCGAGCTCGAGGGCCAGGGCGAGGTGCTGATCCGCACCCGGACCGTGTCGACGGGGTCCGGGAACAACCAGTCAAGCAAGACGGTGTACGACGCCGACCTGTATCAGCTGGGACGGGCGTTCGACATCCTCGTCGACGACATTCAGCTCGAGTCGTCGCAGCAGCGCGCCGACCAGGACACCTCGCGCAACACGAACAACATCATCAACGCGATCCTTCCATTCGACGTCAAGCACGCGGTCACCTACAACGCGAACTACCTGCGGGGCTACACCTCGGAACGGCGCGACATGGATGTGCGACAGCTCATGCGCGCCGCCGACGAGCAGACCCTGTCGATCGCCCGCGCCCGCGCGAACGAGTCGACGCGCCAGTACAACCGCGGCGTGCGGTGGGAGCGGGAGTCGATCGCGGTGCATGGCACGCGCTGGCTCGCGCTCTACGTGCCCGTGTGGCTGTACAGCTACTACCAGGAGCGCAAGGACGGCCCCGGCCTGCTGCACTACGTGGCGGTCAACGGGCGAACCGGCGAGACGATGGGCAGCGTTCCCGTGCGGCAGGGCAGGCTCATCGGCATCTCGACCCTCATCGGCGGCGTCATCACGGCGGCGAGCGTCGCGGTCGTCATCGGCGCCGCGATCGGAGGGTTCCTGTGGTGATCGAACTTCTCATCGACGCGCATGCGGCGCTGGGCGGAAGCGGCCTCCTCGAGGCATCGAACAGCGACAGCGAGGGCGGCGGCATCCTCGCGATTCTGGCGCTCGGGCCGCTCGCGGGCATCGGCTTCTACACGTGGACCTACCGGCGTTACCGCAACACCGACAAGCGGCACGTCTACGAGCACGAGACGGCGAGCGAGGTGCGCAACCCGCGAACCTACGACCGCAAGCTCAAGCACATTCGCGGCACGGATCGCAAGCGCATCAAGGGCGACAACTCGAAGAAGGCGACGCAGCGGCTTGGAGCGAACACGGCCATCCACCACGATGCGTAGCGGCGGGCGCCCGCCCGCCGGTCGACGCTGGTCGGCTAGGGCGTGTCTCCTAGGTTCGTGGGGGTTCGGAGTGTGATGGTGGGCGGATGAGCCGACGAAGTGCCTACCGCGGTCGAAATGTCATCGAACGCGGCGACAGCGACGTGAAGCAATGGCGCGGCCTGGCCACCCGCTACGACAAGCTCGGCCTGACCTCGAGCGCCGGAGCCGTCCTCCGCGCCATCATCCAATGGCTCCAGCGGCTGGATCAGGCGTCGATTCCGGTGCGTGCACCACGAAGGGCTGATGGTTGAAGAAACCATTCCTCGCCTCGACCTCAATGTGCCGCCCCTCAGGGACCTCGATGCGCGACCCTGCAACTCCTAGAACACTGGCTGTGCCGCGATAGCGCGCACCGACGCCAACTTCGTGTGAGCCCACAGTGACCTCAACTTGGAACGGTCGACTCCACCTCGCCTCATGGTCGATACCGTCCAAGCGAACAACAGGGCGAGCGAACAGCCGCAAGAACCACCCGTTGACCCAATGGGTACGAGGCGTGACAGTCACCGACGAGGTCATGGCACCACCCTGCCATGCCCCCCCCGGGCGCGCGATCACACGCGGTTAGGAGACACGCCCTAGGCGCCCTGCCGGTACGCCGCGCCCTGCCGGTACGGCTCGTCCCGCCGGTACGCCGCGCCCGGATGCCAGTCGGCGAGGGCGGCATCCATTCCCAGTCGCCCACGCATGATCCCGACCGCCTCGGGGTTCTCATCGATGAGCATGAAACGCCGTCCTAGCCGGGCCGCGGCGGCGCCCGTCGTCCCCGAACCGGCGAACGCGTCGAGCACCCAGTCGCCCTCGGCGCTGCTCGCCTGCACGATGCGACGGAGCACTCCCTCGGGCTTCTGGGTCGCATAGCCCGTCTTCTCCTTGCCCGTCGGCGAGACGATCGTGTGCCACCACACATCGGTCGGCAGCTTGCCGCGGGCGACCTTTTCGGGTGTGACGAGCCCGGGAGCCATGTACGGCTCGCGGTCGACGGCCTCGGCATCGAAGAGGTACGACGAAGGATCTTTCACGTACACGAGGATGTTGTCGTGCTTCGGCGGCCACTTCTTCTTCGTTCGCCCGCCGTAGTCGTAGGCCCAGATGAGCTCGTTAAGGAAGCAGTGGCGACCGAACAGGGCGTCGAGCAAGACCTTGGCGTAGTGCACTTCCCGGTAGTCGAGGTGCAGGTAGAGCGTGCCGGTGGGGTGCAGCACCCGCCATGCCTCGGCGAGGCGGGGCTCGAGGAACGACCAGTAGTCGTCGAACGTGTCGTTGTAGCTCAGCACGCGCTCTCTGACGGTTGCGTAGGTGAGGCCCCTGAAACCGACGCGCGAACTCGTCGCGGAGGCGGCGTTCGTGACCGTCGCACGCACCTGGGTTCGACCGGTGTTGAAGGGCGGATCGAGGTAGATGAGCTGGAACGCGTCGCTCGGGAGCGCCCGGAGCACCGGGAGATTGTCGCCCTGCACGACGAGGTCGTCGCTGTCGGGGGTCCACGTGCGCGCGCTCATCCGGCCAACGGTATCGGGCCCCGGGCGGGGCGACGGACAATCCTCCTCACCCCTCCCGCGTCGACTCGGTAAGCTCGGGCAGGTGCCCCGTGGCGGACGCGGGGTTCCGAGGTGAAGGATCTGCATGCACACGTTCCCGCGCACATGGCTCGACGCCGCGCTGCGCCACCGCGCTCGCTGGGCGCGGACGGTGCTGCTGTCGGTGATCGCCGCCGCCGTCACGCTCGGCCTGCTCGCCCCGGCTGCAGCGTTCGCGACGCCCGGCGACGACTCTGGCGACGACCCGGAGGGCCGCATCTCGCTCGGGCTGCGAACCGACGGCCTGTTCACGCTCTCCGGTCACGCGTTCGACCGGTCCGATCTGGGCGCTCCCATCATCCTTGCCGTGTTCCAGGACCGTGAGTTGACGCACTCGTTCGCCGCCGACGCGCCGGCGCCCGAGCTGCGCCCCTACGGTGTCGCCGGCAAGGGCATCGACGCCGCGTTCCTGCCGAGCACGCGCCAGGCGCCCGTGCAGGTGTGCGTCGCCGGAATCAACATCGGTGCCGGTGAGAACAGCTGGCTCGGCTGTTCGATGCTGGATGCCCGGGGCACGTCGTCCGTGCCGGGGTCGACGACCGACCCGGCGAGCGAGTACGTGCTCGTGAACAAGCAGAACCCGCTGAGCCCCGTCGACCACGTGCCGGGCGACCTCGTCGACCTGGCGACCCTCGGCGTGCCGAGCGCGAACGGGCACTCGCTCCGCGAGCCCGCGGCCAACGCGATGCGCGACATGTTCGAGGCGGCCAGAGCATCCGGCATCACCCTCGACGCCACGAGCGGATACCGGAGCTACGCGACGCAGCAGTCGCTCCACGAGGACTTCGTGTCGACGCTCGGTCAATCCGGCGCCGACCTGACGTCGGCGCGCCCCGGCTACAGCGAGCACCAAACCGGCCTCGCCGTCGACCTCTCATCGGACGAGGGCTGCGTGCTCGAGCAGTGCTGGGCGTCCACGCTCGGCGGACAGTGGGTTGCGGCGAACGCCCACACGTTCGGCTTCATCGAGCGGTATCCCGAGGGCATGACGTCCGTCACCGGCTTCGAGTGGGAACCCTGGCACTACCGCTACGTGGGCGTGGAGGTCGCGACAGCCATGCACGACGCCGGGGTCACGACGTACGAGCAGTGGCTGGGAGTTCCGGCCGCCCCCGGGTACTGACGCACTGACGCGACCGTGCTGCCGCACGGTTGGCTCTGGCGGCAAGAACGGGCTGAACGGCTGTCGCCGAGGGCATGTCGCCGCTTCCCCTCCTCTCCATACCGTGGTTGCACGGGTCAACGGTGACGGGAGAGGCGCATGGATGGACAGGCGACACAGGAATCACACCGTCGCGGTTCGCGATCTGGGCGGGAGCACGACGCAGGGTCGTGGCGGGCCGCGATCGAGGCGCTCGGCACTGCCCTCGCGCCGGAGCTGATCGAGGGGACGAAGCAGCTGTGCGCGTCGGGTCTCGACGCCCAGTACCTCACCGGCGTCGAGGTGACTCGGGATGTCGCCTACGGCCCGCACCCACGCCACCGTCTCGACGTCTATCGGAGCGCGGACGGCGCGGGCGCCGCCACGGGCGTCTCCGGTGGCATCCGAACGGGTGACCCGACGGGGAGCCCCGTGCTGCTCTTCGTGCACGGCGGGGGCTTCGTCGCGGGCGACAAGAGCGGTGACGGCAGCCCCTTCGGCCCGAACATCGGCGCGTGGGCGGCGAAACACGGAATGATCGGCGTCGCGATGAACTACCGGCTCGCACCCGAGGCGAGCTGGCCGGACGGGGGAGCCGACGTCGGCGCTGCCGTCGAATGGGCCCGCGCCAACGCGTCGAGGATCGGCGCCGACCCCGAGCGCATCGTGCTCCTCGGACAATCGGCGGGGGCCATGCACGTGGCCGACAACCTCCGCCTGCAGGCCGAGGGGAGGGCGCCTCGCGTCGCCGGGGCCGTGCTCGTCTCGTGCATGTACGACGTCGGAGCCGCGAAGGACCTGCCGATGCATCGCGCGTACTGGGGCGACGACCGCTCCGCGTGGGAAACGAGAGGATCACTCGACACTGTCGTCGAAACGGACGTGCCATTGCTCCTCGCGGTCGCCGAATGGGATGACGAGCAGTTTCAGCACAGCGCTGCGGCCCTCGTGGCGTCGTGGTACGCGCGGCGCGGCACGTTCCCGCCGCTCGTCGCTCTGCCCTCGCACAACCATCTCTCGACGGTGTACGCCGTTGGCACGCCGCACGACCGACTCATGCCCCTCGTCGACGCGTTCGTCGCCGAGCGAACCCCGGCGTCGTGACACGCGACGACGGGGGAATCCGATCGAAGGCGCGCCGATGAAGGCCACCACCACACGCGGTCAGGGAGCCCGCCCGTGACGGCGTTCACCCGTGCGGCACGCAGGCAATGGTCGCTGCAGCCGGAGCGCAACATCCAGATCGCGATCGCGATCGCGATCCTGCTGCTGTTCGCGGCACCCGTCATCGCCGTCCTGATCGGCGCGTTCCGCACAAGCCCCTTCTCGGACGGAACGTGGTCGACCGAACCGTTCGTCGACGTCATGAACTCGCCGCGCACCTGGTCGACGCTGTGGAACACCGTCATCGTGACGGTCGTCAGCGTCGGCGCCGGCATCGCCCTCGCCATCTTCTTCGCGACGATGGTCACCCGCACCAACGCCCGTCTGAAGTGGCTCGTCACGGGAACGATGGCCGTCATGGTGGCCGTGCCGCCGCTGTTCTACGCTCTGGCCTGGTCGATGCTCGGGAACGAGTCGGTCGGGTTGATCAATGTCTGGCTTCGCGGCATCACCACGGGGTTCGAAGACGGCTACCAGTGGGGAACCGGGCCCTTCGACGTCGAATCGTGGGCCGGCCTGCTCCTCGTGTCGACCCTGCGCAACACCGCGTTCATGTACTTGATCCTCGTCGGCCCGTTCTCGACGCTGGATCGTGCGCTTGAAGAGGCATCGCGGGTCTCGGGTGCGAGCGCCGTGAGAACCTTCTTCGGCACGCAGCTGCCGCTGTTGGCGCCGACGATCGCCGCGGTGCTGATCGTGTCGACGGTCGTGTCACTCGAGGCGTTCGACGTGCCCGTCGTCCTGGGAGTGCCGGCCGACATCTACGTGCTGCCGACCGAGGTGTTTCGCTACCTGAACGACGCGGCTCGTCCCGCGTACGGCCACGCAAGCGCCGTGTCGATCATCCTGCTCGGCATCCTGCTCGTGCTGGTGTGGCTCGAGCGCCGCGTGCGGGGCCGCCGCTCGTTCACGACGGTCTCGGGCAAGGGAGCGCGCCACAGCGTGTGGTCGCTCGGCCCGTGGCGGCTGCCGGTCGCCGTGGCCACCGTGCTCTACGCGGTCGTGGCGCTCGGCCTGCCGTTGCTGCAACTCGTGCTCGTCGCGATGTCACCGTATTTCGGTGCGACGACGGGATTCACCGTCGACACCCTCGTGCGGCTGGCGACCGACCGGGGTACCGTGCGCACCTTTCTCGTCACGGCACTTCTCGCCGGTTGCGCGGCCGCCGTCGCGATCGTCGCCGCCGCCATCATCCTGTGGGCAGCGCGCCTCCGTCGGGGCGCGCTCACGGCATTCCTCGACGTGAGCCCGCTGCTGCCCATGATCGTCCCCGGCCTGCTGCTCGCACTCGGCATCATCACGATCGTGCTGCTCAGCCCGGTGAGCGGCCTGTACGGCTCGGGCCTGCTCCTCATGATCGCCCTCTTCATCGCCGCCGTGCCGCTCGCGAGCCGATCGATCTCCGGCGCCGTGGCGCAAATCCCGAGCGAGCTCGAAGATGCCGCGCGCGTCTCCGGCGCCTCCCGCCCACGGACGCTGTTCGCCGTCGTCTTCCGGCTCCTCCTGCCGAGTGCGCTCAACGGCTGGCTGCTCTGCTTCGTCGTCATGTCGGGCTCGTTGGCCATCCCGATGCTGCTGGGACAGCGCAACCAGCCCATGCTCGCGATCTCGGTCTACGACGACTATCAAGCCGGCAACTTCACCGTCGCGGCCGCGAAGTTCGTGATCTTCACGGTCGAGATCCTCGTGATCGCCGCCGTCATCGACGTGATCAAACGGATGCTGCGGTCAGGCGGTGACAAGCGCGGGCCATCGCGCCCGGTCCCGCCCGCGGGCACGAGCGGCCGCGGCCCCGCCGCCACCCAGACCGAGACCCTTGCCACCCTGCGTGCTCGCCAGGATCCCCCTGTGCCCGCCACTGTCCGCGCAGCCGAGTCAACCCCCGATCGCAACGTCGCGACGAACACCTAGGAGAACGAATGAACAGGTCAATCCTTCGCAGACCAGTTGTCGGCGGCGTCGCCGCGGCGACGGCGTTCCTGCTCGTCATGACGGGATGCGCGTCGGCAGACGCTCCCGCGACGGGCGGCGACGGCAACGGTGTCATCGACGCCGAAAGCGCCCAGATCTCGCCCGAGGCCGCCGCCCATATGAACGAGTTGTACGCGGCGGCCGTCGAGAACGGCGAGACCGAGCTCAACGTCATCTCGGGCCTCCCGGATGACATGCAGCCGGTCTTCGACGCGTTCGAGGCGACGTTCCCGGAGATCTCGATCACCGTGACCTCGTTGATCGGCGCACCGCTGATCGCGCAGCTGCAGACCGAACGCGAGTCGGGTCAGCACACGACCGACGTCTTGCACAACCCGAACGGGCACCTGTACACCGAGTTCGCCGAGCCCTACGAGGTGCAGAGCATCGCGGTGCCGGAGTCGCTCGAGGGCAGCGCTGACGAGCTCGTGGATCCGGACGGCTATGCGACCTCCCCGTTCGTGGGATTCTTCGGCCTCGGCGTCTTCCTGCCCCGCGCCGAGCAGTCCGGCGTGACTCCGACGGCCTGGGCGGATTTCGCGGATCCGGAGTACGCGGGCCTCGTCGGCACCGGCGACCCGACGCTGCCGGGACCGTCACAGGATGCACCCGTCTACCTCATGCTGAACGAATCGCTGGCTGAGGACGACGTCGAGGCGATCGCTGGCAACGCGGTCGTGAAGGGCACGTATGGCGATGCCGTTGCCGGGCTCATGCAGGGGGAGTTCCCGTACATGTTCGCGGCGCCGGTCTCGGCCATCATCACCGCGGCCGACCAGGGGGCACCGGTCGAGTTCCGGCTCATGGACGACGGCAACTACGTCGTGACGCACAAGCACCTGCTGATGGACCAGGCCCCGAACCCGAATGCGGGCAAGCTCTACCTCGAGTTCCTCAACACGTTCGGCGCCCAGGAGGCGGCGGCGTCCCGGGGGTTCACCCCGCTCAACGAGTCGGCGAGCGCGGACTACGTCGCCGAGATGCCGTGGACGTCGCTCCAAGAGGCGAATCTCACCGAGATCGTGCCGGCTGCCGTGATCGATGAGCAGCGGCCGGGTCTCGTGGAGTGGTTCGAGACGATCTACACCGCGTGACCCGCAGCGGACACCAGGAGCAGCACCGATGAAATCCCTTGAGATCGAAGGCCTGTCGAAACGGTACACGCGCGACGCGCTCGCGGTCGACGACCTGACCCTGTCGCTCGGCGAAGGGAAGTTCACGACCCTGCTCGGGCCCTCGGGATGCGGCAAGACGACGACGCTGCGGTGTCTCGCCGGACTCGAGGTGCCCGACGAGGGCACCATCCGATACGGCGACGAGACGTTCGTCGATGTGCGCGCAGGGACATTCGCGCCGCCGAACAAGCGCAAGCTCGGCATGGTGTTCCAGAGCTATGCGCTCTGGCCGAATCGCACGGTGCTCGGGAACGTCACGTACCCGCTTCGACTGCGACACGTTCGGCCGTCCGAGGCGCGGCGCCGAGCGCTCGACGGCCTGGCCGCGGTCGGGCTCGACGGGTACGGCGACCGGTACCCGCATGAGCTCTCCGGCGGGCAGCAGCAGCGCGTCGCGCTCGCCCGGGGTCTCGTGTCGGCATCCGGTCTCCTGCTCTTCGACGAACCGCTGTCGAATCTGGACGCGAAGCTGCGGCTGTCGATGCGGGAAGAGATCCGGCGCCTGCACGACGAGTACGGGTACAGCAGTGTGTACGTCACCCACGATCAGGAGGAAGCACTCGCGATCTCGGACAATGTGGTCGTCATGGACCGGGGTCGGGTGCAGCAGGCGGGCGCGCCGCACGAGATCTTCGCGCGGCCCGCGACGACGTGGGTCGCCGGATTCGTCGGGTTCGACAACATCCACGACATCGGCGACGTCTCACCGGGTGAGGGCCGGCTCGCGATTGCCACGGGCGGCACCGTGTCGATTCCCGCGGGGATGAACGAGTTCGTGCCGGGTCGGAGCATCGCCTTCCGCGGCGACGAGGTCGAGCTGGCCGACGCCACTCATGGAGAGGACCGCCTGCGGATGCGCGGAACCGTCGTGACGTCGAGCTATCTCGGCGACGCGTACCGGCTCGGCGTCGAAATCGCGCCAGGGACGCGGATGATCGCCAGCATCCGGGACGCTTCCCGGATGCAGGTGCCGGAGAAGTACCTCGGCGAGACGCTTGAGCTGAGCGTGCCGATGTCGAGCGTGCTGCAGCTCGGCGGCGGGCCGACGAACGCGACGACGACGCAGAAGGGAAGCGAATGACCAACGACGTGGAAGACCGTGGACGAGCCACGGGACCATGGGCCGGCGCCGACGGTGCGATGCTCGACGTGGTGCTGAGCGACCTCGCGGGCATTGTCGGCGAGGCGAACGTGCATCGCGACGATGCGCTCGCAACGGAGTTCCGCGACCCGTACGACGTGCCCGACTGGGACGCGCATTGGCCATCGGCGGTCGTGCAACCCGCCGACGTCGATGAGGTGCAGGCGATCGTCCGTGTCGCGAACCGTTCCGGGGTGCCCCTGTGGGTCAACAGCCAGGGAAAGAACAACGGCTACGGGGGAGGGGCGCCGCGCGTCCGCGGCTCGATCGTCGTCAACCTGCGACGTCTCGATCGCATCCTGGAGATCGACGAAGAGCTCGGCTATGCGGTGGTCGAGCCCGGTGTCTCGTTCTACGACCTGCTCGACGAGCTCGACCGACGCGGCGGCGAGTGGTGGGCGTCGACGCCCGACCTCGGTTGGGGCAGCGTGATCGGCAACAGCGTCGACCACGGGGTCGGGTATACCGAGTTCGGCGATCACGCCACCACGCTGCACGGCATGGAGGTCGTGCTGCCGGACGGTGAGCTCGTGCGGACGGGCATGTGGGCGTCGTCGCGAAGCCGGGCGGCCCACGTGCACCCCCGCGGTTTCGGGCCCGACATCGCCGGCCTGTTCCGGCAGTCGAACCTCGGCATCGTGACCAAGGTCGGGGTCCGGCTCATCCCGAAGCCCGAAACCTACGCCCCGCTGCGCTACAAAGTGTTCGAGAAGGACGGTCTCGGCGGGCTCGTCGACGCGACGCGTGCGCTGCAGTACGAGGGCACCATCCGGAACATCCCCGTCATCGGCGGCGTGCTCGGCACTGCGGCGATGCGCGGGCCCCGCGCCCACTGGTTCGACGGGCCGATCACCGACGAGGCGTACATGCGAACGATGCGCGAGTTCGGGTCGGGCTGGTGGAACATGCGCGCCGCGCTCTTCGGCCCCGATGAGATCGTGCGGTCGCAGCTCGGGCGAATCGAGCGCCACTTGACGAACGCGCTGCCGGGCGGGGAGTTCTCGGCGACCCCCGTGTCGGGTGACGACGTCAACGAGCACACGTTGCCGCTGCACCCCGACCGGGTGCAGGCGGGACGACCGAGCCAGTCGCTCCTCAAAGCGATCGAGTGGTGGGGCCCCGACGGCGGGCATCTCGAGGTCGCGGCGGTCGGCCGGTACAGCGGTGCCGAGGTTGTGCGGTGCGGCGCGATCCTGCGCGAAGAGATGGAGGCCGCCGGGTTCGACTTCTGGCCCAGCATCACGTTCTATCCGCGGTCGTTCATCTACCTCGGCGTCATCATCTTCGACCGCGCGAATACGGCACAGGTGCAGGCCGCGTACGACCTCTACGACCGCTTGATCCGGCGGCTCGGCGACGAGGGCTTTCCGCTCTACCGGGGTCACGTGCGTGGCATGGACTCGATCGCCGAGCAGTACGACTGGAACGACCACGCCTACCGACGGCTCGTCGAGCGGGTGAAGGGTGCGCTCGACCCGAACGGCGTGCTCGCGTCCGGGAAGCAGGGGATCTGGCCACCACGACCGGCAGGCGTCAGCGCGCGTCCATGACGACGACCGGCTTGATCGTCGCGCCCGACCGCATGTCTGCAAAGGCGCGGTCGATGCGGTGGAGCGGATACTCGGTCACCAGCCGGTCGACGGGCAGCACGCCGCGCTCATAGGCCGAGACGAGGGTTTCGAGGAACAGCGTCGCCGTTGCGTCGCCGCCCATGATTCCCTGCAACCTGGCGCCCTTCGCGAGCATCGGCCCGAGTTCGAGCGCCAGCGTCGCCCCGGTGCCGGCGACGAACCCGCAGACGCCGCCCGTATCGAGTGCGTTCGCAGCGGCCGAGATGAGGGCGGGCACGCCCGTTGTGTCGAACGCGTGCGTGATCCCGCGAGGGGCCAGGTCCAGGAGCGCGCCCGTCAGGTCGACCCCGGTCCGCGACTCCACCGCGTGCGTGGCGCCGAGTGACGTGGCGAGTTCGAGTCGCTCGACGTGCCGGTCGACGGCGATCACCGTGCGCACGCCGGTCATCCGCGCAGCCATGATCGCCGCCATGCCGACGGTTCCCACGCCGATCACCGCAAGCGTCGCGTCCGGGGACGGTCGCAGCGTGTTGAGCACCGCGCCGGCGCCGGTGCTCGCCCCGCACGGCAGCGCCGCCAGATGGGCGAGATTGAGCGCAGGGTCGACCCGCAGCACGCTCGTCGCCGAGACGAGGGCGTACTCGGCGAATGACGACTGACCGAAGAACCCTGCCCGGACGGGTGCGCCGGCGAGCGTCGCCTTCGTCGAGCCGTCGAGCCGCGTGCCGCCGAACACGAGGGTGCCGCCTCGCTCGCAGTAGGTCGTGCGGCCACGCAGGCACTGCCGGCATGCGCCGCAGTACCCCGGCGACAGCACGACATGGTCGCCGGGCGAGACGGTCTCGACGGCGTTGCCAACCTCGACGACCACCCCTGCGCCCTCGTGGCCGAGCACGACCGGGGTCGGAACGGGCAGGCGGCCGTCGGCGGCCGAGAGATCGGTGTGGCACACCCCGGTTGCGACGATACGGACGAGCACTTCGTCCTCGCGCGGCTCCTCGAGGTCGATCGTCGCGATCTCCACGCCCTGGCTTTGCCCGGTCGCGATGGCAGCTTTCACGTCCACGCGGCATCCCTTCCGAAAGCGGGGCGTGCTCTGCGGCTCCCCGGGTGATGATCAGCATCTTGAAGCGTGCAGCGGACGAGGTCACTGGCGTCGACGACCGCCACGGCACCGGAGTCTCGACGCGGCCCCCAGTGACGTGGTCCCTGTTCGCCTGCATGCTTGGTGTCGTGAACGAATCGATGAGCGCGATGGTGCGCCCCAAATGGCGCGAGGCGAAACCGTACATCAACGGAGAGACGACGGAGGTCGGATCGTTCCGGCACGTCCGCAACCCCGCGACCGGCGCAATCATCGGTACGGTCCAACTCGCCGAGGGAGAGCACGTCGACGCCGCCGTGGAGGCGGCGGAAGCGGCCTTCCCGGGGTGGCGTGACCGAACGCCGGCCGAACGAGGACGGCTGCTTCTCGACGCGTGCCATGCGGTCGAACGCGAGCTTGGGGAACTGGCCGCAACCATCAGCCTCGAGGTGGGCAAGGTGCGGCACGAGGCATTCGCCGACATCTCCGGATCGCTCGCGCTCCTGCGCACGTTCGTCGCACTCGTCGAGGAGGCCGACGCCAATGAAGACCAGACCGGCAAACCCGGCACCGGCGGCGCCGTGCGCGTCATCGTCCGGCGAGTTCCCGTCGGTCCCGTCGCCGTGATCGGGCCGTGGAACACTCCCGCGTTCCTGACGTTCAACGGTGTCGCACCGTCGCTGGCGACCGGTTGCACGGTGGTCGTGAAGCCGCCGGTCGAGGCGCCGCTCGCGCTGACCGCGATGCTCCGCATCCTCGCCGACCGACTGCCGCCCGGCGTGCTCAACGTGGTGCCCGGGCGTGGAGGGGTCGTCGGCCAGCGTCTCGCCGAGCATCCGCGCATTCGGGCGATCATGTTCACGGGGTCGACCGAGGTCGGCCGGAGCGTCGCGCGCGCGGCAGCCGGCACGGTCAAAAAGGTGGCACTGGAACTGGGCGGCAACGATCCGGCGATCGTGCTCGAGTCCGCGTCGGTCACGCCGGCGCTCATCACGGAGCTCGTTGCGGGCTCGTTCGCGATGACGGGCCAGATCTGTTTCAACATCAAACGCCTCTACGTGCACCGAAGCCGGTACGACGAGGTCGTCGCCGCCATGCGTTCTGCGCTCTCCTACCTCGTCGTGGGCGACCCGGTCGATGCAGGCGCGCACATCGGTCCGCTCGCGACGGCCGACGGGTACCGGAACGCCAAACGGCTGCTCGCGAGCGCACGAGCGGCCGGCGCGAACGTCGAGGAACTCGGCGTGCTGTCCGAGACGGTCGACCTCGACGCAGGCCAGTACATCAGGCCGACGATCGTGACGGGCATCCCCCGCGATCACGAGCTCGTGCTGGAAGAGCAGTTTGCACCGATCATGCCCATCCTCCCGTTCGACGACGACGCAGACGCGATCGCGGAGGCCAATGGCACCGAGTTCGGGCTGGCCTCGAGCGTGTGGTCGGACGACCTCGAGCACGCTGAGCGGGTTGCGCGACGAATCGAGGCGGGCAGCACGTTCATCAACGCCCATCGCCTCGGCGCCTCCGTGCCCCTCACCCCCTTCGGGGGCGTCAAACAGTCGGGGCTCGGGCGCACGCACGGTCATTACTCGATCGAGCACTGCACTGAGGAGCACGCGATCGTCGCGTTCGACGACGCCGCGGCGCAGTTGCCCGGCATCGATCACTGGCGGGCCATCACGGAAATGGCGCACAACAAGGAGGAACAGGCATGAGCGCACTCGACCACGGCGGCGCACCGGGCTGGGAAGACCGGCCGTACCGCCGGATCGCGACGGAGGAGGCCTACGCCCCTCAGGAGATGATCGACGAATACCTGCGGATGTTCCGCGAAGAGGACGTCGAGATCGGCTTCCGTTCGCTCATGGGCTATTTCCTGACCTCGGAGCACCCGCAGCCTCAGCGCGTCGTGCAGCGCCTCGCCGACCTCGGTGAACGGCGAATCGCCGATATGGACGCGGCGGGGATCGACCACCAGATCATCGCGCTGACGGCGCCGGGAACGCAGGTGCTCGATCCGGGGTTCGCGGAGGAACTCGCGACGCTCGCCAACGATCGCATCGCAGCCGCAGTCTCGGACCATCCGGCCCGCTACACGGGCCTTGCCGCCGTCGGCTTCGAGCGGGTCGACTCGGCCGTCGCTGAACTCCAGCGGGGGGTCACGGAGCTCGGCCTTCGAGGTTTGATCGCGAACTCGCACATCAAGGGCACCTACCTCGACAACCCCAAGTACGAGCCGATCCTGCGCACGGCGGCGGAACTCGACGTGCCCGTGTACCTGCACCCGCAGACGCTGCCGGACAATGCGATCGGCCCCTACTACGAGGCCGGCCTCGACGGCGCCGTGTGGGGATTCGCCGCAGAGACGGGCCTGCATCTGCTGCGCATGATCACGAGCGGGCTCTTCGATCGCATCCCGAACCTGCGCCTCGTGGTCGGCCACCTCGGTGAAGGCCTGCCGTACTTCCTGCACCGTATCGATCACATGCACGGCAAGCAGGTCGCGGCCGGGCGCTACGAGGCGACGAAGGCGCTCCGGCAGCCCGTGAGCGAGTACTTCCGGACCAACATCTGGCTGACGACGAGTGGCATGCCGTGGGAGCCGGCGATCTCGTTCGCCCGACGGGTCGTCGGGGCCGATCGCGTCATGTACGCCATGGACTACCCGTATCAGTACGTTCCGGAAGAGGTCGGCGAGATGGACGCCTTGCCGTACTCCGCCGACGAACTGCGTGCGTTCTATCAGACGATCGCGCAAGACGTGTTCGGCATCTGACCCGTGTCGTCACGATCGGATCAGGACCCGCTGTCACTGCCGGACGGCGTCTCACCGGAGGCCTTCGGCGCCATGCTCGCGGAGCTGAGGCGCGCACTCGGAGCGGACGCCGTCCTCACGGGCGACGACGCCGCCGAGTTCGGCGACCCGTACGACCCGTACGACCGCGACCACGTGCCATCGGCGGTCGTGCTGCCCTCGACGGTCGAGGGCGTGCAGACCGTCGTGCGGTCGGCGAACGCGCACGGCGTTCCGCTGTGGACCACCAGCCAGGGACGGAACAACGGCTATGGAGGGGGCGCACCCGTCGTCGGAGGGTCGGTCACGCTCAGTCTTCGGCGGTTGAACCGCATCCGTGAGCTCAATGATGAGCTCGGCTACGCGGTCGTCGAGCCGGGCGTGCGGTTCTTCGACCTGGCCGAGGCATGCCGCGAACGGGGCGGGGCATGGTGGCCGTCGTCGCCGAGTCTTGGGTGGGGAAGCGTGGTCGGGAACACGATCGACCACGGGTTCGGCTATACGCCGTACGGTGACCACGCCGCGCACGTGTACGGGATGGAGGTCGTGCTGCCCGACGGGGAGTTGCTCCGCACCGGTATGTGGGCGTCGACGCGCAGCACCTCGGCCCACGCCCACCCGCGCGGTTTCGGCCCGAACGTCGCGCCGCTGTTCATGCAATCGAACTTCGGCGTCGTCACTGCGATGGGCCGGCCGCTGCTGCCGCGGCCGGAGGTGTACGCGCCCGTGACGATCAGGGTCGCACGGCACGACGATCTGGAGCCGCTCGTCGACGCGATGCGGGTGCTGACGACCGAGGGGTCCATCGACAACATCGCGAACATCACCTCGGCCCTGGGCGCGGCGTCGATGCGCAAACCTCGTCGGGACTGGTACGACGGGCCGGGGCCGATTCCCGAGGACATCTACCGCGACATGATGCGCGAGGTCGGGTCGGGATGGTGGAACTGCACGGCGGCCATGTACGGCCCCCGTGCGGTGGTGGAGGCGAAGTTCGCCCGCGTCGAGCAGGTCGTGGTCGGGGCGATCCCGGATGCGCGCGTCAGCGTGAAATTCGTGCCGGGCGACGAAGCCGGGGGTGACACGCTCGAGAACCATCGCGAACGGATCATGACCGGCACTCCGAGCCTGGAGATGCTCGATACGACGACGTGGTGGGGCGAAGATGGCGGACACCTCGAGGTGTCGCCCATCGCACCCGCAACCGGCGCCGACGCGACGACGATCGCCGGCATCCTGCGTCCGATCGTGGAGGGCGAGGGGTTCGATCTCTGGGCGAGCATCTATGTCATGAAGCGGTCGCTCATGTACCTCGCCGTCGTGATGTTCGACCGCGCCGACCCGGCGCGCGTCGAAGCCGCATACCGGCTTGCACGACGGGCGTACCCGGCGCTCGCCGATGCCGGCTACACGCCGTACCGCGGAAACGTCAGGTACATGGACATGATGCAGGACACCTACGACTTCAACGATCACGCGATGCGCCGGTTCCTCGGCGAGCTGAAGGACGCGATCGACCCGGGCGGCATCCTGTCTCCGGGGAAGCAGGGCATCTGGCCGCAGCGGTTCCGCTGAACCACTGCGCCGCCGCCCGGGCCGCCGCGCGCTGTCCGAGGGCTCTCCTCGTCGAAACGAAGGGGCGGGATGCGGGCTCGGCCCGATACCCCGCCCCTTCGCGACGTCACCGTGCGGCGTGGTCCACGTTGTGCGCGAAACTCCCGTGGAAGGTGAACGGGGGCGAGTACGGGATCTTGGCGCGGGCGATCGGGCCGGCTGCGAGATCGTTGGCATCGAGGATCATGAGTTCGCCGCGGTTGGTGTGCAGGTGGCTCACGACGACGAGCACGAACCCGTCGCCCTCGGGCGCGTCCGCCGAGCGCGGCACGAAAACCGGCTCATGGGCGAGCGACGGCGGCGTCATCGGGAAGGTCGTCAGCTCGCGCGTCTGCCAATCGATGCGCGAGATGCCCTCGGCGCTCTTGTAGTAGCCGTAGCGATAGGCGCCCATCCCGAATCGATCGTCGATGCGCGGCATCTCGCCCACGGCGTCCTCGATCCGCTCGACGATCGGCTCGTCGACGTCACTCGACAGATCGAAGGTGAGACGGGTGATCTTGGCGAAGCTCTCGTCGACGTCGGTCGGCTGGCCGTTCACGTCGGTGAAGAACGGGAAGGCGTTGCCGGGTGAGACCGGCGCGTCGACGATGACTCGATCGCCGTCGGTGAAGGCGTTCATGATGTGCCCGACGACGACGTTCGGTGCGCGGAACCAGCGGATGTCCGCGACGGTGCCCGACCGCGGCATGATGCCCCACATCGAGGGCAGCTCGGGGTCGTAGGCGTAGAAGTCGCCGCCGGCCTTCGCCCGATCGAGATCGACCGTGAGCGGCTGGATATCGAAGATGACATGCTCCCGCGTGACGGCGAAGTCGTGCATCAGGCCCGGGTAGGGGGCCTCGAAGAGCTCCTCACGAACGAGGTTCAGGTCGCTGTCGGCGACGACGAGTGCCACTTCGCCCTCGAAACGACGCTCGGCGAAGAGTCCGAAGCACCACCACTCGCCGGTCACGGGGTCGACCTTCGTGTGCGCCGAGAGCGCCGTGCTTTTGAGCTTGCCGTCGAAGTCGAACACGTCGAGCGTTTCGAGCGTTTCCGGGTCGAGCTCGTGCGGGTGCGAGTCTTCACGAAGGGCGAAGAGCCGATTGTTGACCCACATCGCATACGTGTTCGCGGTGTTGTCTCGATCAGGGATCTTCGGGGCGTCCGGCTCGTCGGTGAACGGATTGCGGTACTCGTTGTACAAGCGCCTGCGCGCCTTGCGCTGCTCGAGGTACCTGCTCGTCTGCACGTACTTCGACGCGAAGTCGACGTGACCATCCTCAATGCGGAATTTCATGACGTAGCCGTCGCCGTTGATGATGTTGTCGTCGTCGCCGAGGATCGGGTAAAGCGTGTCGGGGCCGAGCCGGTAATACGTGCCGTTGAGCTGGGGCGGTACGACCCCTTCGAGCTCGCAGTCGTAGACCTCGGCCTCGAGCCGTACGGTCGGCAGCTTCTTGCCGTAGAAGCTTGGGAGCGGGTGGAAGTCGGGCTGGCGGTAGGGGCCGTGATTCTCGGATTCCCGTCGTGTGGTCTGCGTCGCCTGGTCGGTCATGTGAGTCACCTCGTCGTGATTGGTCGGGGGTCGCCCGTATTTCGGCTACTGCTTGTGAACGTCGCTTGCCGGCGGCATCGTGTAGTTGGGACGCGAGGTCAGGTGCAGCTCGCCCTGCCACGGAACCTGGTCGACCCCCGTCCATGCGTTGACGGTCAGCGACTCGAACTTCCAACGCCCCTCGCGTTTCGTGACGTGGTCGCGTCGCGTGCCGATGCCGAACACGAAGTTCGTGCGGTAGTCGGTGTTGAACTGCAGGATCTGAAAGAAGCACCGCACGTCGACGTCACCGGTGACGTCGTGCGGCTCCATGATGAAGTGATCCATCAGGTGCTGGCGGCCGTACCACCAGTGCTGCCGGTCGTTCCAGAGCGACTGCAGGTTCTCTCGGATGGCCTCGTGACCCTGCACGCGACCCTGCCACAGGTGATCGAACCAGGCCGACTCCGTGAAGGTCGAGAGGGCGAGATCTTCGTCGGCGAGGTCGATGCCCCAGGCATAGCGGGCGTAGAGCTCCATGATCTCGAGTCGGTCATCCGCGGGTAGCCGCCAGGTCTGCGTCATTGTCGTACTCCGTATCGGTCGTTCTGGATGTCGGCGACGTCGCCGTGGTTGGTCATCAGGGCCTTGCGGCGGACGAAACGGAGCATCGACTCGGGGCCCGTACGCGAACCGCCGACGCCCGAGTGCCCGAAGGAGTTCGTCCCGATCGTGCGCGATTTGCCGAAGGTCAGGAACGTGTCCTGGATGAACACCGAGCCGGCGTTGATGCGTTCCGCGATCGACAGTGCCTCCGTCTCATCGCCGGCGAGGACCGAGGCCGTGAGGCCGAAGGTCGTATCGTTCGCCAGGCGAACGGCCTCGTCGACCGTGTCGAACGCCATGACGGGGATCGTCGGTCCGAAGGTCTCGTCACGCATGATCCGCATATCGTGATCGACGTCGGTGAGGATCGTGGGGCGGAGGTACTGGCCTCCGTCGATCCGTTCGATCTCGCCACCGGTCACGATCTTCGCCCCCTTCGCGACCGCATCGTCGAGGTGCGAGCGCACGATCTCCGCCTGCGGAGCGAAGATGAACGGGCCGAGGTGGCCCTGCTTCGGGTCGCGGGCGTTGAACTCGACGCGCTCGGCCTTCTCGCGCAGCAGGTCGACGAACGCGTCGTGGATCGAGCGGTGGACATAGACGCGTTCGACCGAGTAGCAGACCTGACCCGTCGCGTACACGGCTCCCCGCAGCACGGAGGTCGTCGCCCGCTCGAGGTCGGCCGTCGAGGTCACGATCGCCGGGTCCTTGCCCCCGAGCTCGAGATAGGCGGGGATCAGCCGCTCCGCGCAGGCGACAGCAACCTTGCGTCCCGTGGGCACGCTGCCGGTGAAGCAGACCATGTCGACGCTGCCGGTCACGGCGGCTCCTGTTTCGCCGTCTCCGAGCACGAACCGAAACACGCTCGCGAGCTCCGGCACCGCACGCACCGATTCGAAGAGCGGCTCGAGAAACCGCGGTGTCACCTCCGACGGCTTCCAGATGACCGCACTGCCGGCGAACAGCGCCGGGATCGCGTCGAGCAGGCCGAGCATCATGGGTGCATTCCACGGCGAGATGACTCCGACGAGCGGGTACGGCACGAGCTGCGAGCGCACCTCCACGTGAGGCATCGTGACCGATGGCCGCTGCACGCTCGCCCGCTCCAGCACCGCAGCCGCATCGTCGATCCAGCCGTCGATGTTGGCGAGCGTGATGAATCCCTGCGACCACGACGTCGAGACGCCGCCGGTATCTGCGGCGTCTCGCTCGCCGAGCGCCTCCGCCCTGCGGAGGACTTCCTCACGCCAGCGGCGCATGACGTCGATCCGGCCCTCGATGCCGCGTGCCTGCCACGCGTGCTGCTCTTGACGCAGGGAAGCGCACGTTGCTCGCACCTCGTCCGCGCTCGCGGCCGTGATCGTGAACTCGGTCTCGCCGGTGCGAGGGTCCAGAACCGGGATGGTGCGAGTTAGCGTCATCGTGGGTGTTCTCCCTCGTCTTCCAAGCCGCCGATTGGCCGGCGAAGGTGAGCCCATCACTCTTCGCCCCTGGGGCGTCACGGCGCCGACGCCATGAGTTGCTGGACGCGCTGGTGCCGACGACAGGGTCCTGCGCGACTCGTCGCGGCTGCGCGGACGCTCGGTAGACTTGCGTCATCGCGGCACGACGAGGTGCCCGCGAGATGGGATGCGCTGCGGATGAAGTGGCTTGACAAGCTTCGACCAACGGGAGAGCCGTGGTCGCTCCAAGAGCTGATGGCGGTGAGTGCGAGCAGTCCGAGGCTGCTCGTGGAAGCGATCGAGGTGCTGGGCATGCAACCGGTCGCGTGGGTCGTCGAGACGAGCGCAGAGATCAACGCGGCGGTTGACGAGCGGGAGCGTCGCCGCGGCTTCCCGACATCGCAGACGGGGCGCTCGAAGCGGGCAACGGAGCGGGCTTTTCTCATGCTGCTCATGTCGATGCGCGGCGGAGGCTCGTCGTACCTGTCGGACGGGTTGCCGGACGAACTCCGCAGCATCGTGCGCGCGGACGTGCGGCACGGCATCGCGCTCGAGGTGCTCATGAACCGCGTGTGGACGGTGCACTCGGTCGCGAAGGAGACGCTGACGGAGAGCGTGCGCGCCGAAGTGTCCCCCGAGGAGCTCATCGACGTCCTCGCCGCGATCAACGAGGCCGCCTTCGACTTCGCGAACGTGTTCGTGCGCCTCGTTGCCGCGTCCTACGAGGAGGAGCAGCGTGCGTGGCGGCGGCGTCGCTCGGGGGAGCAGCGCGAGATCGTCGAGCGCGTCATCGCCGGCCACGAACCGCCAGAGGCGTGCGACGCGACGCTGCCCGTCCTCTGGGGCGGCCTGCACCTGTGCGGTGTCGCATGGCTGGACGAGACCGGACACAGCGAGTACATCGAACGCGAACTCGCAGACTTTGGGGCGAGGGCCGCGGGCCTCCTCGACGCGGTCGGCGTGTTCGTGCACGAGAGCCAAGGGCTGACCCACTTCTGGTGGAACTTCGACGCGGCGGCGCCGTGGCCGGATGCCGGATCGCTCGAGCACCTCGAGCGTCCGCCCGGAGTTCGCCTCGCAGTCGGGAGCGCCGGTCGCGGCGTCGACGGCTTCCGGGAGAGTTACCACGCGGCCGAGCAGACGGCGACGCTGAGGCATTGGCCGACGCCATACGACGTCGTGATCGCCGACGATGTCGCTCATCTCACGATGCTGCTCGCCGATCCGGACGCCGCTTGGAGGTTCGTGCGGCGCGAGCTCAGAGCGCTCGCGGGCGCCGAGACCCGGATCGCCGAGATCCGCGAGACGGTACGGCTTTACCTGTCCGGCGGCAACAGCCGGATCGCCGTCGCAAAGGCACTGCACCTCGCCCCCAACACGATCGCCTACCGCGTCGGCCAGGCGGGCGAGCTCCTCGGACGCAGTGTCGGCGACCGCCCGACCCAGGTGCTGCTGGCTCTTCAGCTCGTCGACCTCGTGCCGTCGCTCCTTGCAGAACGGCCCGAGCGGCTCCCCGCGTCGCATCCCCCGGCGCGGACGAACCAGCGCCAGCACGTGCCGGTCGACCGGTTGCCCCTCGAAGCGGTCCTTCGGGGTGCAGGAACCGGGGCCGGCAGCCTCGTCGGGCAGCGGGCAGCGAATTTCGCACCCTGAGGGGCGGCGGCGCGCACCCGCCGGGTGATCGACGAGTCCACGCGGACCACCGTTACGCCGCCCAACGGCCTCGCCCATCGTCACGTCGCCCACCGTCACGTCGCCCAACGGCCTCGCCCAACAGCACAGCGGGGGGCATCGCGTGAGCGATGCCCCCCGCTGTGCGTGGGAGTGACCGAACCTAGTCGGCGCGGTATGAGGTGCGGGCCTCTTCCGTCAGCGGCGCGGGCTGCACCGTTGCGCGGATCTTGACCTGCTTGTGGGCCTCGACCTGAGCCTTCTTCGTGGGCTTCGACTCGCCCCAGACGACCTCGACGACGTCGCCGTCCTTGAGGTCGGCGTCGACGACCGCGAGCGAAAGGATGGTGCGCTCGTTGGCCGAGTAGCCGGTCCAGGTCGAGCGGCCGACGAGCTTCCCGTCGAGCTCGACGCGGTCCACGTGGAACGTGTCGTAGAGCGACATGGGCAGGTTGAAGAACTTCGCGCCCTGACCGGCCTCGGTGAAGAGCGACGAGGCGACGGCGTTGCCCGCGTCCTCCTGGTTCCACACGAGGGTGACCTTGCGGTGCTTCGTCGACGTGCCGTCCTCGCCCATCTTCTCGAGCGCCTCACGCCCGATGAAGTCGTGGTCGAACTTGATGATGCGGCCGTAGTCGAGGTCGAACGGCGTGACGTAGTAGTCCTCGATGTTCTCCGACTCGAAGCTGCCACCGAGGGGAGCGTTCGTCTCGTAGGCCTTGTCGTCGAGCCACTCGCGGTACGCCGTGAGCTTCTCGCCGGTGTAGATCGCGGGCAGCGGGCGGGGGAGCCAGCCCGACTCGAGCGCGTTGGTGTGGTAAGCGCGGCCACCGACCTGCTTCATGCCGAACTTGGCGCCCGACTCGAGCAGCGCTCCGTGCACGGCCTCGTTGTCTTCCCACGGACCCCACAGCTCGAAGCCGGGCTCGCCCGCCATGCCGTGGCGAAGGGCGCGAACCTCTTTGCCACCGATGGTGAAGCGCGTCATGTGGAAGAACTTGAGCTTCGGCGCGGGCTGGCCGGTCGCGTCCTCGATGATGTCGAGGGCGCCGGGGCCCTGCACCTGGTAGCGGTAGACGCGCGGGTCGCCCTTGCGGTAGAGCGAGTTGTCGTCGCGCCAGACCTCGACGTCGTAGCCGCCGGTCTCGGCGTGGAAGTGGAGCCAGTTGATCGACGGCGGGATGCCGACGGCCTGGTACTCGTCCTCCTCCAGGTGGAAGAGGATGTTGTCGCCGATGACGTAGCCGTCGTGGTTCACGGCCACGTACTGCTTGGCCATGTCGACGGGGAACTTCTCGACGCTGTTGATGCCCGTGTCGCTGATGAGCTTCAGGGCGTCGGGGCCCTTGATGTTGAGGTCGGCCATGTGGTGCGACTGGTCGTACAGCACGGCGCTGGTGCGCCATGCGCGCTGCTCGTCGCGCCAGTTCGTGAACTCGGGCACCACGCGCGGAACAACCGCGGGCGGAGTGGGCGAGTCGCGAAGCAGCTTCTGAGCGTCGCCGGCGTTGGCGATCGCCTCTTCGAGGTTCTTTGGCACGTTTCCTCCTTGAATGGCCTGTCTCCAGGTGTGACATGACCAGTCTGGCCACTCCCGGCTCCCCAGTAAAGCGCGAGTTGTCAACATCCCACCTAAGCTGAACTCACAATGGGAAACGCGCCGTTCACACTTCGCCAGCTCGAGTACTTCGAAGCGGTCGCGAGCGAGGGCTCGCTCACCGCAGCATCCGTGCGGTGCCGCGTCACGCCCTCGGCCCTGACCCTGGCGATCGACGACCTCGAGCGGCACCTGCGCGTGCAACTGCTCGTGCGCAGGAAGGGCCGCGGCGTCACGCTGACCCGCGCCGGGAGCCGGCTGCTGCAGCGAGCGCGCGACGTGCTCGGCAGCGTGGACGCGCTGGCGACCGAAGCGTCACGCGAGATCAGCTCCGTCTCGGGCCGCTTCGTGGTCGGATGCTTCACGACGCTGACGCCATTCGTGGTTCCGGCGATCGTGGGTCGCTTTCAGCGCATCCATCCCGAGGTCGAGGTCGAGATCGCCGCCGCCACGGCCGACGTGCTCTATGACCAGCTCATGCAGGCGCGCGTGGACGTCGCGTTCCTCTACAGCGTCGACGTGCCGAGCTCGCTCGCCTTCGACCCGGTGCTGCAGCTTCGGCCGCATGTCATCGTGTCATCGACGCACCCGCTCGCCGACCGCCAATCCGTGTCGCTCCACGAACTCCAGGACGATCCGCTGATCCTGCTGGATGTGCCCCCGACGAGGCAGAACACGCGCGGGCTTTTCGACCGCCTCGGCTTCGAGCCGCGCGTGGCGCATACGTCGAGCAACTTCGAGACCGTGCGCTGTCTCGTCGCGTACGGCCTCGGCTACGCCGTCGAGTTCCAGCGGCCCGCCACGGCGCAGACGTACGCGGGGGCGGAGGTGCGCACGCTCGGGATTAGCGACGATTTGCCCGTCACGGTCCTCGGTCTCGCCCGGCCGCACGGTGCGGCCGAGACCGCTCGCTACGACGCGCTGAAGGCGTTCATCCGTCGGGGCGAGATCGGTGGCGAGCCCATCGTCGCGTGACCCCGGGCAGCGAAACGCGCGTCCGCGGTGCCTGAACGTGGCGGCTGCCGGTGGCGGGTCCCGGTGGCGGTGACACCGTCGACACCGTGGCAGTCTGAGTGCACGGAACGCGCGACGCACCGTCAGATTTTCCCGGGGTGGCGATGAGCCGCACTTGATTTGGCACCCGGCCCGACGATCTGAGCGACGTGCAGGGGCGCAGGCGTGCCGTCTCGAGGGACGAGGGTGCCAGGCAGGCAACTGTGGGGGCCCGCTTGTCGGCTTTACCCCTCGCAGGGTCGTGAGAAGGGCCGCCGCCGCGCGAGGGCCCGCGCCTGTGGGTCCTCCGGCGCCGATGCGCCGCTTAGCCGGGCCTGCGCCACGTAGCCGGGCCTGCTAGGCGGCAGGCGCGCCCACCACGAGCTGGCCGTCGCCCGAGCTGATCGTGACGGTGACCGACTGCGACTGACCGCCGTAGTCGAAGGTGCACTGGAACGACTGGCCCTGGGTGTTCTCGATCTTGTCCGGGCACGAGACCTCTTCGAGTTCGCTGAGGCCGAAGTCGTTTCGCAGCACCTCGGTCACCTCACTCTGCACGGCGCCCGGATTGAGGTCGCCAGGGGCTCCCGCGATGCCGATCAGCCATCCGACGAGGCCGCCGACCACGAGCGCCAGCGGCAACCCCGCGAAGAGGCCGACCTTGAGCGCGTTGCCCGGCCTGCGGGCTGGGCGGCCCTGTCCGCCCGGCCCACCCGGTGCGCCCATCGGGGCGGGGCCGCCCATCGGGCCGCCGGGGCGCGGGCCGCCGCCGGCCGGGCCGCCGAAGCCGGGGCCAGGGGCCCCGGTCCCGCCGGGGCGACCGAAGCCGGGGGCACTGGGTCCGCCGAAGCTGCCGCCCTGGCCGCCGAAGCCGCCGCCCGGTCCGCCGGGGGCGCCGAAGCCGGGGGCGCCCGGTCCGCCGGGGCCGCCGAAGCTGCCGCCCGGCCCCCCGGGGGCGCCTGCGCCACCAGGACGGCCGAAGCCGCTGCCCTGAGGGCCCGGTCCGCTGCCCGGGCCTCCGGGGCGGCCGAAGCCAGGCGCGCCCTGGCCGCCGGGGGCGCCGAAGCTGCCGCCGGGCGCGCCCTGCCCGCCGGGTCGCGCCGGCTGGCCTGGCGAACCTGGACCACCTGGTCCACCTGGCGTGCCGAAGCCGCCGCCCGTGCTGCCGAAACCTGAACTCATGGCGTGCTCTCCGTGCTTCCTGCCGACGTGCGAACGTGAACGCTGCGTGCATCCATACCGGCCCTACCCGCCCCCGCGAATCGCGCGGATCTCATCCCAGAAGGCCTGGATCTCGGATGCACTCGTGATCGACGAGATGAAGCTCTGGTCGAGCGTCGATGGGTCCTGCGGCCGGTCGTCGGGGTTCGGCTCGCCCTTCATCTCGAAGCCGTATTGGATCTCGTAGGCCGGGTCGTCGCCGAACGTGCCGTTGATTTCGGCCTTCGTGACGAGCCCGTCCGGGTCGAACCAGACGTGCAGCGGCAGGAACGCCTGGAACGTCTCCTCGCTCGTCGACGAGCTCAGGTCGTCGGTCATGGTCACCAGGCCCGAATCGACGATCGACTGCAGCGTGATCGCGGTCGCCAGGTGGATCGAGCCGTCCTCGTTGGCCTCGACCATCTTGGGCAGGTTGGCGCCGTGCTCCTCCGACGATGACTCCCAGGAGATCGCGATCGCGCACAGGAACGTCACCGCGGGATAGTTGCACACGCCGACAGGGTCGCCCTTGGCGATGTCACCCTCCGGAAATGCCACCCACGGGGTGCCCGAGACGGGCAGGTACGCGTCGCCGAAGAGGTAGTAGGTGAGGTCGCTGCCGGCGATGTGCACGCGGTCGATGGTCTCGCCGTCACGATCGGTCGACTCTTGCGACCAGAACGACTGGCCGACGACCGAGGTCTCCTGCTGCATGTGCAGTTCGTCGCCCGTCGAGACGTTGATGTGCATGTACCCGACGGCCGAGAAGTTCTCCGACTCGCTCAAGGTCACGAACGCGTCTTGCGTGAGCAGCCCCTGTACGGCGTCGGCGTGGAACGACACCTTCTCGTCGTGGTTGGCCACCGCGTACGGGGTTGCACTGGCGCAGGCCGCGAGACCCGTCACGGCGAGCGCGGCAACCGCTGTCGAGAGGACCGTGCGCAGACGGCGGGCACGGTTCATCGTCGTGGTCCCTTCCCGGGATGCTCGTGGGGCGCGGGAGCCCGCACCGGGTCCGCGTGCGGATTCGTGGATCATGCCGCGTCCGCATCCGCCTGCTGGTAGAGGTCGAAGGCGCCCTGACCGAGGATCGATCCCTCCGAATGCGTCGCGTTCCCCGTCGAGTTGACGGCGGCGACGTACCCGGCTCCGATCTGATTGTCGTAGTAAGCCATCCACGCGCCACCAGACGACCCGGGCGTCATGTCGCACGCGTGCTCGTATCCGGCGGCCCAGCCCTGCTCCCAGCTGGTCGACGCGCAGAAGTACTCGTCGGTGCCGTCGTACGGCTCGGCGGTCGGGTAGCCGACCTGCACGATGTTCTGCACCGGCACGCCGAAGGCGATGCCCATGCCGCCGGTGACGTCCTGCACGCGCTGGCCGCCCTTTTCCTCCATCACCAGGAACGCGTGGTCCATCGTCCACCCCGAGCCGGTGACCGAGCCGCTCGGGCTGACCTGCGCGTTGTCGATGAAGTACTGCGGGATGTAGTACTGCACCGCGGCCCACTGGCCGTACGGCTGCTCCTGCGCGTTGTTGCGGTCGGCGGGAACGAATAGCACGCTCTGCGCGATCGCGTTGTTGTTGTCGAAGTCGACGAGGCAGTGCGCGGCCGTGACGACGATGCTGCGGCTCTTGCTCGAAACGACCGAGGCCGAGCACACGCCCATTCGCTCGCCGTCGAGCTGGATATACAGCCGGCCGAGGGTCGAGCCCGCGAGCCCGTTCCGGTCGAAGAGGGTGCCGGTCGGCACATCGCCGTACCCGTTCGGGCTTTCGGCAACGGGCGAGGGCACGGTCGGCGCGACGTACGCGCCCGTCGCGGGGTCGCCCGTTCCGCCCGAGATGCCGTTGTCGGGACTCGTGTATTGGATGCCCTCGGCGTCGGCGAAGAGGTCGGGATCCGACCAGAAATCGTGCGTTTCCTGCGGTGACGACTCGAAGTCGTCGCGCAGGGCGAGCGATCCGGCTTCGCCCGGCGGCATGTACGGCGCGTACCCGCCCGAGGACGCTTCCGCCGTCGGCGCGGTGGCGCAGCCCGACAGTGCGAGCACGGCCACGATTAGCGCACCGGTCACCTTGAAGATGCGGTTCATTCGGCGGGCCTCCACGCGGGCGAGTTCTGGGGGTCGTCTCCTGTCGGCCGCCGCGAAACATGCGACCGGGGGCGCCAGGCAGCAGCACCTGTGCGCGTCGATCTCCGCGGGGGCGCGGCAGTAACCATGCTAATCCGGTACCCCCTCCCGAGCGATCGTTCGAGAGGTGACACTGCAGTGCGCGAATCGGATGACGGCACGCGTCGTCGAGTCAGCCGGAATAGTGCGGCCGTGCGGGGCGTTCGCTCGGTCATGACGCCGGTGCCCTTCTCTGTCCTCGACCTTGCGATCCTGAACGCGAACGATGACGTGCATTCGGCCCTTGCCGCCACGCTCGAGCTTGCCCGAGTGGCAGACGGTCTCGGCTACCGCCGGTTCTGGGTCGCGGAGCACCACAACGGCGAGAGCATCGCGTCGACGTCACCACCCGTGTTGCTGGGGGCGATCGGGGCGGCGACCACGAGCATCCGCATCGGATCAGGTGGCGTCATGCTGCCGAATCACGTGCCGTACGTCGTCGCCGAGCAGTTCGCGCTGCTCGACGGCCTCTACCCCGACCGGGTCGACCTCGGCGTGGGCCGGGCTCCGGGCACCGATCCGTTCACTGCCGCGGCGCTTCGGCGCGACCAGTCGCGTCAGGCGGTCGACGACTTCCCGAGCGACGTGATCGAGCTGCTCGGATTCTTCGGTGACGTGCGTGAGTTCCACGACCCCGACACCCTGAAGCGCCTGCGAGTGGCGCCCGAGTCCGAAACGCATCCGCGTGTGTGGATGCTCGGGTCGAGTCGGTACGGCGCGGAGCTCGCCGGGAAGCTCGGCCTGCCGTACGCGTTCGCGAATCACTTCGGCATGGCGAGCGACCCGCGTGCCGCCGCCGATCACTATCGGAAGCACTTCGAGCCCTCCCCGCTGCTCGCGGAGCCGTACCTCATGATGTCGGCGTCGGCCGTGACCGCCGAGTCGCGCGAGGCCGCCCAGCGGCTGTCGCTGCCCGCGAAGGTGATGATGCACCAGATCCGCCTCGGCCGGGTCACGAAGGTGATGTCGCCCGAGGACGCGGCCGTGTATCGCGAGCGCGTGGTCGACCGCGAGGTGTTCGAGGCGTCGCCCGGCATCCAGTACGCGGGCACGGCCGAGGTCGTGCTGTCGGGGCTCGAAGCGCTCGCGGCCGAGACCGGCGCGGACGAGATCATGCTGGCGGGCACCATCTACGACCCGGCCGATCGCGTCCGCATGCTGCGGGAGCTGGCGGCTCTGCGGGCGCCGGTGCCGGAGGGGGCGCGCGACGAGCGCGAGCCCGTCGCCGCCTGAGCCCGTCGACTCATCCCCGACCGATCGACTCAGGCAACCCCTGCGCCGCGGGCAGCCGCCAGCTCCTGACCGTACGTGCGGGCGTCGGCCTCGGCATTCTCCTTGAGTTCCTTCGCAGCATCGGCGAACGCATCCATCGCGGGATTGACCCCGACCAGCGTGAACGGACGCTGCACGACGCGTAGGTCGAGTCCCCAGACGTCCTCGAGGACGCGCCGCAGCCATGGCGTGGAGTGGTCCCATCCCTCCTTGGGCGTGCCGGGGTCGTAGTTGCCGCCGAGCACGGTCACGAGTGTGGCGGGCTTTCCCCTCAGGGCCGTGCCGGTCGGGTCGATCCGCGGATCCGTGTAGGCCACGTCGAACCAGGTCTTGAAGTGCTGCGAGACGCCGTAGTTGTACAGCGGCACGGCGAACAGCAGCGCGTCGGCGGCGAGCAGCTCGTCGGCCAGGGTCGACGCCAGTGCGCGCGCCTCACGCTGTCGTTCTGTGCGCTCCTCGGGCGCGACGGTTCCGCCGGTGACGGCGTCCGACCACGCCGTGGCGGGCACCGGGTCGGCCGCGAGGTCGCGCCTGGTCACGGTCGAGTTCGGGTGGGATGCCGTCCATTCGGCTTCGACGAGATCGGCGAGCGAGCGGCTGGCGGACGTGGCGGGAAGGATGCTGGCGTCCAGGCGGAACAGGGACATGGGATGCCTTTCGTTTTCATAGTCGCTAAGATTTACGTAGTAACTTACATAAATGTAGCAGAGGTACGATGGAGGCATGGCTGACGCCGAGCCGACGATCCACGTGTGTGACGCAGCCGTCACGCTGGCCTTCAGCGTGCTCGGAAAGCGCTGGAACGCCATGATCGTGTCCTCGCTCGGTGGCGGCCCGGCCACGTTCGTCGCCCTCCGCCGCGCGGTCTCCGGGATCAGCGATACCGTGCTGTCCGACCGCCTCACCGAACTCGCCCAGGCGGGTCTCGTCGAACGCACCGTCGATCCAGGGCCTCCCGTCACGGTGTCGTACGCGCTGACGACGTCCGGCGAGGGGCTGCTGCCGATCCTCGGCCAGCTCGGCGAGTGGGCGAAGGTGAACCTCGGGGCGCAGGCGCACTGACGGTCCAAATCGCCGATCCGGTCGTCGGCCGCGGCGGTTCGCCCCGCCTCGAGCCGACCGGGAGAATGTCAGGCGTGATCTCCGCGAACAACGCAGCGCCAGCATCCGCCCCCGCCTTCGATGACCCGGCCGATGCGCCCGACTCGAGCGACCTCGATCGCCTCGCGCGCATCCGCGACGCACTGGCCGCGGCCGAGTACACGGTCGACGGCGTCGAGCGCTTCCTCGGCGCGGACGCGTCGGCGGCACTCCATCGCGATCTGCTCGTGCCGGCCTCGTTGCGCGCGGCGGAGGGAGCGGCGAGTGAGCCGGCGCTCGCGGCCCTGGTGCGGCTGTTCCTGCTCGCCGAGCCCGTCGAGCGCAGCCTCGTACCGGCGGCCGGCGACCTCGTCGCCGCGCGATTCGCCGCCGAGGCCGACGTTGCTGCGGGCGGGGATGAGGACGCGGCGACGCACCTCGTCGCCCTCGTCGACGTGCGCCCCTACGCGACCGACGGCGGCCTCGACACCTGGATCTGCTCGGACCTCGGTGGCGTGCAGCTCGGCGCGCAGTCGGGCGCGGGCGTCCGGCAGCCGCTCCGCCGCGACCACGTCGTCGGCATCGGGCCGGCGACCACGAACCTCGCGCAACTGACGCCCCGCGACGAAATTGACCGGGCCCTCGACCTCGGCGTCGGCATGGGTGTGCAGGCGCTCCATCTGCTCGCGCACGCGAAATTCGTCGTCGCGACCGACATCTCGGCGCGCGCCCTCGCGTTCGCCCGCGTCAACCTGCTGCTCGCCGCGCCCGCGCTCGGCATCGACCCGGCGCGGCTCGACGAGCGCGTGAGCCTGCGCCTCGGCAACCTCCTCGCGCCCGTCGCCGGCGAGCGGTTCGACCTCGTGGTGTCGAACCCGCCATTCGTCATCACCCCGCGGACGGCCGGCGAAGGCGCGAGTGACCAGTACACGTACCGCGACGGCGGGAGGCCCGGTGACGCGATCATCGAGGGGCTCGTGCGCGGCATCGGCGACGTGCTCGCGCCCGGCGGCGTCGCCGTCATGCTCGGCAACTGGGAGGTGCACGAGGGTGACGAAACCTGGCACACGCGTCTTGAGCGCTGGCCGGCGGCCGACGTCGACCTCTGGGTCGTTCAGCGCGAGCGCGCCACACCGATCGAGTACGCCGACATGTGGCTGCGCGACGCGGCCGAGAACGCCGAATTGGTCTCGTGGCGCGAGGCGTTCGTGGCCTACCTCGCCGATTTCGCGGGCCGCAGCGTCGACGAGGTCGGCATGGGGATGCTCGTGTTGCGTCGGCGCGCGGATGACGCGGATGCCGCCGGCGCCGCCCCGCTGCGCCGTTTCGAAGGGCTCACGCACCAGCTCGAGCAGCCGCTGGGGGAGAGGGTGCGCCGCACGCTCGACCGGGTCACGTGGCTGCGGGGTCTCGCCGATGACGCGGCACTGTGGGACGAGACCCTCGTCGTCGCGGGAGACATCAGCGAGGAACGACACTCGCGGCCCGGGGACGAGCATCCGTCGGCCATTCTGCTGCGGCAGGGCGGGGGCTACCGGCGTACCTATCCGTGCTCGACGGAGCTGGCGGGCTTCGTCTCGGTGTGCGATGGCGACCTCGCGGGCGGGCAGATCGTCGCCGCCCTGGCAGAACTGCTTGGCGTCGACGCGGTCGGGCTCGGCGAGCAGCTCGCGCCGCAGGTGCGCGACCTCGTCGAGCTCGGGTTCCTCGAGCCCGTGTGGGTGTGAGGCCGGGGCGGGACGCGGCTGCCGAGATCGTGCCGGCCGTGATTACTCGGCGCCGAGCCGGCTCGGCGGCACCAGCACTCGACGGCGGTCGCGCACCCAGATGACGCCGCGCTCGCGGTGCTCCTGCCGGGTCGCGAATCGGTAGCGATAGCTGAGCGCGCGCACGTAGGCCGGGCGCTGGCCGCCGAACGGATCGCGGCGCAGCAGCCGGAGCGTTGCGCGATCGCCCTCTAGCAGCCGCTGGAGGAACGGCACGAACCACTCTTCGAGCGGCGTGCCGAGCGCCAGGAACCACATGAGCCAGTCGAGGCGCAGGTGGTAGGGCGCGAACTGGCGCGGCACGCGCCGTACGTCGCCGGGCTTGCCCTTGAACGCGTACTCGTGCCACGTCGCGGTGTCGGGATCGTCGTCGAGCGTGCCCTCGACCACGATCTCGTCGCGGGTTTTCGTGACCGTGCCGAAGGCGCCGTAGGCGTTTGCGAGCTGCAACCGGTTGAAGCCGGCGTTCATGAGCTGTCGGCGCGCGAAGAGATTGCGCAGCGCGGGCCAGCTGAGCGCGACGTAGACCGCCCCGACGGTCGTCGTGATGACGAGCCAGGGGAGTGACAGGCCGTCGATGAGCCACGGCGCCTCGGTTGCCGCACGCGGCGCGCCGGTGTCTTCACCGGGAACGCCGACCGCTGAGAACGCGAGCACGATCGTCGCCCAGTTCAGCCACGCGAAGTTTCCGGTCGCGACGAGCCACAACTGGGTCGCGATCACGATGACGGCCGCGACCGCGCCGACGACGACCGGCTCCGGTCCCGGCACCCAGAGCGACAGGATGGGTGCGAAGAGCAGCGGCGGAACGATGAGCTGCGCGAAGTGATTGCCGAGGACTTCGAGCTGGTGAAACCGCCGGGGGAGCAAGTGCGCCTGGCGGCTGAGCGGGCCGGGCATGGGCTGCGTCTCGTGGTGATAGGTCATCGCGGTGAGGTCGCGCCACTCGCGCCCGCCGCGCAGCTTGATGAGCCCGGCGCCGAACTCGAGGCGGAACACGAGCCACCAGAACAGCACGATCACGATGGTCGGCGGCGGCTGCGAGTTCGACCCGAGGAAGGCGGCGAGGAAGCCGGCCTCGAGCAAGAGCATCTCCCACCCGAAGCCGTAGAAGGTCTGCCCGACGCTCGTGACCGACATGTAGCCGAACCAAAGCGCGAGGAAGCACACCATGGGCAGCCACGGCGGGCCGAGCTGCGGCACGCCGACGAACAGCAGGGCCGCGACGGCGATGCCGCACCAGCAGAGCGCCGCGAGCCGGCGGTCGGTGTACCTGATCCAGCGGAAGATCGTCGGTTTGAGCAGCCGCCCACGCGACTTCGAGCCGCGCGCCCACTCGAGCAGCTCTGGGGCGGGCATGAGGCCGCGCTCGCCGAGCAGTGGCCGGAACTGGTTCAGCGTCGAGACGAAGGCGATGAGGAACAGGGCCGCGATGCCGCGTTGCAGCACCTGCCGCGCGAACTCGAAGTCGACCGCCGCGAAGCCGTCCATGCCGCCAGGGTACGCCCGCAGTCGGCACGGGCGGAATCCGTGCGCCCGCGACCGTCCGGAGTCCCTGGGCGCGGGTACCCTCCCGGGGTACCATGAAGGCATGGTTGACGCCGCGATCACGCCCCCGTCCGATGTCGATACTCTCGCCGCCGGCGGGGAGCACTGCTCGGCTCACGAGGCGACCGGGCACCACGGCTACGCCGGCGACGCGCAGGCCCTGCAGAACCGCCTTCGACGCATCGAGGGGCAGGTGCGGGGCATCCAGCGCCTGATCGACGAAGACACGTATTGCATCGACGTGCTGACGCAGGTCAGCGCCGTGAAGTCGGCGCTCGACCGAGTGGCCATGCTGCTGCTCGAAGATCACTTGAGCCACTGTGTCGTCGGCGCCGCCGAGGCCGCCGCGACGTCGGGCGACGCCACGGAGGTGAACGAGAAGGTCCGCGAGGCGGCCGTGGCGATCGAGCGACTCGTCAAGAGCTAGGGCGCGGTCGCGGTCGACCGTGCACGTGGGGCCGGAACGTGACCGGAGCGTCGCAGGCGGACGATCGTCGCATCCGGAATATACCCCGCAGGGGTATGGTTGGGGCGAGGGAACGAGACGGATGCGACGCAAGGAGGACACCGTGAGCATGACGACCGAGTACGTGATCGCCGGTATGAGCTGCGCGCACTGCGAGCGCGCCGTGGCCGGGGAGCTTCAAGGGATCGACGGCGTCGAGCACGTCGACGTCAGCGCCGAGCGCGGCACCGCCACGGTCACGAGCGAGCGAGCGCTCGATCCCGAGACGGTCCGTGCAGCGGTCGACGAAGCGGGCTACGAGCTCGCCGGCTCGGAGGGGCGATCATGACCGTGAAGACGGGCGGGAGCGGGCACGGCGAGGCGGGTCTCGCCGCCGGCGATGTCATCACGCTCGACCTCGAGGGCATGACGTGCGCGAGCTGCGCCAACCGCATCGAGAAGAAGCTGAACAGGACCGACGGCGTCGAGGCGAGCGTGAACTTCGCCGTCGAGCGCGCCAAGGTGCGCGTGGTCGACCCGGCGCGCGCGAGCGAGTCGGCCGGGGACGCCGGCGGTCTCGTGGCGAAGCTCATCGCCGACGTCGATGCCATCGGCTACGGAGCGCGTGAGCGACTCGACCGGCAGGCTCGGTCGGCGTCGGCCGCGCCAGAGTCGACCGAGGTGACCGGAGACATCGCCGGGCACGGCAGCGGCGATGGGCACGACGGCGGCGGCGGGCACGCCGGGCACGGCGCGGCAGCGCATGACCACGCGGGCATGCACGAGCAGCCCGGAACGCACGATCACGCCGGCATGCACGACCACGGCGACGACACCCCGGACGCGGTCAAGAAGCTGCTGCGCCGCTTCGCGGCGAGCGCTGTGCTCACGGTGCCGATCATCGTGCTCGCGATGATCCCGCCGCTCCAGTTCCCCGGCTGGCAGTGGGTGTCCCTCGTGCTCGCCCTTCCCGTCGTGACCTGGGGTGCGTGGCCGTTCCATCGCGCAACGCTCAAGAACGCGCGCCACTTCGCCGCGTCGATGGACACGCTCGTTTCGATCGGCATCACCGCGGCCACCCTCTGGTCGCTGTACGCGCTCATCTTCGGCGGCGCGGGGATGATCGGCATGCATCACGGGTTCGAGTGGACCCTCGAGCCCGGCACCGGAGCGAACAACATCTACTTCGAGGTCGCCGCCGGCGTCACGATGTTCCTGCTGCTCGGCCGATACATCGAGGGTCGAGCGAAGCGCGAGGCGGGGGCGGCCCTTCGCACCCTTATGGAGCTCGGCGCGCCGGACGCCGAAGTATTGCGCGACGACGGCTCGACCGAGCGGCGCCCCGTCGGCGAGCTGCGCGTCGGCGACCGCTTCCTGGTGCGGCCCGGCGAACGCATCGCGACCGACGGCGACGTCGTCGAGGGCGCCAGCTCGGTCGACACCTCCATGCTGACCGGCGAGTCCGTTCCCGTCGATGTGAGTGCCGGCGACACCGTGACCGGGGCGACCGTCAATGCGTCTGGGCGACTCGTCGTGCGCGCGACCCGCGTCGGTGCCGAGACCCGCCTCGCCCAGATGGCGAGGATGGTCGAGGACGCCCAGTCGGGCAAGGCCGGGGTGCAGCGTCTCGCGGACCGCATCTCGGGCGTGTTCGTGCCGATCGTCCTCCTGCTCGCCGCGCTCACGTTCGCCGCATGGGCGATCTTCGGGCCCGGGCTCGAGATGGCGTTCACGGCGGCCGTCGCCGTCCTCATCATCGCCTGCCCGTGCGCGCTCGGGCTCGCCACCCCGACCGCGATCCTCGCGGGCACGGGGCGCGGCGCCCAGCTCGGCGTGCTGATCCACGGACCGGAGGCCCTCGAGGCGACGCGCAAGATCGACACCGTCGTGCTCGACAAGACGGGGACGGTCACGACCGGCAAGATGTCGGTCAGCGGTTTCGAGCTCGTCGAGGGCTTCCGTGCGATCGACATCGCGCGTCACGCGGACGGCGATGCAACGGATGCTCGGGTCGCGTCGCGCGACGGCGTGCTGCGCCTGCTCGGTGCGGCCGAGGGGGCGAGCGAGCATCCGATTGCGAAGGCGATCGCGGCCTACGCCGAGGCAGAAGTCGCCGAGGCCGGCGCCCCGGATATCGAGGGCTTCCGCAACGAGCCGGGCTTCGGGGTATCGGCGGTGGTCGACGGCGTGCGGGTGCGCGCGGGCCGTCTCGACGAGGCGGTCGGCCTCGGAGATGCTGCGGCAGCGCTCGTGGCTGACGGGGGCACGCCGGTCATGGTGTGGCTCGACGGGCGGGCGGCGGCGGTCGTGACCGTCGCCGACACGGTCAAGGCGACGAGCGCATCCGCGATTCGCCGATTCCGGGCGCAGGGCATCGAGCCCATCCTGCTCACGGGTGACCGCGAGCAGGTTGCGCGGCGGGTGGCCGATGAGGTCGGCATCGACACGGTGTTCTCCGGCGTCATGCCGGAGGACAAGGTCGCGACGGTCGATCGGCTGCGCGCCGAAAGGCGAACGGTCGCGATGGTCGGTGATGGCGTGAACGATGCGCCCGCGCTCGCCGCGGCCGACCTCGGCCTCGCGATGGGCGAGGGCACCGATGCGGCGATCGAGGCGAGCGACATCACGCTCATCGGCGGCGACCTGAACGGGGCCGTCGACGCGATCCGGCTCGCGAAATCGACCTACCGCACGATCATCGGCAATCTCTCCTGGGCGTTCGGCTACAACGTGGCCGCGATCCCGCTCGCCGCGCTCGGCATGCTCAACCCCATGCTGGCCGGTGCCGCGATGGCGTTCAGCTCCGTGTTCGTGGTGCTGAACTCGCTGCGGCTGCGAGGGTTCCGCGGCGGGCGCTAGTCGCCGCGTCGCCGTCGCCTCGCCGTCTGGAGGGATCGAAATGACCGGCGGCGCTTGAGGAGGGGCGGTGCCGGGCATTCGGGCCCCTCGGAGCGCGCGCCGGGCTGAGTATTCCGCAGCGGGGCCACGCCTGCCCAGATAATTGACAGTGATTCTCACTATCGATACCGTTGCTCGGCGGCGCGTCCGATCCGGGGCGCCGCCGTTCAACCGATCACGAGCTGGAAAGGTGGCCCCCCGAAGGGGCACTCCTATGACGACGCTTTCTTCCTTCACGCGCCGCGCGCGCGGTGGTGTCGCGGTCGCGGCGCTCGCCGCGCTCGCCCTCACCGGGTGCGCCACCGGCGACGCCCCCGCGGCCGATGACCATGACGACCACGACCACGATCACGACGATCACGATCAGGGCAGCAGCGAGATCAGCGAGACGGGCGGCCCCCAGCCGCGCATCGCCATCACCTACGACGGTGGCATCGTGGTGCTCGACGCGGGCTCGCTCGAGACCGTGGGCGACGTGGAACTCGACGGCTTCAACCGCCTGAACCCGGCGGGTGACGGCCGGCACATCCTCGTGTCGACGACCGGTGGCTGGGCCGCCCTCGACGCCGGCACCTGGACCGAGCCGCACGGTGACCACACGCACTCCTACGTGACCGACCCGGTCCTCAGCGACGTGCTCGTGCCCGCGGACGCTCCGGGTCACGTCGTCTCCCACGACGGCCTCACGGCGCTGTTCGACGACGGCACCGGCGAGGTCACGATCCTGCCCGTGACGGGCTGGGCGGACGCGGTCGAAGCAGGCTCGGTCGCTCCCGAGTCGACCTACACCACCCCCGAGGCGCATCACGGTGTCGCCGTCGCCCTCGAGGACGGCTCACTCTTCGTGACCACCGGCAACGAGGACGAGCGCAACGGTGCTCAGCTGCTCGACGCCGAGGGCAACGTCGTCGCCGAAAGCGACCAGTGCCCGAACGTCCACGGCGAGGCCGCCCTCGAAGACGGAACGATCGTCGTCGGCTGCGAAGACGGCATGCTGATGCTGCACGGCGACCACTTCCACAAGGTGGATTCGCCCGACGAGTTCGGCCGCATCGGCAACGCCTTCCCCGCCGCGGGCTCGAGTGTCGTGCTGGCCGACTACAAGAGCGACCCCGACCAGGGCCTCGGCCTCCAGCAGGTCGCCCTCGTCGACGCCGAGTCCGAGACGATGCAGCTCGTCGACATCGGTGCCGACTACACGTGGCAGGGCATGGCCCGCGGCGTCAACGGCGAAGCCCTCGTGCTCGGCGCCGACGGCGCGCTTCGCGTGATCGATCCGACGACGGCCGAGGTGACGAGCGAGATCCAGGTCACGGACGCGTGGACGGTCCCGGAGGAGTGGCAGACGTCGCACCCCGCCATCCAGGAAGACCGCGGCTTCCTCTACGTCACCGACCCGGCGACGAACCAGGTGCACAAGGTCGACTACACGAGCGGCGAGGTCGTCGAATCGGCCGAACTCCCCGGTGCGCCGGGCGAGATCCGCATCGCGACCGCCTCGGTGCCAGAGGGCGCCGAGGGCGAGTAGCCGCGCGGCGCGCACGGGGCCGCGTGCCAGCAGAGGATGCTGGTGCGCGGCCGTGCGCTACGCCGAAGTGAGCCAGCCCTCCGCGCGCAGGGCGTCGCGCACGGCATCCATCGCCGAGAACGGCACCAGCTTGCCGCCCACCTCGACGTCGCGGCGATGCCCGTGGCCGCCCACGAAGACGATGTCACCGGCGCGCGCGAGCGAAATCGCCTTGCGGATACCCTCCGCGGGCGCCGCGACCTCGTAGACCTCGCGCTCGGGGAACTCCCGCCGGATGGTGTCGACCAGGGTGCGGCGAATCTCGGTCGGATCCTCGGTGCGCGGGTTGTAGTCGGTCACCACGACGACATCGGTGACCTCGCTCGCTGCTCGGGCCATGGCGGGGCGTTTCGTACGGTCGCGGTCGCCGTCGGCGCCGAAGACCATGAAGAGCCTGCCGTCCGTGAACTCGCGGAGCGACTGCAGCACGGTTCGGAACGACGCTTCTGTGTGCCCGTAGTCGACGTAGACGCGAACGGGCGCGTCGCCGGAGGCGAGCTCGATGCGGCCGGGGACCGACGGGTGCACGCCGCCGCGCTCCCCGAGTGCCGCCCGCAGATCGTCGGCGGTGATGCCGAGTCGCGAGTCGAGCACGGCCGCGATCGCGAGCGCCGCGTCGAGCGCCGTGAACCACCCGGGCATCCCGACCGTGGTGTCGACGACATCGCCACTGCGGTGTCGCATGCGGAACTCGGTGTGCGCCAGGGTCGTGTCGTTCACCTCGACCGTCCAGTCGGCCCCGGCCTCGGCGTCCATCGCCACGGTCGTGACGGGAACCTGTGCCTCGCGCGCAGCGCGCTTCCCCCATTCGTCATCGATGACGATGACTGCTCGGCGCGTGTGCTCGGGCGTGAAGAGCGCCATCTTGGCCGCGAAATAGCGCTCCATGGTGCCGTACTCGTCAAGATGGTCCTGCGAGAAGTTCGTGAAGATCGACACGTCGAAGGGCAGACCGTCGATGCGTCCGCCGTCGATGCCGTGCGACGAGACCTCGATGGCCGCGGCGGCGACGTGGTCTTCGTGCATGCGGGCCGCAAGCCCGTGCAGCACGTCCGCCTCGGGGGTGGTGAGCCGGCCCGAGTCGCTCGTGTCGATGTGCTTGTTGCCCACGATGCGCTCGACGGTGCCCGCGAGGCCGGCGCGCAGCCCCAGTGCCTTGATGACGTCGCGCACCATGTAGGTCGTGGTGGTCTTGCCGTTGGTGCCCGTCACGGCGAACAGTACGGTGTCGATCGCTCGGGTTGAGTGCACGATGCCGGATGCGTCGGCCAGCGCGGAGCGCGGATGCTCGACCACCAGCACGGGAACGCCCGCGTCGCGTGCGTGCTCGGCGCCGGCCGCGTCGGTGATGATCGCGACGGCGCCGGCCTCGACGGCCTCGCGGGCGAAGCTCGCGCCGTGCGTGCGCGCACCGGGGATGGCGACGAAGACGTCGCCGGGCAGCACCCGGTCGGTGCCGCCTGCGACCCCCGTGACGGCGACCCGCGGCGACGAGTCTGCGGTCTCCGTGTCGCGAGCGGGTGAAACGGGTTCGGTCGCGGGAGAATCGAGCCGAGCGCCGAGGCGGTCGGCGAGTTCGCGGAGGCTGATCGGGGCGGAACGGCGTGGGCGTGTGATCTCGGTGTCCATGACTCGCTGGCTCCCTCTCGATCCTCCGACAGGCGCGCCCGAAATTCGGGGCTTGGCGAACATAGCAATGTGCGATATGCACGGCGTGCAGGACTCATAGAATCCCAGATCAAAGGGATGTTCGGGCGTACATTTCAGTGACGCCCCAGGTTTCGCCAGTCAGGTATCTGCTGGGGCGCGGAGAAGGCGGATGCGCGCGCCGCCCGCGGGCGCCGCACGTACGACACCGGCGCGTCACCGCGCGTCCCTAGTATGCGGCGCATGAGCTCGACAGCCTCCGGAACGTCCGGCACCAGCACCAGCGACCGTGGACTGCTCACGACCGTCGACGGATCCGCGACGCTGACCCGGAAGGAGCTCCGCCGCCGCACGCGGGCCTGGGTCATGTGGGATATCGGCAATTCGGCATGGCAGGCCATCGTCGTGACCTTCGTCTTCGCCACGTATTTGGCGAGCGACCTCTTCATCGACCCCGACCTGGTCGAGCTCGGACGGGCCGACCCGCAGAACCCGCTGTATCTCGCGGGGCAGGCGAACACGACGATGCTCATCGCCAATCTGGATGCGATCGCCGCCGTGATCGTCGCGATCATCTCGCCCGCGCTCGGGGCGCGGAGCGACGGTTCGGGCACGCGGAAGCGGTGGCTGCTCGTCTTCACCGTGCTCACGATCGCGACGATGCTCACGATGTACTTCGTCCTCCCCGATCAGTCGTTCCTCCTGTTCGGGGCCGCGCTCCTCGCCGTCGGCGTCGTCTTCTCCGAGTTCTCGGGCGTGAGCTACGACGCCATGCTCGCGCAGGTCTCGACGAAGAAGACGGTCGGTCGCACCTCGGGCATCGGGTGGGGCTCTGGCTACCTCGCGAGCATCGTGCTGCTGGTCCTCCTGCTCCTGCTCTTCATCCAGGACTTCGGCGTCGAGGGCGCCGCGGGCATGCTGAACGTGCCGACCGGGGCGGAGGGCGACGGTCTCAACATCCGCCTCGCCATCCTCGTCGCCGCGATCTGGCTGGCGCTGTTCAGCATCCCGATCTTCCTCCGTGTTCCCGAGACGGCGAAGAAGCCGGCGCGAGCCGCTATCCCGTGGTGGAAGACCTACGCGGTGCTGTGGCGCACCATCGCGCGGATCGGGCGTACCGAACCGAAGCTGCTGCTGTTCCTGCTCTCGAGCGCGATCTTCCGCGATGGCCTCGCGGCGGTCTTCGGGTTCGGCGCGATCATGGCCGCGCAGGTCTACGGGTTCTCGTCGAGCGAGGTCATCTACTTCGCGGTCGCGGCGAACCTCGTCGCGGGGCTCGGCACCGTCGCGGCCGGATGGTTCGACGACCGGTTCAGCCCCAAGGTCGTCGTGATCGTCTCGCTCGTCTCGCTCGTGGCCGTCGCGTCGCTGCTCTTCTTCTTGCCCACCGCCCAGGTCGTGTTCTGGACGTTCGGTCTCTTCCTCTGCCTGTTCGTCGGCCCGGTGCAGTCGGCCAGCAGGTCGTACCTCATGCGGTCAACGCCCGTCGGGCACGAGGGTGAGCTGTTCGGCCTCTACCGCCTCACGGGGCGCGCCGCGAGCTTCCTCACCCCCGCGCTGATCGGGGTGCTGCTCGCCGCGACCGGCGACCCCAAGGTGACGATCGTGGCGATCGGGATCGTGCTCCTTGTCGGCCTGCTCGTCTTCCTCCCGGTCCGTTCGCATCCGACGCAGGTCGTCATCGAGGGCGAGCGGGTGGCCGTCGCGCAGATCACCCTCGATGGGGAGAGCTCGGCGTCTCGCGCCGAGGGGCTCGGCGCCGACGAGACCGGCGCGACCGGCCCGGATGCGGGTGGCCCGACGCGGCAGTCGTAAGCGGCGTCCACAGAAGTTGAGCCACTTACACTCAACTCACAGCGCGCAAACTTGCGTCTGCGTGGCGCAATGTGATGAAGTTGCGTCATCGCGGCTCAAGTCTTGATGCCGCGCAGCACGGCGAGCGTCTCACCGCGAACCGTCACCACGCACGCCACTACTGAAGGAGTCACACATGTCACGAGCTGTCGGAATCGACCTCGGAACCACGAACTCGGTCGTTGCGGTGCTCGAGGGCGGGGAGCCCAAGGTCATCGCCAACGCCGAGGGTCTCCGTACGACCCCGTCGGTCGTCGCATTCACGAAGGACGGCGACGTGCTCGTCGGCGAGACCGCGAAGCGCCAGGCCGTCACGAACGTCGATCGCACGATCTCGTCGGTGAAGCGCCACATGGGGACCGACTGGTCCACGAAGATCGAGGACAAGACCTACACGCCCCAGGAGATCTCGGCCCGCATTCTCGGCAAGCTCAAGCGTGACGCCGAAGAGTACCTCGGCGACAAGGTCACCGACGCTGTGATCACGGTCCCCGCCTACTTCAACGACGCCGAGCGTCAGGCCACCAAGGAAGCGGGCGAGATCGCCGGCCTGAACGTGCTCCGCATCATCAACGAGCCCACGGCGGCGGCGCTCGCCTACGGCCTCGACAAGGGCAAGGAAGACGAGTTGATCCTCGTCTTCGACCTCGGTGGCGGCACGTTCGACGTGTCACTCCTCGAGGTGGGCAAGGACGACGAGTTCTCGACCATTCAGGTGCGCTCGACAGCGGGCGACAACCGACTCGGCGGTGATGACTGGGACCAGCGCATCGTCAACTTCCTGATCGAGGAGTTCAAGAAGCAGTCGGGCGTCGATGTGTCGAGCGACAAGATCGCCCTGCAGCGCCTCAAGGAGGCGGCCGAGCAGGCGAAGAAGGAGCTCTCGAGCTCCATGAACGCGACAATCCAGCTGCCCTACCTCTCGCTCACCGAGAGCGGGCCGGCCAACCTTGACACGTCGCTCTCGCGCGCGAAGTTCGAAGACCTCACCAAGGACCTCCTCGAGCGCACGCGTAAGCCGTTCGAAGACGTCATCCGCGAGGCCGGCGTCAACGTCGCCCAGATCGCGCACGTCGTGCTCGTCGGTGGTTCGACTCGCATGCCGGCCGTCTCAGAGCTCGTGAAGCGGCTCACTGGCGGTCAGGAGCCCAACAAGACCGTCAACCCGGACGAGGTCGTCGCCGTCGGCGCCGCGCTGCAGGCCGGCGTGCTTCGCGGCGACCGCAAGGACGTGCTGCTCATCGACGTCACGCCCCTCTCGCTCGGCATCGAGACCAAGGGCGGCATCATGACGAAGCTCATCGAGCGCAACACCGCCATTCCGACGAAGCGCTCGGAGGTCTTCACGACCGCGGACGACAACCAGCCCTCCGTGCAGATCCAGGTGTTCCAGGGTGAGCGCGAGTTCACCCGCGACAACAAGAACCTCGGCACCTTCGAGCTGATGGGCATCGCGCCAGCGCCCCGCGGCGTGCCGCAGATCGAGGTCACCTTCGACATCGACGCGAACGGCATCGTGAACGTCACGGCGAAGGACAAGGGCACCGGTGCCGAGAAGAACATCCGTCTCGAGGGCGGCTCGGCCCTGCCCAAGGAGGACATCGAGCGCATGGTTCGCGAGGCTGAGGAGCACGCGGCCGAGGACAAGAAGCGCCGCGAGGCCGCCGAGACCCGCAACGTCGCCGAGACGACGGCGTACCAGGTCGAGAAGGTCATCTCGGAGAACGACGAGAAGCTGCCCGCCGACGTGAAGAACGAGGTGCAGGCCGACGTCGACGCCCTCAAGACGGCCCTCGCGGGTGACGACGACGAGGCCGTGAAGTCGGCCCTCGACAAGCTCAATGTGAGCCAGTCGAAGCTGGGCCAGGCGATCTACGAGCAGGAGCAGGCGGCCCAGGCGCCGACGGGCGATGCGCCGTCAGACGCCGGGACGACCGAAGCGGCGGGCGACGACGACATCGTCGACGCCGAGGTCGTCGATGACGAGGACGACAACAAGGACGCGCGATAGCCGTGAGTGACGAGAACCGTAACGAGCGACGCGACCACGACACGGGTGGCGAGCGCAGTGAGCCGATCGTGAACGACAAGCGGCGGATCGACCCGGAGACGGGCCAGGTGCGCGGCGGGCCCGCGGCCGAGCAGCCGCAGCCTGCCCCCGCCGGTGAAGCGGGCGCCGAGTCCGGTGCGCCGGATGCTTCGGGCGAGGCTCCGGATACCGGTGCAGACGCCGCGGCGGCCGCGGAGTCGGCGGCTGGCTCGGAAGACGCGGCAGATGCGGACTCGCAGGTGATCGACGACGAGCTGGAACGGCTCATCGCCGACGCGCGCGCCGTGGAGGAGGCCGGGACGGCGAGCGCCGTCGACGACGAGTCGCGGGGCGAGCCCGACACGGGGCAATCCGCCGACGCGGCTCGCGCCGACGCGACCCTCGCCGACCTGCAGCGGGTGACGGCCGAGTACGCCAACTACCGCCGCCGCACGGAGCAGGAGAAGATCGCGGCCCGTGAGGCGACGACGGGCGAGGTGCTGCGAGCGCTGCTGCCCGTCCTCGACGACCTCGACCGGGCGGAACAGCACGGCGACCTTCCCGAGGAGGGCGCCGTCGCCGTCATCGCGAGCAAACTGCGGGCGTCGGTCGAGAAGCTCGGCCTCGTCGCGTACGGCGACAAGGGCGAGCGGTTCGACCCGACCGTCCACGAGGCGATCGCCCAACTGCCGAGTCCCGAGGCTGAGGCGGACACCATCGCCGATGTGGTGGAGCGCGGCTATCGCGTCGGCGACCGCATCGTCCGTGTCGCGAAGGTCGCGGTGTTCGTCGCCGCGAGCTGAGCCACGGCGGTCGCGTCTCCGCGGCCGCCGGGTGAACGAGCGGCCAGGCTCGGGAACCCTGCGAGACCGCGCGGGGGCGCGAGCGCACCTCGAGCATCCGGAGCATCGGCGTGAGGGGCCCGCCAAGGCGGGCCCCTCACGTGTCGAGAAAGGAACGACATGGCGAGCCAAGACTGGTTCGAGAAGGATTTCTACGCGGTGCTCGGCGTCAGCAAGGACGCTTCGGAGCAAGAGCTCAAGCGGGCCTACCGCAAGCTGGCCCGTGACTACCACCCCGACCAGAACCCCGGAGACCCCGAGGCGGAGCGCAAGTTCAAAGACGTTTCCGAGGCGTACTCGGTGCTCTCGGACCCGAAGGATCGCGCCGAGTACGACCAGGTGCGGGCGATGGGCGGCGGTGCCCGGTTCACCTCGTCGGGTGGCGGTGCCGGGTTCGAGGACGCCTTCGGCGGGATGTTCAACCGCGGCGGTGCGAGCCAGCAGTACTCGAACGAAGACCTGGAAGACCTGCTCGGGTCGATGTTCGGCGGCGGTCACGGCGGCTTCGGCCCCGGGTCCTTCGGGACGGCCGGTCGACCGGCCGGGTTCGGGACGCCCGGCACGGGCGGCCCGCGGAAGGGACGCGACCAGACGGCCTCGACGACGCTCTCGTTCGCGACCGCCATCCGCGGCGACACCGTCACGCTGCAGACGGGCGAGGGGCGCACGATTACGGTGCGCATCCCCGCCGGCGTCGAGGACGGCCAGAAGATCAGGCTCAAGGGGAAGGGTGCGCCCAGCCCGAATGGTGGCCCGCCAGGCGACCTGCTGCTGCAGGTGTCCGTGCGGTCGCACCCCGTCTTCGGTCGCGACGGCGACAACCTGACGATCGACGTGCCCGTCACCTTCGCCGAGGCGGCGAAGGGCGCCACGGTCGAGGTCCCCACCTTCGGCGGCGATCCCGTGAAGGTGCGCGTGCCCGCGGGTTCGCAAAGCGGCAAGAAGCTGCGCGTGAAGGGCCGCGGTGTCACCACCAAGCGCGGGACGGGCGACCTGCTCGTGACCCTCACGATCGCGGTTCCCACGCACCTCACGAAGGGCATGGAGGAAGCGCTCGATGCCTTCGTCGCGGCGTCGCCGGCGGAATCGCCGCGCGACGACCTCATGCGCCGCGCGACGCAGGAGTAGAACGATCGTGGCAGGCGTGGTTCGCTGGTGGTCGGCGGCGCCGGATGCCGCGCATGGGCTGGATGCTGCGCACCCGGTACGAGGAACGTGGCCGCGAGCGATGGGAGGGTGACGGATGGCAGAGCGCATGCCGCTGGACGAAGACGCGCCGATCTTCGCGATCGCGATGGCCGCCGAGCTCTCGGGCCTCCACCCGCAGACGCTGCGGCAGTACGACCGGATCGGCCTCGTGTCGCCCAAGCGGACAGCCGGGCGCGTGCGGCGCTACTCCCTTCGCGACGTGGGCCAGCTCCGCGAGGTCGCCGAGCTGTCGCAGCAGGGCGTCTCCCTCGAGGGCATCAGCCGCATCCTGGCCCTGCAGCGCGAGAATGACGACTTGCAGCGGCGAGTGCGCGCCCTCGAGAGTGAACTCGCCAACGAGCGGCTCGCGCGGCGCGGCGGCCGAGTCTTCGCCGCCGGGGCCGAGGGCGACGTCGTATCGCTCATGCACGGCCGGCGGGCAGAGCGCCGCACGGGCGTCGTGCTCTATCGTCCGGTGCTGCCGATCGCCGACGACCGCGACGAGTAGTCGTCGGCCGGCTCACGGGCCCCGCCCGTCGCCCCTTGGCTCAGGGAACGGCCTCGCGGCAGGCCGCGAGCACGCCGTGCATCGCGTCGTGCTCGGACTGCGTGACCCACAGGCCGTATGTGGCCTTGACGGCGATCTGCCGGGAAACGTACGTGCAGTGGTAGTCCTCGTCGGGCGGGAGCCACTGCGACGCATCCGACGCCTGCTTGTCGTCGTTCGCCCAGCCCGCCGTCGGCTGAAGGTTGAGCGGGTCATTGGCGAACGCGACGCGCTCTTCGTACGCCAGGTCTTGCGCGCCCGTTCGCCAGGCGTTGTAGAGCGCCACGACGTGGTCGATCTGCACGTGCTCGCTCGTTCGCGGGCCCCGTTCGAATGCGATCGTCTCGCCCGTGTAGGGGTCGTCCAACACGCCGGAGGCGACGCGGCACCCGTCGGCGAGCAACTCCGCGTGGGCGAGCGCCTGCTGCAGCGCGTCATTGCGAGCGTCGCAGCCGTTGCCATCGGGATCACCCCAGCCGTCACCGAACGACCCGACGCGATCGAAGCGGCCGTCCCATTCCGTGCGCGGCGCGATCGCGATGCCGTCGAGTACGTCGGCAGCCGCCTCGGCGAGGCCCACCGGGTCGGCGTCGCCGCCGGCCGCCGCGACCTGCTCGACGAGTTCGGCCGGCGTTGCGGCGGGCGCGTCGGCGAGCGGAGCGGCCGAACAGCCGGCGAGCAGGGCGACGGCCGCGCAGATCGCCGCGACCGTCGACATGGCGGTGGATGCTCGCGCGCCGCCCACGCGCTGCTCACGTCGTGACATGGGCGTGCGCCCTCCCGCTGGACGTCGACCGATTAGTGTGGCCCCGTACCACCTGGCCATCCCTCATCGATTGTGGCACGACGAAGGGCAGCGAATGAGCGACGGAATGCCGGGCCGAGTCGAGACCTCGCGTGCGACTGCGGCCGTCGAACGGCCGGTCGCGCTCGTGACCGGCGCGACGCGGGGCATCGGGCGGGCCATCGCGATCGACCTCGCGCGCACGCACCGCGTCATCGTCGGCGGCCGCGACCCCGAGACGGTCGGCGCGCTCGTCACCGAGCTCGGCGACGCAGCGCCGTTCGCCGTCGACCTCGCCGACGAAGCGCACGTCGCCGCGGCCGTTGCAGGCCTGGCGGACGGGGCGGGCGCCGACGGCATCGACGTGCTCGTGCACTCCGCGGGCGTCATCGGCCCCATCGCCCCTGTCGCGGCGAGCGACCGCGCCGAGTTCCGCCGCATCCTCGAGCTCAACGTCGTCGCCGTCGCCGACCTGACGGCGCGGCTGCTGCCCGCCCTGCGGGCGCGGCGTGGGCTCGTCGTCGCGATCAACAGCGGTGCCGGCCACAACGCCGGCCCTCGCTCGAGCGTGTACGCCGCGTCGAAGTTCGCGCTGCGAGCGGTCACCGACTCCCTCCGCGCGGAGGAGGCGCCGAACGGCGTTCGCGTCACCTCGATTCATCCCGGCCGCGTCGGCACCGACATGCAGCGCGAGCTGCGCGCCGCCGAGGGCGGCGAGCATGAGCACGAGCGCTACCTCGAGCCCGACTCGGTCGCGGCGACGGTGCGCGTCGCCGTCGACCTTCCGCCGTCCGCATCGGTCCATTCGCTCTCGGTTCGTCCGTTCGGATGAACGGGGTCGCGTCTCGGGGGTGACGCACGGCCGGCATCCCGGTGCGACGCTGGAACTCTCGCACCGCATCGAAGGACGTCCATGCACCCCCGAACCAGCGCCACGGCCAGGCCGAACACGCGCGCGCGAGCGCTGCGCGCATCCGCGGCACTCGCCGCCGCCACCGCACTCGTCGCCGGTCCCGTGCTGCCGGCGATGGCGGCCGATGAGCTCGAGCCGGTGCCGCCCCCGCTGACCACACCGGCGCAGGACGGCACGTGGTATTTCGATCACTTCGGCATCGGCGGGCTGCACGAGGAGGGTGTCACGGGCGAGGGCGTCAAGGTCGCGGTCATCGACTCGCCCATCAACCCGGACGCCCCGGACCTCCGCGACGCCAACCTCGAGCTCATGACCTCGGGAATCTGCGCGAACGGCTACGACGGCGTCTCCACCGAGGACGAGGCGAGCCACGGCACCGCCATGACGTCGGTCATCGTCGGCACCGACGCGGGCGCGGACGGGGAGCGGGGGGTGCCGGGGGTTGCCCCCGGAGCGACGGTGCTGCATTACGGCCTGCTCATGAGCCCGAGCAGCACGGGCTGTGACGCAACGCTCGCCGACGCCGTCCGCGACGGCATCGAGCACGGGGCGAAGATCTTCTCGATGTCGTTCGGTTGGCCCGACCACGACGATCTCGTCGAGGCCGCGCGTATCGCGCACGAGGGCGGCGCGATCGTCGACATCGCGGTCGCCAACGAATCGCTCGACGCGCTCGACCCCGAAAGCGACATCAACGGCGTCGTCACGGTCGAGAACATCGACCCCGAGGGCAACTCCGATGGCCGCGAAGTCATCAGCTCTGATCTCGCGGTGGTCGCGCCCGGCGCCGGCATCCGCTCGCCAGATCGCGGTGAGGACGGCGACTGGGAGGGCTACCGGCTGTCAGTCGGGACCTCGCCGGCTACCGCGTGGGTGAGCGGCGTGCTTGCGCTCGCGTGGGCGAAGTGGCCGGAGGCGACGAACAGCCAGCTCATCCAATCGCTCATTCGCAACACCTCGAACGGCTGGGAAGAACTGGCCCGGACCGACCAGGAGGGCTTCGGGCTCGTCTCGCCGCAGAACCTCGCGATCGTCGACCCCACGCAGTATCCCGATGAGAATCCGCTGCTGCGCGATGACCCCAACGCCGAGCCCCTCTGGAGCGATCTGATGGGCGAGACCGCCCCGACCGAGTGGGAGTTCACCGACGCCGGGGTCGGGCCAGGCACCTCGATTCCCACGGCCGTGCCCACGAAGCAGCCGACCATGTGGATCACGAGCGAGCCGGGCAAGGGCATTGTCGGCGGCGGGCTCGGCCTCGTCGCGCTCGGGTCAGCGGCGGCCGCGCTCGTGCTGCTGCGACGCGGCCGGCGCGGCACGCGCGTTGCCGGGCCGCTCGCGCCCTTCGGCCCGCCGACCGCCGCCGCGGGGCCACCGTTCGCGGGCGCAGGCGCAGGCGGTTTCGGCCCCGGCGTGCTCGGTGGCGGATTCGGCTGGGGCGCGCCTGCCGGGCCGAACGTCCCCGCATCCGCCGGCATGGCGCCCGCGCCGGGCCCTGCGCCCGGCACCCCGGCGCTTCCATATGGCCCGCCGGTTCCCGCGACGAGGCCCGCCTACGGGCCTCCCACGGTGCCGCGGGCACCGGCCTACGGGGCAGCCCCGCAGCCGCAGCGATCCGCCCACACCGGCCAGGTCTCCGCCTGGACACCCGCGCCTGACGGCGGACCACCGCAGTCGCGGCCCGTCGCGTACGGGGGAGCCGGGGGCGCGATGCCGCAGCAGTCGGCCCCGCCACCGCAGGCCCCGCCGCCGCAGTGGGGCGCGCCGGCGCAGTGGGGCGCGCCGGCGCAGTGGGGCGCGCCGGCGCAGCCGACCCCGCCGCCGCAGTGGGGCGTGCCCCAGCGTCCACCCGCCGGCGGTCCGGGCCCGAACCCGTGGGGCGGTCCCGGTCGCTAGCCTGCCGTGCGCGGCAGGCCGGCGCGTGCGCAGTCCGTCGTTCACGCGAGACGTGGATGCTCGAACTCGGAAGGATGTGCATCATGACACTGCGGAGCGGGTTGCTCGCCCTCAGCGCCGCTCTCTGCGCGGTCATCATGGGCATCGCGGCGCCCGGTGCCTCCGGGGCGAGCGCGAGCGCCGTCGCCGACACCGACACCGACGCGAGCGGCGCATCCGCCTCGTACGGGGTCGCGCACGCGGTACCGCGCGCGGACGGGTCAACGGCGCGCGAAGGCACGTGGTACTTCGACGACTTCGGCATCGACGACCTGCACGGTGATGGCGTCACCGGCGAGGGCGTGACGGTCGCGCTCTTCGACTCGCCCATCAACGACGCGGTGCCCGACCTCGCCGACGCGAACCTCGAACTGCGCACGAGCGAGATCTGCGACAACGGCTTCGATGGGCGCTCGACCGGTGAGGACGCCGGGCACGCGACGTCGATGGCATCGGTGATCGCGGGCAGCGGCGCCGGCGTCGACGGCCTGCAGGGGGCCAAGGGACTCGCCCCGGACGCCAGGGTCCTGCACTACGCGGTCATCTACGCGGGTGACCACGACTGCCGGCCGAGCCTTGCGGACGCCGCGCGCGATGCCGTCGACCAGGGGGCGCAGATCTTCTCGATGTCGATCGGGTGGCCGAACCTCGACGAGATCGTCGACGCCGTTCGCGTCGCGCATGAGGCGGGTGTTGTCGTCAACATCGCGGTGCAGAACGAGGACGGCGACGACCTCGACGTGATCAGCGGCGCGAACGGCGTCATCGCGATCGAGAACGTCGACATCGACGGCCAGTCCGACGGCATGGAGGTCATCAGCGACCGGCTCACCGTCGTGGCTCCCGGCGTCGACATCCGCTCGATCGACTGGAACGGTGGCTCGTGGGACGACTACCGGCTCGCGGTCGGTACCTCACCGGCAACGGCCTGGGTGAGCGGCGCGATGGCCCTCGGCTGGTCGAGATGGCCGGAGGCGACGGGCAACCAGCTCATCCAGTCGGTGATCCGCAACACCTCGAACGAGTGGGACGAGCTCACGCGAACCGATCTCGAGGGATTCGGGCTCGTCTCGCCGCATAATCTGGTGGCGGTCGACCCGACGGCCTACCCGGATGAGAACCCGTTGCTGCGCGGGGATGCCGACGCGTACCCGAGCTGGGGCGAGGTGCGGGGCGACGCCGAGCCCATCGACTGGGGCTTCGTCACCGCCGACATCCCGCGCGGCTCGTCGACGCCGGTCGCGTACCCGACCGTCGACCCGCCCGGCTTCTTCCAGACCGGAGCGGGCGTCGGATGGGGCGTCGTCGGCGTCATCGTCATCGCCGGTGCGATCGCGATCCTCATTGCCCTGGTTGCGCGGCGGCGCCGGCCCCAGCCGGCGCTCCAACCGGCCTGGAGTGCCGGGTTCGGGGCGCCTGCATACGGCGGGGCGCCTGCATACGGCGGGGCGCCCGGATACGGCGGGGCCCCGGGGCACGGGGCGCCTGCATACGGCGGGGCGCCCGGATACGGCGGGGCCCCGGGGCACGGGGCGCCTGCATACGGCGGGGCGCCTGGATACGGTGGGCCCCCGGGGCACGGGGCGCCTGCATACGGTGGGGCACCCGGGTACGGCCGGGCCCCGGGGGACGGCGGGGCGCCCGGGTGGCCGGCGCACCTGCCACCCGGAACCGCGCCCGCCCGCCCGGCGACCGCCTTCCCGGAACGGGCCATGCAGCCGCCGCCAGTCGGCTTCGGCTACGGCGCGGGTGGGCCGGGGGCGCAGCCGGGCTGGCAGGCGCAGACACCGGTCTCGCGCCGCGTGCAACAGGCCGGGCTGGGCATGACGCCGCCGCCGACCGACCGCGGTGCCCCTCCCGCGAGCATGCACTCATCGTGGCAGGCACCGCCGCCTGACCGCCCGAACGGCGTCTCGACCACATCCCAGCCGCTGCAAGGATGGCAACCGCCGGGCGAGCCACCTCAGAAGGACCGGCCCCAGGGGCCCGCCCCCGGCCCCTTCATGTGGGGCGGGCCGACACAGCGATGAGCCGCAGTCGTGACATGGCGGTTACCCGGCAGCGCACCCGCGGGTGAGAGAATTGAGCATGGCCGCGCCCGCATCCTTCACCGATTTCACCGACGCCGACTGCCTGGCTCGCCTGAGCGGCAAGAGCTTCGGGCGCCTCGCATTCCACGTGTCGGGCCTCATCGAGATCTTCCCCGTCAACTACCGGCTGGTGGGGCGCCGCATCCTCTTCCGCACGGCGCCAGGCACGAAGCTCGCCGGCACCATCATCGCGAGCGACGTCGCGTTTCAGGTCGACAGCATCGATGAGGAGACCGCCTGGAGCGTGATCGCGCACGGGCGCGCCCGTCTGCTCGAGACTGCCGACGAGATCGAACAGGCCTCGCAGCTGCCGTTGCGCCCGTGGGTGCAGACGCCGACGCAGGAGTTCGTCGAGATCCTCATCGCGAGAGCGAAAGGCCGCGAGTACCGGCTCGGCCCAGATCCGCTCCCGGAACACGAAGCCCGGTCATGAGCTCGTCGCGGCCCCCGGAAGCGGCGTGGTCGACCGCGCAGCGTGATGCGTTCACCCTGGATCCGGTCGATCTCATCGCGCTCGACGAGGCCGCTGACGCGCGTGCACGACAGGCTGAGCTGGTCGCGGCCGGCGCCGATGGACCTGGCCGCCCCCCGCGCACCCGGCTCGTCGTGATCGGCGACCGCACCGGCCACCTCTCGTTCGCGGCGGCCGATCGCTTCCGTCTGCACGAGGTGCGGGTCTTCACCGACGGTGTCGACGCGGAGCGCCGTATGGACGAGCTCGCGGCCGCCCGCGCGGCCGACACGACGCAGCCGCGCGTCGCGGTGCGGCGGTTCGGCCTTGAGCCGGCGCTCGTGCAGGGCGCGACGCTCATCGTCGGCCGGCTTCCCAAGTACCACGCGGAACTCGAGGCACTCACCGCGCTCGCGGCGAGCCACGCCGACGAGCGCGTGCGTGTCGTCTTGGGCGGGCGCGTGAAGCACATGTCACGCGGGCTCAACGAGGTGCTCGCGATGGGGTTCGCCGAGGTGCGCGCGAGTCTCGGCCGCCAAAAGTCGCGCGCGCTGCACGCCGCGGCGCCGCGGCGCGACCACGTCATCGAGCCGTTTCCGCGGTGGAGCCGCATCGACGAACTCGGCCTCGAGGTCGCCGCGCACGGCGGGACGTTCGCCGGCGGGTCGCTCGACATCGGCACGCGCGCCCTCCTCGACGTGCTCGAGCACGCGCTCCAGATGTCGGGACTCGGCGACGACCACGTGGGCATCGGCGTCGACCTCGGCTGCGGGACCGGCCTGCTGGCGGTCGCGCTCGCCCGAGCGCGACCCCGGATGCGGGTGATCGCCACCGACCGGTCGTGGGCGGCATGCGCATCCGCCCGCGCAACGCTGGAGCGAGTGGGGCTGGATGCTCGGGTGACGGTCATGCGAGACGACGCCGCCTCGAGCATCGAAGCCGCGTCGACCGACCTCGTCCTGTTGAATCCCCCATTCCACGAGGGCACCGAGCTCGACGACACGGCGGCCGAGCCGCTCTTCGCGGCGGCCGCACGCATCCTGAAGCCCGGCGGGAGCCTGGTGACGGTCTTCAATGCGCATCTGCCCCACCGCACGGCCCTGCGCCGCATCGTCGGGCCGACCGAGCAGCTTTCGCGCACGCGGAAGTTCGTGGTGACGCGAAGCGTCGTGGCCGACCGGGCTGCGAGCTCCCGGCCGCGCGGCCGGGCGCGGGCCTGAACGCCCCGGCGGGCCGTCGTGCTGCGCGAAACGGCACCGCGGCGTACCACTGCGGGTAGGGTGACGCGCACGGCGGCCGGGGCGGTCGCCGGCTTGGGAGGATGCTATGACCGACCTCATGTCGCTCGTCAGCGACTGGGTGCCGCAGCAGCGCTGGTATGTGGGGGAGCACGCGGGAAGCCCCGGGGATGACAGCACGGGCGCCGGGCGGCGTGCGCCGTCGTTCGAACTGCTCGGCAGCTATTCGCTCGGCGACCCCGAGCGCGACCCCGATGTGCGGTTCATCACCGTCGCGATGCTGCGGGACACGTCGACGCGTGCCGGCTCGGCGACGGGCGGCGGCGAAGGCGTCGGCGCGGGATCCGTCTATCAAGTTCCGCTCGTCATCCGGAACGTCGACAGCTCATTCGACGCTCGTGGCTACCTCGGCACCTACGACACCGGGTCGGGGCGCGCGGCCGTCATCGACGGCGTGCACGACACGGCGTTCGCCCGCGCCCTCCTTGCGCTCATCGAGGGCGAGCAGACGGCGCGGGGGCCGGGCGGTTCGGCCGACGGGCTCGCGGTCGGCCTGCCCATGCCGGGGTCGCGGGCAGGCCGAGTGCGCGCGTCGCGGGCGCTGCAGGGGGAGCAGTCGAACTCATCGATCGTGCTCCAGATGCGCGAGCGGGAGAGCGACGCCGAGGCGGCGCCGCTCATCGTCAAGGTCTTCCGCACGCTGCACAACGGCGAGAACCCGGATGTGACACTGCAGTCGGCGCTCGCCGCGGCAGGCAGCCTCCGCGTGCCGCCCGCCCTGGGCCACGTCGCCGGCGAATGGCCCGACCCGTCCCAACCGGGGGGCCGCGCGCGGGGCCACCTCGCGTTCGCGCAGGAGTTCTTCGCCGGCGTCGAAGATGCCTGGCGGGTCGCCAGGCGAGCCGCCGAATCGGGCGACGACTTCACGGCCCCCGCGTACTCGCTCGGCGAGGCGACCGCCGAGACGCACGAGGTGCTGCGCACGCACCTGCCGGAAGCGGCCGCAACACCGGCCGAGGTCGAGCGCGCGATCGGCGAGATGCGCGCGAGGCTCCGGCGGGCGCTCGAGCTCGTGCCGGCGCTGCGCGAGCAACGGGTCGCGGTCGAGCGGGCCTATGAACGCGCGGCCGACGCACCCTGGCCGAACCTCCAGCGCATCCACGGCGATTACCACCTGGGTCAAGTGCTCGCGGTCCCCGAGCGCGGCTGGGTGCTGCTCGACTTCGAGGGCGAGCCCCTGCGACCCCTCGCCGAGCGCAATGCCCTCGACCTGCCGGCCCGCGATGTCGCCGGCATGCTTCGCAGCTTCGACTACGTGGCCGGCGCGCTCTCGCTCGCCGCCGGACACGATGTCGTCGGCGACTGGGCGCAGCGTGCGCGTGAGGCGTTCCTCCTCGGGTACGCCAGCCGAGGGGGCGGCGACGCGGGTGCGGGAATCGACGCCCGCATCCTCGCCGCCTACGAACTCGACAAGGCGGTGTACGAGGCGATCTACGAGGCGAGTCATCGGCCCGACTGGCTCCCGATCCCGGTCGCGGCCGTTGGGCGTCTCCTCGGCGAATGAGCGTCGGGGCTCCGAACTAGACTGCACTCAGGCGTGGCACCGGTGCGCGGGCCCGCTTGGCGAAGGGGCGGGTCATGTCGCAGACCGAACACCACGAGCACGAGCCGGTCGAGGCCGCAGAAGCTCGGCGCGGAGGCGCGCGCCGGGCCGACGGCACGCCGTTCAGGGTCGGCCTCGTCGACGACCACGAGATCGTCGCCGTCGCCGTGCGAGCCTGCCTCGACGACATGTCCGAGGCCGATTTCGTGGGTGCGGCCGGCACGGTCGATGAACTGCTCTCGGTCTTCGACGACCTCGATCTCGTCGTGCTCGACCTGCGTCTTGCCGACGGCTCGTCGCCGGTCGCGAACGTCGAGCGCCTGCGCGCGGCCGGGCTGCGCGTCCTGGCCTTCACCTCGGGCGAGAACCCCTACCTCGTCCGAGCCGCCGCCAGGACTGACATCGCCGGGGTGATCCGGAAGTCGGAGCCGGTGGGGGTGCTGCAAGACGCGATTCGCCGCGCCGCCAACGACGACCCCGTCGTGTCGCCGGACTGGGCCGCCGCGCTCGACGCCGACCCGTCGCTGCGCGATGCCGGGCTCAGCCAGCAGGAACAGCGCGTGCTCGCGCTCTTCGCATCGGGCGTCAAGGCGCAGACCGTCGCATCGAACCTCGCCATCTCGGTCGGCACCGTCGACGACTACGTGCGGCGAATCCGCGCGAAGTACGCGCGCGCCCACCGGCCGGCCCACACCAAGGTCGACCTCTACAAGCGTGCCCTCGAAGACGGCTTCCTGCCGCTGCCCGACACGGCGGGCGCCTCGGGCGATTAGCCGCGACGTGGTCGAGGCGTCGGGCGCCAGCGGCGGACTGGAGGGCGGGGGCGCGACCACCGCCCGCATCCTGCGCGTCATGGCGATCGCGATCGGCGCCTCGAGTGTGCTCTTTCCGGCGATGCTGTTGGCGACGATCACGCACCAGTGGGACGTGGCCGCCGTGTGGTGGAACGTGCTCGCGCTCGGCACCTCACTCGCGACCGGACTCGCGTGCGTGCTGGCGGCCATCGACGGCGCGCCGCGCCGCATTCGCGTGGTCGCGGGCGCGGTCGCCGTCGCGTATTTCGCCGTCGCCACCCTGCGCATCCCCGGGCAAGTGGCCGCCCTCGAGGTGTGGGATGCTCCGTGGTTCTCGAACGTCGTCGCCGTGGGGGTCGCGGCGGCCGGTCTCGCGTTCCGGCCGGCGATCGGCATCATCTCGCTGCTCGCTTTCGGCGTCGTCGCCGGGGTCGCCCGTTGGTACGGCGGCGACGAGCACAGCGTCGCGCTCGGGCTGCAGAACGGTGCCCAGACGGTCGCCTTCTGTTCGATCTTCCTCGTCATGGCACTTTCGCTGCTTCGAGCCGGGCGCTCGGCCGACGGCGCGCTCGCCGAGGCGCGCGAGGAAGCTGCCGCGGAAGCGTCGAGGCGGGCACGACGCGACGTGGTCGAGCGCATGGATGCCCTCATCCACGACCGTGTGCTCGCGACGCTGCTGCTCGCCGGACGGGCCACGAGACCAGCGGAGCGGGACGCGGCGAGGCGCAGTGCCGTCGGCGCGCTGGCGGCCCTCGAACGGCAGCGCGCTGACGACGAGCGCGGGCTGACGCCGACCGAGTTCGTGTGGACCGCGCAGGGGCTCGTGCGCGACCTCGACCCCGAAGTGCAGTTCGGCTATGAACTCGGCGGCGACGGCGGCGGCGACGGCGGCGACGGCATTGCCGGTCCTCGCGACGAGGCGGGGGCCGAAGGGGCGGGCCGAGAGATACCCGGCGACGTCGCCGAGGCGCTGACGTCGGCCATGCTCGAAGCGCTTCGGAACTCGTTCCGGCACGCGGATCGCGGCGACGCGTCGACGACCAGGGCCGTTCATGTCGCCGCCTCGCCCGACGGCCTGGTCGTCACCGTGCTCGACGACGGAGTCGGTTTCGATACCTCGAGGGTCGACCCGCAGCGGCTCGGGATCGCCGGGAGCATTCGGGGGCGGATGCGCGCCATCGGCGGGCGCGCACAGGTCGTGTCGGTCATCGGGCAGGGCACACGCGTCGCGCTCTCGTGGCGGCGCGAGCAGGCGGTGGCCCCGGAGGCGGGAGCCGAGCAGTACGCCGAGCGCCCGTGGCGCTTGCGCCGCCGCGTGTCGCCGCTGGACCTCGACTTCTGGATCGGCCCGTCACCAGGCGAGGAGGCGGCCGCCGCGACGGATGTCGAGCGCGCGAGCGCGGCCGGTGCCCCTCGCGGCGAGTCCGAACGTTCAGCGCCCGCGCCGTCGCCCGCGCCGGCGTCAGGCGACCAGGCCGCGCGTGAGGCGAATCTGCGGCGGTGGCTGGCGCGCCGCATCCAGCGCGAACCCCTGCTCGTGTTCGCCGTGCTGCAGGTGTCCTCCAACGTCGTGCTCGCCACGTCGAGCGAGCCCGGGCTCGCGGCGACCTGGCCGTGCATCGCCGCGCTCGCGCTCTACGCGGTCGCGGCCGGGCTCGCGGTGCTGCCGGGGTCGACTCCGCTGCCGCTCCCGTTCAGCGTCGCCGTGGTGGCGCTGACGACGGTCGTGGCGGCGCTGATGGGCACGATCATCCCGCAGGACGCCGGCTACTTCGCCTGGCATTTCGGGGCGAACACCCTGCTGCTGCTTGGGCTCGGGCTGCGCGGGCGCATCGCGTTCGCCTGGATCGGAATGGTGGCGATGGTGGTTGTCGCCGGGGCGGTCATGGCACTGCGTGACACCTCGCTCGCTGCCCTGCCGGGACTGTTCGATCGCAACGTCGCGGTCGTGCTGGTGGGTACGGTCGCGGCGTTCGCGCTCAAGCGAACGATCAATCGCACGTTGGCGATCGAGCGGGCGCGCGACGCCGGCGCCGTCCGGCGCGCCGGGCTGGCCGCCGCGAGCGACGAGCGTGATCGCATCCTGCGGCGCTTCGAGGCCTCAGCGCTGCCGGTGCTGCGCGAGATCGCGGCCGACGGGGTGGATGCCGCGGCCGGTGGGGCGGATGACGGCGAGGTGATCGGTGCCGCCACGGCCGACGCCGAGGCGAGGGTCGAGACGAGCGCGGAGGCCGACGACGCGCGGCGGCGCCGGTGGCTCGCGACCGAGGCCGTGCTGCGCGACCGGATCCGCGCTCGCGCGCTCGACGTCGAGCCCCTGCGCGGCGCCGTGCGGCGGGCACGCGAGCGCGGGCTCCGTGTCGTTGTGCTCGACGACGCGGGCGACGCGACCGTGCCGGCCGAGCACCTCGCGCGCGCCATCGCGTGGGCCGCCTCCCGACTCGACCGCGAGCCCGGGCCGGAAGCCACGGTGCGGCTGCGAGCGAGCGGCGGGGGGCTCACGCTGACGATCGCCGGTGCCGATGTCGAGGAATTCGCGCTGACCGGCGGCGCCGAGGTCGCGTCGTGAGCGTGCGCAGGCCGCACGGCGGCTACCGGCGCCGTGCGTGATCTCGTTGTTCGAGAGCGCGTCGCAGCGCGGCCACGTAGCGCATGGCCATGCACTGCTGCGCGAGCCGGCTCAGGCCGCCCGCCGCTCGAAGCAGACGGCTCTCCGTGACGGAGCGCGAGGTGACGAGAAGGAACAGCCGGTCGCCGCGGACGCTCAGCGTGAACGTCTGCGTGCCTCGCTCCGCATGACCCGGCAGCGTCTCATAGGTCATAGATGTTCGGCCGGGCTCGTCGGTGAGGTTGGTCACCACATCGACGCCGCCGAGGCCGAGCCGTGCAGGCCCCAACGAGAGCTCGACCCGTCGCCCGACGGCGGCCGGGCCGCTCGTGCGGACGCGAAGGCCGGCGCCACGATGCGCCCGCCAGTCGAGGAGGGCGGCGCGGGCCGCGGGCAGGTCGCGCGCGAACCCGATATCGGCGCCGTAGGCGAGCTCGACCGCCCGCGATGTCGTTGACCGTGCGTGCATCGTCGCCCCCTCAGCCGTTCGCCTGCGCCCGGGCGTCGCGCTCCGCGGGGCCGTGCCCATCGGGGCCGCCCTGAAACGTCGTGAACCTGGGCACGTAACCGGGGCGCTGGAGCGGCGACCACGGCAGCCCGAGCCGCTCGCACACGCGCTCGAGTCGTGTGCGCGGCGCCGCGAGCTCGGCCTCGCCGCCGATGAGCACCACGCGCATGGCGTGCTTCGCCGTCGTACCCCAGTGCTCGAGCAGCGTGACGTGGCCGCGGAGGATGCCGGCGGCCCGCCCCGCCGTGCGATCGCCGCCGCGCGGCACGTGCCGTTCGAAGCCCGTCTCGAGTCGGACCACCCCGGGCGCCGTGGTCGGATCGGCACCGTGCCCCAGTCCGTGCGGGCCGCGCGGCAGGTCGATGCCCAGGTACGGCGCCACGTCGACATCGCCGGGAGCGAGCAGTGACGCGTGCGGCACGCGCCCGGCTGCCGGATAGTCGGCCAGCGACCGCACACCCGGTCCGAGCCCCGCGCTGGCGACGTGCATGACCGCGTCGACGCGCATCCCGAGCCGCATCGCAGTTCCCACCACGCTGCCGCCGAAGCTGAAGCCGAATGCCACGAACCGCACGCCGGGGGCACGCGGAACAGCGTTGACGAATGCGCCGAATCTGCGCCCGAGCCTGGCCGCGGCGGCCGAGCCGAGCCCGAGCGGGCCTCGCGGAAACGTGCTGCCCTGCCAAACGATGAGTCCGGTCGTGCCCGGAGCCCCGGCGTGCACGAGTTCGCTCATCGTGTGAGCCTTCGCCTCGAACTGCAACAGGTCGGCGTCGTTGCCGGGGACGAACACGGCGACGGCCTCGACCCCTGGGGCGATGGGTGAAGCGAACGGGTCGTCGGTCTCGGCGATCCCGTGGCCGACGTACTCGACGATGGCGTTGCGCTCGGGATCGAAGGCGAGCAAAAACCGCAGCCGCCCCGCTCGGGAGACGAGACCGGGGCCGCTCGAGAGAGCGTCGAGTCGCTGCGCGAGCAGCTCGGCTCGGGTCTCGCGGCGATGCGACAACCGACGGAGACCGCCCCGACGCGCCCCCTCGCGACGGGCGATGTGCGCGGCGAGCGTGCGGTGGTTGGCGTCGACGCGCGCGGGCCAGGGGATGCCGTCGAGATTCCCCACCGTGAGCGCCGCGTGGCCGATGAGCACGCCGCGCGCGTCGTCGCTCAGCCCGGCCCACCAGACGCGCACGACCGCGGGCCGCGGGGGAGCGTCGACCAGCCGCCGCTGAAGCCCGGCTAGCGCCGAGCCGAGCGTCGTGCCCGCGTTCGTCCTCACGCGGTCGGGATCGACACCGGCGGCCGTGGTCACGCTGGCGGACGAGGCGAGCGCGACGAGCTCGTCGAGGTCGCCGGCGTGGCTGCGCAGGGGGCGCTGGAGGCGTCGTCGGGACATCGACGGAAAGATACCGGAACTCGGCGGCGCCCAGCCGAACGCGTTCCTTCGGGGTTCGGAATCGGGGCGCGGCGGACGCGGATCGAGGTGCGTGCGCAATCCTGCGCCCCGAAGGCACGGCCACGGAGTCGGTCGCGGTGAACTGGTCGCCCTGCCATGGGAGGGTGGGGTCCCCGACGAAAGGCGACCCATGACGCGATCCGAACCGGCGGGCACCGCGACGAGTGAGCATTCCGCCGCCCGAGTGCACCTTCCCAGCCCCGAGCAGACAACCGACGTGCGGCTCGTGGCCGTCGACATGGACGGCACGCTGCTCGACGGCGACGGCGAGCTCCCCGACGGCCTGTGGGAGGTGCTCGAGGCGCTGCGCGCGCGGGGGATCGCGTTCGCCCCGGCGAGCGGCCGGCAGTACGCGGCACTGCGCGACCACTTCGACCGGGTGAGCGATGGCATGGTGTTCCTGGCGGAGAACGGCAGCTACGTCGTGCGTGACGGACGCGAACTTGCGAGCCGCACGATCGAGCCCGGCACGGCTGCGGAGGCCGTGCGCCTCGCCCGCGAGGTGGGGGAGGCGCACGCGGACTGCGGCGTCGTGCTGTGCGGAAAGCGGTCGGCGTACGTCGAGCGCACCGACGACCGGTTCCTCGAGGCGGCCATGCCGTACTACCTCGAGCTCGCGCGCGTTCCTGATCTCCTCGCGCACGATGGCCCCCTCGCGCACGACGAGATCGTGAAGGTGGCCGTGTTCGAGCTGCACGATGCCGAGCCCAACGTCCTTCCGGCGATGCAGCGCCTCGGCGGCGCGCAGGTCGTGCTGTCGAGTCGCCACTGGGTCGACATCATGGTGGCCGGCACGAACAAGGGCGCGGCACTCCGGCAACTGCGCGATGAGCTCGGTATCACGAGAGACCAGACGATGGCGTTCGGTGATTTCCGGAACGACCTCGAGATGCTCGCCGAGGCTCGATTCTCGGTCGCGATGGCCGGCGCCCACCCGGACGTGGTGCGCGCGGCGTCATACCTCGCCCCGCCGAACACCGACCGGGGCGTGCTGAGGGCACTCGACGCCTCCCTCGGGCTCGGTTTGGGGCTGGCGTGAGGTGAGGGCCGAGGGTGGCGCCGACGTGACGGGCTCAGCTGGCGGTCGCGCCCGCCGTGCTCGATCGGGTCGGCTCTGCCGACCCCTCAGGGGTTCCCGAGCGCTGGCCGCCCCTGACCGACGCTGATTCCTCGCGGGCGATGCGCTCGACCCGCTCGAGCCACTGCGCCCGCCGCTCGGCCGAGGCGCCCTTGACCGGGGCGAACCGGGTGGCGCGCACGGGCGAGAGACCGCAGAACGCGAGCGTTCCCTTCGTGAGCGAGTTCAACCGCGTGTCGGGCATGAGGCGCTGGAGCGCGAGCGGCGTGTCGGAGGTCATGAAGACGCGGGCGCTGCGGCCGCTGAGCAGGCCCTCCGGCAGGCCGCGATCGGTGTACCGGTACTCCTCCTGCGGCAGCAGTGCTCGGTCGAGGAACCCCTTGAGCAGCGCGGGCGTCGACCGCCACCACACGGGTGTTACGACGACGAGGTGCTCGGCCCGCCGGATGGCCTCGCGGGCGTCGGCGAGGTCGGGCTCGATCGGCATGCGCTTGGTGTAGCCGTGCCGCATGTGCACGTCGAACTCGAGGTCGCGCAGCGGCAGCAGCCTGGCCGCCGGATCACCGCGCAGGTACGACTGCGCAATGGCGGCGCAGAAGCTCGTGGCATTCGGGTGGCCGTCGATGACGAGTGTTTCGCTCATGGCTTCCTTTCGATGAGGGACGACCGGATGCTCGAGCGCCCGGTGCGTGCCATCTTGACAGTGCCCAAGAATTGGACATTGTCAACATAGGCGTACGATATTGACTGTGTCAAGATCGGATGCGCCATACCATCACGGCCGCCTCGCGCCCGTCCTCGAGCAGGCCGCGCTCGAGGTACTGGCCGAGCGGGGTACCTCCGGGGTGAGCCTGCGCGAGGTCGCGCGCAGGGCCGGTGTGAGTCACAACGCCCCCTATCACCACTTCGGTGATCGTCAGGGCCTCTTGAAGTCGGTCGCCGCGCGTGGCCTGCGCGACCTGCTCGCCGCCATGACCGCCGCGCGCGATGGGGCGACGGGTGCGCGCGGACGCGTCGCGGCGGTCGGCCTCGCCTACGTCGACTTCGCCATCGATCGCCCCGGATTGTTCGATGTCATCTTCGACCCGGAGATCTGCGATCCGCGAGAGCCGAACCCCGTGACCGGTCCGTTCATCGAGGCGACGGAGGCGTTCCTCCGCGAGGCGGTCGGCGAGCTCGTGCCCGACGCCGACGACGCGCGCGTCGAAGAGCTCGCCGCCGCCCTGTGGAGTCTCGTGCACGGCCTGGCGGTGCTCGTGGCTGCTGGGCACCTGCCGCGGGAGGTCGTGCCCGGCTCGCTCGGGTCGATGCTGGGCCTCTCGGCGTAGCGCTCCCGGCCGCCTCGGTATCCGCCGAGAGTGGTGCTGAGGGCTGTCATCGCAGCGTCCACTGCCTTAGACTTGAGTCACCTGCACTCAAGTGTGTTGAGTGCACTGACTTCAACCTGTAAGGGAGGCGCCAGATGGCAAACATGCAAGGCGCTCAGGCTCCGAATGAGGACGCCAAGAGCGCACTCGAACAGTTCGGTGTGAACTACACCGACCTCGCGCGCGCCGGAAAACTCGATCCCGTGATCGGGCGCGACGCCGAGATCCGCCGGGTGAGCCAGGTGCTCACGCGGCGTACCAAGAACAACCCCGTGCTGATCGGCGAACCCGGCGTCGGCAAGACCAGCGTCGTCGAGGGGCTCGCGCGGCGCATCGTCGCCGGCGACGTCGCCGAGTCGCTGAAAGACAAAGAGCTCGTCGCACTCGACATCTCGGCCCTCATCGCCGGTGCGAAATACCGCGGTGACTTCGAAGAGCGGCTCAAGGCCGTCCTGGCCGAGGTCAATGAGGCCGAGGGGCGCGTCATCACGTTCATCGACGAGCTCCACATTCTCATGGGAGCCGGTGGCGGCGAGTCGAGCGTGAGCGCTGCGAACATGCTCAAACCGCTCCTCGCCCGCGGCGAATTGCGGCTCATCGGCGCGACGACGCTCGACGAGTATCGGGAGTACATCGAGAAGGATGCTGCGCTCGAGCGACGCTTCCAGCAGGTCTTCGTGGGCGAGCCGAGCGTCGAGGACACCGTCGCGATCCTTCGTGGCCTCAAGGAGCGGTATGAGGCCCACCACCACGTGGCGATCGCCGACGGCGCGCTCGTCGCGGCTGCGCAACTGTCGAACCGCTACATCACGGGCCGAAAGCTGCCGGACAAGGCGATCGACCTCATCGATGAAGCGGCCAGCCGCTTGCGCATGGAGATCGACTCGGCGCCCGTCGAGATCGACACGCTGCAGCGGCAGGTCGACCGCCTGCGACTCGAGGAGCTCGCCCTCAAGAAGGAGAGCGACGAGGCGTCGCAGCAGCGGCTCGCAGCGCTTCGCGTCGAACTCGAGGGCAAGCAGACCGAGCTCGACGCGCTCACGGAGCGCTGGGACGAAGAGCGCAAGGGGCTGAACCGGATCGGTGAGCTCAAGGAGCGGCTCGATGAGCTGCGCGGCCGTGCCGACGTCGCCCAGCGGGAGGGCGATCTCGAGCTTGCCTCGAGGCTGCTGTACGGCGAACTGCCCGGCATCCAGAAGCAGCTCGCCGAGGCGGAAGCGTCCGAAGATCAGTCGCCGAAGCTCGTGAACGACCACGTGACCGACGAAGACATCGCGAACGTCGTCGCCGCGTGGACCGGCATTCCCGTCGGCCGCCTCCTGCAGGGCGAGAAAGAGAAACTGCTCCACCTCGAGCGCGAGCTCGGCACGCGCATGATCGGGCAGGAGCGGGCGGTGCGCGCGGTCGCCGACGCGATCCGCCGCTCGCGGGCGGGCATCGGTGACCCGGCCCGGCCGACGGGATCCTTCCTGTTCCTCGGCCCGACCGGTGTCGGCAAGACCGAGCTCGCGAAGGCGCTCGCCGAGCTGCTGTTCGACGACGAGAAGGCCATCGTGCGCATCGACATGTCCGAGTACGGCGAGAAGCACTCCGTCGCGCGGCTCGTCGGCGCGCCCCCGGGGTACGTCGGCTTCGAGCAGGGCGGCCAGCTCACGGAGGCGGTGCGTCGACGGCCGTACTCGGTCGTGCTGTTCGACGAGGTCGAGAAGGCGCACCCCGAGGTATTCGACCTGCTGCTGCAGGTGCTCGACGACGGCCGGCTCACCGACGGCCAAGGGCGTACGGTCGACTTCCGCAACGTGATCATGATCCTCACGTCGAACCTCGGCTCGCAGTATCTCGTCGATCCGATGCTCGGCGACGCCGAGAAGGAGGAGCGCGTCATGGCGCTCGTGCGGCAGTCGTTCAAGCCGGAATTCGTCAACCGGCTCGACGACATCGTGGTCTTCTCCGCCCTCACGGAGGATGAGCTCGCGCGGATCGTCGGCCTCTACGTCGACCGCCTCGAGCGGCGTCTCGCCGAGCGGCGGCTCACCCTCGACGTCGATGCCGACGCCCGTGCCTGGCTGGCCGAGCGCGGCTACGACCCGATCTACGGCGCGCGGCCCCTGCGGCGGCTCATGCAGCGGGAGGTCGACGATCGGCTCGCGCGCGGCCTCTTGGCCGGCGCGATCCGCGACGGCGACGCCGTGCGCGCCAGGGTCGCGTCCGACGGTGACGGGCTCGTCGTGCAGTCGGCGACGCCGCACGAGGCCGCGGTCGAATAAGACCGCGGCGCACCCCCGCCCCTCGGGGGCGGGGGTGGCGTCGGTTATTCGGCCGGCACCGCGAAGAGCTCGTCGAGCGGCAGACGCGTGCGCTCGGCGGCATCCGCCTGACGCGTCTTCTCGTCGATGCTCCCCGCGTCGTCGCTGTACACGCCGAGGGCCGCAACCGACTTCGGTGCGATCGACTCGGGCAGGGCGAAGCTCTCGGCGATCGCGGCCAAGTTGGCCCCGCCCATCTGGCGCAGGCTCAGGCCAAGCTTGGCGGCCTGAACCGTGAAGTGCGCGGCGGCCTGGCCGAGGTCGTAGTCGGCGTACGGCAACGTTTTGCCATCGGCCGAGACCGGCGTCCTGCAGAACACGACGAGGGCGGAGGCGCGCGAGGTCCAGCCCTGATTGAACGCCATGAGCCCGTTTTCGATCTTCGCGAAGGTCTCGGTACCGCGACGGCCGACGATGAAACGCCAGGGCTGCGAGTTCTGCATCGACGGCGCCCAGCGGGCAGCCTCGACGATGCTCGTCAGCTGCTCGTCGCTCAGCACGTGCGTCGGGTCGAAGCCCTTCGGGCTCCAGCGGGCCGCCAGCAGCGGCGCGATCGGTGCCGAGGTCGGGTTGCGGATCTCGGTGGGTTCAGCCCATTGGAGCTGGCTCGTTGTCATGCGTGTCCTTTCGGATCGGGAATGGTTGGGAATCCTGTGGTGCTGCGGTGGGCTGTCGCCGGCCAGGCGGCGAGGTGGCGGCTCAGTCGAGCGGCCGTACGAGCAGGTCGTCGAGGTCGCGCCGCGACCGGGCGCGGGCGTCGCGCTCGCGGATCGCCTCGGGCACGTCGTCCGACGCATCGTGGGCGCCGATCGCCATGACCGCCATCGGCACCAGCTCGTCGCCCAGCTCGAGCGAGGCTTGCAGCGCATCGGCGTCGAAGCCGCCCATCTGGTGAGCGACGAGCCCGAGGTGCTCGACCTGCACGGTCGCGTGCGCTGCCGACTGGCCGAGGTCGTACTCGGCCCACCGGTAGGTCGTGCCGTCGCGCTCGGTGCGGGCGATGAACGCGACGAGGGCCGAGGCCCGCGGCGCCCACACCCGATTGAACCCCGTGAGCGTTGACGCGATCGCGTCGTACGTCTCGCTGCCGCGGCGCCCGGCGGCAAACGCCCATGGCTGTGAGTTACCCGACGATGGCGACCAGCGGGCCGCCTCGAGGACGCTGCGCAGCCCGTCGGCCGACAGCTCATGGCGCTGGTCGAAGCCCCTCGGGCTCCAGCGTTCGGCGAGCGCGGGGGCGATCGGATGGGTGGTGGCGTTGCGGGGCGTCGTCACGGCGGTCCTTCCTGCTGGCTCCGGTGGCGGGTGCTGCGGCCGATGCCGGCCAGCACCCGCCCTGTCTCGGTCGCGTCGCAGCTTGGCTCGTGCACAATGGTCGCGCTGTGCGCCCCCAGAGCAGAACTCTCGAAGCCCCGAGCCTATTCCGGCTCGGCGAACTCGCGCACCGTCTTGCGGGCGCGCTCATGGTGTGCTGCCTCGTCGCCGTCCTCGCCGCGTGCAGTTCCCGGCCGGCGCCGCTGGAGGACCCGCCGCCCGTCCCGACCGAGGAGGCGACGTTCGACACGGCCGCCATCGAGGCGGGAATGGATGCCATGCTCGCTGCCGGCGCGCCGGCCGTGCTCGTGGAGGTGCGCGACGGCGACGAGGTGTGGCGTCACGCCCTCGGCGTCATCAGCGTGACGGGCAACGAGCGGCCGGACCCGCTCGCCGCGGTTCGCATCGCGAGCGTCACGAAGTCGATGATTGGCGTGATTCTGCTGCAACTCGTCGCCGAGGGGCGACTCGACCTCGACGAGCCGATCGCCGAGTACCTGCCCGACCTGACACTCGGCCGCGAGGTCGTCGAGCTTGGCGAAGTCGACGACGGGGCCGGCGGTCAGGGCGACGCCGCGGTCCCCGACGCGACCGGAGCATCCGGCCCGGACCTCACGCTCGAGCCCTCGCCCGTGCCCACCGGTCCCGATTGGACGGCGCCGGCTCCAGACCCGGACGCTTCGGTTCCCGATGAGGTGCCGCCTGGTGCCGTCGAGGGGTCGGATGTCGCGTTTGACGCGGATGGCGCCCCGATCCTCGACCCGACCACGATCGTGACGCCTCGCATGCTCGCGCAGCACACGGCGGGCGTGCCCGACTACATCGGCACGTTCCCGCTGACTGACTTCGCCGAGCTGCCGTCGACCCTGGGCGGCGATTACGACCTCGACGAGCTCATCGGCCGCGTGGCGGCCGAGCCGTGGCCGAGCCGGCCGGGCGGCGCCTTCAACTACTCCAACACGAACTACCTCGTGCTCTCGCTGCTCATCGAGCAGATCACGGGTGACCCGATCGAGCGAGTGATCCAGGAGCGCATCGCCGAGGGCGGCGGTCTCGAGGCGACCTCGCTGCCGGGCGACGCGACGCTGCCGGAGGGCGGCGCCCACGGCTATTTCGAGCTCGAGGGCGTGTACATCGACGTCTCGACGCAGTCGGCCTCGCTCTGGTCGGGCGCGGGCGGCATCGTCTCGACCGTGGGCGATGTGAACTCGTTCTACCGGGGGCTCATGCAGGGCGCGTACGTGCACGCCGACGAACTCCGCACGGCGCTCGAGCTCAACCAGGCCGGGTACGGCATCGGCGTGCAGGGCCACGCCGACCCGTGCCCTCCCGGTGATCCGGTCTTCGCGACGCCGCCGGGCCCGACGAACGACGACGACGCCGACGCCGGGGACGCGGCTCTCGATGCTGTCGGACCCGACGGTGAAGGCGCTCAGGTTGGGGGCGGCGACAGCGCCGGCGAGGATCCGACGCCCTCCGCGACGCCAGGCGACGCGGGGCCGGCGGTCAGCCAGTTCCCGCAGATCGGCGAACCCGGCATGACGTACGGCCACCTCGGCTCGGGCCTCGGCTATCGCATCCTCTCGATGTCGAGCCCCGACGGGATGCGCCAGGTGACGCTCTCGTGGACGGCGTCGCCGGTCGACTACGGCGGCGACCCCAGGCTCGGACCCGCGTGGGAGACGATCGATGCCGCGCTCACCGCGACGTGCCCGAGAACGGACGCCGGCGCAGGCGGGTAAACGTCTGCGGGAGTACGGAGGCGCGAGGCGTAGCGTGACGGCATGGATGTCAACACCCCCACCGCGGGAGCACCCTCGAGTGCCCCCGTGAGCAACTCCCCGATCGCGCTGCAGCACCGCTTCGCGACCGATGTCCCGGAGCTCGCCGTGCCGTGGCGTGCCGCCGAGGTCGAGCATCCACGCCTGCTCGCCTTCAGCGACACGCTGGCCGACGAGCTCGGCGTCGACGCCGAAGCGCTGAGCAGTGAAGAGGGGCTCGCGTTCCTCACCGGCAACCGCCTCCCGGAGGGCGTCACGCCCGTCGCGCAGGGTTATTCCGGCCACCAGTGGGGCATGTACACGCCCCGCCTCGGCGACGGTCGCGCGCTCCTCCTCGGCGAAGTCACTGACCGCGCGGGACGCTTGCGCGACATCCACCTGAAGGGGTCGGGCGCAACGCCGTTCTCGCGCGGCGCCGACGGGCTCGCCGCCGTCGGGCCGATGCTTCGCGAGTTCATCATGGGCGAGGCGTTCCACGCGCTCGGCATCCCGGGAACCCGCGCGCTCGCGGTCATCGGCACGGGCCGGCTCGTGCGGCGCGAGGGGCTCGAACCGGGGGCGCTCCTCGTGCGCGTCGCGAGCAGCCACCTGCGCGTCGGCACGTTCCAGTACGCGAGCGCTTCCGGCAACCTGGAGGTGCTGCGGCGCCTCGCGGACCACGCCATCGAGCGTCACGCGCCCGAGGCGGCGGAAGCGGAGCATCCGTACCTCGCGTTCTACGAGCACGTCGTCACCGCGCAGGCCGAGCTCGTGGCGGCGTGGATGCATGTGGGGTTCGTGCACGGCGTCATGAGCACCGACAACACGACCGTGTCGGGCGAGACGATCGACTTCGGGCCGTGCGCCTTCCTCGACGCCTTCGATCCGGGCCTCTGGTTCAGCTCGATCGACCAGAACGGGCGGTACGCCTACCGGCAGCAGCCGTCGATCGTGCAGTGGAACCTGGCGCGCTTCGCCGAGGCGCTGCTGCCGATCCTGCCGCTCACCCGCGACGAGGCGATCGCCGCGGCCGCCGACGCCGACGCTCGCGCCGACGCGAGGGAGCGAGGCGACGAGGCCGCCGACGACGAGGGCGCCGAAAGCGAGCGGCGCGCCGACGCCGAGGCGCGGCAAATCCGCGCCGTCGAGCTCGCGACGGCGGCCCTCGAGCGCTTCGGGCCGCAGTACGCAGAGACGTACGAGCGGGGGATGCGCGCCAAGCTCGGTCTCGCCCACGTCGCGCTCGACGACGCGCGGCCGGTGATCACCGGCGTGCTCGACCTCATGACGGCCGCGCGCGCCGACTACACGCAGTTCTTTCGGGGCCTCGGCGCGCACGCCGCTTCGGGACGCGGCACGCCGGCGCGCTCGCTCTTCCCCGAGCCGGAGGCGTTCGAGCGGTGGGCCGAGCGCTGGCGCGCTCTCGGACCCGACCGGGAGGCGATGGACGCGGTGAACCCGGCCTACATCCCGCGGAACCACCTGGTCGAAGAGGCGCTCGCCGCGGCGAGCGACGAGGCCGACCTCGGGCCGCTCGAGCGCCTGCTCGCGGCGGTGCGGCAGCCGTTCGACGTGCGGCCCGGCCTGGCGCGGTACGCCGAGCCCGCGCCGGCCGACTTCGGGCCGTATACGACCTTCTGCGGCACGTAGGCCGGCTTCTGCGGCTCGTGGGCGTGCGATGAAGATGAGGCCTCAGAGGCCCGCGAGCCCTGCGCGACCCATTCAGTCTGAGCCCGTGCCGTAGTGCTTCGCCAGCCGGCGGAGCCCTTCGTCGATCGAGACGGTCGGCGCCCAGTCGAGGTCGCGGCGCGTCGAGCGTTGGTCGAACCAGTGCGCGGTCGAGAGCTGCTCAGCCAGGAATCGCGTCATCGGCGGCTCATCGACGCCCGGCCGCACGGTCCAGACCCACTCGACCGCCGCTCCGGCGATGCGCCCGAGGGCCGCGGGAACGCTGACCCTGGGGGCCGGAACGCCCGCGGCGCGGCAAATTCCGCCGAGCAGGTCGCCGACCGGTCGCGGCTCGCCATTGGTGAGCACGTACGCGTTGCCGTGGGCCATGTCGGCGCGGTGGAGCGCCGCCACGATCCCGGTTGCGGCGTTGTCGACGTAGGTCGTGTCGATGAGCGCCGTGCCCCCGTTCAGGAGCGGTAACGTGCCGCGGCGCGCCCGCTCGACGATGCGCTCGACGAGCTGCGTGTCGCCGGGACCCCACACGAGGTGCGGGCGCACGGCGACCACGCGCATGCCGCTGACACCGTCACGGGCGAGCGCCAGCAGCTCGGCCTCCGCCTTTGTGCGCGCGTACTCGCCGCGCGCGTGCTCAGGCGACGCGGGCTCGGCGCCGACCCCCGCGAGTGCCGCGCCGGCGTGCGCGACCGACGGCGACGACACCTGCACGAAGCGCGTCACCCCGGCTCGCTCGGCGGCATCGAGCAGCGTGCGAGTGCCGTCGACGTTGATGGCGCGGAACTCGGCCGCCTCGCCCGCGAGCGAGACCTTGGCCGCGAGGTGCACAACGGCATCCGCCCCGCCGACCGCGCGCTCGACCGTGGCCCGGTCGGTCACCGAACCGAGGGTGTCGACCGCTCCCGCTGCCCCTGAGGGGCGCCGCTGCAGCGTGCGCACGTCGTGTCCGGCGGCGAGCAACTCCGCCGCGACGGCACGTCCGAGGTAGCCGGATGCTCCCGTGACGAGCACGGTCATGGCGCCTCCGGCGACCGGCCGGCGAGCGTTGCATCGGCCCAGGCCGCGAGGCGTGTGCGATCGATCTTGGAGTTGTGGCGGATGTCGGTCGGCAGGCTCGGCACCACGAACACGGCCGCGAGTGGGAGCGGCGCCTTCGCCCGGATGCGGGCGGCAAGTTCGGCGTCGGCGAGCTGCGGGCGCTGCGCTCGAGACTCGGTCTCGACGACGGCGACCGCCTGGCGAAGGCCCTGCGGGCCGACGCCGACGACGGCGGCGCGGCGAACGCCCTCGGCCGATTCGACCGCCTGCTCGGGCCCGACCGGCGCGACTGGCCCGTCGGCCGTCACGATGACGTGCTGCACGCGCCCCTCGACCCACACGCGGCCCTGCTCGTCGAGGTGGCCGATGTCGCCCGTGCGGTGCCAGCGCTCGGCCCGCGACGCAGGCATCGCGGGCTCGGTCGGCTCGATGGTGCCCGTGCCGCGCACCGCCTCGCGGTCGGTGATCCACAGGCGGTCGTAGTGCGACTTGAGGTGCGGCGCCGAGACGACGAGCTCGCCGAGCACTCCGGGGACGTCGCTCGGGGCGCCCGTCGCGCGGCCGTCGCCGTCGAGCGCGCTCACGAGCACGCGGGCCTCGCCGATCGGCGTGCCGACGCACACGCCCTCGTCGGGAGCGTCGGCGGCCGACAGGATGCCATCGAGCGTCACGTCGGTGACGAGCAGGCACTCGGTCATCCCGTAGGGCGTGTGCGGCGTCGCGTTCGGCATGAGCTCGGCGGCCCGCGCGAGCAGGCTCGCCCCGATTGGCGCGCCGGTCGAGAGGAAGGTGCGCACTCGCTCGAGCGCGCGCCGGTCGTCCGGAGTCAGCTCGCGGGCCGTTTCGACGACGTTCCGCATGGCCGCCGGAGAGAGGAACACGATGCGGGCACCGGATGCCCGGAGTGCCGCTGCGACCGCGCGCGCCGTGAGCGTGCGGGGCGACGAGACGTCCATGTCGGGCGTGACCGAACGCGTTCCGAGGGCCGGTCCGAGGAGCGCGAACGGGGCGAAGCCCGTCACGAGACCGGTCGCAGGCGTGACGTCGAAGTGGGCGGCGAGCCCGTCGCGCAGTGCGGCGAGCTGACGGTGGGTATAGACGACGCCCTTGGCCGGGCCCGTCGACCCCGACGTGAACAGGATCGCGGCGTCGTGCTCCGGGCCGGGCGGGGCGGGGACGGCGGCGCCCGCCGCCGCACCCAGCGTGGCCACCTGGCGCAGGCTGTGCGAGACGCCGAGCGCCGAGGCGGCGTACCGCGGCAGGTGCTCGGCGGCGATGCGGATGCCGGGCCAGCCGAGCGCGCGCGCGGCGGCGAGGCCGGGTCGTCCGCCGATGATCACGTCGGGCCACGCGCCCCTGACCGCGCGGGTGAGACCGCTGACGCCGAGGCCGGCGTCGGCCACGACGACGACCGCGCCGATCCGAAGGCACGCGTAGAGGACGGCCGTGAGGGTCGGCCCGGGCTGCACCAGCACCGAGACGCGGTCGCCGCGGCGTACGCCGAGCCGGTGCAGGCCGGCGGCGAGATCGTTCACGCGCGTGGCGAGCTGCCGCCACGTGACGCGACGGGGTTCGTGCTCGTGCGCGGCGCCGCGGGCGCCCGCGGACCGGCCTGCCATGTCGATGACGGCGATGTCGTCATCGTCGGCGCGCGCCTCGATGCCGTGCCAGATCGGTCTGAAGGCATCGGCGTGGTCTTCGGCCGCTCCACGAGGTGCCGGGGAGGACGGCGTCACGAGGGATGCCGGCGGCGAAGCGACACGTTCCTCGAGCCACGCGAGCACGGCCTCCGCGTAGGGCCGCTCCTCGGCGATGAGGTGGCTCGCCCCCTCGAACCGGTGGACGTCGGCGCGCGGAAGTCGGTCGGTGAGATCGTCGAGGTACCGATCACTGAAGATGGGGTCGTTCGGCCCCCAGAGCATGAGCCCGGGAACCGCGAGGTCTGCGACGCCGGCCGCGATTCGGGTGAGTGCGGGGACGCTCGGGTGGGCCGCGTCCACGGGGATGTCGCGCACGAATCCGCCGATGCCGCGCCGCCGGTTCGCCGTGCGATACGGCGCCCGATAGGCGGCCTTGACCGACCGTGCAAGCGGCGGCGACGCGAGCGTGAGCGTCGTGTCGAGGAAGGCCGTCGTGGCGACGGCAGAGGCCTCGAGCACGCCGCGCGCGCGGGCAAGGCGCAGCGGCGCGGGAATCGGCGTGCCCGCCGGTTGGTGCACGGCCGTGTTGAGGAGCGCGACACCGGCCAGTAGGTGCGGATGATCGATCGCCCAACCGAGCGAGATGACGCCGCCCCAATCGTGGCCGATCGTGACGACCGGCGCGCGGCCGCCGGCGCCGCCCTCGTCGTCGCCGCGCCCGAGCCCGAGCGCGTCGGTGAACGCGCCGAGGTCGGCGACGCGCCGCGCGAGCGTGCGATGCTCGCCGCTGCGCTGGGAGAACCCCATCTCGAGCTGGTCGACGGCGACGACCCGCCAGGCCGGCCGGCCGGCCTCGGCCGCCGCGACCGACGCGCTCACGAGCGAACGCCACAGGTACGACCAGGTCGGGTTGCCGTGCACCGCGAGGACGGTGCCGACGACGGGCGCGCCGAGCTCGGCGAGCGCGTCGCCCGTGTCGAGGTAGTGCCACGTTGTCTCGTCGCCAGCACTCGGCCCGGCCGCCCCGCCACCGCCGCTCGCCGCTGGCGGAACCGTCAGCATCCGGCTGTATCGCGAATCGAGGCCCGGGAGGCCTGTCGGCGGCAGCGAAGCGGGTTCGTTCACCAAGCAAGCTCCATCATCGCGGTGTTCAGGCCGGAGCCGACGCCCATGAGCAGCACGCGGTCGCCCTTGCGCAGCGACGACTGCTCTTCCGCGAGGGTGATGGGAATCGACGCCGGCCCCACGTTCCCGAGGTGGGGGAAGGTCGTTGGCACCCGGCTGCGGTCGAGCTTCACGGCCTTGACGATCGCGTTCGTGTGCACCGTCGACACCTGGTGGGTGATGTAGCGGTCCATCGACTTCCAGTCCCACTCGGTGCCCGCCTCCTTCCACGCCGAAACGACGAGGTCGAGGCCGCCCTTGAGGAGGGCCTTCGCGTCGGTGAACATGCCATCGACACTGCCGACGCACAGGTCGTGGAACTGGGTCGCCGCGCGGGTGACGCCGCCGAGCACACGATGCCCGGCCGGATGCTCGTCGGCCCGCCCCAGCACGGCGACGGCCGAGCCGGAGCCGAGGGTGAGCGAGGCGAACTCGCTCATGAAGCCTTCACGGTCGATGCCCTCGCGCTGAAGCCGGGCCACCGTGTTGACCTGGATGTCGTCGGCGTCTTCGCCGTTGACGATCACGGCATAGCGGATCTGGCCCGACTCGATCATGCCCGCCGCGAGACTGATGCCGTTGACGAAGCCGAGGCAGGCGTTGGCGATGTCGAAGTTGATGGCGGAGGTCGGCAGGCCGAGACCGTGATGCAGTCGCACCGCGACGGACGGCTCGAGGTGCTTCCGGGTGACCGAGGTGTTGATGAGCAGGCCGACGTCGCCCGCATCGACACCCGCGTGGGCGAGTGCGCGCCGGCCCGCGACGACGGTCGCGTCGTCGGCCGACTCGCCCGTCGCCCAGTTGCGGCGCTCGAGCACGCCCGCCACCCGCCGCAGCAGCCCGCTGCGCAGCTTCAGCCGTTTGAGGGCTGCCGCGAGATGGTCTTCGATGTCATCGGACGTCGTCACTCTGCTCGGCAGCTCGCTGGCAACCGACAAGAGTGCGACGTTGCTGAATCGAGTTGTCGCGTTGCCTGTCACTTCTTCTCCCGCTGCGACCACAGGGGATCGGCCGCCATAGCGGAACAGCATAACGAGGCCGGTCGCGTCGAACTTCGGGATTTGTCGTGAGTGGCGTCGCGGCGGTCTCGATGGCGGCTAGAAGATCATCGGGCGGTCGTCGTCCATCGAGGTCTCGATGTCGAGCTCCACGACCACCGGCACGTGGTCGCTCGGGGCATCGCCGCCGCGCTCGTCGCGCTCGATCGACGCGTCGACGACGAGCTCGTCGAACGCCGCCGAGCCGAGGATGAAGTCGATGCGCATGCCGTGGTTGCGCTGAAAGCGGCCGGCCTTGTAGTCCCAGTACGTGAATCCCTCCTCGCCGCGGTCGCGGACGACATCGACGAGGCCGCCATCGAGCAACGCCTGAAACGCGTCGCGTTCCGGCGGTGAGACGTGCGTCAGCCCGTCGAACGCGGCCATGTCCCACACATCCGTGTCGAGCGGGGCGATGTTGAAGTCGCCCATGAGCGCGAGCGGTTCGTCGGGGTGCTCCCCGAGCCACGCGACGGTGTCGTCGAGGAGTGCGCGCAACCACGCGAGCTTGTAGGCGTAGTGGGGATGCCCGAGCTCCCGGCCGTTCGGCACGTACAGCGACCACAGGCGCACGTCTTCGACCGTCACCCCCAGCGCACGCGCTTCAAGCGGCAGCTCGCCCGACTCGGGGGGCGTGTTGGCGTATCCGGGCATGTTGGCGAAACCGACACGGGGCTCGCTCATGGGGAGGCGGCTGGCGAAGGCGACGCCGTTCCACTGGTTGGTGCCGTGCACCTCAACCTCGTAGCCCGCCTCCTCGAAGGCCCCGACGGGGAACTGGTCGACCTTGCACTTCGTCTCTTGCATGGCGAGCACGTCGATGTCGGCGCGCTCGAGCCAGTCGACGATGCGGCCCGTGCGGGCCCGGACGGAGTTCACGTTCCAGGTGGCGATGCGCATTGCTCCACGGTATCGCTGGTACCGGCGTGATGGCGGCCGCGACGCTTGCCTTTTGGTCGGTATGACTTTAAGCTGCCGCGAACGACGTTAGGGTCACCATGACACGAACCCCGGGCGCGGCGCCGAAGCCGACGGCGGCATCCGCATCGCCGCGCGAGCACGACTCGCGCGAGCGCGGCGGCGACGCGACGCGGGTCGCCGTGTCGACGGTCATCTTCACGCTTCGACGGGGCGACAGCGACGCCGTCGGCTCGCGCGAGGACCGTGTGGGCCGAGCGGGCCGGCAGGCGGGGGGCCGCCTGGCCGGCGACAGGGCGCACGCGCCATCGGCAGACGTCGTGATCCCGCTCGTACGGCGCCTGCGTGAGCCCTACGAGGGACGATGGGCGCTGCCGGGCGGCTGGCTCGACATCGCCGAGGGCCTCGACGAGGCAGCATCGCGCACGCTTGCCGAAACGACCGGCCTCATGCCGAGCTACCTCGAGCAGCTGTACGCCTTCGGCGCCGTCGACCGATCGACAACGCGCGTTGTGTCGATCGTGTACTGGGCACTGTTGCGCCATGAAGAGGTCGCGGCCGCCGCCGCCCCCGAAAACGTGGCCTGGTTTGACGCCAACGCGCTCCCACGCCTCGCATTCGACCACAACGACATCGTCGCGTACGCGCTGTGGCGCCTGCGCAACAAGGTCGGTTACAGCCGCATCGCGCACGGGCTCCTCGCCGACGAGTTCACCCTCGCCGAGCTCCGCGAGGTCTACGAGTCGATCCTCGGCAAACGCCTCGACCCGGCGAACTTCCGGCGCCAGGCCGAGAGCGCGGGCGGACTCATCGCCACCGACCGCTTCCGCACGGGCAGCCACCGCCCCGCCCGCCTCTACCGCTACGACGACACGCTCGAGCTCGCGAGCCGCGGCCCGCTGGGCCAGAGCCCCTAGCCCGGCCCGCGCCAACCCAGCCCGCTCGGCCGTCGCGCGGCGCCATCGACGGCAGCATCCCTCGCCGTTCAGCGGCATCCACCACAACGATCAGACCATCCCGCCGGCACGGATGCCGGAGGCCCCCGAATCGAGAGCACCATGCCCGCAACGTTCCTGCCCCTCACCACCCGCCCCGACCCACCGGCCGACGCCTCCGCCGACGCCTCGGTCGAACACGTCATCCGCGCCATCGTCGACGGCCGGTCGACGGCCGAGACCTGCAACACCGACCTGGCGGCCGGCCCGTGGGACTTCGACGCCAGAACCGGGTACGGCCCGGGCTCCTCGATGGGCGACGTCATCCCGGCCGGCGCTCCCCGCCAGGGCGAGCTGCCCGTCGAGTACCGCGAGGCGGGCGAAGACGAGCTCGACGCGCGCATCATGGCCGCCAAGCGGACGCTCGGCGACCGCGTCGTCGTACTCGGCCACTTCTACCAGCGCGACGAGGTCGTGCGCCACGCCGACCACGTCGGCGACTCGTTCCAGCTCGCGGGGGCCGCGAGGAGCCGCCCGGAGGCCGAGTCCATCGTGTTCTGCGGCGTGCACTTCATGGCCGAGACCGCCGACCTGCTCTCGCGACCCGAGCAGGCGGTGATCCTGCCGAATCTCGCCGCCGGCTGCTCGATGGCCGACATGGCCGACATCGACCAGGTCGAAGACTGCTGGGAGCAGCTCGAGGACCTCTACGGCGACATGGATGCTGTGGGCGACGACGGCCGCGTGCCCGTCGTTCCCGTCACCTACATGAACTCGTCGGCGGCCATCAAGGGGTTCGTCGGACGCAACGGCGGCATTGTGTGCACGTCGTCCAACGCGCGAACCGTGCTCGAGTGGGCGTTCGAGCGGGGCCGGCGTGTGCTCTTCTTCCCCGACCAGCACCTTGGCCGCAACACCGCGAAGGCCATGGGCGTGCCGCTCGATCAGATGCCAATGTGGAACCCGCGCAGCCCCCTCGGCGGCAACGCGGAGGACGAGCTGCGCGATGCGCGCGTGATCCTCTGGCACGGATTCTGCTCGGTGCACCGCCGCTTCACGGTCGACCAGATCGCGCGGGCGCGTGACGAGCACCCGGGCGTGCGCGTGATCGTGCACCCCGAGTGCCCCATGCCCGTCGTCGACGCGGCCGACGAGTCGGGCTCGACCGACTACATCCGGCGCGCGATCGACGCCGCGACCGAGCCGACGACGTTCGCGATCGGCACCGAGGTCAACCTCGTGCAGCGCCTGGCCGCGCAGTACCCGCAGCACACCATCTTCTGCCTCGACCCCGTCGTGTGCCCCTGCTCGACCATGTACCGCATCCACCCCGGCTACCTCGCGTGGGTGCTGGAGGGCCTGGTCGCCGGCACCGTGCACAACCGCATCACGGTGCCGGACGATGTCGCCGCCCCGGCGCGCGTGGCGCTCGAGCGCATGCTCGCGGCGAAGCCGCACGCACCGGGCGCGCTCGCGGGTGCCGCCGCGGGGGTGGATGCTCCGAGGACGACGGTCAGGCCGTGACCCGCGCGACCCCGCGGGCGCGGCGCGTGGACGACCGCGATCCGGGGCCGGCCGTCGTGATCGTGGGCAGCGGGATCGCCGGCCTGACCGCGGCGCTTGGTGCGGCATCCGCCGGGTGCCGCGTGACGGTCGCGACCAAGGCATCCCTCGACGACGGCAGCACGCGCTTCGCGCAGGGCGGTATCGCGGGCGTCATGTTCGGCGACGACCGGACCGACGACCACGCGCACGACACGGTCGTCGCCGGCGCCGGCCTGAGCGACCGCGACGCCGTCCACGTGCTCGTCGAGGAGGGGCCCGATCGCATTCGCGATCTCATCGACGCGGGGGTCAACTTCGATCGTGGCGACGACGGCTCCTATGTGAAGGGGTTGGAGGCCGCGCACTCGTACCCGAGGGTGCTGCACGCGGGGGGCGACGCAACCGGGCTCGCGATCGAGCGGGCCCTCGTCGCGCGGCTGCGGGAGGCCGAGGCGCGCGGCACGGTCCAGGTGATCGAGCACGCATTCCTCGTCGACGTGATCCTCGACGCGTCGCTCCCCGATTCGTCCTCGGTCCAGTCCCCCCATCACGCCGCTCGCGCGCGCGGCGTCGAGCTGCTCGTCGACGGCGGGCGGCTCGCACTCGCGGCCGACGCGGTCGTGCTGGCGACGGGCGGCGCGGGTCACTTGTTCGCGCACACGACGAACCCGGCAGTCGCGACGGGCGACGGCATCGCGGCGGCGATCCGTGCCGGCGCGCGCGTCGAGGACCTCGAATTCGTCCAGTTCCACCCGACGTCGCTTCCCGCCGCGCCGGCGCTCGGCGTCGACGCGTTCCTCGTGTCGGAGGCCGTACGGGGCGAGGGCGCGACGCTCGTCGACGAGACGGGCCGGCGATTCGCGTTCGGCGCCCACCCCGACGGCGAGCTCGCGCCCCGCGACATCGTCGCGCGCGCGATCGCCGAGCGCATGGCGGCACAGGGTGGGCGGCCGGTGCGGCTCGACGCGACGCGGCTCGGGCGAGGAGAGCCCACCGCGGCGTTCTTAGCGCGACGATTCCCGACCATCGACCGGGTCGTGCGCGAGCGGGGCCTCGACTGGAGTCGCGAGCCGATACCGGTCACGCCCGCCGCGCACTACCTCATGGGCGGCGTCGCGACCGACCTCCACGGGCGTACCTCGATCCCGGGCCTCTACGCGGTCGGCGAGGTCGCCCGCACGGGCGTGCACGGCGCGAACCGCCTCGCCTCGAACTCGCTGCTCGAGGGCGCGGTCTTCGGGGCGCGGGCGGCTGCCGCGATCGCCGCGGGTGCCGAGCGGCAAGGGCGCGGCGCCCCGCTGGGGCCCCGCCCCGCCGGGGCTGGAGGAGCCCGTTCCCGTGCCGTGACGCCGTCGGCGCCCGCCGCTCGCCAGGGGCCCGCGGGAGCGAGGCCGTGCGGTGATGCGCCGAGGACGGACTGTCCCTTCTCGCGCGAAGCCCTCCAGCGCCTCATGTGGAACCACGCGGGGCTCGTACGCGACGCTGATCATCTCGACGACGCCGCTCGCCAGATCGGTGCGTGGCGCGACGAGGCCGCCCGCGAAGGCCCGTCCGCCGACGACGTTCTCATCCGCGAAGACGCCAATCTCCTGCTCGTCGCGGCGCACCTCGTCGACGCGGCGCTGCGGCGGAGCGGGTCGATCGGCGCCCACTTCCGCAGCGACGACCGCCGCCCGGCCCGCGACGCGACCGCCGCGGCGTCGATGCCGTTGCCCGATGCGGCTGCCGCCCTGCGGCGACCGCGAGACCCTGAGGCCGCATGACGGCCCGCACGACCACGAACGGAAGCCGAAGCATGACCATGACCGCCGGGATGCGCATCCTGTCTTCAGCCACGATCGACCGGGTCGTCGCCGCCGCCCTCGACGAGGACGCGCCTTGGGGTGACCTGACGAGCTCGGCCTTTCTGCCCGAGACCGTCGTGGCGCAGGCGCAGCTCGTCGCCCGGGAGCCCGGGGTGTTCAGCGGCGGGCGGGTGTTCGCGGCGGCGTTCCGGCTCACGGACCCGGCCGTCACGATCGGACAGCGCGTCGCCGACGGCGAGCGCTTCGAGCGGGGCGCCGTGCTCGCGACGGTCCGCGGACCCGCCCGCGCCGTGCTGACGGCCGAGCGCATCGGCCTCAATTTCGTGCAGCGCATGTCGGGCATCGCCACGCTCACGTCGCGCTACGTCGCCGAGGTTGCGCACACCCGCGCACGCATCGTCGACACCCGCAAGACAACGCCCGGCCTGCGCCCCTTCGAACGGCAGGCCGTCGTCGACGGCGGGGGCCGCAACCACCGATACTCGCTGTCCGACGCGGTCATGGTGAAGGACAACCACCTTGCCGTGCTCGCGAGCAGCGGCCGGCCCGTGACGGATGCGCTGCGCGAGGCCATCGAGCGCCTGCCGCACACGACGCACGTGGAGGTCGAGGTCGACCGGCGCGAGCAGATCGAACCCGTGCTGGCGGCGGGGATCGGCACGATCATGCTCGACAACTTCTCGCTCGACGAGCTGCGGGCCGGCGTCGAGCAGGTCGCCGGCCGCGCGATCGTCGAGGCATCGGGCGGCGTGCGGCTCGACACGGTGCGGGCGATCGCCGAGACCGGCGTCGACGTGATCTCGGTGGGCGTCCTCACGCACTCGGCCCCGGCCCTCGACCTCGGGCTCGATGTCGGGATCGACGACGACCTCGGGGATCGCGCGTGACCTCGTCGGCCGCCCGGCGCATCGCGTCGCCGCCCGCCTCGCACTGGGCGGAAGGGGCTCGCGGCGAATGGAGTGCGGCTGGTGCCCCGGTCGGGGGAATGCTCGGCGTGTCGGGCGCCTGGTGCACGCAGATTGACACGGGATCCGCCGGGGCCGGGGCCGGGGCCGGGGCCGGGGCCGGTGCCGGTGCCGGTGCTGGTGCTGGTGCTGGTGCCGGGGCTGGTGCCTGATCGTGCGTTACCTCGACAACGCCGCAACCACGGCCGTGCGCCCCGAGGTGCTCGAGGCGATGCTGCCCTACCTCACGCACGCGTTCGGCAACCCGTCGAGTCACCACACGATCGGTGAGGCGGCCGCGCGGGCGCTGGCCGATGCACGCGGACGCGTGGCGAGCATCCTGGGCATGCGCTCCGGCGATGTCGTGTTCACCTCTGGCGGCACGGAGGCGAACAACCTCGCCGTGAAGGGCATCGCGCTCGCGGCCCTGCAGCAGCGCGGGGCGCGTCACCTCGTGACGACGCCGATCGAGCACGAGTCGGTGCTCGAGTCGGCTGCCTATCTCCAGCGACTGCACGGCTTCGAGGTGACCCGGGTGCCCGTCGACGGGGAGGGGCGACTCGATCCGGGCGCGGTCGCGGATGCCGTGCGCGCCGACACCGCGCTCGTCACTTTTGGGTACGCGAACAACGAGGTAGGGACCGTGCAAGACGTCTCGGCGGTCAGCGAGGCGGTCGCGGCGGTTCGCGCGGCGGGTGGCGCGGGCGCGTCGCACACACGGGCTCGCGTGCCCGTGCACGTCGACGCGGTGCAGGCGGCCGGGTGGCTGCCGCTCTCGGCGCGCGACCTGGGGGTCGACGCGCTCTCGATCGCCGGGCACAAGCTGGGGGCGCCCAAGGGAACGGGAGCCCTCGCCGTGCGGGGACGTGTGCCCGTGGAGCCGCTCCTGCACGGGGGAGGGCAGGAGCGCGGCCGCCGCAGCGGCACGGAGGACGTCGCCGGCGCCGTCGCGCTCGCGACCGCGCTCGAGCTGGCCGAGACAGAGCGCGTGGCGGCGGCCGCGAGGGTCGGGGCGCTGTGCAGGGACCTGATCGGGCGGGTGCTCGCGCTCGTGCCGACCGCGAGGCTGACGGGCGCCCCCGAGCATCGACTGCCGGGAACCGCGAGCTTCACCTTCGAGGGCACGAGCGGCGAAGCAGTGCTGCTCGAACTCGAGCGACGCGGCATCGTGTCATCGAGCGGCTCGGCGTGCGCCGCCGGGAGCGACGAGCCGTCGCACGTGCTCGTCGCACTCGGGATTCCGCCCGAGATCGCGCAGACATCGGTGCGGTTCACCCTGCCCCACAGCTGGGACGAGCCGCTCGGCGTGGTCGCCGACGCGGTTGCGGCGTCGGTCGCCGCTGTCGGCGGCCCCTCGCGCCGACCCTGACCGATCCGAGGGGCGATCGTCCACTGAGCGCCGAGGGGACGCTGGCGGGGCAATGCGCAACGGGACCGGTCAGCGACGGCGCGTTCTGGCCGAACTCCTACCGGAAGCGACGGCCCTCGTCGCGCCGGAACAGGACGACGCCGACGACGGCGAGCACGACCGTCCAGACCAAGAACGACACGAGCATCCACCACTCGACCGGCGTCCCGGTCGCGACTGACAGGCTCAGCTCGCGCGCCGCACGAACCGGCAGGAATCGGGTCGCGACCTCCAGCCACGCCGGGAACATCATGGGCGGCAGGAACAGGCCGGACGCGAACGCCATCACGAACATGACGAGCTGCGTCACGGCGATTGCCGCCTTCTCGCCGCACGTCGTGCCGATGATGAGGCCGATGAGGGCCGCGGGGACCGAGGTCGCCACGACGGTGGCGATTCCCAGCGCGAGCCGCCCGGGATCGGGCGCCGCCGCAGTGAACAGCAAACCGACGACGAGCACGGGGACCACCGAGATCAGGGCCGTGACGAGCGTCGCGGTGATGAGCCCGACGATGCGCGCGCCCCGGCGGCCGGGCAGCGTGCGAAGGTACGGCGCCCACGGCTTCGCGCGCTGCGACGCGAGCTCCAGGCCCAACGAGAACAGGCCGTTCGCCAGGAACCCGAACACCATCATCGACACGATGGCCTGCATCGCCGCGGCACTGTCGTCGCGCACCGCCGGGATTGGCAGCGCGAAGAACGAGAAGGCGAGTACGGGAAAGAGCATCCCGCCGATCCAGGCGATCGGCACCCGGAACGTCTCGATGAGGATCCACTTCGCGTGGGTGACCGCGAGGCCGACACCGCCGACGAGCGCCCGATCGGCGTCTGCGGCAGGCGCGCCGCCGGGCCGCCCGCGAGGCGGCGGTGAGCTGTGCGACGGTGTCGCGGGCTGCTGGTCGTGCTGGCTGAGCGTCGTCATCGTTCACTGCCCTTCGTGATGGTGAGGAAGGCCTCTTCGAGTGTCGCCCCGCGCACGGCGAGGTCCGAGAACGGGATGCCCGACGCGACGAGCTCGCGGACGAACGCGTCGGCGTCAGCGGTCAGCACGGTCGCGCGACCGTCATCGCTCGCGCGCACGTCAGATGCTGCGTCGAGCGACTCGAGCTGCCGCACGTCGGCGCGCAGCGCCACTCGCCGCCTCGAGACGCGGGCGAGGACGGCCGGCAGATCATCGTCGGCGAGGACGCGTCCGCCGTCCATCACGACGACCCGCTGCGCAAGCGCCTCGATCTCTTCGAGATGATGGCTCGTGACGATGATGGTGCAGCCGGCGGCATGCCGCGCCCGCAGCGCATCCCACAGGGTCGTGCGGGCCTCGACGTCGAGGCCCGTCGTCGGCTCGTCGAGAACGACGAGCGACGGAGTGCCGACGAAGGCCATCGCGACGGCGAGCCGCCGCTGCCAGCCGCCCGACAGTGAGCCGCACTGCTTGCGCGCCACCTCGCCGAGCCCGAACTCGTCGATGATGTCGTCGACCGGCGTCGGCGTGACGTAGTGCGCCGAGACGATCTCGAGCGCCTCGCGCGCCCGCAGCGCCTCCGGCACCGCGGACCGCTGCGGCGTCGAGCCGACCCGCTGCCGGAATGCCGGGTCGCCAGGGTCGCCGCCGAAGAGCAGCACCCTGCCCGCGGTCGGCCGACGCAGCCCGAGCAGCAGCGAGAGGAGGGTCGATTTCCCCGCGCCGTTCGGACCGAGCATGCCGAGGCACTCACCGGCGCGCAGATCGAGCGTGACATCGTCGACGGCGACGACATCGCCGAACGACTTGGATGCGTTTTGGACTGAGACGGGAAGAGTCATGAGGATGTTCCTCCAATCAGGTCGAGCAGGGTCGTGCGGTAGGTGCGGAAGGCGGCGCGTCCCTCGAGCGTGAGCGAGATGCGGGTCACGGGTTTGCGCCCTTCGAAGGCCTTCTCGATGCCGACGTATCCGGCGGCCTCGAGCTTCGCGAGGTGCGTCGTGAGATTGCCGGCGGTCATGTCGAGCAGCTCGCGCAAGCGCGGGAACGTCATGCTGTCGTCGTCTGCGAGCGATTCGTCGAGCGTCGTCATGATGCGCAGCCGTGCTGGGGCGTGGATGACGGGGTCGAGTTGATCCATCTCGATCAGGTCTCCGACGCCCGGGGCCCGGAGCCCGGCCTGGTCGGGTCGGTCCCACGCATCATGCCGCGCCACGACAGCCACGCGAAGACGGGGAGTACGACGATCGAGCCGATCGCGTACGCGAGGAGGTGGTGCGGGGCGCCGATGAAGGTTGCGACGCAGGCGATGGCAATGACGCAGGAACCGAGCCCGAACGTGGCCCATGAGCGCCAGATCGCGGCGCCGACCAGGTACATGAGCCCGGCCGTCGACACGTAGATCGACGGGGCGACGAGCGTGATCGACTCGGGAGCGAGCCCGTGCCCGATAAGGGCGGTGAGCGTGGCCGTCGCTCCGGCCATCGCGACCATCCAGGCCAGGCCGTACATGGTGTCCGACGTGGCCGAGCCGCCGCGGACTCCGCGTCCGAGCCGGGCCCCCATCGTGATCGATGCCGCGACGCCGACGATCATGAGCCCGCCGAACGCGATCGAGTCGATCGGGCTCGCGATCGTGAACCACGGGTTGCCACCGCGAACGCCGCTCCACAGCACGAGGAAACCGGTGAACCACACGACGCCCCACGTCAGCAGCAGGAGCGAGACGATGCGCGCGGTGCCGCCTCGTGCCGCGCGCTGCTGCGTGCGCATGAGCGCGGCCATCTCGGCGAGCTCGAGCGGGCCGTCGGCCTCTGGGTCGAGTGCGTCGCCGGTCTCGAGGGCGTCGCCGGGCACGGCATCCGGCCGATCGTTCCCGAAGGGCTTCTCATTCATGCAAATGAGTTTGCACTGCAAACTGATTTGTGTCAAGAGGTTGCCTACCGCCTCGCGATGCGCTCATCGGCGCGGACTCGGTGGTCAGCTCGGGGCTGCTCCGTGAGGATGAGGAGCTTCACGTCGGGGAACGGCGGTGCGATCGTGCGTCGCGGTCATGCTCGAGTGGGCGTCGATCTGGAGGTACTGGATGCGCTTCGTCGTCGCTCTTTCACACCCTCGCGGTGGGTGTCGATCGCTGGCCGAGTCTCGCTGCTTGGTCGAAGGCGGCTCGGGTCTCATCCGCAAGAGACGCCGGTGTTTTCGCTCGGCGTTGACCGGTCTGATAGCAGGCGAGGGCGACTTGGGAGGCGAACACGGCCGTCGCCTCGTCGGTGCCGCGGTCACGGAGGATCTCGCCCAGAATGACCCCGATCTGCTGGATCTTCAGGGCCTCGCGGCCGCGCAATTCGAGGTGCTGCTCGAGCAACCGTCTGTGCCGCGCATACGCGTCAAGGTCGGCGGTCGCGCGTTCGCACAACCCGACAACGATCGGACGGAGCTGCTCGACGGCCTCGATCGCGGTCTGAGCTACCGGAAAGACCTCCTGTTGTGCAACCTCGGCGATCGCGTCGAGCATCTGCTGCTCTTGGGCGAACACGACCTCCTGCTTGTCGCCGAAATATCGGAAAAACGTGGTGCGGCCAACGTCGGCTCGCGCGGCGATGTCGCTGACCGAGACGTTGTCGAAGCCTCTCGCGGCGAACAGTTCGTCGGAGGCCTCGATGATGCGCTGCCTCACGAGGCGTCGCTTGCGATCAGCGAGGGGTTCGAGCGCGGCGGAAGGATCAGGCATGGAAGGATTCTACTGATTAATGGTACTGAGTGCCAATCTGGACTGAGGCCTGTATGGTACTGAGTACCAACTATGGGGATTCGCCCCGTTCCGTCCTGGAGGACTGCTCATGCTGACGACCGAAGACCGCCTCGACATCGCCGAGACCCTCGCGCTCCATGCCCATCTCGTCGACGCCGACCAACTCGATCGCATCGATGAACTGTTCACGCCAGACGCCGTCTACGACATGACCGCCCCCGGCATCGGAGTCTTTGAGGGACTCGATACGATTTGCGCCGCCGCGGCCCAGCTGTCTGCAAGTGGCCACGCACCCATCGCGCACTTCCTCACCAATATCATCCTGACGAGCACCGGTGAAGACGAGGCCACGGCGCTGTCGAAGTGTCTGATGATCATGGCCACGGGAACGACCCAGGGGGTGACGTACGACGACACCCTTCGCCGCGACCAAGGCCACTGGCGAATCAGTCACCGGGTCATCACTCCGGCCGGACGCCCCGTCGCGACGCGTGAAGAGCACTGAGCCGTGTAACGGAACGCCGCGCCCCTAGACTGTCGCGCGTGAACGACGACCGTGCCGCACTACTCCAGCTCATCCGTGACGAGGCCGTGTTCCACGGCGACTTCACGCTCACGAGCGGCAAGCGTGCCAGCTATTACATCGACCTCCGCAAGCTCAGTCTCGACCACCGCGCGGCCCCGCTCATCGGGCGCGTGTTGCTCGAGCTCGTCGATGAGCTCGGGGGAGCGGCCGGAGTCGACGCCGTCGGGGGCCTGACGATGGGCGCAGACCCGTTGGCCAACGCCGTCATGCACCAGGGCGTGGCCCAGGGCCGCACGATCGACGCGTTCGTCGTGCGCAAGGAGCCCAAGGGCCACGGCCGCGGCAGGCAGGTCGAGGGTCCGGATCTCGAGGGCAAGCGCGTCGTCGTGCTGGAGGACACCTCGACCACGGGCGGCTCGCCGCTCGCGGCGATCGCGGCACTCGAGGCCGTCGGCGCGACGATCGTCGGCGTCGCGGTCATCGCCGACCGCGACACCGAGGCGCGCGGCCGCATCGAGGACGCAGGCTATGCCTACCGCTACGCGTTCGACCTGGCGGATCTGGGGCTGGCCGAGACGACATGACCGAGCGAGAGGGGCCGGACGCCAACGCGTTCGGCTGGGCCGCTCCGGACGAGCCGGCGGTCGCGGGGCACGTCGCCTCGGGGCACCCCGAGGCGGCGCAACCCACCGCGCTACGTTCCAGCGCTGAGCGGGCGGCCGACGCCCCGCACCCTCGTGACATCGCTCGGTCGTCGACCGCCGACGTCGACGCGTCGCGGCGGCGCGGTCTCGACGCGGAAGCCCGACGGCGCCGCTCCACGAGGCACCGCTTCATCGGCATCGCCGCGGTCATCACCGTCGTGCTCGCGATCGGCGCCGGCGCCCTCGGCTACCTTCTGAACCCGTTCGCCCCGCAGCCGGCGCCGATGGTCGTGTCGACGCCCACGAGCGGGCCGGGTGTGCCGGGTTACGTCAGCGGTGGCAGGCTCGCCGCCGGGCAGTGCTACGCCTCCTACACGTCGGCCTGGCAGGACGAGTTCGAACTCGCAGACTGCACGACGCCCCACGCGGCCGAGTTGTATGCCGTCGTCTCGGCGACCGAGTTCGCCGCGGACGACGAGTACCCCGGGGAGGCACTGCTGCAGTCGCAGGCGATGCGCGCCTGCCAGGCTCCAACATCGATCAACATGACGGTCGCATCCGGCATCGACGACCTGCGCATCGAGGCGAGCTTCGCCATGTCGCAAAGCGATTGGGATGCCGGCGTGCGCAATTACTGGTGCTTCGCGTCGCGGGAATCGGGCGAGCCGCTGACCGACCCGCTGACGCTCACGTAGGACTCACCCAATAGGCTGTGGGACATGACCCGAGTGAGTGAGTCCATCGATGTCGACGTGCCGGTTGAGAAAGTGTTCTGGGCCGTCACCGATCCCGACACGATGCCGAGATTCCTCTCGCTCGTGAAGTCGATGGAAGTCACGGGCCCCGACACCACGAAGTGGGTCGTCGAGCTGGCCGGCAAGACGGCGTCGTTCGAGGCCAAGGCCACCGAGGTCGATCCGCCGAACCACGCCCGCTACGAGTCGATGACGCAGCGCGTGCCGTTCGTGCTTGACCTGCGCTGTCGGGCGGTCAGCCCCACGACCACGTCGCTGGTACTGGAGGCCGAGTTCGATGCCGGCGGCATGGCCGAAAAGCTCGGGCTCGCGAAGGGCGTCGCCTCAGTCGCCCTCAAGAACCAGCTCGGCAACGCGAAGAAGTACCTCGAGCGCCGCTTTGCGAGCGACGGGGTCGCCTGAGCTCGAAACGGCGATTACCGATGGAGTGGCCGCGTCGCCTAGCCTTGCCGCAGAGTCACGCGCTCCGGGGTCGGTGAGAATCCGAACCGGCGGTTACAGTCCGCGAGCCTCGGCCGAAAGGCCGGGGCCGATCCGGTGAGATCCCGGGACCGACGGTCAAAGTCCGGATGGGAGGCGCGCAGGGTCGCACAGGTGCGCCCGGCTCGCGGTCGCGCCGCGTTCCGCGAGGAATCGAGGAATGGCACGACGGCACCGCCACGCCCCGGAGTCCGAAATCGCACGGGAGCCCGGGAACCACTGCAATGGCCGAAGCCACAAAATCATTCGCCGATCGCGCGCGCGTCCTCGCGCCGGTCGGCCTGGGCATCGTGGTGCTCGTTATCTGGCAGTCCGCGAGCCTCCTCGGCCTGGTCCCGCAGCAGTTCCTGCCCTCGCCGATCGACCTCGCGGATCGGCTGTGGGGCGACCTCGCCCGGGGCGAGCTGCTCGCCTACGCATGGGTGACCCTCGGCGAGGCGATCACCGGCTCACTCATCGCCGTCTGCATCGCGGTGCCGGTCGGCTATCTCGTCGCCCGCATCGCCATCGTCGACTACGCGCTTACCCCGTACGTGGCGGCCTCGCAGGCGGTGCCGGCGATCGCGCTCGCACCTCTGCTGGTGCTCTGGGTGGGCTATGGCCTGTTCCCCATTGCGATCCTGTGCGCGATAACCGCGTTCTTCCCGATGCTCATCACCACGTCGCTCGGCGTGCGGGGCCTGCCGCAGGACGTGCTCGAGGCGGCGAGACTCGATGGCGCCAACGCCTGGCAGTCGTTGTGGCACATCGAGGCGCCGCTCGCGCTGCCGAGCGTGCTCGCGGGCGTACGCGGCGGCGCGGCGCTGTCGATCACGGGCGCCGTCGTGGGCGAGTTCACGATGGGTGGCAACGGCCTCGGCATGCTCCTCACGCTCTATCAGGGGGCCAACGACGTGGTCGGCCTGTTCTCCACGCTCACGGTGCTGGTCGTGCTCGCGGTCTCACTCTTCACCGTGCTGCGCCTCCTCGAAGCGTGGGTCGTTTGGCGCCAGAATCGGTCTCGCGGCCGCACGAGCGACGCGATCACCGCATCCATTCCCGTCGTCGGCCGCTGAGCATCCTCAGGAGACACCCATGAGCATCCACCTCACCCGTTCACGCGCCGGTCGGCGCATCGCCGCCGTCGCCGCGGCCGTCGCGCTCGTATGGGGTGTCGCCGGATGCTCGCCCGCCGGCGACGAGGGCAGCAGCGGAGACGTGCTGACGGTCGGGCTGACGTATACGCCGAACATCCAGTTCTCGCCGTTCTACGTGGCGGCCGAGCAGGGCTTCTTCGAAGAGGTCGGACTCGACGTCGAGCTTCGGCACCACGGTCAGTCGGAGGATCTGTTCGGCGCGCTGCAGAGCGGTACGGAGGACGTGGTCTACGCGGGCGGTGACGAGATCGTGCAGGCGCGCAGCAACGGCACCGACGTCGTGTCGATCGCGACGCTCTACAGCGAGTACCCGGCTGCCCTGATCGTGCCCCGCGACTCGCCGATCGAGACGGCCGCGGACGTGCGCGGTCGCACGATCGGAACCCCGGGTCCCTTCGGGCAGACGTACTTCGCGCTCCTCGCCCTGCTGCAGTCGGGCGGCATGAGCGAAGCCGACATCGATCTGCAGTCGATCGGGTACACGCAGCAGGTGGCGCTGACCTCGGGCAAAGTCGAGGGCGTCATGGGCTTCGTGAACAACGATGCCGTGCAGTTCGAGCGGGCGGGCTTCCCCGTGCGCGTCATCGACGTGTTCGCCGAGGAGCAGGAGCTCGTCGGTCCAGCCGTCGGCGCCTCCCAGGCCACTATCGACGCGCGCGGCGACGATCTGGCCCTCCTCATGCAGGCGCTCGAGAAGGCCACGCAGTTCGTGATCGATAATCCGGAGGAGACCGTCGAGCTGTCCGCTGCCCACATCCCCACCCTCACGACCGACGAGGCGAAGGCCGACGCGCTGGCCACGCTCGACGCGACCGTGCCGTTGCTCGAGCCTGCCGGCGGGGCCCCGAGGTTCGAGAACCGGCCAGAGGTGTGGGATGCCATGGTCGCTTTCATGGGCGGCAACGGCCTGCTCGGCGAAACGGCGGTCGTCGCCGGCGAGGCGTACACCAACGCCTTCGTCCCGGGGGCGTAGCGGCGGTCCGGCGAAACTGGTGCGGCTGGTGCCGCGGCGCGAGACCGATGCGGCGTGTCGCGCGTTCGGTGCACTCAGATTGCCGCGAAGGAGTGGTGGGGCGCCTGGCCGGCGCGGAGAGCTCGCCGCCCTAGGCTGAAGCCCATGGCACTTCCCGACGGCGCCGAGCCCTCGCTCGAGCGGTCGACGCAGGGCGTCGGCCCGTGGCCCGGCGGCCCCGAGGCGTGGCCGTGGCCCGCCGATGACCGCTACGACCCAGAGCTGCTCGAGCACGGCGATTCGCGCAACGTGGTCGACCGCTTCCGCTACTGGCGTATGGAGGCGATCATCGCCGAGCTCGACGGCGCCCGGCATCCCTTCCACGTCGCCATCGAGAATTGGCAGCACGACATGAACATCGGGTCCATCGTGCGGAGCGCAAACGCCTTCGGCGCCGAGGCCGTGCACATCGTGGGCCGGAAGCGCTGGAATCGTCGCGGCGCGATGGTCACCGACCGCTACCAGCACGTCGAGCATCACGCCGACGTCGCGGCGCTCGTCGCCCGCGCGGGCGAGCTCGACGTGCCGATCATCGCGATCGACAATGTGCCCGGCAGCGAGCCCATCGAACGCTTCGCCCTGCCGAGGCGGTGCCTGTTCCTGTTCGGTCAGGAGGGGCCGGGCCTCTCGCCGGAGGCGATCGACGCTGCGGGCGCCGTGCTCGAGATCACCCAGTTCGGGTCGACACGATCGATCAACGCCTCGGCCGCAGCGGCGGTCACGATGCACTCGTGGGTGCTGCAGCACGCCGACATCTGAGCGTGCACGGCGGCGTGGATGCGCGGGCCGCGCCCTGCGGGAGTGGCACCGTCCCGCGCGGCCGTTCAGGCCGTGTCGGCGGGTGCTGCATAGAATGAAGCGTGACCGGAATGAACTTGCTCGACATCCCCGAGACGCGACTCGATGCAGAACCCGAGGTCGTCGACGACCTCAACAACCTGCCAGACGACCAGCGGGCCGTCGAGGCGATCGCCGCGAAGCACCCGGCCTCGAGCCTCGCCTGGGCGGCGCTCGCCGACGCTGCGTACCGCGAGGGGAACATCATCGGCGCGTACGCCTACGCGCGCGTCGGGTACCACCGGGGGCTCGATGCGCTGCGGAAGGCCGGCTGGCGCGGCCAGGGGCCGGTGCCGTGGTCGCACGAGCCCAACCGGGGCGTGCTGCGGGCGTTCTACGCCCTGCGCCGCTCGGCCGAACAGATCGGCGAGGTCCCCGAGGTCGAGCGCATCTCAGACCTGCTGCGAGACGCCGACCCTTCCGCGAGCGACGCCATCGAGGCGGAGCTCTCGCGTCGTGCGTCGAACGACGCGGGCGCGGCCGAAGTGGGCGCCGACGCCGACGGCGCGCGTTGATCCGCGGCACGAAGACCTGACCATCCAGGGCGACAGCGCGCCCGCAGTAACGGAATCGAGCGAGAATGCCAGGCGTAGCGATCATCGGCGGCCAGTGGGGCGATGAGGGCAAGGGCAAGGCGACCGACCTGCTGAACGACCGCATCGACTACGTCGTCAAATTCAACGGCGGCAACAATGCGGGGCACACGGTCGTGATCGGCGACGAGAAGTACGCCCTGCACCTGCTGCCGTCGGGCATCTTGACGCCGGGGGTCGTGCCCGTCATCGGCAACGGTGTCGTCATCGACCTCGATGTGCTGTTCCAGGAGATCGACGCCCTCGAGGCGCGCGGCATCGACACGTCGAAGCTCCGCGTCTCGACGAATGCGCACCTCATCACGGGCTATCACACGACGATCGACAAGGTCACCGAGCGCTTTCTCGGCAAGCGCCAGATCGGCACGACCGGTCGCGGCATCGGGCCGACGTACGCCGACAAGATCAACCGCATCGGCATCCGCATCCAGGACCTGTTCGACGAGAAAATCCTGCGCCAGAAGATCGAGGCGGCGCTGTTTCAGAAGAACCACATGCTCGTCAAGGTGTACAACCGTCGCGCCATCTCGGTCGACGAGATCTTTGACTCGCTCGTGCAGCACACCGAGCGCATTCGCCCCCTCGTCGGCGACACCGGCCGCGAGCTGCACGACGCACTCGAGGCGGGCAAGACCGTCGTGTTCGAGGCCGGCCAGGCCACCATGCTCGATGTCGACCACGGCACGTATCCGTACGTGACGTCGTCGTCCGCGGTCGCGGGCGGCGCCTCGACAGGGTCGGGCATCGGGCCGCGCAGCATCAACCGGATCATCGGCATCGTAAAGGCCTACATCACGCGAGTCGGTGCGGGGCCGTTCCCGACCGAGCTCTTCGACGAGTGGGGCGATCTGCTCGCCGAACGCGGCGGCGAGTACGGCACGACGACGGGCCGCCGCCGCCGAACTGGATGGTACGACGTTCCGATCGCGCGGTATTCCGCCCGCGTCAACGGCGTGACCGACTTCGTCATGACCAAGCTCGATGTGCTCAGCGGCATCGAGCGCATTCCCGTGTGCGTCGCCTACGACGTCGACGGCGTGCGCCACGACGAGATGCCGCTCACGCAGACCGACTTCCACCACGCGAAGCCGATCTACGAGGAATTGCCGGGGTGGAGTGAAGACCTCTCGGGATGCCGCACGTTCGACGACCTTCCCACGAACGCGCAAGACTATGTGCTGCGCATCGAGGAGCTCTCGGGCGCTCGCTTGTCGGCCATCGGCGTCGGGGCCAAGCGCGACGAGATCATCCAGCGCTACGACCTGCTCAGCGACGACTGACGTCGATTCCGCGATCGCGCGGCGCACGTGACGCCGTCTCGCGCGCAACGCCGTCTCGCGCGCAACAAGGAGTGGCTTAGCGTCATCGAGCGGGGGAGCGGGCGCCGGACACTCCCAGGTCCGACGCCCGCTGAACTGGAGGTCAGGCCGCGGTCAGGGCGTAACCGGCGTCGGCTCCGCGCCCTGTGCTGCGTGGCTCGCCCCAGATGAACGTGACCTCGTTGGCGCTTTCCGTGACGATCAGCGGCGTCGCATTCGCCGCCGCTTCGGCGACGCGGTGCGGGCGCTGGCGGGTGCGAAGCATGGGCACGAGCAGCGCGACGATCTCGAAGACGACGGCGGCGATGATCGCGATGAGCGGCGCGAGGTTGGGCGCCACGACCGGGCCCGCGCTCGTGAATCCGCCCCTCATGACGAGCGGATCGATCGCGCTGAGGCCCCAGAGTCCGGCGGCGATGCCGGCGGCGGCGGCCGCGGCCGAGAGGGCATAGGCGGTTCGAGTTCGCATGTTGGTTCCTTTGCAACGCTGACAACGAGCATGCGCCGGTGCGGCTCCGCGCAGCATCGGGCGCGCGGTGCGCTCTCGTCATCCGGGCGAGTGATGCCAGGGGCGCCCCCGTCGGTGAGCCGGCGTCGCAGCGTCGCGGCATGAGTCGCTCGCGCGGCCGATGTAGCGTAGGCGGGCAGCCACGAGGAGGACACCAGTGACCGAGGAAACCGCACCAGACGTTCCCGTCGCAGGCAACGGGCATGGCGCCCCCGCCGCGTCCGGCGTGACCACGCCGCCCGCCGCGTCCGGCGTGACCGCGCAGCCCGCAGGGCCCGCGCAGCCCGCAGGATCCGCGCAGCCCGCAGGATCCGCGCAGCCCGCAGGGCCCGCGCGACCGATCACCGCTTCGTATCAACCCCTCGTCGGGCTCGACGCGCCCGCGACGCCCACCGAGCCGGCGTTGCCCGAGGAGGCCCGCGCCGCCATCGACGACCCGTCGGCGTTGTTGCGAGCCGACGTCGCACGGCTCGTCGATCACACGCTGCTCACGACCGACGCTACGCCCAAGCAGGTGCTCGCACTGCTCGCGGAGGCAATGGAGCTTGGCGCGTACTCGATCTGCGTCTCGCCGAGCATGCTGCCCGTCGTGATCGAACAGGACGAGGTTGCGATCTGCACGGTCGTCGGCTTCCCATCCGGCAAGCACCACGCCGGCGTGAAGGCCGTCGAGGCGGCGCGCGCCGTCGTCGACGGCGCGACCGAGATCGACATGGTCATCGACATCGGCCTGCTCAAGGCCGACCGCGCCGACCTGCTGCAGCAGGAGATCGAGGCCGTGCGCAGGGCGGCACCCGCGCCGGCGGTGCTCAAGGTCATCATCGAATCGGCGGCCTTGACGAACGACGAGATCGTCATCGCGTGCGAAGCCGCAGCAGCTGCGGGTGCCGACTTCGTCAAGACGTCGACGGGGTTCCACGCCGCCGGCGGCGCCTCGGTCGAGGCCGTCCGCCTCATGCGCGAGACCGTCGGCGACCGGCTCGGGGTCAAGGCCTCCGGCGGTATCCGGGATGCTGAAACGGCGTTCGCAATGATCGAAGCGGGGGCGAACCGACTCGGGATGTCGGCGACGGCCGGTGTGCTGCACGGATGGGACGCGGTGCGCGCAGCCGCAGCAGCGTCCGGTGCCGAGGCCACCGGCGAGACCGGCGCCGAGGGCCGTGGCGGCGCGGAAAAGTAGTGTGGTAGCCTTCGCGCGCTGATGCTGACCTCCTGAGGCACGGCCAGTTTCTCCCCTCCCCCCCCCGGTGATTCCCTCTGGTTGCGCGGCCCCATTTCGGAGCCGTTCGCACCCGGGCGAAGCACGCCCGAAAGGAACGCCCAATGCCCGCAGACCAGGTTCGTCCCTCACGCAAACTCACCGCGATCCTGGCGGGTGCCGTCGTCCTCGGCATCGGCGCGGTCTCGACGCTCGCGACCTGGAATGACAGCGAGTGGGTGAATGGGCTGTTCTCCACCTCGTCGTTCGAGGTGGAGCAGAACACCGCCGCCGACATCGGCGACGCCGCCTGGGTGAAAGAGGAGTCGAACCCCGGTGGCGCGCTGCGCTTCACGGCGGACGCCGCTGCGCTGACGCCGGGTGACGCCGCGTACGCCCCCCTCGCCCTGCGCACTGCGGCCGGGTCCGACGCCGCGACCGTGACCCTCCAGGGAGCCGTCCCGGCCGCTGGGACGACGCCGGGCACTGAGCTGTGGGCCGCCCTCGATGTGCGTGTCACCACGAGCGACGCCCCGTTCACGTGCGACGCCGACGGCATCACCGCGGGAACGGAGATCGCCAGCGGCAAGCTCGCCTCCGTCGCCGCGAGCACGGCACCGCAGTCGCTCGCGGCCGACAGCGGGTCGGTGCAGTACTACTGCTTCGAGATCGCGCTGCCCGCCGAGCTGGCCGGTTCCGAAGACGTGCAGGGCCAGACGGCCCAGCCGGCGTGGGAGTTCCAGGCCGTCTCGCTCGAGGCGTGACGCCGCGAGTCGACGCGCGAGTACGACGATGACCGCCGGTGAGCGCCGTCGCTCGGCGGCCCACGCCGCGGGGCGCGGGGCGCCGGTCGCGCGCGGTGCTGGCGCGCTCGCATCCGTCGCCACAACGTTGCTCGCCATCGTCGGCGTCGCCGTGCTCGGGTGGCTCGCGTTCGCCGCGCTCACGGGCGCCCAGCTCATCGTGTTCAAGACCGGCTCGATGAGCCCGACCATGCCGCAGGGGGCCGCGGCGGTCGTGCTGCCGGTGCCCGCGTCCGACCTCGAGGTGGGCGATGTCGTCACGGTCCAGTCACATGGGAGCGACCTGCCCGTGACGCACCGCATCGTTGCGATCGAACCGGCGGCGGCGGCGCCGGGGGCGACAGCGCTCACCCTGCGCGGCGACGCCAACACCGAGGACGATCAAGCGCCCTACGTCGTGACCGAGGCCCACCGCGTCGTCGCCTCGATGCCCGGTCTCGGCACGGTCATCGCCCTCGCGCAAACCCCCATCTCGATGGGAGTGTTCACGCTCGTCGCGGCGCTCCTCGTCGTGCGCGCGTTCTGGCCGCGGCGGGTTCCCGCGGGCTCCGAGACGACTGAGGGAACCGGCACAGTCACGTCCGGCGCGGCCGAAGCGGCCGAGACCGCCACCGCCCCCAATGCTCCGACGGACAACGTCGTGCCGGAGACCGCCGTGCCGGAGACCGCCGTGCCGGGAGCGCGCCGGTGAACGAGGCACGGGCACGCGGGACGCGTCGACTGGGTACTGCGCTCGTCGCCGTGTTCTCGGTCGTGCTCGCCCTGGGCGTCGTGCTCGTGGCCGGCCGTGGGGTCGCCGCCTGGCAGGACGTGTCGGAGCCGGACGAGAACGGGCGGCTCCACCTGCGCACCAACCCATTCCCCGCCGAATGGCACGAACTCGGTGCAGGTGACGTCGTCACGTGGCACGTCGAAGCGTCGCTGCACGGCGCCGAACGCAGCACGCTCGCCCTCGAACTCGAGGCCTCCGGCACCCTCGTAGATGCGGGTATGCGCGTCGCGGTCGACGGCTGCACGCTGGAGTACCTGGGGCGCGCATGCCCGGGTGAATCGAGCGCGATCGTCGACGATATGGCGCTCACCGACCTGCCGCGCGAGGCCGACGGCCGCACGTGGCAGCTCGCCGACCTCACCGAGGATGCCCCCAGGTACCTCCTCATCACCGTCTCCATCCCAGCGTCACCTGACCGGGCCGGGCTCGAGGGCCGCCTCGGAGTCGGGCTGCACGCGTCCGGCGACGATCAAGGCGTTCCCGCGGCGGGAGCCGAACCACCCGGCGCCCTCGCGCCGACGGGTGGCGACCTGCTCGCGCTCCTCGTGCTCGCGATCGGGATGCTCGGGGTCGGTTCCGGCGCGCTCCTTCGGCGCCGCCGTCGAGGGGAGGCCGGGGCATGACCGCCACGCGGGGGCGGGAACGACTCGCGCGGGGGTGGCGATCCATCGTCACGGCCATTGCGGGCACGGCGGTGCTCGCCGGACTCGCCGTCACGCCGAGCGTGACTCAGACGCTGGCGTCGTGGACCGACGCAGAATGGGTGAGCGGTGGCCTCGGCGTGCTCGATTGCGCCGACCCGGCCGCGGGCACCTTCGCGACGCGCGGCGCGGGCACGATGGTGAGCGGCACGGCACTCGGCACCGATCTCGACGCGATCGCCGAGGTCGAGGACGCGGTCGTGCGCAACCCGGGCGACCTCGCCTCTCCCGACGACACGACCTTCTCGCCCCTGTCCGTCACGGCGCTGCAGGCACTGCAGCTCGCGTTCGGGAACGCACTGCAGCTTCCCCTCGACTCGAGCACCGGCGTGGTCGGCCAGTACGCGCAGGCGACCTCGACCGGCACCATGGCCGGAGCATCCGGTCTCATCAGCGACACCGGGGCGATCGTGCTCGACGAGCCGACCGACGGGTATCCCGAACTCGCCGAGCTGCAGCTGTCGACCCTGCTCGACGCCCCCGGCATCGGCCTCGGATCGCTGCTCGGCGACAACGTGACCGATGTGACGCTGTCGGCGGGTGCCGTCGGGGCGCGCGCCGATCTGGACGCGTGCACAGCGGCATTCGAGGGCATCGCGGCGGACACGTTGCAGCGCACCTATCTCGCGAGCGACGTGGACACGACCATCGAATCGCCCGCGGTGGGAACGCTCGTGAGCGGGGTCGCCAGGGTCATCGATGGCCTCGAGGGGGGCGTCAACGGGCTCGCGTCGAACCAGAGCGTGCTGTCGGGCATCACGGGCGGGGTCTCGAGCCTGCTCGGCGGGCTGCTCGGGTCGCTGCGCCTCGGCACCATCAGCGCGAGCGTGACAGCAACGATCGACCTGAGCCCGGTGCGTACCTTCGTGACCCAGCCGTTCGGCGACGCCGGCGGCGTGCTCACGATCGACCCGGTCGCCGGCACCGTGCGCATCTCGACGGCCGCGCTGCTCGATGCCGCATACCCGGGGCAATTCTCCAACGGCCTCAACGGCCTGCCGCCGAACACGAACCTGCTCGGCGACCCGGCGATCCTGACGGCGCTCACCGCCGCGCTGGGAGGTGCCCTCGACGACTGGCTGGCCAACGTGCAAGCGCTGCTCACCAGCGCACTCGACGCCGTGCAGGTCAACGTCACGGCGACGGTCGCCGTTCAGCTCTTTCTCGTGCTCGGCTGGGTGGACGTCGCCACGATTACGGCCAACGTCAACGCGTCGCTCGCGAGTCTGCTCGCGGGCGGCGTCACCAGCCAGGTCGACGTGCGCCTGCTTGGCTCGATCCAGCTCGGTCTCCTCGAGCCGCTCGTGGCGGCCCTCGTGAACGGCTTCGGTGGTGTCGTCGGGACGGTCGTCGGCGCCGCACTGACGCCGCTCGCGGGGCTCGGCAGCGCGGTCGCCGCCCTCACGCAACCCGTCATCGCCGTCGTCAGCGGCGTCTACTCGGCGCTCTTCCTGGGTGGCATCGTCTCGATCACGATGAACACCCAGAACATTCCGGGCACGGGCGAGGGCCCCGCCGAGTGGCGCAACCTGCCGGAGGGGCAGTTCGACGTCTCGGCGATTCGCATTGGCGTGCTCGATGCGCTCGGCGCGCAGGCCATCGCGCTCCATCTCGGTCGCGCGTCGGTCGGCGCATCCTGCCTCGCCTCCATCGCCGTGGGCGGTGACTGCCCGGCACCGTCGACGGTCTGACCGGGGCTGCAGCGCTACGCTTGCAGCTATGTCAGCGACGTCCGAGGCACTCGAGGAACTGCAGCGCATCCGCGGCAGCATCGACAACATTGACGCCGCGCTGGTGCACTTGCTGGCCGAGCGGTTCAAGCACACCCAGCAGGTCGGGCTGCTCAAGGCGGCGCACGATCTGCCGCCGTCCGACCCGGACCGCGAGCGGCAGCAGATCGAGCGGCTCCGTCGGCTCGCCCGCGACGCGCACCTGGATCCCGAGTTCGCGGAGAAGTTCCTCGGCTTCATCGTCGCCGAAGTGATCCAGCACCACACGAGGATCGCCGAGCAGCAGTAGCGCCGGCCCGGTGTGAGGACCGGCCCCGGTCCGTGGGGATTGGAACCGATCCGTCGCGGTGCCTATGATCGCGAGGCGAAGCGTCCATCGCTGCGACGCAGCACCGGACCGCGCCGACGAACCGAGGAGCCGACCCAGTGACGAACTCGACGGACTCGACGAACGACCCAACGCCAACGACGCCGAAGACCGTTCTCGAAGCGAGCGTCGAGGTGCTCCGCGCGCACGGCCTCACGACGGTGTTTGGCAACCCCGGTTCGAACGAGCTGCCGTTCCTCGCGGGCCTCGGTGCCGACTTCGACTTCGTGCTGGGCTTGCACGAGCAGGTCGTCGTCGGCATGGCCGAGGGATATGCGCGGGTGACTGGTCGGCCGGCGCTCGTCAACCTGCACGCAGCATCCGGATCCGGCAACGGCATGGGCGCGCTCACGAACGCGCACTACGGGCACGTGCCCATGGTGGTGCTGGCCGGCCAGCAGGTGCGCCGCACCGTCGGCCAGGAGACGATGCTCGCCAGCGCTGACGCGGCGCTGCTGCCGGCACCCCTCGTGAAGTACTCGCACGAGCCGCTCGCCGCCGCCGACGTGCCCCGCACGCTGAGCCAGGCTGCGCTCGAGGCGTCGGCGCCGCCCGCGGGCCCCGTGTACGTGTCGGTGCCGCTCGACGACTGGGGCGAGCCCGCGCTCGATGACGACGCCCTGCTCCTGGAGCGTTCGGTGACGATCGCCGGCGGGCTGCCCGAGGCGCTCGTGCGTGACCTCGCCTCGACGCTCGACGCCGCCTCGTCGCCCGCCCTCGTCGTCGGCCCGCAGCTCGACGCCGCCTCGGTCGACGACCCGGCCGTCTTCGAGGCCGCAGCGGTGCTCGCCGAGCGGCTCGACGCATCCGTGTACGTCGCCCCGTCGCCTTCCCGCGGACCGTTCGCGACGACGCACCCCAACTTCGAGGGCGTCATCGTGCCCGGCATCAGCTCCGTGCGCGAGCGGCTCTCGGGTCACGACGTGGTGCTCGTGCTCGGCGCGCCCGTCTTCCGTTACCACCGCTGGGAGCCGGGCGACTACCTCGAGCCGGGCACCGATGTCATCCAGATCACGCAGGATGCTCGCGAGGCGACGCGGGCGCCGTTCGGTCGCGCGATCGTCGCCTCGGTCGGCCCCGCCACGACCGCGCTCGCATCGCTCGTCGCCGACCGCGGCCGGCGCCGCGGCGATCGTGGCAGCCGCGAGCTCTCGCCCGCCCGCACCTCGCCCGACGGCATGACCGGGACCGAGATCCTCGAGGTGCTCAACGCCCACGTGAACGACAGCGTCGCCTATGTCAACGAGACGACGACGCTCGACCTCGACTACCTCGAGCGCATCGCGATCGACCGGCCGGGCATGTACCACTTCCCGGCCTCGGGCGGCCTCGGCTTCGGTCTCCCGGTCGCCGTCGGCATGTCGATCGCCGCGCCGGAGCGCACGATCGTCGCGACGGTGGGCGACGGTTCGGCCAACTACGGCATCTCGGCGCTGTACACGGCGGCCCAGCGGGGCACGCGCACGGTGTTCGTGATCGTCAACAACGGCGGATACGGGGCACTCGCGGGGTTTGCCGAGCGGATGGGCGCGGGCCACGTGCCGGGGCTGCAACTCGGCGGCATCGATTTTGCCGCGATCGCGCAGGGCTACGGTGTGCCGGCCTCCACCACCCGCACGCGGGAGGAGTTCACGGCGGCATACCGGAACGCGCTCGGGGCATCCGGTCCCGTGCTCATCGACGCCCGGATCGTGCCGTAGGCCGCCGCCGTTCGATCGTCGCGACCCTGGGTCGCGTGCGTCAATCGACCCAGACGTACTCCATGTTGGGGCGCCCCGGCTCGCCGTAGCGGGGCCGCGACGTGGCGTGCCCGTCGCGAACCAACTGCTCGAGATACCGCCGCGCGCTCACCCGGGAAACACCCACCTCGGCCCCGATCTCGCTCGCCGTTCGCGGCCCGCCGGCGCCGCGAAGCGCCCACGAGACCGCCTCGTGGGTTGCGGGGGCGAGCCCCTTGGGAAGCGAGCGCACGTCGCCGAGCGGATCGCGCAGCGCGTCGATGTCCGCCTGCGAGAGGGGCCGGTGGGCCGGCGCACGGCGACGCGCCTCTCGGACCTTCGAGTAGGCCCCGAGCCGCTTCGCGAAGTCGCGCTGCGTGAACGGCTTGAGCAGGTAGTCGGCGATCCCGAGACGCACCGCGCGTTCGACGACGGCGCGGTCGGGCACCGCCGTGATCATGATCACGTCGAAGTCGTCCGGGCGCAGCGCACGCACCCGCCGCAGCAGGTCCATGCCACTGCCATCGCCGAGGTGGAGGTCGAGTAGCACGAGCTCGGGCCGCTCCCGTTCGAGCAGCGCGAGCGCGCCGGCGACGTCGGCGGCCCGCCCGAGCACGGTGAACTCCGGCATCGTCTCGAGGTACCGGCGGTGCAAGGCCGCGACCGCGTCGTCGTCCTCGACGATGACGACGGTAACGGGAGGGTCGATCGAACTCGTCACGGGGCCTCCTCCCTGGCGTCAGCGGCGACGGTACCGGATGCCCGTCTCGCCCCGGGTGCGCTCGTCACGCCTCCGAGGGGCCCGGCCGACCCGTCGCCCGCGGGCAGCCAGACGTCGAACGCCGCGCCCCCGAGCTCGGCGTCGGCGACCTCGATCGTGCCCCCGCGCCCCGCGACGATGCCGGCGAGGAGATGCAGCCCGACGCCGCGCCCGGCGCCGGTCGCGGGTTTCGTCGAGACGCCCTCGACGAAGATGCGCCGCCGATCGTCGACCGGCACGCCCGGCCCGTCGTCCTCCACGCGGATTTCGAGCCCCGCCTCGTCGCCGGACAGGTACACCTCCACGCGCGACGCCGCGGCCTCGACCGCGTTCGACAGCAGATTGCCGACGATCGTGATCGTCACGGCGTCGCACGCGCACGACGGCTCGACGATCGTGTCATCGGACACCGCCAGCGTGACGCCGCAACGCGCGGCCGAGGCCATCCGGGCCTCGAGCAGCGCCGCGAGCACCGGGGGACGGACGGTCGTCAAGTCGTCGCGAACGCCCGGGCGCGAGCCCGCCGGGAAGGTGTCGAGCATGCGAGCGGCCTCGTCGATCTCACCCATGCCGAGCAGACCGGCGATCACGTGCATCCGGTTCTCGAACTCGTGCGTCTCGCGGCGCATGGCGTCGGCTCGCGCGGTCTGGGCGTCGAGATCGGCGAGCGCACGCTCGAGCTCGGTGCGGTTCTGGAACAGGAGCGTGACCCCGGCGGGTCGCCCGCCCACCTCAGCGGTCGACAGCGTGACGACGAGGCTGCGGTCGCCGAGCCGGAGCTGCGAGCGCTGCGGCGCGGCGTCCGTCATGACGGTCGTCGGGCCCGACACGAGCGGGGCGAGCTCGACCGGCAGGGCGGAGGCGGCGTCGCGGCCCAGGATGTCGCGCACGCCGAGCATGTCCTCGGCGGCCCTGTTCGCGAGGGCGACGCGACCGGACGCATCTACCGCGACGAAGCCATCGCTCACCCCGGCAATCATGCCCTCCCGCGTCTGCAGGAGCGTGCGGAGCTCGCGGGGGTCGACGCCGTAGAGGCGGCGGCGGATCATGCGCGTGGCCACCCAGCTGAGCAGCGACCCGGCTATGACGGCCGCGAGCGCCACCCCCACGAGCTGCCACGTGCGGTCTGCGACGTCGCGTGCGAGATCGGATTCGAGCATCCCGACCGAAAGTGTGCCGATGATGGCGCCGGCGGCGTCGCGCACTGGGACCTTGGCCCGGAACGTGACCCCGAGCGTCCCCTCCTCGGTGCCGACGAACTCATGCCCGAGCCGCACCTGCGAGTGATCCGTCGAGACGGGCCGCCCGATCTGCGAGCGGTCCGGGTGGGAGACCCGGATGCCATGCATATCGACGACCGTGATGTATTCGACGCCGGATGCGAGCCGGAGGGCGTCCATGACCGGTTGGATCGTGGACGTCGGGTCGTCGGAGCGCAACCCCTCGACGACGGTCGGGAGCGACGCCGCCGAGATCGCGAGTGCGCGGATGTCGTCTTCGGCATCGTCGCGAACGAGCGCGACCTGGGCCGTGGCCGCGGCACTCGTGAACACGGCGGCGACCACGATGATGAGCGCGACCTGCATGGCGAACAGCTCGGCGCCGAAGCCGGCGACGCGCCGGCGCAGTCTCGTGAACACAACGACCGTAATTTCTCTTAGTTTCGAAAACTCCATCAGGGCCGCCCCGCTGCCTAACGTGTCACCACAGCGCTGCCGTCGACGTCGATGTCGGGCGGCGTGCCACCGAGGGATCAGCTTCAACGACGAAGGCGGGCCAATGCGATTCTCGCTCAAACAGGCGGTGTTCGGCATCGCGGTGATCGTCGTGGCTGCCGTCGCGTTCGTGAACGCGGCGCAGTCCGGCGGGACTGCGACGGTGCGGAACAAGCTAACGATCATCGCCCCCGCGTCGCCGGGCGGCGGCTGGGACGGCTTCGCGCGCGAGGCGCAGCTCGTCTTGCGCGAGGACGGCATCGTGAACAACGTGCAGGTCGTCAACGTGCCGGGCGCCGGCGGCACGATCGGCCTCTCGCAGCTCGTGCAGATGCACGGGCGCGACGACGTGCTCATGGTGACGGGCGGCGTCATGATCGGCGCGATCTCGGTCGGCAACACGCCCGAGTCCATCGATGACGTGACGCCCGTCGCCCGCCTCGCCGACGACTACGCCGCGCTCGTGGTGCCCGCGGACTCCGACATCGAGACGTTCGAGGAGTTCGTCGAGGCGTGGCGTGACGACCCGACGGGCGTCTCCATCGCGGGCGGCTCGCTCGGCGGCATCGACCACCTCGTGACGGGCATGCTCGCGCGCGAGATCGGCATCGACCCCGAGCAGGCGAACTACCTCGCCTACTCGGGCGGCGGCGAGACCCTCTCCGCCCTGCTCTCGCACACGACGACCGCGGGGATGGCCGGCTACAACGAGTTCGCCGGGCAGATCGAGTCGGGCACGCTTCGCCTGCTCGCCGTCTCGGCCCCCGAGCCGATCGACGGCATCGACGCGCCCACGTTCATCCAGGGAGGTGTCGACGTGCAGATGGCCAATTGGCGCGGGTTCGTGGCCCCGCCGGGACTGACGGAGCCGCAGGTCGACGAGCTTCGGGCCATCATCGATGAGCTCCACGGCAGCCCGGGGTGGGCTGACGTCGTCGCCCGCAACGCCTGGACCGACAACTACATGGTCGGCGACGAGTTCTCGGGCTTCCTCGACGACGAGCAAGCGCTGACCGACGAGATCGTTGAGGAGCTCGGACTATGACGAACGGTCGTTCCCCAGCAGGCGCGCGAACGCCGCGCCCGGCCGCCCGGCCGAGCCCCGCACGTCGGCTGCGCGGTCGCCTCGCGGACGTCGGCATCGCCCTCGTGGCACTGGCGGTTGCGCTCGTGCTGCTCATCGGCGCACTGAACATGGATGTCCGGGGCCAGCAGGTGCCCGGTCCCCAGTTCTTCCCGTTCATCGTCAGCGGCCTCCTCGCCGTGGTCGGCGTCGTGCTGCTCGCCATGCAGCTGCGTCGGCCCGACGAGGACGGTGCCGACTGGCACCGGCCGGACATCAGTGAAGACATGCTGCGCGACCTCGGGGCCAACACCGAGCTCATTCGCGTCGACCGGGCCGCTGCACCGGCCGCCAACGACGACCCCAACACGGGGCACCCGATCGACTGGCGCACCGTCGGGATGACCGTGGGCGCAATCGCGCTGTTCGCGCTCGCACTCGAGTTCGTCGGCTGGATCATCGCCGCCACCGCGATGTTCTGGCTCATCGCCTTCGCCTTCGGAGCGAAGCGACCACTCGTCAACCTGGGGATCGCGCTGCTCTTGGCATCGATCATCCAGCTCCTGTTCGTCGGCGCGCTCGGCTTGAGCCTGCCGGCCGGATTCGTGGGGGTGCTGTTCTGATGGACCAGCTTGGACTGCTGTTCGAGGGCTTCGCGGGGGCGCTGACCCCGATCAACCTGCTGTGGGTCGTGATCGGCGCCGTGCTCGGCACCGCGGTCGGGGTGCTGCCCGGCCTGGGCTCGTCGATGGCGGTGGCGCTGCTGCTGCCGATCACGTTCAGCCTCGATCCGACGGCCGCGTTCATCATGTTCGCCGGCATCTACTTCGGCGGCATGTTCGGCGACTCGACCGCGGCGATCCTGCTCAATACGCCCGGGAACTCGACCGCCATCGCGACGAGCTTCGAGGGCCATCGCATGGCCCGCAACGGCAAGGCGGGCAAGGCGCTCGCGACCGCCGCGATCGGCGCGTTCATCGGCGGTCTGCTCGCGACGATGCTCACGGTCGTCGCGATGCCGATGCTCACTGCGCTCGCGACCCTGTTCGGCCCGGCCGAGTACTTCGCGCTCGCCGTCTTCGCGTTTCTCGCGATCAGCTCGGTCGTCTCGGAATCGATCGTGCGCGGGCTCGCGGCGCTCGGCATCGGGCTCGCGCTCACCTTCATCGGCATCGACGGCCCGAGCGGCACCGAGCGCTACACGTTCGGCCTGCCGCAGCTGTTCGACGGGCTGTCGATCGTCGTCATCACGGTCGGGTTGCTCGCGCTCGGCGAGGTGTTCGCCGTCGCCGCCCGAATCCGCGGCACGAACGGCGCCGAGAAGCTCCTGCCGCGCCAGCGTGTCTGGTTGTCCGGGCGCGAGCTGCGCCAGGCGCTGCCCGCCCTGTTCCGCGGCACGGGCTTCGGCGTGCCATTCGGCATCATCCCTGCCGGTGGCGCCGAGGTGCCGACCTTTCTCGCGTACGGCACCGAGAAGCGCCTCGCGAGGCGTCGCGGTGACACGGAGTTCGGCACGACCGGTTCGCTGCGGGGTGTCGCGGGACCCGAGGCGGCCGGCAACGCCACCGCCGGCACGGCGATGGGTGCGCTGCTCGCGCTCGGGCTGCCGACGAGCGCGACCGCGGCGATCATGATCGCCGCGTTCCAGCAGTACGGCCTGCAGCCGGGCCCGCTGCTGTTCGAGCGAAACGCCGACCTGGTGTGGACGCTCCTGGCTTCGCTGTTCATCGGCCTCGTTGTACTGCTCGGCATCAACCTCGGCCTAGCGGGGCTGTGGGTGCGACTGCTGCGGGTGCCAAAGCCGTACCTCTATGCGGGCATCGCGGTCTTGTCGGTCCTCGGCGTCTACGCCATGGGATCCTCCGTCGTCGACGTCGTCGTGCTGCTCGGGATCGGACTGCTCGGGTTCCTCATGCGCCGAGCACGCGTGCCGCTCGCGCCCGTCATGATCGCGGTCGTGCTCGGTCCGCTCGCCGAGACCGAGCTGCGTCGAGCCCTCGCGGTTTCGGAGGGTGATGCCGCTTCGCTCGTGTCGAGCCCGTTCACAATTACGCTCTACTCCGTGCTCGCGGTCGCGCTCGTCGTGTCGCTCGTGCAGCACGTGCGCAAGCGCTCCGTCAGCGCGCGCGCGTCGACCGGTTCCCTCGGGGTGCAGGAATCGGGGGCAGGCGGCGCGAACACCGGGAGCGCGGGCGTTTCCGCACCCTCTGGGACGGGGACGTCGGACACTGGCCGCGGCGCGGACCCGAAGGGGCCTCCGCCCCGAGGATGAACCTGGAACTCGGGGCATCGTCCCGGCTCCCGCCTCGGCTACCGTGTCGAGAGGCGCGGCGCTTCCCCCAGCCGCGGCGACGAGGGAGGGCCGATGCCGCAGTCGCATCCACAGCGGGCGACCGAGCCGCGGGCACACGCCGAGCGCCCGGCACGACCGCGCCGCGACCACCCCGAACCCGCTCACCCGCGCCAGCGGCACGGCGGCCCCGGGCCCGCCGGGTTCCGTCGCCCCGACTCGCGGTTCCGTCAGTGGGTGCTGCGCACCTCGTCGCGAGCCGTCACGAACATCTCCGAGCTGTACCGGGTGCATCCGGCGATCTGGCGCTGGACCGCACGCCACTTCCATCCCGGCCTCGAGCGGTTCGCGCGGCTCAACGCGTGGATGATCTGCCAGATGGCAAACCTCGACGTGCCCGCCTACCAGAAGTGGCTGCGCGAGCACGACTTCGTGTTCCGCTGGTGGAAGCTCGACAACTACCCCGAGACCGACAAGCGCGGCTACGTGACCCGCTACTCCGAGGACGAGCGCTGCTGGAACGGCGAGATCGTCACCATCGGCACGGTCGTCGACGAGTCGTCGGGGTCGTCCGGGACGCCGTTCAACTGGATGCGCGGCAAGAAGGAGCAGCGCACGATCCACAGCAACGTGGCCGGGTACGTGACCCTGCTGTTCGGCTCGAAGCGGCTCTTCTGCCTCAACGCGTTCTCGATGGGCGCGTGGGCCACCGGCACCAACACGGGCCAGGCGATGTCGAAGATCGCGATGGTGAAGAACACCGGGCCCGACCTCGACAAGATCGTCGACACCATTCGCCACTTCGGGCCGAGGTTCACGTACCTCGTCGCGGCGTACCCGCCGTTCCTCAAGCACCTGCGCGACCGGCTCGACCAGGAGGAGTGGTTCGACTGGTCGCGCTACCGGATGAACGGCTTCGTCGGGGGCGAGGCGATGACCGAGGGGCTGCGCGACTACGTCGAAGAGCGCTTCGGCCGCGTGTACTCGGGCTATGGCGCGAGCGACCTCACGATCGGCATGGGCGGCGAGTCCGACGTTTCCGTGTGGCTGCGCCGGTCGATGTACGCCGACGACCGCGTGCGCGCGGCCCTGCTGGGACCGGATGAGACGCGCATCCCCATGGTCTTCCAGTACAACCCGATCGAGACGTACCTCGAGATCAACGAGCACGACGAGGTCGTCGTCACGCTCAACTCGACCGCGATCATGAGCCCCAAGCTTCGGTACAACATCGGTGACGAGGGGCGCATCGCGACGTTCCCCGAGGTGTACGCGGCCCTGGCGTTCGACCCTGAGCTGCAGCGCGCCTTCCACCGCGCCTTCGCGGTGCAGCGCATGAAGCTGCCGTTCCTCTTCCTCTTCGGCCGCAAAGACTCGACGATCTCGTACATGGGGGCGAACCTGTATCCGATCGACGTCGAGAACGGGCTCTACCGCGACAACCCGTTCGCGCCGTCGATCGAGTCGTTCAAGCTCGCCCTCATCGAGGTCGGCGACCATGAGCAGCGTCCGCTCGTGCACGTGCAGCTGCGGTCGGGGGCATCGCTGGATGCCGCTCATCGCGAATCCCTCGCCGTGGCCGCCAAACGGGGCGTCGTCTCACATCTCGCGAGCGTGTCGCGCGATTTCGCCCAATCGCTCGAGGAGGACGCCTCGACGGCCGACATCCGCGTCGAGGTGCACGACTTCGACACCGGGCCGTTCGCCGGCGGGTCGACGAAGATCAAGAACGTGTACGTCGTGGAGTCGTGACGTGTACACGACCGATTTCTCCGTCGTGCCGGCGCAGGGGCAGGCGGGCGCCGTCGTGCTCGCCGAGGGACGCTCCTCGGCCGGCCGAGCCGACGGGGTGACGTGGCGCCGGCGCCTCCGCGACGGGTCCATCGCGTTCGAGCTGCTCACCGTCGCGACGGCGGAGCAGGCCGAGGCGATCGCGCGGTCGCACCCCGCTCGCACGGTGGTGCTGGTGGCGGAGGAGCGGGGCTACACGAACGGTATTTGGCGCGCCGAGGGCGCCGAGCCGATGGCGCACAACGAGCACTTCCATCCAACGTCATCGGAGACGCGGGAGAGTCGCACACCGCCGCGGATCGCCGCCGCGGTCCGCCGGCCGCGGGGCGAGGCGAAACCGTCCCGACCTCGCCGGTGGACGATCTTCGACACCGGGTCGATGTTCCTCGGGGCAACGCGGTACCGGCACCCGATCGCCTGGCTCGTGACGAACCGGTACTGGTGGACGATGACCGCCAAGATGGCCCGCATGTCCGGCTCGGTCTGGCACGGCGTGTACTGGGAGCCGCCGTGGACCCTCGGCACGCTCGCGACCTACCGCACACGCGACGACATGCTGCGTTTCGCGCGCATGCCGGAGCACCGGCACCTCATGCAGTGGATCGTGCAGGACACGGTGAACGCGAACGCCGGGTTCATCCGGCTCTACGCGACACGCGAGGAGCTCGCCCGGCAGACCGCGGAGGGCGGCGGGCCGTTCGCTCACGCGGAGCCGGAGGAGGAGGGCCGCCGGGTGTCTCACGGAGGGCGCGTCGGCGCCGAGTCGCCGCGGCTCCACCTCGCCCCCGTCGAGACGGAGGCCGACTTCCAGGCGTTTCTCGCAGCGCCCCGACGCGGCGAGCCCGAGCACCTCGCGGTGCCGCTGCAGGAATCGTCGCTGCGGTCGTGGCGCGAGCGGGGTGCCCCGGGCGGCGAACCGGTCGAGCTCTTCCTCGCCCGCCGGGGCGACCCGGAGACGGGCGAAGTCGTCGGCCGCACCACGATCCACGCCGACGCTCGCCTCGACGCCAAGCTCGGCACCCGCGCGACGCTGTTCGGCGCGACATTCGCGGCGACCGCCGGTGACCTTCGCGACCTCCTCAGTGCCATCGAGCGCCGGGCCGGCGACGACGGCTCCGCGGAGCTCTTCGGTCCGGTCTCGTTGCTGCCGAATCAGATGGGCGGCGTCATCACGTCCGGGTTCGGCGAGCGGGGATTCATGGATTCCCCGTGGAACCACGAGTGGGTCCCCGCCGCCTATGAGGCGGCCGGATTCGTCCGCTGGCACGAGTCCGACTCGTGGATCGCGCGACTCGGGGGAGATCCGGCGTCGGCGGGCGTCTCCGCGACCGACCTCGAACGAGCGGGCATCCGGATCCGGCGCGCCTCGCGCATCCGGCACCGACGCGACGTGCGCGACCTGCGTGCGCTGACGAACGCGGCCTTCGAGCAGCTGCCGTACTACACCGAGATCTCGGCGGAGGAGATGCGGGCCGCCACGGACGGCCTCATCGCCCTCATGGACCCGAACCTGTGGCTCTTCGCGATCGACCGCGCGTCGGGCGAGCCAGTCGCGTTCGTGCTCGCGGTGCCCGACATCACGCGCGTACTGCAGCGGTCGGGCGGGCGCGTCGGGGTGCGGGAGCTCCTGACGATCCTGCGCGACCGGATGCTTCGGGGCGGCGGAAGAGCGTCGCTCGGCGCCTCGCGCGGCTCGGGTGCCGACGACGCGCGCGAGGCGATCCTGCTGATCCACGGAGCGCTGCCGAGCGTGCAGGGCCGCGGCATCGTGTCGCTGCTCTGGCGAGAACTCGAGACCGGCCTGCGGAACGGCGGCTACACGGCGCTGCGCTCGACCGTGATCGGCCGCGACAATCCGGCCTCATCACGCCACATCGAGCGCCTCCGTGGCGTGCCGCTGCACGGCCACACGTACTTCCGAAAGCGTCTCGGCGGCGCGAGCCGCCGCGCTGGCGGCGCCGCCCGCGGCGCTACCGGCAGCGACCCCGAGAGCACCCCAGAGCCGGAGAGAACCGACGCATGAGCCCGATCGCAGCCAACCGCACCGCCGACCTCGAGGCGCTCGCCGGGCGCGTCGTCCGGGGCGCGGCCAATGCGCCGTCGGCGCACAACACCCAGCCGTGGCTGCCGCGTGCGGTGCCCGGCGACGCCGGGGTGATCGAGCTGGCGATCGAGCACGGGCGCACACTGCCGGCGGGCGACCACACCGGTCGCGACACGCTGCTGGCGCTCGGATGCTGGGTCGAGGCGGCGGCCACCGTCGCCGCGGCCGAGGGGGCCGCGCTCGAGGTCGAGCTGCTCCCGGCGCTCGACGACCCGGCCGTCGTCGCGCGCGCCGAGCGCGAAGAACCGGTGGCGCGCATCCGCATCCGCCCCGGCGCCGAGGTGACAGGCGGCGCCGACCCCGCTCTCCTCGATCGGCGCCTGACCTACCGAGGCGCGAAGACGGCCGTGCCCGGGTTCCTTGCCGAAGCGCGACAGGTGATCCCGTCCTGGATCCGCCTCGCGCCGGTTGCGGCCGCCGACCTCGCGCACTTCGCGGCGCTCGGCACGGCGGATACGCTCCGTATTCCGGCCATCACGCGCGAGCTCATGACGTGGCTGCGGTTGTCGCCGGAGCATCCGCGCTGGGGCATCGACGGCCTGAGCGCCGAGGTGCTGCAGCTTCCACCGGCCGCCGCGCGCGTCGGGGCCGCGTTCACCCGCCGGCGGCGGCTTCGCGACACGGCCGTCCGGATGCTGCGAACCGGCGGGGACCTGTGGCGGCGGGCGCTGCTCGAGGTGCACCTCGAGGCGCCGGGTGACGCGGTGCAGGCGCAGCACGTCGTGCTCGTCGTGGAGGCCAACGAGCTCGACCTCGGCAGCGGCGTCGAGCTGACGCGGGTGCTGAACTCGCCGCTCGGACTGCCGGCGAGTGTCGTGTTCGAGGCCGGCCGGGCGCTCATGCGGGTGTGGCTCGTGGCAGCGTCGCATGGCGCCGCGTTCGCGCCGCAGTCGGCGGTGCTCGACTCCGATCTCGCGGCCGGCGAGCTGCAGTTCAAGCTCGGCCTCGGCCGCAGGGAGCTGCCGCTGTTCGTCGCGAGCGTCGGCGTGCCCGATGTCCCGGCACCGGCGCGTTCGCCGCGCAAGGCGGTCGCCGGGTAGGGCTCGGTCGCTCAGGCACCTCGCCCGCGGTCCGGCGCATTGGCTCGGTGCATCCGTCTGGAGCATGCGCTACCAGTTCGGACAACAGCTCCCCGTTGCTCGGTAGCCATTGTCCAGTTGGGTAGCTGCCGGCGCGCGCCGTCGTCCTGTTGGCCGTTGCGATCGAGGCGCCGCTCCCAAACGGCCCCGTACCGCCGATCACCGGGCCAGCGAGTTGAAGAACCCAGTCCGAATCCGGCCCCCGCTTCGACCCTCTTTCAAGGAGTGGGAGGCGAGGGCAGGCCGGTGGGAGCACGGCCCGCCGCTCGCGACCGTCGAGGCGACGTGAACCGCTCGCGGCGCGCCGGCCGGGTTTTGGGGGAGCCGGGCCCGCGCGCCGCCTTCGCGCAGAGCTGCGGGGTTTTCCGGTCCCGGCCTGCGGTGTTGGTGTTGGTGTGGGCGCCGCTGCCGATCGGGTGAGCCGGTGGCGGCACCGGAGCCGCGCCGCGGGTGCGGCCCTATCGTCCGCCGACGACCTCGCCGAAGCGCTCTGGCAGCGTCGCGCGGCGCACCGCACGCAGCTCGGCCACGGGGATGCTGAACTCGCCCTGGATCTCGAGCGCGGCATCCGCCCCGCCACCGGCGTCGGTGACTCCCACGCGAACGACCGGGAACTCGCGCGCCTCGCACATCGCGCGGAATTTCACATCGTCGTGGATGGGGACGGCGACGAGCATGCGCGCGGACGATTCGGAGAACAGGGCGGCGGTCGCGTCGACGCCGTCGCGCTCGCGAAGCTCGTCGAGCCACACGCGGGCGCCGACGCCGAAGCGGGCGCACCCCTCGGCGAGCGACGCCGCGAGGCCACCGGCGCTCAGATCGTGCGCGGCGGCGAGCATGCCCTGCTTGCTGGCGCCGAGCACGAGGTCGGCGAGCGCGCGTTCGGCGTCGAGATCCACGCGAGGCGGGCGGCCCCCCAGGTGGCCGTGCACGACGCCCGCCCACTGCGAGCCATCGAGCTCGTCGCGCGTCGTGCCCAGCACGTAGAGCGCGAGTCCCTCGTCCTGCCACGCGCTCGGCACCCGGCCGGAGACGTCATCGATGAGGCCGAGCACCGCCACGACGGGCGTGGGATGAATCGGCACGTCGCCGGTCTGGTTGTAGAACGACACATTGCCGCCGGTGACGGGGATCTCCAGCTCGAGGCAGGCGTCGGCGAGGCCCGTCACGGCCTCCTTGAACTGCCACATGACCTCGGGGTTCTCGGGCGAGCCGAAGTTCAGGCAGTCCGAGACGGCGACCGGGCGCGCGCCCGTCGCGGCGACATTGCGGTACGCCTCGGCGAGTGCGAGCTTCGCCCCCTCGGCGGGGTCCAGCTGGGCGTAGCGGCCGTTGGCGTCGAGCGAGATGGCGAAACCGAGCCCGGTCGCCTCGTCGATGCGCACCATGCCCGCGTCCTCCGGGTACGAGAACGCGGTGTTGCCGAGTACGTACCGGTCGTACTGGTTGGTGATCCACTCGGTGTCGGCGAGGTTCGGGGACCCGAGCATCCTCATGAACTGATCGCGCAGCGCGTCCCCGCCGGCCGGGCGGGCGAGCGAGGCGGCGGTGTCGGCCTGCAGCGCGTCGAGCCAGGCGGGTCGCGCGACGGGACGCTCGTAGACGGGGCCCTCATGGGCGACGGTGCGCGGGTCGACGCTGACGATCTCTTCGCCGCGCCAGTTGATGACGAGACGGCCGGTGTCGGTGACCTCGCCGAGCACGCTGGTCTCGACGTCCCACTTCGAGGTGATCGCGAGGAAGTCGTCGAGCTTCTCCGGCCGCACGATCGCCATCATGCGCTCCTGGCTCTCCGACATCAGGATCTCTTCGGCCGTGAGATTGGGGTCGCGCAGCAGCACCCGGTCGAGCTCGATGAACATGCCGCCATCGCCGGCGGCCGCCAGCTCGCTCGTCGCGCAGGAGATGCCGGCCGCGCCGAGATCTTGGATGCCCTCGACGACGTCGCCGCCGAAGAGCTCGAGGCAGCATTCGATGAGGATCTTCTCGGCGAACGGGTCACCGACCTGCACGGCCGGCCGCTTCGTCGGCCCCTTCTCGTCGAATGAGTCGGAGGCGAGGATCGACGCGCCGCCAATGCCGTCGCCGCCCGTGCGCGCCCCGAACAGCACGACCTTGTTGCCGGCGCCACGCGCGTTGGCGAGATGCAGGTCTTCGTGGCGCAGCACGCCGACCGCGAGCGCGTTCACGAGCGGGTTGGCCTGGTAGACGCTGTCGAACCAGGTCTCACCGCCGATGTTGGGCAGGCCGAGGCAGTTGCCGTAGAACGAGATGCCGCTCGTGACGCCGTGCACGACGCGCGCGGTGTCCGCGTGATCGATTTCGCCGAAACGCAGCGCATCCATGACCGCGACGGGGCGGGCCCCCATCGAGATGATGTCGCGCACGATGCCGCCGACGCCCGTGGCGGCGCCCTGGAACGGCTCGATGTAGCTCGGGTGGTTGTGCGACTCGACCTTGAAGGTGACGGCCCAGCCGTCACCCGCGTCGATCACGCCCGCGTTCTCGCCCATGCCGACGAGCAGGTCGCGTTGCATCGTCTCGTTGACCTTCTCGCCGAACTGACGGAGGTAGACCTTCGACGACTTGTACGAGCAGTGCTCCGACCACATGACCGAATACATGGCCAGCTCACCCGAGGTGGGGCGGCGGCCGAGGATCTCGCGGATGCGCGCGTATTCGTCGGCCTTCAGGCCGAGCGCTCCATAGGGCTGCTCGCGCTCGGGGGTCGCTGCGGCGTTGGCGACCGTGTCGGGGACATGCTCGTGCGTTGACACTCGGCGGGCTCCTTCCGGGGCATCGCGCGCCGTCCCGCGAATGCGCGGGAAGAGGCCGGATGCGCGACCTCGCCGAGTCTACCGGCGCCGCTCACCCGGGCCGGCCCGCCCGGGACAATCGGAGATTGCGCGCGTGCGCAAGTGAGGTTAGGCATGCCATACTTTCGCGGTGCATGGTTCGAGAGTTCGATCTGAGACGCGCCCCGGGTACCGCCCGTTCGTGACGGAGGTCACCGCGGTGACGGGGCTCAGCCCCCATTTCGTGCGCATCACGCTGCGCGGCGACGCGCTCGACGCGTTCGGCACCGACGGCTTCGACCAGCGGATCAAGCTCGTGCTGCCGCTCGGCGACGGCACGATCACCGACGTCGGCTTCACGGACGAGCAGGTCATCGAAGAGGGCAGCTGGTACGCGCGCTGGCGCGAACTGCCCGATGTGAAGCGCAACCCGATCCGCACCTACACGGTCCGTGCCGTACGGCCGGATGCCCGCGAGATCGACATCGATGTGGTCCGCCACCCGGCCCTCCCGGGCACCGAGCTCGGCCCCGCCGCGCGCTGGGCAGCTGGGGCCCGCCCCGGCGATCGGCTCGTCGTCATCGGCCCCGACGCGACGAGCGCGCACTCGCACGTCGGTATCGACTGGCACCCGGGGAGCGCCCGGCGGCTGCTGATCGTGGCCGACGAGACAGCGGTGCCGGCGGCGCTCGCCATCCTCGAGCGCCTGCCGGAGGACGCGCAGGTCGACGCCCTGCTCGAGGTGCCCGATCGAGCCGACATCCTGCCCGTTCGCACTCGCGCCGATGCCCTCGTGACATGGCTCGATCGCGGAAGCGAAGCATCCGGCCCATCGCCGCAGGGCGCCGTACGGCGCGGCACGGGCATCGGCGCGAAGCCCGTGGGCAACGTTCCCGCAGCCCCCGCGAAGCCGGCAGCTGCGCTCGCCGTCGCGCCCGCGCGCCCCGGCGAACTGCTGGTGCCCGCGCTCGAGCGCTGGACGGCCGCGCATCCCGAGGCGTATTCGGCGGCGATCGCCGCGCCCGTGCAGCTCGACGACATCGACATCGACACCGAGCGCATCTGGGACTCGCCCGAAACCCCGGCCCACACGCCGTTCTACGCGTGGCTCGCTGGGGAGCAGGCGGCGATCAAGCGGATGCGCCGCCACCTCGTCACCGACACCGGCATCGACCGCGGATCGGTCGCCTTCATGGGCTATTGGCGATACGGCGTGGCCGACATCGATTGAACGGCGAGCCGGCATGAGCACCCTGACAGCGGGCGTCGCCCCTTCGGCGCACTCGACGGGGGCGCCGACGAGGGGATCCCGCCCGTCGCCCGCCCAGCATCCGAACGTCGTCGCGAAGCGTGTCGTCGCGATCGTCGCGAGCTTCGTGGTGGGCGCCGCGCTGCTCGTGCTCGTGGCAGGACTGAGCCTGGCAGTCGGCGCGCAGCCGATCTCGCCGGGCACGGTCGTCTCGGCCGTGTTCGCGTACGACCCCGCGAATGCCGAGCACGCCGTGGTCGGCACCCTGCGCGTGCCGCGCCTGGTCGCGGGCCTGGTCGCGGGAGCCGCGTTCGGCGTCGCCGGCGCCGTCATGCAGGCGCTCACGCGCAACGATCTCGCCGATCCGGGCCTGCTCGGCGTCAACGGGGGCGCCTCGCTCGCCGTCGTGCTCACGATCGCGTTGCTCGGCATCTCGAATCCCGGAGCGCTCGTGTGGTTCGCGATGCTCGGCGCGGCGATCGCGCTCGGCATCGTGCTGCTCATCAGCGTGCTTCGGTCGGATCGAGCCTCGGATGCCGTGGTGCCGATCGCCGGGATGTCCGTGACGACCCTCTGCACCGCCGGCGTCGCAATCGTCATGGTGAGCGACCGGGCCACGCTGGCCACGTTCCGGCACTGGCAGGTGGGCTCGCTCGCAGGGCGCGACCTCGACACCGTCTGGCAGCTGTCGGCGGTGTTGGCCGCCGGGTTCTTGCTCGCGATCGTGGCGGGCCCGCTCCTCGACCTCCTCTCACTCGGCGACGACCTGGCCCGCGGGCTCGGTGCGAACCTCGGCCTCTCGCGCGCCATCGCGCTCGGCGCGATCGTGCTGCTCTGCGGGGCGGCCGTGTCGATCGCGGGGCCGATCGCGTTCGTGGGGCTCGTCGTGCCGCACGTCGTCCGCGGCGTCACCGGTGCCAGCGCCACGCTCACGATTCTCGGCTCGGCCATCGGCGGCCCCATCCTGCTACTCTCGGCCGACGTCATCGGCCGGATCGTGGTGCCGCCGGGCGAGCTCGAAGCCGGCCTCGTCGTCGCCATCGTCGGCGCGCCTGCCCTCGTCATTCACGCGCACCGCATCACGTCGCGGCGGCGCGCCGGGCGCCGGGCGAGCCTGCCGAGCGACGCGGCGAGTCGTAGTGGCGATCGCGGCGGCGCGATCGGCGCCGACCACGGGGGAGCCGGCCAGTGAGGTCGGAGCGCGGCCCCGCGTCCCGTCCGCCGTGCGCAGGCGTTCCGGCCGGCACCGGCACCGGCACCGGCACCGGGACCGGGGCCCCGCGGGCCGGTGGCGGTCGCGACGACGGCGGCGACGGCGTGCTCGTGGCGGCCGCGCGCGTCGTCGCGGCGATCGAGCGGAGCGCGTCACGGCGTCGCTTCGCGGTGTGCGCGGCGCTCGCCGCGGGCGCGCTCGTGCTGTGCCTCGTGACGCTCGTGACGGGGGACTATCCCATGACACCGGCCGAGCTCGCCGGAGCCCTGTTCGGCACGGGCACCGGCGCGGAATCCGGCGGCAGCGGGTTCGTGCTGTGGCGGGTTCGCATCCCGCGCCTCCTGCTCGGGGTGCTCGTCGGCGTCGCCTTCGGCCTCGCCGGAGCGCTGCTGCAGCCGACGCTCGGCAATCCTCTCGCGAGCCCCGACATCCTCGGCATCTCCGGCGGGGGCTCTGCGGCCGCCTGCTTCGCCATCCTCATGCTCGGGGCCGGCAGCGTGGGCGCCTCCATCGCGGCCCTCTGCGGGGCGTTCCTCGTCGCCGTGGTGATCGTGCTGTTGTCGCGAGACGGCCCCGCCGGCGGGCTCGATCCGACCCGGTTCCTGCTGATCGGGGTGGCGTTCGCGTTCGTCGCGACCGCGGTGATCGGCTACCTCGTCACGCGCGCCGGCGACAGGGCGGCACAGCAGGCCCTCATCTGGACGATCGGGGGGCTCGGCCGCGCCGACTGGTCGGTCATCACGGTGCTCGCCCTGTGCCTGCTCGCGCTCGTGCCCGTCGCGTTCGCGGTCAGGGGTGGGGTGCAGTCCCTCAGCCTCGGCGACGAACTCGCCCGGGGCATCGGGGTCAACGCCGGGCGAGTGCGATTCGGGGCGATCGCGGTCGCCGTCGCCCTTGCGGCCCTCGCCACGGCGGCGACGGGGCCGATTTTGTTCGTCGCGTTTCTCGCCGCACCCATCGCGCGGCGTCTCGCCGGCCACGGGTCGATCGCCCTGGCGACGAGCGCATTCGTCGGCGTCGTCATCGTGCTCGGGGCCGACCTGATCGCGCAGAACCTCCTGCCGCTGGAAAACCTGCCGGCCGGGATCGTGACCGCGATCGTCGGCGCGCCCGTCCTGCTGTGGCTGGTTTCGAACCGGCGAACGAGGGGCGGCGTATGAGCGGTGAGCCCCAGGCGCGCCACCACACGGATGGCGAGGAAGGAAACGTGCGAGGAGCATCCATGCCGCAAACGGAGACCGGCCTCCGCGCGGAGGGCGTTTCGCTGTCATACGACGGCGTGCGCGTGGTCGAGGGTCTCGACTTCCACGTGCCGACCGGCAAGGTCACGGCGATCATCGGGGCGAACGGCTCCGGCAAGTCGACCGTGCTGAAGGCGTTCGCGCGCATCCTCGCTCCGGCGGAGGGGCGCGTGCTGCTCGATGGCAGGCCCGTCGGGGATTACCCGGGCAAAGCGTACGCCCGGCGCGTCGGCATCCTCCCGCAGCAGCCGCTTGCGCCCGCCGGCATCACGGTTGCCGAGCTCGTCTCCCGCGGCAGGGCCCCGCACCGGGGAGCGTTCGCGCGGCCGACGGCCGCCGACCGAGAGCACGTCGCGACGGCGCTCGAGCGCACGGAGACGCTCGCCCTGGCCGATCGCCGCGTCGAGGAGCTCTCGGGCGGCCAGCGGCAGCGCGTGTGGATTGCCATGGCCCTCGCGCAAGACCCGGAGGTGCTGCTGCTCGACGAGCCGACGACGTACCTCGACCTCGCGCATCAGGTGGACGTGCTCGACCTGCTTCGCGACTGGAACGCCGCGCGCGGCACGTCGATCGTGATGGTGCTGCACGAGCTCGCACTCGCGGCGCGCGCCGCCGACCACGTCGTCGCCATGCGGGACGGGCGCATCGTCCGCCAGGGCAGCGCCGATGACGTCCTGACGCAGCGCGGGGTCGCCGAGGTGTTCGACCTCGATGCCCTCGTGCTCCGCGATCCCGTCCGCGGAACGCCGTTGATCGTGCCGCGCGGGCGGCTCGGCGGCGGGCACTCCGGCGCCGGGCACTCCGATGCTGAACACGAGTGGCGAGCGGCGCATCCGGACCCAACCGCCGGCCCCGCGTCCACGCCGCCTTCCATCCCGGCCCCGGCCATCCCTGAGGAGAAACCATGAGACGTCGACCATTGCTGACCTTCGCCGCGGCGGCCGCGACCGCGGCGCTCGCGCTGACCGGATGCTCGGCTCCAGGCGGCGGGACCGATTCGGGCGCGGGCGGCGGCCAGATCGAGCACGCGCTCGGAACCACCGAGCTTCCGGCCGACCCACAACGCGTCGTCGCGCTCGGCTGGGGCGCCGCCGACGCCGCGCTCGCGCTCGGCGTCGTCCCCATCGGCATGGAGGCGCAGGAGTACGGCGGCAACGACGAGGCCGTGCTGCCGTGGGCCGCGGAGAGGCTTGAGGAGCTCGGCGCGGAGACGCCCGAGATCTTGCCGTCGTCGTCGGAGGCCCCGCCGTACGAGGCGATCGCGGCGCTCCAGCCCGACCTGATCCTGGCGCCCTACTCGGGCGTGGACCAGTCGCAGTACGACCTGCTCACCGAGATCGCGCCGACCGTCGCCTATCCCGGCGAGCCGTGGGCGACGCCGTGGCCGACCGTGATCGAGATGGTCGGCCAATCGCTCGGCCTGGCCGACGAGGCCGAGCAGCTGCTCGCCGACATCGACCAGACCATCGCCGGCTCGGCCTCGGTACATCCCGAGTTCGAGGGCAAGAGCATCGCGATGGTGTGGGACACGGCCGGGACCTTCGCCGTGTACAAGCCGGCCGATCCGCGCGTGCAGTTCGCGGTCGACCTCGGGTTCACCTCGGCGCCAGCCGTCGAGGAGCTCTCGAACGGCGATGAGACCTTCTACTACACGCTCTCGTACGAACGCACGTCGGCGCTCGAGAGCGATGTCGTCGTTGTCTTCGCCGACACGCAGCAGGAGATGGACGCTTTCCTCGCGCAGCCGTACGCGCAGGCAATCCCGGCTGTGCAGTCGGGGGCGGTCGCGCAGGTCGTCGGCGCCGCGCTCATCGCGTCGGTGTCGCCCCCGACGGCGCTCTCACTCACCTGGGGGATCGACGAGTACCTCAGCGCACTGTCGGAGGCCGTCGCGGCCGTCGAGTAGTGCCTTCACGGCCAGCGATCGCGGCACGTGGCCGCGCGCTCAAGTGCGCGCGGCCGCCTTGGCAAGCAGCACCGCGCGCTCGCGGGCATTGCGCGACAGCTCGGCCGCGCGCGCGAAGGCATCGCGGGCCTCATCGTCGCGCCCGAGGCGCGCGAGCAGCTCTCCCCGCACCGACGGCAACAGGTGCGACATGGCGAACGCGCGTTCCGACGCCAGGCCGTCGACGATCGCGAGCGCAGCATCCGGCCCGTCGGCCATTGAAACGGCGACGGCGCGGTTCAGCGCCACAACGGGGGTCGGCGCCACCCGCACGAGACCGTCGTAGAGGCGCACGATCCGCGACCAGTCCGTGTCGTCGACCGACGGCGCGACCGCGTGGCACTCGGCGATCGCGGCCTGCAGCCCGTACGGGCCGAGCCCGCGGCCGGCGCCCTCGGCACGGCGAAGTGCGGCGCGCCCGCGAGAGATGGCGCCACGATCCCACCGCCGCCGGTCCTGGTCGCCGAGCAGGACGGGGACGCCCGCCGCGTCGGTGCGCGCGGGAAAGCGCGCCGCCGTCAGCTCGAGCAGCGCGAGCAGGCCGTGCACCTCGGGCTCGCCGGGCTGCAGCCGCGCGAGCACGCGCGCGAGGCGCACGGCCTCAGAAGCCAGGTCTGGGCGCATCCAGTCGTCACCAGCCGTCGCGGCGTGGCCCTCCGTGAAGAGGCCGTAGATGGTGCCCAGCACGGCGCCGAGCCGCTCCGGGCGGTCGGCGGGCGGCGGCGTCTCGAATGGTACGCCCGCATCGGCGAGCGCGCGCTTCGCCCGCACGATGCGTTGCTGCACGGCCGAGACCGGCACGAGGAACGCGCGCGCGATCTCGTCGGTCGAGAGCCCCGCCACGACGCGCAGGGTGAGCGCGACGCGCGACGTCGGGCTCAGCACGGGGTGACACGCGGTGAACACGAGCCGCAGCGTGTCGTCGCGGATCTCGTCAGGGTCCCAGGGCGCGGTGTCGCCCTGGATGCGCTGTTCGTGTTCGCGTTCGACATCGCGCGCCAGCGTGGCGATCCGGTCGGAGAAGCGCTCCGACCGGCGCCAGTGATCGATCGCGCGCCGCTTGGCGACTGCCGTCAACCAGGCCGCGGCGTTGCGTGGCGTCCCCTGGACGGGCCACTGCCCGAGCGCCTCGGCGAGCGCCTCCTGGGCGAGGTCCTCCGCGAGCGAGAAGTCCCCCGTGTAGCGGGTGAGGGTCGCGACGATGTGCGATGACTCGATGCGCCACACGGCCTCAACGGCGCGCCGGGCCGACACCGCGTCGGGGTGACGCGGATCGGCCCGGTGTGCGTCGGTCATGGATGCGGACGATTCGGGCGCGCTGGCCGCGGATCGTGAGTGGAAGCGCTGCGCGGTCTACGCACCGCTGCCGTCGGTTGTGCGGGCGGCCAGCTCCTCGCGCCAGCCCTCCTCCTTCTGCACCCACTCGTTGTCTGCGGGAAAGTCCTCGGTGCCATGCACTCGGCGCACCTCGAGCTTGCTCCCGGGGCCGAGCGGGCAGCGCTTGGCCCACTCGGCGGCCTCTTCCTTGCTGGCGACTTCGAGCATCCAAAAGCCGTTGAACAGCTCTTTCGTCTCGCCGTAGGGCCCGTCGATGATGATCGGCTCGTCGGCGCCGAAGTCGACGACGAACCCCTCATCGGGCTCTGCGAGTCCTTCACCGCCCACCATGACGCCGGCTTGCATCAGCGCCTCGTTGTACCTGCCCATTTTCTCGAGGATCTCCTCGAAGGGCACCTCTTTCGACGCCGCGATCGCCTCGTCGGTGTCGCGCATGATCAGCATGTACTTCATGGGTTCGTTCCCTTCGTGTGGGGCCCCTCTTCGGGCCCTTCACCTCTTGCGTCGAACGGTAGCGCCACCGATCGACATCGCCCCAGGAGAAATTTGCCCGAGTTTCGGCGCGCCCGCGGAGCGCCGGGTGTCGGGGCAGGTTTCGGCATGCAGGATAGAGGGGTTCTTGTGCCCGCCCCGCCTCATACGCAGCAGGGTTGGCAACATGGCCCCTCTCTCCGGGCGGCGGCACCGCGCATCGAGCGAGCCGGGCATCCGCCTGGTCGAAACCTTCGCGAACCACACGCCGGCGCGGGCGTACCGTGACGAGGGGTGCGGGATGACAACGCGGTCACCCCGAACGTGCCCCCGTAGCACTCGACAGAGAGGGAACCATGCGCGAAGACGTGCAGCAGCTGTTCGATCTGACGGGCCAGGTGGCGCTCGTGACGGGCTCGTCGTCTGGCCTCGGCCAAGCGGCCGCGATGGCGCTCGCGGGAGCGGGAGCCGCCGTCGTGGTGCACGGCCGGGACGAGGCGCGGGCCAGGGCGGTCGCCGACGACATCGTGCAGCGCGGCGGCGAGGCCAGGGGCGTCGTGGCCGACATCGCCGACCCGGCATCGGTGCGGCGCCTGATCGACGAGACGATCGAGGCCTTCGGGCGACTTGACATCGTCGTCGCCAACGCGGGCGTCGCCGGAGGGCCCCCGTATCGCACCGAGGAAGGTCGGCTCGCGAACGTCACCGACGAGGAATGGCATCGCACGATTGCCACGAACCTCGACGGCACGTTCTTCACTCTCCGGGAGGCGACGCGCGTGCTCGAGCGGGGCGGGCGCATCATCGTCACGTCGTCGACCGCGGGGCTGCGTTCTGACCCAATGGTCGGTTACGGCTATATCGCGACGAAGGCCGCCCAGGTGAACATCGTGCGACAGCTCGCGCTCGAGCTCGCGCCGCGCGGCATCCGCGTCAACGCGCTCGCGCCCGGGCCGATCAAGGAGACGCGCATCGGCGGCGGCGGCGAGCTGACGCCCGAGTTCGAGCAGGTCTGGGTCGACACGATTCCGCTCGGCCGCATGGGGGTGCCGTCGGAGTTCGGCGGGCCGGTGCTCTTCCTCGCCTCCAACGCGTCGTCGTTCGTGACGGGGGTCACGCTGCCGGTCGACGGGGGCGCGCTCGACCTGTCGCACGCGGTGTACTGAGCCGCCGGTCTGGTGCCGGGCGTCGGGGCGACGGGGCGCCCGCGGCCCGCTCAGCCGAACGGCGGCTCGAGGGTCGAGGACAGCGCCCCGGACAAGATGAGTGCGGCGATCATGATGCCGATGCAGCCGAGCGTGAACGGGTGGTCGACGCACCAGCGCACGAACGGGTCGAGCCATTTCACGGGCGCCGTTCGCTCGCCGCGCTCGCTGGCCCGCACATCCGCCGGGTGGGCCGGGCGAGGGCGGGGCGGATGCTCGGGGTGCGTTTGCGCTGCCGGTGACCCGGCCGTCGCGTCGGCCGTCGCGTCGGCCGGGCGGGCATTGGCCAGGCTCGTGTCGGAGGTGATGTCCGTCGAGACGCGACCCGCGCTCCCGGCCGTTGCCGCGGCATCCCCCTGATCCTGCGCCGTCAACGCCGCTGCCGCGGGCGCGCGCTCGACCTGCGAGGTGTCGACCCCGGACGCCTCGAGGGCGTCCTCGGCCACGTCGTCACCGAAGCTCACCCGGGTGCGCGGCCGCCAGTCGCCCTCGAGCAGCCCCCGGCGCTCGGCCCACCAGTCGAAGAGCAGCGTCGCGAACGGCGGGATCGCCGCGAGCAGCACGAGCGCGCACATGAGCCAGGAGAAGCGCTGGTTCACGCCCACGATGAAGCCGCAGAACAGGTACGCGATGAAGACGGCGCCGTGCAGGGAGCCGCCGATCGTGACGATCATGCCCGTGCCGTCGAAGCCGTACTTCACGAGCATCCCGATGAGCAGCAGGGCCCACGTGACGGCCTCAGCGATGGATGCGGTGCGCAGGAGCAGCTTGGGGGTCACGGGAGACCAGCGTACCGGCGGGGTTCGACGGCGCCCACGGCGGGGCGCGCCGCTGGCTATGCGACGAGCGCTTGCAGCACGCTTGCGAAGATCGGCAGCCCGTCGATGCCCGATCGCATGCGCTCGTCGGTGTCGGGGCCGAACCCGGGCTCGACGGCGTGCTCGGGGTGCGGCATGATGCCGACCACGTTGCCGCGATCGTTGGTCACGCCGGCGATGTCGTTGCGGGAGCCGTTCGGGTTCACGCCCGCGTAGCGGAACGCCACGAGCCCCTCGCCCTCGATGCGCGCGAGCGTCTCGTCGTCGGCGATGAAGCCGCCCTCGCCGTTCTTCAACGGGATGACGATCTCGGCACCCTCGTCGTACGCCGATGTCCAGGCCGTCGACGCGTTCTCGACGCGCAGACGCTGGTCGCGGCACACGAACTGGCCGTGGTCGTTGCGGATGAGCCCGCCGGGCAGCAGGCGCGCCTCGGTGAGCATCTGGAAGCCGTTGCAGATGCCGAGTACGGGAAGGCCGCGCTCGGCGGCTTCGACGACCTCGGTCATGATGGGCGAGTGGCTCGCGATGGCCCCGGCGCGCAGGTAGTCGCCGTACGAGAAACCGCCTGGCAGCACGATCGCGTCGACGCCCTGCAGGTCGTGGTCGCCGTGCCACAGCGCGACCGCATCGCCGCCGGCCGCGCGCACGGCGCGCTGGGCATCGCGGTCGTCGAGCGACCCTGGGAAGGTGATGACGCCGACTCGCATGCCTACTCGCCCTGCTCGTTCGACTCCGCCTGCTGCGACGAGAGCCGCTGCTCGTCATCCACGTCGCTGCGCGGCTCGTCGAGCGGGATGTTGCGCTCGTCGTCGTCTTCTTCGTCGAGCTCGCCGTCGAACTCGTCATCGATCACGTCGATCGAGATGACGTCTTCGATCACACCGTTCGACAGGAGCTCTTCGCTCACGGCGGTGATCTCCGCCATCAGCTCGCCCGAGGGCTCGCGGTCGGTCGTGATCTCGAAGCGCTTGCCGACGCGAACGTCGCTCAAGTACCCCTTCCCGAGACGTGCGAGTGCGCCTGCGACGGCCTTGCCCTGCGGGTCGAGAAGCTCTTCCTTCGGCATGACTTGCACGACGATTTTCGGCATCAGACACCTCACCCTTCCGACGGCAACTGCATCAGTCTACCGCCGCGACCGGGATGGGCCGGTCGCGCGTACCTCGACGTGAAGTTTGCAGGTCCACATGCGGGCGGCGCGGCCTAGGGTGAGTCTGGCTGCGTCGAAACGCGTTGCGCACGGTGAAGAAGCGCCGGAAAGGGGATACCGATGGCTGCTTGGCAAAAACGGATGCGCGATCTCGCGTCGCGCGCAGGAGCGGGAAAGCGCTCGCGTCGCGAGCCGACCGCGCCGGAGCACGAGGCGGCGACGGCTGGCGCCCGTGCCGGGGCCGGTGTCGGCGCCAATGCTGGCGCCGAGACGGCGGCGCGGGGAGCCGCGGGCGCGCCGCCCCGGCCTTCCCAACCGGTCGCGACAGCATCCGCGTCGCCCGGTACGTCACCGACCGTCGCGACGAGCGTCGTCGAGGTTCCGCGCCCAGACCCCGTCGCCGAGGCGTCGGCGGCCGAGGCGGCCGAGCCGGGTCCCGACGACGGCCGCGGGAGCCGCCCTGCTTCGGTCGGCCTCATGTGGACGGATGCCCTCGGCCGCGCCGCGACCCGCAGCCTGCAGGTGCTGCTGGTCGTCGGTCTCGCCGCGCTCCTGATCTGGGGCAGCCTCCAGATCTCAATCGTTGTGATTCCGGTGCTGCTGGCGCTCATCATCGCGTCCGCTGCCACTCCCGTCGTCACGAAGCTGCGCGATTGGGGCTGGCCATCATCCCTCGCGACGATCGTCGTGCTGCTGGCCGTCGTGCTGCTGCTCGGCGGCGCGATCTGGATGATCGTCGTGCTCATCGAAAACCAGTGGGCCACGCTGAGCGAAAATGCCGTGGACGGCTTTCACCAGACGCTGTCGTGGGTCGAGTCGACCTTCGGCCTCGTGGTCGATGCCGAACAACTGGGGGAGTGGTACGAGCAGGTGCGCGACTTCGTGTTCTCGAGCCAGTTCGGCTCGGCCGCCGCCACGGGCGTCACGGCCGGCATCTCGGCCGTCGCGACGTTCGCCACCTCTGCGGTGCTCTTCGTCGTCGTGCTGTTCTTCTTCATGAAGGACGGCCCCATCATCTGGAACTTCCTCCTCCGCCCCGCGAAGGGCGCCCGCCTGCGCCGGTTCAAGCTCATGGGCGGGCGCGCCGTCAGTGTCATGGGCGGCTACGTGCGCGGCACCGTCATCGTCGCGCTCGTCGACGCGGTGTTCATCGGCATCGGCCTGTGGGTCATCGGCGTGCCGCTCGCCTTCCCACTCGCCGTCATCATCTTCATCTGCGCGTTCATCCCCATCGTGGGCGCGACGCTCGCCGGCATCATCGCGGCGCTCGTCACCCTGGTGACCAACGGCATGTGGGAGGCCATCGCGGTCATCGCGATCGTCGTGGTCGTCAACCAGCTCGAGGGCAACTTCTTGCAGCCGATCGTGCTCGGGCGGTCGCTCAAGCTACACGCGCTCGTCGTGTTGATCGCCCTGATGGTCGGAACGGTCCTCGGCGGCATCGTCGGAACGCTCCTCGCCGTGCCGATTGCGGCGGTCGGGTGGGCGCTCATCGTCGCCTGGAACGAGCCGCTGCCCCAGCTCGAGCACGCCACCACAAAGGGCTGGTTCGGCCGAGATCCGGACGAGCGCGGGCGGCGCGGCGGGCGAACGGGCGCGACGGATGCCGAAGCCATGTCGGCATCGCAGCCCCGGCTCCCGGAGGTGGCGAGACCAGGCGACGGCGACGCTCGCTGAGCGCGCCGCGCGCTCGATCGCGCTACGCCACCCCGAGCCGGTCGAAGAGCTCCTCGTAGCGCTCGACGGTGCGCTCGACCACCTCGGCGGGCAGCTCGGGCGGCTCGCCCGAGCCGTCCCAGTTGTCGCGCAGCCAGTCGCGCACGAGCTGCTTGTCGAACGACGACAGCCGAACGCCGAGCGGTGCCGACGCATCGCCGTAGAGCGCCGCGTCCCAATAACGGGACGAGTCGCTCGTGAGCACCTCGTCGCCGAGCGTGATCTCGCCCGTCGCGGGATCGACCCCGAACTCGAACTTCGTGTCGGCGAGGATCACGCCGCGCGACTCGGCGATCCCGCTCGCTCGCGCGAAGATCTGGAGCGACGCGTCGCGAAGCGCGACCGCGGCATCCTCGCCGATCAGCCCGATGGTCCGCTCGAACGTGATGTTCTCGTCGTGGTCGCCCTGCTGCGCCTTGAACGCGGGCGTGTACAGGGGTTGGGGGAGCCGATCGCCGTCGCCGAGCCCCGCCGGCAGCGCGAGACCGCAGACGGTGCCGTGGTCGCGGTATTCGGCGAAGCCCGATCCGGTGAGGTAGCCGCGCACGACGCACTCGACGGGAAACATCTCGAGCTTCGCCACGCGCATGGCCCGCGCAGCCGTGTCGGGATCGAGCCCCGCATCCCACCCGGCCGGCTCACGCAGGTGGTTCGGCGCGTCGAGCTGCGCGAACCACCAGCGGCTGAGGCGAGTGAGCATGGCGCCCTTACCGGGGATGGCCGGGCGAAGGATGTGATCGAACGCGCTCACGCGGTCGGTTGCGACCACGAGGAGGGTGCCGGCGTCGTCGGCCAGGTCATCGCCCTCGGCGGCGGCCTCAGCCTCGTAGACCTCACGCACCTTTCCCGAGTAGACGTGCCGCCAGCCCGGGAGTTCGGGGGCTGGGCCCACGGGTGCGGACTGACCCTGGGTCATCGCGCCAACCCGTTCGCGGCGGCCTCGCCGATGTCGGTGCGGAAATGGCCGCCGTCGAGCCGGATGCGCTCCAGCGCGCCGTAGGCGCGTTGCCGTGCCTCTGCGATGTCGGCCCCCTGAGCCACCACGTTGAGCACGCGACCGCCCGTCGCGCGCAGCTCGCCGTCGAGGTCGCCCCGCGTCGCGGCGTGCAGGACGCGGACCGCGCGGTCGGATGAATCGGCCTCGGCCGTTCCCATCACGATGCGGCCGGTCTGCGGCGAATCGGGGTAGCCCTCGCTCGCGAGCACGACGGTGACGGCCGCCCGATCGGCGACCGCGAGCTCTTCCGGCTGCTCGTGGAGCGTGCCGTTCGCGGCGGCGAGGAGCAGTTCCGATAGCGGCTGGTCGAGACGCGCCAGCACGACCTGTGTCTCGGGGTCGCCGAAACGCGCGTTGAACTCGATGACGCGGATGCCCCCGTCGGTGACGATGAGGCCGCAGTAGAGCAGCCCGACGAAAGGGGCGCCGCTGCGGCGCAGTTCGTCAACGACGGGCTGGGCGATCTGCTCGACGACGGTCGTCGCGAAGGCGGCCTCCGAGCCGAATCGCTCGACGAGGAACGGGACCGGGGTGTACGCGCCCATGCCGCCGGTGTTTGGGCCCGTGTCGTGGTCGCCCAGCCGCTTGAAGTCCTGCGCCGGCGGGAGGGCGCGGCACGTCGTTCCGTCGGTGAGCACGAACAGCGACACCTCGCGACCGTCGAGGAACTCTTCGACGAGCACCGGGCCCGAGGTCAGCCAGTACGTGGCATGGGTGAGCGCCTCGGCCAGGTCGGTCGTGACCATGACCCCCTTGCCGGCCGCGAGGCCGTCGGCCTTCACGACGTAGGGCGCGCCGAACGCCTCGAGCGCATCGGTGACGTGACTGATCTCGGTGCACAGCCGCGCCCCGCCGGTTGGCACGTGCGCTCGCTCCATGACCTGCTTCGCGAACGTCTTCGAGCCCTCGAGCTCGGCAGCCGCGCGGTTCGGCCCGAAGACGGGGATGCCCTCGGCGCGCACCGCGTCGGCGACTCCGGTGACGAGGGGCGCCTCCGGGCCGATCACGACCAGCCCGACGCCCTCGTCGCGGGCGAACGCGGAAACCAGGTCGGGGTCGTTGGCGTCCAGCGCGAGCACTGTGGCTTCGGCCGCGATGCCGGGGTTGCCGGGTGCCGCGATGATGTCGTGCATGCCTTCGGCGGCCAGCGAAGACACGATGGCGTGCTCGCGGGCGCCCGAACCAAGAACCAGAATCTTCACCCGGCACAGCTTACGGGCGACGCGGGGCGCGCGCAGTCGCGTGCCGAGCCTCCGTCCACGCCCATGTCACGATGAGTCCATGGCGAAGGCGCGGATTTCGGAGGCGGAGGGGCGCGCGGCCCTCGACGCGTGGGTGGCGGCGGGCGAGGCGGCGACCCGCACCGACAGGGCCGCGGCCGTGCGTTACACGCTGCAAGTGCTCGCCGAACGCGCGCCGGGCGCGAGCGTCGAGGTTCGGGTGCCGCCGTTTGGGGCCGTGCAGTGCATCGAGGGGCCGGGCCACACCCGAGGCACCCCGCCGAACGTGGTCGAGGTCGACACGGAGACCTGGCTCGCGCTCGCCACGGGCCGGTTGTCGTGGAACGACGCGATGACGGCGGGCGTGGTGCGCGCGTCGGGCACGCGGGCGAGCCTGGAAGCGCTGCTTCCCGTCGTCCGGCTCCGCTGAGCCGCGTCCGCGTCCGCACCCGGCCGCGGCCGGACAGGACGGGCGCACGCTCCTGTCTGAGCGCAGCGTGTGCCCCCAGACCTCGCGGGTGAGCGACAATAGCGGTATGCCCGCACGCGACGACGACACGACCCCCCGCGGTATCGACGAGCCTGGCGTCGAGGCCGAGCTCGACCACGCGAGCGAACCCGACGACGCGAGTGAGCCCGAAGCCCCCGTCGAGCTCCCCGCCCGGGTGTCGCGCCAGGCGCGCATGGGTCGCTTTCTCGGACTTGGCGCGATCGTCGGCCTGTTGCTCGCGGTCGGGCTCACGCTCCTTTGGCCCGACGACCCGTCGTTCCTTCCCCCCAATCCCGAGCTCCAGTTCACCGAGCTACAGGTGTTTGGCTTCCTCGCCGTCTACCTCGTGCCCATCTGCCTCGGCCTCGGCGGCCTGATCGGCTACTTCCTCGGCCGCGCGGCCGAGAAGCGCAGCCGCACCGAGATCGTCATCGCGCGCAACGCCGAGTAGCCGCGCCAGCCTCCGCCCGGAGGTGGCGTGCAGATGTCGGCCCGCCGTCGCCTGTTCCTACGGGTGCCCTCTGCGGAGTCCGCTTGGGGGCCGGCGTGGCCAGGCCGTTCGGAGACCCCGCGTCAGCTCGTCTGGTGCTGCTCGAGCCACGCGAGGTACTCGGGCTTGACCGTGCCGGTGACGTATTCGCCGGTGAAGCAGCTCATGTCGAGGTCGGTGATGTCGCTGCCGCGGACGATCGCCTCATGCAGGCCCTCGACGGTCTGGTAGATGAGGCGGTCGCAGCCGATCACCGAGGCGACCTCGTCGATCGAGCGGGCCGAAGCCACGAGCTCGCCACGCGACGGCATGTTGATGCCGTACACGTGCGGGTGACGCACGGGCGGCGCCGCCGATGCGAAGGTGACCGATGCGGCGCCGGCCTGCCGCGCCATCTCGACGATCTCCTTCGAGGTCGTGCCGCGCACGATCGAGTCGTCGACGAGGAGGACATGCTTGCCCTTGAACTCCGTCGAAAGCGCGTTGAGCTTCTGCCGCACCGAGCGCTTGCGCACCTTCTGCCCGGGCATGATGAATGTACGGCCGATGTAGCGGTTCTTGTAGAAGCCCTCGCGATAGTCGATGCCGAGCTTCATCGCGAGCTGCATGGCGCTCGGCCGGGCCGAATCCGGGATCGGCATGACCACGTCGATGTCGCCGGTCGACACCTGGCGGGCGACCTCGTCGGCGAGGGTCTCGCCCATGCGCAGGCGTGACTCGTACACCGAGATGCCGTTCATGACCGAGTCGGGTCGGGCGAGGTACACGTACTCGAACGAGCACGGCGCGAGCTTCGGGTTCGTCGCGCACTGCTGCGAATACAGCACGCCGCCGTTGGTGATGAACACGGCCTCGCCCGGCTCGACATCGCGCACGACCTCGTAGCCTCCCGACTCCAGCACGAGCGACTCGGAGGCGACGACCCACTCGTCCCGCCCGTTCTCGTCGAGGCGGCGACCGAGGATGAGGGGCCGGATGCCGAACGGGTCTCGGAACGCCAGCAGGCCGTGGCCCGCGATGAGCGCGATCGCGGCGTACGAGCCCTCGACGCGCTCGTGGACGCGGCCGAGCGCGGTGAACAGCTGCTCCGGCGTGAGCTCGTCGCTCTGCACCGTGCGCTGCAGCTCGTTGGCGAGCACGTTCAGCAGGATCTCGGTGTCGCTCGACGAGTTCAGATGCCGCCGGTCGATGCGGTAGAGCTCGTCGTCGAGCTCACGGGTGTTGGTGAGGTTGCCGTTGTGCACGAGCGTGATGCCGTACGGCGCGTTCACATAGAACGGCTGCACCTCTTCCTCGTTCGTGGCGTCGCCGGCCGTGGCGTAGCGGACGTGGCCAAGACCGACGTTGCCGAGCAGGCTGCGCATGTCGCGCGTGCGGTACCCCTCGCGCACCTGCCCCGTCGTCTTGACGTGATAGAACGTCGACCCCTTCGAGGTCGTGATGCCCGTCGAATCCTGTCCGCGGTGCTGCAGAAGAAGCAGCGAGTCGTAGATCTGCTGATTGACGGGGGTGGTCGAGACATGACCGACAATGCCGCACACGCTGGGAGTACTCCAGGGGTTGCTCAGGAAAGCCCGGAACGGGTCGCACCGATCTTTTCACACCAGGCGGATGCGCGTTGCGGGCGTTCGCGGAGGGCGGTGGGCGGCCTCGGCGGCGGCGAGGAATCTCGGGCGGCGGCGAGGAATCGGGGAGAACGGGTGCGCGGGGCGTCCGACTACGCGACCATTGAGGGTGTGACTGACGCCGCCGCCCCAACGCCAGCAGCCGCGACCGATCGTGCAACGCCTGCGCCCGATCCGGCAGCGATGGGAGACCGCCCAGACTCACGGCCCGCCGAGCGGCCTGACGAGTTCGATCCGGTTCCCAGTAGGCCGGACGCGGGGGCGCCGGCCGCCCCGGCCAAACCGCACGCGCCCGAGCCGCAGGCGCACCCGGAGCCACTCCGTCGTTCGCCGCGCGCGGTTGACTGGGACGGGTTCTACAACGCCCGTGACCTCGGCGGGCTGCCCACGCGCGACGGCGGCGTGACGCTCACCGGTGCATTCGTGCGCTCGGCCGACCTGCGTTTCGCGACCGAAGCGGGCCTCGAGGCGGCGCGGGAGGCGGGCGTGCGCACCGTGGTCGACCTGCGCAATGCGTTCGAGACGCGTCCGGTGGCGAGGAGCGCGTGGGAGGAGCGGGCGAACGCGTATCGCGTGCCTGCGACGCGCGAAGCGGAGCTCCCCGACGGCGTGTTCGGCATCCGCGTGCCGCTCGACAACACGAGCGACCGAGTGTTCTGGGACCGGATGCGCGAGGAGCGTCGGCTCGGGAATCCCCGGTTCTTCCGACCCGTCATCGAGCAGCAGCCGCAGCGCGTCGTCGCGGTGCTTCGCGCCATTGCGGCGTCGCCCGACGCCGTCGTCTACCACTGCGCCGTCGGGCGAGACCGCACGGGGCTCGTCACGTTCGCGCTGCTGAGCCTCGCCGACGTGGAGCCCGAGGCGATCGCTGACGACTACGCGGAGAGTGCCGAGGAGCTAGGCCCCTTCTTTTCGCGCCTCGACTTCCCCGACCCCAAGGAGGTCATCGAGGCGTCGCTCGCCGAGCACGGGCTCACGGTGCGCACCGCGGTCCTCGAAGAGCTCGACGGCTTCGACCCGTGGACCGCGCTCACGAGGGCCGGTCTGACCGAGGCCGAGCTGCAGGGCCTGCGGGCGCGGCTGCGCGGAGGCGGGTAGGCGCACGCCGGCACCCCGACCCGCCACTAGGCTGGGGTCGCCCAGAGCACCACCCGGGAGGACGACCGTGGCCGAAGACCTCTACGCCCGCGCGGGCGTTGACACGCGAGCCGGCGACCTCGCCGTTGAACTCATGAAGCGGGCCGTCAAGGCCACGCATGGGCCGGAGGTGCTGGGGGGAGTCGGGGGTTTCGCCGGCTTGTTCGACGCGAGCCGCCTCGTCGGGATGCGCAAGCCCCTTCTCGCGAGCTCGACCGACGGCGTCGGAACCAAGGTCGCCATCGCCCAGGCCATCGACAAGCACGACACGATCGGCCAGGATCTCGTCGCAATGGTGGTCGACGACATCGTCGTCGTCGGAGCCGAACCCCTGTTCATGACCGACTACATCGCCTGCGGCAAAGTCGTGCCGGAGCGCATCGCGGCGATCGTCGAGGGCATCGCGCGCGCCTGCGCCGCAACGGGCACGGCGCTCACGGGCGGCGAGACCGCCGAGCACCCCGGCCTCCTCGGGCCCGACGACTACGACGTCGCGGGTGCCGCGGTCGGTGTCGTCGAGGCCGATCGGGTGCTCGGACCCGATCGGGTGCGCGACGGCGACGTGGTCGTGGCGATCGGAGCATCCGGACTGCACTCGAACGGGTTCTCGCTCGTGCGCCGTGTCATCGCCGACCGGGGGCTCGCCTTCACCGACCGGTCGGACGAGCTCGGCGGCGTCGTCGGCGAGGTGCTGCTCGAGCCGACCCGTCTCTACACGGGTGAGCTCGTGCGCGTGCTGCGCGGCGAGCACGGTGACACGGTGGCCGAGAGCATCCGCGCGCTGAGCCACGTCACGGGCGGCGGCATCGCGGCCAACCTCGCGCGCGTGCTGCCGAGCGGCGCGTGGGTCGAGCTCGACCGTGGCACCTGGTCGCCGCTTCCCGTGTTCCGCGTGCTCGCCGATATGGCCGGCTCGCCGCTCGAGGCGACCGAGGGCACCTGGAACCTCGGCATCGGCATGTTCGCGATCGTCGACGCCGACGGTGTGGATGCCGTGCTCGCGGCCCTCGAGAAGGAGGGGTTCGCGGCGTGGCGCGCGGGCACCGTGGTCGTCGGCGAGCGCGATCTCGACGGGTTCGAGCAGGGCGCGAAGGGCGTCGACGGGGGCGCCGTGCGCCTCGTCGGTTCGTACCGCGCCTGATCGTCGCCGCCTAGCGCCGCGGCCCTTCGCGGCGACGGATGGGTCGCGGCGGCTCCCGGGGCGTTATGGCGCAGGAATTCAGCGATCCCGGCGAGGCCGGCGGAGATGCGGCCGGCTCGCCGGCGCCTCAGCGCGTTCGGCCGCCCGGTGGGCGACGACGGCCTCCACGACGACCGAGACGATCATGACCGCAACGGCGGTGCCGAGCACGAGCAGGTAGGGCAGGACGGTGTTGGACACCAGGAGCGAGCCGACCGCGCACACGGCTCCCACTCCGTGACCCACCCGGGCGACGGGCAGGGCTGCGGCGTGCCCCGCCGTCCACGCGGCTTCGGACACCCGTGTCGCGGCGGTGCGGATGCCCGCGAGGCCACCGCGCGTGATGGTGCCGTTGGCGCAGAGCGAGATCGTGAGGATGACGAGCAGATTGCCCGCCAGCAGCAGGATGGCGATGAGGATCGCCATGCCGATGGGCGGCGATTGATATCCCTCCACGGCTTAGGCGTTGCCGGGGCCGGCCGGGGGCCGATGCGTCGCCGGGGAGTGGGCGCGTCTACGCACGACGGGGGTAGGCGTCGTACTCATCGCCGTCGGCGTCGTCGGCCGGATCGTAGTACTCGGCCCACTTCGACAGCTCGTCCTCGGACTGCTCCGAGGGGTCGGTGCCGTCGTATTCGGCGGCGACGTCGTGCCGTGCACCAGCACCGGCGAGCTCACGTTCGAGCTCGCCATAGTTGGTTTCGGGTACGGAGTATTTGAGCGCTCGGGCGACCTTGGTGTGCTTCGCCTTCTGACGGCCACGCCCCATGCGCAACCCCCTTTATGCTTCTCGCCTGGACACGGGCACAACGAATCGCCCAGGGACAGAGGAATCGGAAATCTGGCGTTCACCCTAGCATGGCGCGTGCCGTCGCCCCTCGTCCCGAAGTCGTACCTATGCTTGCGCATGCGTGCCGCGACCGCGCCACTCGGGGTATCCTCACCGCCCGCCTCATCTGCGCGCTCAGCGTGTCGCTCCAGCCCCTCCCGACCGATTCCCCGAGGAGATCCAGTGCAGTCATCGACCGACATCGTGGTCGTTGGCGGTGGCGCCGCGGGATTGACGGTCGCGCTCGAGCTCCAGCGTCAGGGGATGCAGACGATGCGTGACGTGATCGTCCTTGACGCCGAGTCGGGGCCGGGAGGATCGTGGCGCCGGGCCTGGGACGGCCTGCCAATGCGCATGGCTGACGATCTCGTCGAGCCGGAGGGGCTCTCCGACTTCCAGCTCGGCTACGACCGGGCCGACCCGGACGAGCCGGTTCGCGATGTCGTGCCCCGCACCCTCGCCTATTTCGAGGATGCTTCGAACCTGTACATCTACCGGCCCGCGCGCGTCGTCGCGGTGACCTCGCCGCGACGGACGAATCGTCTGCACGTCGAGTACGTCGGGCCGACGGGCACGAGGCGCACGATCGAATGCCGCATTCTGATCGACGCGACTGGCCACTGGTCGTCGCCGTTCGTGCCGTGGGTGCCGGGCATGCGCGGGTTCCCCGGGGTGCATGTCCCTGCGGCTCGGCTCGAACGCCTTGGAGACCTGGAGGGACGGAGGGTGCTCGTCGTCGGCGGCGGACGCACGGCGGTCGACCTGTTGCGGCTGCTTGAAGGGCGAGCGGCGACGGTCGCCTGGTCGACGCGGCGCGAGCCGGAGTTCCGAGAGCCGGAGCCGCGCGAGCCGTCCGAGGCCCGGGAGGGCGTCGGCGGGGCGGCGGATGCCGTGGCGCGCGATCCAGGGTTACGTGCGTTCGGTGACGCGCAACGATTCCTGGCGCGGCCGCAGGAGGGGCCGGCCCCGGTCCCTCGTGCCGGATACGGGCATCCCGTGAATCGCATGTGGGACGGCGGCACCGCGGGGCCGGTGCGGCTGCGGAGCCGGCGTGCGTGGATCATGCGCACGGCCGAGGTCGCGGCCGCGATCGATCGGGGGCTGCTGCGGTCGCGCGGTGCCCTGCAGCGCTTCGACGGTCGCGTAGCGAGCCTCGCCAACGGGGATCGCCTCGAGCTCGACTCGGTCGTATGGGCGACGGGTTCACACGTGCCGCTGCGGCACCTTGCGCCGCTGCGGCTCCGGGAGCCCCTCACGTCGTACCGGGCCCGGTCGGGCTGGAACCGGCGCGACAGGCGCGTGGCGATCGTGGGGGAAGGCACCGAGGTGCGGAGCGCCGACGCCCTCGTGCACGCGCTCGCCATCGCGGATGACGCCGTCGACGCGCTCGATCGCCTCGAGTAGAGGGCCGGTGCGGTTCACGCGCCGAGCGGCATGCCGTCGACGAGGATCCCGCCGATCAATATCGCGCCGACGTAGACGCCGGCGATTGCCGCGAGCAGCCCGTAGCCGATCGTCGCCGCGAGCAGCGCCACCGCGCGCAGGCGGCGACGTGCTCGCCAGGCGCCGTGCGCGTCAAGCATGAACGTGCTCCACGTGCTCAGTCCGCCGCAGAAGCCGGCGATGGCGACCGGTTCCCACGCGGCAGGCAGCACCGCGAATGCCGCCCCAGCGAGGAACGAGGCCACGATATTGATGACGACGATGCGCCACTCGGGAGTGAGGCCTCGTGTCCTGCCGTCGTCGCGTCGGCGGTGCCCGGCCGATTGCAGCACGTAGCGGAGCAGGGCACCGCCCGCACCCGCCGCGATCGTGAGCGTGACGACGAGCGGGGTCATGCGCTGCTCCCGGGATGCTCGGCGGTGTCGGGATGCGCGGTGCCGGGGCGAATGGCGCCCGGGCTGATGGCGCGCCCAATGATCGCGCCGATCGCGACGAACAGCAGGCCGCCGAGGACGCCGCTGATGAGCAGCCCCCACGCGAGGCCAGAGGAGTAACCGAGCACCGCGAAGACGAGCGCGACGAACGAGAACGTCGTGAAGGCACCGCAGAAGCCCGCGCCGCAACCGGCGCGCAGCCAGTCGAGCCGGGCCGGCCACGCGGCGCCCGCGATGACGCCGAGCAGCAGCGAGCCGAGCAGGTTCACGGCGAGGGTTGCGAGCAGGGCGGCATCGCCGAAGGCGCCGAGATCGTCGACGGGGTTGTCGCCGTACCAGGCGGCCGCGGGATCGCCGAGTGCGGCGAGGTCGCCGAACCCGATTCGCGCCGCCGTGCCGAGCGCGCCGCCGACGGCGACGGCCACGAGCGTCCGAGCCGCGAGAGGACGGGCTGTGGCCTCGGCGGGAACCGTCTCGCCGGGTGCGTCAGGTCTCGTCACGTGCCGTGCCTCCAAACCGAACCCCGGCTACCGTTGAACCATGACCACTGCGATTCCCGGCGTTCGGCTCAATGATGGCACCGTGATCCCGGCGATCGGTTTCGGCACCTCCAAGGTCGTCGGCGCCGACGGGGAGGCGGTCGTGCGCAGTGCGATCGAGGCGGGGTATCGGCTCATCGACTCGGCCATGCGCTACGAGAACGAGGTGGAGGTGGGCCGGGGCGTCGCCGCAGCCGTTGCCGATGGCGTCGCCGCACGTGAGGAACTGCTCGTCACGTCGAAGCTCCCGGGCCGCGACCACGGCTATGACGAGGCGCGCCGGTCGATCGACGGGTCGCTCGAGCGGCTCGGGCTCGAGCGTATCGACGTCTACCTCATCCACTGGCCGCTGCCTCGCCTCGACAGGTACGTCGAGTCGTGGCGGGCCCTCATCGCGGCTCGCGATGACGGGCAGCTCGGCAGCATCGGCGTCTCCAACTTCACCCCGGCGCACCTCGAGCGCATCATCGGCGAGACGGGCGTCGTTCCGGCGATCAATCAGATCCAGGTCTCGCCGATCCTCCCGCGCCACGAGTGGCGCGCCGCGCACGCCGAGCTCGGGATCGTGACCGAGTCATGGAGCCCGCTCGGCGGTCGGCGCGGCCTCGGCGAGGACGCCGACGCGGTGTTCGCGCAGATCTCGGACGCGCACGGGGTGACGCCCGCGACGGCGATCCTGCGCTGGCACACGCAGGGCGGGCTCGTGCCCCTGCCGAAGTCGTCGAACGCGGTGCGGCAGGCCGAGAACCTCGCGGCCTTCGGGTTCGATCTCACCGATGACGACCTCGCGCGCATCGCGGCGCTCGCGAAGCCCGTCGACCCGGACTTCGATCCCGACACGCACGAGGAGTTCTAGCGGACGATGGCGCGCCGATCCGATGGCGAGTCGGCGCTCGCCAAGCACCTGCGCGTGCTCGAGGCCTTCGATGCGCTCGAGCCGTTCTTGACGCTGGCCGAGATCGCCGACGCCGCAGGGCTCGCTCGCTCGACCGCGCACCGGCTCGTCGGAGAGCTCGTGCGCGAGGGGCTGCTCGAGCGCATGCCGGACCGCACCTACCGCCTGGGGATCCGGTTGTGGGAGTTCGCGTCGCGCACCCCCGGAGCGCTCGGGTTGCGCGAGCTCGCACGGCCGTTCATGGAGGCCGTGCACGCGCGCATTGGCCAGCACACGCAGCTCGGCGTGCTCAGCGGCACGGACGTGCTGTTCGTCGAGCGGTTGTCACGACCGGACGCCGTCATCAACGCGACGCTCATCGGCGGGCGCACGCCGCTTCCGTTGAGCTCGAGCGGCCTCGTGCTCCTCGCCCACGCCGGTGATGAGACGGTCGAACGCGTCATCGTGGCGGGCTGGCCGCACCCGACCCCGCGTACGCCGCGAGGCGGCGACGAACTCCAGGCGTGCATCCGCCGCGCGAGATCCCAGGGGGTCGCCGTGACGGATGGGTACATCCACGAGGCATCGCGTGGCGTCGCCGTGCCCGTGTTCGGCCCGCAGGGGGCGGTGTACGCGGCGCTCGGGATCGTGATCCCGAACGACGCGCGCACCCCCTCGGCCGAGATCGAACTGCTCACCTTCGCCGCGGCGGGGATCACGCGAGCCCTGCGCGACGCCTACGCGCCCGGCGACGGGACCGCGGCGACGGCGGGCCAGCGCCTCGCGCCGCCGCTCGCGGGCACGTCCAGGGCGAGTCGCGTGTACTACGCGGAGCTCGATGCGGCGCACGACCCGCGCGGACGCGAGGCCCGTCACCGAGATCCCCGCGCTCGAAGACCACCGCGCGAGTAGGGGATGCCCGGGGAGCACCTCGCGGCACCGGGCGCGGCCGCTCGTGTGGGCGCGGACGCGCCGAGGCCCCGCCGCGCGGCGAGTTGCCGCGGGACGGGGCCTCGTGGTGCCCGGTCTACCGGTTGTCGCGGGGACCGAGCACGTGGTGCAGCAGGTCGCGCACCCGGCTGAGCTCGGCGTCGATGAGGGCGAGCACGTCGTCGGTCACGCGACCCTCGGCCTCGGCCCGGCGAAGGTCCTGCCGCACGTCCTGCCGGAAGCGGTCGAGCGAGAGGTCGGCACGACGCGCGATGCTCGTATCCGGTCCCGAGCCGTCGGGCGCCGATTCGCCGGTTCCCGCCGGGCCACCGGACGGCGTGCCATCGCCGGATGCCGCGGTCTCGTCCGGCGGCGTCGGAGCGTCCTGCGGTCGCGGCCGATCGTCGGTCGGCGAACCGTCGCCGCCGGCGGCGTCGCGCACTCCCTCGCCCGTCGTGAATGTGCCCGATGCCGCGTGGAATGCGGCGCTCGCCGACGCGCCGATGTCGGCGCCGGACCGGTGCTGCGACTCTCCGGCCGACCAGCCGGCCGTCGCGGCCTCGGCGGCCCGATGCGCGAACATCGACGCCTTCTTGCCGAAGTCGCTGCCCCACGTGGAGCCCTCGTCGCCGGTCTGACGTTCGCGGAACGCCGAGAACTCGCTGCGCAGCTTGTCGCGCGCGACCGTGAGGTCGTCGCGGAGTTCCTGCGCGAGCCGGCGTACCGAGTTGTCGACGTCGCTCTCGATGTCGGCGAGCTCGTCGGCGCGCGACTCGACCTCGCGGCGACCCTCGTCGGTGATGCGGTAGATGGTCTTGCGGCCGTCGACCTCTTTCGTGACGAGCCCCTCGGCCTCGAGCTTGGCCAGTCGCGGGTAGATCGTGCCGGCGCTCGGCGCGTACGTGCCGTCGAATCGCTCGGTCAGGGCCTGGATCAGCTCGTACCCGTGCCGCGGCTGCTCGTTGAGCAGCGCGAGCAGGTACAGCCGCAACCGGCCGTGTGCGAAAACGGGCGGGGTCATGAGCCTGCCTCGTTCTGCCTGTCGTCGTCGCGCTGCTCGGCGTCTGCCTCGGGCGAGCCGTCGCCACCATCGGGGGCCGTGCCTGCGGCTGGTGCAGCAGACGCTCCGGTGGGCGCGTCGCCTGCGTCGGGCCCCGCTGATCCGGCGTCGCCCGCTCCCGCGGTGTCGGCTGCGTTTGGCTGGCCGGCTGCCGAGGACGAGGACTCGTCGACGCCCGCGGACGGCGTCGGCTCAACCCCGAGCTGGTCGCTCGCCGTCGCGACGCGCTCGTCGATGCGCTCGTCGAAGTTGTCCTTCACGATCCGGCGAAAGATCCTGCGCGTCGTGAGCACCGACCCCGGAGCGCCCTCGTCGCCGCCGCGATCTGAGGCATCGGCGGCCGAGGCACCGGTGCCGGCGTCGGCGCCCTCGCCCGCGCGCACGACCGTGATGCGGCCGGCGACCGTGCGCAGGTGCACCTCGGTGAGGCGCTTCTCGTAGTCGCGCTTGGGCGACGCGAAGGAGCGGCCGGGGGACGGCTGCTCGGTCTCGCCCTCGAGGTGGGCGCGGGCCGTGACCGTGGCGATGTGGTAGTCGGGCGTGACGCCGTACGGGATGCGGATGGTCGTGGTGCCCGTCGCCGATCGGTTCGAGATGCGGTCGGGAAGCCCGTCGGTGATGTCGAGAACGGTCGTGCCGGTGACGGTGTTGCCCGCGAACGCGGCGATCGTGCCGGCGACCGTGACGTCGCCCGCGACCGTCTTCGTCGCGACGGAGCCGTGGTGGTGGCGGACCGAGATCTCGGCGTCGACGGTGCCGAGCGTGAGCTCGCCCGTCGTGCTATCGATGAACTGCTCGCCTGCGGCCGTGTTGAGCCGTACGTCGCCCGTGACGCCTACCACGAGCACCTCGGCAGAAGCGGCCTTGACGTCGACATCGCAGTGCTGCGGCACGAGCACGCTGATGACGGCTTCCGGTCGGTGCCACAGCGTCTTCGCGCCTTCGGTGACGTCGCCGAGCGACAGCTGGGGGTGATCGATGATGAGGGTGTCGCCGTCGACCGCGACCTTGAGGTTGCGCACCGACGTCGAGGTGACCTCGACGCGGGCCTGGGGCTCGTCGTGCGCAAGGACGGCGAGAGAGCCGCCGACGAGATTTGCTTTCACGCGTCGGATGCGCTCGATGTCGATGGTCTTCTGACCTTCGACGAGCCACTGTTCGATTGCCACGGGTTCCTCCGGAGATTTGTCATGGGAGCTGGAATGTCGTTGCCGGTGTGCTTGGGGCACGCGATGTCGGATGACGCGAGTAGGCTCGATGCACATCGAGATACATCGCGTTTCCCGCACTCACGATATATCGCGTTTGTGTCGTCGGGCAATGCTCAGCCGTGTCGGCGCCCTGTGCGTTCGCTGGGGGCCGCTTGGGCGTGGGTGGTTCGCAACGCGTGAAACACTGGTCACACGACGAAAGGGACGACCGCCGTGCATCGACTCGCCTCGCTGAGCCTCGCCAACCGTGCCCTCATCGCGCTCGTGACGGCCGCCATCGCCTTCTTCGGCGTGATCTCGATGACCTCGCTCAAGCAGGAGCTCGTGCCATCGGTGACGCTCCCCATCGTGTCGGTCGTCACGAGCCTCCCGGGTGCGTCGCCCGAGGTGATCGACGAAGACGTCTCGCGGCCCATCGAGGCGTCATTGCAGGGCCTCGAGGGGCTTGAGAACACCACGACGACCTCGAGCACGAACGTGTCAAGCGTCATGGTCGAGTTCCAGTACGGCACCGATCTCGTCTACGCGCAGCAGCGCATCCAGGTCGCCCTCAATCGCGTGCAGGAGACACTGCCCGAGGGAGCCACCACCAATGTCGTGGCCGGGTCGATCGACGACTTCCCGGTGCTGCAGCTCGCGGTCGTCGGCGATGACACCGACGAGGTCGCGAACCTGTTGCGCATCGAAGCCCTCGGGGATCTGCTCGAGATCGACGGCGTGCGCGACGCGACGCTTTCGGGCGCTCCGTCGCCGCGCATCGCGATCACCCCGGACCAGGCACAGCTCGCGGCCTCTGGCGCCTCGACGCAGACCATCACCGACACGCTCGACGCCTCAGGGTCGCTCATCCCGATCGGACAGCTCACCGAGGGCGATGAAACCCTCACAGTGCAGGCGGGCGCCCTGCTCTCGAGCGCCGAGGACATCGCGGCCCTGCCCCTCGAGGGAGCCACGGGCGCGGGCGGGCAACCCGTCACGATCGGCGACGTGGCGACCGTCGAGCAAGACACGGAGCCCGTCGCGTCGATCTCGAGGGTCAATGGCCAGGACGCCCTCACCATCTCGGTTACGAAGCGCCCCGACGCCAACACCGTCACCGTGTCGCAGGCCGTTCGCGACCTCATCCCCGAGCTCGAGTCGAAGCTCGGCGCGGGCATCGCGTTCACGATCGCGTTCGACCAGGCGCCCTTCATCGAGCAGTCGATCGAAACGCTCGTGATCGAGGGGCTGCTCGGACTCGCGTTCGCGGTCATCGTCATCTTCGTCTTCCTGCTCTCGGCACGGGCGACGATCGTCACCGCGATTTCGATCCCGACCTCGCTGCTCGTGACCTTCATCGGGCTGCAGGCGGCCGACTACTCCCTCAATATCCTCACGCTCGGGGCGCTCACGATCTCGATCGGCCGCGTCGTCGACGACTCGATCGTCGTCATCGAGAACATCAACCGACACATGGCGATGCACCCCGCGGCCTCGCGCCGTGGCTCGGAGCGAGCGGCAGTCATCACGGGCGCCGTGCGCGAGGTCGCCGGCGCGATCGCGGCCTCGACCATCGCGACCGTCGCCGTGTTCCTCCCCATCGCCTTCGTCAGCGACATCTCGGGCGAGCTCTTCCGTCCCTTCGCCCTCACGAGCGTCATCGCGCTGCTGGCCTCGCTCGTGGTGGCACTGACTATCGTGCCGGTGCTCGCTTACTGGATGCTCGGGGGCGCCTCGACGAAGCGTCGCCGCGCGAAGACTGCCGCGCCCGCCGTCGGGGGCGGGCCGCTGCTCGACAGCGTTCGCGCGGGCACACCCGCACCCGCGACCGCGGGTGCGGATGCCCAGCCGCGCGGCGGCCAGCACGAGGTCACCGGTGCGCGGACCGGCGCCGATGCCCGCGGCGCGCAAACGTCGGCCGACGACGACCGGCGACGGCCGCGAGCGAGCGAGCAACGAGCCGCTGCCGACCGTGAACGGTTCTCGCCGCTCGCGCTCCGCGACGAGACCGCCGACGACCCGCGGTCTCGGCCGGGCACCTCGGTCCCCGACCCGGCCGCCGATGAAGCGGGCGCGCCACCGCGCGGCTCGACCGAGCATCCGCACCTCTCCGCGGACGACCTGCCACGCGACGCGTCCACGGGCGAGATCACGCTCAGTCGCCGCGCGCTTCGCGAGCTGCGCGAGCGATACGGCAGCGACGAGGTCGATGCCGCGCTCGGCGAGGCCCGGCACGGTGACCCGACCTACCGGCCGCAGCCGGAGCAGCAGCAGCAATCGCGCGACGACGACCACGTCGCCGCGTCCTCGTCGACGCCCGGCGACGCGCCTGACGCCCCCACGGCGGGCCGGCAACCGGCCGTTCCTGCGGGCGACGACGGGGTGCTGGACGACGAGCCGCGCACCTGGCTGCAGCGCGGCTTCGAACCGGTCCTGACCTGGACGCTGCGGCGTCCCGCGATCACGCTCGTGGCCGCCGTGCTCGTCCTCGTGCTGACTGGCCTGTTGGTTCCGCTCATGAAGACGAACTTCCTGGGCGACATGGCCGGCAACACGTTCTCGGTGACCCAGACGCTGCCCCCCAACGCGAGCCTCGAGGCCCGCGACGAGGCGGCGCGACAGGTCGAGGACGTGCTCATGGCGACCGAGGGCATCGAGACCGTGCAGCTGACCATCTCCGGGGGCGGCGGCGGCTTCTTCGGGGGTGCAGGCGGGAGTGGAGGCGGGTCGACCGCGTCGTTCTCGGTGATCGCCAGCGACGACGCCGACCTGCAGGAGCTTCAGTCGCAGGTGCGCGGCGAGCTCAGCGGCAACGCCGACCTCGGCGAGATCTCGGTGAGCGAGGCGGGCGGGGCCGGTCTGTCGAGCGACTTGACTGTCGAGGTCACCGCGCCGACCAACGAGGCCCTCGGGCAGACGGCGCAGCAGGTGACCGAAGCGCTGGCGGCGGAGCCCGGCATCGTGGAGGTCAGCAGCAGTCTCGACAGCACGAGCCCGTTCGTGCAACTTGAGGTCGACCCAGCGGCAGCGGCGCAGTACGGGCTCAGCGAGCTGATGATCGGCGGCATGGTCGCGCAGCAGATGCAGCCGAGGCCGGTCGGCGACCTCGTCATCGACGGTGAGTCGGTCTCCGTCTACCTGCTCGGTGGCGACCCGCCGCAGTCGCTCGACGAGTTGCGCTCCCTCCAGCTCGTCACGGCGCTCGGTCCCGTGCCGCTCTCGACCGTCGCGTCGATCGAGGTGGTCGACGGTCCGGTCGCGATAACAGCGGAGCGGGGCACGCCGACGGCGACCGTGACGATCGTTCCCGAGAGCGACGACCTGTCGACGATGAACCCGCTCGTGGAGGGAGTGCTCGACGGCCTCGAGCTGCCGGCCGGAGCATCCGTCTCGGTCGGGGGCGTGAGTGCCGATCAGGCCGAGGCCTTCGAACAGCTGGGGCTCGCGCTCCTCGCCGCGATCCTGATCGTTTACATCATCATGGTCGCGACGTTCAAGAGCCTGCTGCAGCCGTTCCTGCTGCTCGTGTCGATCCCGTTCGCGGCGACCGGCGCGGTGTTGTTGCAACTTGTGGCAGACATCCCGCTCGGCGTGTCATCGATCATCGGCGTGCTCATGCTCATCGGCATCGTCGTCACCAACGCGATCGTCCTCATCGACCTCGTGAACCAGTTCCGCAACCGCGGCCACGACGTGCGTGAGGCGATCGTGCACGGCGGCTCGCGGCGTGTGCGGCCAATCGTCATGACGGCCCTTGCGACCATCTTCGCCCTGCTGCCGATGGCGCTCGGCATCACCGGCCACTCCGGCTTCATCTCGCAGCCGCTCGCCGTGACGGTCATCGGCGGCCTGCTCTCGTCGACCGTCCTCACCCTGCTCGTGCTGCCGGCGCTCTACCTCGTCGTCGAGGGGCCGCGGGAGCGTCGCCGCAAGCAGCGTGAGGCCCGCGCGGAGGCCGAGCTGGCGGCAGCCGGCCTGGACTAGGCCGGATGCGGCGGCCCCTCCCCGGTGACGTGGCGCTCCCGCCAACGGGAGGGGCAGAGTTTCGTGGCGCCCGCGCGGTCGCGCGCGCAAGAAGACGTCGGTGAGAGGAAACCGTGAGCGAAATCACCGTGCACCAGGGTCCGTTCAACAGCATCCGACTTCACGTCGAAGACCACGGCGGCACCGGTCGCCCGGTCGTCCTCCTCCACGGGTGGCCGCTCTCCGGGGCCGCGTGGAGCGGTCAGGTGACCGCGTTGACTGCGGCCGGCTACCGCGTGATCACGTACGACCGGCGCGGGTTCGGCCGGAGTGACAAGCCGCTCACCGGGTACGGCTACGACACGCTCACCGATGATCTCGAGGCCATCATGACGGGCCTGGATCTCCGCGACGCCACGATCGTGGGCTTCTCCATGGGCGGGGGCGAGGCCTCCCGCTTTGCCGCCCGCGACGGCGGCGACCGCGTGCGGAGTCTCGTGCTCGCATCCGCGGTGACCCCGTACCTGATGAAGACGCCGAGCAATCCCGATGGCCCGCTCGCGGCGGCGGAGGCGGCGGCGATGGCCGCAAGGCTCACAGCGAACCGCGACGCGTTCTACGACGACTTCATGACCGAGTTCTTCTCGGTCGACGGTCGTCTGCTGGTGAGCGAGCAGCAGCGTCGCGAGGCGCTCGATCTGTGCCATCAGGCGAGCAAGGCGGCGGCGCTCGAGTGCATGACCGCCTTCGGCGCGACCGACTTCCGCGACGACCTTGCGGAGATCATGCTGCCGACGCTCATCGTGCACGGCGACGGTGACTCGATCGTGCCGCTCGAGGGATCGGGCGCGCGCACGCACTCGGCGATCGCCGGCAGCCAGCTGCACGTCATCGAGGGGGCGCCCCACGGTTGCCCGATCAGCCACGCGGACGCGTGGAACAAGGCCGTGCTCGCATTCCTTCAGCGCTGAGCGCACCGGTGACACGTGACCCGGACCGGCGCCGCGCATGGCGTCGTCGGCGCCATCGGAGCATGACGTAGCCTGAACGGGCGGGCAGGCCTGCCCCACGCGGGCGCCATCGCGTGCCGAATGGGAGGACATCATGCCGAAGCGCAAAGGCGGCGGCTACCGGGCGCCGAAGCACTACCTGCCCCGGGACGCGAAGCCGTCGAAGCACCGGCCGGGCGGCGCCGGCGGAGCCGGACGATTCGACCGCGACCGCAGGGACGCCTCCGATGGCATCGATGGGTCCGCGCCCGGCACCGGGCTCGGCACGGCGCGCGACCGCGGTCGGCCGGCGCCGGCGCGCGACGCCCGCGACACCCCCCGACGCGACAAGCGCGGCACCCCCCGACGCGACGAGCGCGGCACCCCCCGGAACGTCGAGTCCCGCAATGTCCGCAGCGATGGGCCCCGCGATGGCACCACCGAGGGTCGCCTCCGCGTCGGCAACGTGGTCGGTCAGCCGTCGCCCCGCCGCGGGCGGCCCGACGACGTCGTCCCAGAGCGTCTCGAGGCCACGGCGATCACCCCCGAGCTTGCCGAGGGTGTGACCTTCGAAGACCTCGGGTTCGGCGTGCGCATCGTCGAGGCGCTCGCGTCGCTCGGGGCGACCGCGCCGTTCCCCATCCAGGTTGCGACGATCCCCGATGCGCTCGCGGGTCGCGACGTGCTGGCCCGCGGGCGCACCGGCTCGGGAAAGACCATCGCGTTCGGCTCTGCCATCGTCGAGCGGCTCCTGGTGACCCGCCCGCGCGAGGAGCGCGGCAAGCGGGTCGTCGGGCGCCCGCCCCGCGGCCTCATCATCGCGCCCACGCGCGAGCTCGCCCTGCAGATCGACCGCACGGTGCGGCCGATCGCCCGCAGCGTCGGCCTGTTCACGACGCAGGTGTACGGCGGGGTCCCGCAGCAGCGGCAGGTCGGCGGACTGCGCCGCGGCGTCGACATCGTCATCGGCACGCCGGGCCGCATCGAAGACCTGCACCGCCAGGGGCACCTCGATCTGTCGAGCATCGAGGTGACGGTGCTCGATGAGGCCGACCTCATGTGCGACCTCGGGTTCCTCGACTCGATGCAGCGCATCCTTCGCATCGTCAGGCGCGGCGGGCAGCGGATGCTGTTCTCGGCAACGCTCGACGCCGCAGTGCGCAGTCTGGTCGCCGAGTTCTTGGTGCACCCGGCAGTGCACGAGGTCGCGGGCGAGGCAAGCGATCACGCCGACATCGAGCACCGCGTGCTCGTGGTCGAACGTGGCGACCGGGACGCGGTGCTTCGGCAGCTGGCCGCGGCGGGCGGGCGCGTGCTCGTGTTCGCGCGCACCAAGCTCGGGGCCGAGCAGCTCGCCCAGCGGCTCGACGACGGCGGCGTGCCCGCGATTGCGCTGCACGGCGACCTCTCGCAGGAGCGCCGGAGCAGAAACCTCGAGAAGTTCGCGAATGGGCGAGCCGACGTGCTCGTCGCGACCGACGTCGCGGCGCGCGGTATTCACGTCGACGACATCGATCTCGTGATCCAGGCCGATGCGCCCGACGAGTACAAGACCTACCTGCACCGTGCGGGTCGAACGGGCCGTGCCGGCCGCCGCGGCACGGTCGTCACGCTGATCCCCCCGAACCGGCAGCGTCGCATGGCCGAGCTGCTCGGTCGCGCCGAGGTCGACGCACCCGTCGTACCGGCTCGGGCCGGGGGCCGCGAGCTCGACGAGTTCGCCCGGTAGCGGGGGCGCTCGCCGACACCCCCTGCCCGAGCTGCGGCGCTATGCCGCTGGTGAGGCCATCGCGCGGGGGCGCGGCGGCACCGTGACCGAAAGCGCGGAGAGCACGATCGCCCACACGGCCCAACCCAGCGACTGGAACGCCCAGAACGCGCTGTCCGTCAATGAGTCGGCCGGCGTCACGAGGTTCGAGGTGGCGAAGACGAGCATCGAGTTCATCAGTGCGTGGCCGAGCACTGCCGGCCAGACGTTACCGCCGCGTTCGCGGGCGATCCCGAGAAGCGCCGACGCGAACGCGAGCGAGGCGAGCGAAGCGAGTACGGCACGCCACGACATGTCGCCGGCGATGCCGTAGGCGGCGAGGAGCGGAAGGTGCCAGAGCACCCAGACGCCGGTCGTCGCGAGGATCGTGCCGAACAGTCCGAAGCGCTCCCGCCACGCCTGCCAGAGGAACCCGCGCCACGCGACCTCCTCACCGAGCGCGGCGACCGCCGCGAACGCGAGCATGGGTACGACCATCACCGCAATGGGCAGCACGTCGACTCCGGCAGTCCACTCGACCGTGCCGGTGAGCGTCGCGATGCCGAAGTGCATGGCCAGGAACGCGACGAGCGCTGCGCCCACGAGCGCCATCGCCCACCCCCACGTCCCGGCGCCTCGCGAGGCGCGGACGGGACCGAGCGACAACAGTTTCGAGACCGGAAGACGCAGGCCCGCGACTCGCGCCGCGACGAGCACGGCGACGGCGGGGAACCACTGCGCGACCGGCGTTGCGATCGACAGCCACTCGGTGCCCCCGATGCCGAGCATCGATGGCACCGTGATGGCGAGCACCGCTCCGAACGAGATCGCGAGGGTCACGGTGACGGCTCGGCGCATCCGGACACGCGCGTCGTGCTGGGCGGGGGCGCCGTCGCCGACGGGCATCCCGCTCGCGTCGCGCCCGGCGTCGCCGGGGCGGTGAGCGTGCGAGAGGCGGTACGTGTGCCTCTGGCTGCGGGTGGCGGATGCTGTGGCCGTGTTCACGTGTGGTCCCTCCGTCGCGAGCCGGGCCGTTATCGCCCGACACCAGCAACGTTAGGAACCGACGCGGGGACTGTCGGGCCGGGTAGCGCGCCGAGATTCCTGGGGATAACCCGAACGTCGATCACCGGGGGATTCGCGGCTGCGCCGGCGCGATGGCGAGAACACCCAGAAGCGGTACAGCGCGAAACGGAAGATGCTGCCGATGCCGAGCCCGATGACGTTGGCGATGTTGTCGGCGAGCAGGGAGTTCCACCCGAGCAGGTAGTGCGATACCCACAGCGGCACGAGCCCGATGACGAGCCCCGCGAGGCTGACCGCGAAGAATTCGGCACCCTCGCGTGCCGAATCGCCGCGGCGCCGATGCTGCCGGAACGTCCACAACCGGTTGCCGATCCAGTTGGTCGTGATCGCCACCAGCGTCGAGACCGTCTTCGCGAGCAGCGGTCCCACGGCGATGCTCGCGGGTGCCAGTACCGTCAGCACGAGCACGTTGTACAGCGAGATGTCGATCACGAAGCCGACGCCGCCGACGAGTCCGAACTTGCCGAGTTGTCGCACGAGCCGCATGAAACGGCCGTTCCAGCCCCGCCCGGGCACGCCGTCGTGAACCTTCGCCTCCGACGACTCCGCGGCGACGAACTCGACGAAGTCGCCTGGCTCGGTGCCCGCGTCGATCGCCGTGCTTCCGACGGTTTCGCCGGCAGACTGCCCAGCATCGGTCCGCGCGTCCGGAGCCGGGACGTCGACGTACGCGTCGGGCGCAGCGGCGGCCGCTCGGTCGCCGTCGTCCGGTCCACCGCTGGGGGGCCCGGCGACGAGCGACGACCGACTCGAGTCGTTCGTCGTCATCCCTGCTCCGTTCGGCGCCGTACGCCGACCTGGCGAAGGCATCTGCACAGTGTACGTGCGTGGTTCTGCGACAATCGGCGGAGCAACTCGCGCGCCGTGAGAACGGCCCCGGCGCGCGCCACGAACGAGGAGTCTGCAATGGTTCAGCGCGTCGGCGTCATCGGTGGCGGACAACTTGCACGCATGATGATCCCCCCGGCGGTCGAGCTCGGCATCGAGATCGCCGTGCTCGCCGAGCAGGAGGGCTCGAGCGCCCGTCAGGCGGCCACGCTCGTCGGCGACTACCGCGACGAGGCGACCGTGCTGGCCTTCGCCGAAACGGTCGACGTCGTCACCTTCGACCACGAGCACGTGCCCCAGCCCGTGCTTCGCGCGCTCGTCGACCGTGGCGTCCGCGTGCATCCGGGCCCGCACGCGCTCGAGTTCGCGCAGGACAAGCTGCGGATGCGCGAGCGGCTCAGCGAGCTCGGTGTTCCGGTCCCCGAGTGGGCGACGGTTCGCGGCCCGGACGAGCTGCAGGCCTTCATCGATGCGAACGGCGGAGCGGCGGTGCTGAATCTCCCCCGCGGTGGCTACGACGGCAAGGGCGTGCGGGTCGTGCGCTCGGGCGCCGATGGCGCCGACTGGTTCGGTCGCGGCGATTTCGACGCGCTGCTCGTGGAGGAGCTCGTCGACTTCCGTCGCGAGCTCGCCCAGCTCGTCGCGCGCCGGCCGAGCGGCGAGCGGGCGTTCTGGCCCGTCGTCGAGACGGTGCAGCGCGACGGCGTGTGCGCAGAGGTCGTCGCCCCCGCGCCCGGAACCGAGGGCGGCGCCGATCGCGTGCGCACGGTGACGAGCCAGATCGCCGAGCGCATCGCCGAGGGGCTCGACGTGACCGGCGTGCTGGCGGTCGAGCTGTTCGAGACGACCGACCAGCGCGTGCTCGTGAACGAGCTGGCCATGCGACCGCACAACTCGGGCCACTGGACGATCGACGGCTCGGTCACGAGCCAGTTCGAACAGCACCTCCGTGCCGTGCTCGACCTGCCGCTCGGCGACACCGCCGTGGTTTCGTCGTGGTCGGTCATGATCAACGTCCTGGGCGGCCCGCAGTCGGAGCCGATCGACGCGAGGTTCGCGCAGGCGTGGCAGTCGTACCCCGGCGCGAAGCTCCACACGTACGGCAAGGATGCTCGACCGGGCAGGAAGGTCGGTCACGTCACGGTTGTGGGCGAGGACCTCGACGACGTCGCCTACCGCGCCCGCGCGGCGGCGGACGCGTTCGACGACTGAGCCCCGCATCCGCCCGCCGGGCATCCGTACCGCGTCTCTGCCACCGCCCGTACAGCTGCCGCCCCCCTCACCCGGGCTCCCAGCCCCACTCCTCCGTGGCAGTCTGAGTGCATCAGATGCGCGACACGCCGTTGGATGCTGCGGGCTGTGGCACGCGCTGCACTCGGTTTGCCGCGGTGACTCGGGTGCGCGTTCATCAGCGCGGTGACAGCGGCCCCGTGCGGCCGCCCGATACCCTCGTCGGCATGACGGATACACCTCGCGTCGGCATCATCATGGGCTCCGACAGCGATTGGCGGGTGATGTCGGCGGCGCGCGACATCCTGCGCGAGTTCGACGTGCCGGTCGAGGTCGAGGTCGTCTCGGCCCACCGCACGCCCGACAAACTCGTCTCGTACGCCCGCGGAGCGGCCAGCCGGGGGATCCGCGTCATCATCGCGGGCGCGGGGGGCGCCGCCCATCTGCCCGGCATGGTCGCCTCGATGACGACGCTCCCGGTCATCGGCGTGCCGGTGCCCCTGCAGTACCTCGACGGCATGGATTCGCTGCTCTCAATCGTGCAGATGCCGGCCGGCATCCCCGTCGCGACCGTCTCGATCGGCGGGGCCAAGAACGCGGGCATCCTCGCCGCGCGCATCCTCGGGACCAGCGACGATGCCCTCCGCGTGCGACTCGACGCCTACGCCGCCGAGCTCACCGACCTGGTCGAGCAGAAGAACGCGGCCCTGCAGGAGAACCTGTGACGCCCGCGAGGCATCGACACCCATGAGTTCACTCTTCAACGCTGGGCCACAGCTGCCGCTGCGCTATCCCAACACGTCGTCGAGCGAGGTGATGACGCGGCGCGCCTGGTGGCTGCTGCTGTCGAACCTCATCATCCCCGGCACTGCCCAGGTGCTCGCGGGCAGTCGCCGCTTCGGCCGGTTCATGCTTCGCCTCTGGCTCATCGGCATCGTGACGCTCATCGTGGTCGCGCTGATGGGCCTGTTCTTCCGCGCACCGCTGCTGTTTCTCGGCACCTCCACGATCGGTCTCACGCTCCTCTGCGCCGTGTTCCTCGTCTTCGTCGCGTGCTGGGTCGTTTCGCAGCTCGATGCCCTGCGGCTGACCCGCCTCGTCAAGCTGGACGCGCTCGCGCGCCCCCTCATCGGCATCATCGGCGTGGTGCTCGCACTGATTCCCGCGGTTGTCGGCATCGGCGCCGTCAACGTCACGGCGCAGGTGCAGGACACCGTCTCGACGCTGTTCGGCGGGGGCAGGGGCGGCATCGAGTTCCCGTCCAACGGGCGAATCAACATCATGATGCTCGGGGGTGACGCGGGCGAGGACCGTGAGGGCAACCGGCCCGACTCGATCAGCGTCATGAGCTTCGACGTGCTCACGGGCCGGTCGGTCTCGATCGGCATCCCCCGTGCGCTGGAGGGATTCCCCTTCTCCGAGGGGCCCATGCGCGACAAGTACCCCGACGGCTACGGCAATGCGTACGGCTGCGAGGTCGATGTCTGTTACCTCAACTCGGTGTACACCGAGGTCGAGTTGATGTCGCCCGACCTGTATCCGGATGCTGAATCCGAGGGGTCGCTGCCCGGCATCGAGGCGACGCGCGACGCGGTCGAGGGCATCACTGGCCTGAAGATCCACTACTACGTGTTCGTCGACATGGCGGGCTTCGCGAGCCTGATCGACGCCCTTGGCGGGGTCGAGATCAACGTGACGAAGCCCGTCGGCATCGGCATCAATGACGACGGCTCGCCGGGGTGGCAGCCGGCGACCGAGTGGATCGAGCCGGGCCTGCAGACGATGGACGGCTCAACGGCGCTCTGGTACGCGCGCTCGCGCTACGAGACGACCGACTTCGAGCGCATGGAGCGGCAGCGCGAGCTGCAGGCCGCGATCATCGGGAAGCTCACACCCCAGAACATCCTCGGCAACCTCGGCCCCGTGCTCGACGCGGCCGAGAACATCGTGGTGTCGGACATGCCGGAGGGCATGGCGGGGCTCGTCGCCGACCTCCTGCTGCGCTCGCGCGGCCAGCCGAACGGCACGGTCGAGCTGGTGCCTCCGCTCATCGACCAGGGATCGCCCGACATCGGGCTGATCCACGAGCTGGTGCAGGAGTCGTTCACGGCCGAGCCCGAGCCCGAGCCGACCGACGGCGGCGAGGGCGACTCGAGCTAGGTCGTCAGGATTCGGTGCGGGCGCTCCCGACGAGCCCGAGACCGGCCGAAGCGAGCTGGCGCAGCGACGCGTCGGGCAGGAACGCCTGCGTCAGCCCGCGTCCGATCGCCGGCAGGTCGCCCTCGTCGCGGTACAGCAGGTAGATCGGCTCATAGCGCGGGTTGAACTTCTTCTTGAACCGATGCAGCGAGCGGAACCCGTACACGGGCTCGAGCAGTGCGCCGAGCCGGCCGAGCAGGTCGCCAATGACGCCCTCATCTTCGCCGGCTTCGTGGGCGAGCGGCGCGCCCGAGAGCGACAGCATCGATGCGCCCTCCTCGCCGAAGGCCTGGGCCGACGAGCCGATGAGGTACTCCATGACTGCGCCGAAGCCGCCGTCGCGGCGGCGCATGAGGTCGAGGGTCCAGCCGCGCACGTGCGGCGCGCCGTCCTCGCCCGCGCGGCCGTAGACGGGAAGCCAGCTGAGCATCCCGTCGACGTTGCCCTGCGGGTCGATCGCGAGCGCGAGACGCACGTCCGGGTCGGCGGCCTCCTGCAGGGTGCCGAGCGTGAAGCGCATCTCGGGCAGCTCCTTCTCGCCGACCCACTGCTCTGAGATGGCCTGCAGTTGCGCGCGCACGGCGAAGGGCTCGTCGGCGAGCCGGGTGAGCCGGAACGTCATGCCCTCGCGATCGGCCCGGCTGAACGACTGCCGCACCTTCGACCACGCCTTGCCGGTGAACGTGAGTCCCTCGAGATCGACGATCGTGTCATCGGCGATCACGAGCGATCGCCACCCGTCGGGCATTGCGCTGCGCGTTGCCTCAGAGGCGCTGAAGAAGCAGGGGGCGAGGGCGTTGCGCTCGGCCGCGTCGATGAACTCGCGGATCGAGGTCGCGTGGCCGTCCGGGGCGCCGAGCGGGTCGGCGAGCACGATCGCAACGCCCGCATGGCTCTGGTAGGGCATGATGCCGGTCTCGGTGCGCAGGTAGCGCATCCTCTCCCACGTCGTCATCCACGACAGCGTGCCGCCGCCCTCGGTGCGGATGAGGTCGCGCACTTCCTCGACGGTGACCGGGGCGGTTCCCTGCGTGAGCGGGCGCTGGCGCCACAGGCTGAAGGCGCGGCGCGTGGCGACGAGGAAGACACCGAATGCCGCCCACAGAACGCCAGACGCGAGGGCCACGTCAGCGTCGCCGATGTAGGGCGCGAGCTCGCCGGGCGCCAGCAGCAGCAGGAGCCCGACGACCACCGCCGTGACGAGGTTGAGCGCGACGAGCAGGAGCGCGAGCAGCCAGCCCCAGCGGCGGCCCTTCCGCAGCCCCAGCACGGCGAAGCCGACGACGACGAGGTCGAACAGTGCGTCGGCCAGCGAGAACGGCTCGGGCGTGGTGTCGCCGAAGGGGCCGCTCGTGGGCAACCAGAGGACGATGAGCGCGATCGCGCCGAGCGCGATGACGGTGGCGACCGCGAGCATCCGCTGCTCGGGGATCGTGGTCTGCTGCACGCGGAACGAGCGATCGATCGCGAGGATGAGCAGGATCGCGAAGGCGTGCTCGACGTCGGCCAGCGTGCCGAGGAACAGCAGGCTGACGGTGGCGTAGAGGAAGACGAGCACCCAGGCCCGCTGGCGCCACGGTGCCGCGAAGATGCCGACCGCGGCCGCGATGCAGGCCATCGCGCCGCCCGAGGGGCCGACGTCGATGACCCCGGCGAGACCGGTTGCCCACGGCCAGCCGGTGAACTGCAGCGCGAAGACGAACAGGGCGGTCGCGAGGATTGCGAAGAGCTGGCCGAGCCAGAACACGCGTAGCGCGACGAGACTGCCGCGGCGCCACTCCAGGTACCCCATGCCCGCGAAGGCGAGCAGCGTCGGGACGTAGACCCACGGTTCGACGACGAAGAACGTGCCGACGAGCGGGGTCCACCAGCGTCCCTCGGCGAAGGAGGGTAGGCCGTAAGCGACCTGGTCGAACCAGCCATGCTCGGAGAAGGGCGACCACAGGCTTTGCGAGACGACGCCGGCAGCGAGCAGGAGTACGACGATCGAGAGCGTGGCCGGCATTCGGGCGGCGGCGCGCAACCAAGCGGGGCGCTGCCGTGGCGCGCCGGATGCCGGGGTTTCGGCGGTGGGGGTGGGGGAGAGGGAGGGGGGAGAAGACGGCAGCTCGGCCATGCGTCAACGATACTCACGTCTTCGGAGACGGTGCGCCGAGCGTGCCGCGCCCTAGTGCGGATAGAGGGAGAACCGCTCCGTCGACGGCGCGTCCGGCGGACTCGTTTCGCTCGGCCCGGGCGGATCCCGATGCGGAATGTCCTTCCAGCCCACTTCGTACGGCGCGAAGTATCGGTTCACAAGGTGATCGACCGCGATGCGCCAAGGGCCGAAACGATCAAGCCGGGCATACTCATTCCGATACCTCCCCGCCGTCCACATCGCCGACGATCGGTACCTTCCGAGCATGCTGAACGCTCGCGCGCGGACGGTGGCGTGTGACCCGTCAGAACTCAGCTCGACGATGAGCTGGAACTGCAGGTGACTGTGCAAGACACCGTCCTCGGGGCCGGCGCCGTACAGGTCGAAGCTTCGCCGGATCGACGGGCGCCCGCGGTAGATGCCGCGGTGCGCGATCTCGATGGTGCCGTCGTCGGTGAACAACTCGGTCAGCTGGTCCCAGGCGAGTGAGGAGAGGTGGTAGCCATACGCGTATTGCGTCTGCTCGATCTCCACGAGCGACTCGAGCCTACGTAGCCGCTGCTCGACCGGTAGCGCAGGGTCTGTGGTGCAGTCGCCGTTGGGGGCGGCGATCGGCCATGCGGCGGCCGTTCTGGTGACGCCGGCGCTCCCTTCGGGCGGTTGGGTGACTGGAGCGGGGCGCTCGGCGCGAGCCAGACGACTGTTCGTGGAGCGGTGTTTCGCCCAGCCTCGGTCATACGGCGTGAATTGCGCGTCCGAGGCATCGAGGCGTGTGATGCTCCACCCGGTCGCGACGCGAGTGAACTCGATGTCGCACGTGCCGACACCGAGTTCGTGCCAGATGCCGTATGCCGTCCACTGGGAGAAGAACCGCACGGTGACGCGTGCTCGCCCGTTGTCGAACGTGATCTCGGGTTCGAACAGCACCGTCTCCAACAACCGGCCTTCGGTGTCGCGGTCGTTGCAGATGGCACGCAGTGCGGCAAGGACCGCGGTGCGTCTCCGGATGGCGCGTGTTCCTAACCGGACGACGACGTCGTCGCTGAGCTGATCTGCGAACCGCTCCCAATCGGCGTCATCGAAGGCGTAGCCGAGTCGCGAGACGAGGTACGAGATCTCGAACGTGCGCTCGAGAGATTCGACGCGTGCCAAAACGGCGTCGTCCGGGTGGGACGGAGTGACATCGGCGTCTGCGTGCTCAGGCGCCTCGTCCCCTACGGGGGCAAGCCTTGGCTCGAGTTCGAGCGGCTCGCTCGGCACGTTGGGCCAGACCGGGACGTGATGCGTCGTCGGCCGGTCAGGCTCGATGCCGAGCGGCGGACAGGCGTCTGCGTTCTCGCGCCATCCGCCGTCGAACGGAACGTGAATGGTGCGCTCCCACCGGAGGGAGGCGAGCATCCAGCCGGTCGGCGTCAGTCGGTAGCTGGTGAGCACCACGCCATCGGCCCAGTAGGCGCTGCCGTTCCTCGCCCCCGTGTCAAGATCTCGCCAGGTGGCCATGGCGTGATCCCCGGTGGGGCCGACCACGATGATCGGCATGATCTGCGCGTGCATGGCCAGGTTCGGCATCCCGCCGGGTGAGCTCGGCCCTTCGGCCCCGACGAGCCGTGTCAGGGCGGCTTGAATGCGCCGTCTCCCGACGAACACTCCGCTCGCGCCGATCTCTATCGTCGCATCCGGCAGGAAGCAGGCCGCAGCCGCCGCGGGATCGGGGCGCGCTAGCAGACGACCGAATTGTGATTGGCGTTGCCGGATGGCGCGGATCGCCTCGAGACGAGCGATCCGGGTGCCTAGGTTGTGCGTTGCCATGTCCGCTCCAGCGTCGCTGAGCGGGCACGCCACAACAGCCCGTCGAGGAGTCGGTAGTGCACGAACGTGTGCACCATCAGCCGGTCGCCCTTGGCCGCGGCGCCGGACGGGAACTCGGGGGCGTCTTCGATGAAGCGGAAGTCGGAGATGAACTCTGCTGCGAGCCGGTCGCCGTTCGCAAACGCGTCATCGATACGCATCGTGCGCGTCGATGTCATTTGCACGGTGCGGTAGTGGTCGACGACCTGGTGCGGCGTCGTGAGCACCGTGCCCTTCGATACGACGAAGTCGATCTCGCGGCAGTAGAACGTGACGAGGCGATCGAAATCCCCGGCATTGAACGTGTCGATGTAGTCGTGCAACATCGCGACGGCTGGGTGGATCATGCGGATTCCTCTCCGTGTGTGATGACCGTGAGCTTGTGAGCCGGGACGAATGCGTCATGCACGGTTCCGACCTCGAAGGCGCGCTGATTAGGTGAACAATGCGCATGACTGATCGACGGTTGTCAGCGGGACAACCGCGAGCAGCAGCGTGAGCGAGGGGCGCCGCCGTTGGCGCGTCCAGGGGATCCGTGCACAAGCATCAGACACGTCGGTGATGCAACAAACACGTGCGAGCTGTTTTCCGTAATGTGGAAAGGGACGGATGCGGCGCGCACGGCGTTGTGGGGAAACGGGGGACCGGGTGACGGCGGCGCAACTCACGCTGAGGGCGGTGGCGTTGCTCGCGGAGCGCGGAGCGGTGACGGTGACGCAGCTTGCCAGGGCACTCGACGTACCGACGACGACCGCGCACCGCATCCTCGGCGATTGCCGCGCGAGCGGGTTCGCGACGCAACAGCGATGGGGTGGCCCGTACACGGTGGGCCCGACGCTGCGCGAGACGGCGCGTCTGCTGGAGGCGGAATCTCGATTGAACGAAGCCACGGACGCGGCCATGTCGTGGCTGGCGAGCGAAAGCGGCGAGATGGTAGCGCTCGCGGTCCTCGAGGGCAGAACCGTGCGTTTCGTCGAGTCCATTCCCGGTACGAGAGAAACCTCGATCGGCCCGCAGAACGGCCGTGTGCTTCCCGCCTACGCCACGGCGGCGGGGAAGGCGATGCTGTCACGCCGCGACTCGTCCGATGTCCGCCGCTACTTTCCGGCGAGTGGCGACGAGCCTGAGCCGTTGCAGGGAACAACCTGGCAGCAGTTTGCCGCTCAACTCGAGCGAGTGCGGCAGACCGGCTGGGCGGTGACCATGGGCGGATTCCGGGCCCCGATCGCGTCGGTCGCGTCGCCGATCGTGGCCGGCGACGGAACCTGCACGTCGGCCGTCGTCGTTGTCGCGCCGAGGTCGAGGCTCGACATGAGGCACGAACTGCTTGAGACGGCAAAGCTCGTGGTCAAGGCCGCCGACCGAATCCACCGTCGAGCACGGCCCATTGCCGTTGGACGGCCGTGAGCGATCGCCGGCCGCCACCCCGATCCGCCTACAGGTCGGCGTGCAGCTCCCACACCTGGTCGGCGGATGCGGACCAGTGGTAGACATCGTGGCGGTCGCGCCCGGCGACGCGCAGTCGCCGAGCGAGATCGGTGTTGCCCAGCACGTCGGCGACCCCCGACTCGAGGCGTTCGCTGTAGTCGGCGAGGGCTGTCTCGACATCGCCGCCGTCGAGCGACGCGGCGGCGTTCGCGGCGCTGCCGCGCTCGATGACGTGCGCCGCATCCATGCCGACCTCGCGGAGCGCGGGGGCGTCGGAGGTGATGACGGGGGTGCCGAACTGGAACGCTTCGACGACGGGCAGCCCGAAGCCGGCCTCGAGGCTCGGCACGACGAGGGCGGAAGCCCGCTGCAGCGCGACGGCCACGGCCGTGTCGCTGATGACGCCGAGCACCAGCACGCGCCGAGGGTCGACACCGCTGGCGGCGATGAGCGCCTCGGTCGTCAACGCTTCGTCGTCGGTCCCGGCCGAGGTCGGGCCGACGACGACGAGGGTCGCGTCGGCGAGCTTCGGCCGCGCGAAGGCCCGGAGGAGTGGCGCGAGCCCCTTGCGCGGCGCGGCGCTCGCGAACGTGAGCACGTAGTCGTCGGGCAGCCCCAGTCGCTCGGCGATGCGGTCGCCCTCGTCCTCGGTGGGCGGCAGCACGATGCGCCGGTCGGCCGCGCCGCCGATGACGCGCAGGCGATCACCGAAGTCGAAGTGCTCCGAGAGCTCGTCCGCGACGGCGTTCGTGGGCGCCACGACCGCCGAGGCGTAGCGGTGCACGCGCCGCAACATGGCCGTTTCGAACGTCACGGCCGCGGGCGAGCGCAGCTCGGGCCGTCGGAGCGCGGTCGTGTCGTGCACCGACACGACGGTCTGGTCGATGCCGTAGGCGAGCGAGATGTCGCGCACGGGAGCGAGCAGACTCATGGCGTGAATGAAGCCGCCGCCGGCACGCCCGGTCGCGAAGCCACGCCGCCACGCCCTCCCGAGGGCGTCGGGCCGCTTCGAGAGCTGCGTGATCTCGGTCAGACCGGGCAGTTCGCTCGTCACGCGCTCGAACTCGTCGGGCGTGGCCTTCGGGAGGATCGCCTCGACCTCGCAGCCGACGGGGGCGCGCGCGATCACCTGCTCGGCGAGGTTGCGGGCGTAGCGGCGCCCACCGCTGGGCCGGTCGTCGAGCATCCGGTCGAGAATGACGCGAAGGGTGACCATCAGACCGCCAGCACCCCCTGACGGGCGGCGTCTTCGAGCGCCTCGAGCCACGGCCGCATGGGGGCAATACCGGCCTCGCGCCACCGGTCGTGTCCGAGCACCGAGTACGCGGGGCGCGGGGCGGGGCGCACGAATGCCGAGGAATCGGTCTCGTGCACGGCGTCGGGCTCGGCGCCGACCAGCCGGAAGATCTCACGCGCGAACCCGTGCCACGAGACCTCACCGGCGTTGGTGCCGTGATACACGCCGGCGGGCGCGTCGGCGTCCAGGAGAGCGACGATCTGCGCGGCGAGGTCGCCGGTGAAGGTGGGCTGCCCGAGCTGGTCGGCCACGACCTCGACGCTGGGGCGGGAGGCCGCGAGGCGCGCCATCGTGCGCGCGAAGTTGCCCCCACCGGCGCCATACAGCCAGGCGGTGCGCACGATGAGGGTGCCGTCGGGATGCTCGGCGCGCGCGAGCCGCTCGCCGGCCGCCTTGGTGCGCCCGTACGCCGAGATCGGGTCGAGCGGGGCATCCTCGGGGTAGGGCGAGGTCGCGTCGCCGCGGAAGACGTAGTCGGTGGAAAGCTGCACGAACCGGGCGCCGGCCTCGCGAGCGGCGACCGCGAGGTTGGCCGCTCCCGTGGCGTTAACGGTGTAGGCCGCGTCTTCGTCGCCCTCGGCGTCGTCGACGCGCGTGTACGCGGCCGCGTTGATGACGGCGTCGTGCCCCTCGACGGCGGCGAGGCACGCGGCGGCGTCGGCCACGTCGAGGTCGGCGTGGTCAAGCGCCGTGACTCCTCGCCCCTCGAGCGCACGTTGGAGGTCGAGGCCGAGCATGCCACCGGCCCCGGCGATGAGCACGCGCGTTGGCCCGCCGGACCGCGGCGTGTCAGCCGAGCTCGACGAGGCGCGCGTCACAGGGCCGCACGCTCCTTCAGGGGCTCCCACCAGCTGCGGTTGTCGCGGTACCACTGCACGACATCGGCGAGGCCCTCTTCGAACGGCACCTGCGGCTCGTAACCGAGCTCGTTCTGGATCTTCGAGATGTCGACGCAGTAGCGCAGGTCGTGGCCAAGGCGGTCGGCGACCCGATCGACGTACGACCAGTCCCTGCCGGTGGCGTCGAGCAGCTGTTGCGTGACCTCTTTATTAGTGAGCTGCGTGCCGCCGCCGATGTTGTAGACCTCGCCCGCACGGCCCTTTGTGAGCACGAGGGCGATGCCCCGGCAGTGGTCGTCGACGTGCAGCCAGTCGCGGACGTTGTTGCCCTCGCCGTAGAGGGGCACGTGCTTGCCGTCGATCAGGTTCGTGACGAAAAGCGGGATGAGCTTCTCTGGGAAGTGGTAGCGGCCGTAGTTGTTGCTGCAGCGCGTGATCGACAGGTTCATGCCGTGGGTGCGGAAGTAGGACCGCGCCATGAGGTCGCTCGACGCCTTCGACGCCGCATAAGGGCTGTTGGGCAGCAGCGGGCACTCCTCGTCCCACTCGCCCTCCTCGATCGAGCCGTACACCTCGTCGGTCGACACGTGCACGAAGCGTTCGAGACCGTGGCGCAAGGCGGCGTCGAGCAGGCGCTGCGTGCCGACCACGTTGGTCTCCACGAAGATCGAGGCGTCGCGCACGGAGCGATCGACGTGCGATTCGGCTGCGAAGTGCACGACCGCGTCGACCTTCGGCATCCACTCGTCGAGCACGTCGTTGTCGCGGATGTCACCGTGCACGAACGTGAGCCGCGGCGAGTCGGCGACGGGGTCCAGGTTGGCCCGGTTGCCCGAGTAGGTGAGCGCGTCGAGCACGACGACCTCGGCGCCCTCGAGACCGGGGTACGCGTCTTCAAGCGCGCGTCGTACGAAGTTGGAGCCGATGAATCCGGCTCCGCCGGTCACGAGAAGCTGCATGCGTGGTCCTTGCTGCGTGGTGATCGAGTGCGCGGGTCGCCCGAGGATCCGGGCGTCCACCCGGCATGGTACCGCGAGGCACCCGCGAGCACGTCAGCGCCTGAAACCCTGTCAAACGGGATCGGTGGACGCCACTCGCAGTGACGCCGGGGCGCGCCTCCCGACGGGTGCGCGCGGCACGGTCGCAGTGCCGCAGCCGCGGGGCGAGGTGCGACTCGCAAAACGTGAGCGCCTGACTGGCCCCGGATGTCAGTGCTCGGGGAGAACCCGCATCGGCTCTCAGCGACTGACCATAGCAGCCGATGCTCACCCCGTGCCCCGTCGCGCCGGTGCCATGTGGTTAGCCTGTGGTCATGTCTCAAGACGTCACCGAGTCCGCCAGCGAACAGCCCGCCCGGCCCGCGTTCACGGGACGCCCCGGCCTGCGCCCACTCCCCGCGACGCGCCTCGCCGAAGCCGGCATGGAGCCACGGGACGCCTACCAGTACTTGCACGAAGAGCTGCAGCTCGACGGCAGCTCGCGCTTGAACCTGGCGACCTTCGTCACGACCTGGATGGATCCAGAGGCCGATCGCCTCATGGCAGAGACGTTCGACAAGAACATGATCGACAAGGACGAGTATCCGGTCACTGCCCGGTTCGAGGAGCGTTGCGTGGCGATCGTCGCCGATTTGCTCAACGCGCCGGGGCTCAGCGAAGACCCCGTTGACGCTACGGGCGTGTCGACGGTCGGCTCATCCGAGGCCGTCATGCTCTCGGGGCTTGCGCTCAAGTGGCGCTGGCGTCAGCGGCGCCGCGAGGCCGGTGCCGAAGCTGCGGCGCCGAATCTCGTGCTCGGTAGCAATGTGCAGGTTGTGTGGGAGAAGTTCTGCCGGTACTTCGATGTGGAACCCCGTTACCTTCCGGTGCGCTCAGGTCAGTACACGATCACGCCAGACCAGGTGCGGGAGGCCGTCGATGAGGAAACGATCGGCGTGGTCGGCATCCTCGGTACGACGTATACGGGCGAGTTCGAGCCGATCGCGGAGATCGTGGCCGCGCTTGACGACCTTGCGGCGTCGGGCGGCCCGGACGTACCCGTGCACGTTGATGCCGCGAGCGGTGGCTTCGTCGTGCCGTTCCTCCACCCCGAGCTCGAGTGGGACTTTCGCCTCCCGCGCGTCGTATCGATCAACGTCAGCGGGCACAAGTACGGGCTGACCTATCCCGGCATCGGCTTCGCGATCTGGCGCGATGCCGCTCATCTGCCGGACGAGCTCGTCTTCCGAGTGAACTATCTGGGAGGCGACATGCCGACCTTCACCCTGAACTTCTCGCGTCCGGGCAATCAGATCGTCGGCCAGTACTACAACTTCATTCGGCTCGGCCGGGATGGATACGCCGCCATCATGCGCACCCTCCGCGACACCGCCACGTGGCTTGCGACGCGGCTCTCCGAGGTCGAGGGCGTGTACATCATTGCGGACGGCTCGCAGTTGCCCGTCATCGCGCTACGGCTGGATGCGACGCTCGGGTTCACCGCGCACGACCTCTCGCATGAACTGCGCACCTTCGGCTGGCAGGTGCCCGCCTACACGATGCCACCCGATGCCGAGACGATCGCGGTGTTGCGCATCGTCGTGCGCGACGGTTTCAGCCGCAACCTGGCGGAGCGGTTTCTCGACGACTTCCGTGCCGCGGCCATGCGGTTGCACGACGGTGTGCGTCCGCACGCCGACGCCGAGGCGTTCGCGCACTGAGCGCGCGGGAAGCCGCCTAGCCCGCCTGACGGGGAGAGACCGCCGAAGACGACCGCCGCGGTGGCTGCCGTGGGTTTCAGCCGACCGCGGGGCATTGCGGAGCCGGGTTACGGAGCGAGCGCCTCGGGCCACCAGGGCAGGCGTTCTGCGAGCGTCGGCGCGGCGGTGTAGGCGAGAGCGCGCATGAAGGTCGCGGTCACGTGGTCGTCGTCGTAGAAGACGGTGAGGCCACCGAGCTCGGGGCGGCACACGCCGTCGGGGCAGACGAACGGGTTGAGGTCGACATACACGCCGCCGGCGTCTTCGATGGATGCCCGGATCGCCGGATTCGGTGCCGTGAGGGTCGTGCCCCACAGGCAGCGTTCGCTGCCGAAGCCCCACCGCTCGGCGCACTCGAGCATGTGCAGGTCGCTTCGCGGGGTGTCGCGCACGGCGACGACCTCGATGCCGGCTTCGGTCATGTCGGCAACCCAGTCGGCGAGGCCCGGCAACTCGAGCTCGGTGTGCTCGTCCTGGCTCCACGACGCGAGTACCACGACGGCATCCGGCCGATTCTCGAGCAGGTCGGCCGTCGCGTCCTCCCAGAGGGCGAGGCAGCCGTCTCGCCAGGCGTCGTCGAACCAGTCGGCGTCGGCGGCCTGCAGGGCGCCGAACTGGCAGGCGTGGTCGAGGTAGCCGCGCACGGCCCATCCCTCGTGCCGCGCCGTCTCGTCGATGAGTTGGGCGAGCTGCATGGCGTGCGAGTTGCCCACGACGTACACGGAGTGGTCGGCGCTCGCGGGATCGACGTCGTCGAGGTTGGCCTGGCAGAAGCGCAGCGAGCGGTCGACGGTCTCGGCTGGCAGCATTTCGGGCTCGCAGGGGGCGAGCTCGCCGAGGTCGCCGCTCACCCATGGCGCGGGGATCGGCGACGTGGCGCCGAGCGCCTGGGCGTCAGGTTGGTCGGGGTCGTCGGTGAAGCCGGTGCCGGGCGCCACGACCGCGGGCGGGCCGGCGGCGCCGGCGGGTGCGCCGGCGGAAACCACGTTCGGACCCATGACCGACAGGTCGGCCCCCTGTGCCTGCGCTTGCGCCTCGTCACGCTGCCGGTCGGCGTAGGCGCCCGCGGCCGAGGTGACGCCGGCGACGAGGGCGACGAGGGCGGCGACGCTGCCGGCGGCGCGCCAGGGGAAACGCCGCACACGGGTGAGCAGCAGCGGGCGATCGGCGGGATGCTCCGGTCGCGCGGCCGATCGCGACGAACGGCGGCGAATGAGGCGAGCTGCCGGGCGCTCGACGAGGTGCGCGACGAGCACGGCGAGGACAACCGAGACGAGCAGGTAGGCGCTGCCCTCGAGGAGGCCCGGATGGTCGGTGCGCAGCACGGCCATGCCAAAGATGAGCACGGGCCAGTGCACGAGATAGAGCGCGTAGGTATAGCCGCCTGCGCGCGCGAGGGCGGGGTGCGCCAGCAGGCGATCGCCCCCGAAGCGCGTGGGGGCGTCGGCGGTCGTCGCGGCGCCGGCGCCGACGATGATGAGCGCCGCCGACACGACCGGCCAGAGTGCGGCGACGCCGGGGAAGGTGCCCTCGACCGGGATGAGGAAACCGCAGGAGACCGCCCCGGCGATACCGAGCCAGATGAGGGCGCCCCGCCACGCCGCGCCGAGCCGGATGTAGGGCAGCGCGAGCGCGAGCACGGAACCGGCCGCGAACTGCCACAGCCTCGCCCACAGGTCGAAGTAGGCGTGCTGCTGGTTGATCGCCGTCGCGATCGTCGACCACGCCAACCCGGCGACGAGGATCGTGCCGAAGACCCACAGGCAGAGCGTGCGGATCGACAGGAGCCTCCGCACGTGCGACGACTGCATGGCGAGGGCGACGGCGGCGAAGACGAGCGGCCAGAGGACGAACACCTGTGCTTGCACGGCGAGCGACCAGTAGTGCTGGAACGGCGAGGCCAGCCCAGTGCCCTGGCCGAAGTAGTCGACCAGCGTGTTCTGCAGCCAGCGGTTCTCGACGTAGAGCGTGCTCGCGAAGAATTGCTCGACGTAGCCGCCGAACTGCGAAACGGGCAGGGCGACGAGGCTGCCTGCGAGGATCAGCGCGGCGACGACGACGCTGAGCGGCATGAGACGGCCGAATCGCTTCGCGATGTATTGGAGTGGCAGCAGGGGTTCGCCCCGCTCGAGGCGGCCGAGGAGTGATCGCGTCATGAGGAAGGCCGAGACGAGCAGGAAGATGTCGACGCCGCCTGAGACGCGGTCGAACCAGATGTGGAAGGTGGCGACCAGCAGCAGCGCGAGCGTGCGCAGCCCCTGCACCTCCGGCATCCAGCCGGCGGGGGAGTGGGCGCGCGAGGGCGTGACCGGCTCGTGTGAGACGGTCCCCCTCGCGTCAGTCGCGGCCGCAGCATCCACGCGAATCACCGTAACCGCGATCAACGCACGTGGGTTATTTCAGTGCCGGCGGCCACCAGGGCAGGCGCTGCGCGAGCATCGGCGCCGTCGTGAAAGCGAGCGCGCGCATGTACGTCGCCGAGACGTGGCTGTTATCGAAGAAGACCACGATGCCGCCGTAGACGGCTCGACACCGTCCTTCCGGGCAAATGAGGTGGTTGATGTCGAGGTAGATCCCACCCGCGTTTTCCACGGCAGTGCGCAGTCCATCGTTTGGCTGCACCAGAGCGGTAGGCCAGGTGCAACGGTCGCTTTCGTAGCCCCACCTGTCGCCGCACTCGGGCATGTTCACGTCGGAACGGGGATTGTCGCGCACCACGACCACATCGACTCCCGCGGCGGTGATCGTCTCGACCCAGTCATACAGGCCTGGGAGTTCATCTTCTGTGTCCGGGCCCGTGCTCTGAGTGCCGAGGACGAACACCGCATCGGGTTTGTTCTCGAGAATGTCGATCGTCGCATCGTCCCACATGCCGAGACATTCCTCTTCGGCCACGTCGCCGTAGGCGCCGTACTGGCAGCCGAACATCAAGTAGCCACGCAGAGCCCACTGATGGAGAATCGCCGCTTGCCCGACGAATTGCGTCAACTGCTGCACGTGCGAATTGCCCACCAAGTAGACGCTGTGGTTCGTGTCTTCGGGATCGAAAGACGTGTGGTTGGCTTGACAATGCGTGATAGCCGCATCACTTACGCCCGCTGGGAGCATGCTTTCTGTGCAAGGAGTCATGCCGCCGATGTCGTGCGAGTTTATCCATGGGTTCGGCAGCACGACGCCGGGGTGCGGATTCTCTCCACCGGCGGCATTTGGTCCCATCGTTGCGAGGTCGAATTCGCTGAGCTGCTCCCACGCAAGGACTTGGCGCTCATCGACGAGAGTATTCGCATGCGCTGCAGTAGCTGCAGCCAATGCGGGCAGCGTGACAATAACGACCGCGGCGCGCCACGGCGCGGTGCGCGGCCATCGACCGTTGCGCGGGGCGCGCGAGCGCGTGAACCATCCGAAGGGTTTCTCGATCAGGTGCACCGCCGCAACGGACAAGACTGCCGAGAGTGCGAGGAGGAAGGTGCCCTGCAGAACGTCGGGGCGCGGCGTGCGCAACACGCCCATGCCGATGATGAGCACCGGCCAGTGCACGAGGTAGAGCGCATAGGTGTACTCGCCGATGCGCGTCATGACCGGGTGGGCCAGCAAGCGATCACCGCCGAACCTCGTCGGGGCGCCGGCGCCGGCGATCACGAGCGCGGCCGACACCACGGGCCAGAGCGCCGCGATGCCGGGGAAGGTGCCCTCAACCGGGATGACGATGCCGCCGAGCACGGCGCCCGCGATGCCGGCCCACGTCATGATCGAGCGCGAGAGGGGGCCGAGGCGCAGCCATGGCACGACGAGCGCCAGAATGGAGCCCGCCGCGAACTCCCACACGCGCGCGCTCAGGTCGAAGTACGCGAACTGCTGGTTCTGCGCGGTGAGAATCGTCGACCAGGCGAGACCCGCGACGAACAGCGCGCCGAAGAGGGTCAGGGCGAGCGGCCGGAGCGGCACGCGCGCGAACTTCGTGAGCAGCCAGATCACGACGAACAACAGCGGCCAGATCACGAAGATCTGCCCCTGAATCGAGAGTGACCAGTAGTGCTGGAACGGCGACGCGAGCGTGCCGTCGTCGGCGAAATAGTTGACGAGGGCGTCTTGGAGCCAGACGTTCTCGAAGTACAGCGAGCTCGCGAGGAACTGCTCGATGTACTCGCGCAGGCGCGACGGGGGGAGCAGTATGGCGCTTGCGGCGAGGGTCACCGCCCCGATTCCGATGGCCAGCGGCATGAGGCGCCCGAAGCGCTGCACGATATAGGTGATGGGGCGGAGCGGTTCGCCCCGCTCGAGGCGGCCGACGAGTGATCGCGTCATGAGGAAGGCCGAGACGAGCAGGAAGATGTCGACGCCGCCCGAGACGCGGTCGAACCAGATGTGGAACGTGGCGACCAGCAGCAGCGCGAGGGTGCGCAGCCCCTGCACCTCGGGGATCCAGTCGCCTCGTGGTCCGCCCGCGCCAGTCGACGGGGCCGCTGAGACGGTGGCGGGGAGCGTCATAGACGAAGGGAGCCTTCACAGTTGGGCGACGGAGACGCCCCAGCGTAAACGACGCGAAGAACGATCGGGAGCATTCGCGGTAGCGCGGCTATGGGGTGCATCGGCCCAGTGGTCACCACAAGCCGGTGACGAGGAGGCCGAAGAGGACGAAACGATCGCGCGGGCGGCGGCGGAGCTGTGAGGCGCGGCGCGCGAGCCGCAGCGACTCCGTGAGCGTCTTCCGCGAGAGGACTTCGCGGAACCAGGCGAGCCTCGGTGCTTCCTCGGCCGAGGCGACCCGGAGGCAGGCATCCACGGTGAGTTCGACCTGGCGGCGGTGCCACCCGGCCGCGCTGAGCCGTAGCCGCTTGAGTGCCTGGGCGGCGCCGGCGTTCGCGCCCACCGCGTTTCCGTCGTGCTGACGGTAGTCGACCGTCGGAGTCGGGTCGATGATCCATCGCAGTCCCGCCGAACGTGCCATCGCGTAGATGAGCCAGTCATGTGCGAACACGAGTCGCGCGGGCGAGGCCGGGTCGCGCAGCTCGTGCTGCACGAGGCGCGCCAGGCGACTGGTCAGCAGGAAGCTCGAGCCGGGACCGGGCGTCTCGAAGAGGTGATCGGCGAGGCGCTGCGGATAGTCCTTGCGAATCAGCGTGCGACTGCCGTCGGGCCGGAAGGCGGTGACGTTCGACGACACGCCGTCGGCGCCGTGCTCGATCAACAGGCGCGCGTGCGAGGCGAGCTTTCTCGGCGCCCAGCGATCGTCCTGGTCGGCGAAGCCGACGTAGTCGATCTCGTCAAGATCGAGCTCGGTCAGCAGGCGGAAGAAGTTCGGGGCGGGCTCGCCGAAGATGCCGGGGGTCAAGACGCGGATGCGCGGGTCGCGGGCCGCGGCGTCCTTCAGCTTGGCGCGCGTGCCGTCGGTCGAGTTGTCGTCCGAGACGAGGAGCGTGATGTCGACCGCCTCCTGCGAGAGGATTGTCGAGAGCTGTTCGTCGAGGTACCGCTCGCCGTTGTGCGTCGCGAGCAGGACGGCGATGCGCGGAGGGTTCGCGACCGGGGGCATGCGCTTCATCGTATCGCCGGCGCGTGGCCTGTCACCCGACACCGGCGGCGTTCCGAAGTGTGTACTCAGAACTTGCTCCAAACGCTGGCAGGCCACCAACTGATGTGAGGGTGAACTTGATCGGCGAATACTTGAGCAAGCGATCGTGACATCGTTGCCGTGAGGTGGTTGTCGTCCAAGTACGTCACAATGCCGCCTAGAGTAGGTCGGCACGTGCCGTCGGGGCAGACTGCGCCGTTGACGTCTACCCATACGCCACCAGCTTCCTCGATCTGTGTGATGAACTGCGGGAGTGCATCCGGATCCTCCGGAACTTTGAATATGCACTCTTCTGCATCGTGGCCGTGCTCAACGGCACAGAAGTAGGGCGCAGTTGGGAATCGGGGTGTGTCGCGGATGACAACGACTTCGGTGGTCGTCTGCTGGGTAACGTGCGCGACCGTTGGGACGTGATCGCCGAGGACGGTGTCTTTATAGGGAGACGCCGTATCATTATGTAGGAGATCGGTGTCTCCAACACGCGAAACCGTTCCGACGATGACGAGCAGGTCTGGTTGTGTCTCGGTAACGAACTCAATGGCCGTTTCCCACATTTTCGCGCACTGTTCTGTGGGGGTGCTATCGGGACCAGGCGCGATGCAGCCGGGCGATCCGTAGGCCCGAATGTGCCAGGACGGATGCTGTTGCATTGTCTCCCACAGCATGCCGGTGTACATCATTGCGTGCGAGTTGCCAATGACAACGATCCGGCGATCTGCGGCACCGCTTTGTACATCAGCACCATCCTCGAGGCAAGCAAGTCCGCCCCACCACTTGTCCAGCGGGCACCAGTCTCCACGAATGTCGGGGGGAGTTTCGACGACCATATCCGCAGGTACGAGCGCATCGAACTCTTCGTTTGGATTCGCTTGAGGGCCACGATCGGAAACATCGGTCAGCCAAATGGCGTCAAGCGCGGACATTTGCATTCGCTTGAGTCCTTCTTCGCCCCCGACTCCGATACCTGTTGCAAGCACTGCGCCAACAGTGAAAACCGCGAGGGTTCGTTTCCCCAGACGTGGAAGTCGACGCTTCTGCATGGGCTGTTCTCGGCTCATCCATCTTGTGACCGGGCGTTCCACGGCGTGGGTGATGACGACGGCCAGTGCCGCCGAGATGAGGAGCAGTACGAGGCCATCGATCGCGCTCGGGGTGTCGCCGCCAACGAGATTCGCGTACAGAATGAGGATCGGCCAGTGCGTGAGGTAGAGGGCGTACGTATAGCCACCAATGCGCTGGAGTATGCGACTGCCGAGGATAGGGTCTGGTCTCTGGGTCGTCGACCGTGGGGCGTCCGCTGCGGCTATGACCAGTACGGCGCAGAAGACTGGCCACATCGCGGGCCAGCCCGGGTATGCGGCGTCGACGGGCATGACGAAACCGCACAGCACGGCGCCGATGAGACCGATCGACGTCATGATGCGCCGGATATGTCCGGGGAATCGAAGCCACGGGATGACCAGAGCGAGCACGCTCCCCAGCGCGAACTCCCATAGGCGCGCCGGGAGATCGAAGTACGCGAACTCGGGGCTGACCGAGGTCAAGTGCAGGGCCCACGAGAACGACGCAATCGAGACCACGGCGAAGACACCGAGGAGAAGTGAGCGAGGCCGAATCCCCGTCTTGCGCGCGATCCACTCGCAGAGGAGATGCACGAACGGCCAGAGGACGAAGACCTGTCCCTGCAGGGATAGCGACCAGAAGTGCTGGAAGAAACTGGATTCATGCCGGTTCGCCGCGTAGTAATCCACGGCCTCACCCTGAAGCCAGAAGTTCATCCAGTAAGTGCCAGAGGCGAGGGCCTGATCGAAGAGCGTGCTCCATGAGTGCGGCGCAATGAAGATGAGTACCGCAACAACGGTGAGCACAATGGCAGCGAGCGCCGCCGGTAACAGTCTCGCGAACTTGCGGACGATGTACGTGATCGGTCTGGTGAGGTTGCCCGCCTCGGCGCGGTCGGCCAGTGAACGCGTCATGAGGTAGGCGCCGATGAACAGGAAGATGTCGACGCCACCTGAAACGCGCCCGAGCCAGATGTGGAAGCTCGCCACCAGAAGGAGTGCGATTGTGCGCAGACCGGCGATCTCGGGCACGTACCGGTTCGTCGGAGGCGATGGCGGCACCGCTTCCGTGCCGGCGCTTCGATCGTTGCGGGCGTCGCCCGATCCGACGGACACGAGGCCCGTTGTCGTTGCTGTTGCCATGGAACCCCCTGCATCTTGCCCCGGGCCAGCGTTCAAGAGTAGAACAGCCGATGGCCGCGCACGTGCCGCGACCATGAACAGGTACAAGTTGCCGTCATCGATTTCGAGCGTCCTAGACTCGCGGCATGGAGATTCGCGAACTGAAGGTTCCCGACGCATACGAGATCACGCCGAAGCTCATCGGCGACTCGCGCGGCATGTTCCTCGAGTGGTACCGCTTCGACAAGCTCGCCGAGGTCGTCGGCCACCCCCTCGACCTCAGGCAGGGAAACATGTCGGTGTCTGCCCGCGGTGTGGTGCGAGGCATCCACTTCGCCGACATCCCGCCGAGCCAGGCGAAGTACGTCACCTGCCCCAAGGGCGCCGTCGTCGACTACGTCATCGACATCCGCTCGGGCTCGCCCACGTTCGGGCAGTGGGACTCGGTGCGCCTCGATGACGTCGACCGCAAGGCCATCTACCTCTCCGAGGGCCTCGGGCACGCCTTCATCTCGCTCGAAGAGGGCTCGGTCGTCAGCTACCTCGTCTCCGACACCTACGCACCCGGCCGCGAGCACGGCATCAATCCGATGTGCACGACGGTCGGCCTTGAGTTCGAGCTGCCGTCGGAGGAGCTCCTGCTCTCGGAGAAGGACACGGGGGCACCGGGACTCCTCGAAGCCGAGCGGCAGGGACTGCTGCCGACGTACGAGCAGGCGAGGACGTTCTACGGCGAACTCGACGCGAAGGCAGGGTACGGCGCATGAAGGGCATCGTCCTGGCCGGAGGATCCGGCACGCGCCTCTGGCCGATCACCAAGGGCATCTCGAAGCAGTTGATGCCGATCTACGACAAGCCGATGATCTACTATCCGCTCTCGACCCTCATGATGGCCGACATCCGCGAGGTGCTGATCATCACGACGCCGGAGTACAACCAGCAGTTCCGTGCCTTGCTCGGCGACGGCTCGGCGCTCGGCATGCAGATCGAGTACGCCGTGCAGCCCTCCCCCGAGGGGCTCGCCCAGGCGTTCGTCATCGGTGAGGAGTTCGTGGGCGACGATTCGGTCGCGCTGGTGCTGGGCGACAACATCTTCCACGGCACTGGCCTCGGCTCGGCCCTCCGGAACTACGGCGACGTCGACGGCGGGCTCATCTTCGCCTATCAGGTCGCCGACCCCCAGGCGTACGGCGTCGTCGAGTTCGACGAGGACATGAAAGCGCTGTCGATCGAAGAGAAGCCGGCGCAGCCCAAGAGCAACTACGCCGTGCCGGGCCTCTACTTCTACGACAACGAGGTGATCGAGATCGCGAAGGGCGTCACGCCGTCGGCGCGTGGCGAGCTCGAGATCTCGTCGGTCAACTCGGCCTACCTCGACGCCGGCAAGCTGCAGGTGCACGTGCTCGACCGCGGCACCGCCTGGCTCGACACCGGCACCTTCGAGTCGATGATGCAGGCGTCGGAGTACGTCAGGGTCATCGAGGACCGGCAGGGCTTCAAGATCGGCTGCATCGAAGAGATCGCCTGGCGCGCCGGGTGGATCGACGATGCGCAGCTCGAGGCGCTCGCGACGCCCCTCTCGAAATCTGGCTACGGCAAGTACCTCATGCGTCTGCTGGCGCACAAGGCCGCCGGCCTCGGCTGAGCGTACGGACTGCGGCGGGTCAGTCAGGCCGGTCGCTCCGGGAGTGGAGAGCGTCGCGGATCACGTCGAGCGTGCCGCGCGAGGAGTACCGCCTGTAGTCGCCGCGGCGCAGACCCTGGGCGACGGCGCCGACCCGCGCGAGACGCGCGTCCGGCATCCGCAGCCGCCGGCGCTCGTGCGACAGCTTGCGCTCGACCTCGACGCGTTGCTCGGGTGTTGCGCCGAGGCTTCCGAGCCGTGCGCGGAGCGCGTCGGCTCGTTGCACCCGGAGCCGTTGTTGTTCGTAACCGGGGCCGACGACTCTGTCGACCTTGTCGCGGAGCGTTGGCGTGACCTGCCCGATCTGGTTGTCCCCATGCTGCCGGTAGTCGATGAGTGGCGCGCGGAGCGTGCGAATGCCCGAACGCAGTGCGGCGGCAATCGCCAGCCACTCGTCGTGGATCCAGGGGTCGGGTGCGACGCCGGCCGCGACGACGAAGTCGCGGCGCACCATCGTCGTCGCCCCCGTCACGAGATTGCGGCGGAGCAACACCCCGAACTGATCGGGACCGGGGCCCGGGCCGGCGCCGTCGCCCACATATGCCGCCCACTCGCCGTCGCCGATCTCGAGCGAGGCGAAGAGCGACGGCTCGATCTCGTCGCCCGCCCGGTCGACGATCCGGGCGTCGGAGTGCGCCAGCAGCGCGCCTTCATCGTCGGCGAGCAGCGGCGCGAGGCGGGCGACCTTGTCGCGGTGCCACACGTCGTCCTGATCGGCGAATGCCACGAGCGGCGTGCGCGCCTGGTCGGCGCCGAACGCGAAGTTCGCCGCCACGCGGAGGGCGGTCGATCGAGTGAAGACGCGAAACGGCACCTCAGACGCTTCGAGCGTTCGCGCAGCGAGCTCGACGGTGCCGTCGGTCGAGGCGTCGTCGCTCACGATCACCTCGTCGACGGACACCGACTGGCGCAGGATGCTCGCGAGCTGCTGCGCGAGGAACGCTTCGCCCCGAAAGGTGCACACGACCGCGGTCACCCCTGATGACGGCGGGATCGCGGAGCTAGCGCGCGCCACACCCGGTTCACGTTGCGCGACGATGCTCGAGACGACCATGCTGATAGCTTGGCACGACCCGGCGTGCGTACCGTGAGGGACGTGAAGCCTCGCCGCACCCCCTCGGGCAGCATCACCTGAATCGGGCCGTGGGCTTGCAACAGGAAAGGGCAGCAGCGCGACATGCAACGACTCGTCATTGTTCTGCTGCACGACCGCTTTGGGCGCATCGACGCCGGCACTCGTCGGTTCCTCGAGGGTCTCCGCCCGTTCGCACAGCGCTTGCACGTCGTCGTGAACGGCGCCCTCGGTAATGACGGACAGCGTGCGCTCGCGGGCCTCTCCGACGACCTGCTGGTGCGTGAGAACACCGGGTTCGACGTCGGCGGCTACCGGGCCGCGATCGAGGCGATCGGCCCTCGGCGCCTCGCGCGATTCGACGAGCTGCTCATGACGAACTCGACGAACTTCGGTCCGGTCGAGGTGTTCCCGGGCCGGGGCGCGACCTTCGCGCACATCTTTGAGCGGCAGGACGCGCGCGACGTCGATGTGTGGGGCATGACCCAGCACGGCGAGATCACGCCGAACCCCTACACCTTCCGCGGAACACTGCCGGCGCACCTGCAGTCGAACTGGCTCGCCGTGCGGGCGAGCGTGCTTCGCAGCGATGCGTGGGCCCAGTACTGGGCGTCGATGCCCGAGATCACGTCGTACGACGACTCGATCCGCCACCACGAGTCTCGCTTCACGCAGTTCTTCGCCGATGCCGGCTTCCGCTGCGAACCCGTCTTCGCCGCCGCACCCTTCGGCGTCGCGAATCCGAGCATCGAGCAGCCCCTCGCGCTCCTCCGCGCCGGTTGCCCCATCGTGAAGCGTCGCCTCTTCTTCCACGACCCCGTCGAGCTCGACCACCGCGCGGTCGACGTGCCCGAGGTGGCGCGGGCCATGGCGGCCGGCGGCTTCGACGCGGGTGTGATCGTGCACTCCGCCGCGCTCACCACCCCGCCGCGCACGCTTGCGTCGGCACTCGGCGGGGTTCGAACGCTGCGCGAGCCGGCACGCCTCACGCGAGACGGGCATCCCGAAACCGCCGCGACCTCCGGGGGCGAGGTGGCGATCGTGGGCGGTATGCGGATGCGCCGGGTGGAGGGGAACCTGTGGCGCCGCCTCGCCGACAACCCGCGCGGGCTGCTCGACGACGTCGACTTCATCGTGAGCCGCGGCGCCTATCCCGTCCTCGGCGCGATCCCGCCGGCCGAAGTCGGCACCAGGGCCATCACCGCGGGGGGCGACGACGACGGCGGCCAGGTCGTCGACGAGCGCCCCGAGCACATCGCCGACCCCGCCGCCGTGCGTGCCGCGCGCGACGCCGGGAACGCGCTGCTCGCCGACCCGACTCCCATCGCGTGGGCGCTCGCCGACGAACCGGCGCTCGGCGCGATCGTGCCGCTCACACCGCACATCGGCTCGGAGGCGATCGGTCATGGTTGGCTCGGCCGACGTGACGCCGTCGAGGAGCTGACGGTGCGGCTCGGGCTCGACGGTCCGCTCGACGAGCACGGGCCCGCAGCCCCGTATTCCGCCGTCGCCGTCTACCGGCCCGCGGCGCTGCGCCCACTCGCCGACGTGTTCCGTGCGCTGGGCGGCTGGGGACCGCTCGTGGCCCAGACCCATGGGGGAGGGCCCGAGCTCGAGCGTCAGCTCGACCTGCTCGCCTCGCGCATCGTGTTGACGGCGGGGTACCTCACGGTCGAGGTGGGGACGGTGGCGCAGCTCGAGGCGAGCCTCGCGCACTTGCAGGCGAAGTACGCCGAGGTGGCGGGAATGCTGCCGCCGGGCGCTCGAGAGCCCATTCGGTATCTGCGTGCTCGCCGCCGCGGTGCGCTGAGCCCAGAGGCGATCGGAGAGACGCTGGTTCGCCGTGCCCCGAAGTTCGCGCAGTCACTTCGCGCGGCAATCGCCCGCTGGCGCAGCTGACCGATCGAGTACCGCTCCGACTACGGCTGTTGGCGCCGCTCGAGTGCCGTCGCGAGCACGTCGAGGCGCGCTCGCACCGCGACGAGTTCGGCGGCGAGCTGTGCATCGGTGAGCCCGGCCGGCTCGGCGCGCGGCGGCGGCGTGGAATCGGCCGCGTCATCGCCCGCACGCTGTTCGGCCGTGCCCTCGCGCGCCTTCGTCAGGTTCTGCATCGTGTCGATGATGACGGCGACGAAGAGGTTCAGCATCGTCAACGCGCTCACCACGATGAACAGCACGAAGAACACCCACGCGGCGGGGTAGCCGTTGTCCATGATGGGGCGAACGACGGCGGCCCACGAGTCGAGCGTCATCATCTGGAACAGCGTGAAGAGCGATTCGCCGATTGTGCCGAAGTGCTCGGGGGAGGCGGCCCCGAAGAGCTCGGTCGCCATGACGGCCCCCACGTAGAAGATGATGGCGAGCAGCGCGCCGATCGAGGCGATGCCGGGAATGGCGGCGAGCAGGGTCGTCACGATGAACCGCAGCTGCGGCACGGCCGAGACGAGCCGGAGCACGCGGAGCACTCGAAGCGCTCGGAGCACCGAGAAGGGGCCGGATGCGGGGACGAGCGCGATGGCCACGACCAGAAAGTCGAAGACGTTCCAGCCGTCCGTGAAGTACGCCCAGCCACGCGCGAAAAGCTTGCAGGCCAGCTCCATGACGAAGATCCAGAGAAAGACGACATCGAGGGCGTGGATCACGCCGCCCGCGGCGCGCATGATGTCGTCCGATGTCTGCAGGCCGAGCGTGATCGCGTTCGCCACGATGACCGCGATGACGAGGCGCTGGACCGGCACCGACTCAACCCACGCGCCCACGCGAGCCCGAATCTTCGCGACCGGATCGCCGGGCTGCGCCTGAATGGGCGTTGGTGTCATTGAGGTCGTCATCCTGTCAACCGGGTCGTCGTGAACAGCCGAAGCCTACGGAGCGCTGTGGCCGGCCGGCATCGTTCGAAAGTCGGGGATCGAATGCGCGATCGGCGCGCCTGCCGTGACGCCCGGCGCACTCGGCGGTACCGTCGCAGACGAGAAACAGGGAGGCGTCATGGCTGATCGCGACACGTCTGGCAGCTACCCGGACGACGACAATCTCGCTGCCGGCGACACCGGCGAACAGCGTCGCTTGGTCGAGGCCGAACGCCGCGGGCTCGGCAAGGGGGCGTTCGCCGGACTCGGCCTCGCCGTGCTGCTCGTGCTCATCATCGGCGCGGTCCTGATCTGGTTCAACCCTTTCTCGCAGGGCCCTGCGGCTGACAACACGGCACCCGTGACGTCGCTGCCCGCGCCGACATCCGAGCCGACCGAATCGCTCCCGCTCGCGACCGCGACGACGGCGCCGCCGTCGACACCCGATCCCTCGGCAGCCGCGACGACCACGCCCACCGCCAGCGCGGACCTCGCGCTGAACCGATGGAACTGGATCCCCGATCAGCGGAGCTTCTCGGTCGCAGGCTTCATCGAGGGCACCGAGCCGGGCGGCTCGTGCACGCTGACGGCCGCCAATGGCAGTGTCACCTTCGTGGCGACCGAGCCGGCCACGCCCGATGTCACGACGACGATCTGCGTCGTCAACCTGCACTCGCCCGACGTCGCCTCGGGCGACTGGCAGCTCACGATGACGTACGACGGCCCGTCGGGCCCGGCCACGAGCGAGACCGTCACCGTCACCGTGCCGTAGGGCGCATCCTGACCGCCGTCTGACGCCGCGGTCGGTAGCCTTGCGCGCAGCATCGACTCGCCACCCGTGCCTCCGAGGCCCTCGCGGCGGCACTGGCGTCATCTGAAGGAGCACACATGTCTGCCCGCGTGAGCATTGTCACTCGTACGAAGGATCGCCCGCTGCTGCTCGAGCGAGCATTTCGGAGCGTCCTGGGGCAGACCTTTAGCGACTACGAGATGATCATCGTCAATGATGCGGGCGACCCGGCACCCGTCGAAGCCCTCATCGCTCAGTTCGCCGAGGAGGCCAGCGGCCGAGTGCGGCTCGTGTCGAACGAGACCTCGGCCGGCCGCGAGGCGGCCATGAACACCGGGTTCGATGCCGCCGCCGGAGAGTTCCTGGTCCTTCACGATGACGACGATTCGTGGGCTCCCGACTTCCTCGAGCGCACGATCGGGCACCTCGATGAGCACCTTGAAGACGGGGGCGTCGCCGTGCGCACCGAGGTGGTCTTCGAACGGATCGAAGACGGCCGGGTCATCGAAGAGGCTCGCGAGATCCTGGCCGAGGACCTGCACGCCGTGCGGCTTGCCGATACGATCCGTCGCAGCACGGTACCGCCGATCTCGTTCGTGTTTCGCCGGTCGGTGTTCGAAGCGGTCGGTCCCATTCGCGGCGACCTGCCCGTGCTGGCCGACTGGGAGTTCCTCCTGCGCGTGCTGTCGGCGACGACGGTGGGGTTCATCGACGGCGAGCCGCGCGCCTTCTGGCATCAGCGCAAGAGCTCGACCGGTGACGAGGGCAACAGCGTCATCGTCGATGCCGGAGACCACCGCGACTACATGGGGCGGATTCGCGACGAGTACCTGCGGAAGTCCGTCGCGTCGGGCAACGACCTCGGCCAGTTGCTCTTCATCTCGGGCCTATTCGACGAGGTCGAGCGGAACGCCGCCGGCTCAGGGCGTCTTACCGCCGAGCTGATTCGCGCGGGCCAACTCGCCCAATCAGAACACCTCCAAGGCGTGCATGCTGAACTCCAGCAGGAGATCGCGCGCATTGACGAGAGACAGAAGCGCATTGAGGCGACGCAGCAGCGAATGAACGAGCTGCTCGACTACAGCCGCCCCGTCATCGGTGGGCTCCGCAAGCTGATGGCGCCCGGACTCGCTGCACGGCGCGGTGCTCGGCGGCTGCTCGGGCGGCGTACGGAGTCGACGGCACCGGCGGCGGCTTCCGACAGCACGACGACGCCAGGTGGGCCGACGGAAGCGGCGTCGGCGCCGGCGCCCGCGACCCGCAGACGACACCGCGAAGACACGCGCGTGTCCGACCGAGTGACGAAGCGAATCGCGTTCTACCTGTTCTTCGACGCGGACGGGCAGGTGGACGACTATGTCGTCTACAAGCTGGAGCAACTCCGTCAGCACACGTCCCACATCTTCGTCGTCTCGAATGGGCCGCTCACGCCGGCTGGACGACAACGCCTCGAGGGTGTCGCCGACACGGTCTGGGAGCGCCAGAACGTCGGCTTCGACGTGTGGGGTTACAAGGAGGCGCAGGAGCAATTCGGGTGGGACCGCTTGGGCGAGTATGACGAGTTGATCCTGCTGAATTACACGTTCTTCGGCCCGATCTTCCCGTTCGCCGAGGTCTTTGACCGGATGGATGCCGAAGACGTCGATTTCTGGGGGCTCACTGAGCACGCGGAGGTCGACCCGCATCCGCACCACGGCAGCGGGGTCATGCCGCGACACATCCAGTCGCACTGGATCGCGGTGCGCCGGCAAATGTTCTCCTCGGAGGAATACCGGGCGTACTGGCGCGACATGCCCATGATCTCGTCATACGACGAATCGGTCGACCGGCACGAGGCGCGGTTCCTCGCGCACTTCGAGCAAGCCGGCTTCGTCTCGCGCGTTGCATTCCCCCTCGAGGACTACCCCTCGGATCATCCGATCTTCGACGACATCGTGCTCATGCTTCGCGACAGGCTGCCGATCGTGAAGCGACGCCTGTTCTTCCACGACCCGCTGTATCTCGACCGGTACGCGATCATCGCACGCGATGCGATGTCCGAGATCGAGCGCAGCCCCTACCCGAGCGATCTGATCTGGCGCAACGTCACCCGCGCAGCGAAGCCACGCACACTGGCCACCAACCTCTCGCTGACCGAGGTCCTCCCCGAGCAGACGTTCCCCGATGGTCACCCGGGCGCCCTCGACCGATCGTCACTCCCGAACATCGCTGTCGTCTGCCATCTCTATTACGACGATCTCGTCGGCGAGATCCTCGACTCCGTTGGCACGATCCCCGGTCCCGTCGACCTCTTCATCACGACGAGCGACGACGCGAAGCGGGCTCGTATCGAGGCCGCGATCAACGCGTCCACATTCATCGGTGGCAGCGACGTCCGAGTCGTCGAATCGAACCGCGGCCGCGACATCTCGGCCTTCATCGTGGGCTGTGGTGACGTGCTCCGCGACGAGAAATACGAACTGATCGTCAAGATCCACGGGAAGAAGTCGGCGCAGGACGGCTACAACATCGGAACGTGGTTCAAACGGCATCTCATCGACAACCTGCTCGCGAGCCCGGGCTACACGGAGAACCTCGTTGCCCTATTCCAGCGGCACGCCACGTTGGGTATGGCGTTCCCCCCGACCATCCACACCGGATATCCGACGATGGGGCATGCGTGGTTCGCGAACAAGGCGCCGGCGAAGAAGTTCGCAGAGCGCCTCGGCATCACCGTGCCCTTCGACGATTCGACGCCGTTGTCGTCCTACGGTTCGATGTTCGTCGCGCGCCGCGAAGCCATCGCCTCGCTCACCGACCTCGGACTCACGTGGGAGGACTTCCCGGCTGAGGGCGGCTACAAGGACGGCACGCTCGCGCATGTGATCGAGCGCATGTTCAGCTATGTCGCGCTTGCGAACGGATTCCATGTCCGTACCGTGATGAGCCCGGAGCTCGCTGGTATCAACTACTCATTCCTCGAGTACAAGTATCAGGCCGTCAGTGCGTTCCTGCCGGGATACGGCATCGACCAGGTGGCGTACCTGGAGTCCGCGCACGGTGGGGTATCGTCGCCGGTCGGCTTGGCGAAACGCCTTGTCGAGGGCAAGCCGGCCATCGCGAATGCGATTCGTCCCGCTTACCGGGCTGCGCGCAGCGTGTACCGCCGAGCCCGCGGCCGTTGAACAGGCCGATGCCGCGGCCGTGGTTACAATGGCCCGCAGCCGGTCGGGGCGAGTCCGCTCGCGTGCGTAGACACCGCCAGAGGGGCCGGCCCGAACGACACGTGAGGTGCCCATGCCGTTGACGCTGCAACAGGCGTTCGACCCCCGGGCCAACAGCATTGGATTCCTGCGGTGGCTCATGGCATTCGCCGTGATCTTCAGCCATTCTGGGCCTCTTGCCGGTTTCTACGGTGGCGAGGACCTTGGCATCCAGGTCTCGAGCGAGCAGTCGATCGGCGGCGTCGCGGTCGCCGGGTTCTTTTTCTTCTCCGGCTTCCTCATCACGAAGTCGCGCATGGGGCGCTCGTCGATCTTCCGCTACTTCTGGCGGCGCGCGCTGCGCATCTTTCCGGCGTTCTGGCTCGCCCTGCTCACGACTGCGTTCGTGCTCGCTCCCATCGCCTGGTTCCAAGGTGCCGGCACGATGGACGGCTACTGGAACGCCACGAACGAGTCGCCGTTCACCTACTTCCTCAACAACATGTGGCTGACGCTCGGCCAGCGGAACATCGCCGAAATGGGCCAGTCGATCCCCTATGCCGAGCACGGTGGCTACGACTGGAACGGGAGCGCCTGGACCCTGCTGTACGAGTTCCGCGCGTACATCATCGTCGGGCTCCTCGGCCTCTTCGGCATGCTCGCGAACCGGTGGATCGGGGGCGCATTCGCGCTCGGCCTGATCGTGCTCAACGCCATGACATGGTCGGGCATGGTCGACATGCTTCGCATCTCGTCGATCCTCGACAACCCGTTCAACGTCATGTTCTTCGCGCCATTCGCGTTCGGCATGCTGTTCGCGCTCTTCGGCGACAAGATCCCCATTGACGACCGGCTGGCGGTGGCGGCGCTGCTCTTCGCCGTCCTCGCGTATACGACCGGGGGCTGGAACGTGTGGGGGCAGTACGGGTTCCTGTACTTCGTGATGTGGTTCGCCGTGCGGGCCACGGCGCTCCGGAACTGGGAGAAGTTCGGCGACTTTTCCTACGGCATCTACATCTTCGCGTGGCCGCTGATGCAGTTCGGCGCTTACTTCGGGTTGCACGAGACCGGCTGGTTCGTCTACCACCTCGTGATCGTGATCGCCGCGCACCTGTGCGCGTTCGTCTCGTGGCACGCGATCGAAAAGCCCGCCATGAGCCTGAAGAACTGGACCCCGGCTCCCCTTGCCTGGGCCCTCGATCGATTGCGACCACTCGATGCCGCCGTCAAACGGCGCACCGTCAACCCCGACTTCTCGACGGCGCCGTACGCGCGCACGCTCCGGGACGCCCGCGCAATCGTCCCGGCCGCGTCGACGCAGTCGGCGGGTGACCGGCGATGACCGCGGGGACCGGGGGACCGGCCGAGCACTCCGGCCTGCGCGACGCCCCGGGCGATCTCGCCGAGCGCGTTCACGCCCCGAGCGCGCTTCGCCGCTGGTGGAGGCGGTGGTCGCTCGTGCCGCTGTGCGTGCTCATGGTCGCCGTCATCGCGGCGACGGTCGCCGGGTTCGTGGCGCGCGAGCGCATCGCACAGGCGCTTGTCGAAGCGCCCGTCGAGTCGGCGACGAGCGGTGACAGCCTCCCCGGAGGGTGTGCCCCGCCGCTCGCCGCACTCCCCGCTCACCAGCCATGGCTGGGACAGGCTCGGTCGACGAGCGAATCGACGTACCGGCTCAATTCCGCCGGCGCACCGGGCGTCATCGAGGGTGCCGACGGATTCGTGTTCTGGGCAGACGAGCAGGCCAACAACTTCTCGCAGGCGATCGGACGCCGCGTGCTCTCGCAGGAAGAGATGGACGCCTGGTACGGGGCCATGAGCTCGCTCCGGGACCGACTCGACGAGCAGGGGATCGATCTCGTGATCCAGGTGGTGCCCGCGAAATGGTCGGTGTACCCCGACAAGCTTCCGGCGTGGACCAACAACATCGTGGGCTCGACGACGCTCGACTATCTGCGGTACGCGCATCCAGACCTGCCGGTCATGGATATGCGCGAGCGGCTGCGGGCGGCGGCCGAGGAGCAGAGCGTCTATACGCCGCTCAACTCGCACTGGACGGACTTCGGCGGAACGGTGGGCTGGCAGGCCCTCGCGGAATGCCTCACCGCCGTCGACCCGGAGCGGTACGCGGGCCTCGCGCCGCTCGACATCTCCGGTTTCGACCTGCAACCGGCGAGCAACGAGTTCGAGAGCTTCGGGTACACCGACGACGACCCGATCGATGCCGTGCCGGTCTGGGCGGCTCCGCCGCCCGAGATGCAGCTGACGATGGCCGATGGCACCGTCGCAAGCGAGCCGACCGACCGGCCCGTCGACATGCTCGAGCTGCCGGTGACGACCGAGAATCCGTCGGCGCAGTCGGCCGCCACGGCACTGATCTTCCGTGATTCGCAGGGCGACAGCATCGCGGCCGGCTGGCAGGCCGGCTTCACGACAACCTGGCAATACCCGCATAACCTCGACAAGCCCGAACAGGCCGTCGACTACTTCTCGGTCGCGCTCGAGCATGAGCCCGATGTGGTGATCATCGAGCTCACGGAACGCCACCTCAATTTCGTGCCCCCAATCACCTACTGACGGGAACCCATGACCGCAACGCCCGCAACCACCGCCCCGACCACCTGTCTCGTGACCGGCGGTGCTGGGTTCATCGGCTGTGCCGTGTCGTCGGCCCTCTCCGACGCGTTCGATCGCGTCATCGCCATCGACAACCTGCATCCGCAGGTGCATCCACACGAGCGTCGACCGCGCGCGCTCGACTCACGGGTCGAGTTCGTGCACGGCGACGTCACCGATGCCGCCATGTGGGACGCCCTGCTGCCGACGATCGGCAACGTGACCGTCGTCGTGCACCTCGCCGCCGAGACCGGGACGGGACAGTCGCTCACGGAGGCGACGAGGCACGCCTCGGTTAACGTGGTCGGCACGACCGAATTGCTCGACGCGCTCGTCCGGCACGAGCGCCTGCCCGAACGGATCGTGTTGACGTCGAGTCGGGCGGTCTACGGGGAGGGCGATTGGCGAGCGGAGGACGGCAGCGTCGTGTCGCCGGGGCAGCGTTCGGCGGCCATGCTCGCTCGCGGCGAGTGGGACTTTCCCGGGCTCACGGCACTTCCGCACCGATCAGCGACCGTGGCGCCCGCCCCGACGAGCGTGTACGGATCGACGAAGCTCGCGCAGGAACACGTGCTGCGCTCGTGGTGTCTCGCGATGCGCGTGACGCCCGTGCTGTTCCGGCTGCAGAACGTCTACGGGCCGGGGCAGTCGCTGACGAATCCATACACGGGCATCGTGTCGTTCTTCGCGCAGCGGGCGCGCGCCGGCGAGGTCATTCCCGTGTACGAGGACGGGCACATCGTTCGCGACTTCGTGTACATCGATGACGTGGTCGATGCGGTTGTGCGCGGCGTCACGGGTGCGTCCACACCGACGGAGCCGTCGGGCCACGGCACACGCTTTCCGTTCGACATCGGATCCGGCACGGGCACGACGATCCTTCAGCTCGCGAAACTCATCGCCGAGATCTATGGCGCCCCGGAACCGACCGTGACCGGGCAGTTTCGCAATGGCGACGTGCGAAGCGCGTCCGCGGTCATCGACGACGCGGTCGCGGTTCTCGGGTGGCGACCGAAGGTACCCGTAGACTCTGGAGTTCGCCGCCTCTGTACATGGATCGACGCGCAACTCGACGCGCAGGCACCTGGAGGTGCGTCATAGCCGAGAACATCACCGCCGACGAGCAGCGGCCCGGGCCGCGCCCGGGTCGGTTCCTGAAGCACCCTACCCTCGGGTTGCTCTGGAACCTCACGTTGCGAGAGATTCGCTCGCAGTACAAGCGCACGGCGCTCGGACGGCTGTGGTCGCTTCTCAATCCTCTCGCGACCATCGCCATCTTCTCCATCATCTTCGGCTTCCTGTTCCAAGCGCCACCGCCGGAAGGCACCAATTCGGGCCTGCACGCCTACGCCCTCTGGATCGCGTGCGGCATCATTCCATGGACCTTCATCTCGGGCTCCATCCAGGCCGCCATGAGCTCAATCACCGCCAACGCGGGACTGCTCACAAAGGTGTACTTCCCGAGACACGTGCTCGTGACCTCGATGGTGATGTCGCTCGTGGCCACGTTCCTCGTCGAACTCCTGGTGGTTATGGCGATCATGCTCACCGCCGCGGTCTTCGTGACGGGTGCCCACGGACTCCTCGTGCTCGCGTACATCCCGGTGCTGCTCGTGGTCGTCGCGATCACCGCGTGTTTCGTGCTGGGCATCGGGCTCGTCCTCGCGGTCGGCGTCGTGTATTTCCGTGACATCCAGCACCTGTGGGGCATCGTCAATCAAGCGTGGTTCTACGCCTCGGGTGTCGTGTTCCCCATCGCAATGGTCGAATCGGCCGAGCGGCTACTCGGCGAGCAGGGAATCACGTTCTTCGGCGCGCACATTCCACTCGTCGAGATCTTTAAACTCAACCCCGCTTTCCACTTCCTCGAGGCGTATCGCTCGGTGCTCTACGACTTCGCGATGCCAGGCCCCGTCACGTGGCTCACGATGTTGGCCTGGGCGGCAGCCGTGCTCCTGGTCGGTGTGCTGGTTTTCCGGACGTTCCAAGCCCGCATCGTGGAGGAGCTGTAATGACGAAGCCCTCGGCCATCACGATCGACGGCGTCTCGAAGACGTTCCGGGTGTACCGCGACCGGAATCAATCGCTCAAGGCGACCGTGCTCAGTCGCAGCCGTGGTAAGTATCGGGAGTTCACGGCCCTCGATGACGTGTCGCTCGAGATTCCGGAAGGCAAGACCTTCGGATTGCTCGGCAACAACGGGTCGGGTAAATCGACGCTGCTCAAGTGCATCGCGCGCATCCTCGAGCCCAATGCCGGCACGATCACGCACCGCGGCCGCATCGCCGCCATGCTCGAGGTCGGCTCGGGCTTTCATCCCGAACTCTCGGGCCGGGAGAACGTGTATCTCAACGGCTCGATCCTCGGTATGACCAAGGCCGAGATCGATCGGAAGTTCGACGCGATCGTCGACTTTTCGGGCGTCGAGCAGTTCATCGACCAGCCGGTGAAGAACTACTCGTCGGGGATGTACGTGCGTCTCGGGTTCGCCGTGTCGATCCACGTCGACCCCGACATCCTGCTCGTTGACGAAGTGCTCGCCGTCGGAGACATGGCCTTCCAAGAGAAGTGCATGGCGAAGTTTGCCGAGTTTAAGCGCGAGGGCCGTACCGTCGTTGTCGTTTCGCACGGGCTCGAACAGATGCGTTCATTCTGTGACGAAGCCGCGTGGCTGCATCACGGTGTGCTGAAGGACGTCGGGCCGGCGGCCGAGATCGTTGACCTCTACTCGAACGAGGAGCACGGTGCGACCCTGGTCGAGGGCGGTGGCAAGCGGTTTGGCACTGGGGAGGCCCAGGTCACGAAGCTCGAGCTGCTCCATCCGGAGCGTGGTGACGTGCGGAACCTGTCGACGGGCGACCGGGCCACGATTCGCCTCCACTACCGGGCCGCGGAGCGCATTGAGCGACCAGTCTTCGGCGTGTCAGTCGACGTGGTCAACGGGCCGTTCCTGTGGGGGCACACGAGCCGGGATTCTGGGTTCGTCCCGGATGCGATCGAGCCGGGTGAGGGAACCATTGACATCGAGATCCCAAGCGTGACCTTCCGGCCCCTCAACGCCTACCTGAGTGCCTCGATTCAAGACTTTGACGGCACGCACAACTACGACGTGTGGCAGCGCGCGTTCACATTCAGCGTCGGGCCGGGGACTCCGATCGAATCAGGCGGTCTCGTGACGCTGGGCTCGAAGTTCGGCAACCTCACGCCGCCGCGGCCGATCGAGGCGCCGCCGGTGCGCCGTGCTGACCGCGAGGACTGACGGCTGATGGTTGGTCCTGCCGGGTACGAAGCCAGCCCCCGTGCCGGTTGAACCCGTGTCACCACCACAGAGACTGGTGTGGCTTGTGTGAAATTTGGTGTAGGTGTGGCGTTCTGGGGCAGAAGTCTGCATACTTAGAAACTGCTGAGCGTTCCACACCCCGTGTGGTGAGTTCGAGCGACCACTGACTCAACGTGTTTGGGATGTCATGATTCGCAGATTCCTTGCCCTCCTGGCCGCAGGGGTGACCGCCGCGGCGGGCCTCGCGGCCTTCCAAGCCACGGCACCCGACCCCGACGTCGCCGGCATCGAACAAGCCGCCGCGCAGGCGCAGGCGCGGGACTGGAACCCCGGCAACATCATCAGCGACGAGCTCTTTTACGACGGCTCGGCCATGTCGGCGGCGGAGGCGCAGGACTTCCTCGTCTCTCGCAACAGCTCGTCGAGCCCGACAGCGCTGCGGAACTACGCGCAGAACACCCCGAGCATGCCGGCCGACAAGTACTGCGCCGCCTATCAGGGCTCCGCGAACGATTCGGCGGCCAGCATCATCGCCAAGGTCGGTGCCGCCTGCAAGTTCAGCCAGAAGGCCATGCTCGTGCTGCTCGAGAAGGAGCAGAGCCTCGTGAGCCTCGCCGCTCCCACCACCGGGCGGCTCGCCGCGGCGACGGGCTTCGGTTGCCCCGACACGGCCCCCTGCGACTCCAGCGTCGGCGGATTCTTCTACCAGATCTACTACGCCGCCCGGCAGTTCCAGGTCTACAAGGCCAATCCGTACAGCTTCAACCACATCCCAGGCGCGACCAACAACGTCCTGTACAACCCGAACTTCTCATGCGGGTCGTCGCCCGTCTACATCGAGAACTCCGCCACGGCGGGTCTCTACAACTACACGCCCTACCAGCCCAACCAGGCGGCGCTGAACAATTTGCGCGGCACGGGCGACGGCTGCTCGGCGTATGGCAACCGGAACTTCTGGTGGATGTACACCGACTGGTTCGGCTCGACTCAGGGCTCGAACGCCAAGGACGAGCCGTCGCTGATCATGGCGAACGGCGGCACGAGCACGTACCTGCTGAGCGACGGCATCCGGCACTACATTCCGCCCGAGTACCTCGACCGGTACACGGCCGCTTTCGGGGACGTGACCGTCTTGCCGCAGCAACACTTGGACTGGACGCCGTGGGGATCCTGGGCTGACCAGTTCCTGTCTGACGCCGACAGCAACGCGTACTACCTCAACGAGAGCGGCGCACTGGCGAAGTTCCGGTCCTGCGGGGTCGCCGAAGCCTTCGGCGGCGGCTGCGGAGTCGGCACGGCCAAGCTCACCGAGAAGCAGCTCGACGAGCTCAAGTCGGCAGGAACGATCGAATCGTTCGTGCGCACTGCGGGCAACGAGCTCTTCCTCGTTGCCGGTGGCACGAAGCGCGAGGTCTCGAACCTCGAGGCGCTGAAGGCCATCGGCATGTTCACGGCCGTGACCAACAACATTCCTGCCGAGCTCGTCGATGGGCTGCCGTACGGTTCGCCGATCATCACTCGTGGTGGCGTCATTGCCGGCGCCGGCGGCGAACAGCCGATCCTCATCGACGGCGATCGCATCGGCCACCCAGTGCCGGACGAGTTCGCAACCATGGGCGGCCTCGCGACCACCTCGACGTTCACGAGTGAGAGTTACGCCGCCATCGAGCAGGGCGAGCCAATCTCTGCGCTCATGACGGACGGTTCCGCGAACTACCTCGTCACCGACAAGGGCTTGCTCAAGGTCTCATCGGCTCAGTACGGCAGCGGCGTGCGCTTCAACACGGTTTCGGCCGCGACCATCGCCGCGTTGCCGGGCGCAGGCACGGCGCTCGGCGCCCACTTCGTGCAGATGAAGGGTGATGACCAGATCCAACTCATCGCCGGCGGCGAACGCTTCCCGCTAGCCGACGCGGCCGCGGTCGAGAGCGAGGCGGAGAAGCGAGGAATCGACGCCACGGTGTACACGACCGTCGCCGGCGCCGTCACGGGAATCGTCGAGGGCAACGGCATCGTCAATGGATCGGTGCTGAAGCCGCAGAACAGCGAGGAGCTCTTCATCCTCGACGGTATGTACCTCCAGCCGGTCGCGAGCATCGAGATCGCCCAGGCCCTCGGGTTCACGCAGGCGCCGATCACGATCACGACGGAGTCGTTCGAGAACATCGAGCAGCGTGAGACCACGCTCGACGGCACGCAGTTGACCTGCCACGGTGTGACCGGCTTCGCCGCGGGCGGGGTGCTGCGCCCCTATCCGAACTCCGAGGTCGAGGCCGACTACGGGCTCGCTTCGCAGGCGCTCTCCGAAACGCTGTGCGGGCTCATTCCGGTCGGTGAACCGATGAGCGACATCCTCCGCGACGGCAAGCACGTGTACTGGGTCGTCGGCGGCGAGAAGCGACCCATCGGGTGGCCGGAACTCGTGAACGCATTCGGTGATGGGTACAGCCGGGCCGTCATCGTGTCGGAGCAGGTTGCCGACCAGCTGCCCACCGGCAACACGGTCACGGCGGTCCCGACGGGGTACGAGCCCCCAACAGGAACGCCGCAGCCGACCGAACCGATCGAGACGCCGGAGCCGACGGTGACGCCGGAGCCGACCGACCCGTCGACGGTGGAACCCACCGAGACGTCGGTGCCGACGGCGGTGCCCGAGCCCACCGAGACGACGACGCCCGAGCCCACCGAGACGGAAGAGCCGCCAGTGGCGCTCGAGATCGGTGATGTCATCACCGACGCCGCCGGCACCGGGATCTGGCTCGTGAACGGCGAGCAGCTGGTGCAGATCGGCAGCCCGAGCGTCGCCGCGCACCTGGACATTGCCATTGACGGTGCCATCACGGTGCCGCAGTCGAACTTCGAGCAGTTTGGGTCGAACATCGCCCCGCTCTACTCGTCGGCGGTCCGCTGCGAGGGAACCAACTCCATCGGCATCGACGGCAAGCTCGTGCCGTTCGAGTCGGCCGACACCGAGGCGGCGTTCGGGCTCGATTACGTCGAGCTGGCTCCCGAGGTGTGTGGCACGCTGACGCACTCGACGCTCTCGCTCGGAACCGAGGTGACGCTGCCGAACGGCAACGTCTACGTCGTCGAGAACGGTGAGCTTCGCCTCAAGACGGCGGCGAGCTTCTCGCCGGCCCCCACCGAGTCGGCGCCGGCCGACGGTGAGCCGACCGAAACGCCTGAGGCGACGGACGGCGCCGCCAACGAAGAGGGGCCCGGCTCGACCGGCGAGACGCCTGACGCGACCGACGCCGCCTCGACGGACGAGCCGGAGGCGGACGAGCCGGGGGCCACCGACGCCCCGGAGACGACCGAGCCCGCAGCGACCGAGCAGCCGGCACTCCTGGTGCTGCCGATCGAGGTCGTCTCGGCCATGAAGCGCGGCGCCCCGATCGAGGCCTGACCCGAGACAACTGTCGACGGTGGCCGTGCCGACACTGATGGAGCCCGGCGAGGGGACACCCTCTTCGCCGGGCTCCGCCCTCATTCGGCGTGGACGAATGCCGTGAACGCGCGGTTCTCTGGGCCGCGGCGGGCCGGCGAACCTGCGAGAATAGGCGACCGTGCAGCCTCAAGAAGCGCCTCCACATGCCCCTCGCCGAGGCGTCGCCGCGCGATGCTCGTCGTGGGCGCGCTCGAGACGACCGTGGCAGGTGTTCCTGATCGCGCTCGCCGTGGTGTTCGGCATGCACGCCACGTGGGCCCTCCTGACCCCTCTCGGCGGTAGCCCCGACGAGACGGCCCATATCGTCAAAGCGGCGGGCGTGGCGCACGGCCAAGGCTATGGCGAATACGTCGACGGCACGCAACGCCGGGCGTTCACGATCCCCACCGGCATCCGCGCCGCGGTCGACAAAGTCGAGTGCACCGCGCTGCGATCGAATGCCCCCGCTGTCTGTGACACCGTGACGACCGGTGGTCCGGACGGGATGATCACTGTGAACTCGACGGCCGGTTTGTACAACCCCGTCTTCTATGTGCTCGTCGGATGGCCGGCACTGTTGGGTGATGGCGACGCCGCCGTCTACGGCATGCGGCTGCTGGGGGCGCTGCTCAATGCGATCTTCGTCGCCGCGGCGATAGCGTGCCTCTCACTCCTGCCGCGATCGCGCATCCTCATCCTCGCCGCCCTCGGCATCATGACGCCGACCGTCGCATTCCTCGGCGGCATGGTGAACCCCAACGCGCTCGAAGTGTCGACCGTCGCCGCCTTCTCCGCGGCGCTCTACGTGGCACTCACGGTCCGTGCGCGCGGTCGCCTCCTGTGGTGGCTGTGTGGGCTCATGGCCATCGCCGGAATGCTGGGGCTCCAGGTGCGAAGCCTCTCGCCGCTCTGGTTCTTCGTCGCCGTGGTGCTGATCTCCGTCATCGCCGGCTGGCGAGCCTGCTGGGAGCTGCTGCGACGGCGGCAGACGATCGCGGCCATCGTGCTCGTGGCCACGGCCGGCATCGCGGCGCTCGCGAGCACACTGAGCAGCGGCACGCTCGCACAGCTCGGCGACTACGAAGGGCAGGGGACGCGCTGGGACGTCGGTCTGCGGGTCACCCTCTTCACGTTCTTCGAACAGGTGCCGCCCATGGTCGGCGCGTTTGGCTGGAACGATGCGAGCATTCCTGATTTCGCGGTCGTTGCGTACCTCGTGCTCGTGCTGGCGCTCGCGGCCACGGCGATTCTCGGAACCGAGAGCCCGCGAGGGCGCATCGCAGTGCTGCTCGCGTTGGCTGCGGTGCCCATCCTGCCCGCGATCGTCCAAGGCGGCTCGGTCACCAACTCGGGCTACATCTGGCAGGGCCGCTACGGGTTGGCGCTCGTCACCGTATTCGTCTACGTCACCGCGTTCGTCGCTCGACCGGTGTTCGAGCGGCTGCGGCGGGTGATGCAGGACCGACTTCTGGCGGTCACGATCGGCATCGTGGCACTCGCCCATGCGACCGGGCTGCAAATCCTGCTGCATCGATACGGCTCGGGTATCGAGAGCGAGTACTCCACGCTACTGTTCTCGCCCGCATGGACCCCGTTCGGGCTACCGATGCTCGTGCCGGTCCTCGGCGTGTGGATCGTCGCCGCGCTGTGGGCAATCGGCGCGGCATTGCTCGTGCAGGCCGGTGACCGGGAGCGGGAGGTCGAGATGAAGACCATCGATGACAGCGCGCTCGACACGGGCCCGTCCCACGCGCACGCCGATACGGTCACACCGTGACCACGCTCGTGACGGGCGGCACGGGCTACATCGGGGCCCACGTCGTCTCCCAACTGATCGCCCGAGGCGACGATGTCGTCGTGGTTGACGACGTCATCACCGGTGACGCCGCTCGCATCGGCGAGGTGCCCCTCGTCCGCACCGATCTCGCGTCGGCGGATGCGCGCGGGGTGGTCGAGCGCGTCATTCGGGATCACGGCGTCGATCGCGTCATCCACTTCGCGGCACGGAAGCAGGTGGGCGAGTCGGTCGAACGGCCCGTTTGGTACGTGCAGCAGAACGTGGGCGGGCTCGTGCACCTTCTCGAGGCGATGGAGGCAACCGGGGTCGAACAGCTGGTGTTCTCGTCCTCGGCAGCCGTCTACGGCCTCTCGGACGACACGGGCCTGATCTCTGAGGATGCTCCGACCCGGCCGATCAATCCCTATGGGGAGTCGAAGCTCGCGGGGGAGTGGCTCATCGCAGCTCAGGCTCGTGCCGGCAGGCTCCGGGCGACCTCGTTGCGCTACTTCAACGTCGCAGGCTGCGGCGAGGTGCGGTTGGCCGACAAGCTGGCGCTCAACCTCGTGCCGATGGTCATCGAGCGGCTGCTGCGCGACGACGCACCGCGAGTGTTCGGTGCCGACTACCCGACCCCGGACGGCACCTGCATTCGCGACTACGTGCACGTGGTCGACCTCGCCGAAGCGCATCTCCTTGCGCTCGACCACCTGGCCACGGGCGAGTCCCTCAGCCCTGTCTACAACGTGGGCACGGGACTCGGCACCTCGGTGCTCGAGATCATCGACGCGGTGCGTACAGCCAGCGGCCGAGATCTCACTCCCGTCATCGAGCATCGCCGTCCCGGAGACCCGCCGCAGCTCGTGGCCGATGTGCGACGTATTCGCCGGGAACTGGGGTGGGAGGCGACGCGGAACGTCGCCGACATGGCCTCGTCGGCGTGGCAGGCCATGGCGCAACGGGCGGGTGCGGTGTCGCGAGCCCAATTGCAGGGACACTCGGAGTGCTCGTCCTCGAGGCGATGCCCATAGCCCCCCCAGGAACTCGCCATGCGCGGTGCTCTAACCGGCTCAGGTCGCCGCGTCGTCGTCGCGCTCCCCGAGCTTCCGCCGCAGGTCGCCGAGCTCGGCCCGCAGCTCGCGTACCTCCAGGTCGCGCATCGCCGTCTCCTCCGCCAGGCGCCGAATGCGCGCCTCGACAGACGTCAGCTCGGTCGAGAGCTGCACGGCGATGAGGAAGAGCAGCAGGACCGACACGAAGAACACGAGGTTGACCGGTTCCGCGACGCCGATGAGGGCAGCGGCCCACGTCAAGAGACCGGGGAACACCGAGAGCACGACGGCTCCGAACGCCGCGACGAGGTACCAGACCGCGTGGCGCTCGTGGAAGCTCTTGCGCTGCAGCATGACGAACACGAGCACGAGCGCCGCGACCGCGGCCGCGATCGCGAAGATCTGCACACCGAGGTTCATGCCGTGGCGTCCTCGATCGGGGCCGCTGCCCGGGGCCGCGCGAGCGCGACCAGGAGCGCGAGCATGGCCCGCGCGAGAAAGATGCCGGCCTTCAGCGGGTTGTGCGACGGCACGCCACCCGCCCGGGGCCGCATCGCCACGGGCAGTTGCGTGATCGTGAGGCCGGCCTTCGCCGCCATGACCAGCGACTCGATCGTGTCGCCCAGGTACTCGGCCGGGTAGTGGTCGGCGAAGTACGCGATGGCGCGCGGACCGGAGCCGCGAAACCCGCTCGTCGTGTCAGTGAGCGTCGTCCGGGCGATGCGCGAGATGCACCATGAGAGCACGCGCATGACGAACCGGCGGACGCCGTGCACGGCGTACTCGCCGGCTCCCTCGAATCGGCTGCCGATCACGACGTCGGAGTGCTGCAGCTGCGCGACGATGGAACGCACGCCCACCGGGTCGTGCTGGCCGTCGGCATCCACCTGGACGACGTAGTCGTAGCCCTCGCGCTGCGCGTACCGGAACCCGGCGCGCATGGCCCCGCCGACGCCCAGGTTGAACGGCAGGTCGAGGACGCGAGCACCCGCCTCGCGGGCGGCACGCGCCGTGCGGTCGCGCGACCCGTCGTTGACGACGACGACGTCTACCTCCGGCACCTTGGCATGCACCTCGCGCACCACATCGCCCACGGCCGCCTCCTCATTGAAGGCGGGCATGACGACGAGCGTCGAGGCAATTGGCGTGACCACGGCGCTCAGCGTAGCAATGCGCTGCTCGCGAGCGTGGCCCGCGCGCGGCACACCGCCGGCGGGATCTACGTGCCGTCGGTGGAGGACCGCCGCGGAGTATCCGGTCGTCCCCCGCCGGGGCCGTCGACGTCGCCTCCCGTGTGGCACTGAGCCGAATCCGGAAGGAGCAGATCCTCGGTCGGCGGGATCGGACGAGGCTCGAGCGTCGAGGCGTCGATGACGGTGATGGGCCCCGTCATCGCCGGCAACGTGCGGCGGGGGAGGGCTGGGAGGTCCTGCACGCGCAGCTTCGACGAGATGGCGAGCGAGCTCAGCAGCAGCCAGTTGCCCTCGACGAGCAGCCGTGACTCGGTCAGGGACTGCACCGTGAGCGCGACCATGACGAGGAACGCGAGCATCGCCGAGTGCGGGATGCGGTTGTCGCGATACTGCTCACCGTCGATCGCCAGCCACCACGTGCGGATGAGCGTCGTGATCACGAGCAGCACGAACGGCACCACGCCGATGAGGCCGGTCTGCATCCACACATCGATATACGCGTTGTGGGCCTGCAGGTACTGCACGCCATCGACGACGAGCATGCCTTTGAACGGTTCGACCCACGGCGCCCAGTAACTGATCCAGCCGAGGCCCGCGAGCCAGTGCTCCCAGGCGAGCTGGGTGACCGCCCACCAGATGTCGCCGCGGCCCGACATGTCGCTCGAGCGATTGATGAGCGCGAACAGGTCAGCGTGGAACCGCGCCACGATTGCTCCGCACACGACCATGGCCACGGCCACGGCGCCGTACAGCATCCACCGATGTCGCGTGCGCAGCGGGCGAGCGATCCAGATGAGCAGCGCCGCGAACGCGACGACACCGCAGGCGACGATCACGGTCATTGACCGGCTCAGCAGCACGGTGGCAAGTGAAAGGACGAGCCATATGAGCGCATTCCACCGGCCCAGCTGCTTCGAGAGGAGCTGCACGGTGACGGCGATCGCTGCGAGGAGGGCGATCATGGCGAGCAGGTTGCGGTTGCCGACGATGCCCTGGATCGCCGCGCCCGAGAAGATGTGGCCGTGGCTCCACTTGAACCCGGGCGGGGCAGTCTCGAACGTCGCACCGGGGTCGCCCGTGAGGGATTCGAGGACACCGGGCGCGAGCATGTAGAGGGGGAAGACGCCGTTGGGGAAGAACGCCTCGACGATGACCTCGAAGACGAGTGACATGCCGACGATCGTGCGCATGGCGAGGCTCAGCGCCCGCAGGAGCATGGGCCGTGTGAGCGTGACGGCGATCGCAAGGCCGACGACCACTGTGACCAGCTGCACGAGCGACGCGAGCAGGGTCTCCGGCCAGTACGCCGACCAGATCGTCGACGCGAGGCACCAGGCCATGAACAGCAGCAGCGGAAACGGCAGGTGATGCAGCCTGGGCAGTGGTCGCTTGTTGATGAGGATGACGACGGCGCCGACGAGCACCGCGAGCGAGACGGCACCGAAGCCGTACCAACTCGTGAGATTGCGCCAGAAGTCGCCCGCGAAGCCCGTGAAGATCGCGAACGCCGCGAACGCGAGGAGCCAGGGGTTGTCCCCGAGCTTCGGGTCGCCAAGACCGCCCCGGAGCCACTCGCGGAGGCCGCGGCGGGAACTGGCGGTTTCGGAAGCAGTCACTCACTCAATAATGGAGTACAACCGGCCGAACACCGCAACCCGCGGTCCAGCCCCATGGCCTGCCAGGCCACGTCGTTACCGCAGCGTTACACAAACGCGGCGTGACCCGTGACCGCCCGGCCCACGATGAGGTGATTCATCTCACGCGTGCCCTCGTAGGAATAGATCGCCTCGGCGTCGGCGAAGAACCGGCCCGGCCCGTAGTCGGTCACGATGCCGTTTCCCCCGCACATCTCTCGCGCGAGCGCCACGGTCTCGCGCATTCGGCTCGTCACGAACGCCTTCGCGAGAGCCGAGTGCTCGTCGCGCTGCTCGCCCGCGTCGAGCATCTCGCTCACGCGCACACACATGCCGATCGAGGCCGTGATGTTGCCGAGGCAGGTGGCGAGATGGTGCTGCACGAGCTGGGTCGCAGCGATGGGGCGTCCGAACTGGATGCGCTCGGTCGTGTACCGCAGGGCCGCCTCGTACGCGCCCGCCGCGACGCCGGCCGCAAGCCACGCGACCTCCGCCCGCGTCTGCCGCAGCACGCTCGACGTGTCTTTGAACGAGTTCGCGTGCTCGAGCTTGCTGCTCGCGGGAACGCGCACATCCTCGAGGGTGATGTCGGCGTTCTGCACCATGCGCAGCGCCATCTTGTGCTCGATCTTCGTAGCGGTGTAGCCCGGTGTCGACGTCGGCACGATGAAGCCCTTCACCTGCCCGTCGACCTCGTCCTTGGCCCAGATGATGGTCATGTCGCTGAACGTCGCGTTGCCGATCCACCGCTTCGAGCCGTTGAGCACCCATTCGTCACCGTCGCGCCGGGCGGTCGTGCGGAGTCCCTTGGCCGAGTCGCTGCCGCTCAGCGGCTCCGTGAGGCCGAATGCGCCGACCACCTCACCACTCGCGAGCTTCGGCAACCATTCGGCGCGCTGCGCCTCGCTGCCGCATACGCCGATCGAGCCGGCGACGAGGCCGTTCTGCACGCCGACGTACGTTGCGGTCGACGCATCCACTCGGGCGAGCTCGAACGCCGTCCAGCCGCGGAACGTGGCCGAGTTCTCGAACGGACGCGTCTCAGGGTAGCCGAGGCCGACCACGCCGGCGCGGGCGATGATCCCGGGCACGGCGGCCGGGAATTCGGCGCGGTCCCAGTGGTCGTCGACGATTGGAGCCACCTCGCGATCGAGCGTCGAGCGCAGCTCGCCGAGGAACTCGCGCTCGCGGTCCGTGAGCGCGAGCGCGTAATCGTAGAAGTCGCTGGGGACCGGGGTGAACGGCATGTGGAGCCTCCTTCGTGGATGCTGCGCCGGCGCATCGCAGGACGACGCCGACGCCGAGATTCCCCCAGCCTAGGAAGCGTCGCGGCGGCGGGCGCAGTCGTCGTGGATGCGCGACAACCGCCGGGCGTGCCCGCGCGCGTTCCTTTGTGCGCGCCGATCGGGGCGGGGCAGCGTCGGCCGCGCCGATCCGCGCTGCGGCGCCACGGCGGAGACGCCCGCGTTCGGTACGCTCCGTCGTGATGTTCGTTCGCATCCGCAATACGCCGCTCGACTACGCATGGGGCACCGACGGGGAGATCACCCGCCTACTCGGCGACGGTGGAGATTCGGCCTGCGAACCCCGCACCGACGGCGGGCCGGAGGCCGAGCTATGGCTCGGTGCCCACCAGGGCGCGCCGAGCCGCATCGTCGACCGCGAGCTGGTTGGAGGCGCCGTGGACCTGCGGGAGTGGATCGAGGCCGATCCCGCCACGACCCTCGGTCCCCTCGCGGGCACGCTGCGCGAGGGCGAGCGCGCGCGCCTGCCGTTCCTCCTGAAGGTGCTGGCGGCGGGGGCGCCGCTCTCGCTCCAGGCGCACCCCTCCCTCGAGCACGCACGCGACGGGTTCGCGCGCGAGAACGCCCTCGGCATCCCGATCGACGCTCCGCTGCGCAACTATCGCGACCCGTGGCACAAGCCCGAGCTGCTGCTCGCGCTCAGCGACACGATGGAGGCCGTCGCCGGTTTCCGCCGCAACTCCGAGGTCATCGCCGTGCTCGACGCCCTCATCGCGGCACGTGACGCTCAAGCTGCTACTCCGGTGGCCGCCGGCGCGGATGCGCTCGCCGCGTTTCGCGCCCGCCTGGCGAAGGTGTCCGACGAGCCGGGGCGGCGCGAGGTCGTCGCCTGGCTCCTGGCGCGCGGCGCAGACGCCGTCGGCGTGACGGAGGCCGTCGTCGAGGCGTCGCGCACGGTGGTCGCCGCGGCCACGGCCGGCGTGACGCCCGCGCCCACCGAGCTCGAGCGCGTGACCGAGACCGTGACGCTGCTCGCCGATCGCTACCCCGGCGACCCCGGGGTCGTCATCGCGTTGCTGCTCAATCGCATCACCCTGCGGCGCGGCGAGGCGCTGTTCGTGGGCGCCGGATCGATGCACGCGTACCTGCGCGGTGTCGGCGTCGAGATCATGGCGTCGAGTGACAACGTGCTGCGCGGCGGGCTCACCCCGAAGCACGTCGACGTACCAGAACTGCTGCGCATCCTCGACGCGAGCGAGGTGTCGCAACCGCTGCTCGAGTCCGTCGACCTGGGGGACGGCGTGTTCGATTTCCGGCCCGACGTAGCCGATTTCCGGCTCTTGCGGGTGACGCGCGCCGACCGCGATGGCCCCTCGGCGATCGACGCGCCCGGGCCGGCCATCATCCTGGGTCTTTCCGGTGAGGCTCGGGTGCGGGGGAACGCCGGCGCGGTCCGGCTGCGCGCCGGCGCCGCGGTCTACGCCACGCCGGACGAGGGCCGCCTCGAGATCGAGGGCGAGTGCGATGCGCTGATCGCGACGGTCGGCGCCCCGCCGGTGTGATCACCGGCTGACCCGCGTTTTCTCCGACGCGGCGGACGGAAACCGTACCGGCGCGCGAGGTGCCCGCGGGTCTCGTGTCGCAATCTTGCGACACGCCGCAAGCGCTCGTGGCGAGGCGCCTCGATTTCGGCGCGCGAGGCTCTACCCTTACGATCTCCCACTTGACGCACCTGTAATTACACAGGTGTAATTGATGTGTGCGGGCGATTCGATCCGCACGAAGCGTGGGAGACCGTGATATGTCAAACGAATCGCAGCGTTCGAACCCGCTGCACCGACAGGTGCCGGAAGACTGGTACGTCGACCCGATCACCCTGGGCGTTCCGGGGGTCCGTCAGGGCCTCGGCGACGACAACGCTCTCGCCTGGCAGGCCGACGCCCTCTGCGCGCAGACCGACCCCGAGTCGTTCTTCCCCGAGAAAGGCGGCTCGACCCGCGACGCGAAGCGCGTCTGCACCTCCTGCGAGGTGCGCGCCGAGTGCCTCGAGTACGCGCTCGAGAACGACGAGCGTTTCGGCATCTGGGGTGGCCTCTCCGAGCGTGAGCGTCGCAAGCTGCGCCGTCTGGCATAGCCGGCCGTCCGTGTCGCCACCGGGATCGGGTCTTCCCGAGCCGAATCGAGTCAGCGCGCCCCACGCATCGCGCGACGTCTGATGACCGGCTTGCCGGAGTCAATGCCGACTCCCGTGACGGCAGCGTCTAGCATCGGCCCGATGTCCTCCCGAGTGACTGCGATCGTCGTCGCCCGCGCGTCGGCGCCCGATCTGTCCCGCACCATGCGCGCGATCGCGGCGCAAGACCGCGACGTCGAGCGCACCGTCATCGTGCTCGCCTCCCGCGATGCGTCGCTGCGGTCAGTCGCACGGGAGTCCGAGCCCGACCTCATCGTGGCGATCGGGGAGCAGACGTCGTTCGGCGAGGCCGTCGACGCGGCGGTCGGCGAACTCGGCGATCGCGACGCCGCCGCCCTTCAGGGGTGGCTCTGGCTCTTCGAGGCGGGCGACGCCCCCGATCACGACGCACTCGGCTTGCTGCGCGGCGCCATCGAGCGCAACCCCTCCCTCGCCATTACGGGCCCGAAGCTCCTGCGGGCGGGCGACGAAACGGTCATCGCCGAACTCGGCCAGACGACCGATCGCCAGGGCGAGACCGTGCACCTGCATCGCGGCGAACTCGACCAGGGCCAGTTCGACGACGAGAGCGACGTGCTGGCCGTGGGCCGCAGCGGCATGCTCGTTCGCGCCTCGAACTGGCTCGACCTCAAGGGCTTCGACCCCGGCCTGCCGGTGGTCGACGACGCCCTCGACTTCTCCGTGCGCACGTGGCTCGCCGACGGCCGAGTGACGGTGACCCCGCAGGCCCGCCTCAGCCTCCCCGACCGCCCCGATCCGCCGTTGCACGCCGTTCGCACGGCGCGCCTGCACCGGCTCGTCGCCTCGGTCGGCGCGGCAGAGGCAGCCGTGCGGCGTGCGCTCCTGATCCCGGCCGCGCTCGTCGGCATCGTATGGAACCTCGTGCGCAAGCGACCCGGACGAATCTGGGCCGACCTGGCGGCCGCGTTCGCGGTGGCGTTCGGCCGCACCGGCGTGTCCGACTCGCGCCGTCGCTTCGCCGCGACGTCGACCCAGCCGCCCCGCGTCGTCGAGCGCCTGCAGCTCTCGAGGGAGACGCTGCGTCAAGAGCGCGAGATCGCTCGCGACGAGCGCCGCATCGCCGGCCGTGACGAGCGCGATCGCTACGCGCTGGTCGGCTCGGGCGGCGCCTGGGTGCTGCTCGCGGCGGCCGTCGCGTCGGTCGCGCTCATGCTGCCGATGCTCGGCCGTGATGCGCTCGCCGGCGGCGGGCTCCTGCCGCTGAGCGGCTCCTTCGTCGAGCTGTGGAGCAACGTCGGCTACGGCGTCCGCGACATCGCGAGCGGTGCGTTCGGCGTCGCCGACCCTTTCGCGCTGCTGCTCGCCCTGCTCGGCACGCTCACCTTCTGGCATCCGAGCACGAGCGTCGTCGTGCTCTGGGTGCTCGCGATGCCACTTGCGGCACTCACCGCCTGGTACCTGGCCGCGCGGCTCACGCTCCGCCCGTGGCTGCGGGCCTTCGCAGCGCTCGCGTGGGCCGTCTCTCCGACGCTGCTCGCCGCCTTGGCTGACGGCCGCATCCAGACCGTCATCGTGCACGTGCTGCTGCCGCTGCTCGTCTTCTGCGCCCTGCGCGGCACCCGCACGTGGTCCGGCGTGGCGCAGGCCGCGCTCGTCGCAGCGGCGATCCTCGCGTGCGCACCGTCGCTGTGGCCCGTCATGCTGCTGCTGTGGCTCGTCGCCCTGCTCGCGGGCGGGCGCCGCTGGTACCGCCAGCTATTCCTCATCGTGCCCGCCCTCGCGCTGTTCGCACCCCTCGCCGTCGCGCAGTGGAACCGCGGCCGCCCCCTCGCCGTGTTCGCCGACCCCGGCCTGCCGCTCGCGACCGACCCCCTCACGGGTGCGGCGCTCGCACTCGGCCTGCCCGACACGTCGCTCGGCGGCTGGACCAGCATCCTCGCCGGCCAGGAACCGGGCCTCGACCCCGCGCTGCTCCTCGCGGGCGCTCTCCTGCCGCTCGCGATGCTCGCGGCCCTCGGCCTCGTGCTGCCCGCATGGCGGGTCGCCGCCTGGTCGGTGTTCTTCGCGATCGCCGGCCTCGCACTCGCGGCCGTCAGCGGCAGCGTCTCACTCGCGACCGTCGGGCCCGACTCGGTTGCGCTCTCGACGGGCCCGGCGCAAACACTCGTGATGCTCGGGATGCTCGGCGCCGCTACCGCTGGCCTATCGGTCGCCTCGCGCGTCACGGTGGCGTGGTCGCTCGTCGCCCTCGCGGGTATCGCCGCGCTCAGCGGGCCCGCCGCGGTCTCGCACTTGAACGGAACGGCGCGCGTGGAAGACGGCGCCGGATACGCGCTGCCGGCCATCGTGGAGGCGCAGGCCCAAACTGACGAGACGATCGCAACGCTCATCATTACGCCGCTCGCCGACGGCTCGATGCGCGTACGCCTCGATCGCGGAGACGGCGAGACGCTCGACGAGCAGTCGACGTTGCGCATGACTGCGCCCGAGTTCTCCGATGTCGACAGGCGGCTCGCCGAACTTGCGGTCGAGTTCCTCTCGAGCTCGACGAGCACCCCGACGGGCGAGCTGCACGCACTCGGCATCGCCTTCGTCCTCGTGGAGGCACCCGAGCCCGGCGCCGGGCCCATCGCGACCCGGATCACGTCGTCACTCGACGGCAACGCCTCGTTCCAGGCTGCGGGTGAGACCCACAGCGGCACGGTCTGGCGCATCGTCAGCGCGACCGTCGCACCAGCGGACCATGACGTCGCCGACCCGCTCGCGGTCAGCAACGTCGACACGTGGGCCGGCCGCGGCATCCTGGTCGCGCTCGCCCTGATCCTCGCCGCGACGGTCATGCTCGCGCTGCCAACGGGAGCGCCGCCGACCAGGGAGCAGGTGGAGGTCGAAGCCGCCGCCGCGAGGCGGCGACGCTTCACGATCGACCCGCCGGAACCGCGTCGCGCCCGCCGGTTCGGCAGCACCAACGTCGAAGACGAGCCAGCACCCGGCTACGACCACGGGCCCGACCGCGACGACGAGGAGGACCGCAATGGCATCGTCTGAACCTCGCGCCGAGGGCGCATCGACCGAGCAGGCCTCGCCGCACGCCTCGCCGCTCGACGAGGCGGAAGCACTCGCTCGCTCGGGCGCCGGCGGTGCCGATGCGCCGTTGCACGACAGCGTCGGCAGGGGTGCGCGGAACGGCGAGCCGTACGTTGGCGGGCGCGGCGGCGGGAACCAGCTTGGCGGTCGCGGCCTGTGGGCGCGCATCGGCATCGGTCTCGTCGGCATCGCCCTCGCCGGGGCCACCGTGTGGGCCGTCGAGACGGCGCCGCTGCCCCACTACGCGATCTCGCCGTCGGCCCTCGTGCTGAGCCCCGCCCCGGGCGACCAGCAGCGCGTGTGCCCGGGGCCCCTCACCCTGCTCGGGCAGTCATCGGCCAACCCGACCGCGGTCGGGTACAAGGGTTACGCCGAGATCGTGACGGCGGGCAACACCGACGACCTCGACATCTCGGGTATCGCCCCCGCCGTCGAGGCGCCGGCCAGCGCACCCGAGCCCACCGAAGACGCCATCGGCGTGCCCGCGTACTACCAGGCGCCCGGGGTCGTCGGCGACCGCGCGACCATTCTCGCGATCTCGCAGTCGTCCGCCGCGACCGAGCCGGGGGCGGCCGGATTCTCGGCGACGGCCTGTACCCCCGCATCCGCCGACCAGTGGCTCGTGGGCGGCTCGACCGCCGGCGGCGCCAGCACCGTGCTCACGCTCGCGAACCCGACCGAGGCGACCGCCACGGTGCGGGTGAGCCTGTACGGCCTCGAGGGCGGGCTCCCCGCGCCCGGACTCGACGGCATCGAGGTGCCCGCCGGCACGCAGGTCGCCGTGAGCCTCGAGGGCGTCGCCCCCGAGCAGGCGGCGTTCGTCGCCCACCTCACGACTCGGGGCAGCGTCATCGGCGCCGCCCTGCACGAGGTCGGGCTCGAGGGGCTCCAGCCCCAGGGGGCGGAGGTCATCTCGTCATCGCCCTCGCCGTCGTCCCGCCTCGACTTCGTCGGCGTGCCGTTCCCGACGACGGCCGCCGATCCGGACGAGGCGATGTTCGGCACCCGCGGCGCTGTGCTGCGCCTCTTCGCGCCCGGCGACGGCGCGGCCGCCGTCACCATCACGCTGCGCGACGGATCCGGCGAGGCCCTCGAGCCCATCTCCCTCACGCTCGCTCCAGGCGTCGTGAGCGATGTACCCCTCGGCGAGGCCCCCGCGGGGCGCTACACCGTGACGGTCGACGGCGACTCGCCGGTGGTCGCGTCGCTGCGCACGTCGCTTGTCGCCGAGCCGTTCGACTTCGGCTGGTACCAGCCCTCGCCGCCGCTCGATGGCGCGACCGCCATCGCTGTGGCGCCCGGCCCGCAGCCCCGGCTGCAGCTCTCGACGGTCGGCACGATCCCGGTCACCGTGACCCTCGTGCATCCCGATGGCACTCCCGAGCGCGTCACCCTGCAGCCCCGGCAGACCACGGAGCTCGACGTCGCGGCCGGCGCCTACCGCATCGACGGGATGCTGCAGACCGTCGCGCAGGTCACCTACGACGGTCCCGGGCAGATGTCGGGCGTGCCGGTCGTCGGCGGCAGCCCGCTCGCGGCCGACGTGACGGTGTACCGCTAGCCGGCGTGCCCCGGCTACTCGGCGTCGTATCGGTCGGGCAGGATGTCCCACGGGTCTTTGCCGAGCAGGTCGCCGATCGCCTCGAGCATCACGCGCTCGATGTGCATCCGGTAGTGCACCGGGTCGGGGCAGTGCAGCTTGGCGAGTCGGTCGATGGGCACGCGGAAGAGCACGATCGTCGACGGGCGCACGACCCGCCAGCGCTCGATGCCTGCGTCGGGCTGCTGCTCGTCGGGCGGCATGCCCGCCACTTCAAGGCGGATGCCCTCGAGCTTCTCGGGCGCCTGCGCGCGCAGGAAATCCATGGTCTCGGCAACCGTCTGCTCGAAGCGCGGGATACGCCCGGTCAGCATCGGCAGGTACGGCCCGGCGACGCTCGAGCGCACACCGCGGCCGTGGCGGCCCCTCGCGAGCCCTCGAGCAGGGCGCGGTTGGGTGATACGGCGGGAATCGCGACGGCGTGCCATGTGCTCAGGGTAGTCCTCAGTCGGGCCGTTCGGCGGCCTCGTGCTCGTCGCGACCCTGCCACGTGCACACGCACGCCACGTTGCCGTCCGAGTCGGCGAGCACGACGAACGCGGGAGCGGCCGAGTCGTCGACCACTCGGCCTCCCGCGTCGAGCGCGGCCTGGATGCGCGCCTCGGCGCGATCGTGCGGCACCATGACGTCGAGGTGGGTGCGGCCGCGGTCCCGAGACGGCGAATCGGTGACCTGGAACCACACCCGCATGGCGCGACCGTGAGGGTTCACGATCTCGTGGTCGTCGGTGACCTTCGCGCCCAGGATCGCGGCCCAGAACGGTGCGATGTTCTCCGGATCGGCGCAGTCGATGCCGACGTCGACCGCCGTCAGCGAATTCGGCGACATGGAGTGCCCGCGCGCACGCGCCTCGTTGGCGACTGCCGTCGCGAAGCGCAGATCGCGCTCGGTGAGTCCACCGACGTCGTGGCTCTTCACCGCGAGGAACACGCGGTGATAACGGATGTCGATGTCGGGGTGGTGCTGCTGCGACTCGGCGATGTCGGCGACGGCCCGCACGAAATCGATCGCCGAGACGAAATCGCCCGCATTGACCGCGAGGTGCAGTTCCTCTCCGAGGAGTCGCCAGTCGGGTGCGCCCGCGCTCGCGTCGGCGCGGTTCAAGAGTTCGTTCATGCGGGCGACGCTACGACCGCAACCGTGACGCCGGGTGAGCGTGGGTCGTGATGCGGCACAACATCCGGATGCTCCCGCCTGGCCGGCGGTGCCGCTGCGGTTGCTCCCGCGCACGTCGGTGCGGATGCGTGTGGGTCGATTTCGCGCGTGCCTCGGTGGCGCAGGGGCCGTCGGCTCCTAAACTTGCCGGGTGATGTCGAACCGACCGTGTTCTCGCGTGGCCTGCTCGAGGCACGCCCAGTTCACGCTGACCTTCGACTACGGCGATCGGCTCGCGGCGATCGGTCCGCTCGCGTTCGAGATCGAGCCGCACTCGTACGACCTCTGCGCGCGTCACGCGGAGCGCCTCAATGTGCCCGAGGGCTGGACCGTGCTGCGCCCGACGCCGCTCGGCTTCGATTAGCAGGCCTGCCTGCTTGCCACACCCGCCAGGCTGCCAGCCTGCCGGCCTGACCCCGGCGTCGAAGCGCGCGGCGCCCCTCCGGTAGCGTTGAACGCATGAGTTTGGCACCCGCGATCCCTGCAACCGAAACGGGCGAGCGGGGCGACCTCGCGGCAGTCGTCAAGCGCTATGACATTCGCGGCCTCGTCGGCCGCCAGCTCACAGAGCCCGTCGTCGCCGCGCTCGGCGCCGCGTTCGTCGACGAGCTCGGCCTCGCGGGGCAGGACGTCGCGATCGGCCACGACATGCGCGCGTCGTCGCCCGGGTTCGCCCAGGCGTTCGCGCGCGGCGTCGCGCAGCGCGGCGGGCGGCCGGTCACGATCGGCCTGTGCTCGACCGACGTCACCTACTTCGTCTCGGGCTCGCGCGGCATCGCCGCCGCAATGTTCACCGCGAGCCACAATCCGGCCGCCTACAACGGCATCAAGCTCTCTCGGCCCGGCGCGCAGGCCCTCAGCCTCGACACGGGCCTTGCCGCGATCCGGGACCGCGCCGAGGCGTTCCTCCGCGACGGCATCCCCGCCGCTCCGCACGGGGCGGGCGAGCAGACGCGACTCGACGTGCTCGCCGACTACGCCGCCCACCTTCGCCGGCTCGTCGACCTCACCGGCACGCAGGCGGACGCGCCCGTGGCATCCGCGTCGCCCACACGGCGCCTCAAGATCGTCGTCGACGCCGGGAACGGAATGGCCGGGCTGACCGTGCCCGCCGTGCTGGGCGCGGGAGCGGGCCTCGAGCCGCTGCCGCTCGAGATCGTGCCGCTCTACTTCGAGCTCGACGGAACGTTCCCGAACCACGAGGCGAACCCCCTCGACCCCGCCAACCTCGTCGACCTGCAGCGTGCCGTGGTCGAGCACGGCGCCGACCTTGGCCTCGCCTTCGACGGCGATGCCGACCGCTGCTTCGTGGTCGATGAGCTCGGCGAGCCCGTGTCGCCGAGCGCCGTGACCGCGATCGTCGCCGAGCGCGAGGTCGCCCGCGTTCGCGCTGCCGGTGAAGCGGAGATCACCGTGCTGCACAACCTCATCGTCTCGCGGCACGTGCCGGAGACGATCGAGCGGGCGGATGCCACTGCCGTGCGAACGCACGTCGGTCACTCGCTCATCAAAGCCGAGATGGCCCGCACCGGCGCCGTGTTCGGCGGCGAGCATTCGGCGCACTACTACTTCCGCGACTTCTGGGGCGCGGACAACGGCATGCTCGCGTCCATGCACGTGCTCGCCGAGGTGCTCACGCAGGGCGTGTCGATGTCGCGGCTCAGCCACCGCCACACGCCGTACGCCATTTCGGGGGAGATCAACTCCACCGTCGATGACGTGCCAGCCGCCTACGCCCGCCTCATCGACGAGTTCGAGCACATCGCCTCCTACGACGAGTTCGATGGCCTCACGTTCACGGGCTTCACGAGCGGCGACGAGCCGTTCTGGTGGTTCAACGTACGACCGAGCAACACCGAGCCGCTCCTGCGGCTCAACGCCGAAGCAGCAACGCGCTCGCGCATGGAGACCATTCGCGACGCCGTGCTCGCCGTGATTCGAGAGGACGCGTGGTGACGCATACCGACCCCAAGACCGAGGCGACAGGAACCCCCGTTGCGCCGCTGGCCGAGCCCGAATTCCAGGTGCGCGACGTGACGCTGGCCGAGGCCGGGCGCCACCAGATCCGCCTCGCCGAGCACGAGATGCCGGGGCTCATGGCCCTGCGCGACCGTTACGCGGGCCAGCGCCCGCTCGAGGGCGCCCGCATCGCCGGGTCGCTGCACATGACCGTGCAGACGGCCGTGCTGATCGAGACGCTCGTCGACCTGGGTGCGCGCGTGCGATGGGCGAGCTGCAACATCTTCTCGACGCAGGACGAGGCGGCCGCCGCGGTCGCGGTCGGGCCGAACGGCACGCCGGATGCGCCGGGCGGCGTTCCCGTCTTCGCGTGGAAGGGCGAGACGCTCGAGGAGTACTGGGCCTGCACCGACCGCATCTTCGACTGGAGCGATGAGGGGTTCGACGGCCCGAACCTGATCCTCGACGACGGCGGCGACGCCACCATGCTCGTGCACCTCGGCGCGCAGTTCGAGGCAGCCGGCGCCGTGCCGGGGCCGGAGACGGCCGACTCCGACGAGCAGCGTGTCGTGCTGGAAACGCTCCGAGCATCCATTGCCCGCGCGCCGCGGCGCTTCACGACCATCGCGGAGCTCGTGCGCGGCGTGACGGAAGAGACCACCACCGGTGTGCACCGTCTGTACGAGCTCGCGGAGCGCGGGGAGCTGCGCTTCGCCGCGATCAACGTGAACGACTCGGTCACGAAGTCGAAGTTCGACAACCGCTATGGCATCCGGCACTCGCTGCCAGACGGCATCAACCGTGCCACCGACGTGCTCATCGGCGGCAAGGTTTGCTTCGTCGTGGGCTACGGCGACGTCGGAAAGGGGGCCGCCGAGGCGCTACGCGGCCAGGGCGCCCGCGTGATCGTAAGCGAGATCGATCCCATCAACGCGCTGCAGGCGGTCATGGACGGGTTCCAGGTCGGACGGGTCGACGACCACCTCGACGAGGTCGACATCTGGGTGACGACGACGGGTAACCGCGACGTGATCACGGCCGAGCACATGCTCGGCATGAAGCACCTCGCGATCGTCGGCAACGTGGGGCACTTCGACAACGAGATCGCCATGGCCGACCTGGCGGCGACGCCGGGCGTCGAGCGCGTCGAGATCAAGCCGCAGGTGCACGAGTGGCGCCTGCCGTCGGGTCGGAGCATCCTCGTGCTGAGCGAGGGGCGCCTGCTCAACCTCGGCAACGCCACGGGCCATCCCTCGTTCGTGATGAGTGCATCGTTCACCAACCAGGTGCTCGCGCAGCTCGAGCTGTGGACCAACATCGACGAGTACCCGATCGGCGTGTACACGCTCCCGAAGCAGCTCGACGAGGAGGTCGCCAGGCTGCACCTCGACGCGCTGGGCGTGAAACTCACAACGCTCACCCCGGAGCAGGCCTCGTACATCGGCGTGCCGGTCGATGGCCCCTACAAGGTGGGGCACTACCGGTACTGAGGCCGCGGAGCCGGCACGGGGCCGCGGCCGGGGCGCTCGCCTGAGCCGGGCAGGAGCAGGGGCAGGGGCAGGGTCCGTGTCGGGCCAGGGCCGGGGTCTGTGCCGAGGTTGGGGCCCGTGCCAAGGCCGGGTCCGGGCCGAGGCGAATGGCGAACAGAGTGCGGCTCGTGACTTGGGGCGGAGTTTCGCGCGGCGTGTCGCGCGTTTGATGCACTCAGAATGCCAGGGGCGCGGCCCAGGCGGCAGGCCGGCGCGGGCCCAGGCGGGTCCAGACGGGCCCAGGCGGCCCGGGTGGGCGGTCCCGGCTCAGTCGACCGCGAAGAACGCCAGCTGCACGGCGTTCGGCAGACGCACGCCGGTACCGATGAATAGCGTCGTGTTCACCCACGCGAACGGGCCGTCGACGGCCGACGTGATGCGCGGCGTGAACCGGAAGTAGATGCGAGCCGGATCGACCCGCTCGCCCGACACGAGCTTCGCGAGGTCCTCCTTGCTGCCCGTGCGCAGCGCCCGGTTGTCGACGAACAGGCGCGTGCCGTCGTCGGCCTCCATGACGTACATCGCCGTCAGGTAAGCGGTCTCGTCGGTGGGGTACTGCTGGTAGTCGGCGCCCGCGTCGAGAACGCGCCCCGACCATCCGTTCCCCGTCACGACGCCGCCGCGAATCGGGATGACCCTGCGGCGGCCGTCGATCGTCTCGCCGAGATCGATGGCCTCGCCGACGGCGACCTCGGCCGTCGCGAAGTGGGTGAGCGTCGGTGGGGGCGGCGTCGTCGTCATGCCCCCAACCTACTCGCCGCCCCGACGCGGCCGACGCTCGGCGTTATCCGCGCTGGGGGAAGCCGTGGGGAAGCTGCTCGAGAATCGGCTCGACGCGGGCGAGCCGCGCCCGGCGCAGCTCGATCGCCGCCCACTCGCGGTCGCGGCGCACGGCGGCGACCGCGCGCAGGAACGTGTCGGCGTCGACATCGGGGATGGGATGCACGGAGTCTTTGATCTCGCGGGCGATCGTTCCGGCCGCGTGCAGCCGTGCCCCCGGCTCGAGGCGAGGCGCCTGGATGAGGTAGTCGCGCATTCGCCTCGCCGAGCGATCCGGCATGCGCGCGACGTCGGCGATCGTCGCCCACCGCTCGAGACCGGGCGGCAGCGGGCCGAGGTTGGGGGACAGGCGCGGCGCGGCCTCGTTCTGCGCGTAGGTGCCGGCGATGATGTCGCCGAGCCGCTTGGAGCGCGCGTTGACGAGGCCGGTGATCATGGCGATGCCGCCAGAGGTCGACCAGAACTCGAAGAAACCGACGAGCGCGCGGATGAGGGCGTGTCGGAAGCCGGCCGCCCCGCCGTCGTCGCGCACGATGCGCAGCCGCATGATGTACCGGCCGACCGATTTGCCGCGCGTGATCGTCTCGATGAGGCACGGCACGAAGACGAGCACGGCGATTTGCGTGGCGAGGACGATCGCAATGAGGGCCGCGTTCTCGATGCGGGCGCCGTTGTCGACCGCGTTGGCGATCGCCCACAGCACGACCCAGAGCACGGCGATCGCGATGACGATGGTCACGACAGCGTCGATGAGACTCGAGACCGCGCGGAGCAGGAATCCAGCGGGGCGGACATCGAGCGCGACGCCCTCGCCGACCACCACCTGCTCGTCGCTCACGTCGAGCGCCGTGCCGGCGACCCCGCCGGCGCGCGGTGCACCGTTCCGGCCGATGCCGTCTGCCGTCATGCCATCCGATTGGATGACAGACGCCCCCGCCTGAGTCATGCCACCATTGAAACAGATGGATCTCGATGCTTTCACGACCGCGAAGCGCGGTGAATGGGACCGCCTGCGCGACCTCGCGCGGCGTGGTGGGCTGTCCGGCGCAGAAGCGGACGAGCTGATCGCGCGGTACCAGTCGGGCGCGACCGATCTCAGTGCGCTGCGCACGATGTACGGCGAGACGCCCGAGGCTGACTACCTGTCTGTGGGGCTCAGCCGGGCACGGCTGCGGTTCACGGGGGCCGCGGCCAACATCGTCGACGTGCTCGTGCGGTACTTCACGCTGCAACTGCCGGCGGCCCTGTACCGGGTGCGGTGGTGGACGCTGGCGGCAGCCGTCTTCACGATCCTGGCGGGGATGCTCACGGCGGTCTGGGTGCTCTCGAACCCGACCGTGCTCGCGTACCTGGGCAGCGAGTCCCAGCTCGACCAGTACGTGAACGAAGACTTCGTCAACTACTACTCCGAATACTCCGAGACGGCGTTCGCCGCGAGGGTGTTCACCAACAACGCCTGGATCGCCGCCCAGTGCATCGCGTTCGGCATCACGGGGCTGTGGGTGCCGTACGTCCTGCTGCAGAACGCGATCGGCCTCGGCCAATCGGCGGCGATCTTCACGTCGTACGACCAGCTCGACGTGTTCTTCCTCTGGATCGCGCCGCACGGCCTGCTCGAGCTCACAATGGTGTTCGTGGCCGCGGGAGCCGGGTTCAAATTGTTCTGGACCTGGGTCGTTCCGGGTGCACGTACGCGCGGCCGGGCGATCGCGGAGGAGGGTCGTCGCCTCTTCGTCGTGGCGATCGGTACCACGATCTTCCTCTTCATCTCGGGCGTCATCGAAGGGTTCGTGACGCGCCAGGACTGGCCGTGGGCGATCAAGATCGGCATCGGCGCGCTCGCGCTCGGCCTGTACCTCGTGTACGCCCTTTGGCTCGGGGGCCGGGCCGCGAAGGCGGGGGAGACCGGCGACCTCGTGCGATTCGAGGCGGGCGCGACGACGGTCACGGCCGACTGATCGCTGGCCGGCCCATCGCGGTCGTCAGCCTCGACTCGCCGCGGCGCCATCGATCGTGGGAGGCGTGCTGCGAAGATCGCTGGAAGGACGAGGCGCCAGACTCGGCGCCCACGTTCATACAGGTGCAGGAACTGCTCGACGATTGGATCCCGATGCATTGGATGCATCGCCCTCACGACGGACTGCGGCACTCTCTCAGACCAAGACGCAAGCCAGCAAGATTGGTGCGCTCCGGCTGCAGCCCCGGATCGAAAAGGTCGGGTCCAGGCTAGGACGGTCTTTCGTTGGCGAGCGTGAAGCGCACTTCGGGCTCGTTTCCTTCGCCGAACACGCTTGTGGGGAAGCGGTGACGCGGTGTGCTCATCGTGGAACGCCTCCTCTCGTTGGGCACTTCTGGTCGATGAGCGATGCTGGGTGTCCCGCCGGGAGTATGTGTTTCACAACGTCACCGTGGTCGTGAAGGGGAGGTCGGTGCTCGAGGTTCCGATTCGGAGGGTGTAATCGCCCGACTCGTAACTCCAGCCGGAATTCCAGTGCGCGACAGCGCGGGCCGGGACTCTCACCTGGGTTGTCCGAGTCTCGCCGGGGTCTGCCCGGAGCGTCGCGAAGCCTACGAGCCAACGCGCTGGTCGCTCGACGACGGAATCGGGTTTCTCTGCGTAGATTTGGATGACGTTCTTGCCGGCCCTGTGCCCGGCGTTTGTGGTGGTAACCGTGACTGTCCAGCCGTCCCCGGCGGGATCGGGTTGTACTTGGGGACTCGCGGTCAGCCACTCGGTGTAGCTGAGGCCGTGTCCGAACGGGTACGCCGGCACCGCATCCGACTTGAGCCAGGCCCGATAGCCGATGTGGATGTCCTCCTCGTATCGGAGAACGCCATCCTGGGGTTCGACGTTAATGACCGGTACATCGGATTGGCGGGCAGGCCATGTGGTCGGAAGTCGTCCGCCGGGTTCCGCTACACCGGCGAGTACGTCTGCGACGGCGTTGCCGTACTCCTGACCCCCGAAGTATGTCAGGAGCACCGCACCGACGTCCTCGCGCCATGGCATCTCGACAGGCGCGCCGGCGTTCACGATAACGACGGTGTTCGCGTTTGCTCGACGAACCGCGTCAACGAGCGCGTCCTGGTTGCCTGGGAGGGCGAGGGATGTGCGGTCGTAGCCTTCGGACTCGACGGCCGCGTTCGTGCCGACCACCACCACTGCGATATCGGCCTCGGCCGCAGCACGCGCTGCTTCGGCGATGAGTTCCTCCGGATCGGTCTGCACGGGCTGGACGCCGACCGTGATACTCATCGAGCCGCTGAGCCTGCTGGGTTCGAACTCGACACGAATGCTCACACTCACCCCACCCTGGAGTGCGACCGGCGCGGTCGCGGACGGAGGAGAAAGCAGCGCAGCGCCGAGGTCATCTCCAATGGGAAGCGAGGTCTCTTCCAAGATCAGAACTTCGTTCACGTATATGCGGCCGCGACCGACGGACGCGAAACCGAGCAGCACAGTGTCAGTTTCTTCGGGTGTGTACAGCGTGGTGAACTCGAGGCGGGCGGCAGTGCTAAGTGGTGCCGTGTCATCGCCGAAGTAGAACAGGGAGCTGGCTTGACGGTCTTCGGTGTAGAGCTCGTTGCCCTGCCAGTCCAGGAACCGCACCCGAGCGCCTTCGGCACCGGTGACGGGGTTGCGCATCGACGACAGCCGTAGAGGGGCGACTCCTTCCTGAACGATCGCACCAAGACTGTAGGTCACGTCGGCATCCGGGAACGCGTCCCGGATCCCCTCCAGTGGCGAGACGACATACTCGGGGACGACGGTGGCGCTCCCGCCTCCCTGCGTGCGGGCGTCCTGCGCGTTATGGCCGATGACGGCGATCTTATGCGTCTTGGAAACGTCGATCGGTAGGAGGTCTGTGTTGCGCAGCAGTACTGACCCTTCTACCGCGGCTTCGCGGGCGAAGGCTTCGGCGGCGCCGGTCGGCGGGGGCGGCGGGGGTACGTGGTCGAAACCGTCCAGAGCGCCTACGCGCGCCGCGAGGAGAAGTATCCGCAAGACTTTGCGGTCAACGTCCTCCTCGGACACCTCGCCGGCTCGCACAGCATCTATCAGGGCTTGGCCCCACGGACCACCGGGTCCGGGCATCGTCAAGTCCTGTGCGTACCGTGCGCTGTCCAGCGAGCGAACGGCCCCCCAATCGCTGACAACGACACCGTCGAACCCCCATTCGGAGTTCAGTGGAGTCTCGAGCAACACGTTCTCGGTTGCGCGAGCACCGTTGACGGAGTTGTACGCACTCATGACCACCCAGGCGCGCGCCTCGGTGATGCTCTTCTCGAACGCGAGCAGATACAGCTCACGCAAAGTGCGTTCACTCACCACAACGTCAACAGTGAACCGATCGGTCTCGGAATCATTCGCGACATAGTGCTTCGGTGTCGCCCCCACACCGTTGCGTTGCACACCCCTGACGAACGCGGCCGCGAGCTCAGACGTGAGCAAAGGGTCCTCGCTGAATGATTCGAAGTGTCGTCCTCCTAGCGGGGAGCGGTGCAAGTTGATGGTCGGACCGAGCACCACGTCGACGCCCTTGCGCCGGGCCTCCACGGCGCAGGCCTCTCCGTAGCGCTCCGCCACGGTGAGGTCCCAAGAGGAGGAGAGTGCCGTCGCCGACGGCAGATTGAGTGACGGGGAGCGCTCATCCCATAGCTCGCCCCGCACTCCACTGGGCCCGTCCGATACGACGATCGCCCGCAAGCCGATCCGCTCGATCGGCCACGTTGTCCAGAAGTTTCGGCCAGTAAGCAGCAGCGCCTTCTCCTCCAGAGTGAGTTTCCCGAGGAGGTCGCGCAGCCGCCGATCCTCCAGGGCCACGGCGCTCACGCCGCCTTGTTCACTGGTCACGTTGCCTCCTCATTGATAGCGAACCGACTGCAGTTCACTTCTAACCTACCGTGTACTCGGTTAGTTGGGTATGGTGAGCCGTGGCCAGCTGAGGCCCATCCTTAAGGACGAGGGAAGCGAAACAATGACGTTCACAGCCCAAAGAAAAAGAATCTCATCGCTGGCGGGGGTGGCTGTCGCGGCCATCCTGATGGCCGGATGCACCCCGGTTGTTTCTGACGACGGCGGGGGTTCCGCCAGCGCGACCCCGACCGCAGGGGGCACGCTCGAGGTCGCCCAGGCCGGGGACTTCCAGCCGGGCCAAGTCCTGGCGACGCGAAACGGCAACTTCGCGTGGGTTCGCAGCGTGTTCGAACCGCTCACCGAGTTCGACGTCGACAACGAACCTCAGCCCGTGCTCGCTACGGAATGGTCCTTCCCCGAAGACGGCATGTCGGCCACATTCACGCTCCGTGACGACGTCACTTTCCACAGCGGGCGCCAGATGACGGCGGAGGACGTCAAGTGGACGTTCGAGAAGACGAAGGACCCCGCCTCGGCTTCTCAGGTTGGTTTCATCGCGGCGAAGTTCTCGGACATCGAGGTGACGAGCCCTACCAGTCTGACGGTGACTTTCTCGGAGAAGATGGCGCCGGCCTCCATCTTTGACTTCCTGGAGCAGACCTACATCGTCGATTCCGAAACGTTCGACGGTCTCGCCGACGGCTCGCAGATCATCGGGACCGGCCCTTATGCCGTGTCGGATTACAGCGCCGGCGTCTCGCTCACGGTCGAGCGAAACGATGACTGGTGGGGTGAGGGCCAGTACCTCGACTCTATGGTCTTCAACCGCGTAGGAGACAGCACTGCACAGCTGTCCGCGTTGCGAAGTGGCCGGAGCCAGATCGGCTATGGACTCTCGTTGGTCGACGCACAGGGCTTCGCTAGTGACCCGCAGTTCGAGGTACTCGACGGTGGCGGCATCATCTACGTGCTCGGGGTCGATGTCAACCAGGCCCCCTTCGACGATGTGCGGGTGCGACAGGCGATTCAGTACGGAATCGACCGCGACCGCATCAACGAACAGGTGTTCGCTGGCGAAGCGACGGTGACCAACCTCTTCTGGGCTCCCGGAGCTGAAGGGACGACAGAGGAGCAAGCGAACCACTACGCCTATGACCCAGACAAGGCACGTGAGCTGATCGAAGAGGCGGGGGCGACAGGTGCCTCGGTGCCGATCACAGTGGTCTCGCTGCCTGCGACGCAGAGCGAGTATGAGATCATCGCCAACAACTTGTCGGAGATCGGGCTCGTGCCCTCGGCGGTCCCGGTGGACGAAACCACCTTCAACTCGCTGCAGAACCAGGGAGACCTGGGACCGGCGTTCCTGCTGTTGCACGGTCAAGTCGGATTCGGGGAGACGACGATGCTCAACTCGCTGCCGTCGTTGCGGGCCGACAACCCCTCGCACTTCGACTCGCCCGAATATCAGGAGCTTCGCGGTGACTTCCTCACGGCTGACACCGACCAGAGTGGTCAGGCGCTTTCTGCCTTGACCGATTACCTCCTCGAGCAGGCCTTCGCAGTGCCGATCGTGCAGGCTCCGGGAAAGTTCGTTGTGTCTGACTCCGTGCAGGGCCTGCAGATATCCAAGCGCGGCGCGATGCTCTTCGCGGACGCCTCGCTGACGAAGTAGGAGAAGACGTTGCTCCGGTTCCTCCTGAAGAAACTCCCCGCCGTCTTGATCGTTATCGCGGCGACGTCGATCATTGCGTTCCTGCTCCCTCGGCTCGCGCCCGGGGACCCCGCCACCGCGCTGGCGGGAGCGGACGCAACACCCGAACAGATCGAGGCGATACGACAAGCGACGGGCTTGGACCAGCCCCTCGTGGTTCAGTACTTCGACTGGATCGGGGGAGTCTTCAGGGGGGACCTGGGGCAGTCCTACCTGTTCAACACATCGGTAGGCGAACTCATCCTCTCTCGCCTGGAAAGCACCCTGGAGCTGGCGGCGCTGGCCGCGATCATCATGATCGCGATCGGACTTCTGCTCGGAACGCTCAGCGGATCACCGCGCTCTCGCGTCTCGCGCAGCATCCTCGACGTCATCAACACGGTGATGCTCGCCACCCCGCCGTTTCTCACCGGGCTCCTGCTCATCCTGGTCTTCGGCATCTACTGGAGACTCCTCCCGGTGAGCGGCGAGGTGGGGCTCATCGAGGACCCGAACGCGGGCATCCAGTACCTGATCCTCCCCGCGATCGCCCTCGCACTGCCTCAGGCAGCTGTCGTTGCCCGGCTATTACAGACCTCAATGCTCAACGTCCGCGGCGAGGACTTCGTCGATCTCGCCCGAGCAAAGGGCGCCTCGCCTCGGCGGATCACGTACCGCCACGTCCTCCGCAACAGCCTCGGAGCAACGGTCGTGGTCATCGGTCTGCGCATCGGCGAACTCCTCGGCGGGGCGATCGTGATCGAAGCGATCTTCGCGCGTAACGGGCTCGGCCAGCTCGCGGTCGCGAGCGTCCAGGACCGCGACTACTTCGTCGTTCAAGCCCTCATCCTCGGAGCGGTGGTAATTGCGGTGGCCATCCAGCTCTTCACCGAGATCATTCTTGCCGCTCTCGATCCTCGCATCCGACTGGAGGCATGACCGTGGCCACAACGACAACCCTGATTCTCGAACCCAAGCGGCGCCGCGGGAACCCGACACTGACGAGATATCTCGCTGCTTTCCGGTCACCGCGAGGCATCATCGCGGTCGCCCTTATCCTGATTCTTGGGGGAGTGGCGTTCCTCGCACCCGTTCTCTTCCCCGGCGGCTACGACGAGCAAACCCGCGATTCCCTGCTTCCCCCGTCGGGCCAGCATCTCTTCGGAACTGATGAGCTGGGTCGCGACATCTTCGTACGGTCCGTGTACAGCTTGCGCACCGATTTCACCCTCATCTTCGTAGCGGTACCTATCAGCCTGATCGTGGGAACTGCCCTGGGGCTGCTGGGCGCACTGTCGCGGATCGCCGGCACGATCGTGCAGCGGATTCTCGACATCATCCTCGGCTTTCCCGGCCTGGTCCTCGGAATCTGCATCGTCTTGGTCGTCGGGCCCGGTTGGACCGCCCTGGTGATCGCCATTGCCATCGCAGGTCTTCCCGCCTTCGGCCGACTGGCGCGCGCTGGAATGATCGAGCAAAGCGAACGTGAATATGTCACCGCAGCACGCACGCTGGGGGTGAGACGCGGAACGATCTTGCTTCGTCACATCCTCCCGAACGCGATCGACCCGATCCTGGTGCAGGGAGCCGTATTCGTAGTGGGAGCAATCTTCATCGAGGCGGCTTTGTCGATCGTTGGTCTGGGCATCCAACCGCCGGAGCCTTCATTGGGTGCGCTGCTGAACGTCGGTATCCGCTATATCAACCAGGCTCCGAACTACGTGCTCGGCCCGACGGTCCTTCTTCTCCTCCTCGCCCTCGCGTTCAGCCTGTTGGCGGATGCGCTGAACGAAACGGCGACCCGCAAATGAGTGACTCTCCTCTTCTCGCCGTCTCCGGCCTATCGGTCGATTTCGACACACCGGACGGTCCGCTACGCGCTGTCGACGATCTTTCCTTCGAGGTGTTCCCCGGTCAGGTCGTGGGCATCGTGGGCGAGTCCGGTTCGGGGAAGTCGGTCACCTCCCGCGCGATCATGCGGATGGTTCGCTCGCCCGGTCGCATCACTGAGGGAAGAATCCAGTACGACGGCAGGGATCTGACGTCTCTCTCGGAGTCGGAGATGCGGCAGATTCGCGGGCGCGATATCGCGATGATCTTCCAGGATCCACAGGCGACGCTCAACCCGGTGATGCGCATCGGTGACCAGATCGAGGAAGCCGTTCGGATCCACGGGGGAAGCCAGACTTCAGCTCGCGATCGCGCGATCGAGCTGCTCACCCAGGTTGGAATCACCGACCCTACGGAGGCCGCAGAGAAGTACCCGCACGAGTTCTCGGGAGGTATGCGGCAACGCGTCGTCATCGCCATCGCACTCGCCAACCGCCCTTCCTTGCTGATCGCCGACGAGCCCACAACGGCTCTCGACGTCACAATCCAGGCGCAGATCCTCGATCTCCTCCGAGATCTTCGTCGCGACCTGGGAATCGCGATCGTCTTCATCACACATGACATGGGAGTGGTCGCCGAAATGTGTGACGAGGTCATCGTCATGCTCCGCGGAAAGGCCGTCGAACGCGGACCCGTCGAGCACGTGCTGCACAACCCGCAGCATCCCTACACGATCGGGCTCATGGACGCCGTGCCATCGATGGACGAACCGCTGCGTCCGACTCAGGCCACCGTCACTCCAGCGCTGAAGATCACGGATCTTCGCACCGATCTGGGAAAGCCCGGCGGACTCCTGCGGAAGCCGAAACCGTTCTTCGCGGTGGATGGTGTCTCGCTTCAGCTCTCCCCAGGTGAGACGCTCGGACTCGTCGGTGAGTCGGGCTGCGGTAAGTCCACGCTGTCGCGCACCATCGTCGGCATTGCGCCGGTCTCGTCGGGATCGATCGAAGTGGCGGGGCGCGACGTGACGGCGATGAGAGCGGACGATCGCGCGCACGTGGCTGCGTCGATTCAGTACGTATTTCAAGACCCGTTCGCGTCGTTGAACCCGCGGCGTACCATCGGCCAATCGTTGGAGGAAGCGCTCCAGGTTGCGGGCGTACCGAAGTCGCAGTGGCGTTCCGAGTCGGTCCGGCTTCTTGAGCGAGTCGGGTTGCTGGAGACGCACCTGGACCGGTACCCGTACGCGTTCTCAGGAGGCCAGCGCCAGCGAGTCGGAATCGCTCGCGCCCTGGCATCGAACCCGCAACTCCTCATCCTCGACGAGCCCGTCTCTGCTCTTGACGTCTCCATCCAAGCCCAGATCCTCGACCTTCTGGTGAAGCTTCAGGAGGAACTCGGAGTCGGGTACCTCTTCATCTCTCATGATCTGTCCGTCGTGCGAGGTATCAGCCACCGAGTGGCGGTCATGCTCAAGGGAAAGATCGTCGAGCAAGGCACGACCGAGGAGATCTTCGACGCACCTCAGCACCCATACACCAAGAAGCTGCTGGCCTCGACGCCGTCTCTCGTAGGCGGTGAAGCCGCATGAAGGATCCGGAGGAGATCACCCCCGTTCAGGAGGAGGAGAACACGATGGAGGCCCCTCGAAAGCGATCGACCCGTCCGCGCGGTGACGCCCGTCGTCGCGAAATTCTCGATGTAACACTTCGCCTCTACGCCGAGCGCGGGTTCAGCTCTGTCAGTCTCGCCGACATTGCCGCGGAGGTTGGGATCACTCAAGCTGGGCTGCTCCATCATTTCCCCACCAAAGCCGCGCTGCTCTTGGCCGCCCTTCAAGAGCGCGACGACCGCAACGCTGCCGAAGACAGAGAACGACGTGCGAGCGGGATGGACTTTCTGACCACATTCCTCGACCTCCTCGCAACAAACGAGAAGAAGCCTGCGCTCGTGCAGCTGTCCACTCTGCTCTCGGCAGAAAGCATCACTGCCGACCACCCGGGTCACGACTGGTTCACGGCGCGGTACGAGGAGATCGTCGCGGATACCACTCGCGAACTTGAAGCGCTACTCGACGAGACGAAGATGCCGGCGGGGATGACGGCCCGCACCGCAGCGCAATGGCTTGTGGGGCTCTCAGACGGGCTCCGCCTGCAGTGGCTCTACAATCCGGACGCCCTCAACCGGCATCAGGTCGTGCGCCAATTCGTGGAGCTGCTCCGGCCGTACATGCGCGGCTGACGGTCCCCGATCTCTGCCCCTCCTCGAAGCCCTGTTTTCCAGAAGGACTCAATGACTTCTCCCAACGTCCTCGTGATCCTCGCCGACGATCTCGGATATTCCGACATCGGATCCTTTGGTGGTGAGATCGACACCCCTCACCTCGACCGGCTCGCCGCTCGCGGGGTTCGCATGGAGTCCTTCTACGTGACGCCGCGCTGCAGCCCGTCACGGGCGGCGTTGCTGACCGGGCGTCAGCCACACTCCGTCGGCATCGGCATTCTTACCCGGGACGACAGCCCAACCGGTTACGCGGGCTCTCTCTCGACCGACGCGCCGACGATCGCGGAGGTACTTCGGGACAAGGGATACCTCACCGCCCTCGCGGGCAAGTGGCACTTGTCGTCCGACACCACCACCCCTAACCCCACATGGCCTACCCAACGCGGATTCGAGAGATTCCACGGAATTCTGCCCGGCTGCAGCAGTTATTACCAACCCGAACTCTATGAAGGCGACGAGCGGCTCCCTCCCTCGTCGGTGGCCGGTGACTTCTACTTCACCGATGACATCACCGCCACAGCCGTCGCCACTGTCCGCACCGCCGCAGAACAGCGCCGTCCCTTCTTCCTTTACGTGGCGTACACAGCCCCGCACTGGCCACTGCATGCCCCCGAAACAGTCATTGCAAAGTATCGCGAACGGTACCGCCAAGGCTGGGACGAACTGCGCGCTGAGCGACGCGAACGACAGCGACAACTCGGGCTGTCTGCTGCTACGACGATCTCCGCAGTTGACGGGGAAGTCCCCGCATGGGTGGATGCGCCGGACACAGCCTGGGAGGTGGAACGGATGGCTGTCTACGCCGCCCAGGTGGAAATCATGGATCGGGGTATCGGGCGAGTACTGGATGAGCTCGAGCGGCAGGGTGGCCTCGACAACACCCTCGTGGTGTTCTCCTCCGACAACGGCGCCTGTGCCGAGGACCTTCGGGAAGAGATGGGGGCGTTCTTCGGTGCCGACATCTGCCCGCCCTTCACTCGCTCCGGGGATCCGGTCCGTATCGGCAACAACCCTCACACCGTGCCCGGACCGGAGGACACATACCTCAGCTACGGGCGTTCATGGGCGCACTTGTCTAACACTCCATTCCGGCTGTACAAGCGGTGGGTTCACGAAGGGGGAATCTCGTCCCCCCTGATCGCTTCCTGGCCCGCTGGTGGAGTGTCCTCGGGTGAAGTGGTCAAGACACCCGCACACCTCATCGACATCTTCCCGACAGTGATGCAAGCCACCGGAGCCGATAACGCTTCGATAGGGCGCAGCCTCTTGGACTCCTGGCGATCCGGGAACCCCGCCGCAGACTCCGAGGAACGCGAATTGTGCTGGGAGCACATCGGTAATGCAGCGATCCGCCGCGGTCGGTGGAAGCTCGTGCGAGAAGCTTCGCAGCCTTGGGAGCTCTACGACATTGACGTCGACCGCGGCGAGACGACCGACCTCATCGACGATCACCCGCAGCTTGCCGACGACCTGGAGCAGGCATGGCAACGGTGGGCGGAAGCCAACAGCGTCCTCCCGTGGGAACAAGTCCTGGCCGACTACGCAGCACGTGGCTTGCCGTCATCCGCGACACAAGGCTGATTTCGCCGTCGTCCCCGCACTCACCCCTCTGACCCAATGCGTCATCCCTGAGGACCCCAACGCCCCCGGTAGCTTCGGAGCTCCAGGAGCATCTGAAATATCGCTGCTCGACTGGGCGCCCAAGCGTCGCTTCGTACAACTCTCCGCAGAAGTCGGGCCGCGTCACCGAGCCCTGACCCGCGGGGCCCGACTACAGCTTCCCGGCGCGCTTGTACTCGAGGTAGCGATCGGCGACGGCCGGAGGCAGGTCGGCTGGCCGAGCCTCGATCACGTCGGCGCCGAACCGCCGCATCGCCTGGTGGAGGCGGGCGCGGTCGAGCATGACCCGTTCGGCGGATGCGGCACGGTAGACGGCCTCGCGGTCGCTGCGGTCGCGCGTCGCCTGCCACACCTCGGGATCGACGACCGAGGCCACGAGCACGACGTGCTTGCGGGTGAGCTGCGGCAGCACGTCGAGCAGCGAGGTCGCTGAGCCGGCCGCGTCTGGCGTGGTCACGATGAGCACGAGCGAGCGGTGCGTCGTCACGCCGCGCACGAGCCCCGGTGCGAGCGTCCAGTCGGTCTCGATCAGCTCGGGCTCCACGTCGGCGAGGGTCTCGACGATCCGGTTGGTGAGGGTCGGGCCGGATGCTCCCTGGACTCGCCCGCGCACGCGGCGGTCGAAGGCGAGCAGGTCGACGCGGTCGCCCGCCCGCGTTGCGAGCGCGGCCAGCAGCAGCGACGACTCGATCGCCGTGTCGAGCCGCACCTCGTCGTCGACGCGGGCGGCCGAGAGGCGGCCCGCGTCGACCAGGATCACGACGCGGCGGTCGCGCTCGGGCCGCCACGTGCGCACGACGAGGTCCTGGCGCCTCGCGGTCGCGCGCCAATCGATCGAGCGCACGTCGTCGCCGCGCACGTACTCGCGCAGCGAGTCGAACTCAGTGCCGTGACCGCGCACCATCAGCTGCGTCTGGCCGTCGAGCTCGCGCAGCTTCGCGAGCCGAGACGGCAGGTGCTTGCGCGAGTTGAACGGCGGCAGCACGAGCAAACGTCCCGGCGCGGCGAGCGTCGCCTGCCTCGCCCACAGCCCCATCGGCCCCCACGAGCGGATGGTCACGTGGTGCGCCCGCCGCTCGCCGCGTCGCGTCGGCGAGAGCGTCGAGCGGAGCGCGCGCCGTTCGGACGGGGGGATGCTGATGCGCTCACGCATGCGGGGCGCCCCGGCCGACGGATCCCACGCATCCCGGACGGTCGCGCGGAGCGTGCGCGTGCCGGCGTTCGTGACGGCGAGGACCGAGGTCGCCTGCTCGCCGAGCCGCACCTGCCGGGGAACGTCCCGTTCGATGCGGACACGCCGGGGCGACGCGGCGAGCACCGTGTCGATCACACCCATCAGGAGCGCGAGCGCGAGCCAGCCGCCGAGGATCCACAGCGCCGCGCTCGACGTCGTCCCGAAGAGGACGAGCGGCACGAGCCCGGCCGCGAGCAGGGCGACGAAGCGACCGCTCACCGGCACGACGACCACCGACCGGCGGGCCGCGCCGCGGCGGCGCGAGCAGTTGTGGTCGCCCGGGCGCGGGCGGGCGGACGGACGGTCGTGCGCACTAGATCGGCACCTGCACCTGTTGCATGACGGAACGCAGAATCGCGTCGGCCGCGACGCCCTCGAGCTCGGCCTCCGGGCGCAGCTGGATGCGGTGTCGCAGCACCGGCAGCGCCACGTGCTGCACGTGATCAGGCGTGACCGCCTCGAAGCCGGTCAGATACGCCCACGCCTTGCTCGCGCCGAGCAGGGCGGTCGCGCCACGGGGTGAGACGCCCATCTTCACCGAGGGGGACATGCGCGTGGCCCTAGCGAGATCGACGATGTACGCGAGGACCTCGGGCTTCACTGATACGCGCGCCGACTCCGCCTGCGCGCGCAGCAGGCCGGTTGCGCCCATGACCGGGCGCACGTCGGCTCCACCGAGGTCGCGCGGGTTGAAGCCGCTCGCGTGCCGCCGCAGCACCTCGATCTCGGCCTCGCGCGGCGGCAGGTCGAGCACGAGCTTCATGAGGAACCGGTCGAGCTGCGCTTCCGGGAGCATGTAGGTGCCCTCGTACTCGATGGGGTTCATCGTCGCCGCAACCATGAACGGGTCTGGCAGCGGGCGCGTGACACCGTCGGCCGACACCTGCCGCTCCTCCATCGCTTCCAGCAGCGACGACTGCGTCTTTGGCGGCGTCCGGTTGATCTCGTCGGCGAGCATGATGTTGGTGAACACCGGACCCTCGCGGAACTCGAACTCGCCGGCCTTGGTGTCGTACACGAGCGAGCCGGTCACGTCGCCCGGCATGAGGTCCGGCGTGAACTGCACGCGTTTCGTATCGAGTTCGAGCGCGCGGCTCAAGGTGCGTACGAGCAGGGTCTTGGCGACGCCCGGCACGCCCTCGAGCAGCACGTGCCCGCGGGCGAGCAGGCCGATGAGCATGCCATCGACGGCATCGGTCTGGCCGACGATGGCCTTCCCGACCTCGGCCCGGACTGCGTAGAGCTGCTGGCGGATCTCGTCGGTCATGCGTCTCCCTCGTGCGGTTGGCGTGGTTGCGGCGGCGGCGGGGTCGCGCCGCGGGATGCGGTGGTCGGGACGGCGAGCGCGTCGAGACAGGCTCGTTCGAGCCGCAGCAGGTGGTCGCTGAGCTCCACGAGCTCGCCGTCGTTCGCGGGCACCGCTTCGATGAGGATCGAGAAGACCTCGTCGCGCGGGCGGCGCACGGTCTGCGCCACGGCCACGGCGACCTCGTGCGCGGGGAGCGTGGCGGGAAGCGCGAGCGACCTTGCGAGGCGGCCGATCGTGCCGATGCGCAGATTGTCGAGGGCCCGCAGTCGCGAGCCCGTTCTGCCGTACAGGCGGGCCCTGCCGTCCATCGTCTCACTCGCCGGCACGACCACGGGGAGGCGTTCGGCGACGAGCGGCCCGTACCGTCGCCCGCGCCACACCATGGTGGCGATGCCGGTTGCGAGCAGGAGCACCATCGCGGGCGTGAGCCACGCCGGTACGAGGCTGCTGAGCGGGGGCAGTGTGCCGTCGGTCGCCAGGTCGCCGCTGCCCGGTTCGTACCAGATCAGCTGGTCAGTGTCGCCCATGATCCCGATGCCCATGGCTGCGTTGCCGTCGTAGGCGGCCCACTCGTTCGTGAGATTGGCGGTCGCGCCGAGCGCCACGATCTCGGTGGTGCCGCTCGCGTCGATCGCGACGAGTGCACGGTCGTCGTTCAGATAGCAGCTCGAGAGCCCTGGCGACTCGGGCACCGAGTACGCGGACCCGCCGAGCTGGGTGATTTCGGGGGCGTTCGTCGCGATGGGGTCGTCGCACGCGGCTCCGGCCCCGACCGTCTGCGTGCCGTCGCCGGCGAGGTTTCCGCCGGGCATGATCGAGGTGCCGAGCGCCTCAAGCATGGGAGGGCCGGGCGTGATGAGCACGAGCTTCGCCGCGCCGAGGCCGAGCAGCTCCGCCAGTTGCTCCTGCGTCAAGGTCACCGCGCGCTGCCGCAACACGATCGTGGTGTTCGCCGCGCCGGCCGACTCGGTCGCCGAGGCAACGTCATCGAGCGAGGACGCGAGCTCTACGTCGACGCCGTGCGATCCCATGACCTCGACGACCGCCTTGGCGCCGTTGGGTCGGGGGCTCGACGGGTCGAGCGGCGCGTCGCTGCCGCTGTTGGCCATGCCCTGCAGCAGCGCCGTCACGCCCGTCACCAGCACGGCGATGACGCCGATCATGATCCATAGGCGCCCCGACCGCAGCCGCTGCCCAAGGGTCGGTGTGAGCGAGTCGGCGACCTCGCGCTCCTCGGCGGCGGTACGCGCGCGCGCCGTGGTCGACCTGGCTGTCTCGGCGGGCGGGGCGGGGGCGACGCCGCTCACGCGTGCATCCGATCGAGGTCGCCGATCGCGGCCGGCCGAGCGGTGGCGAGGCGGGTGTCGAGCTCGCGGGTGCGGTGCCAGGCGGCCTCGGTGCCGGCGCGGTCGAGGTATCGAACATCGTCGAAATCGCGTGCTGCGCTCGCAAGGGCGTCGGCTTCGTCCGGGAACGGAACGGCCGCCCGGCGGGCCACGTCGTGAGCCGTCGAGCCGGGGCGGACCGCGATAAGTGTGCGGTCGCCCAGCTCGCGCGCGAGGGCCCGGTACCGCTCCGTCACGGCGAGGGCCCAGTCGCCGCGCTCGGCGGCGGCCTCCGACGCCGCGCGGAGCTCGGCGGCCGAGCGCGCGTCGTCGTCGAGGAACACATGGCGGTCGCTCGTCGCCGCGCTGCGGCGCGCGAGGACCGGGCGCCCGACCAGGATGGCCAGCACGATGCCGAGCACCACGACCACGAGCGCCACGAGGATGCCGGTCGGGTCGATCGGTGCTCCCGGGACGTTGCCGAAGAGCGAGTTGACCCACTCCCAGAAAGCCGCGATCGCGCGGTCCCACAGCGACGGCTGTGCCGAGAGGTACTCCTGTTTCGCGAGCTCCTGCCTGAGCCACTCGCTCGCCTCGTCCGCCTCGGGATCGAGCGGAACCTGCGCGGCGAGGACGAGGGGATTCATCGGGTCGTGTCTGGGTCGTCAGGCGCCGGCCGGGTGGACGCGTCGGGCTCGGCCGCGGGGGGTGCCGGCTGGGAGTGCGGCGATGGCGTGGGTGCAGGATCGGAGGGTGCGTATCCGGCGGGTGCGGGGCCGGAGGGCGCGTATCCGGAGGGCGCGTATCCGGAGGGCGCGTATCCGGAGGGCGCGTATCCGGAGGGCTCGTACCCGGTGGGCGGGTATCCGGCGGGTGCGGGGCCGGCGGGTGCGTATCCGGCGGGTGCGGGGCCGGCGGGTGCGTATCCGGACGGCGCGTAGCCGGAGGGCGCGTATCCGGCGGGGCTGTAGCCGGGCGCGTAGCCGGCGGGCGCGTAGCCGGGCGCGTAACCGCCCGGCGCCGGGTAGGCGGCCTGCGCGGTCGCCGGCTGGGGTGGAGCGAGCTCCTGCTCCAGCTCGACGGGCGGCGTCAGGTACGGGTCGTCCACGCTCAGGCCCGCCGCGGCATCCTCGCGCGCCCGCTGCAGGTGCACATTCAGCCCTTCCTTCCGCATGCGCACGTCGACGTAGAGGATCACGGCGTTTCCGGCCGAGAGGACGAGCGTCAGGGCGGAGACCACGAGCTGCAGCGCCAGGGCGACGAGGGCGACCACGATCACGACGGCGAGGATCATCCACTCCTGCCCCTCGCCGACGGCGCCGAGCGGCGCGAGCACGGCCGTGATGAGGCTCAGCAGCACCTGCAGCACCCCGGAGACGGCGCCCGCCGCGAAGCCCGCGACGACCTGTACCAGCAGGGTGATGCCGAGGACGCGCCAGAAATGCCGGCGCGTGAGCTTCCAGCTTCGCACGATCGCCTGGATCGGGCCGCGCCGCTCGAGGACGATCGCGGCCGGCGCGAAGAGGAGCTTCGTGGTGAGCGCCAGGGAGCCGGCGAACACGAGCGCGTAGCACAGCAGCGCGAGGAGCACCGAGAACACGATGCCGATGTCTTCGAACCCGGCGATCATGGCGGGAGCGGCGACGACCACCGCCATGAGCCCGAGGACCACGATCGTGCCGCCGGTGATGATGGCCGTGAACCCGAGCAATGGCCATAGGCGGCGGAACGCGACGCGCCACGAGCCCCCGAACGTGATCTTCTCGCCGAGTGCCGCCCGCGCGACGACGTGCGCGAGGATGCCCTGCAGCAGGGCGGAGCCGAGCAGGGAGAGGATCACCGAGGCGAATGCGGTGAGGAACGTCACCGTGATGGCCGTCGTCTCGAGCGCCGGCCGATCCTCTGCGCTCGCCGACGCGGCGCGCTCGAACATGGCGTAGGCGACGAGCCCCGTCGCGACGCCCGTGACGATGGAGATCAGGCTGAGGATGATCATGGAGCTGCCGACCGTGACGCCGGGGCTCGTGCGCAGCAGGCGGAAGGTTGCGGCGAAGATGTCGCCGAACTGGAGCGGGCGAAGCGGGAATAGGCCCGGCTTCAGCGGCGCCGACCACGCGTGCCGGGATGCTGTGCCGGCGCCCGCCGGAGTTCCCTCGCCGCCGTCGGGTCGGGCCCCGCCGCCGATGCCCGGAGCCCCGGCGGGGGCCTGCTCGCGAGGGTGGTCGAGCCACGAAGCGGCACCGCCGGTTCCGTGATGCATGCCCGGGTAAGTCACCCGTCCATCGTGTCACAGGGGACCCGCCCGCCGCCGGGGAGCTGAGCTCGGTGTGAGGAATTTCATCCCTCCGTCGCAGTGGTGCTCACTGGGGTCGCCGCGCCACGGTTACCCTGGGACCTGGTGTCGGCCCTGAAGGTGTCGGGGGAGTTATACGGAGGAACGATGGCTGAGTGCATTCTCGTGGTCGACGACGACACGGCGCTGTCCGAGATGATCGGAATCGTCCTGCAGTCGGAAGGGTACGACCTCGAGTTCTGCGGCGACGGCGCCGAGGCGCTCGACGTGTTCCGGCGCACCCGTCCCGATCTCGTGCTGCTCGACGTCATGCTCCCCGGCCTCGACGGCATCCAGATCTGCCACCTCATCCGGGCCGAGTCGGGAACGCCCATCATCATGCTCACCGCCAAGTCCGACACGACTGACGTCGTGAGCGGCCTCGAGGCAGGGGCCGACGACTACATGGTCAAGCCCTTCAACCCCAAGGAGCTCGTCGCGCGCATCAAGACGCGCCTGCGTACGACGACGAGCGAGTCGACCGACCTCATCCGCGTCTGCGATATCTCTATGAACGTTGCCGCCCACGAGGTGACGCGCGGCGACGAGATCATCAACCTCACGCCGCTCGAGTTCGACCTGCTGCACACCCTCGCGTCGAAGCCGCAGAAGGTCTTCTCACGCGAGGAGCTGCTCGAGCAGGTATGGGGCTACCAGTACAAGGCCGACACGAGGCTCGTGAACGTTCACGTACAGCGCCTCAGGGCCAAGATCGAGCACGACCCCGACAATCCGAAGATCGTCACCACGGTGCGCGGCGTCGGGTATCGCGCGGGCTCGTCGCACACGACGGGCTGACGTGACCGACGGCCCGAACAGGGGTGCCGTTCCGAGCGGCGCATCCGCCATGGCAGGAACGGCCGGCGCGAGCGGCATACGCGGGGTCGACGACCCGAACGGCGGTCGGTCGGGCGGCGGCTCCCCGTCAGGCGCCGACGACCTCGACGACCGCTCGCTGCACGACCCGCACGATGACAGTTTCGAGCCCGGTGGCACCAACACCCACGTGGCGGCGTCCGACCGCCCGCGCCCGCCGCGCGCGCCGGGCGCCGTCGCCGCGGCGCCGGGCGACGAGCGCTCGGACCCCGACGCCGAACGGCCCTACGAGGCGCAGGCGTCGTGGACGAGGGTGAACGGCTTTCTCGCGAATCTCGTGTTCTTCTGGCGCACCTCGCTGCCGTTCCGCACCATCACGATCTCGGTCGCGCTGACGAGCGCGACGGTGCTCGCCGTCGGTCTCATCATGTCGAACTCGATCGCCAACGACCTCTTCACCTCGCGGCTCAACGAGGTTCTCGCGGAAAGCGACCGGGCGGCCACGCAGGCGCAGGCGACGTTCGCATCGGGCGTCGAGACCGACGCCGTCGCGCTCGAGACGTTGCGGGCGCAGGCGCTCGAGGCGGGAGCGACCGCCGCGCCGAACGCCGACGGCTACCTGCTCTTCCAGGTGAACCCGACCGACCCGAGCAGCCTGCTGCAGGACGTGGCCTCCGTCGGGATCGACCCGTCGATCGTCTCGGACGATCTGCGCTCGCAGGTGCAGTCGCAGCAGGGCACGCAGTTCTACCAGTCCGTGTCGATTGCGGACGCGACCGGCGAGCCGGTGCCGGCTCTCGTAGTCGGCTCGCTCGTGACCGTGAACTCGCCCGGCGACTACGAGCTCTACTACGTGTACTCGCTCGCCGAGGCTCAGCGCACGCTCGACTTCATCCAGCGCACCCTCTTCGTGTCGATGCTCGTGCTCGTGCTCCTCGTCGGGGCCATCACCGGCTTCGTCATGCGCGCCGTCGTGCAGCCGATCCGCCTCGCCGCACAGACGAGCCGCAAGCTCGCCGCCGGGCACCTGGAGGAGCGCATCCCCGAGTCGGGTGAAGACGACATCGCCACGCTCGCGCGCTCGTTCAATGACATGGCCGACAGCCTGCAAGAGCAGATCGAGCGCCTCGGCCACCTGTCGCAGGTGCAGCAGCGCTTCGTGTCGGACGTCAGCCACGAGCTGCGCACGCCGCTGACCACCATTCGGCTCGCCGGCCAGATGCTCTTCGACCGCCGCGACGAGTTCGATCCGCTCGCCACCCGCTCGGTCGAACTGCTGCACAATCAGATCCAGCGGTTCGAGCTCCTGCTCAGCGACCTGCTCGAGATCTCGCGCTTCGACGCCGGCGCCGTCGAACTGCTGCGCGAGCGCAACAGCCTCGCGACCCTCGCCGACGAGGTCATCGGGTCGATGACCCAGGTTGCGCTCGATCACGGCACTCCGCTCGTGCTCGTAGCGCCGGGCGGGCACGGCGAGAGCGAGTTCGACCGGCGCCGCATTGCGCGCGTCATTCGCAACCTCATTGGCAACGCCATCGAGCACGGCGAGGGCAAACCCATCGTCATCAGGGTCGACTCGAACGAGACCGCCGTCGCCCTCTCGGTCCGCGACTATGGCGTCGGCATGTCGCCGAAGCAGCTCGAGCGCGCCTTCGACCGCTTCTGGCGAGCCGATCCTTCGCGCAAACGGACCATGGGGGGCTCGGGCCTCGGCCTCGCGATCTCCATCGAGGACGCGCTGCTCCACGACGGCCGCCTCGACGTGTGGAGTGAGCTCGGCAAGGGGGCGAACTTCCGTCTCACCCTGCCGAGGCACGTCGGCGAAGAGATCGTCATGTCCCCCCTTCAGCTCGAGCCTTCCGACGCGGGCGCGACCGAGCCAACCCTCGAGGCGCAGCCGGTGTCGGCCGACGAGGCGTTCGCCTCGGAAGACGTCGACACGCAACCGCTCGCGCTGCCACTGCCCGAGAACCGCGAACTGACGACGGCATCGATCGATCTGTCGGCCATGAACGACGCCGACCTGCCGACCGTCAGCGGCGACGAACCGCCCCACGAGCATCCGGCGCCGTGGGCGGAGCACGGCGAGGTCGAGGTCGTGGTGGTCGAGAACCACGGTGACGCCGACGCCGACGCCGACGCCGACGCCGACGCCGACGCCGACGGTGGCGGTACGCGCGCGGGCGACGGCCCTCAGGGTGACGGCAGTGAAACCGGCGAGACTCGTGAGGTCGATGCGCCGGCGCGACGCCCCGAGCCAGGCGTCGCCGACACCGACCCGACGCGGGAGCAGGGAGGCGAGCGATGAATACCGGCAGGATGGCTCGCGCGCTGTGCGCGCTGCTCGCCGTCGCGGTGCTCGCGGCATGTGCCAGGATCCCCCTGAGTGGCACGGTCATGGAGGGGCAGGATATGCAGGCGCCCGACTCCCAGGGGGTGCAGTTCCTGCCCAATTCGCCGGTACCGGGCGCATCGCAGGCCGAGGTCGTGCAGGGATTCCTCGAGGCCGGCACCGGAACGCAGAGCAACTACGCGACCGCCCGCAGCTACCTCGTCGACGGGCTGTCGGGATCGTGGGACCCGACCGAACGCGTGCTGGTGCACGACGGGTCGTCGGTCATGTACACCCTCGTCGATGAGCTGACGGTGCGCGTTGACCTGAACGTGGTCGCGCAGGTCGACGCGAACGGCGTGTATACGAGCTACGGAACGCCGCAGCCGTATTCGCTCGAGTACGACGTGCAGCGCGTCGAGGGCGAGTGGCGAGTGAGCGCGGCCGAGCAGGGCCTCGTGCTCATGTCCGAGTGGTTCATGCAGGTGTTCGAGCCGTACACGGTGTACTTCTACGACTCGACGTTCCGGTACCTCGTGCCTGATGTGCGGTGGTTCCCCGGCTACACGACCGCGCCGACGCGAATCGTGCAGGCCATTCTCGACGGTCCCTCGTCGTGGCTCGCCGAAGGCTCCGTGCGCAGCGCGTTCCCGCCCGAGACGGTGCTACGGGGACCCGTGACCACCGAGGACGGCACGGCTCTCGCCGACTTCTCGGCCGCGATCTCGTCGGCCGCGAGCGACCTCTTCCCGCTCATGCTGCTTCAGGTCACCGAGAGCCTCAGCGGGGTCACCGGCATCGGCACGGTCATGATGAGCGCCAACGGCGCGACCATCGACGTCGATCCTCCCCCCGACGACGAGGTGCATTCGCACGCGCAGGTCAATGCGACGCCGCTCGTGTACCGCGACGGCGAGTTCGGGTTCCTCTCGGGCGAGACCATCACGCCGCCGGCCGAGTCGGAGCGCCTCGCCACGATGCTGCCGAATCTCGGCGCCACGCGCGGCACCGTCTCGGTCGACCAGGGCATCGGGGCCTTCCTCACGCCTCGTGGTGTGATGGCGATCCCGTTCCTGACCGGGCAGCCAGTGGCCATCGATGCCCGCGAGTCGGTCGCGATGCCGAGCATCGACCCGTTCGGCTTCGTCTGGACGGTCGCGTCGGACTCGCCCGATATCCACGTCTCCGACATCTCTCGCCAGTACGACGAGGCGCTCGACCTCGGGGAGTTCGGGCGCGACGGCATCAGCTCGCTGCAGGTGAGCCGCGACGGAGCGCGCGTCGTGGCGCTCGTGCGGGACGATGACCGCACCCGCCTCGTGGTGGCGGCCATCGAGCGCACGCCCGGTGGTGGCGAGCCGACCGGCATCGGCACCCCCGTGTCGATTCCGCTCGGCGAGGGGGGCCCGATCGAGGTGACCTGGGTCGACGAGACGTCGATCGCGATTCTCTCGTCGGACGGACAGGGATCGAGCGGGGTGCGCGTGCAGCAGATCGGCGGCGACGCCGAAGGGTACGGCGCGGTCGAGAACGGCGCGCAGATCGCGGGCAGCAACAGCCTCGCGGGCCTCCGCCTCGTCGACGCGGCCGGCAACCTCTTCGTGCCGCGCAATTCCCGGTGGATGGCACAGGGCACGCGCATCGACTTCCTCGTCACGCAGGCATAGGCCCGGCCGTAACGGCACCGTTCGTCGTCACAGCCCGGACGGCGCGCCGTGGAGAGCCGGAGATCCACATGGCGCGGCCGGCGCTGGCAGGCGGGGGCCCGTCGCGGGCATCCTGATCAGGTGCGGGGAACAATGCTGCATGGGCGGCTCGCGCCGGCGTTCGACGCCGCACGCGACGCGCTTGCGACGATCGCGCCCGTCGACTGCCCGGCCTGCGCGGTGGCGGCCATCGGGCTGTGCCAGGCGTGCCGTCACGAGCTCCGGGGCGAGATCGCTCCCCGGCGCGGCGGCTACGCGATCGGATCCGGCGTCGTGCCGATCGCCTCGGCCGCGCCGTACGACGGGGTGCTGAAGCGCCTGCTCGCGGCGCTGAAAGAGCGAGGGCGCATGGACGCCGTCGGCCCGTTGGCGCGACTTGTGCGGGTGGCCGTCGCGTCGGCGGCGCTCGAGCGTTTCGCGGGCCATCCGGCCGCATCGCGTTCCGCACACGCGCATCCGCCCCTCGTCATCGTGCCGTCCACCTCCCGGTCGGCCTCGACGAGGCGACGCGGCTTCGTGCCGATCGCGCGGGTGTGCGAGGTCGCGTTTCCGCGCGGCGCCATCGCGCCGTGGCTCGCGATGCGGGCGGCGACGCGCGACCAGGCCGGTCTCGGACGTGCCGAGCGGGCGGCCAACCTCGACGGGGCAATGCGCGCGTCACCGGCCGCCGCGGGCCGCCGCATCGTGCTCGTCGACGATGTCATCACGACCGGCGCGACCATCGCCGAGGCGGCGCGGGCGCTCGAGGCGGCCGGGGCGGAGGTCGTCGCGGTGGTCGTGATCGCCCGGGCGATCCGTCGTTCAGGCGGCGACGGGAGCTGGGCGGGCGCGGCCGAGCAGCTCCCCGCCCCTCGACGACGTGCGTGAACGGTTGTCGTCTATCTGAGGAAGACTCTCGGAACACGGAGTGACGGAGTGCCTACTATGGGGGACCTGACGAAGCGCCGCGGCTTCACAGTGGGCCCGGCGCCCCTGATAGAGGAGAGTGGCATGGACATCACCATCACCGGCCGCAACACCGAAATCCCCGACCGGTTCCGCTCCTACGCCGAAGAGAAGACGCTCGCGAAAGTGTCGCAGTACGACGGACGAGCGCAGTTCGCCGAGATCAAACTGACGCGTCGTACCGACCGGCAGGGGAACATCCTCGACAAGGGGAAGGTCGAGATCACGCTCATCGGCCCCGGCCCGGTGATTCGCGCGGAGGCCGAGGCCGGCGACAAGTACGCCGCCTACGACCTCGCGCTCGACAAGCTCGTCGAGCGCCTGCGTCGCAACAAGGACCGTCACAAGGTGCACCGGGGCAATCACCGCCCGACGGCGCTGCGGGAGGCCGCGAACGAGAACTTCGCCGGCGTCGGTGTCGTGCCGGCGCCGCCGGAACGCATCCAGGAGCTGCACGGTGACGCGGTCGGCGAGCCCGAGCCGCTGGCCGGTGATGACGAGCAGTATCCCGCGGAGGACTACTCGCCCGTCGTGATCCGCGAGAAGGTCTTCGATGCCAAGTGCCTGTCCAAGGACGAGGCGGTCGACCACATGGAGCTGCTCGGGCACGACTTCTTCCTCTTCATCGAGGCGGAGTCGGGCCGCCCGAGTGTCGTGTACCGACGCACCGGCTGGGACTACGGCGTCATCGGCCTCGGCGTTCGCGTGCCGGAGACCGAGCTCGCGACCGCCCGCGAGACCGCCGCCGCTGGAGGCCGCACCGCCGTGAAGTGACGCACCCCTCCGCTCCCCGGGCGTCGGCCACCCCGCGCCGTCCCCCGGGGACCGGTTGCGCCCGCTGTGCGGACGTGGAGCGATGACGGTCGTACGATAGGTGGATGCGCGCGGTGACGCCGTCGGCCGCGCCTGCACGCCAAGCGATCAGGAGCACCCCCGTGGCATCAGTTCTCGAGAAGATCCTCCGGATGGGCGAGGGCCGCACCGTGCGCAAGCTCGAGCGGATCGCCAAACAGGTGAATCGTCTTGAAGACGGTTACCGCGACTTCTCGGATGACGACCTCCGCGGGGTCACCGACGAGCTGCGCGAGCGCTACGAGGACGGCGAGGCGCTCGACGACCTGCTGCCGGAGGCCTTCGGCGCAGTGCGCGAAGCCGCCGACCGGATTCTGGGGCAGCGCCACTACGACGTGCAGATCATGGGCGGCGCGGCCCTGCACCTCGGCAACATCGCCGAGATGAAGACCGGTGAGGGCAAGACCCTCGTGGCGACGCTGCCGGCGTACCTCAACGCGATCGCGGGCAAGGGCGTGCACATCGTCACGGTCAACGACTTCCTGGCGTCATACCAGTCGGAGCTCATGGGCCGGGTCTTCCGAGCCCTCGGCATGACGACCGGGACGATCGTCAGCGGGCTCACCCCGGCCGAGCGCCGCGAGCAGTACGCCGCCGACATCACCTACGGCACGAACAACGAGTTCGGTTTCGACTATCTGCGCGACAACATGGCGTGGCGCAAGGAAGACACCGTGCAGCGCGGGCACTCCTTCGCGATCGTCGACGAGGTCGACTCGATCCTCATCGACGAGGCGCGCACCCCGCTCATCATCTCGGGCCCGGCGCAGGGCGACGCGAACCGCTGGTACGGCGAGTTCGCGCAGATCGCGCGCCGGCTCAAGGAGGGCCGCGACTACGAGGTCGACGAGAAGAAGCGCACGATCGGCGTGCTCGAACCCGGTATCGATCGCGTCGAGGATGCGCTCGGCATCGACAACCTGTACGAGTCGGCCAACACGCCGCTGATCTCCTTCCTCAACAACGCGATCAAGGCGAAGTCCCTGTTCCGGCGCGACAAGGAATACGTCGTGCAGAACGGCGAAGTGTCGATCGTCGACGAGCACACGGGCCGCATCCTCAAAGGCCGCCGCTACAACGAGGGCCTGCACCAGGCCATCGAGGCGAAGGAGGGCGTGCAGATCAAGGCCGAGAACCAGACGATGGCGACGGTCACGCTGCAGAACTACTTCCTCATGTACGACAAGCTCTCGGGCATGACCGGAACGGCCACCACGGAGGCGGCCGAGTTCCTCTCGACGTACAAGCTCGGCGTGGTGCCCATCCGCACCAACCGTCCCATGCAGCGCGTGGATCAGGCCGATCTCGTGTACAAGAACGAGAAGTCGAAATTCGACCAGGTCGTCGAAGACATCGTCGAGCGGCACGACGACGGGCAGCCCGTGCTCGTCGGCACGACCTCGGTCGAGAAGAGCGAATATCTGTCGAAGCTGCTCGCCAAGCGCGGCGTCAAGCACGAGGTGCTCAACGCGAAGAACCACGCTCGCGAAGCGGCGATCATCGCGCAGGCCGGCCGCAAGGGTGCGGTGACGGTCGCGACCAATATGGCCGGTCGCGGTACGGACATCATGCTCGGCGGCAACGCGGAGTTTCTTGCGGTCGCCGAGCTGGCGGCCAGGGGGCTCGATCCGCAAGAGACCCCCGACGAGTACGAGGACGCATGGGGCGACGTGCTCGCCGAGGTCAAGGCACGGGTCAAGGAGGAGGCCGAAGAGGTCGCCGAGCTCGGCGGGCTCTACGTGCTCGGAACCGAGCGCCACGAGTCGCGCCGCATCGACAACCAGCTGCGAGGCCGCGCGGGCCGTCAGGGCGACCCGGGCGAGAGTCGCTTCTACCTCTCCATGACCGACGACCTGATGCGTCTGTTCAACACGGGCGCGACGCGAGCGCTCATGGCCAACGACTCGACGCCCGACGACCTCGCGCTCGAGTCGCGCATGGTGTCGCGGGCCATCGCCTCGGCGCAGGCGCAGGTCGAGTCGCGCAACGCGGAGATCCGCAAAAACGTGCTCAAGTACGACAACGTGCTCAACGAGCAGCGCACCGCGATCTACCACGACCGTCGGCAGATCCTCGAGGGCGACGACATCGCCGAGAAGGTGCAGAACTTCATCAGGGACTCGGTGAGCGACATCCTCGCCGAGCACACGGCCGAGGGGACCGTCGACGATTGGGACATCGACGCGCTCTGGACCGACCTCAAGCAGCTGTACCCGGTCGGCCTCACGTTCGAGGAGCTCGAGGAAGACCTCGACGGCCAGCCCGTGACGCGTGCACACCTGGAGGAGGAAATGCTCGCGGACGCCCGCATCGCGTACGAGCAACGCGAGCAGGAGATCGGCGAGGAGGCCATGCGCGAGCTCGAGCGCAGGGTCGTGCTGAGCGTCATCGACCGCAAGTGGCGCGAGCACCTCTACGAGATGGACAATCTGAAGGACGGTATCGGGTTGCGCGCCATGGCGCAGCGCGACCCGCTCGTGGAGTACACCCGCGAGGGTTTCGCCATGTTCCAGCAGATGCTCGGCGCCATTCGCGAAGAGTCGGTCGGGTTCCTCTTCAATCTCGAGGTGACCGTCAAGAAGGATGAGCAGGTCGACGACGAGGCCGGTGTGCAGGTCGTCGCCAAGGGCCTCGAGGCCAACCAGGCCAAGGGACTCACGTACTCGGCGCCGTCCGCCGACGGCGAGGTCGAGGTGCGCAACGAGCGCGGTCAGGTCAATCGGCAGGCCACGGCGAAGGCCCGGGTCCGCGAACAGAATCTCGGCACGACGTCCGCGCTCGAGCAGGCCCGTACGGGCCCGGCGGCCGACGAAACGACCGCTCCCGCGGGCGGTGCCGGTGGTGCTGCGCCGTCGGGTTCGGGCGCAGCGCCCGGCGCGGCGAACGCCGCGGCCGCGCGATCGGGTTCGGCCGGAAGGCCCGCCGCTGGAAACGTGGGCGCGGGGAAGTCCGCCGCGGCGAAGCCGGGTGCGGCGAAGCCGAACCCCAAGGGCGGGCGGCGCTCCGGAAACCCGGCTCGGGCCGCGGCCGAGCAGACGGAGTCGCCGTCGCGCGGCACCTTCGGGCAGGCGGCGACGCCTGCGCAGGATGCGGGCAAGGGCGGGCAGGCGGCGCCGAACCGTCGCCAGCGTCGCTCGGCAGACCGCAAGAGCAAGTAGCGAAGGAGCCTTCGTCCGCGACTTGCCGCCAACCATGGCGTGTGCGGCACCGATGCGGTGTCGGGGCGCGCAGAATGGGCGCATGAAGTCGCGTCGTGCTGTCGTGGTCGGTGTCACCGCCCTGGCCACCGCATCGTTGCTGGCGGGCTGCAGCGCCGGGGTCATCACGATGGTGACGCCGCCGGGGTGGGGAAACTCGACGACCGAGGCGGCGCCTCCACCCTCGGGCCCCGCTCGCGAAGAAGTGCTTTCCGCGAGCGTCCCGTCCATGTGCGGCGTGCCGGGCGGGGACCTCGACGACGGCGTGCTGCAGATCGACCCGAGCGCCGTCGCACTGGGCGACGGTGCGGGCGAGCCGATGGCGACCGGCCTGCGCGTCGCCCATGACCCGGCGACGGACGAGCCGATCATCGCGGTCGCCGAACGAAATGACGGGGCGATCGGCGCCGCGGCCGTGTTCACGTGCGTGTACGACGGCACCGCCTCGAGCGACCGCGTGGTCGTCTGGGATGCGGGGCTCGAGCCCATCGGCGTGATCGACCTCGCCCCCCTGCGCGGCCTCGGCCCGGTCGTCGGCCAGGCGATCGCGATCACGGGCGAGACGGCGCGCGTCGCGTTCCAAGAGATCGGTGACGGCACGGCGGATGCTCCCGCGGGCGCGGAGCTGCGCGTGCCGCTGACCGTCACCGATCAGCGACTCGTTGTCGGCGCCCTCACGCTCGGTGAGTGACGCGCTCGGTTACAGCACGCTCACGGATGAGGCGCGCCAGCGCGACGCCTCGGGCTCGAGCCGCACGCACACCGCGCGGACTCGCGGGCCGAGTTCGACGACGACCGTGGCCTCTGTCGCGCCGACGTCGTGCTGGGCAGTGACCGCGCGGACGCGTACGTGCGCCCGCGAGACCGCCCTGCGCCGCGCCCGCCGCGCACGCTCCGCGTGCTGGACGCGGGTGAGCAGCGCGCGGTAGACGCCAGGCGTCACCCAGCGTGCGAGCTGATCGAGATCACGCGTGCCGGCGATCGCCTCGAGCGCGCATCGAGCCACGTTGGTGGCGAGCGCCTCAAGCCTGCGTCGTCGCTCGGCCTCGGACTGCGCCCCAGTGCCGGCGGCGGCCACGTCTCCGCGCGCCGGCGCCGCATTCACCACCATCGGTGCTGTAGCCGCCATGGATTCCCCCGTCCCTCGGCCACGGTGCGCCGGGCTCCCCCTCCCGAGCGCGGCCCCATGTTAGGCGGCCGCCGCGTCGCCACGCCAGGGGCGTGACCCGGGCTGTGGACAACTCCGCGGGCCGTGCCGTCGAGCTCCGGGAAGCCGAACGCCCGCGTTGCCAGCCGCGACCCCGCGTGCATCTCGCCGACACGCCGTCCTCCTAGACTGACGCGCGTGACCATTCGGGTAGCGCTGCAGCATCGAACCACCTACACCTTCGCCGAACCGGTCAAGGTCTTTCCGCACACGGTCCGCCTGCGCCCAGCGGCCCACTCGCGCACCCCGGTCGAGTCCTATTCGCTGACGGTCTCGCCCCACGACCATTTCGTGAACTGGCAACAAGACCCGTTCGGGAACTGGATGGCGAGGCTTGTCTTCCCGGGTCCGGTGAAGGAGCTCGAGATCACTGTCGACCTCGTCGCCGACATGACCGTCATCAATCCCTTCGACTTCTTCGTCGAGGACGACGCGGAGCGGTACCCGTTCGCCTATGCCGACGACCTGCGCGAAAGCCTCGCTCCGTACTTCGCCGGGGTCGAATCGGAGCTGGTTGACGAGTGGATCGGCAAGAACGTCCCCGTTCCGGCCGAGGGAGTCGGCATCATCGACTTCCTCGTCTCGCTCAACCGCAGCGTTCGAGCCGACGTCGAGTACACCGTGCGCATGGAGCCGGGCGTGCAGTCGCCCGACGAGACGATCTCGCGCGCCATCGGCTCGTGCCGTGACTCGGCGTGGCTGCTCGTCGCCGTGCTGCGGCGGCTCGGGCTCGCGGCGCGCTTCGTCTCGGGCTACCTCGTGCAGCTCGCGAGCGATGTCGAGTCGCTCGACGGCCCGTCCGGGCCGGCGGGCGACTTCACCGACCTGCACGCGTGGGCCGAGGTGTTCCTGCCCGGTGCCGGATGGGTCGGCCTCGACGCCACGAGCGGCCTCTTCGCCGGCGAAGGGCACATCCCCCTGAGCTGCACGCCGCGGCCGTCGGCCGCCGCGCCCATCTCGGGCGCGACCGCGCCCGTCTCGGTCGAGTTCGACTTCAGCAACGACGTCGTGCGCATCCATGAAGACCCGCGCGTCACCAAGCCATACTCGGATGAGGCGTGGCGGCGCGTCGACGCCCTCGGGCGTCACATCGACGGCCTGCTCGAGGCGGGTGACGTGCGCCTCACGATGGGCGGCGAGCCCACGTTCGTGTCGCTCGACGACGCGACGACGCCGCAGTGGAACAGTGCTGCGGACGGGCCGGAGAAACGGACACTCGCGCGCGACCTCGCCGACCGCCTTCGCCGCCGCTTCGCCGATGGCGGGCTCGTTCATCACGGTCAGGGCAAGTGGTATCCGGGCGAGCCGCTGCCGCGGTGGCAGATCGAGCTCATGTGGCGCCGCGACGGCGAGCCGATCTGGCAGGACCCGTCGCTGCTCGCATCGCCCTGGAGCGATCCGGCTGTTGAGCCCGATTCGGACGACGCGCATCGCGCGGTCAAGCAGCTCGCCATCGCGATCGGGCGTGCCATGGGGATCGACTCGAGCTTCGTGCATCCCGCGTACGAGGACGCCCTCTACGACGCGCGCGCCGAGGCCATGCTGCCGAGGGGCGAGCGGCCCCGCGACGACCTCGGCCCCGAGGACAACTTCCCAGAACGGCGCGCCGCGGTCGTCACCGAGATCGACCGGCGCGATCGAGGCATGCCCGCCGCTTGGGTGCTGCCGATCTTCCGAATGCCGGACGACGAGGAACGCGATGAGCCGGCCGGCACCGGCTGGGGGACGGCGCGCTGGCGTCCGCGCAGGCGCGCGCTCTTCCTCACACCGGGCGAGTCGCCGGCCGGCTACCGCCTGCCGCTCACGAGCATCGCCTGGACCGAGGGGCCCGAAGTCGGCGAGCGCGAGATCACGGACGGGATGGGGAGCATCCCCCTGATCGCCGATGCGCTGCCGCCCGCGGCCGAACTCGAGATCGAGGACGCGCCCCGCCACGCCCTCGTGGCCGAGGAGCGCGACGGCCACCTCTTTGTGTTCCTCCCGCCGATCGGTGAGCTCGAGCACGGCTTGCAGCTCGTGCACGCCGTCGAACTCGCGGCCGCCGCGATCGGCCGCGCTGTCGTGATCGAGGGGTATCGCCTGCCAGGTGACGACCGCGTGACCACGATGTCGGTGACGCCCGACCCCGGCGTGATCGAAGTCAACACCCCGCCCACCGGCAGCTGGCCCGAGCTGTGCGACGTGACCTTCGGCCTGTACGACGACGCTCGGCGGTCGCGGCTCGTGACGGAGAAGTTCGACCTCGACGGCACGCACACGGGCACGGGCGGCGGAAATCACTTCACGCTGGGATCGTGGAAGCCGGCAGACTCGCCCCTGCTTCGCCGCCCCGACCTGTTGCGCTCGCTCATCACCTACTGGCAGCACCACCCGGCGCTCTCCTATCTCTTCTCCGGCCGCTTCATCGGCCCGACCTCGCAGGCGCCGCGCGTCGATGAAGGCCGCCCGGAGACCCTGTACGAACTCGAGATCGCGTTCGCCGAGCTCGATCGCGTCGAGCCCGCCAGCTTCACGCAGGTCGACCGACTGCTGCGCAACCTGCTCACCGACGTGACGGGCAATACGCACCGGGCCGAGTTCTGCATCGACAAGCTCTATGCCCCCGGACCGGCGCGGGGCCGCCTCGGCTTGCTCGAGCTGCGCGCCTTCGAAATGCCGCCGCATGCCCGGATGGCGCTCGTGCAGGCCCTGCTCATCCGGGCGCTCGTCGCGATGTTCTGGGCGAAGCCCTATCGCCACGACCTCGTGCGCTGGCGCACGGGCCTGCACGACCGCTTCCTGCTGCCGGACGCGGTCGCGGACGACCTTCGGGACGTGCTCGACCACGTGAACGACTACCTCGCGACAACCGCCACCGAGCTGCGGTTCGAGCCCGCCTGGTTCGACGCGTTCCTCGAGTTCCGCTTCCCGCGCCTCGGCGAGGCCACGATCGCGGGGGTCGCGCTGGAGCTCCGTTCCGGCGTCGAACCGTGGCACGTGCTCGGTGAGGAAGCGACGCGCTCCGGCACGTCGCGCTACGTCGACAGCTCGGTCGAGCGCGTGCAGGTGAAGGCGACCGGCCTCGTCGACGGCCGCCACCGCATCCTGTGCAACGGCGTTCCCGTGCCGATGCGGGAGCTGGGCCCGGGCACCGCGATCGGCGGCGTGCGCTACCGCGCGTGGGCGCCGCCGTCGTCGCTGCACCCGACGATGGGCGTCCACTCGCCCCTCGTGTTCGACCTCGTGGACACGTGGAACGGTCGCTCGCTCGGTGGGTTCACCTACCACGTGGTGCACCCGGGAGGGCGCAGCTACGAGCGGCCGCCCGTCAACGCGGCCGAGGCCGAGGCGCGGCGCTCGAACCGCTTCACTCGCACCGGCATGACCGGCGGGCGGCTCGAGGGCGCCGTGCCGGAGGGCACAGGCATGCTCGCCCACGACGATGAGTTCCCCCTCACGCTCGATCTGCGTAAGCACCTGCCGGGCAATCCGCCCGCCGGCTCGGATGCCGGACCGAGCGACGAGGCGGGCGGCGTCTTTGGTTCGGCGACAGATCAGGCCGGCGAGACCAGCGATCGGCAGGAGCTGCGCCTCGGCTGAGCGCGAACGGCGTCCGCACCCGGCGCCGTGAACCTGTACGGTGCTGGAGTGACGTCGATCGGCGAGCCGGCAACCGGGGCTGACGAGGCGACCGCGCCGTTCCAGGAGCGCGTCGCGGGACGCGACGGCATCGACGATGCGCTCGGAGCCGAGGTCGCGCACGGTCGGCTCACCGGCGCGAAGGTCGACGACGAGCGCCTCGTGAACGAGCTACTGCGACTCGACCGCCGCACCTTCCGCAGCGCGCTCGCCGACGTGCGCCGGTTCGTGCAGGATGACGGCATCACCTACGGCGCGCACGCCGAGGGCGAGGGCGGCAGGGCCTGGCGCATCGACCCGTTGCCCGTCGTCCTCGACGCGCAGGAATGGCAGCGCCTCGAACGCGGCCTCCACCAGCGCGCGCACGTCCTCGGGCTTGTCTTCGACGACCTCTCATCGCGGCAGCGACTGTTGCACGACGGTATCCTGCCCGCCGCCTCGGTACTCGGGCATCCCGGCTACGTGCGCCCCGCCTTCGGCATTTCACCGGAACGGCGGCCCCTCGCGATGGGGGCGACCGACCTCGGGCGTGACGCCGACGGCAACTGGAACGTGCTCTACGACCGCACGCAGGCGCCGTCGGGCGCCGGCTACGCCATGGCGACGCGCCGCATCGTTTCGCGCATCCTTCCGCGACTGCATCGGTCGACCGAGATGTCGACCCTGCTCGGCTACTTCCACACGATGGCCGCCGCGATTCGCGACACGGCGCCGACGAGCGACGCGCCACCCCGGGTCGTGTTGCTTTCGCCGGGGCCGCTCAGCGAGACCGCGTTCGATCAGGCGTTCACGGCATCCCTGCTCGGCGTGCCGCTCGTTGAGGCCGACGACCTGGTCGTGCGCGACGCGAAGGTGTGGCTTCGCGGCAGTCACGGGCTGGTGCCCGTCGACGTGGTCGTGCGGCGCGTCGATGAGACGTACAGTGACCCACTCGACCTCCGCGGCGACTCCAAGCTCGGCGTGCCCGGCCTCGTCGAGTCGACTCGCCTCGGAAACACGACCGTGCTCAACCCCATCGGCTCGGGCGTGCTCGAGAACGGGGTGATCATCGCGTCGTTCGACCGCATCACGCGCGAGCTGCTCGGCGAGGATCCGATCCTGCCCTCGCCGCCGACCTGGTGGTGCGGCGACGCGAAAGGCCTGCAGCACGTGCTCGCGAACCTCGAGCGCCTCGTGATCAAGCCGGCCGCGCGAGCAGAGGGCTCGCGCCTCATCGAGGGGTGGATGCTCACCAACTCGGAGCGCGATGCGCTTCGGTCGCGTGTGCAGGCAGAGCCGTGGGCGTGGATCGGTCAGGAGCCGCTGCCCCTGAGCACGACCTCGATCGTGACGGAGCAGGGGCTCGAGCAGCGCAACTTCGTGCTGCGCACCTTCGGCGTGCGCCTCGGCGACGACCACGTGGTCATGCGCGGCGGCCTCGGACGCGTGAGCGCGACGGCGGGTGCCTCGACGGTGTCGAGCGAGCGCGGCGCGCTCGCGAAGGACGTGTGGGTGCTCGGCAACGAACCGGGCGCCGGCTACCCGCTGCCGTCCGCGCGGGGCGAACGGGCGGGACCGCAGCGGCGGGCCAACCTGTTCGAGACCACGCCGCGCGGCGCCGACAACCTGTACTGGTTGGGGCGCTACACCGAGCGCACCGATGGCACGACCCGTCTGCTGGCCGTCACGAACGACCTCGCCGGCGACCACTCGATGCACCCGGGAACGCCGGGGGCCGCGGCGCTCGAAGCCGTGCTGTCCGCCATCCCGCAGCTGTACCGCACGCGGCCGATGGCCGAGGGCGAATCGGTCGCCGACTTCCTGCGCCATCTCGTGGCGGGGCCGGCGCCCCACGGCACCGTCGCCGCGTCGGTCGACCGCGTGGTGCGTGCGGCGCAGGGTGTGCGCGACCTCGTGTCGGGCGACACGTGGGCGGTGCTGGCTTCGCTCGAGCGCGCGGTCGCCGAGATCCCCGACGACGCAGATGAGCTGCAGCCGCACTTCGACGCGCTGCTCGGCCCGATCCTCGCGCTGCAGGGCATCACCGACAACAGCATGTACCGCGACACGACCTGGGCATTCATCGACGCGGGCACGCGCATGGAGCGCGCGCAGTTCGTGCTCACGGTGCTGCGGAACGTGTTCGTGCCTGGCGGCTCGCCCATCACCGAGTTCCACATCTCCGAGGCCGTGCTCGCGGTCGGCGACTCGACGATCTCGCACCGCCGCCGGGTCGCATCGGCGATCGGTCCCTCGACCCACCTCGAGTCGACGCTCGACCTGCTCGTAACCGACCGGGGCAACCCGCGATCGGTCGAGTTCCAGCTCGAGCACCTGGCCACCGACCTCGAAACCGTCGGCGACGTCGAGCTCTCCGAGGCCGCTCAGCAGCTCGCCGCGCGCGTCTCGTGGCTCGATCTGTCGCGCCTCGCCGACGATCGCGACGCGCTCTTCGACGAGTTCGGCGCCGTACTCGCCGAGTTGCGCGAGCTCAACGACCGGCTCACGCAGCGGCACTTCCGTCGACAACTGCCGCTTCACGCCGTGCAGCCGCAGCGATGGTCGATGTCAGAGAGGTGGTTGGCCCGGTGAGCGACAACTTCACGCCGCGCACGTACAAGGTGCGGCACGTGACCACCTACGAGTACGACCTGGCGCGCGACTCGGCCTACGAGCGCGGGCGCATGACGCCGCGCGACAGCCCGTCGCAGGAGGTGCGCACGACCGAGACCATCGTCGAGCCGGAACCCGACGTCATCTCGGAGACCCGCGATGTCTATGGCAACCCGTCCTACTACATCGAGGTGCGCTCGCCCCACACGGTGCTGCGCATCACCAAACGTTCGGTGGTCGACGTCGCGTGGCCGAAGCCGGACCTCGACCGCCTGAATCAGTGGACCGTCGCGGAAGCTGCCCGGATGCTCCGCGAGGCGTGTCCGCCCGTCGACGCCGTCGAGGCCGTCGAGTTCGCACTGCCCTCGCCGCTCGTCGAGATCACCGACCCCGTCCGGGCCTATGCGGCCACGTACCTGCGGCCGGAAACGCCGTTCGGTGACGCGATCTTCGCGCTCACGCAAGGCATCTTCGCCGATTTCACGTACAAGAACGGCGTGACCAACGTGCGTACGACGCTCACCGAGCTGCTGGAGCTCGGCGCGGGGGTGTGCCAGGACTTCGCGCAGCTGGCGATCGGCTGCCTTCGTCACGTCGGCCTGCCCGCCCGGTACGTGTCGGGGTACATCGAGACCCAGTCGCCGCCCGGCCAGGAGAAGCTCGAGGGGTCGGATGCGTCGCACGCGTGGACGAGCGTGCTCGCGCCGGACGGCAACTGGGTCGACATCGACCCGACCAACAATCAGTTCGCCGACAGCCGCTACATCGTGTCGGCGTGGGGGCGGGACTTCACCGACGTTTCACCGCTACGGGGCATCGTCTACGGCGAGGCGACGTCGTCGAGCCTCAACGTGGGCGTCGACGTGATCCGCGTCACGGAGGGCGAGGCGGCGAGCTGGTAACGCGGCGATGGGGCGGCCGATGCGACGGCCCACGCGCCGGCGGCATCGCTCAGGAGTCCTCGGGGATCGCGGGGCCGAAGAGCTCGGGCAGGTCGACGCTCGCGGCCTCGCGGAAGCGTGCGAGCCGCTGCTGCGCGTCGTACCGGTCGTCGATGAACTGTTCGACCTGCTCGCGCTCGACGCGCCACGGCCCCCCATCGCCCACACGGATCGCAAGCAGCTCGGTCGACGCGACGAGGCGCAGCACGGCTGCGCCATCCACGCGCAGCACCTCGGCGACCTCCTCGATGGTCATGAACCGGGGGCCTTCGCCCGGCCCGGGTGGCCGGTCCGGCATCCCGTCGGGGTCCCTCTCGTCGGCGTCGCTGTCGCCGCGCGGCACGTCTCGCTCGTCAGTCACGGCCCGATTGTCGCAGGCGTCGCCGAATCGCCGAGCGTCGCGGCGCCGACCCTGTGCACGGAACCCGGCGCAGCGGAGGGAGGAGGCGACCGGCCACTCCTTTCAAGAACCTGCCTGACCGCCTCGTCCTCCATCCCACAGCCCGGGCGGCTCGGTGACGGTGCGTGTGATCGTGCGGCGCGTTAGCCGTAGGCTGTTCGAATGTCGAGCCTCACGAAGCTGCTCCAGCGTTTCGCGAATCTGCCCGCGGAAGATCGCGCGACCATCGTCGAACTCGGGCGAGAGTTCTCGCTGCTCGCCGACCTCGTCCAGGCCGACGTCGTCATGTGGGTGCGCACGACCGACGACGGCTTCGTCGCGATCGCCCAGACCCGGCCGAGCTCGGCCGTCACCCTGTTCTACCGCGACCTCATTGGGCAGCGCGTGCGCGATCAGTGGGCGCCGTACGTGCACCGGGCGTTCGATGAGGGCATCACCGTGCGATCGACCGAGCCCGACTGGTTCGACGAGATTCCGACGCAGCTCACCGCCACGCCCGCGTTCCGGTCGGGCCGCCACGAGGGCGCGAAGCCCATCGCCGTCATCACGTCGCACACGAACCTCAGCGACATGCGGGCCGTTTCGCGACAGGAGCGCACGTTCCGCGAATGCGGCCAAGACCTCTTCGCGATGATCGAGCGCGGCGACTTCCCGGATCCGCACGCGCCAGCCTTCCCGCGCAGGGGGGCGCCCCGGGCATCGGACGGACTCATCAAGATCAACACGGACGGCATCGTGACGTTCGCGAGCGCCAACGCGCTGAGCGCCATGAACAAGCTCGGGTTCGGCGGCGAGCTCGAGGGGGAGGAGCTCGCGGAAGTCACGAGCGAGCTCGTGGAGTCGCGCGGCCGCGTGACGGTCGACGAGGCACTGCCGCTCGTCGTGACGGGGCGGGCGCCATGGATGACCGACGTCGAAGCGCGCGACGTCAACGTGACGATGCGATCGATTCCCGTCAAGCGCGATGGCGAGCGGATCGGCGCGATCATCATCCTGCGCGACACGACCGAACTGCGGCATCAGCAGCAGGAGCTCATCACGAAGGATGCGACGATCCGCGAGATCCACCACCGCGTCAAGAACAACCTGCAGACCGTGGCCGCGCTGCTGCGTATTCAGGCACGCCGCTCCCGTACTGAAGAGGCCCGCGATTCGCTGACGCAGGCGATGCGCCGGGTCTCGTCGATCGCCGTCGTGCACGACACCCTCGCGGGCGGCTTCAGCGAGGAGGTCGACTTCGACCAGGTGTTCACCCGCGTCATGAAGCTCATCACCGAGGTGTCATCGCAGGAGAACCCGGTGTGGCCGCGGCTCGAGGGCAGCTTCGGCTCGCTGCCGAGCGAGTACGCGACGCCGCTCGCGCTGGCGCTGACGGAACTCGTGACGAACGCGGTCGAACACGGCCTCGCCAATCGCGAGGGCGAGGTGGTCGTCACCGCGAGCCGCGACAGCACGGGGCTGCTCGTGACCGTCAGCGACACGGGCGAAGGGGTCAAGCCCGAGCGCATCGGCTCGGGGCTCGGCACGCAGATCGTGCGCACCCTCGTCGAGGGCGAGCTCGGCGGGTCGATCTCGTGGGGCGTCGGGGCCGAGGGCGGCACGCTCGTGCGCGTGCACATCCCGGGCCGGTGGACTCTGCCGGCGTCCGCGGCCGCGGCGAGCCCCGGAGTGAGCCGGCGGGTCGGCACGTCGGCCGGCTAGCATGCCCAGAAACGTCGGCGCCCCTCGGCCGTCACACCTGAGGTGCGGGCCGAGGGGCTATGCCGGATGTGCGCGTCGGTCAGGAAGCGCGACGCGCGCGAGCCGCGCGGCGGCGCAGCGCGCGGCGCTCGTCTTCGCTGAGCCCGCCCCAGACGCCAGAGTCTTGCCCGGTGTCGAGCGCGTACTGCAGGCACGTCTCGGTGACGCGGCACGTGGCGCACACGGCCTTCGCGGCCTCGATCTGCTCGATCGCCGGCCCCGTGTTCCCCACGGGGAAGAACAGCTCGGGGTCGGCATTCAGGCAGGCGGCACTGTCTCGCCAGTCCATCGGAACTCCTTCGGGTTGCGGTCACAAGGTCTTTCGGCAGGCGCGGCGACGTGCGGTCATCGACAGCAGTCATAGAAAAAGCCCCCAAGGGTGGGAGCATCGCGTTGAACAACTCGGCGGTGGATGCGCGCTATAGTGACAAGACACTCGCGTCGCGGCGCACGCCGGCAGTTCTCTCTACCTGAAGTAAAACTTTGCCACAGGGCCGCCAGTTAGACAAGAGATTTTTGCGCATGCCCTCTCAGGATTCTCACACCGCGAACACGCCGAGTCGTCTCGGGGCGCGGATGCTGTCGACGCTGACCATCGTGCTCGGTATCGAGGTGCTCGTCGCGGCGGGCACGGTCGCGCTGCTGGTGTTCGAGCAGTTCACCGAGACCCCGGCGTCGCGGACCAGCTCGCTCGCGCTGCTGGTGATGGCGGTCATCGCGCTCGCGCTCATCGTGGCCATCGGCGTGGGCGCCGTGCGTCGCGCGCAGTGGGTGAGGGGCGCCGCCATCACGTGGCAGGTACTGCAGTTCGCCGCCGCGTGGACGATCGTGCAGGGCGATCTCGCGCCCGTCGTGGGCTGGGTGCTCTCGGCGCTGTCGCTCGTTGGCTTCGTCTCGGCGATCCACCCCGCGACCCGCTCGGCGCTGCGTCCTCGCTGACCCGCCGGGCTACCGACTCGGTCACCTGCTTCTGGATATTCGGAAGCCGTTGTCCGGCCGGGTAGCGAAGGCCACGCTGGCGGGTGCGGCGATGAGCTGCTCCGCCGCTGGCCGCTACGCCAGGCCGAGCGCCTTCCGCACGCGGCCCACGTGGCCCTTGGCGACGACGTTCGGGAACACGTGCTCGAGCGTGCCCTGCGCATCGATGACGAAGGTCGAGCGAATCGGCCCGACTTTCCAGTTGCCGTACTTGTTGCGCATGCCGTAGGCGCCGTACGTGGACTGCACGGCATGGTCGACGTCGCTCAGGATGGGGAACGTGAGGCCGTGCTCCGCCGCGAAAGCGGCGTTGCGCTCGGGGGAGTCGCTCGAAATGCCGAGCAGCGTGTAGCCGGCGTCGCGCAGGTCGGCGTACGCGTCGCGGAAGTCGCACGCCTCGCCCGTGCATCCGGGCGTGAACGCCTCCGGGTAGGTGAAGAGAATCACGCGCCTGCCACGCAGGCCGGCCAGGCCGATCTTCTGACCGTCGCTCGTGGGGAGCTCGAAGTCGGGTGCCCGTTCGCCGGGCTGCATCGTGCGGGGCAGAGGCGTGCCGTCGGGTGCCGTGGCGGTGGCGTCGGATGCGGGCGCGGCGGAGTTCGTGGGTGACGCGGTCATGCCACCATCGTCGTGCATGACCTGGGATTGGCGAAGCCACGAGGCGGCTGCTAGGGTTGTTCGGTCGCATGCGCGCGGCAATATGCGCCTCTAGCTCAATTGGCAGAGCAGCTGACTCTTAATCAGCGGGTTCTCGGTTCAAGTCCGAGGGGGCGTACGACTCGTCAGGGCCCGGGGATCCCGGGCCCTCGTCGTCTCCGTGCCTGTTCACGGGGAGCTCTCGCGGGGGCTGACCGGCAGGGGCGTCGACATTGTTGCACGGCCCGGCATAAGATGACCGCAGAGCGGACACTCGTCCGCAGCTGTCCGCAGCTGTCCGCCGCGCCAATCGACCGGAGCCCCATGCGAGCATCCTCGAACCCCGATTTCGTCGAGGCGATCGCACGCGGGCTCGACGTGATCAGGGCCTTCACGGACTCGCCGTCCCTGAGCCTGAGCGAGGCCGCCCAGCGCACGGGTCTGGCGCGCCCGACGGTGCGCCGCATCCTCATCACCCTGCAGGAGCTCGGCTACGTGCACGCTGAGGGCGGCCGGTTCGAGCTCACGCCGCGCGTGCTCGAGCTCGGGGTCGCCTACTTCTCGGGCAGCGACTTCTGGGCGCTCGCCATGCCGCGGCTCCGCGAGCTCGTCGGACACACGCACGAATCGTCGTCGATCGCGCAGCTCGACGGATCCGACGTCGTCTATGTCGCCAGGGTGGCCGTACCGAAGCTCGTGACGTTGGCCGTGAGTGTCGGCACACGGTTCCCTGCCGCCCAGACGTCACTCGGCAAAGTGCTGCTCGCGGGGCTCTCACGCGACGAGCTCGATGCGGTGCTGTCGCAGCCGTCCCGTTCGGGCGTGACGCCGCCCTGGCAGCCCGGCCGCGCCGAGCTCGACGCCGTGCTCACCGAGGTGCGTGAGCAGGGATGGGCGATCTCGGACCAACAGCTCGCGCCGGCGATCCGGTCGATCGCCGCCCCCGTGCGTAGCGCCGATGGGCGTGTGCTCGCCGCCGTCAACGTCAACGCGCACGCGGCCGAGACATCGCTCGAGCGGCTCACCGACGTCTACCTGCCCCACCTGTTGGGCACTGCCGCAGACCTCAGTGCCGACCACGCCCTCCGCGCTCGCGTTCCCCTGGAGGGCGTCGAGGCGTAGCTGCACCCCGTGAGGAGGCGCGCCCCGCCGACGGTTCGCCGACGAGCGCCTCACCGGACTGCGCCTACGGGTCCGCCGCCCGCTCCTTCGGCGCGCTTTGAGGCGCAGCGAAGCGGGCGGGCGTCCGTGCCGCGCTCGAGCGGGGATGCGTCGTGCTGCCCGCGAGTTCTTGACAGCCCCCTGTCCGGGCAGCACTATATGTATAGAAAGAGTGCTAGGGGTACCAATAGAGTACGCCTGATTGAGTCAGAGAGGATTCGAATCAGATGAGCATCACCGCCGAAACGTCGACTCGGCAGGCGCCGATGGCGCCGTATCCGGCCACCTACCCCGATGTCCAGGGGCGCGCCACCCTGCTCGAGGAGGCCAAGGCCATGGAGCAGCAACTGCTCGACGCCGAGGACGTCATCGAGAACGAGCGAACGATTCCCGACGAGATCACCGACCGTCTCTACGCCAACGGCATCTACCGTGCGTTCCTCCCGCGGGAACTCGGGGGCCTGGAGGTGCATCCACTCGAATGGCTCGACGCCGTCGAGGAGATCTCGCGCGTCAACGGCTCGGTGGGCTGGCTGTGCATGCTGCACTCGGGGCAGACCTTCCTCCGCAAGGAGGTCATGGAGCGGCTGCTCGAACAGGACCGGTGGATCATGGCCTCGAACGTGGGTCGCGCCGCCGGCAAGGCCGTCCGCGTGCCTGGCGGATATCGCATCAGTGGGCGATGGTCGTTCACGAGCGGGTCGCCGGAGGCCAACTGGCTGTCGGGCCGCTCCGTGCTCTATGACGAGAACGACGAGCCGGTCATCAACCCCCGCGACGGGCTGCCCTGGTTCATCGTCGGGCTGTGGCCGGCGAAGGATGCCACGCTCATCGACACGTGGGACGGCCACGGTCTCCGCGGCACGGGTTCGGGAGACTTCGAGATCAACGATCTCTTCGTGCCCCGCGAGATGGTGAACGAGGCGGGTATCTGGAAGCGCCCCTACGACCGCGCGCTGTACCGGCACTGGTTCAACGTCATGGCGCACGGCGCGCACGCCCTGGGCCTAGCGAAGGCGGCGATCGAGGAGTTCATCGGGCTCGTGCACCAAGGCGCGAAGCGCGGTTCGTACCGACAGGCGCGCCTCGGCAAGGACGCCATGCACCAGTTCGTGCTGGGGAAGGCCGACACGATGGTGCGCGCCGCGCGGTCGTACCTGTGGCAGGTCACCGCAGAGGCCTATGACGACGCCGTCAAGCAGTGGCCGGTCGACTACGACATCCGCGTGCGGCAGCAGGCCGCCCTCCTGAACGCGGTGCATGTCTCGCGCCAGGCCGTCGACATGATGTTCCAGCAGGCGGGCGCGCCAGCCGTGTTCCGCGGGCGCCGTCTCGAGCGCATCCACCGCGACCTCCTGACCGCCGCGAACCACGCGCTCATGGCGGAGGCCGCGTTCGACCGCATCGGCCAGTACCTCATGTCGAAGGACCTGCCGGGTGGGCCGGAGATCGAGATCGGCGGCATCAGCTTCATCCCGGGGCCGCATCCGCAGCACGATCGCAACGCCCCGTGGCAGGAATGGGTGCGCGAGGCATCCACCCACACGCCCGAGGAGGCGGCCGCGAACCTTCGGCGCGCCAGCGGGTCTTGACGGGAGAAGCCCGCTTCTCTACGTTGCTCAAGCGAACATATTCTGTACTGCGCGTCAGATAGTGATACCTATTTGCCGGGTGGTCAGGCCAGGCGAACGATGGAGTTTTCCTTGTCCTCACTGACAGTTCAGGCATTGCACAAGCACTTCGGTGCGTTCCACGCCATCAAAGGCGCCGACGTCTCGGTTGCGGAGGGTGAATTCGTCACCCTCCTCGGCGAGAGCGGATGCGGCAAGACGACGACCCTGCGGTGCATCGCGGGTCTGGAGACCCCGACTTCGGGGCTGATCCAGATCGGCGATCGAACCGTGTTCGACCACGATCGGCGCATCGAGATCCAGCCCGAGAAGCGCGAAGCCGGCATGGTCTTCCAAAGCTATGCGCTGTGGCCGCACCTGACGGTCATCGAGACGGTGCTCTACCCGCTGCGACGGCGACGGGTGAAGGGAAAGGAGGCGATCCGGCGGGCACGGGAGATGCTCGAGATCGTCGGTCTCGAACCGTACGCGACGCGGCCGGCGACCTCGCTCTCCGGTGGGCAGCAGCAGCGCGTCGCACTTGCCCGCGCCCTCGTGAGCCGCCCGCAACTCATGCTCTACGACGAGCCGCTCTCGAACCTCGACCCGTCGCTGCGCCGTCAGGTGCGCGATGAGATCCTGCGCCTGCACACCATGAACGGCGCCACCTCCGTCTACGTCACCCACGACCTGGAAGAGGCGATGCACCTGTCGGACCGCATCATCGTGATGCAGGCGGGGCTCCTCGAGCAGACGGGCACACCGGCCGAGATCTTCTCGAAGCCGACGAACGAGTTCGTCGCGAAGTTCGTGGGGTTCGAGAACCTCCTCGAGGCCAAGGTCACGGCCGTTCGCGGTGGCGAGATCGAACTCGAGCTGCCAGCGACGGGCGCTCGTGCGGCGCTTCCGGTGACATCTGCCTCGGGTCCGGTCGCAGTCGGCAACGACGTGAACGTGGCATTTCGCTCGGCAAACGCCCTTGTGCACGGCCAGGCGCCCGACGGATCGACGGGGCGGCTGACCTTCCCCGGCACGATCGAACGCGTCGATTTCCTCGGCTCCAGAAACGAGTACCGCATTTCGAGCGGCACGGCGACCCTCCGCGTCGCCGAGTCCGAGCGGGAGTACCGGCAGCAGGCGATGCGTCGCGAACAGGGGGCAACGGCCTGGGTCGACGTCGACGCTGAATTCGTGACGGTCATCCCGGCACGGTCGAAGGGGTCCGCACGGAGCACCCCCGAGCCGGCGCTTGCGGGGACGCCGTCGTGACCGGCACGATCACGCCGCCGACGCGCCCAACCGGGCCGACCACGCGCGCGATCGCGAACGAGCCGCCGCCGAGCAGGATCTCGGCGGCCTGGCGGGGCTCGCGCCTCGGGGGCAAGCTCCTCATGGCCCTCACCATGGCGATACTCGTGCTGCTGTTCATCTACCCGCCGCTGCTCATGATCATGGCCGCGTTCCGCCGCGGCCCCATCGCTGGCCAGGGCGAGTGGACGGCCGCGCCGTTCATCGAGGTCATGACGAACCCGGCCACGTGGGTGGTCACTTTCAACTCGATCGTGCTGTCGGTCGCGGTGGCGGTCATCGCGCTCGCGTTCGGCACCTTCTTCGCGTGGGTCGCCGTGCGCACGACGACCCCGCTACGGCGCTGGATGACGCCGATCATGGCGGCGATCCTCGTCGTGCCGTCACTTTTCTACGGGCTCGGCTGGTACGTGACGCTCAACGGCAGCGGCGCGCCCGTGAACATGTTCCTGCAGGAGGTCTTCGGGCTCTCCGGCTCCCCGCTCGGCTCCGGGTGGCCGACGCTGATCTTCGTCGTCGCCTTCCATGTCGTGCCCGTCGGCTACCTCTTCATGGTCGGACCCATGTCGCGCATGGACAGCGCGCTCGACGACGCGGCGAGGATGAACGGCGCTGGCCGGACCTCATCGTTCTTCACCGTCACCCTGCCGTTGCTGCGCCCCACCATCTTCGGCGTCATGGCGCTCATGACCTCCTACGGCATGACGGCGTTCGAGTTGCCGCTGCTGTTCGGCGTTCCCGCGTCGCCCAGCATCCTGGTCTTCTCAACCAAGGTGCTCAACACCTATCAGGAGACGGTCGTACCTGAGGGGTGGGCGAACTATGCCGGCGCCAGTTCGATCGGTCTCATCCTGGTGCTGCTGGTCGTAGTACTCGTGATCGCCAGGGAGATCCTGCTGCGGGGACGCCGCTACTCGACCATCTCGGGCAAGGGCTTTCGGCCGGAGCCTCGGAGCTACGGGCGCATCCAGTGGGTCTTTCTCGCGATCTTCGCCCTGGTCGTGCTGCTGGCCGGCATCATTCCCGTGCTGCAGATGGTCTTCAGCGCCTTCCAGAACGTCGCCGGCGTGTTCTCGCTCGGTTTCACGACCGCCAACTTCGAGGCGGTGCTCACGAGCCGCCGGACATTCCAGGTCATCGTGACCTCGCTGTGGGTCGCGGCGCTCGCGGGATTCCTCGCGGCGTGCGTCGCCCTGATGCTGAGCTGGTCGACGCAGCGCAGCGGCCGCGTCGTCCGCGCCCTCGCGGTCGTGATCAGCTGGGCGCCCATCGCGATCCCGGGCGTGCTGGTCGGCCTCGCGCTGCTGACGGCCTACATGCCGGTGCCGGGGCTGCAGCGCCTCATCGGCACCCCGTTCATGCTCGTGATCGGGTTCATCGTGGTCGCGACCCCCATCGCGACCCGAGCCGTCGAGGGCGGTGTCGTGCAGATCAGCGGTGAGCTCGAGGAATCGGGACGCATGGCCGGCGCGAGCAGGTCGATGACGTTCCTCACCGTCGTGCTTCCACTCGTGATGCCGAGCTTCTTCGCGGGCTGGTTCATCGCGTCGATCGGCATCGCCGGCAACCTGGCCCTCCCCGTGCTGCTGTCGTCGCCCTCGATGCGAACGGCAGCCGTGACCGCCTACGACCTCTACAACCAGGGAAATACCGCTGAAGCGGCCGCGCTCTTCCTGGTGCTCATGGTCGCCATCGTCGTCGTTGGCGCCCTCGCGTGGCTGCTCATGTCCGGTGTGGTCCGTCTGCTCAAGCGGGCCCGCGCAATCCGGATCGAACGAGCGTTGATCGAAGAAGGAAGTGTTGTATATGCCTAAAACACGGCAACGGTGGCGTGTTTCGCTCGCGTTCGCAGTGCCCCTCGCCCTCCTCACCGGCTGCGCCGGCGGGGGAGGGGAAGCCGGGCTCGCCGAGGACGGCCCGGAGGCCGGCTCGCTCGGCAGCCCCGAGCAAGAGGCGGCATTCGAAGAGCTCTACAACGAGGCCATCGACAACGGTGAGTTCCAGGTGACCGTCTACGGACCGCCGCCGGCGCAGTCGGTGCTCGACGCGTTCCACGCACGCTTCGGCGACATAGAGGTCGTCTACGAGCAGCTGCAGAGCCAAGACCGGGTGACGCGCCTGCAGGCCGAGGCCGCGAGCGGAAACCGGGTCGGCGACGTCGCCTCCGATGGCCGCACCCCGATCACGAGCATGGCCCTCGACGACTGGTGCCAGCCGTTCGAGCCGATTGTCGACGTGCCTGAAGACCTCATCGCGGTCGACGGACAGACGGTGACGACCTTCAACACGGTCTTCGGCATTCTCGTCAACACCGACCTGATCGACCCGGAAGAGGCGCCGCGAACGTGGGATGACCTCGTCGATCCCAAGTGGAAGGGCCAGCAGGTCATGGTGAGCCCTGCCGCGGGTGGTGCCGGGGCATTCGTCAACGCCATGCTGCTGACTCCCGAGGAGAATGCCGAGACGTGGGGCATGGACATCGTCCAGGGCCTGAAGGACAACGTGGCGGTCGTGGCGAAAGACGCGCAGACCATCTCATCGGTCGTGGATGGCACGTATCCGATCGGCGTGCTCGCGTACTACCCGTACTACTTCGAAACCCTGCAGTCGACGCCGGATGCTCCCGTTGAGTTCCTGCTGATCGACGACGGAACGCCGTACTCCGTCGGCAAGCAGTGCGTCATCGCCGACGCCCCGAACCCCAACGCGGCGCAGCTGTGGATCAACTGGGTCATGAGCGAGGAGGGGCAGACCGCGTTCGCGGCGAGCGGTGCCTACCCGGCGATGCCCGGCATGCCCGGCCCAGAGGGGCTTCCCGGCACCGACGAGGCGAACCTGTTGCTGCAGCTCGACGACGAGGAGGCGATCACGGGCTACGCGGACTACGTCCAGCAGATCCAGGCCCTCTACGGCGGGTGATGGTGCGGCCCTGTGGCCCGTCGCGATTCGTGACGGGCCACAGGGCGTCGCCCGTCTATTGTCAGTACGTGGAGGGAACACAGGCGTGACGGAACCGAAACCGAAGGCGGTGTCGACGACGGTTGACCGCGCAGGTGCTCTGCTGAAGTTGCTTGCGCAGCATCCCGACGGTCTTGGGGTTGCCGCCCTCACGCGCGAGCTCGGAACACAGCGCGCTCCGCTCTACCGCATCCTCGAGGCCCTGCAGCGATATCAGCTCGTGCGCCGCGACGATCGCAAGCGTTACCTGTTGGGCGTCGGCACGCTCGAGCTCTCGCATGCGTTCTCGGCGCAGTTCGGGCGGGGCGTCGAGACCCTGCTGCATCAGCTCGCGGACGATACCGGGCTCACGGCGTCGCTCGTCTCGGCCGACCGCACCGACACGTTGACGACCGTGATGTCGATCACTCCGAGCACGGTTGCGGAGCACGTGTTCACGCCGCCCGGCTACCGGCACCCGGACGGCCGCCTCGCATCGCGGGTCGCGCTGTATGCCTCGCGCCCACCGAGCGACGACGAGTGGCCGGAGGTGGCGGAGGCTCGGCGGCGCGGGTACGCGGTCGCCACGAATCCCTCGTCGGTGCGCTATGCCGTCTCCGCCGTCGTGCCCGGCACCGAGAAGGCCGATTCGGCGCTCGTGCTCACGCTGCTGTCCCTCAACACGTTCGACGTCGAGTCGGCCGGCACGGCGCTGCTGAGCGCCGTGCCGATGGTCGGGATGGCGCTCAGCAGCAGCGGATTCGTGAACTAGCTGTTCTGCGCGCCAGCCTCGGCCTCGACCGACCACCTGTTGGCGCCGGAGCACTGAGGGAGATGATGCTCGCTCTGAGATCGACAGGGGGCCGGACGCAACAGGAGAGTTGATCGGGCAAACGCTCTCAATTGACTGGCGAGACTGATCACACGACTTCACCCGATCGGTTCCGAACGTGCGTGGGCAGACCAGGCACCGGCCCCAGCAACGATCAGGCACCCGCGGTGCTGGGGCGGCGCGTCAGTCCTCTCGCGCGAGGGGGATGCCGGCCGCCTCCGCCTCCTCGACGAGGATCGGCACGGAGCTCGTCGCCGCGTGCACGCCGATGACGCTCGCGATCTCGAGCACCTCGAGGATCTCGCCGACCGTCGCGCCCAACTCGAGCGCATTCTCGTAGTGCAGCTTGAGCCCCTTCACGTACAGGTGCGTCGCCGACGCGTCGAAGGCGCAGTAGACGAGCTCGCGAATCTTTGGCTCGAGCGTGCCCGTCTTCCACGGCACGCTCGAGAAGTTCGTGTACGCCTCAAACATGTCGGGGTCGAGCTCGAGGATCTCGTCCCAGAACGCATGCCAGTAGCCGCGGTTCGCCGTGAACTCGGCCTTCAACCGCTCCTGCCGCTCGTCGAGCGGCGCGGGCCCGTCGCGGAGCCCCTTCTCCTCGAGCACCTCGACAAGCAGCGGCACGCCGATGTTCATGGCGTGGATGCCGAGGGTCGACGACAGCTCGAGCACCTCCATGATCTCCTGCGGCGTCGCGCCCGCGGCGAGCGCCGCCTTCACGTGCTGGCGGACGCCTGGCAGGTACATGTGCGTCGCGTTCGCGTCGACGGCGATGTAGATGAGCTCTTTCGTCTTCGCGTCGAGGTGCTTCGTGCGCCACGGCACCATCGACAGTTCCCGGTAGGCGTCGAGGAACTCGGGGTCGAGCCTCGCGATGCTCTCCCACATCGGCCCCCAGGTGCCGCGATGTTCGATGAAGTCGTCCTTGGCCTGCTGCTGACGGGGCGTGAGCGTCACGGTGTCGTTCCTTCGGTCGCGTTGGTGGTCGGATGCTCTGGTGCCGGTGCGTGTGCGTGTGCGTGTGCGTGTTCCAGGATCCATTCGGCTACGCGGGTGTGATCGGCATCGGCCGGCAGGTCGCCGGCAGCCTCGGTCCACAGTGCGATGGCCCGGTCGCCCAGGGGGAGGGCGCGCCCGAGCTCGCCAGCGAGGGCGGCCGCGATGCGCATGTCCTTCAGCATCAGGCGCAGGCCGAAGCCCGAGTCGTACGTGCCGGGGAGAATGAAGTTCGGCCACTTGTTCTGCGTCGAGCCGCTGCGGCCGCTCGAGCCGTTGATGACCTCGAGCATCACCTCGGGGTCAAGGCCGAAGCGCTCGCCGACGACCATTGCCTCGCTCGTGGCCCAGAGGTGGGTCGCCGACATGAAGTTGTTGAGCGCCTTGACCGCATGCCCCGACCCGACCTGCCCGCAGTCGCGCACGGTGCCGAGCGGCGCGAGCAGCTCGTGAGCCTCGGCTCGGTCGCCGTCATCGGCGCCGAGCATGATCGTGAGCGCGCCGCGTTCGGCACCGCCGACCCCGCCCGAGACGGGCGCATCGGCGAAGCGCACGCCGGCCTCTGCGAGTGACGCGTGCAGCGCCCGCGTGCGCAGCGGCTCTGACGACGACATGTCGATGACGAGCGCGCCATCGCGCAGCGCGCCCGACGCCAACAGCTCGCCGGCGACGGCCTCCACTACGTCGCTGTTCGGCAGCATGAGGATGACGGCATCGGCCGCCGCCGCCGCCTCCGGGGCGCTGCCGACCGGTGTGCCGCCGGCGGCGGCGAGGCGCTCGCGGGCGGGGGCGGCGGGGTCCGAGCCGATGACGTCGTGCCCCGCGTCGATGAGCCGCTGTGACATGGGCGACCCCATGTTGCCGAGGCCGATGAACGCGACCCGGCTCACGAGGCCGGTGCCCCGGTCGAGGCGCCGCCGGCGGCGGCAGCGGCATCGTCGCTCCCAACGGCATCCTCGGCCGCATCGGCAGGCGGTGCGTCGTCGACGGCGGCGTCGCCGAGCTCCTGGCGGATGACCTGTTCGGCGATGCGGAACGACTCGAGCGCCGCAGGTGCGCCGACGTACATGGCGCACTGCAGCAGCACTTCCTGGATCTGCTCGACCGTGACACCGTTGCGCAGCGCGCCGCGCACGTGCACGCTCAGCTCGTGCGAGCGGCCGAGGGCCGTGAGCACGCCGAGGTTCACGAGGCTGCGCTCGGCGCGTTCGAGACCTGGACGGCTCCAGATGCCGCCCCAGCAGAACTCGGTGACGTAGTCCTGCACCGGTTTCGAGAAGGCGCTGACGTTCGCCATCGACCGCTCCACATGGGCGGCGCCGAGCACCTCCTTGCGGATCGAGAGGCCTTCGTCGAACGTCTCGGCGTGGGTTCCAGGGGTGAACATGGCTATGCCTCCTCAGCGGGCGTCTGCGCGTAGTCGTCGTCGCTCACGGCCGAGTCCCACACGGTGGTGCCGAGTGAGATCGCGGTGTGCACCATGAACGAGTCGGGGGCGGCCCCGTGCCAGTGCCGTTCGCCAGGCGGGCACCACACGGTGTCACCCGCGCGGATCACGCGCACCTCGCCGTTCGCGCACACGAGGCCGCGGCCCGCGAGCACCTGCAGGATCTGGCCGTGCTCGTGGTGGTGCCAGTGGGTGCGGGCGCCCGGCGTGAAGTCGACCGTGTTGATCGTGACGCCGTCGGTCTGCGCCATCGTCACGTACGGGTAGACGTCCCCCGTGAACTGCGAACCGGGCTTGCCCGCCGTGCCGTCGTAGGTGGTCGGATGCTTGATGATCATGACTGCTCCCCGGTCTCGTCGTCGTTGTCGGTTACCTCGTGAAGGCGCACGCCCCCGCTCACGTCGCCGATCGCATCCACCACCGTGTTGCTGATGCGGTCGGCGTAGCCGAGCTGCCGTGCGAGGCCGAACGCCGCGGTCGGGCCGGATCCGTGGAGGCTCGTGACGCCGAGCGACGCGACGAGTTCGAGGTAGAGCGACACGTCTTTCAGCATGAGCGTGTTGGTCAGCCCGCCCTCGAGGTAGTCGCCCTTGATGATGTGCGGGAATCGGTTGATCGTGGCGAAGTTCACGCCGCTCGAGGCGTTGAGCACGTCGAGCAGGCGCTCGAGATCGAGCCCCGCCTTCTTGCCTGCCACCATGACCTCGGCCGTGGCCGAGAGCGCGATGGCGTTGAGGAAGTTGTTGAGCAGCTTGACCGTGTGCCCCGCCCCCACTTCGCCGCAGCGGACGACCTTGGTGGCGAAGTGCTCGAGCACGCCGCGCGCGCGTTCGAGGGCGGCCTCGTCGCCGCCGACCATGAGCGTGAGCGTGCCCTTGTCGGCCGCCGCGGCGCCGCCCGAGATGCCCGCGTCGAGGTACGTGGCCCCGCGCTCGGCGAGCAAGGCGGCGATGCGACGCGTCGAGTCGGGATTGGCGGTCGAGAGGTCGATGATGATCTGGCCCTCGCGGGCGGCCGCGAGCACGCCGCCGTCGCCGGCGGGTCCCGAGCCGTAGATCACGGCCTCGACGACCTTGCTGTCGGGGAGCGAGAGCAGCACGAGGTCGCTCTCGCCGGCCACCTGCGCCGCGCTGGCCGCGGCGGTCGCGCCGGCTTCGCGCGCCGCGCCGTCGCGCCGATCGTGCCCGAGCACGGAAACCCCCGCCTCCGTGAGGCGTTTCGCCATCCGGCCGCCCATGTTGCCGAGGCCGATGAAACCGACCCGCAGTTCGCCCTCGCCCGAAGCATCCGTGCTCCGAGCATCCGCGCTGTTCGCCGCGTCAGCCATTCCGACGCTCCCTCGCGGCGCGCAGCTCGTCGGCGCCGTAAGCGGCCGTGTCGACCGCGTCGGTGTCCCAGGCCCCGGCGCCGCCCGCGGGCCGCACGGGGTTGATGATGGATGCTCCGCCATCGGCGCCGACGATCTCACCCGTCGTGTAGGCGGCGTCGTCGGACAGCAGGAACGCGACGACCCCGGCGATCTCGGCGGGGTCGCCGGCGCGGCGCATCGGCGTCGTGCTCGCGCGCCGCACCATGTCGTCGCCGCCGCCCGTCTGCGAGGCCGCGGCCCGGAACAGCCCGGTGGGCACGATGCCGGGCGCAACCGCGTTGACGCGCACCCCGATCGGACCGCCGTACGTCGCGGCGCCCTTGACGAGGCCGGTGACCGCGTGCTTCGACGTGTGGTAGGCGAGGAGATCATGCCCGGCACGGCGGCTCGCGATCGAGGCGGTGACAGCGATGGCGCCGCTCGCCCGGCGGTCGCGGTAGTGGCGGAACGCCGCGCGCAGTCCGAGGAACTGCCCGACGACGTTGACGCGCATGACCCGCTCGAAGTCGGCGAGCTCGATGTCTGGCAGGAACTCGAACGAGCCGAAGATGCCGGCGTTCAGGTGGAATCGGTCGACTTGGCCGAACGCGTCGATCGCGGCGCGCATCGACGCATCGACGTCGTTCTCCGACGATACGTCGCCGACAACGCCGATCGCCTCGGGGAGTGACGCGGCGACCTCGTGCACGGCGTCGCTGAGGTCGACGGCGACGACCTTCGCTCCCTCGGCGGCGAGACGCTCGGCCGACGCTCGCCCGAGGCCACTCGCGGCCCCCGTGACGAGCGTGACGAGCCCTTCGAATCGATTGTTCATGGCGCCTTTCTGGTGGTCTGGTTTCGCGGACTGGTGGCGGGCGGGGTCAGCCGATCCTGGCGAGAAGGCCGGGGAGCGGGCCATCGTCGATGACGCCGAACCGGCTCAGCGTGCCGGGGTCGTGGCCCGACACCACGTGCTGCACGGTGCCGTCGGCCTCCCACGCGTGGAGCAGGTCGAATCCCGCATACATGGCGGGCAGGTCGGCGACGAACGCGAACGGCACGTCGTCCTCGTACTCCTCGTAGTAGTGCACGGCGTCGGAGGCGAGGGCGACGCGACCGGCCGCGGTGTCGACGAGCACGACCGACTGGCCGGGCGTGTGGCCGCCGACGCGGACTATGCGCACGCCGGGCGCGATCTCGAGCTCATCGCCGAAGGTGCGCATCCGCCCCTCGTCGTGCACGCGGCGTAGTTCGGCGAGCTCGGCGTCTTCGACCGAATGGTGGAACTGGGCGCGCCGCTCCATGCCGCTCGTCCAGAAGGCGTACTCGGCGGCCGCGATCGTCACGCGTGAGCCGCGGAAGAGATCGAGATTGCCGATGTGGTCGTAGTGCGCGTGCGTGACGAGCACCTCGGGGCCCGATGCGGGGTCGACGCCGAGTGCCGCGAACGCGTCGGCCGGGTGCACGAGGAAGGTGCGGTTGCGGTTGGCGCCGCCCTCGCTCGAGAAGCCAGTGTCGACGACGATGGTCCGATCGCCCGTCTCAATGAGCCACACGAAGTAGTCCATGTCGATCGGGTCGTCGGGGCGCCCGTAGATGCTCCAGTTCAGGTAGACCTCGGACTTGCGCCCCTGGCGGGTGCCGTAGCGCACGATGCTCACGCGGTTCGTCTGCGTCATCGCCTGGTCTCCTCGTCGGTCGTCATCGGCCGGTCGTGCTCTCGCCGAGCGTATTGATTGTCTGACAAAAGGTCAACGATGTTGTCGCGCGTCTCATGTGTCGGCTCGGATTGTCTGACGCACGAAGGTGGGGCCTCGGTTCCGCTCGCCCTCACCGATGCTGGCCGAGGATTCGGGGTGCCGGCTGGCGGGGACTTCCGGGTTGTCCTACGTATATGTATAGTCTATATAAGTGACTGGCCGTAGGGCCGGCTCCGGACAATGGCGTTCTTGGAGGTCAACATGCCACACCGAGTGGTTCGCACATGACTCGTGAAAGCAGCGGAAGGGCCCCGCACATCCCTGTCGTCGCGCGGAAGCCGGGCCTTCATGCCCCCACGCTGCTGCGCGCGTCTGGAGTGAGCAAACGCTTCGGGGCGAACCGTGCCCTCGATGACGTCGGATTCGAGGTGCACGAGGGCGAGATCATCGCGCTTGTCGGACACAACGGCTCGGGCAAGTCGACGCTCGTGAAGATCCTCGCCGGCGTCTACACCGCCGACAGCGGCGACATCACGACCGCAGACGACGAGGTCGAGCTGCACTTCATCCACCAGGACCTCGGCCTCATCCACGAGCTCAGCGCGGTCGAGAACCTCTGGCTGCGGCCGCAAGCCGGGCGCCACGGCCTGGCCCCGTTCCGGTCGCGGGCCGACCGGGCACGCGCACGCGAACTCCTCGGCCGCTTCGCCGTCGACCTCGACGTGGATGCCCCACTCTCGACCGCCACCCCGGCCCAGCGCGCGATCGTCGCCATCGCGCGGGCGCTGGACGGCTGGCGCCACGATCGCAACATCCTCGTGCTCGACGAGCCGACCGAGTCGCTGCACGCGAGCGAGGTCGCAACGCTCTTCACAGCCGTCCGCAGCGTCGCGGCATCCGGCGCCGGCATCGTCTTCATCTCGCACCGTCTCGACGAGGTGCTCGACCTCGCCGATCGCGTCGTGGTGCTGCGTGAGGGCAAGCTCGTCGCCGACACTCCCGCCGCCGAACTGGAGCACGATCGCCTCCTCACCCTCGTCACCGGGGCGTCCACCGAGGTCGGCGAGCACACGGGCGCAGCGCGGCTCGGCGCGGCACCCGTGCTCGAGGTCAAAGGACTCCATGGCGGCGCGGTCGGCGAGCTCTCACTGCGGGTCGTGCCGGGCGAGGTCGTCGGCGTCGCGGGCGTACTCGGCTCCGGCCGCGAGCACGTCGCACCGCTGCTGTTCGGCTCGCTACCGTCGGAGGCGGAGGTATTCCGCGTGCACGGCGAGCCCTCAGTTTCGCCGTCGCCCGCGAAGAGCCTCGCGCGCGGCGTCGCCTACGTCCCCGCCGACCGAGCCAAGTTCGGCGCGATCCCGTTGTTCACAGCGCGCGAGAACATGACGCTGCCCGAGCTCCGCTCGCTGCGCACGCGGCACGGCACGGTGCACGAGGGGCGCGAGCGCCACGAGGCCGAGCGGCTCGTCGCCGACTTCGATGTGCGGCCAAGCAACGCCGAGCAGCTCTTCGGCCAGTTCAGCGGCGGCAACCAGCAGAAGATCGTCTTCGCAAAGTGGCTGCGCGATCGGCCCCGGCTACTCATCATGGAGGAACCGACGCAGGGCGTCGATATGGGCGCCAAGCAATCGATCTACGCGACGGTGCGGCGCGCGGCGGCCGAGGGCACGGCCGTCGTCGTGTGCTCGTCCGACGCGAAGGAGCTGTCGAAGATCTGCGACCGAGTCGTCGTGCTGCGCGACGGCCACGTCGCGGCCGAGCTGCCGCGCGATGAGCTCAGCGAGGCACGGATCATCGCAGAGGGCTATGGCCTCACCGAATGGGCGTTGCACGAGACGACCACAGCACCCACCACTCGGGCGACGACGCCCGACCCCCTCGAGACGGAGCACGCATGACCACCATCGACCCGAACCGCGAGGCGCCGGCCGACTCCGGTGGAGCCGCCCCCCAAAAGGGTGCGGCGGTGCCCCGCGTGGCGGTGACGCCCACGAATCGTGTGCTGCGGGCCCTGTCGTTCCGCAACATCAGCGCAATCTACATCTTCATCGCGCTGTTCATCATCTTCGCCATCCTGACGCCAGACACGTTCCTTCAGCCGGGCGTATGGCGCACGCTGCTCGACGCGCAGGCCATCACGGTACTCACGGCCTGTGCCGTGCTGCTGCCGCTCATCACTGGCGCTTTCAACCTCGCCATCGGGGCAGAGGTCGGGCTCGCGGGCATCCTCGTGGCGATGTTCATGTCGAGCCTCGGGCTACCGGTGCCCGTCGCGATGCTGCTCACGCTCGCGGCCGGCGCCCTCGTCGGCGCGATTTCGGGCCTCATCATCACGAAGGGAAAGATCGACTCGTTCATCGCGACGCTCGGTATCTCGTCGATCCTCACGGCGGCCATTGCCTGGTTTTCCGGCGGTCAGCAGATCCTGGGGCTGCCGACGGAGTTCCGCATCGTCTCACTCTCGAACGTTGCGGGAATCACGACTCCCGTCATCATCATGCTGGTCGTCGCGTTCGCGATCTGGTACGTCACGGAGCGCACGCCGCTCGGCCGACGAATGTACGCGAGCGGGTTCAACAAGGATGCCGCGCGCCTTGCCGGCATCGACGTCGCGCGGCTGCAGATCGGCGCGCTCGTGGCCGGAGGTGTGGTCGCGGCGCTCGCGGGCATCCTGCTGTCCTCGCGAATCAACGCGGGAGACCCGACGCTCGGTCCGAGCATGCTGCTGCCCGCGCTGTCGGCGGTGTTTCTCGGGTCGACGCAGTTTCGCGGCGGGCGCTTCAACGTGTGGGGAACGGTCATCGCGGTCTACGTGCTGGCCGTGGGTGTGAAGGGACTGCAGCTCATGGGCGCGCCCGGATGGATCAATGACCTCTTCAACGGCGTCGCGCTGCTGCTCGCGGTCGGCCTCTCGCGAATGGAGCGCACCGCTCGCCGCACGGGGGCAATCCGCCGGGCGACGACGTTCGGCCGCGGTGGGCGCGAGCCGCGATCGACCGAGTAGGCCTCCAGCAGCCGATCCCGCGAGAACGCATCACGCCGGTCGATCATTCTGGCCGGATGCTCCGGATGGCGCAGTCCGCGAATAGGCCGAGCGTATTCCGCAGTCGGTTGATGAGTTTCGGCGGCTACGCTGCGCGATAACCGCCGAAACCCATCAATCCTTGGACGACTCGAAGGCCGAAACGCCGGAGCGCCCGAGTCACCGCGAGCCGCCTCAGCGGCCGAGGACGGCCCGGAGCGCCGCGCCCAGCCATTCGGCCGCCTCGTCGGCCGCCGCCGGTGCGCGGCTCGCGCGCGCCGCGACGTGCAGATCGGGCCGTACGACCAGCACGCCGGAATCCTCGATCTCGCGCAGCTGCGCCCACGTGCCGTACGGGTCCTCGACGGGCTGCCCGGGGCCGATCGAAACCACGCCGATGGCCAAGCCGAGCTCGTCGGCGACGCGCGTCGCAGCATTCGCCCACACGTCGCCGCCGATGCCCGTCACGATCGCGAACTCGCCCTTGCCGGCCAGGTCGAGCGTCGACGTCTTCACGCGATTGACCTCGACCCACGCGTGGGGCAACTTCGCGCCCGGCCACGTCGTCGGCTGCGCATAGAGCTCCCGGTCGAGGGTGAACTCGGGCTCGGGCGTGCCGTCGGGCACGACGGCCCCCGACGCGTACCGGTGGTTGTGCTCCACCCCGTGCGCGTCGAACTCGTACTCCTTGTAAGCGATGGCCTCGCGGAGTTGCGCGCGGATTCGCTCGCCGTCGGGCCCCGGCGCCGTGCGCAGGGCGAGCTGGGCCCGCAGCCTCCCGACATCGCTCGTGTCCTGCAGCTCGAGTGCCTCGAGAATCTTCCCCGTGTCGGCGATCGAGGCGTTCGCGCGCTCGACGATCTGCCTCGCGACGGGCGCCCGCTCGGCGTCGTACGACTCGAGCAGCGCCGGCGATGCCGTGCCGCGAAGCACGTGCGCGAGCTTCCACGCCAGATTGTACGAGTCCTGGATCGACGTGTTCGATCCGAGGCCGTTCGTCGGCGGGTGGCGATGGACGGCGTCGCCCGCGCAGAACACGCGGCCGCGGGCAATCCGGGTCGCGTAGTGGTGGTTGACGGTCCACGGCGACGCCGACGTGACCTTCATCTCGAAGTCGTCCGTGCCGACGAGCATGACCGCGAGCTCGCGGATGAACTCGTCTGACAGGTCCGGCGGGCCCGCCGCGACCTCGTACCCCCACATGAGCATCCACTCGGTCCACGGCTTCACCATGCGGAGCACGCCGAGACCGACGCCCTCGCGCTCGGCGCCGGGCTGCAGCATCCAGTACAGCACCGCGGGGCGGTGCTCCACGAAGCGCGTGAGGTCGGCCTCGAACACGATGCTCATGGAGCCGCCCACGGCGCCCGGCCCCTCATACGGCAGGTCGAGGTCGGCCGCCACCTTGCTGCGGGCGCCGTCGGCGCCGACGAGGAACGTCGACCGGATGCCGTAAGTCACGCCCGTGAGGCGATCCTTCACCATCGTGGTGACGCCCTCGTCATCCTGCTCATGGCTGAGGTACTCGGTGTCGAAGCGAACCTTCACCCCGCGCGTCTGCGCGGCCTGCATGAGGATCGGTTCGGTGACGGTTTGCGGGGCGTCGAGCATGGGGCTGGGGCTCTGCAGCTCGTAGCGGGCACGGCGCGCGGTGTCGGTGCCCCACGAGGGGATGCGCCCGAGTTCCTCGCCCGCGAGGCTCGTGCAGAACGTCGTGTTGCCCATCCACTCCCACGGCGTCGCGGCGGCCACGAGCGTGTCTTCGACGCCGACATCGCGCAGCGCCTCCATCGTGCGCTGATTCGTGATGTGCGCTCGCGGGCTATCGCTGAGCCGCGAGTACTTGGTGATGACGGTCGTGTCGACGCCGTAGGTGGCGAGGAACAGGGCAGCCGACGAGCCGGCCGGCCCGGAACCGACGACGAGCACGTCGGTCGTGAATGCAACGGTCATGGTCGTGCTCCTCCGAGGTAGGCGGTCGGCCAGACGCCGTGGCGACCGGGCGCGAGGATGCCGTTGGGGTCGACGGCGTCCTTGATCGTGCGGGTGAAGCGGCGGTAGGCGTGGTCGCCGAACGAGTACTGGTCGGTCGCGAGGTCCATGAAGTCGACGTGGGCGCGGTACTCGCCGTAGCCCTCCGCACCGAGCTCTACGACGAGCCGTTTCACGGTCTCGAACGACGCCGCCCACTGCTCGCGGTCGGTGCGGTCGAACGACACGCTCGACACGACGAAGCAGGCCCGGTCATTGATGGGGAAGATCGCGCACACGAAGTTCGACCCCGCCTGGGTCGTCACGAGCTCCTTGATGCGGTCGGCGACGTGCCGCACCTCCGCGCCGACGAGCGGCACGACCGGTGAGAAACCGATGTGGCCGAGGTTCTCGGGCACCACGTCCATGAGATCGAGTGACGGGATGCCCGCCTGCACCTGCTCGATGAAGGTCGTCATCTCGTTCCAGTTCTCGCTCGTGTAGACCTGCGTGAGGTCGACGCGCGAGCCCTCGATCTCGCTCCACGCGTCGCGGATGCGCTGCACGTAGTGGTCGACCACGACACGGTCGCCCCAGACGGCGGTGCGCACACCCCAGCGCCCGATGCCGGTGCGGTCGGCGAGCGCATCCAGGTCGTCCTCGCTCGCGGGACCCTCCATGCCCACGAATGTGCCGAGCTCGTCGGGGAACTGGTGCGCCATCGTGATCGTGTTCTGCAGGTTTGGCACGCCGCGGATGACGCCCTCGAGTTTGAGTTCGCGCAGGATGTCGACCGCCTGCGCGAGCTGATCATCGCGCGGCACCGAGAGATAGAGGGGTGCGAAGGCCTCAGGTCGCCGCATGAGCCAGATGCCCATGCGCGTGACGATTCCGTAGTTCGACTGCGTGAAGAAATGGTCGAGCGTGGGCCCGAGGCTCTTCTTGTGCAAGTGCCACGCCTTGTTGCCGGGCATGGCCCCCATGCCGGTGCGCAGCAGCGAGCCGTCGGCGAGCACGACCTCCATGCCGCACGGCGCCTGGTAGTCGGCGCCGAGGGGCAGGTAGGTCATCCCGTTGTCGAGCGAGTTGCCGATGACGCTGCCCCAGCCGAGGTCGGGGATCGACAGCATGAGATCGTCGTTGCCGGTCGCCTGCAGCTCGTCGTAGAGGTCGAACCATCGCACACCCGGCTCGACGACGGCGTAGGCGAGCTCCCGGTTGATCTCGAGCACCCGGTTCATGCGCCGCAGGCTCACGAGCACGCTGCCCCGCACGCGGGGACTGGGGCCGCCGTACCCGTTGTTGCGGCCCTGCGACGACGTCCAGAGCGGTACCCGGTGCTCATTGGCGAGCCGAACGATCGACTGCACCTCTTCCGTGTCGGCGGGGAACAGCACGAGCTGCGAATCGTACGTGCGGTCTTCCTGGTACCAGTACGGGTCACGGTACTGGTCGCGCTCATCGTCGGTCACGAGGGCGTTGTCGGCGCCGACGACCGCGATGAGCGCGTCTCGCACGTCGGGGGCGAGTGGTGGCGCGACGTACTCGCGCGTTTCGGTGTCGGTCAACGTTCCTCCTCGGGGTCGTGCCGGTTCAGGGACGGATGCTGCGGCCGCGTCAGCCGTCGGTGCGCCGATTCGCGGGCCAGATGCCGTGGCGGCCGGGCGCGAAGATGCCCTCGGGGTCGACGGCGTCCTTGATGCGCTCGACGAACCGTCGGTAGGCGTGGTCGCCGAACGAGTACTGCTCGGCCGCGAGGTCCATGAAATCGAGATGCGCGCGGTACTCGCCGTAGCCGAGCTCGGCGGCCCGCTCGACCATGGTCCTGACGGTTGCGAAGGCCTTGGCGCTGACCTCGGCGTCGGAGGTGTCGAAGGCGAGGCCGCTGACCACCATGGCGCTGCGCTCGCTGATGACGCAGATGCCGGCGACGAAGTTGAGGCCCGAGCCCTCGACGACGGTCTCCTCGAGCAGGTCGACGAGTTCGCGCATCTTCGAGCCGACGAGCGGCACGACGGGCGAGAATCCGATGTGGCCCACGTTGTCCGGCAGCGACTCGAGCATGTCGAGGTTGGGGATTCCGGCCTGCACCTTGTCGACGAAGTGGTCGATCTCGTGCCAATCATCGCTCGAGTAGGTGCGCGCGTGGTCGACGCGGGACCCCTCGATCGCGCCCCACGCATCCGTGATCGCCTGCACGTGCGCCTCGACGACCGCGGGCTCGCCCCACACGGCCGTGCGCATGCCCCATCGGCCGACGCCGGTCTCGTCGGCGATCTCCTGGATCACCTCGTCGGGCAGCGTCGCCTCGGCGCCCTGCATCTTGCCCATCGCCTCGGGGAAGTGGCTCGCCAGGGTCAGGGTGTTCTGCATCACGGGGACGCCCCGAATGATGCCCGCGAGTCGAAGCTCGCGCAGGATGTCGATCGCCTGCGCGAGCTGCTCGTCGCGCGGCACGGTCAGGAAGAGCGGCGCGTAGGCCTTCGGCCGCCGCATGAGCCAGTAGCCCATGCGCGTGACGATGCCGAACGACGCCTGCACGAAGAGCGGGTCGAGCACGGGCCCGAGGCCGCGCTTGTAGACGTGCCACGATGGCGAGTCCGGGATCGCCCCCATGCCGGTGCGCAGCAGTGTCCCGTCGGCGAGGACGACCTCCATGCCCGTCGGCGCCTGGTAGTCCATGCCGTAGGGCAAATAGGTGACGCCGGAGTCGAGGGTGTTGCCGATGATGCTGCCCCAGCCAAGGTCGGGCACCGAGATCATGAGGTCGCCGTTGCCCGTGCGCTCGAGCTCCGCGTGCAGATCGAGCCAGGAGACGCCGGGCTCGACGACCGCGTAAGCGAGCTCGTGATTGATCTCGAGCACTCGGTTCATGCGCCGCAGGCTCACGAGGACGGTGCCGCGGACGCGAGGACTGGGGCCGCCGTAGCCGTTGTTGCGGCCCTGCGACGACGTCCACAGGGGCACGCCGTGCTCACCGGCGATACGGACGATCGCCTGCACCTCCTCGGTCGAGGCCGGGTACAGCACCGCGGACGAATCGTAGGTGCGGTCGTCTCGGTGCCAGTACGGGTCGCGGTACTCGTCGCGCGCGGCCTCGTCGGTGTGCACGTGCTCGGCACCGATGGCGTCGCAGAACCGCTGCGCCACCTCGCCCGGCAATTCAAAGGGGCGGTCGTCGAATCGCGTCATCTCGAACCTGTCCTCCGCGCTCAGTTGGATGCTTGCGGCGTGGCCGGCCGCTGCCACGTGTGGGCGTAGCGCTCCATCACGACGCGCAGCGGCTCGGCCGGCCGGCCCGTGAGGCGCTCGACGACGTCGGTGCGCACGTCCATGCCGCCCTCGCGGATGGTTCGCCCGAACGAGACCATGTCGTCGCTGCACCATGGCACGGGAGCATCCGGGTCGTCGCTCGCCTGACGCGGCACGCCCATGGCGTCCCACATTGCGTACATCTCGTCGTCGCTGAGCGACGACTCGGCGATCTCGAGGCCTGTCGCCTCGGCGACGAGGCGGGAGAAGTCGCCGTAGGTGTGGAGTTCCGGTCCTGTGACGTCGTAGGCCGTGTTCGGATCGCCGGCTCCGAGGAGCAACTCGGCCGCGACGGCCGCGACGTCGTCGCGCGACACGACCGCGAGTCGGCCATCACCCGAGTTGTGCACGCAGGCGCCCGTCGCGACGCCGATGCCCATGACTTGCTCGGCCACGGCATCGGCGTACTGGCTGTTGCGCATGAAGTTGTAGCTGAGCCCGCTGGCTTGGATGCGCTGCTCGGTGAATTGGTGGTCCTCCGACACGAGCGCCGTCGAGTCGGGGTCGCCTGCCCCGAGATACGAGAGGTACACGATGTGCTGCACGCCGGCCGCGGCCGCGGCGGCGACCGCGTGCTCGTGTTGCGCGCGGCGGCGCTCACCCACGAGCATCGCCGACACCATGAGCATGCGCGTCGCGCCCGTGAAGGCGCGCTCGAGGCCGTCGCGGTCGCTGTAGTCGGCGTGCCTGGCGTTGGCGCCGCGGTCGCGCCACTCCTGCAGCGTGGCGTCGTCGCGGCTCGTGACGATGAGCCGAGCCGGGCCGATGCGCTCGGCGAGGAGCTCTGCCACGCGGTTGCCCACGTAGCCGCTGACGCCGGTGATGAGATAGGTCGCTTCGGTCATTGGTCACACCCCCCAGAGTGCGGAGAAGTCGTCGCGGTAGGTGGGCACCGAGATGTAGCCGTCGAGGGCTTCCTCGGCGTTGTCACGCGTGAGGATCGTGCTGAGGTTCGGGTTGATCTCGGCCCAGTCGAGCTCGGGATAGGTCATGTCCTGGTCGAGCCGCAGGCCCTGGTCGAGCAGGAGCCACATGAACATCGTGAGGTCGACCGCGAAGCCGCCGGCCTGCGTGCCGTTCATGATCTGCTCGACGTTCGGCGGCGTCGATGACTGCCCGAGGCCGGGCACGCTGATGCCGGCGAGGTCCATCTTGGCGGGCAGCCCCACCTGCAGCTCGTCGACCGGCGTGATGAACGCGGCGGTCTCGGGGTGGGCCTGCAGGTCGCTCAGCACGGCATCCGGCCCGCCCGTCGCCATCTGCCCGACTGGGATGTCGACGACGCGCAGGTTGCAGGCGCCACCGCAGAAGCCCTCGAGCGCCTCTTCAGCCGCCGACAACTGCACCTGCGAGAACGCGAACTCGGGGATGTTGTAGAAGACGAACTCGGTGTCCTGGCCGCACGTCATCGCGATCGCGGCGGCCGCGAGCACGGCGCCGTTCTCGATCGAGGCGCCGTAGCCGCCGAAGTTGTCACGGAGGCCGAACTCCTCGGCGTTCGTCGTGGCGGCCGAGATCACGATCGTGCCGGCGGCCTCGAGCGTCGCGATTTGGTCGGCGAAGAAGATCGGGTCGATCGCCGGGGCGACGACGACATCGCTCGGTCGCTCGACGATCGAGTTGAAGGCCGAGTTGATGCCCTGGGCGTCGGTGCCGGCGTTGACGCGCTCGGCCGAGACGCCGGCGGTCTCCGCCGCGTCGCTGAAGGCCTCCCACATGATCGCCGACACGGTCGTGCCGTTGTCGACGAATGCGAACGTCGTCGTCGGATCGACGGGCCCGGTCAGGGGATCGCTGATGAGGAGCCCGTCGGCGGGCTGCTGGTACCTGTTGATGAGCTCGAGGGCGCCTTCGAGGTCGATGCCGTCGACGGGCTCGTCGTTGCAGACGCCGAATCCCGACTCGAGCGCGGAGTCGTCGCCCGCGCCCTCGGTCGTGCCGGCGTCGGCCTCATCGAGCCCGGTCGAGCATCCGGTGAGCGCCAGCGATGCCGCTGCGGCGGCAGCGATGCCGGCGACGAGGCGCCGGCGGGGAAGTGTTGACATCAGGGTCTCCTTACGGACGTCGCTGTCCGTCTTCGTTGGGTGGGGAGGGACGGTACGGCTGGGGAGCCGCGGGCCGGTCGTGTACCCGGTCGGGATGCTTCGGTCGGGATGCTGCAATTGGTTCATTCGGCGCCGGCGTTTGCCGTCGAGTCGATCCACGCGAGGATGGGTTCGATGGCGTCGTCCGAGTTGCGCTCGAGCATGGGGGCGTGGCCGTTGCCGTGCACGCCGTGGTCGCCGAGGTTCATGAGTCTTGCGTCGGCGCCGAGGCCCTGCAGATGCTCGACCACGACCCCCTCGAAGGCGGCGAAAGGCGAGGCCTCGCCGACGACCACGACCACCGGCTTGCCCGCGTGCGATGGCAGGCGGTGATCGGCGATGGTCGCCTCGAGCGTCGCGGGATCGGCGACGGGCGGGTCATAGGCGAGGGGCGACGCGGTGAGGCCCCAGACCAGGTCGCCGCCCTCGAAGAGCTTCGAGAACTGCGGCCCCATGGGCTCGATCGCGACGACGGCGCGCACCAGGTCGGGGCGGGCGTCGAGGGCGAGCCAGCCGGCCGGCCCGCCTGCCGAGTGCGTGACGAGCACCGCGGGCCCGATTCGGTCCAGCAGCGCTGCGAGGCGCACCTGGTCGAGGCGGTGCGATTCAGCAAGGTCGTGCGGCAGGAAGCCCATGCCGGCCGCGAGCTGGTCGAAACCGGCGTCACCCGGTTCGGTGCCCCACACGGCCTGCGTGTGCCCTTCGATGCCGGGCGTGAACAGGCCCTTCGCGGCCTCGACCGTGAACGGCGCCCCCGGGGCGCCGACAACGTCCGGATGGTTCCACGAGCGCCCGTGCGCCGGACGGTCGACCGCGAAGACCGCGTAGCCCGCGTCGACGAACCGCTGCATCCAGCCGTCGCGGCCGTCGGGCGTTCCCCGCCAGTCGGTGATCTGTCCGCCGCCGCCGTGCACCAGCACGAGCGGCAGCGGCCTCGTGACCACGACGGGCGCCTCCCACTCGACATAGAGCGGGGCCCGGTAGTTGCGGCCGTGCTCGGTTGTGACGAGGTCGTCATTGATCCAGAAGAAGCCGCTGCGCGTCGTGCGGGGTTCCCGCGCGCCGAGGGCATCGGGGAGTTGGTAGGCCGTCATGGATGCTCCTTGGGGCGTTCCGTCGTCGTTGGCGGTGAGGTGGCCTGTGCGGCGGTCAGGCCGTCGGCACCTCGACCGGGGAGCGGTCGAAGGCAGCGCGGATCGCGCGCTGGTGTTCCTCGACGATGTACCACCAGTCGGGGTGCGTGACGGCGTACAGGTCGTTCGTGCGGATCGAGTGGGTGACCACCCTGCCCACCTCGATCGGCGTCATCCAGCGCATGCCGGCGGCGATGTCGTCGGCAATGTCGACATCGTGCAGGCCGCCCTGCTCGCCGCCCTCGCGGTTGCGTTGGCTCGTTCCGATGTTGGTGCGCACGGTGCCGGGGATCACAACCGTCACACGCACCTTCGAATCGTCCTCGCGGAGCTCGAGGTCGAGCACCTCGCTGAGGCCGGTCACCCCGCTCTTCGCGGCCGTGTACGGCCCAACGCCCGACGTCGTGCCGAGCGACGCCATCGACGACGTGTTGACGATGTGACCCCCGTCGGCGTTGGCCTCGAGCACAGGCAGGAAGGTGTGCACGCCGTTGATGACGCCGAAGAGGTTCACCTCGATCATCCAGCGCCAGTCGTTGAGCGTCAGGTCGCGTATCCGCGAGATCGGGCCGACACCGGCGTTGTTCACGACGATATCGACGCGCCCGTGGCGGTCCAACGTCTCGTCGCGCAGCCGCTCGATGTCGGCGATCTCGCGCACGTCGACCCGCACGCCAGTCGCGCCGATCTCGGCCGCGGTCGCGTCGAGCGCGGCTTGCTCGATGTCGGCGATGACGACGCTCGCGCCCTCGGCGATGAGTTGTTCGGCGATGCCACGGCCGATGCCGGATGCGCCGCCCGTGACGATCGCGATCTTGCCATTGATGTCGGTCATGAGGCTCGCGCTCCATCGGCTGCGTCGGTGAGGGTGTTGAGCGGCTGGTCCGGTGGCGGGGTCTGCGCGAACGCGAACATGCCGCCAGGGTCAATTGCGGCGCGGACGCGGTCGAGACGCTCGTGCTGCTTCGCCGTCCACAGGCGCCGGAACGCCTCGCCGGTGGGGTGCCCCGACCAGTGGTAGTTGGTGTAGTGGTGGCGGTATTGGTCGATCGCCCCGACGATGCGCGCGGCCAGGCCCGGCAGCACCTCGGCGAAGAGTTCGCGCACGGGGGCGCCGATGAGAAAGAGCGAGTAGCGGGCGTCGCGTCCGCCCATCGCCGACTCGTCGTGCTTCGTCGCCACGGCACCGCCGAAGTGGCGCGTCTCTACGGCGATGAAGGGAGCATCCCTACCGTTGCCGACCACATCGAGCAGGGCCGTGACGTAGTCCTGGTCGATCTCATCGAGGAAGAGCCCGTGCTCCCACACGTCAAGTTGACCGGGCGGGTCCGAGTGAATGCCGCTCGTCTCAGTGCCGGGAAGGCGGCCGATCGTGTCGAGGAGCGGCGTGCCGATCGCGCGGAAGGTGGCGAGGTGAGCTTCGCCCTCTGCCTCGATCGAGTCGTCGGTCGCCCCGGGTGATGCGTAGGCGTAGCGCAGATGGATGACCGTGCGGCCACGCAGCGCGGGCGGGGGGCCGTCGGCGTCGGGAAAACGGATGATGTTGACCGACGAATTGACCGCATCGGGCACCGAGCGCGTCCAGTCGACCCAGGCGCGATAGACGGGCTCGATGAACTCGCCGTCCCAGTACAGGCTGCCCGCGTAGAGGACCGGCAGGTGGACGAGGCGCAACCGCATCTCGGTCACGACACCGAAACCGACTTTGCCGCCGCGGAGGGCCCAGAAGAGCTCCTCGTCTGTGGCGTGGTCGACCACGCGAACCTCTCCGGTCGCGTCGACGAGACGGAACGCCTCGACGTAGTCGACGGTGCAGCCGAGCGTTCGGCTGAGCGGGCCGAGGCCGCCGCCGAGGGCGAGCCCGACCGCGCTGACCGATGGGCTCGAGCCGCTCACGGCGACGAACCCGTGCGGCTCGAGGTAGGGCGTGATCGCCTGCCACTGCACGCCGGCACCCACGGTGACGCTGCGGGCATCCGGGTCGAGCTCGATCGATTGCATGCGCGTCGTCGTGATGAGCAGTCCGTCCCGCACCGGCGCGTAGTTGCCGTGCCCCGTTGCCTGCACCGTCACGGTGAGGCCGTGCTCGGCCGCGAAGCGCACGGCCGCCTGCACGTCGTGCTCGTCGGCCGCGCCGACGACGATTTCGGGGGCGTACGTGCCCGCGCTGTTGTACCCGGCGACCTCGGTCGCGTACTCGGCGTGGTCGCGCGCGCACACGACGCCGTGCACGGTTTCGGCGAGCGCCGCGATGGCTTCGGCGCTCGGGGGAGTCATGGTGGTCGTCATCGACGCGTTTCCTCTCGTGCCCGTCCGCGTGCCGCGGTCAGGCGGGGCCGAGCGGGATGCCGAGGGCGCCCATCGCGATCATGCGGTACGAGGGCTCCTTGAGCTGCGGGTTGCGGTGGCCGATTCCCTGCGCGAGATCGCGAAAGATCTGCTCGAACCGCTGGCCCTTCTTCGAGGCCGAGGAGCCCACGGTTCGGTACAGCTCACGATCGAAGGCCTCCCACACCTGCACGATCACCTCGCGGCCGATGCCGCCGAGGAGGTTGTCGTAGGCGGGCGTGAACGGGGCCTCGCCCGAAACGTTCTTGCGCGTGGCCTCGAGCCATTGGTCGACCGCCGAGAAGAACGCGCCCTTGGCGACCTCGAGTTTGACGAGTGCGCTGCCGTACCAGCGCTGGAAGTCGGGGTCCTCGAGGCGCAGGACGAACGGCGGCAGCGTGGTCTTGCGCTCGCGCATGAGTCGCTCGTATTCGTCGAGCGCGCCGTAGCCGGCCCCGACCATGATGGCGGCGATGCCGAAGGCGAACGACGACATGTGGCGGCCCGAGTACATGGGATTGCCGTAGGCCGCCGATCCGGGGCTGTCGCCGTCGAACGCGTACTCGACGAGGTCGGCGTCTTCGACCAAGAATCGGTCGGGCAGCACGGCGCTGTCGAAACGGATGCTGTGCGAGCCCGAGCCGTTGAGTCCGAGTGTGTTGCCCCAGTCGTCGAGGCGGGTGAACAGGTCGCGGGGCGCCACGTAGACGCCGACCCGGGGATCGCCCGTCGGTCGCTCGCCGGGCAGGATGCACTGCCCGATGAAGTACGTCGAGTATGGGATGCCGGAGCAGTAGTTGACGGTGCCGTCGAGGCGCCAGCCGCCCTCGACCGGCGTCGCCGTCACGGTCGGCGCGTACATGGACGCGGCCCGGAAGTCGCCGCCGTTGTAAACCTCGGCGTGGATCTCGGCGGGGAACCAGTTGGCGAACATGAGGGCGTGGTTCGCCGAGAGGCAGAAGCACCACGCCGTGGACATGTCGGCCCGGGCGAGCTCGACCACGACCCGGTAGAAGGTCGCGGGTGAGACCTCGAGGCCGCCGTGCGCTCTCGGAATGAGCATGCGGTAGAACCCCGCCTCGTCGAACTTCGCGTGGAGTTCTTCCGTATAGAAGGTGCGCGTTTCGATGCTTGGGGCTTGTGCCACGATCTCGTCGTGGAGGTCGCGGGCTGCCTGGATCAGCTGCTGCTCGACGTCGAGCTGCGCCTGATCCGGAGCGGCCACGACGGTGGTCGTCGCGTTCATAGAGATCCTTGCGTCGGCGGAAGGTGTCATACGATTCACGTATAGGCCATATAAACACCTTCAGGCCCGCGAGGGCAAGCGGTAGTCTGACAATCCCTTGGTGCGGGCCCGTCGGGCCCCAGGTCGGAGGTGACGCGGGTGACGGACTCGACGCGAGACGAGCTGCTGGGTGCGTTGGGTGAGCACATCATCTCCGTGTTTCCGAGGCTGCAGCGCGAGGTGACGCTGCCGCACACCGGTCTGACCCACGTGACGCCGGCCGAGGCCGATGTGCTGCGCGCGGTGCTGCTTGAGCCGGGTTCGTCGGTCACGCAGATCGCCAGGAGCATCGGCCAGCAGCGCAGCAACACCAGTACCCGTATCGCCAACCTGGTCGAGGGCGGGCTCGTCGAGAAGCGCGTCGAGCCCGGTGATGGGCGGGAGGTGCGGGTGTACCCAACGATGGAAGCCCATCACAATCTCGACGGGTTCCGCGGCGTCTGGTCGGGCGTGCTCGCCGAGGCATCGACCGCGAGTGACGAGGAGCTTGCGGTCGCCGCGAAGGTGCTCGGTGAGATGTCCGACGGGCTCGCGAAATGGCGCGCGGCCTTTCGTGCGGACTGACGGCATCCCGTCGCCGATTGACGGCGTTCACGGGCGCCCGTACGATCGGTTTCGTCTGATTGACAGACAAAATGACGGCAAGGAGGCCTCATGACCGAGCGAACGATGACCGCCGCCGTGCTGCGCGAGACCGGCGTGCCCTTCTCGATCGAAGCGGTCGAAATGTTCGACCCGGCCCCCGGGCGCGTCATCGTGCGCACGCACGCGAGCCCGTTCTGCGTGACCGACGTGCACAACTGGTCGGGCGCCCTCGCGAAGATTCCCCCGACAATCCTCGGCCACGCTTCGATCGGCGAGGTCGTCGAGGTCGGGCCGAGCGTCACGCGCGTCCGCGTCGGACAGCGCGCGGTCGTGCCAGGAACGCCCGAGTGCGGCACCTGCTACTACTGCGCGATCGGCGAGCCGTGGCAGTGCGGCGAGCTGTTCGACCTGAACGGGGTGTACCCCGACATCGCCAAGGGCGAGGACGGTGCGCCGATCTCGTGCGCCGGGAACGTGGGTGGATACGCCGAGCTCATGAATGTGTCACAGAATCAGACGTTCCCCATCGAGTCCGACCTGCCGTCCGAGGTGCTGTCGATGCTCGGCTGCGGCATCACGACCGGCGTCGGCGCGGTCGTGAACGTCGCGCAACTCCAGGCTGGCGAGAGCGTCGCCATCTTCGGCGCGGGTCAGCTGGGGCTGTGGATGCTGCAGGGGGCTCGCCTGCGCGACGCCGCGTTCGTCGCGGTCGTGGAGCCGGATGCCACGCGTCGGGTCGCCGCGGAACGTCTCGGTGCCGACGTGGTCATCGACCCGGCGGCCGAAGACCACACTGAGGTACTGCGCCGGCTGACCGATGGACGCGGCGTCGATGTCGCGCTCGAGGCCACGAACTCGGTGAGCGGGCAGCGCGACGCCCTGTTGTCCTCGCGCCGCGGCGGCCGCATCGTCGTGACGGGTTTCGAGCGCGGCGACTCCGAGGTCACGCTTCCGCAGACGTTCCTCACGCTCCAGAGTCGCCAGGTCCGCTCGGCGCAGAACGGCAACGTGCGCATGTTCCGCGACCTCGAGCGGTTCACGCGTCTGCTTGAGCGCGGCAAGCTGACGCCCGAGGGCATCATGACGCGCACGTACGCGGTCGACGAAATCGATGCGGCGCGTGACGCCGCCGCCTCGCACGACGACATCTGCGGCATCATCGCGTTTCCCCACTGAGTTGCGCGGCGGGCGGTTCCCCGGGCCCGGTCCGCTGCGGCATCCGTGTCTCCCCGTTCCGCGGGTGGGCGCTGGCGCCCGCGACACGCCCGGGCGCCCTCCGGCGGCCCGCGGGTGGGCAGTTGTGCCCGGATTGGCACGCCAATCCGGGCACAATCGACCACCAGGCGAGTGCTGCGACGACAACCGGGCGTGTCGGGACGCGCACGACTTCTGCTCGGTCGACGTGAGACCCCGACAGGTGCTCCCACCACTCCGCCGGAACGCGGCACGGCAGTTCTTCGGGGGTGTGCGGTCAGTGCCTATTCCTGCGCGAGCAGCTCGCGAAGCACGGCCGACGCGTCCTCGTGCATGTGCCGCGCGCACACGATGTGCGCGGCGCGGCCGTCGCGCTGCCGCATGATCGGCATGATGAGCCGGTGCGTCTGGGCGGCGACTCGGTACCGCTCGGCCTGGAACCCGGGGGCGAGGTCGCGGCTCCGGTACATGGCGAGCATCGCGTGCTGCACCTCGACGGCGCTCGCGAGCGCCCAGCTGCCGGCGCCCTCGTGCAGCACGCGGTAGAAGTCGTCGAGGTGCCGGCGCGTCGCAGCGAGGTTGTCGGCGTGCACGATCGTGTGCTCGAACGCGCCGACGGCATCCGCGAACGCCTCCATCTGCGCATTCGTCGAGAGCTCGGTGAACCGGCGCACGAGCATGGGCTCGAGCTGTGAGCGCAGCGTGAGCAGCATCTTGACCTCGTCGAGGTCGATCGCCGTGACCGTCGCCCCTCGGCCGGACGACCGGGTCACGAGCCCGAGCCGAGCCAGCTCCTGCAGTGTGGCGCGCACGGTCGGCCGCGAGACGGCGTACTGATCGGCCAGCGAGTTCTCGCCGAGACGCTCGCCGGGCTGGAACCTGCCCGCCTCGAGATCGATGCGAAGCTGCGCCGTGAAGCTCACGAACAACGTGGGCCGGGCTGCGTCGGTCATGACCGACCTCCTCGGCGTCGAGTCGGGATGGATGCCATTGTCGCCTGTCGCCTGTCGCCTGTCGCCTGTCGCCTGTCGCCTGTCGCCTGTCGCCTGTCGCCTGTCGCCTGTCGCCTGTCGCGTGTCGGGTGCCGCCCATCGTGACGCCTCATTCGTCGGCTCCTCGAAGAGCGGGATGTCGCGTCGGCTCCTCGGGGGTGGGGGGCGCACGCCGCGGCGAGCGACTACACGGCGCGGTACTGCGTGCGCGCGTAGTCGCTGTACGGCGCTGGTAGCACCGTCGCGCGAACCGTCGTCTGCCGGTGCGCCGGCAGGTGCGGGCGCGTCGACCCCTCGGGCTCGCCCCACGTGATGGTGACCTGGGTGCCGGTGCCGGCGTGCGCCTCGTCGACCATTCCGATCGACAGCACCCTGCGATCGGGTCCGAGGAAGCCTGTGTCGAGCGAGAACCCGGCCGGCGCCCCGTCCGGGCCGGTCACGGTGTCGTAGGTGAAGCGGGCCGCGCGCGACTTGGGCACGTCGACGAACCGCGCCGGCAGGCGACCGTCGTCGGTGAACTGCGAGCGGTAGATGTCGGCGACGTCGTCGCCGTTCCACGCGAACGTAACCTTCCGCAGTCCCGGGCGCTCGGCAATCCGCTCCAGCGCATCCCGACCCACAAAGTCGTGGTCGAACCGCACGACCTTGCCGTACCCGATGTCGTACGGCGTGACGTAGTAGTCGCTGATCGAGTCCGACTCGAAGCTCCCGGCGAGCGAGCCGAGGTGCCCCGCCGGCAGCCACTCGCGGTAGCCCTGCAGCGCTGGCAGGTCGTACACGGCCGGCACGGGGAGCGATATCCACGCCGACTCGAGCGTGAGCGTCGTGTAAGCCCGGTAGCCGACCCGCCCCATGCCGAACGGCTCCCCGGCCTCGGTGAGGGCGTCGCGCACGGCTTCGGCATCTGCCCATGGGCCCCAGAACTCGAAGCCGGCCGCCCCCGCCATGCCGTGTTTGAGGGTGCCGACGCGACGGCCGGCGATGCTGACGCTGCCCATCTGGAAGAACCGCAGCGCAGGCAGCTCGCCGTCGATCGCGCAGCGGACGATGTCGTCGGCCGCAGGCCCCTGCACCTCGTAGCGGTACAGGCGGGGTGACCCCCGGCGCACCCACGAGTTGTCGTCCCACGTGTGCGTGACGTCGTAGTCACCGGTCTCGATGTTGTAGAGCACCCACGCGAGGCAGGTGGGCAGGCCCACGAGGTCGAAGGTGCCGTTCTCGAGGTGGAAGAGGATCGCATCGCCGATCAGGTGGCCATCGGGCGCCGCCGCCACGAACTGCTTGGCCTTGCCCGGCCCGAAGTTCGCAAACGAGTTGACCCCGAGTTCGCTGAAGAGCCGAAGCGCGTCGGGCCCTTCCACGAACAGGTCGACCATGTGGTGTGACTGATCGAGGAATGCGGCCGTCTCGCGCCAGAGATACTGCTCGTGCTGCCAGTTCGTCTGCTCCCACTGCAGGAACGACATGGCCGGGAACGGCGCGCCGCGCAGTGCGGTCACCGGGTTGCCGGCGGCCGCGATGACATCGGCGACCGAGCCGGCCGCGGCTCCCAGGTCCGCGGGCGTGGAGGGGGTGGTGTGCGTCATCGGTGACGGCTCCTTCGAGAGGCCCGGCGAGCTGGCGTTCGCGCCGGGGCGGACGGGTGAACGGCGCGGACGCCGTGTGTGCGGTCGCGCGGCGCGACGCACGTCGATCGGGTCGAGGCTAGGCGCGGTCCGCGCCGGCACCCCGCGATCACGCTGTATTGTCAGACAACAGCTCGGCGGCGCCGGCCGGCCCCTCGGGCACGACCAGCCCGGTGATGTCGTCGAGCGCGAGCGAGCGTCGCGCGGCGAGGTCGAGCTCGTCGAGCGAGTACGCGTGCGAAACGATGCCTTGGGTGTCGATCTCGCCGCGTTCGAGCATCCCGAGCCAGCGCGGCAGGTCGCGGCGCGGCGTGAGCTGGCCGTTCTGGCAGCCGAGCACGCGCTTGCCGTGGACCGTCATGGCGAGCTGGGGGAGCGTCAGCACGGCATGCGCCGAGTGCGCCACCCCCGTGAGCACGATCGTGCCGGCCCGCCGGGCCGCCTCGACGGCCTGCCTGGCCACGTACTCGGGCCCCGCCGCCTCGATCACGGCATCGGCCCCGCGTCCCCCGGTGAGATCGCGAACCACCTCGACGGCGTTGTCGTCACCGGCGTCGATGACGTGGGATGCCCCCATCGTCAGCGCGCGTGCGCGGCGGCCGGGGTGCACGTCGATGCCGATGACTCGCGCCGCGCCAGCGCTTGCCGCGGCCTGCACCGCGAAGAGCCCGAGGTGGCCGAGGCCGAACACGGCGACGGACTGGCCCGGCCGCACCTCGGCGATGTACTCGACGGCGCCGTACGCGGTCGACACACCGCAGCCGGTCAGTGCCGCCGTCTCGAACGGCAGACCGTCCGGGAGCGCGTGCACCTGCGACGCCGAGACCAGCGCGTGGGTCGCGTACGCGCCGACTCCGCCCGCGGCGCGAACCTCGCGCCCGTCGTCGAGGCGCGCGACGGTGGGGTCGCCGCTGTCGAGAAGGATCGAGCACTGATCGGGCCGCCCGATGCCGCAGTAGAAGCAGTCGTCGCACTGGGGCGTTCCCGCGACGAGCACGCGCTTGCCGGCAGCGGCATCGACGCCATCGCCGGCGCGTTCGACCGTGCCGACGAGCGTGTGCCCGAGCACGACCGGCGGGCGCTTGCCGCGCATCGCTCGCCATCCCATCCAGTCGGTCGAGCAGAACGGGGCAGCGGCGACGCGCACGAGCACCTCGCCGGGGCCGGGGTCGTCGAACGTGAGCGGAAGGTGGGCGAACGGCGCCGCGAAGCCGTCCAGCACTGCCGCGATCGCGCGCACCGGCATCAGGCGCCGCCGTTCTCGCCCCGGATGAGGTGGGCGACCTGGCTGCGGACGTGGATGAAGTCGTCGTGCTCCCGGCTCGAGATCTGATCGCGCGGCTCGGGCAGCGTGACGCGGACGTCATCGAGCAGATGCGCCGGTGATTTCGAGAGCACGAGCACGCGGTCGGCGAGGTACACGGCCTCGTCGATGTCGTGCGTCACGACGAGCACCGTGATGCCGAACTGCTCGCGGATGCGCAGCACGAGGTCTTCTAGGCCGGCGCGCGTTTGTGCGTCGAGCGATGCGAAGGGCTCGTCCATCAGGAGCAGGCGCGGGCGCGAGGCGAGTGCGCGCGCGATGGCGACGCGCTGCTGCATGCCTCCCGACAACTGCCACGGGTGGCGCGTCGACGCCGTCGCGAGCCCGACCGCCTCAAGCGACTCTGCGACGAGCCGATCGCGCTCGGTGCGCTCCTTCACGACGCCCTTGAGGGGGAACGCGACGTTGCGCTCGACCGTGAGCCACGGCAACAGCGAGCGACCGTAGTCCTGGAACACCATCGCCATGCCCTCAGGCACGCCGTCGACGTCCGCGCCCCCGATGCGAACGGTGCCCTCCGTGGGCTTCATGAGACCGGAGAGGATGCGCAGGAGCGTGGTCTTGCCGGCGCCGGAGGGGCCGACGATCGATCCGAGCTCGCGCTCGCCAAGCGAGAAATTAAGATCGCTGATCGCCCGGTGCGCGGTGTCGCCCTGGCCGTAGATGTGCGTGACGTGCTCGACTTCGAGCAAGGCCGTCGTCGTGGTCGTCATGGTGGTGCCTTTCGCGGCGTCGTGATCGGACATGGGCGTTCGCGTGTGCGTCATCGTTCACGCGACAGTCGGTGCCAGCGGAGCACGCGCCCCTCGATGCCCTCGAGGGCCGCGTTCATGAGGAGTCCCAGGATCGCCAGCACGAGCATCCATACCCACATGTCCAGCAGCAGAAAGCGGCCCTGCGCTTGGATGAGCTGGTAACCGATGCCGTTGGTCGCGACCATGAACTCCGACACGATCGCGAGCAGCAGCGCGGCCGTGCTCGCGATGCGCAGGCCGGCGAAGATCGTCGGCATGGATGCCGGGAGCACGATGCCGAGCACCTGCCGCCATCGGGCGACGCGGAAGACCTGGCCCATGTCGAGCGTGGTCTTGTGGATGCTCGCGACGCCTGATGCGGTGTTGATGAGCACGAACCACGAGCATCCGTAGGCGATGAACAGCACGCGCATGTCGTCACCGCCGCCGAACAGCACGATGAACAGCGGCAGGACGGCCGTTGCCGGGATCGAGCGCAGAAACTCGACGACCGGGGTGACGACCTCGCGCGTCGCGCGGCTGAGGCCGAGCCAGACGCCGACGACGACGCCCCAGAGCGAGCCGAGGGCGAAGCCGAGCAGCATACGGGTGACGCTCGGGAGCAGGTCGCTCGTGACGGGGCTGGCCGGGCCCGTCGACGTCAGCAGGGTGCCGAGCCGCTGCAGGATCGCGAGCGGTGTGGGGAAGAACGTCGACTGGAACACCATTGTGGCCACCTGCCACAACGCGACGACGACCACGAGCGGGACGACGACGTAGCCGACGGATGCGAGGGTGCGGCGCGTGCGGTCGCCCGGCGCCTCGGTGGCGGGCGACCGCGTCTCCAACTGGGTCATGCTGCCGCCTCCTGACGGTCGGCCCATCCGAAGTAGCGGCGCTCGGCCCAGCCGATGCCGAGGTTGATGAGCAGCCCGATGACGCCAGCCATGAGCGTGCCCGCGTAGACGTCGAGGACCGCGTCGCCCGCGGCTCGTGCGCGCGAGATGAACGCGCCGATGCCGTCGGCGCCGCCGGCAACGAGTTCCACCGTGACGACGACGATGAGTGCGATCGACGAGGCGACGCGGATGCCGGTGACGATGAACGGTGCCGAGCTCGGGATCACGACGCGGCGGATCACCGCCCCGCGCGTGAGTCCGAACGATCGCGCCATGTGCTTCGCGACGGGATCGACGTCATGCACGCCATACATGGTGTTGAACAGGATCGGCCAGACGGCGGCGAAGACCACGACGATGAGCTTCATCTCGATGCCGGAACCGACCGCGAGCACGACGAGGGGGATGAGCGCGACCGGCGGCACCGGGCGCATGAGCTCGACCAGCGTGCGCGATGAGCGATAGACGGGCTGCGAGAGCCCGAAGATCGTGCCGATCGGCACCGCGATGACGATGGCGATCGCGAGGCCGAGCGCGTAGGTGCCGACCGTGGCGCCCACGTGCATCAGGAACGCGGGCCGCGCGAGCAGGCCGACGGCGTTGACGACCACTTCGGAGAACGGCGGCAGGAACGCCGGGTTGACGATGCCGAGGCGCGAGACGATCTCGATCACCGCCGCGAGGCCGAGCACACCGACGAGCCCCCGGAGGAGCCTGCGGGTCTTTCGCCTGGGCGCCGATGCCCGTGTCGCCGCGAGCGCCGCGGCCTTGGTGGTCGTCGTGACTTCGACCATCAGCAGTCGTCGGGAATCGGGAGCGCGTACTGCGTCAGATCCATCTCGCTGTCGAGGTAGCCCGTCTCGTAGTACAGGTCGGCGTTGCGCTGGAGCTCATCGAGTCGAAGGGTGGGCTCGTAATCGACCGGCACGTCCGCGGCGATCGCCTCGGGGCCCATGCCGAGCACCTCCGAGAGGAACTGTTCGTAGAGATCGCGGTTGTCGATGAGCTCCTGCGTGGCTCGGCTGAGCGCGCACTGCAGCGCGGCCGTCGTGTTGGGGTTCTGCGAGATGAAGTCGTTCGACATGATGAAGCCCGATTCGGCCATGCCCAGGTACGGCTCGTCGCCGTAGTCGAACACGACGTGGGCGCCGAGCTCGTCGACCGAGGTCTGCAGGGCGGTACCAACCGCGCTCGAGGCGTCAACGGTGCCCTGTTCGAGCGCGGCCGGTACCTCGCCGTACGGCAACTCGACGAAGTTGACCGACTCGGGGTCGAGGCCGAGCTCCATCAGCTGGTCCTTGATCTTGACCGCGTGACTGCTGTTGAGCGACAGCACGTTGACGGTCTTGCCCGGCAGGTCGGCGACCGATTCGATGCCGGAGTCGGGCAGCGCGATCAGCATCGCCGCGTCCGGGCTCGACGCGTAGGCCTCGGCAACGATCGAGAGCGGCAGATTCTGATTGATGGCATCGATGACGCCGAAGTACGAGGCGATCGACGCCGCGGCCTCGCCCGAGACGACCGCGGTCGTCGAGATGGCGCTGCTGTCGACCCACATGGGCTCGATCGTGAGCCCGTACTCGGCTGCGATGCCGCTCTCCTGCGCCGCCCACGCGGCGGCGGGCCCGGGCCCCATGATTCCGGCGACCGAGACCTCCGTGACCTCGGGCGCGTGCGGGTCGCCGGCCTCGAGGTCGGCGGTCGTGCCGCCGCCGCTGCCGCAACCGGTGAGCGTGAGCAGCGCCACACCGGCCGCCGCGAGTGCCGTCGACGCGGCACGGGACGATGCCGCCTGGAGAACTGTCGTTCGCATGATGAGCCTCCTCGTTGAGCGCTAACTTGTATGACAGTAGGACATCATGGGGGTCGGGTGTCAATAGCCCGCTGTCAGACCAGTGCTTGACCACAGGTGCGTATATGTACTAGACACAATTCGTAGAGCAACGTCACCGACGACGGGAGTCCCCCATGACCACCTCAGCGCCGAACCTGGTCCAGACGGGCGACAACGGCGTCCCCGGATCGCCGGAGGCCGAACCGACCGCGGAAGAGATGATCGCCCGCGCGCGGTCGCTCCGTCCTCGACTCCGCGAGTTGCAGGAGCACCACACTGCGCTCGGCACGTATTCGCAGGAAATCCACGAGGCCTTCGCCAAGCTGCGCCTGTATGACATTCTGCGGCCAAAGCGCTACGGAGGTCTCGAACTCGGCCTCGAGACGTTCTTCCGCGTCGTGACCGAGATTGCCAGGGCCGACCCGGGGGTCGGGTGGTCGTTCGAACTCGGTGCGAGCCACGCGTATCAGTTCTCGTCGTTCTTCCCGGAGCGGGCGCAGGAGGAAGCGTTCCGGTCTGCACCATTCGTTTCGGCCTCGCGGACGTTCGCCCTCAAATCGGAGGTCGAGCGGGTCGAGGGCGGCTGGCGTGTGAGCGGGCGATGGGACTACGCATCTGGATGCACGTGGTCGACCCACTTCATGCCGACCGGCACCTTCATCGACGAGGACGGCACGCGCACCGAACTGATGTTCATCGTGCCGCGATCCGACTTCGAGATCCAGGACGACTGGGGCGGAGACGCGACCATCGGCATGAGCGCGTCGAGCTCGAACTCGATCGAGATTCACGACGCGTTCGTGCCCGAGTACAACGCCGTCGTCTACAACTTCAAGGACTACGAGTGGGGCACCGACGGCACGCCCGGATACCGGCTGCATGGCAACCCCATGTATCTGGGTCGTACGCTCACGTTCTTCATTGCGGGACTCGTGGTCACGCAGACCGGCGCCGCGCTCGCGGCGCTCGACGAGTACGAGCGGCTGCTTGAGCGCAACTCGAGCTTCCCGCCCCGCGTACCGCGCGTCGAATCCCCCGAGTACCAGATGTGGTACGGGCAGATCATGTCCGCGGCCGAGGCGGCGACCGAACTGCACCTCGCGAGCGTGCGATCCCTCGAGCAGCGATACGCCGCATGGGCTGCGGGCGGACCCGAGGTGACGGTCGAGGATGACGCGCGGCTGCGCGGGCAGGTCCTCCAGGCCGGCAAACTCGCTGAGCAGGCCGTCAGCATCGCGTTCAGCACCGCTGGCACGTCGTCGGCCGGGAAGGCCGGCGCTCGGCTCGGCAAGTACTACCGAGACTGCGCGATGTACCGCACGCACATCGGGTCGCAGTACGACATGCTCTTCGCCTCGCAAGCACGGGTTGCCCTCGGGCAGCCCCTCACGATGTAGACGGACCTGCCGTGCGGGCCGTCGGGCCCGCAACTTCTCTTTCCGAGGAAGCGTCAAGCGCGCAAAATAGGGCCAGGCCTCCGTGCGCTGCGACCTTCCGTCACATGGCGGTAGTTGTACGACAAAGGGTCGTCCGCCGCCTACTATCAGCTCATGAGCACTCCTCGGGCAGCCACGATCACCCTCGACTCGACGTCGCTGGCACGCGTCTCGGCACCGCTCCGGGAACAGGTGATCGACGTGCTCACCCAGGCGATCATCGAGAACCGCCTGCGCGCGGGGCAGCGGCTGGTCGAGCGCGAGCTCGTCGAGTCGCTCGGCGTCTCGCGCACGACAGTCCGCGAAGCGCTGCGCGAACTCGCGACGCAAGGGCTCGTCGACGTCGTGCCGCAGCGCGGCGCTGTCGTGGCGTCGCCGACGTATGACGAGGCGCGCGATCTCTACGAGGTGCGCGCCTCCCTCGAGTCGCTGATCGTCGCGCGGTTCGTCGAGAAGGCGGATGACGAGCAGGTGGCGCGGCTCGAGGCCGCGGTCGAGACGTTCGCGGCGAGTGTCGATGCCGGCGACGGTGTCGTCGGTGTGCTCGCGTCGAAGGACGAGTTCTACGAGGTGCTGCTCGAAGGGGCGGGCAGCAGCGTCTTCAAGGAACTCGTTGCTCGCCTGCAGCTGCGCGTGCACGTGCTGCGGGCCAGAAGCCTCTCCGCGGCTGGTCGTTCGCACGCGACGGTCGGCGAGCTCCGGGCCATCGTCGGGGCGGTGCGCCGTCGCGACGCGGCATCGGCCGCCAACCTCACGTCAGCGCACATCCGCGCCGCTGCGCACACTGCCCTGGACCATCTGAAGCCCAAGACGAGCGCCCCCCTCACCGTGGCCCGCTGAGTAGCCGCGCGCGGGGTGCCCCCGGCGGGTGTGTCCGAGATCAGTGTCCTGTGCGCCGTGGCGGTGCCAGCGCCTCGACGTCCGTGCCTGCCGGGAGTCATGGGTGTTCGACAGGAATGACGAATCTCGACCCCGTCGTGCTTCATCAATCGTTCGTCCGGTGCGCGGCGGGTGCGTCGCGGGCATGCCGCCCGTCGCTTGCTCAGCCGCCCGCCTGCGCCCGCTCCGCCCGGATCCGCTCCCGCAGCGCGGCGGTCGCCGCCTCGTCGACGGCCACGTCTTCCGGGTACTCGCGCGCGTCGCCCGTGACGACGACGCCGTAGAACCGCGCCGCGCCCTCGATGGTGACGTACTCGTCGCGCACGTCGCGGCGCACGAGCTGCGGGTCCCGCTCGAGCGGGTTGCCCCAGCCTCCGGCGCCGTTGGTGATGTACCGCAGCACCGACTGCGGCGCCGAGTTCGTGCCGCTCGCGAACGGGTAGTGGTACTCGCCGTCGGGCGTCGGGGCGTTCGTCTCGGGGTCGATGACGCCGGCCCATGGCTCGGCGTGCCCGAACGAGCCGGGTCCCCGGCCGGGATCGCGCGGCGCCCCGTCGGTGCCCGGCGGGTAGATCCACACGCCGCCGTTGACGCCGCTTCCGCCGCCGTTCACGCCGAAGCCCGTCTCGCCCCGGCGCCGGAGCTCGATGAGCGAGTGCCCGGCCGCGTCGAGCCAGAGCGTGTCGCGCAGCACCGCATTGCCGCCGCGGAAGACGCCCGGCCCCGCCGTGTCCGGCACCGGCTCGTGGCGCAGCATGATCACCGGCACCTCACGCTCGATCGACTCCACGGCGGGGACCACACCGTTCGCGAGGTACGACATCGCCTGCGAGTCGGCGTCGCCGTGGCGGTTCGCCCCGAACGGCCCGACCTCGCCGCCGCACTGCATCGCCGAGACCCACGGCAGGCCGTCGCGCACGCCGAAGGCGGTGTGCAGGTTCGTGCCCGCGCGGTCACCTGCGATCGCCCCCTCGCCGAGCGGGCCCTCGAGAGCTTGCAGCACGGTCGCGAGCACGACCTGACTCTGCTCGAAGTACAGGAACACGGCCCCGTCCGGCGGCAGCGCGTGCACGACGCTGCCCTCGGGGATCAGCAGATCGATGTGGCGAAAGAGCCCCGAATTGAAGCGGCCGCGGGGGTCGAGGTTGTACTTGAGTGCGACGCCGACGGCGGTTTTCACATCCCACGCGGTTGCGTTGACGGCGGTGCGCGCCTGCCGGTGCGTGCCCGAGAAATCGACCTCGATGCGGGGGCCGCGCTTCGTGATCGTGACGTGGACGGGGTACTCCTCCGAGGCGTCCACCCCGTCGACGTCAATACCGAGCTCGGCCTCCCACGTGCCGTCGGGCAACTGCTCGAGCCCCAGCGCGATCTGCTCGGCCGACACGTCGCAGACGTAGCGCATCGCCCCGTGGAACGCCGCGAGCCCGTAGCGGTCGACCGACTCGTGCACGAGGCGCTCACCGAGCTCGAGCCCTGCGCAGATCGTGAGCATGTCGGGCTTGAGCACCTCGGCCATGCGGACGTTGTCGAAGATGACGTTCCACGACTCGGGAACGGGTTCGCCCTCGCTCATGAGCAGGCGTGGCGAGAGCACGAGCCCGTTCTCGTAGACGTTGGCCTTGGTCGCGCTAAAGCCGCCGGGAACGGTGCCGCCCATGTCGAGTTGATGCGCGTTGAGAGTGACGTAGGCGGCGATCGCATCGTCGCGGAACACGGGGCGAACGAACACGAGGTCGTTGTTGTGGTTGCCCGTGCGGTACGGGTCGTTGGCGATGAGCACGTCGCCGGGCCGCAGCCGCGCCTCGCCGAACTCCCGCACCATATTCGGCACGGCGTCGATCGTCGTGCCCGCCATGAGCACGATGCCGTTGGATGCCGCGGGGACGCAGAAGTCGAGCGACGATGGCCCGGAGATGGTGGACCCGAAGTCGAAGACGTCGCGCAGGATGGGCGAGAACGCCCCTTCGAGCAGGCGGACGCTCATGTGCTCGACGAGGTAGTCGAAGCGGTTGGCGAGCACCGTGGCGGTGTACCGGTCGCAGTGGTAGCGCCCCAGGAACTCGTCTTCGTCGAGATCGCGGATGCGCGCGGGCGCGAGCCGCGGGTCGGTGGCGGTCATGCGTCGTCCTTCGTGATGATGATCTCTCCGCAGCCGCCGATGACGGCGCGCTGGCCGGCGACGACGTACGTGGTCGAGAGGTCTTCGCGGATCACGGCCGGTCCGGTGATGCGGGCACCCGGGCGCAGTTCCGAGCGCGCGAACCACTCGGCGTCGATCGCGCCGTCGCCGCCGGCGTCACGACCCGGACGGGATGCGGCGGTCGCCACGTGCTCGAGCCGAACGGTGCCCGAGGGCACCGGCGTGTAGGGGGCCGGGTCCGGGACTGGCTCGTACGCGACCTTCTCGGCCGGCACGATGATCTCGACCCGGTAGGTGACTCCCTCGACGGGGATCTGCTCGAACCGCTGTGCGTTGCGGGCCTCGTACACGTCATGGAACGCCGTCACGAGGGCACCGATCGACTCGGGGCTGATGGTGCCATCCGGCACGGGCACGAACGGGGTCTCCCAGCCCTGGCCGACGAGCCGCCCGTCGAGCGTTCGCCGCACGGTGACGCCGTCGACGCTTGCGGCCTCGCCGATCTGCTCGCGAAGCCGCTGCTCCATGCGCGCGAAAACCTCGTCGATCTCGGCCGCGCTCGATTCGCCCAGCACGACGTAGGCGCTCTCGCTCGCGCTGTACACCTCATCGGCCGACACGAGGCCGAGCGCCGAGAACAGCCCGGGGTGCGGGGGCACGATGACCTCTCGGAGTGGAAGCACGTCGAGCGCGGCCGGGAGGAGCATCCCGCCGGCCGCCCCGTAGGCCATGAGCGAGAAGTCGCGCACGTCGGCGCCGTGCCGCACCGCGACGTTGAGGATCTCCTCGGCCATGTGCGACACCGCGAGGCGGTAGGTGCTGCGAATGCGTTCGTCGACCGGCAGCGGCGTGTCGAGCGACTCGAAGGCGCGGACCGCCGCCCCGCGGTCGAGGGTGAACTCGCCGCCGGCGAACCCGGCCGGGTCGATGACGCCCATGAGCAGTACGGCGTCGGTCACGGTCGGCCGGGTGCCGCCGCGGGCGTAGCAGGCCGGCCCCGGGTCGGCACCCGCGCTGCCTGGGCCGACGGCGATGCCGCCGCCCGCCGACACCGACACGAGGCTGCCGCCACCGGCGCCGACGCTCGACACCTCGGTCGAGAGGGCGTTGATGACGAGGTCGTGCTCGATCTCGAACGTGTTCTGCACGAACGGTCTGCCGCCCACGATCATCGAGACGTCGGTCGAGGTGCCGCCGACGTCGGCGCAGATGAGGTCGGCACGGCCGATCGCGGCGCCGAGGTGCTGACTCGAGACCGTGCCGGCGGCCGGGCCGGCGAACAGGATGCGGTAGGGGCGCGCGAGGGCCTCGCGCCACGGCAGTAGATTGGCGGCGCAGTCGGCGTAGCGCAGCTCGCCCCCGAAGCCGAGGCCCGTGAGCCCGTCGTGGAGCGACGACGAGTAGTCGTCGAACAGCAGCTTCATGATGACGTCGATGACCGTCGTCGAGGCGCGCTCGTACTCCTTGGCGAGCGGCGAGGTCATGGAGGAGATCGAGACGCGCACCTCCGGCCCGAGCACCTCGCGGGTCAGCTCGGCCAGCCGCTCCTCGTGTGACGGGTTGATGTAGGCGTTGATGAGGCAGATCGCGACACCTTCCACGCCGCAGCGAGCGAGCACCTCGAGCTCGTGCCTGGCCTGCCGCTCGTCGAGCTCGATGAAGGCTGAGCCGTCACTGCGCATGCGCTCGACGATGCCGCGGCGGAGATAGCGCGGCACGAGGGGCCGTCCCATGTCGCCGAACGAGCGGCGCCATGACGGGTCGGTCTGCGCGGCGAGGGGGCGCTGCACCGTGCCGCGGTCGAGGATGTCTCGGAACCCGTCGGTCGCGAGAAACCCGATCTTGGGGAGGCGCCGTTCGAGCACGGCGTTGAGCCCCATGGTGCTCGCGTGGTTGAAGGTCGGGGCGTCGCGCACGCCGAGGCGTCGGGCACCCTCGACGACCGACCCCGACGGGTCATGGCGGTCGGAGGGCACCTTCGTGACCCGGATCCGGCCGTTCTCGATCGACACCACGTCGGTGAAGGTGCCACCGACATCGACTCCGAACATGCGTGTTCCTTTCTGCCTCGCGCAGCGGGCCGGGGACGGCACGCAGGGTGCCGCCGGGTCGTGTCAGACGGTCGTGCCGAGCGGCACGTACGAGCCGAGCGCGGGGGAGGGCGTGCGGCGCAGGGAGTGCAGACAGTCCTGACACTTCACCACGTACCACCAGCCACCTTCGCTCAGCACGCGATAGGCGCGGATGCTCGTCGACGCGCAGGCGTCACAGGTCGCCTCGACGGGGTCGCGCGTGACCGTGAGGCGCTCAGCGGTGGGGCGGGGAAAGGTGTGCACGGGTCGTTCCTCCTTGAACGGCGTTCGTCCCTTGAACGGGGCCGACGAACCACAGTTGTCGGACAATTGACGAGATTGGCATGATAATCCGGTCGAGGCAACCTCGGGTCTGACCGACAGTCGCAGGTTGCGAGTCGCTGGACGGCGCCGACGCGTTCTCGTTTGACGCGCCTCCGCCGTCGGCATATTCTTGGCAGCGTCCGCACAGCGGATGATTGTCCGAAGGGGGATTTGCGTGGTCGATGACGACACGACGCCGGCCGGGCCCGACCCGGTCAGCACGCCAACCGGTCCGTTGGCGGGCCTGCTGATCGCCGACTTCTCGAGAGTGCTCGCCGGGCCGTTCGCGACCCAGATCCTCGGCGATCTCGGCGCCGAGGTGATTAAGGTCGAGGCTCCCGTCGGCGACGAGACGCGCGGCTGGCGGCCGCCCGAGCGCGACGGCACGTCGACGTACTACCTCGGCATCAACCGCAACAAGCGCGACATCGTGCTCGACTTCCGCGACGACGACGACCGCGTGCTCGCGCAGGAGCTCGCGCGCCGAGCCGACGTCGTCATCGAGAACTTCAAGCCGGGCGGCCTTGCGAAGTTCGGCCTCGACTACGACTCGGTCGCCGAATCCAACCCGTCCGTCGTCTACGCCTCGATCAGCGGCTTCGGGAGCGCAGGCGGTGCGAGCCTGCCGGGCTACGACCTCATCGTGCAGGCCATGTCGGGGCTCATGAGTCTCACCGGCGACCCAGACGGGCCCGCCTACCGGTCGGGTGTCTCGGTCTTCGACATCATGACGGGGCTCCAGAGCGTCATCGGCATCCTCGCCGCCCTCCGCCACCGCGACGCGACGGGCGACGGCCAGCACGTCGAGGTCAACCTGCTGTCGACCGCGCTCGCGGGCATGGCGAACCACTCGTCGACCTACGTTGCGGGCGGCGAGGTGCCGATGCGCATGGGCAACGCGCATCCGAGCCTCTTCCCCTACGAGCCGCTGCCGGCAGCCGACGGCGAGATCCTCGTGGTGGCCGCCAACGATCGGCAGTTCCAGGCGCTCGTGACGGCGCTCGGTCGACCGGAGCTCCTTGATGACGAGCGATTCGCGACCACCGACGGCCGCAACGTCAACAGGGCCGAGCTGCGGCCGATGCTCGTCGAGGCGCTCGGCACCGCGACGGTCGACGAGTGGTTCGAGCGACTCACCGAGGCGGGTATCGCCTGTGGGCCGGTGCAGACCATCGACGGGGGCGTGAAGCTCGCCGAGCGACTCGGCCTCGAGCCGATCATCACGGTCGGCGAGGGCGAGCGGGCCGTGCCGATGATCCGCAATGCCATCTCTTTCTCCAAGACGCAGCCGCAGTACCGCCTGCCCCCGCCGCTTCTCGGGGAGCACGCCGATGAACTTCGCGCGTGGCTCAGCGAGCCAGCGCCGGCTCGAGGGCAGACCAGCGAGACCACTGCCGCCCGCGGGGCGCACGCAGCGAAGGGACACGCATGACCACCGAATCGACCGGCCAGGCCCGCTCGTACCCCACCGGCATTGGCACCTCGACGACCGACCGCATCGAGCTGCTCGGCCTCGACCTCGCCGACGACGTGCTCGGCCAGGTCAGCTTCGGCGAGCTCGCCTACTGGCTCGCCACGAAGCGCCGGCCGACGCCCGGCCAGCTGCGCGTCTTCGAGGCCGCGCTCGTCTCGCTCGCCGACCACGGCTACACCCCGACCGCCATCGCGGCGCGCATGACCTACTATTCCGCGCCCGACTCGATCCAGGGCGCCATCGCATCCGGACTCCTCGGTGGCGGCAGCCGCTTCCTCGGCGTCACAGAAGACACGGGCCAGTTCCTCGCCGGCATCGTTCAGGGCCTCGGCGACGACCCTCCGAGTACCGAAGACGGGTGGGATGCCGTTGCCCGCGAGGCCGTCTCGGCAGCGAAGTCCGACGGCCGCAAGGTGCCGGGCATCGGTCACCCCGTGCACAAGCACGGCGATCCGCGCACGCCGGTCATGTTCCGCATCGCGCGAGAAGCCGAGGTCTTCGGGCCTCACCTGGCGCTGTTCGAAGCCATCGGGAGGGTGCACCCGGAAGTGCTCGGCCGCACCCTCCCGCTCAACGGCGCGGGCGTCGCGGGGGCCGCCCTCGCCGACGCAGGGCTGCCGCTCGGCCTGCTGCGCGGCTTCGCGCTGCTCGCGCGCACGGCCGGCCTCATCGGCCACCTCGCCGAGGAGCAGCAGAACCCCGTCGGCCCCGCGATCTACGCCGAGGTCGACCGCAACGCCACCTACGTCGCGCCCGAGCAATAGCTCGCCCGGACGCCAACGCCATCACGCAAAGGAGCGAACGACACCATGGCGACCCTCTCAGCGGTGCTCGCAACCACGCACCACCCGTTCTTCTACAAGGCAACTGAGCTCACGCCGCCAGAAGAGCAGATCCCCGATGCGCCCGAGTGGAAGCAGCGGGTCGAGTCGTACCGCGAAACCTTGACGGCGGCCGAGCCCGAGCTGCTCGTCATGGTCGGCTCTGACCACTTCCACCAGTTCTTCTACGACAACTACCCGACGTTCCTCATCGGGAAGCAGCCCCGCTATGACGCGACCTTCTACAACGAGGAACGCGAGTTCAGCATCCCGACGTTCCAGCTCGAGGGGCACGAAGAGTTGTCGGGCTACCTGCTGCAGGGACTCATGGATCGCGGCTTCGACTTCTCGGTGTCGCACGAGCTCAAGATCGACCACTCGATCATCTGCCCGATCATCACGACGCGGCCGCAGGCCGACCTGCCGATCGTGCCGATCTACACCAACATCTTCGCGCCGCCGCTGCCGAGTCCCAAGCGCTTTTACGACCTCGGTCGCGCTATCCGCGAGGTCATCGATGAGTACCCCTCCGACAAGCGCATCGCCGCCATCGGCACGGGCCATCTCTCGCTCGAGCTCGGCGGCCCGCGCATGTTCGAGGAGCACGGCCCCGACCCGGAGTGGGATGTGCAGGCGATCGACTGGCTCGCACACGGCGACATCGAGGCGATCCTCGAGAACGTCACGTGGGAATCGATGTCGACCACGGGCAACGCGACGCCCGGCTTCCTCGATCTCGTGCTCATGCTCGGCATCGCGGGCCCAGAGAAGGCCGACTACATCGACGACCTTGACCTGTTCCACACGCGCGAGATGTACATGACCTGGTACCCCGCCGGCGACCCGCGACCGGCCTCGGGGCGTAAGCACGATCTGCGACGGGAGACCCCGGCATGAGCAAGTACGCCGTCAACAAGTTCCTCTTCCAGGTCGACCGCGACCCGGGGCTGCTCGCCGCCTACAAGGCCGACCCGGAGGCCATGGTCGCGCGGTGGGAGCGCGACTACGCCCCGTACCTCGGCGCGTGGAACCAGACCGTCGAGCGCTCGACGGTCGTGCAGCTCACCGACGACGAGCGCCGAGCGCTCGTCGAGCACGACTACGTGGCGCTGTTCGAAATGGGCGCGCACTACTTCCTCACGCTGACGATCTTCATCGGCATCTACGAGGAGGACTACGTGGCGAGAGTCGGTCCGCTCAGCTTCCAGAAGGAATACCGCGAGAAGCTCGCGCACTGGATCGGCAGGCCGTACCCGAGCGTTGCGCTCTGACGCGACCCCGCATCCCACCTCACCCCCGCGATTTGGAGTCAATGATGACCACCCCTGAACTTCCCAAGGCCGGACAGCCGATCGTGCTGCGCGGCGGCATCGTGCTCACGATGGACGACGCCAAGACGGCGATGCGCGACGCCGACGTGCTCGTGATCGATGGAAAGATCGCCGGCGTCGGGCCGCAGCTCGAGGTGCCGGAGGGCACGTACGAGATCGACGCCTCCGGCGGCATCATCATGCCGGGCATGATCGACTCGCACCGGCACATGTGGCAGACCGCCATGCGCGCCTACGGCGCCGACTGGACGCTGACGCAGTACTTCGTGTGGTACTACCTCGAGCACGGCAAGGCGTTCCGCCCGGAGGACTACTGGGCGGGCAATGCGCTCTCGACCCTCGACGCCATCGAATCGGGCATCACGACAACGGTCGACTGGTCGCACGGGCTCCAGTCGGTCGAGCACGCCGAGGCCGCGATCGACGCCCTTGTGACCTCGCCCGGTCGCTACGTCATGGGCTTCGGCAACATCTTCGCCGGGCCGTGGGAGTGGACCGCGGACCCGGCCTACCGCGCCCTGTTCGAGTCGTCGATCGACGACTCACGTCTCGCCGGCGTGCAACTGGCCTTCGATGTCACGGGCGATCCGACATTCCCCGAGAAGGCCGCCTTCGAGGTGGCCCGCGATCTCGGCGTGACCGTCACGACGCACGCGGGCGTCTGGGGCGCGACGAACGATGACAGCATCCGTCTCATGCACGAGCACGGGTTTATGACGCCCGGCACCGTCTACGTTCACGCCGCGACCCTCAGCGACGACTCGTACCAGCGCATCGCCGCGACCGGTGGCATCGCCTCGTTGTCCACCGAGAGCGAGCAGAGCTGCGGTCAGGGCTACCCGCCCTCGCACGCCCTTCGCGAGCACAACATCCCGATCTCGCTCTCGGTCGACACGAGCGTCTGGTTCAGCGCCGACCTCTTCGCGGCCATGCGCACGACCCTCGGCGCAGACCGCTCCTGGGAGCACCTCAATGCTCATGAGAAGGGCGACACCATCACGAACTCGTACCTGCGTGCGCAGCACGTCGTCGAGTGGGCCACGCGGGGCGGCGCGAAGGCGATTGGCCGCGAACACGACCTCGGCTCGCTCGAAGTCGGCAAGCTCGCCGACATCGTGCTCGTGAAGAACGACGCCTCGCCGACCATGACGCCGATCATCAATCCCTACGGACATCTCGCCATGCAGGCCGGTCGCGGCGATGTGCACACGGTGCTGGTCGGTGGCGAGATCAAGAAGTACGACGGCAAGCTGGTCTCGGGCGACCTCGCGAAGGTGCGCACCGCGATCGAGGACACCGTCGAGCACCTGCGCTCGACACTCGGCGAGGAGACGTGGGACACCGACATGAATCCGGACATCCCGGAGCCGCGCGTACTCGACAACCCGTACATGTACACCGACTATCGCTCGGACTCGACGCACGAGGCGTACGAGACGCCGGCTCCGCGCGGCACTGCATAGCGAGCACCCGGTCGCACGCTGACGCCCCGAGGTCATCGCCTCGGGGCGCAGTCGTGACCGAATCGTTGGTCTTTCCGTGCACAACTCCTCGGCGCCGGGCGCTCGGCATGATTGTCTACATCGTGCGCCCGTCCCAACGCGAGGGGGTCGGCCGCATCGATCCAGCACTTCGGGGCGCCACCGAGGGAGCGGAGGCCGGCAAGGAGGCTCGCATGGCACGTATATCGGCATCGGATCGCCGAACCACGCTCGTCGCGGCGACCGTGCGCCTCATCGCGCGCGAGGGCCTTGCCGCGTCAAGCACCCGCGCCATCGCCGCGGAGGCGGACATGCCGCTGTCGACCCTGCACTACGTGTTCGAGTCGCGCGAGCAGCTGATAGAACTCGCCGTTCGCAACATCGCCGCCGACTTCCGCATGCGCCTCGATCTCGACGCGATCGACTTCAGCTCGGTCGAGTCGAGCATCCGCACCGCCTTCGGCCAGCGCCTCCACTACGCCCGCGAGCACCGAGACATGACGCTCGCGGCCTACGAGGTGCACGCGTACGCCGCCCGGACCCACGAGCTCGCGGGGCTCGGCGTCGCGCGCTGGTCGGAAGACCTGCTGTTCATCCGGTTCCTGCTCGATCTGCTCCAGGTGCGCACCCGCGTACGGTTGACGATCGACAGCGAAGTGCTGGCGTCGATGCTGCTCGTCACGATCGAGGGCATCATGTTCACCTGGGTCAAGACGAATGATGACCGGGCGGTGTGGTTGGGCGTCGACGCGATCGTGACGCTGATCGAGTCGAACCTCGAGCCGCTTGCCGACGGCGAAGAGCCCTCGACCGAGCTCATGGGGTCGCGCTTGGTGGAGGAACTCTTCTCGGGCGACGACTCGCTGGGCGCCGCAGGCGGCCTGCAGCGCGAGCCGACAGAATAGAAGCGCAGCGGCGACCGCCGCGGTACGACCTGGAGGCAGATTCCTGTGGCATCGACCTGGACCAACTGGGCACGCACCGCGCGCGCGACGCCCACTCGCATCGAGCGGCCCGACACCTCTGCAGACCTGGCCGCCGCCGTGCGCAAGACCGTCGATTCTGGCGAGCGCGTGCGCGCCGTCGGCGGCGGCATGAGCACGTCCGGCATCGCCGCCGCTCCCGAGGTCCTCATCGACACGCGGGGCTTGCGCGGCCTGCGCCGCATCGATCGCGAGGCCGGCACCGCCACCTTCGGAGCGGGCACGAGCGCCGCCGAGGCGGTGGCGCTCCTCGAGACCGAGGGACTCTCGCTCAGCAACGCCACGAGCAATTCCGGGGCGACGCTCGCCGGTTCGGCGGCAACCGGCTCGCAGGGTTCGAGTCTTCGCCTGCCGTCAGCCCCGAGCCAGCTCGTCGAGGTCGAGCTCGTCTCGGGCACGGGCGAGGTCCTGCGCGTCGGCGAGCGGAAGAACGCCGAGCTGTGGCCCGCCGTGCGCCTGAGCCTCGGCGCGCTCGGCATCATGAGCGAGGTCACGGTGCGTACGGCGCCGTCGCATCGGGTTTCGATCGACGAGTACACGGGGTCGATGACGAGCACGCTCGACAGCATCGTGCGCATGGCGCACCAGGTCGACACGCTCTCGGTCAGCTGGCTCCCGCACACGAGTCGTGTCACCGTGCGCACCGCTGTGCGCGAGATCGGCGCCGGGTACGACGAACCGGGGCCGGGCAGGCTCGTCCGTGGAGTCGGGCGCGCCTGCGCGGGGCTGCGCGTCGGGCTCGCCAAGTCCTTCCCGCAGGCCGTGCCCGCCATGAATCGCGCGCAGTCCTCACTCGCGCACGATCGGTCCGAGGTCACCGGGCCCGCCGGCGCAATGGCCGCGACCCCGCCGCTGCCGCGCGCGAGCATGGCGTACACGTTCCCGCTCGACCGCACCCCGGAACTGCTGCCCGCGGTCGACGAGCTCATCCGCCGCAATCGCTTCAACGTGCCCTCGGCCGTGCAGCTCACGTTCTCGCCGGGCGACGACGCGTACCTTTCGGCCTCGTACAACGCGCCGACCGCCACGGTGTGGCTTGAGATGCCGACGCGCATCGACCCGCGCCCCTACTTTCACGCCGCCGAGGCCATGTTCCTCGATGGCGGCGGATTGCCGCACTGGGGCACATTTCACACGGTGCGCGCGGCCGAGTTCGCCCACGTGATGCCGCGGTTCGGCGATTTCCGTTCCGCCAGGCATCGGCTCGACCCCGATCACCGGTTCAGCAACGCCTACGTCCGCCGCGTCCTGGGGGAGTAGCCGCGCTCGGTCAGCGATCGCTCGGCGGGTCGTCCCGACGCAGCCACGGGAAGTCGCGCCAGCGCACCACGCCGGCGTTCCGGAGCAGCCACACCGCGACGAACGCCGCCACGACCCCGCTCGCGCCACCGATGGCGAGCGCACCCCGCGGCCCAATCAGCTCGACGAGCCACCCCATGAGCGGCGCGCCGACGGGCGTGCCGCCGAGCAGGATCGCCATGTACAGCGCCATGACGCGCCCACGCATCGACGGGTCGGTGCTGCCCTGCACGAGCGCGTTCGCCGTCGTCATGCTCGAGAGGGCCGTGAAGCCGACGGGGATGAGCGCGAGGGCGAAGAGCCAGAAACTCGGCGCGACCGCCGCGAGCCCGCAGGCGAGGCCGAAGAAGGCGAGCGACGCGATGAAGATGCGAAATCGCGGCCGGTCGCGCCGTGCCGCCAGGAGCGCGCCGCCGAGCGAGCCGACGGCGATCACCGAATTGAGCAGACCGAACCCGTCGGCATCCTGCCCGAACTCGATCGTGGCCATCGTCGCGGTGAACACGGGGAAGTTCATGCCGAAGGTGCTCAGTAGGAAGATGGCAACCATGACCGCGACGATGTCGGGACGCCCGGCCACATATCGCAGTCCGGCGCGAAGCTGGCCGCGCCCGCGGGGCACGAGCGGCGGCGATCGCAGCTCGGAGGCGCGCATCGCGGCGAGCGCCCAGAGCGTCGCCGCGAACGTGAGGGCGTTGAGCAGGAAAACCGGCCCCGAACCGATCACGACGGTCAGTACGCCCGCGAGCGCCGGGCCGATGAGCCGCGCGCCGTTGAATGACGTCGAGTTGAGCGCGACGGCATTCGACAGGTTGCCGGGCTCGACGAGCTCCGAGACAAACGCCTGCCTGGCCGGGGCATCGAACGACGCGGCGACCCCGAGCAGCAGGGCGAACGCCATCACGTGCCAGAGCTCGGCGAGCCCGAGCGTCACGATGAGGCCGAGCGCGAGGGCGAGCGCCCCCATCGTCAGTTGGGTCATCGCCAGGAGGCGGCGCTTCGGCATCCGGTCGGCCAGCACGCCCGCGAACGGCGCGAAGACCAGTTGCGGCGCGAACTGCAGCCCCGTCACGATGCCGAGCGCCGTCGCGTCGTGATCGGTGAGTTCGGTCAGGACGATCCACGACTGCGCTGTGCGCTGCATCCACGTGCCGATGTTGGACGCGAGGGAGCCAGCGAACCAGACCCGATAATTCCATTCTGCGAGGGAACGGAACATCGACGTCACGCCTGCAACCTACTCGCATTTGGAATGGTGCGGATGCCCGCGCGGTTCCCTACCTGTGGCCCGCGCGTACAATTCGCTGTGGCTCCTCGATCCACTTGACGAAAGTTGCCCAACGCATGGCTCAGAAAGACCGCGATCACATCCGTCGGCTCCGGGAAGAAGCGAACGCGATTCGCAAGCAGGAGCAGGCGAAGCGCCGCCGGAACCGCATCCTGGCGCAGGTCGGCATCATCGGCGGCGCACTCGTCGTGATCGTGGCCGTCGTCGGCCTCGTCATCTTCGGGCCGCAGTGGTTCAACCCGCGCCCGGACTTCCAGGCGGCGGGAACCGTCGAGGTGGCCGACTCGGCCGGTGAGGCGGTCGAGCAGCCGATCTCGACGACCGAGCGCGGCATCCTCGTCGGCGCGACCGACGCCCCCGTGACGATCCAGTACTGGTACGACTACTCGTGCCCGCACTGCATCGACTACCACGCGCAGACGAATGGCATCTACCAGGACCTCATCGCGAGCGGCCAGGTGCAGGTCGAGTACATTCCGATCAACTACGTGGCGCCGTACGGCGCGCAGGCGGGCGCGGCGGTGCTCGCCGCCGTCCAGCACCAGCCCGAGCTGTACTTCACGATCAGTGACGCCCTGTTCTCGGTCCCCGCCGAGCAGCAGCAGTCGTGGGGCACCGGCGACTACGCCTCGATCGCGCCCACGCTCGGCGTGACCGACGAGCAGGCACTCGCCGACATCAACGAGGGCACGTACTTGCGGATCGTCAACGACTCCACGCGCGATGCGCGCGCGGACGGTGTCGAAGGCACCCCGTCGATCGGCGTGAACGGCACCATTCAGGCCGAGATCCCCGTCGGCGAGGACATCTACGCGCTCGTCAACGCGAACGGCGGAGATGTGACTCCGCCGACGACGGGTGGGGAGCCGGCAACCGAGTCCGACGGCGCCCCCGCCGCGTAGCGATGGCGGCATCTGTGGCAGACACGGGTCGTCCCGGCGTGGCCGGCGTCGACGAGCTCGACGACGACGCCGACCTGGCCGGGCAAAGCGGCGATGGCGCGGACGACGGGCTGCCGTGGCTGATCCGGGACGGGCGCAATCTCGCCTGGGCGCTGCTCGTCTTCGGCGGTGTCGGTCTCCTCGCGAGCTTCTTCCTCACGATCGAGTACCTGCACCGGTTGCGGGAGCCCACCGCCGCGCTTGTGTGCGACATCAATGTGTTCATGACGTGCGGGCCGGCGATGTCATCGTGGGCTGGAAGCATCCTCGGATTCCCCAACATCATCATCGGCCTCGTCGCCTTCGGCGTCACGGTCACGATCGCGATGGGCCTGTTCGCGCGGGCGCGCTTCGCCCGCTGGTTCTGGGTCGGATTCCAGGTCGGCCTCATCGGCGGGGCCGTGCTCATCACCTTCCTGCAGTGGTACAGCGGCTACGAGCTCGCGCGGCTCTGCCTGTGGTGCATGATCATCTGGGCCGCGACGATCCCGCTCGTCGCCCTCACGACGATCTTCAACCTCGCCCAGGGCAACCTGGGGCCGGGAGCCGTCCGCGCCGGCCGGGCGCTGGCCCCGTGGGCCGTGACGGTCGTCATCATCTGGTACCTCGCCGTCGCGGGGTTTGTGGTCGCCGGCATGTGGAACGTCATCGCGCTCTCGCTGATCTGAGCGACCGACGCAGCGAATGACGAACGGCACCGGATGCATCCGGTGCCGTTCGTGCGTCGCGCTCGTGTGCCGAGCCGCCGTTGCGTTGTCTCAGGCGATGCGGCGGTCGGCCGTGTCGCGCATGCCGAGGTGGGGCCGGGGCGGCTCGGCGGCTGCGGCGAGGTCGTGGAGCGAGGGCGCTGGAGTCACGAACTCGGCGATCGCCGCCGCGCGGGCCTGTTCGCCGGCGGTCTGCTCGACCGGTGCCGCGCCGTGCGTGGTCGGCCGGTCGTCGGAAGCGTCCGAGTCGGCGGCGACGCGATCCACGTCCGCGTCGGCCGGTTCCGCGTCGGCGCCGTTCGCCGCGCTCTCATGACCCTCGGCATCCGCGTCATCCGACGCGTCGGCGTCGGCGTCGGCCTTGGAGTCGTTCGGGTCGTCACCGCCCGTGCGACGCTGGTGCATCGCCTCAATGGCGAGGCGGAGGGGAGCCGCGCGGAGCTCGAGGTCGCTCGCAACGGCGATCGAGTTCTGGATGCGGCGCACGAGATCGGCCACCATGATCTCGGAGAACATGGCGTCGTCGCCAGGCTCGCGATTGGCCCGCCACTCGAGGCGGTAGCGGCCGGTCGGGCCGAACATGTCGAGCAGCATCGCGGTGAGCTCGTCGCGAGCGTCATCGGTCAGCGCCGCCTCGGGCTCGAGGAGCCGCGGCGGGGTGTGGTCGGGCTGCGCGAGACCGAGACCGGCGAAGTTCGGGTTGTCGCTGAGCGGCATCGCCGGCCGAAGCGAGGGTGCCGCGATGGGCAAGCTCGACGCGCGCACCGGGGGCGCCGTGACGGGGGCGTGCACCGACGAGGCGGGGGCGTGGGCAGCCTGCTGGGTGGTGCCGCGGTCAGCGGCCTGTGCCGTGACGGCCGCAGCGGCGTCGGCGGGCGGCTGCTGCGGTGCGGCAGCGGCAGGAGGCTGCGATGCGGGGGACCTGTCGGCTGGCGCGGGCTCATCCGCGGGCGCGGCCGGGCTCTGCGCAGGTGCGGCCTGCGGCGCGGTCGCCCCGGGTTGTCCGGCAGCGGCACGTTCGACCGACTGCTCGGCGGCAGTGTCGACCGCCGTCTCGTCGTTTCGCTTGCGCTTGCGGAACCATCCGAACACGGATTCCCCTTTCGTGGGAGCGGGGTGCTGTCGTTCAGTGTTCCCTGGCACCGCCCGGGGCTCCCGCAGACACGCCGTCGGTCGGAAGAAGGGAACGGGATGCGCTAGTCGTTTTCGAGTTCGGCCTCGCGGGCTTCGTCGATGTCGTCGAGGACGGACGCCACCGCCACGGCGACGCCGACTCCCCAGGCGAGCCACATGAGGGCGACCTTCCATTTGCGGCGCTGCGTCGCTGTCTGTCGAAGGAGCGGCACGATCGCGAAGACGGACGAGAGGACGGCACCGTTGGTGATGAACTTGCGCATTGGACCTCCAGGGTCGTGGGCGGACCTGCCATGCCGGGCGGCCCTGACGAACACGGATCGGCAGTGCAAAGGCTAGGCCACGGAGCGGAGTATCGGCCGAGGCTGCCGCGCGAGCCGCTCCGTGCCCGGCCTCGTGCCTGACCGATCGGTTGGAAACTTTCCGTTCGGTCAGCTAGGCTCGGTTCGTGACGGAACCGCGCACTGACCCGAGTGTTGAACTGCGCCGCGCTGCGCTCGAGCTCTTCGCGCGCGACGGCTACGATGCCACCTCGCTGCAAGACATCGCCGACCGCGTGGGTTACACGAAGGCGAACGTTCTGTATCACTTCGGTTCGAAGCAGGCGCTCTTCGAGGCAGCCGTCGCACCGATCATCGAGGAGTTCGACACCCTCGTCCGCGACCTCGCGATGGGCGACGAGCGCGACTGGGTCGAATGGACCGACCGGATGGTCCTGTTCATGCTGACGCACGAGCACGCCGTGTCGATCTTCATCAACCAGGTGACCTCGCTGCGCGATCAGCCGGCGGTCAGCCGTGTCAACAGCATCCTGTTCGCGGTCGACAGCGCCGCGCCCGTCGGCAACGCGGTGTCGAGCGCGACGGAGCGCCAGCACCTGCGGCGGCAGCTCGCGATCGCCGGCGCCGCCTACCTCATCGCGCAGCGGACGAACGCCGCGCTGGCGACCTCGACCGACGGCCTCGACGACGAGGAGTTCGGGGCGCGCGTGCGCGAGGCCGTGCTGAGCATTGTCTCGTCCGGCACGACGGGCGCCCCTCCCGCGACTGCTCCGCACGAACCCGCCGCGCCGATCCAGGAAAGTCGATAACCCTTGGCCCTCTTCCTCTACCGCATCGGCCGTTTCTCCTTTCATCACCCGTGGCGGGTCATCGTCACCTGGCTCGTGCTGCTCGGCGCCGCACTCGGGGCCGGTATCGTCCTCGGCGGCGAGATGCGCGAATCATTCGACATTCCCGGCACCGAGTCCCAAGAGGCGCTCGACCGCCTGAACAACGTCTTCCCCGAGGTCGCGGGCGCGAGCGCGAGCGTCGTCATCGCCGCCCCCGCGGGGGAATCGGTCGAGGGACCCGTGACGACCGAGGCGATCGCCGCGGCCGTCGTCGCGATCGGCGACATCGACGGGGTCGCGCAGGTCGTCTCGCCATTCTCGGAGTTCGCGACCGATGCGGTCAGCCCCGACGCGCAGGCCGCCATCATCACGGTGCAGTTCGAGGGCCAGGTCTCCGAGATCACGGAGGACCAGAAGGATGCGCTGATCGCGGCCACCGAGCAGAGCGTCGCAGGGGGAGCGTCGGCCGCCTACAGCGGCTCCATCTTCGAGGACCTCGAGTACGGGCTGACCGTGACGGAGGCGATCGGCGTACTGTTCGCCGCCTTCGTGCTCGTGGTGGCGTTCGGTTCGGTGCTCGCCGCGGGGCTGCCCCTCGCCTCGGCGCTCGTCGCCGTCGGCACGACGATAGGCGGCATCCTCGTCGTCGCCGCCATGACGAGCGTCTCGAGCGCGACGCCGCTGCTCGCCGTGATGATCGGCATCGCCGTCGGCATCGACTACGCGCTCTTCGTCCTCTCGCGGCATCGTCACCAGCTGGCGAACGGGCTCGACCCCGATGAATCCGCCGCGACGGCCGTCGGAACCGCGGGCAACGCCGTCATCTTCGCCGGCGTGACGGTCATGATCGCCCTCGTTGGCCTGCTCATCGTCGGCATCCCCTTCCTCGGCGTCATGGGAGTCGCGGCCGCGATCGCCGTGTTCCTCGCCATGACGGCCGCCGTGACCCTGCTGCCCTCGCTGTTCGGGCTCGCGGGGGAGCGCCTGCGCCCGAAGGCGGGCTCGCGCGCCCACCGCCGCGAGAGCGGAGCCGACGCCAAGCCGACGATGGGCCGCCGCTGGGTGCGCATCGTGCTGCGGGCGCCCTGGGTGTTCGTCGTGCTCGTGGTCGGCGTCCTCGGCGCGGTCGCCCTGCCCGCGCTCGACCTGCGTCTCGCGCTCCCGTCGGCAGCGGGAGAGCAGCAGGGATCGGTTGCCCGCGACGGCTACGACGCCGTCGCCGAGCACTTCGGGGAGGGCGCCAACGGCCCGCTCCTCGTGATGCTCGACATCACGCGCGCCGACAACGACACCCTGATGGACGATCTGGCGGCCGTCTCGAGCGAGGTCGCCGCCGTCTCGGGTGTGAAGACCGCGGGGGACGCGCTGCCGAACCCGACGGTCGACTCGGCGATCATCCAGGTGATCCCGACGAGTGGACCCGCCGACCCCGCGACGCTCGATGTCGTCAACGCGCTTCGGGAACTCGCGCCGCAGGTCGAAGACGAGTACGGCATCGGCCTGAGCGTCACCGGCTACACGGCCGTCGCGATCGACATCTCCGACCGGCTCGACCAGGCGCTGGTGCCGTTCGCACTCGTGGTCGTCGGCCTGGCCTTCCTGCTGCTCATGATGGTGTTCCGTTCGGTGCTCGTGCCGCTCAAGGCGGCCCTGAGCTTCCTGCTGAGCATCTTCGCGGCATTCGGCGTCGTCGTCGCCATCTTCCAGTGGGGCTGGTTCGCCGACGCCATGCACGTCGTGCCGGGGCCGATCATCTCGTTCATGCCCGTGCTGCTCATGGCGATCATCTTTGGACTCGCGATGGACTACGAGGTGTTCCTCGTGTCGGGCATGCGCGAGGCACACGTCCGAGGCGAGAAGCCCCGCGCGGCGATCGAGCACGGCTTCGCACAGGGCGCGCGCGTCGTGACGGCCGCCGCACTCATCATGTTCTTCGTCTTCGCCGCATTCGTCCCGGAGGGCGCCGGCGTGATCAAGGCCATCGCCCTCGGCCTGGCGGTCGGCATCGCCTTCGACGCGTTCCTCGTGCGCATGACGCTCGTGCCCGCGCTCATGGCCATCATGGGCAAGTGGGCGTGGTGGCTGCCCCGGTGGCTCGACCGTCTGCTGCCCGAGCTCGACATCGAGGGCGAGCACCTGCGGCACCACCGCGACGACGCGGGCTGGGCGCTCTCGTCGGTCGAGTACGCGGCGATCGGCGCCGAGAAGGTCGTGTGCGGAGACGCGCGGTTCGCCCTCGGCCCCGTGAGCTTCGAGGTGCCCCACAGCTCGGTGCTCATCGTTCAGGGCATCGACGAAGACCGGCGCGTGTTCGCCGCGACGCTCGCGGGCCGGCTCTCGCCGGCCCGCGGCCGCCTGCACGTACTGGGCCGGCCGCTGCCGGGCGACGCCGTACAGGTGCGCGGGCTCGTCGCCACGGCAACGCTCGACGCGGTGCCGGAGCGCGCGGAGGGCGCCTCGGTTGCCGAGCTGCTGCGCGAACGGCTCGTGCGCGTCGGCGAACCGGCGACGCCGGATGCGGTGCGCGCCCTGGTCGACGACGTGACGGCCGCGATGCACGTGATCGGGGCATCCGACCCCACCATGTCCCTCGACTCGAGGCTCGCCGACCTCGACCCGCTTGCCCGGAGCCTCGTCATCGCACAGCTCGCCCTCGCCGAGTACCCGAGCGTTTTCGTGGCCGACCTCGGCACGCTCTCGACCGGCACCGACGCGACCGAGACGGTGGGCAGGCTCATCGACGGGCTCACCCGTATCGCGCCCGGGGACGTCACGATCGTTGCCGGCACGTCGCTCGGCCTCGACGTCGTCGCGGCGACCCATCGAATTTCGAACACGGCCCGCCCCGTCGCGTGGCTCGAGCTGGAACCGGGCGCGACGGCCGGGTTCATCCGCCGCGCCGACCCGCTGCCGAGGCCTGGGGACGCCGAGCCGGCGACCGACACCGACGCGAACGCCGACAGCGCGTGGACACCAGATGACTTCGCACTGACCGACCGCTCCGTTCCCATCGGCACGGAGGTGGCCACGGCATCCGCCGAACCCGATCGCACCGCACCGCTGACTGACTCGCATGGAAAGGACGTGCTCCGATGACCGGCCGCACGGGCTCCACCGACACCACCACCGCAGTCTCGCCAGACGAGCGGGCGCGGAAGCGCCGCAACATCCTCCTCGCGATCGTGTTGCCGATCGTGCTCGCCATCGCCTATCTCGCGGGCATGTCGGCGGCCGATGCGCGCAGCAGCGCGATTCCCGCGCTCATCGTGAACGAAGACGAGATGGTTGAGCAGACCGCGGCCGACGGCAGCACCTCGCAGGTCGTCGCGGGGCGTCTGCTCGTCTCGCACCTCATGTCGCCCGAGAACTCCTACGGATTCGACTGGCAGCTCGCCGACGCGCAGACCGCGGTCGATTCGCTCGCGCGGGGCGACGCGTACGTCGTCATATCGATCCCGTCAAACTTCTCGGCGAGCGTGGTCTCCCTCGGTACCGACGACCCACAGCCCGCCCGCCTGCAGATCACGACCGATCAGGCGCACGACTACCTGTCGGCGCAGGCGGCCTCAGTGCTCGCGGATGCGGTGGTCGCGCAGTTCGGGCAGAGCGTCACCGAGATGATCGCCATCGGGCTCGTGCAGGGATTCGACGCGACGGGCGAGGGTTTCCAGGACGCGGCGCACGGGGCCGGCCAGCTCGCGAGCGGTGCCGACCAGCTCGAAGACGGCTTCACGAGCTACACGCAGGGCCAGGCGGAGATCACCGCGGGCCTGAACGAGGCGGCAAGCGGCGCCGAGCAGCTCGCGACTGGGACCTCACAGTACGTCGCCGGCGTCGACGCGTTCGCGGTCGGCGCGTCGGAGTACGCGGCCGGGGCCGGGGAGTTCGCCTCGGGCGCGAGCCAGTACATCTCGGGCGCACAGGCGCTCGCGGCCGGCATCGGGCCGTACACGCAGGGTGTCGGCGGCGTGACAGCGCAGCTCGGCGCCGCGAACACCGCCGCGTCGGAGCTCGCGGCGTCGGCCGCAGCGGTCGCGAACGCCACGAGCGGCCTCGAATCGGCGGCAGGTGCGCTCTCGGCCGCCGAGTCGAGCTATCAGGGCGGCGTCGCGGACGAGCTGGCGAGCACCGCCGACAACGCGGCGGCGCTGCAGGCCATGTGCCCGCAGCTTCCCGAGGAGCAGCAGGCCGATTGCCACGAACGCACTGGCGCCATCTCCTCGTCCGCCGGCAACGCGACCGCGCTGTTCGACAGCATCTTCGCGGAGGACCTCTCTGGCGCATCCGCGGCCGTGAGCCAGACGGACGCGCTCACGTCGAAGGCGGGCGAGGTCGCATCGCTCGTCGCGAGCGCGAACGGCACGGCGCAGACCGTGAACGCGTCGAGCGCCGACCTCGCCGACGGCGCGCAGGGCCTCGCCGAGAACGCCGACCCGCTGCTCGCGGGCGCCGACCAGCTCACCGCCGGGAGCGAGCAGATCTCCTCGGGCGCGTCGCAGCTGCAGGCCGCCGGCGCCGAGGTGACGTCGGGAACGAGTGAGCTGTCCGCGGGTATCGGCCAGCTCGCCGAGGGGCAGAGCCAGCTCGCCGAGGCGAACCCCGCGCTGGCCGACGGCCTGCTGGGCCTCGTCGACGGCGCGTCCGACCTCGAAACGGGTCTGCAGTCGGGAGCGGAGCAGGCGGGCGGATTCGGTGACTCCGAGAGCTACGCCGACGTCCTCGCTCACCCGGTGAGGGCCGACGTGATCTCGCAGCACGACCCCCGCTTCGGGGGCATGCTCGCGGCGCTCTCGGTGCCCATCGCCGCCTGGCTCGCGGCATTCGTCACGATGCTCGCCCGCAGGCTCATCACGCCAGAAGCGCTGGAGTCGACCGCGTCGACGTCACGCCTCGTCCGGCAGGCCTTCCTGCGTCTCGGCGTGCCGGTACTCGGCGCGACCCTCGGCGTCGCGGTCATCGCCCACATCGTCGGCGCACCGTGGGGTGGCATCCTCGGCACCATCACGCTCGGCGCGCTTCTCGCGCTCGCGGTCACGGCCATGCACCTGCTGTTCGTCTCGCTGTTCGGGCGCCGCGGCGGTGCCATCGCCTCGCTCGTGGGCCTCGGGCTGCAGCTCGCGACGCTGCGCATCATCCTGCCGACCGAGTTGCGCACCGGCTGGGCCGAGCTGCTCGCGACGTTCGCGCCCCTCTCGCACGCGTCGGCCGGCCTGCAGCTGATCTACGCTGGCGGCAGCGCCGGGGCCGTGGTCATGTCGTACATCGCGCTGCTGCTCATCGCACTGCTCTCGGGTGCGGCGGCGTGGCTCATCTACGAGCGGAAACGACGAACGAGCCTCGACCATCTCGTCAACCTGCGATCCATCGGCAGGCCGCTGCAACCCAGCGACGTGTAGGCGGACGCCGCGCGGCGTCCGAGGCCTCGGCCGGCGCCGCGCGGCCTCGGTCGCGGGAGACCTCGTGCTGGGAACTGCGCGCCCCCCGGAGAGCGTCCGAGCATCTGCCCGCACACGATCGTCGACGAAGCTCGTCAGGGCCGGCGAAGGAGCAGACCGGGCAAGCGGGTGACCCAGAGCGCCAGTGCACTCGCGACGCCGAACAACACGGCGATCGCGACCGCGTACAGCGCGACGACGTCGTACCCCTGGGCGGGGTTGAGGAACGGGTACGGCACCCAGCCGTCGGTGGCGCCGCGGATGAGCACGACGATGGTCCACGCGACCGGGTAGATCAGCGGCACCCAGAACCGCGAGACGGCGACGCGCCTGCGGTCGCCAACGAGCAACCAGTCGATCGCGATCGCGATCGGCGAGACCACGTGCATGACGACGTTGGCCCACGGCAGCGGCACGCCGCCCGCGGCCCCGAGCGGCGCGAGGAGGACGGCGTAGACGAGTCCGACGATCACGAGACAGGTTGTCGCGAGCGCACGCAACAGGGTCGAGAGCGTGGACGGTTCGCGGCGGGTGAGCGTGAGCGCCGCCGACACGATCAGGGCCGCGGCGCCGATCAGGTTCGACTGCACCGTGAAGTAGCCGTACATGTTGACGAGCACGACCGTGGTGCGGCTGGCAGTGTCGAGATGGGTCGCGGCGATCGCGATGATGATGGCGGCCGCGAGGGCGAGTCGCAGAAGCCCGACGGGCGTCGCTGCCCGTCGCGAGCGTGCGTTCATGCCCCGAGCCTAGCGGCGCGTCGAGAGGCGGGATGCCGGGGCGCGCCCCGCGCGGCGAGCGTTACGCGGCCGAGGGGTCGGAGCGCTCGCGTTGCTCGGCGTCGGCGCCCACATCGAGGCGCAGGTGCTCGCGTGCGAACGCGAGCGTCCGACGCAGCTTCTCGATGCGCTGCGCCTCGTACTTCGCCGTTCCCGTCTTGACCTCGGCCACGACGTGCCCCTGCCAGTTGATGTCGGCGAGGTACTGCAGCGTCTCGGCGACGGGCTGGCCGCCCTCGCCGGGCAGCAGGTGCTCATCGAACACCTTCTCGTTGGCGGCGGGCGCCTGGCCGTCGCACAGGTGCACGTGGCGCAACCGGTCGCCCGCGTCGATCGCCATCTGCAGGGCGTCATCGCCCGAGAGCGCGGCGTGCGAGAAGTCGATGGTGAGGGCGTCGCAGTCCATCTCGACCGGGTTCGTCCCTGGCAGGTAGGCGCGAAGCGCGCGCCCCGAGACCTTCCACGGGAACATGTTCTCGACGGCCATCTCGATGCCGGTCTCGCCCTGGATGCGGCGAACGATGTCGAGGAACCGTTCGGCGTAACCCCGCTGCCATCGGAACGGCGGATGCACCACGACCGTCGACGCGCCGACGTCGCGCGCGAGCTGCGCCGTGCGCACGAGCTTCTGCTCGGGGTCGGTGCCCCACACGAACTGCGTGTAGAAGAGCACGGGCGCGTGGATCGACAGCACGGGCAGCTGGTGCTTGTCGATCTGAGCCTTCAGCAGATCGGCCGACCGGCTGGCCTGCTCGGTTGCGACCATGATCTCGATCCCGTCGAAGCCGACCTCTCGCGCGATGCGGAACGCCGAGGCCACCGGCTTGGGAAACGTGCACGACGTACTCATGCCCACGGAAATCATGGCCGCGACCTTACTCCTGCGACGTCACCGGTTGGTGACGAGCGGCCGCACGGCGCGCGACCGGGATGCCGTTGTCGCCCCGGCGCGGCGGCGTCTCAGCCAGTTGCTAGAATCCCGAAAGCGCGAGTCCGCCGCGCAGTCGGTACGGAACGGAGTGTGGATGCTGCTACTCCTCCTCGCGTTCGGCATCGTCGCCTGTGCTCTGCCGCTCGTTCGGAGGTGGCTGCACAACGGCATGTTCATCGTGGCCGCGCTGGTTTCGGCCGCTGCCTTCGTCGTGACGATCCTGCAGGGCCCGGCCGTGCTCGCGGGCGGCGAGGTGCGGGAAACGCTCGAGTGGCTGCCGCAGGTCTCGATGAACCTCGACCTTCGCGTCGATGCGCTGAGCTGGGTGCTCGCACTCATCGTCACGGGCGTCGGTGCGCTCGTGCTCCTCTACTGCGCGCGGTACTTCAAGCGAGACGAAGCCGACCTCGGCCGGTTCGCCGCCATCCTCCTGGCCTTCGCCGGGGTCATGTACGGGCTCGTGATCGCCGACAACCTGTACCTGCTGTTCATCTTCTGGGAGCTCACGAGCGTCTTCTCGTACCTGCTCGTCGGCCACTACACCGGGCGGCGCGCGAGCCGTGGTGCCGCGATGCAGGCGCTCATGGTGACCGTCTTCGGCGGGCTCACCATGTTCGTGGGCTTCGTCATGCTGCACGCGCAGAGCGGCACGGCCTTGCTCGGCGAGCTCATCGCCGACCCGCCAGAGTTCGACGCCTTGGTGATCACCGCGATCATGCTCGTGCTCGTCGGCGTCGCGACGAAATCGGCCCTCGTGCCCTTCCACTTCTGGCTGCCAGGGGCCATGGCGGCGCCAACGCCCGTCAGCGCCTACCTCCACGCCGCGGCCATGGTCAAGGCCGGCGTCTACCTCGTCGCGCGCCTCGCGCCCGGCTTCGCCGAGATGCCGGGCTGGCGCGAGGTGCTCGTCGTCTTCGGCGTCTTCACCATGCTCGTCGGCGGATGGCGGTCGCTCCGGCAGCACGACCTGAAGCTGATCCTCGCCTACGGCACCGTCAGCCAGCTCGGGTTCATGACCACCGTCGTCGCGTTCGGCACGCACGACGCGGCGCTCGCGGGTATCACCCTCGTCGTCGCGCACGCCTGCTTCAAGGCGGCGCTCTTCCTCATCGTCGGCATGATCGACCACCGAACGGGTACGCGAGACATCCGGAAGCTCTCGGGGCTCGGCCGGTCGGCGCCCATGCTCGTGGTCGTGACGACCTTGGCGCTCGCATCGATGTCCGGCCTTCCCCCCTTGATCGGATTCGTGGCGAAAGAGGGTCTGCTCGGCGCGTTCCTGCAGGCGGGGGAGCACGGCAACGCCTGGGGCTGGGTGGCGCTCATCGGCGTCGCGCTCGGCAGCGCCTTCACCGTCGCGTACAGCCTGAGGTTCCTGTGGGGGGCGTTCTCGCGCAAGCCCGGTGTCGAATCGGTGCAGTACGTCCCGGAGCACCTCGATTTCATGGTGTCGCCCGCGATCCTCGCCATCGTGTCGGTCGTGTTCGGCCTTGCCGCCCCGCTCGTCAACGTGCCGGCGGGCCTCTACGCCGGCACCCTGCCGTCGCTCGACCCCGAACATCCGGCGTATCTTGCGCTCTGGCACGGATTCGAGCCGCCACTGTTCATCTCGCTCGGCACGATCGTGCTCGGATCGCTCATGTTCGCGGGCCGCAGGACCGTCGCGAATCTGCAGGCGAAGGTGCCATCGATCATCGAGAGCGCCCGCGGCTACTGGACGGCCATCAACGTCGTCGACCTCATCTCGGCCCGCGTCACCGCGGCGACGCAGCGGGGATCGCTGCCGTTCTACATCGGCACGATCGTCGTCGTCTTCGCCGCCACCATGGGCATCACGCTCCTCATGGCCGACTGGCCGCAGCTGCCGCCGATCGAGTGGAGCTGGGTGCAGCTCGTCGTCGTCGTCGTCATGAGCATCGCCGCGATCGCGGCGACCAGGTCGCGCAAGCGGTTCCAGGGCGTCGTGCTCGTCGGCGTCACGGGCTACGCGATGGCCGTCATCTTCGCGCTGCACGGCGCCCCCGACCTCGCGATCACGCAGACCCTCATCGAGACGATCACGCTCGTCGTGTTCGTGCTCGTGCTGCGCCGACTGCCGGCAACGCACCTCGAACGGAAAGAGAACCTTCCCGCGTGGGTGCGGTGGGGCATCGGTCTTGCGGTGGGAATCGCGCTCGGCGCCGTCGCCCTGTTCGCGATCGCCTCGCGGACCGTCACGCCTGACTCCGTGGCCTTCCCCGTGCTCGCATCCGAGGGCGGTCACGGGCAGAACATCGTGAACGTGACGCTCGTCGACCTTCGCGGCTGGGACACGATGGGCGAGCTGAGCGTGCTCATCGCCGCGGCGACGGGCATCGCGAGCCTCATCTACCTGAACACGCGGTACGCGAACCGGGGGTCGCCGAAGCAGCTCGTGCGGCCGCCGCGGTTCACGCTGACCGCGTCGCCGATCACCGACGTGATCCAGGTGCCCGGCCGCACCACGCAGAATCCCGAGAGGCCGGCGCGGCAGGCGCGGGACCACCAGAAGGTGTGGCTCTTGGCCGGCAAGTCGCTCGCTCCCGAGAACCGCTCGATCCTGCTCGAGGTCGTCGTGCGCCTCGTCTTCCACGCCCTCTTCATCGCGTCGCTCTTCCTGCTGTTCTCAGGCCACAACGCGCCAGGAGGCGGCTTTGCCGGTGGCATCGTCGCCGGCCTCGCGCTCGCCACGCGGTATCTCGCGGGCGGGCGGCACGAACTCGACCTCGCCATGCGCATCGACGCAGGGCGCCTGCTCGGCATCGGTCTGTTGTTCGCCACCGTGACCGCCCTCGTGCCCGTGATCCTCGGGTTCGGCCCGCTCACCAGTACCTACATCGACACCGAGGTGCCCTTCATCGGCGAGTTCGTGTTCGTCACCTCGACCCTGTTCGACATCGGCGTGTACCTCATCTGCATCGCCCTCGCGATCGACATCCTCCGCTCGCTCGGCAGCGAGGTCGACATCCAGGCCGAAGCGACGGATCGCGACGAGGGCGCTCGCAGCGACGACGGCGAACTGCAGGTCATGCCGGTCGGGAACGTGCATGATCACCCCGTGCTGGCGCCGACATCGACAGCGGCCGACGGCGCCGATGGCGGCGACGGCGACAACTCGGGCGGCCCGCACGAAGGGGGTGGGCGCGAATGACCATCTCGATCCTCCTGCTCGTCGGCATGGTCGTCTGCTTCGCCGCGGGCGTCGCCATGCTCCTCGAACGGAGCCTCACCCGCATGGTGCTGGGATTCCTGCTGCTCGGCAACGCGACCAACCTGCTCGTCTTCTTTATGTCGGGGAGCTTCGGCGCCGCCCCGCTGTTCAACCCGGACCTCGAGCCCGGCGACTACAGCGACCCGCTGCCGCAGGCGTTCATCCTGACGGCAATCGTCATCACCTTCGGTGTCACGGCATTTCTCCTCGCCCTGGTCTACCGGTCGTGGCGCCTGGCGCAGGCCGACACCGTGGAGGACGACGAAGAGGACATCGCCATGCGCACCGTCGACGTCACGGCCGACGACGAGACCTTCGTCGAGGCGGATGCCGGCGACACCGAGTTCGGGTCGGCCGCCGAGGCCGCCGTCGCGACGGCGACCGGACCGGTCGACCTCAACGAAGTTGCGACCGCCGACGACCACGCCGGCGAGTTCGACGCCGGCGACGCCAGCAGCCCAACGAGGGCGACCCCCGACGCCGAGCACGACGACACGCCCTCGAGCGACGCCTCGGCGACCACCGACGACCCGACCGACGAGGGGAGCCGCCCGTGACCTGGCTCGTCCCCCTCATCGTGCTGGTGCCGCTCATCGGCGCCGCTATCACGCTCACGGCCGCGCGCAAGCAGCGGTTGCAGGTCGCCATCGCGTCGGCCACGATGCTCATCGCGCTCGCTGTGAGCATCGGCCTCCTCGTCGCCGTGCACATCGGCGGCGAGACCCTCGTCATGCAGGGCGGCGGCTGGCTCGCGCCATTCGGCATCTCGATCGTCGTCGACCGGCTGAGCGCCATCATGGTCGTCGTCTCGAGCATCGTGCTGCTGTGCGTCATGGCGTTCTCGATCGGCCAGGGCAATACCGACGGCGACGATGAGACGCCCGTCTCGATCTTCTACCCCACGTACCTCGTGCTGGCCGCCGGGGTCTACAACGCCTTCATCGCTGGCGACCTCTTCAACCTCTACGTGGGCTTCGAGATCTTGCTCGTCGCGAGCTTCGTGCTCATCACCCTCGGCGGCACGGCCGCGCGGATCAAGGCCGGCGTGACGTACATCATCGTCAGCCTCGTCTCGTCGATCCTCTTCCTCGCGGCGGTCGCCCTCATCTACGGCGCGGTCGGCACGGTCAACATGGCCGAGATCGCGGTGCGGGTCGCCGAACTGCCGCACGAGACCCAGACGGTGCTGCACATGTCGTTGCTCATCGCGTTCGGCATCAAGGCGGCCCTGTTCCCGCTGTCGTTCTGGCTCCCCGACTCGTATCCGTCGGCGCCCGCGCCGGTCACCGCCGTGTTCGCTGGCCTGCTCACGAAGGTCGGCGTCTACGCGATCCTCCGCACCGAGAGCCTCCTGTTCGCGTCGAACGACATCAACACCATGCTGCTGATCATCGCCATGCTCACGATGATCGTCGGCATCCTCGGCGCCGTCGCGCAGGCGGGCATCCGGAGGATGCTGTCGTTCACGCTCGTGAGCCACATCGGCTACATGATCTTCGGCATCTCGCTCGGCTCGGCTGCCGGCTGGTCGGCGACGGTGTACTACATCGCGCATCACATCATCGTGCAGACCACCCTCTTCCTGGTGACGGGGCTGATCGAGCGCGTCGCCGGAACGTCCTCCATCACGCACCTGGGCGGCATGCTGAAACGTGCGCCCCTCGTCGCGCTGCTGTTCTTCGTCCCGATGCTGAACCTCGGGGGCATTCCACCGTTCTCTGGGTTCATCGGCAAGGTCGGCCTCTTCACGGCCGGCGGCGAGGTCGCCACGCCGCTCATCTGGGCGGGTATCGGCGTCGGGGCGCTCACGAGTCTGCTCACGCTCTACGCGCTGATCCGCGTGTGGAACCTTGGATTCTGGCGGCCGCAGGACGAGGTCGAGGACTTCGAGTCTGCGCTGACCGGCAGGGTCGTCGACACACCGGAATCGGCGCGGATGACCGAGACCCGCGACTCGTCGCGGCTCATGACGGGCGCGACGGCGACGCTCGTAGCGGTGACGGTGGCGCTCACGGTCTTCGCGGGGCCGATCTACGAGCTCGCGCAGTCGGCCGCCGAGAACCTGCACGGCGGGTCCGGGTACATTGACGCGGTCGACCCGCAGACGCCGCAGGATGCGATCGACGATCTGCACGACGACGACGGTGATCACGGATGAGCGCCAAGACCAACGACTTCGACGGGCTCGAACGCCCGACTGACCGGCAGGTGCGCCGGCACAACTTCCGCACCCAGCTGCCGCTGCTCGTCGCACTCCTCGCGTTCTGGCTCGTGCTGTGGGGACACGTCGACGTCATCAGCGTCGTGACGGGCATCGTGTTCAGCATCGTCGTCGTGCGCTTGTTCTACCTGCCGGCGGTGCCGCTGTCCGGGCGGTTCAACGTGCTCCGGACACTCCAGTTCTTCGTGCGGTTCGTGTGGGAGCTCACGGTCGCCTCGTTCCAGATGGCGTGGCTCGCCGTGCGTCCGGGGCCGCTGCCGCGCAACTCGATCATCGCGGTGCAACTGCGCAGCCGAAGCGACTTCATTCTCACGCTGACCGCCGAGGTGAGCATTCTCATCCCCGGCTCGGTCGTCGTCGAGGCCGACCGGATGCGTTCGGTGCTGTATCTGCACTCGCTCGGGAGCGACACGGACGAGAAGGTCGAGCGCGCACGAATCGCGGCGCTGCGCTCCGAGCAGGGCATCGCCCTCGCGCTGGGCTCGCGCGATGACATCTGGCGCATCAACCGCGATCGCATCGCGCACGGGCTGAAGCCCGTCGGCCAGACGCCGATGCAGCGCGCCCACGAACGGTTGCGCGAGCAGCAGCTCGCCGACCGCCGCGCCGCGAAGGAGTCGGAGGGGGCGCGCCTGACCGATGAGCAACTCGAGGCCGAGCTCCTCGACGAGGCCGAGACCGCGAGACGCGGCACCACCGACACGGAAGGGGCCGGGGCATGATCGCACTCGACGCCCTGCTCAACGCCCTGTGGTGGGCCATCGGCGTTGCCTTCGCCGCGGGGTCGCTCCTCGCCCTGTGGCGGATGGTGATGGGGCCGACGATCGTCGACCGCATGGTCGCGTCCGACACGATCCTCACGATCATCATCTGCGTGCTCGGTGCCGACATGGTCGCCCGCCGGCACACGGATTCGCTCCCGCTCATGCTCATCCTCGGAATGACGGCGTTCATCGCGTCGGTCGCAGTCGCGCGGTACGTCTCGCGGCAGGACACGTCGCCCGACCCGGCCGAGGCGGCCTCGCTCGCCGATGACTCGAGCGGCGAGGCGGTCGAGGCCCTCGGTGACACCGGCCAGGGCCGGGTTCCCGACGACACCGGGGCCGCAGACCAATCGACGTTCAGCGGGGGGAGTGGGCGATGAGCTTCGACGACGTCCTCGATCTCGCGAGCGCCGTGCTCGTGCTCATCGGCGCGTTCCTGTCGTTCGCCGCGGGGCTCGGCCTGCTGCGCTTCAGCGACCTCATCATGCGCATGCACGCGCAGACGAAGCCCCAGATCTTCGGGCTGCTGTGCATCCTGCTCGGCATCGCGATCCAGCAGACCAATGCCGGGACCGTGCTGTTCCTGGTACCGATCATGTTCTTCCAGATGCTCACGACCCCGGTCGCGGCGGCGACGCTCGCTCGCGGCGGCTACCGCAACTGGCACTTCCCGAAGGACGAACTGCACGTCGACGCACTCGCCTCGGCGATCGAGCTCGCCGAGCGGGAGCGTGCCGAGGGCGAGCAGGTCGACGCTGGCGAACTCGAGGCCGACGCCGCCGGCGTCGAGCAGCCGGAAGCGGGGATGGACGACGCCGCTGCGGCCGACGCGAACGACGGCGGGGCCGCGGGCCGCGCGGTCGGGCGGGCGCATCCCGAGTCGTAGACTTGCGGTCATGGCTCAACATGACGCATCGGCCAGTGCCGATATCGATATCAAGCCCCGCAGCCGCGCAGTCACAGATGGCATCGAGGCCACCACCTCGCGAGGCATGCTCCGGGCCGTCGGCATGGGCGATGACGACTGGGACAAGCCGCAGATCGGCATCGCGAGCTCCTGGAACGAGATCACGCCGTGCAACCTGTCGCTGAACCGCCTCGCGCAGGGCGCCAAGGAGGGTGTCCATGCGGGCGGCGGGTACCCGCTGCAGTTCGGCACCGTTTCGGTGTCGGACGGCATCTCGATGGGGCATGAGGGTATGCACTTCTCGCTCGCGTCGCGTGAGGTGATCGCCGACTCTGTTGAGACCGTCGTCATGGCCGAGCGACTCGACGGCACGGTGCTGCTCGCCGGCTGCGACAAGTCGATTCCCGGGATGCTGATGGCATCGGCCCGCCTGGGGCTCGCGAGCGCCTTCCTCTATGCCGGCTCGATCGCGCCCGGCTTCGTCCGCCTCTCGGACGGCACCGAGCGGCAGCTCACCATCATCGACTCGTTCGAGGCCGTGGGCGCCTGCAAGGCCGGGACCATGAGCGAAGAGGACCTGAAGCGCATCGAGTGCGGCTTCGCCCCCGGCGAGGGCGCCTGCGGCGGCATGTACACCGCCAACACGATGGCGTGCATCGCCGAGGCGCTCGGCATGAGCCTGCCCGGCTCGGCCGCGCCGCTCTCCTACGACCGGCGCCGCGACATGTACGCCCACCGATCGGGTGAGGCCGTCGCCAACCTGCTTCGACAGGGCATCACGACGAAGGAGATCCTGACGCGCGAGGCGTTCGAGAATGCGGTCACGATCGCCATGGTGCTCGGCGGATCGACCAACGCGGTGCTGCACCTGCTTGCGATCGCGCGCGAGGCCGAGGTCGAGCTCACGCTCGACGACTTCACCCGCATCGGCCAGCGGTCGCCGCACCTCGCAGACGTCAAGCCCTTCGGCCGTTTCGTTGCGGAAGACTTCGACCGGGTCGGCGGTATGCCCGTCGTCATGAAGGCCTTGCTCGACGAGGGCCTGCTGCACGGCGACGCGCTCACGGTCACCGGCCGCACGATGGCCGAGAACCTCGCGGAGCTCGCGCCCGAGCCGCTCGACGGCACCGTCGTGCGCCGACTCGACGACCCCATCCACGCAACCGGCGGGCTCACGATCCTCAGCGGCTCGCTCGCACCCGAGGGCGCCGTCGTCAAGACGGCGGGGTTCGACGCCGAGGTCTTCGAGGGGCCGGCGCGCGTGTTCGAGCGCGAGCGCGAGGCGATGGATGCGCTGACCCGCGGTGAGATCCGGCACGGCGATGTTGTCGTCATCCGCTACGAAGGCCCCAAGGGCGGCCCCGGCATGCGCGAGATGCTCGCCATCACGGCCGCCATCAAGGGGGCTGGACTCGGGAAAGATGTACTACTGTTGACGGACGGACGATTCTCAGGCGGCACAACCGGCCTGTGCATCGGCCACATTGCACCGGAGGCGGTCGACGCAGGTCCCATCGCCTTCATCCGCAGTGGAGATCTCATTCGGGTCGACATCGCGGCTCGCTCGATCGACTTACTCGTCGACGAAGCCGAGCTCGCCGCCCGCCGTGAAGGCTGGGCCCCGCTCCCCCCGACGTTCACCCGCGGCGTGCTCGCGAAATACGCCAAGCTCGTGCGGTCCGCGTCAGAGGGTGCCATCACCGGGTAGCGCCGCCGCGCTCCCGTCTGTCGCATTTCGACCACAAGGAATCACCACGCAATGACACAGGAAGCCGTGCCGCGCACCGCCGCCACAGCATCCGGCGCACCGGCGCCAGCCACCACCACTGAGACGATGACGGGCGCGCAGGCCGTCGTACGCTCGCTCGAGCTGCTCGGCGTCACCGATGTCTTCGGTCTGCCCGGCGGCGCGATCCTGCCGGTCTACGACCCGCTCCTCGACGCGAAGGACATCAATCACGTGCTCGTGCGCCACGAGCAGGGGGCCGGGCACGCCGCCGAGGGATACGCGTCGGCCACCGGCAAGGTCGGCGTCTGCATCGCGACGTCCGGCCCAGGGGCCACGAACCTCGTGACCGCGATCGCCGATGCCTACATGGACTCAGTGCCGATGCTCGCGATCACGGGCCAGGTGTTCTCGCACCTCATGGGCACCGACGCGTTCCAGGAGGCCGACATCGTCGGCATCACGATGCCGATCACGAAGCACTCGATCCTCGTGCGCACGGCGGAGGAGATCCCCGGCGCCATCGCCGCCGCCTACCACCTGGCCGGCACGGGTCGCCCGGGCCCGGTGCTCGTCGACATCACGAAGGACGCGCAGCAGAACGAGCTCGAGTTCTCGTGGCCGCCGAAGATCGACCTGCCCGGCTACCGGCCCGTCACGAAGGCCCACGGCAAGCAGATCGCGGCAGCGGCCGAACTGCTGCGCGAGTCGAAGAAGCCCGTCTTCTACATCGGCGGTGGTGTGATCCGCGCCGGTGCCGCCGAAGAGGTGCGCCGGCTCGCCGAGTTGTCGGGCGCCCCGGTCGTGACGACGCTCATGGCCCGCGGCGCGTTCCCCGACTCGCACCGGCAGAACCTCGGGATGCCCGGCATGCACGGCACCGTTCCCGCGGTGCTGGCGCTGCAGGAGGCCGATCTGCTGTTCACGATCGGTGCGCGCTTCGACGACCGCGTGACGGGGAAGGCCGGCGAGTTCGCGCCGGGCGCCAAGATCGTGCACGTCGATGTCGACCCGGCCGAGATCGGCAAGATCCGGGCCGCCGACGTGCCGATCGTCGGCGACGCGAAGTCGGTCGCGCTCGACCTCATCGAGGTCGTCCGCGCGCAGAACGAGGCGAACGGCGAGGCCGACCTCACCGACTGGTGGAACTACCTCGACGGCCTGCGCAATGAATACCCGCGCGGCTACACCGAGACGAGTGACGGGCTGCTCGCCCCGCAGTACATCATCGGGCGCATCAGCGCCCTCAGCGGGCCCGAGGCGGTCTACGCGGCCGGGGTCGGCCAGCACCAGATGTGGGCGGCCCAGTTCATCGACTTCGAGCGCCCCAACCAGTGGCTCAACTCGGGTGGCGCCGGGACCATGGGCTACTCGGTGCCGGCCGCGATGGGCGCGAAGGTCGGCGAGCCCGACCGAGTCGTGTGGGCGATCGACGGCGACGGATGCTTCCAGATGACGAATCAGGAGCTCGCCACCTGCGCGATCAACAAGATTCCGATCAAGGTCGCCATCATCAACAACTCGTCGCTCGGCATGGTGCGGCAGTGGCAGACCCTCTTCTACGACGGCCGCTACTCGAACACTGACCTCGACACGGGCCACGAGACGAGGATGATCCCGGACTTCGTGAAGATGGCTGACGCCTACGGCGCCCTCGGAATTCGCGTGACGCGGCCGGAGGAGGTCGACGCGGCGATCAAGCTCGCGCTCGAGACGAACGACCGCAGCGTCGTCATCGACTTCATCGTGTCGCGCGATGCGATGGTGTGGCCGATGGTGCCGCAGGGCGTTTCCAACAGCTTCGTGCAGTACGCGCGCGATCACAGCCCAACGTGGGGAGAGGAGTAAGCATGTCGAAGCACGTCCTCTCGCTGCTCGTCGAAGACAAGCCGGGCCTGCTCACGCGCGTCGCGGGGCTGTTCGCCCGCCGCGGCTTCAACATCGATTCGCTCGCCGTCGGCACGAGCGAGGTCCCCGGTCTCTCGCGGATCACCGTCGTCGTCGAGATCGACGACTTCCCGCTCGAGCAGGTGACGAAGCAGCTCAACAAGCTCGTGAACGTGGTCAAGATCGTCGAGCTCGAGGCTGACAGCTCGGTCCAGCGTGAGCACATGCTCATCAAGGTGCGCGTCGACGGCCAGACCCGTTCGCAGGTCATCGAGGCCGTCAACCTGTTCCGCGCTCGCATCGTCGACGTCGCCCCCGACTCGCTCGTCATCGAGGCGACCGGCGACTCGGGCAAGGTGCAGGCGCTCATGCGCATGCTCGAGCCCTTCGGCATCCGCGAGACCGTGCGGTCGGGGCTCATCGCCATCGGTCGCGGCCCGCGGTCGATGACCGAGCGGGTCGCCAAGTAGCGCCCTCCGTCGAGCGGCACCCATACCATCCAGCACATCCCGCGTCACGACAGTCAAGGAGAACACCGCAGTGACCGAAATCGTTTACGACAACGACGCAGACCTCTCGCTCATTCAGGCCAAGAAGGTCGCCGTCATCGGATACGGGTCGCAGGGTCACGCGCACGCGCAGAACCTTCGCGACTCGGGCGTCGAGGTCGTCGTCGGCCTCAAGGAGGGCTCGAAGTCGATCGCGAAGGCCGAGGAGGCCGGGTTCACGGTCAAGTCGACGGCCGAGGCGGCCGCGTGGGGCGACGTCATCGTCATCCTCGCGCCCGACCAGCACCAGCGCGGCCTCTACGCCGACAGCGTGAGGGACAACCTCGAGCCGGGCAACACGCTCGTCTTCGGCCACGGCTTCAACATCCGCTTCGGCTACATCGAAGCCCCGGAGGGCGTCGACGTGATCCTGGTCGCGCCCAAGGGCCCCGGCCACACCGTTCGCCGCGAGTACGAGGCCGGGCGTGGTGTTCCCGTCATCGTCGCAGTCGAGAAGGACCCGTCGGGCAGTGCCTGGGACCTCGCGTGGTCGTACTCGAAGGCGATCGGTGGCCTGCGCGCCGGTGGCATCAAGACCACGTTCACGGAAGAGACCGAGACCGACCTGTTTGGCGAGCAGGCGGTGCTCTGCGGCGGCACCTCGCAGCTCGTGCAGTACGGCTTCGAGGTGCTCACCGAGGCGGGCTATCAGCCGCAGATCGCCTACTTCGAGGTGCTCCACGAGCTCAAGCTCATCGTCGACCTCATGTGGGAGGGCGGTCTCGCCAAGCAGCGCTGGTCGATCAGCGACACCGCCGAGTTCGGCGACTACGTGTCGGGTCCGCGGGTCATCGACTCCCACGTGAAGGAGAACATGAAGGCGGTGCTGGCCGACATCCAGTCGGGTGCCTTCGCCAAGCGCTTCATCGACGACCAGGATGCTGGTGGGCCCGAGTTCAACGCCTTGCGCGAGAAGGGCGAGAACCACCCCGTCGAAAAGACGGGCCAGGAGCTGCGCAAGCTGTTCGCCTGGGCCAAGGCCGACGACGACTACGTCGACGGCTCGGCTGCTCGCTAGCGCTCAGCGCCGATCCCGTCTCGCCGGCCAGGCCCGCCTCGGCCGGAGCGGCAAGATCCCGTGCAATCGTGCCCGGTGTGACTCGTCACACCGGGCACGATTGCGTGTGGAACAGATCCCCGGCCGCCGCGGTTGCAGTCAGCAGCAGCGCGATAACGGCTCGCGGCACGCGGGGCGTGCGAGGGCACGCCAGACGCCGTACTCGCCGTCGTGGAAGGAGACCTCATGCGAGCCATGTGGCGCATCCTGTCGTTCACCAAGACGCTCACGCCGTTCTACGTGGCGATCATCGCGTGCACCGTCATCGGTGCGGCGGCAGGCCTCACGACGCCGTTCATCACCGGCGCGGCGACCACCCTCATCGTCGACGCCATCGGCCAGGGGCAGGGCGGCGACGACGTGGTCGGCCAGGTCGTGGCGGGCGTGCTGTGGCTCATCGCCCTCTTCGCGCTCATCGAGCTCATCGCCATCGGGGCGCAGTCGATCGGCGGAACGCTCGGCGACATGATGGGCGAGCGCATGCGGGCGATCCTGTCGACCCGGTACTTCACGCACCTCCTGCGCCTGCCGCAGCGGTACTTCGACGATGAGCGAACCGGCACGATCGTCTCGCGCCTCGATCGTTCGATCGCCACGATCTCGACCTTCGCGCAGTCGCTCGCCAACAACTTCCTCTCGACGATGCTGACGATGGCCGGCATCCTCGTCATCACCGCCATCTACGCCTGGCCGATCGCCGTGCTGCTCGCGATTATGCTCCCGCTCTACGTGTGGCTCACAGCGCTCACCTCCGGTCGTTGGCAGCGCTATGAGGGGCGCAAGAACGAGCACGTCGACGCCGCGCGGGGCCGCTTCAACGAGGTCATCGCCCAGCTGCGGGTCGTCGCCTCGTTCGGACAGGAGCGTCGCGAGCTGAACGACTTCCGCGGCCACTTCGCCGAGGTCGTGCGCACGACCGGGCGCCAGAGCCGCTGGTGGCACGGGATGGACGCGCTGCGCAGCGTCGTCCTCGCGCTCGTGTTCTGCGCGACGCTCGCGATCGTGTTCGTCATGACTGCGCGCGGCGACCTGAGCGTCGGCGACATGGTCGTGCTCGTGCAGCTGCTCATCATGGCCCGCCAGCCGATCACGATGATGTCGTGGTTCATCGACATCTCTCAGCGCGCCATCGCCGGGTCGGTCGACTTCTTCACGGTCATGCAAACCCCGCCCGACCCGGCGCGGGAGCGCGACATCCGAGCCGCGGGAGACGAGCAGGGTGCCGCGGGACCCGTCGATGAGCTCGTGCCCGTTCCCGGTGCGCCCGCGATCGAGTTCGAGGGCGTGACCTTCTCCTACGCCGACGCGGAGACCGGTGCCGACGCCGGTGCGGGCGGTGACGACTCGCGCCGCGATGCCGTTCACGACGTCAGCTTCGCGGTCGCGCCGGGGGAGCGGGTCGCCCTCGTGAGCGAGTCGGGCGGGGGCAAGACCACGATCCTGTCGTTGCTGCTCGGCTTCTCTGCGCCGCGCGGGGGCAGCATCCGCGTCTTCGGCCACCCTGTCGAACGCCTGTCGCGGGCGGCCTTGCGCGGCGCGGTCGGTGTCGTCTTCCAGGACGCCGAGCTGTTCTCCGGGACGGTTCGCGAGAACATCGCGTACGCACGGCCCGACGCGGACGACGCGACCGTCGCCGAGGCAGCGCGCCGAGCCAACGTCGACGAGTTCGTCGAACGTCTGCCCAACGGGTACGACACCGTCATCGGCGAGCGAGGCCTGAAGCTCTCGGGCGGGCAGCGTCAGCGCGTCGCCGTCGCCCGCGCCGCGCTCAAGGACGCCCCGATCCTCGTGCTCGACGAGGCCACGAGCGCCCTCGACACGAAGTCGGAGCGGCTCGTGCAGGCCGGCCTCGACGAGCTCATGCTCGGCCGCTCGAGCCTCATCGTCGCGCATCGGCTGTCGACCATCGCAACGGTCGACCGGATCGTGACGCTGCGCGATGGCCGCGTTGACGAGGTCGGCGCCCCCGACGAGCTCGCCATCTCGGGCGGCCTCTACGACGAGCTGCTCACGCTGCAAGAATCGGGGTCGGCGGGCCACACGGGCTCGCGCACCCGGCTGACCGAGATCGGCATACGCGCGTAGCTCGCGGGGCGGGGAGTCACGCCCCGGCGAGGGCCGCGTCGGTCGCGACCCAGTACTCGCGGATCGCGGTGAGCGCCTCGCTCACGAGGGCGCTCGGTCGCACGCCGTCCGGAAGCGCGGCGGCCACGGGGTTGTCGAGGTCCGGCCCCTCGAACGGGCGGAAATGCAGCGGACGGCCCTCGGGGCTGTGCGAGCGCGTCTGCATCACGATCGAGTACGCGAGTCCGCGCCCGACCACGTTGAGGATCGCCTCGATGCTGCGGCCTCGCCACGGCACGAGCGGCTCGACCCCCTCCGACGCGAAGGCCGCGAGCGTGCGCTGGAGCGCCGGCTCCTCGTCGAGAAAGATCGCGGGATGCTCAGCCAGGTCGCGCATGGTCAAGCGCGCTCTCGTCGCGAGGGGGTGTTCCGGGCTGAACGCCGCCATGCGGCGCCCTTCGCGCAGGATGGTCGGGGAGCATCCGGCGATGAGCTGCGCCCGGTAGATGACGGCGAGCTGCACGCGCCCCGCGAGGAGGTCGTGCTGCACGTCGCCGCCGGACCCCTCGGAGAACTGCAGCGACACGTCGGGGTGGCGATCACTGAACCACCCGATGAGCGCGGGGATCGTGTGTTGCGCCAGCGTCCGATACACGCCGATCGACAGGGGGCCGCTCAGCCGTCCCCTCACCTCGGCGACGATCGATGACACCTTGCCGACCTCGTCGAGCACCGTGCGGGAGTGGGCGGCGACGGCGACCCCCTCGCTCGTGAGCGTCACGCCGTGGCCGGGGCGGCGGATGACGAGCCGCGTGCCGACGCGCTGCTCGAGCTGCCCGAGGGCCACGCTGACTGCGGCCTGCGTGACCCGGCACGCCTCGGCGGCGCCCGTGATCGACCCGGCGTCGGCGATCGCCACGAAGTACTCGAGCTGGCGCAGCGTGATCTCGCTCATAAGCGCAATTCATACCACTCGCTAGGACATTTCGTTTGCCTTGGGAAGCCGCTCGGCGCAACATTGCTCAACGAACGGAAGGATCACACCGACGTGAGCACCCCCACACACGAACAGCCCACCGACGGCGCGAGCGACGCGAGCTCGCCGCGCATCATCGCACTCGGCACGGCCGGCGGTCCCCGCTGGTGGGCGGATGAACTGGGCCGCCCGCTCTTCGGCATCGCGACGGCCATCGTCGTGGGCGACCGCTGGTACCTCGTCGACTGCGGCGACGGCGCAGGCCATCAAGCCAGGGCCGCCGGCCTCGACATGGCGAACCTCGGTGGGATCTTCGTGACCCATCTGCACTCGGATCACGTCGTCGACCTACCGAGCCTCATCCTCTTCGGCCTGTTCGAGATGAAGAGCCGCGCATTGCCGGCCATCGCGCTCGTCGGGCCCGGTGACCGTGGCAAGCTCACGCCGCTGTCGCCGAGGGCGACGTCCGTTCCGGAGCCCGTCGCGCCGCAGCGTCCGACCCCCGGCGTCGACGGCCTGCTCGACGGCCTGCTCGCGGCCTACGCGACCGACATCAACGACCGGATCTTCGATTCGCTCGCGAGTGACCCGCGCGACATGTTCTCACCCCGCGAGATTGACCTCGGCGGCGTCACCGGCTTCGATCCGGACACGACGGTGTCTCCCGACATGGAGCCGATCGAGGTGTTCAGCGACGACCTCGTCAGCGTCACCGCGACGCTCGTGTCGCACCACCCCATGGCACCGGCGTTCGCGTACCGCTTCGACACCGAAGATGGCTCCGTCACGATCTCCGGCGACACGGCGCCGTGCGACAACCTGGTGCGCCTCGCCCGCGACACCGATCTGCTGCTGCACGAGGCGATCGACCTCGACCGCCTGGCGAGCCAGTACACCGACACGGAAATGCTGCGCGCCACGATGGACCACCACCGCCGCTCGCACACGGCGCCGGCGGATGCCGGCCGCATCGCAGCCCGGGCGGGCGCGAAGCGACTCGCGTTCCACCATCTCGTGCCAACGCACACGCACCCGAAGGTCTGGCAAGACGCGCGCACGACCTTCGACGGGCCGCTGTTCATCCCAAACGACCTCGACACCATCAGCTTCTCGCGCAGCGCAGCGTCCGCGATCGAGGGCTGACCGGCTGCCGTGCGCGGCGCGTCCTCGCGCTCGTGCCCCGCACACTCCGCGACGCGCCCGCCGCGTCCGGGCTATTGCATTCGCCCAATCCCAGGAGTCAACGATGACCGAATCCACGACGACCGCCGCCACTGACACGGCCTACGCGGCGTCCGACCGCGACATGCGGCGAATCCTGTTGTCGAGCCTCGCCGGCACGGCGCTCGAGTACTACGACTTCATCCTCTACGCCACGGCCGCCGGCATCGTCTTCAACCACATCTTCTTCACGGGGCTCGACCCGACGGCGGCGCTGGTCGTCTCGTTCGGCACCCTCGCCGCGGGCTACGTCGCCCGACCGCTCGGCGGCATCATTTTCGGGAGCATCGGCGACAGGATCGGCCGCAAGACCATCCTCATGCTCACGGTGCTCATCATGGGCGTCACCTCCACCCTCATCGGCCTGCTGCCGACGACCGACCAGATCGGGCTGATGGCGCCGATCCTGCTCGTCACGCTGCGCGTCGTACAGGGCATCGCCGTTGGCGGCGAGTGGGGCGGCGCGACGCTCGTCGGTTTCGAGAACGCGAAAAAGCGCTCGCGGGGGTTCGCCGCGGCCTTCGCCTACATGGGCGCGCCGACCGGCACGCTCGTCGGCACGCTGATCCTCGCCTGGATGGCGACGATGCCACAGGAGGACTTCCTCTCGTGGGGGTGGCGCGTGCCATTCATCCTGTCGGCGTTCTTCATGCTCATCGTCGTCTTCATCCGCCGCCGCGTCACCGAGTCCAGGGTGTTCCTCGAGACCGTCGAGCAGGCCCCCAGTCGTCCGAAGACGCCGCTGCGCGAGCTCGTCGTGCACCACTGGCGGCCGCTGCTGCGCGCCTTCACCGTCGGGATCTCGGGGCAGGCCGCCCAGGGCCTCATGGGTGCGTGGGCCGTCGCCTACGTCGTGGCGCAGGCTGCCCACGAGCAGAGTCTCGTGTTGCTGCTGAAGTCGTCGGCGGCCGTGACGACGATCCTGTTCATCATCATCGCCTCGCGCCTGTCCGACCGCATCGGCCGCCGCCGCGTGCTCGTGTTCGGCAACGTGCTCGGCATCGCCCTCGCCTTCCCCATCATGTGGATGCTCGAGACCGACAGCGTCGTGCTGTTCTTCTTCGCGATCTTCCTCGGCCTCTCGGTCGTGCAGGGCTTCTCGGCCGGCCCGTACGGCGCCTACGCCGGCGAGCAGTTCCCCACGGCGGTGCGCAACTCGGGCGCCTCGGTCGCCTACCAGTTCGCCGCGACGGCCGGAGCCGGGTTCACGCCCATGATTGCGACCGCGCTCGCGAGTGCCGGCGGCGGGCGGCTCTGGCTCGTCGCGCTACTTTGGATGGGCTTCGCGCTCATCAGCCTTGTCGGGTTGCTCACCGGCCGCGACCGCTCGCGTCTCGACATCGGCGAGCTCGACGGCGCCGTCCACCGACGGGCGGAATCCGTCCTTCCCCGCTGAGGACGCGCCACAGTAGCATCGCCGAATGGAGACGATCGAAGCCGTCCTCGGCGCCATCAGCTCGGCCGTTTGGGGGCCATGGTTCCTGATCCCGCTGCTGCTCGGCACCGGCCTGTTCTTGACGATTCGCCTGCGGTTTCTGCAATTCCGGTCGCTCGGCCCGGCGCTGAATCTCGCGCTCATACGGAGGAAAGACGACACCGTCGATGGTGATATCACCCACTTTCAGGCACTGACGACGGCCCTCGCGGCGACCGTCGGCGTCGGCAACATCGTCGGCGTCGCCACGGCCATCGCGATCGGGGGCCCCGGCGCCCTGTTCTGGATGTGGATCACCGGCCTCGTCGGAATGGCATCGAAGTACAGCGAGTCGTTTCTCGGCGTCCGGTTCCGCAAGACGGATGCTCGGGGCGAGAAGAGCGGCGGGCCCCAGTACTACCTCGAGCGCGCGATCAAGGGGCCGCTCGGAAAATTCCTGGCGCTGTGGTTCGCGGTCTTCGCCGTGCTGGCGTCATTCGGCATCGGCAACATGACCCAGGGGAACGCGGTCGCGACGCAGCTCGAGGACACGTTCGGGGTCTTGCCGGTCGTCACCGGCATCGTGCTCACGGTCCTCGCGGGACTCGTGCTCATCGGCGGGATCAAGTCGATCGGCCGCGTGACGGCGGCGTTCGTGCCGTTCATGATCGTCGTCTACCTCGTCGTCGGCCTCTGGGTGCTCATCGCCAACGGGCCGGGCCTGCCGGCAGCGCTCGGCATGGTCTTCAGCGAGGCGTTCACCGGCACGGCGGCGGCTGGCGGCTTCACCGGCTCCGTGTTCATGATCGCGCTCCAGATGGGCGTGGCCCGCGGCATCTTCTCGAACGAGTCGGGCATGGGCTCGGCCGCGATCGCCGCGGCCGCGGCCCGCACGACGCATCCTGTTCGCCAGGGACTCGTGTCGATGACGCAGACGTTCATCGACACCATCATCGTCGTGACCTTCACCGGCCTCATCATCATCTCGTCTGGCGCCTGGACTGCGGGCGAAGCGGCGGCGGGCACGATGACCTCTCTCGCGTTCTCGACCGCCCTGCCGGGCAACCTCGGCGGCATCGTGGTGGCGCTCTCGATCGCGTTCTTCGCGTTCTCGACGATCCTCGGGTGGGCCTACTACGGTGAACGGTGCTGCGAGCGGCTCTTCGGGGTGCGGGGCATCTTCGTCTATCGCATCGTCTTCACGCTCGTCATCTTCATCGGTTGCACGGTGCCGCTCAACGTGGTGTGGCTCTTCTCCGACGTCATGAACGGGCTCATGGCCGTGCCGAACCTCATCGGGCTGCTGGTGCTTTCGGGCTTCATCGCGCGCGAGACCAAGCACTACCTGCAGCACGACCCCACGCTGCGGGCGACGGCGGAGGAGGTCGACGAGATCATGGTGGGCCACGAACGTCACGGCTGAGCACGGCGATCGTCACCAGCCGAGTGCTGGCAGCTCTCCGGAATCCGCCCCGAGAACGCATATCTCCCAGCACTCGATGGTCGACGGACGCGAAGCGACGGGCCGGATGCGGCGCCTGCGCGAGCGTAGACTGTTGCGACCGCCGACCGAAGGGGAACACCTGTGACCGACCGCCTGCATCTCGCCATCATCGCCGGAGACGGGATCGGGCCGGAGGTCATCGGGCAAGCGGTTCGGGTGCTCGAGGCGGTGCTGCCGAGCGGCGTGGACTACACCTCGACCGAGTACCCGTTCGGCGCGGGGCACTATCTCGCCACCGGCGAGGTGCTGAGCGACGAGTCGCTCGCCGCGCTCAAGCAGCACGACGCGATCCTGCTCGGCGCCGTCGGGGGCGACCCGGCCGATCCGCGGCTCGCGGGCGGCATCGTCGAGCGCGGCCTGCTGCTCAAGCTCCGCTTCGCCCTCGACCACTACGTCAACTTGCGCCCGGCCGAGATCGTGCCGGGCGTCGCGAGCCCGCTCGCGCAGCCGGGAGACGTCGACTTCGTCGTCGTGCGTGAGGGCACCGAGGGGCCCTACGCGGGCAACGGCGGCGTGCTCCGCGACGGAACGCCCCACGCGATCGCGACCGAGGTATCGGTCAACACCGAGTACGGGGTCGAACGCGTCGTTCGCTTCGCATTCGAGTTGGCGCAGCGGCGCCCGCGCAAGAAGCTCACGCTCGTGCACAAGAAGAACGTGCTCGTCTTCGCCGGGTTCATGTGGCAGCGCGTCGTCGACCGGATCGCGGCCGAGTACCCGGACGTCGTGGTCGACTACCTGCACGTCGACGCCGCCACGATCTTCATGGTCACCGACCCGTCGCGATTCGACGTCATCGTGACTGATAACCTGTTCGGCGACATCATCACCGATCTGGCCGCAGCGATCGCTGGCGGCATCGGGCTGGCCGCCTCCGGCAACATCAATCCCGCGGGCGAGTTCCCCAGCATGTTCGAACCGGTCCACGGCTCTGCGCCCGACATCGCGGGTCAGGGCAAGGCCGATCCAACGGCGGCGATCGGGTCGGTCGCGCTGCTCCTCGAGCAGTCCGGCCACCGCGACGCCGCCGACCGAGTCCGCGCCGCCGTGCGCGCCGATCTCGACGCGCGCGGCGACGTCGCGCGTTCGACGAGCGAGATCGGCGATGCCATCATCGCGAGGCTCAGCACCTAAGGGCCGAGCACGGGGCGGGCGCGTCCGACATCGTCGCTGCAACCGTCGACGACGTCACCACACCACCACGACGGAACGCCACCGCACGGCGTCCAGAGTTCCGCACCGGCGAAGCCCGCCGCATCCACACCGCACGAGGAACCGACCATGACCGAACCGGCCTTCACCATCACCCGCAACCCCGCCCCGGCGAGTGACGCCGTGCGTCGCGAGGTCCTCGCGGCCTCGACGTTCGGACAGCACTTCACCGACCACATGGTCACCATCGACTGGACCGTCGAGCGCGGGTGGCACGACGCGCGCGTCGAGCCGTACGGCCCGCTGACGCTCGATCCGGCGAGCGCGGTGCTGCACTACGCGCAGGAGGTGTTCGAGGGGCTGAAGGCCTACCGCCACGCCGACGGCTCGGTGCACACCTTCCGGCCCGAGCAGAATGCGCGCCGCATGCAGGCGTCGGCGCGTCGCCTCGCGTTGCCCGAACTGCCCGAAGACCTCTTCCTCGCGTCGATCCGGGAACTCGTCGAGATCGACGAGGCCTGGGTGCCCGCGGCAGGCGAAGGGAAGGCGCTCTACCTGCGGCCGTTCATGATCGCGCACGAGAACTTCCTCGGCGTGCGGCCCGCGAAGACGGTGCGGTACATGGTGATCGCGAGCCCGGTCGGCTCGTACTTCGCCGACCCGACGCGGCCCGTCGACATCTGGCTCAGCGAGCAGTACTCGCGCGCCGGCGCCGGCGGGACTGGCGCCGCGAAGTGCGGCGGCAACTACGCGGCCTCGCTCCTGCCGACACAGGAGGCCTACGCCAACGGCTGCGAGCAGGTGCTGTTCCTCGACGCGCAGGAACAGACGTACCTCGAGGAGCTCGGCGGTATGAACATCGTGCTCGTCTACAAGGACGGCACGGTCGTGACGCCCGAGAGCGACTCGATCCTGTCGGGCGTGACGCGCAACAGCGTGCTCGAGCTCATGACGGCTGCCGGGCACCGCGTCGAGCAGCGCCGTATCTCGCTGCAGGAGTGGCGCGACGGCGCAGCCTCGGGCGAGATCGTCGAGGCGTTCGCCTGCGGCACCGCCGCCGTCATCACGCCGATCGGCACGCTCAAGGCCCCCTCGTTTACGCTCACGAACCCCACCGTGACCGAAGCGTCGCTGAGCATGCGCATCCGCGCGCAGCTCACCGGCATCCAGAACGGCGTCGAGCCCGACGCGCACGGCTGGTTGCGCCAGCTCGTGCCGGCCCGGGCGGGCGTCGCCTAGGGGTCGGCAGGGCTGCCGGCCGGGGCCGGTGCCCGCCACAGCCCGGTCGCGACTGGAGCTACCGGCCGATGCGCCGCGCGGCCAGCGACAGCCACAGCTGCACGGCGTCGGCGGTCACGCGCGGGTCGAAGCCCGTGAGCGCAGCGATCTGCTCGATGCGGTATCGCACCGTGTTGCGGTGCGTGCCGAGCTCGTCCGCCACCTCGGCGACGGCACCCGACCGGCGCAGGAACGCGTCGAGCGTCGCGACGAGCGACGTGCCGGATTCGCGATCGCTGCGGTCGAGGGGCCCGAGGATCTCGTCAGCGAGCTCGTGCACGGGCGCATCCCGGCTCGCGAGAATCAGCGCCGACATCGAGAGGCGGGAACGCTCGCCGATGTCGGCGCCCTCGGCGAGGGTGGCGATCGAGTCGAGCGCCTCGAAGTAGCTCCAGCGGAGATTGCGCGGGCCCGGATAGGCATCGCCGATGCCCACGCGCACCGCGACGCCCGCTGCGCGAGCCACCGCGAGAATCGCCTCGGCCGAATCGCGCGGCGACTCCCGCGCGGGCAGCAGCACCACGAGCCGGTCGTCGACGATGGCGCCGGCGACGCGGTCGAGGCGCGGCGGCAGCGGCAGGTCGAGCACCTCGCCGGCACGCGCGCCGGCGCCCTCGACCACGAGCACGCGCGTGCGCCCGCCCTCCGGGTGGCCGATCGAGCCGAGGCGGATCGCCGCCTCCTCGGCCTCGAGCCGCCCGTGAATGAGGTCGTCGACCACCTGCCCCGCGATCGTGCGGGACTGGCGGATGCGCCTTGCCTCCTGCGAGAGCGAGAGGCCGACGAGCGACCGGGCGACCATGAGCAGGTCGTCGTTGCGGCGCGGTTGCGAGACGTGGAGCGTCGCCTGCGTCGTCGGGGTCGCGGCGACGGGGAGCACGTCCCACCCCTCGACGGCGTCGTCGTCCACGTCGAGCGACCCGGCGAGCACCTCGCCGTATCGTGAGACGGCGACGTGCGCGCCCGTGAGCTTGGCCAGCTCGGCCGTCAGTCCCTGCAGCCCGTGCTGCCCGTCGCCGCCGATCATCGACGCGAAGAGTTGCTGCTGCTGGCGCTGGCGGGTCTCGAGGTGAGCGAAACGCTCGCTGGCCCTGGCATCCGACACGAACCTCGTGACCGCCTCGAAGCTCGTCGCGTACGGCACCTCGAGCACGGGCAGGTCGGCGGCCTGTGCGGCCGAGACGAGCGCGGCCGGCACATGGTCGTGCGTGAAGCCGACGCCGAAGGCGAGGCCGACCGAGCCCGCCTCGACGATCGCCGCCACGAACGCCCGCTGCCCGCGGACGCTCCTGGCCCGGAGTCCGGTCGTGAGCACGAGCTGCTCGCCCGTGAGGAACGGCGTCGGATCGAGCACCTCGGTCGCCGTCGCCCACTCGATCGGGCGCCGGAGGGCCCCGCCGGAGCCCGACACGAGGCGCAGCCCGAGCTGCGGCTGATCGAGCAGAGACGTGATCGTGGCGTGCACGCCATGAGCCTAGCGCTGCCTCGATGTGCATGCGCACAATTGGAACCCGCTTTGGTCGTGCGAGCATCCATGCCATGGATGCCCGTCACGCGTTACCGTTGGGGCACTTCACACCGACCGCATCGCCCGCGAGGTGCCGCGCAGCCACGTTGCCGCGCCGCCAGACTTGTCGGGCTCGACACCGAAGGGTGGGCACATGAGCCAGTACCGCCTCGAACAGCGCCGCATTCTCGACGGCGCCATTCCCGGGCCGCGTTCGCAGGAGCTCGCCGCCCGACGGGCGACCGCCCTGCCGAACGGGGTCGCCTCGTCGTCGCCGTTCTACGCTGCCGACGCCGACGGCGGCGTCATCCGCGACGTCGACGGCAACCAGTTCCTCGACTTCGCCACCGGTATTGGCGTGACGACCGTCGGCGCCTCGCACCCGAAGGTCGTCGCGGCGATCCAGGAGGCGGCGTCGCACTTCACGCACACGAGCATCAACGTGACGCCCTACGAGGGGTACATCGCGCTCGCCGAGAAGCTCAACGCGATCACGCCGGGCGACCACGCGAAGAAGACCGTGTTCTTCAACTCCGGCGCGGAGGCCGTCGAGAACGCCATCAAGATCTCGCGGTACGTCACCGGTCGCGACGCGATCGTCGTGTTCGACCACGCCTTCCACGGCCGCACCAACCTCACGATGGGGCTCACGGCGAAGAACATGCCGTACAAGGACGGCTTCGGGCCGTTCGCCCCCGAGATCTACCGCATCCAGACGAGCTACCCCTACCGCGATCCCGAGGGCTTCACCGGTGCGCAGGCAGCCGAGCGCGCGATCGCCCAGGTCGAGGGGCAGGTGGGTGGCAAGAACGTCGCGGCCATCATCATCGAGCCCCTGCAGGGCGAGGGCGGGTTCATCGTTCCAGCCGAGGGCTACCTCGGCGCCCTCGCCGACTACGCGAAGCAGAACGGCGCCCTGTTCGTCTCCGACGAGATCCAGGCGGGCATGAGCCGCACGGGCGAGTGGTTCTGCGTCGACCACGAGGGCGTCGTGCCCGACCTGGTCACGGTCGCGAAGGGCGTCGGCGGTGGCATGCCGATCTCGGCCGTCGTCGGTCGCGCCGAGGTGCTCGACCAGGTGCACGCCGGGGGCGTCGGCGGCACGTACGCCGGCAACCCGGTGGCCTGCGCCTCGGCGCTCGCGACCATCGCCGTTATGGAGGACGAGGGGCTGCAGGCCACGGCGCGTGCCTTCGGCGACCGCTTCTTCGCGACCTTCGAGGCGCTGCGCGACGAGCTCGGCGACGGCATCGTCGGCGATGTGCGCGGCCGCGGGGCCATGCTCGCGATCGAGTTCATCGAGGCCGGTACGGGCTCGGGTGCCAAGACCCCCAATCCCGCCGCGGCCAAGGCGATCGCGTCGGCCGCCATCGCAGAGGGCGCCGTGTTCCTCACGGCCGGCACGTTCGGCAACGTCATCCGCCTGCTGCCGCCGCTCACGATGCCCGACGAGCTGTTCGACGAGGGCCTCGGCATCCTCGCCGACCTGATTCGCAAGCAGGTCTGACGAGGCGCGGCATCCCGCCCTCGCCCAAGACTGGCGCGACACGATCGCGCCCCCACGCTTGACGCCCCGGCGCAATTCCGCGCGCGCCGGGGCGTCAAGGCCCTCCGGGCCCGCTGCGCGCCTCCGCCTGCGCGCCGCGCCTGCGCCTGCTCGCCGCGGCCTGCGCGCTGCGCCTGCGCCTGCCCGCCGCGGCCTGCGCGCTGCGCCTGCGCCTGCGCGCCGCGGCTCCTCCTGCGCCCGCCCTGCACCTCCTCCGGCCTCCTGCGCCTCCTCCTCCCTCTTCCGGCGCGCATTCTGAGTGCACAGGATGCGCGACGCGCCGCCTGATCTCCCCTGCCACGTCACCAGCCGCACTCGTTTCGTCACGGATGACCTCGTCGCCGGCGGGATGTGGGCAACCGGCGAGCTGGCGCTCTTCCACATCTGCGGCGGCTGATCGAGCGTCGTCGGCGACCGTCCGGTCCAATCGCCGCATGTACGCCTTGACGAGCGCCCTGGAAGCGCAGATGACCACCCGCGCCGCTGCTCATCGCCGAAGCTTCGGCCTTGAGACTGCCCGACAGCTCGATGACCGCGGCATCGACCGACGGGTGCGTCGGCGCCTGCTCGCGAGCGGCCAGCTCACCCGCCCCTGCCATGGCTGGTATGCCTGGCCCGGGCACGACGTGGAGGCGGCGAATGCGCTTCGCGTGCGGGGCCGAGTGACCTGTGCCGGCGCGCTGAAGCGGCACGGGGTGTGGGTACGGGTCACGCCGCCGTTGCACATCCGCGTCGCTGCTGGAGCGCTCACTCCCCGGCTCATGCACGCGATCACCCACCGGCTGCGTGACTGTCCACTCGGTGACTCACCGGTCGATGCCCCGCTCGTGGCGTTGCGGTGCGCGCTGCAGTGTCTCGAGCCACTCGACGCGCTGGTCGTGGCGGATTCGATGCTGAACCTGCGGCTCGCGACCGAAGAAGAGGTCTGTGTCGCGTCTCAGGGGGCTCCGCGAGCCGTCCGGCGAGCTTTGCGCCTCGTCGACGGGAGGAGCCAGTCCGGCACAGAGACGATCGTCCGCGCTGCGTTTCAGCGCCGGGGCGTCAGGGTGCGCACTCAGGCGTTCATTCCCGGCATCGGGTTCGTCGATCTGCTCGTCGGTGATCGACTCATCATCGAGTGCGATTCTCGGGCGCACCACACGGACGTCGCAGCGTATGTGAGAGACCGCCACCGTGATCTCGCGGCGGCGGAGCGGGGGTACCATCCCGTCCGCTTGACGCACGCCGACGTCGTCGACCTGTGGCCGCGCACCTGGAACTCCTTTGAGCGGCTGCTGTGTGAGCGCGTCCACCTGTGGACATCGTCGACGCGACGGCTCGCAGAGGCCGCGGCAGCGGTGGTGTGAATGCGTGGCAGACGACGTGCAGCTGGTGCCGCGACCGGAAAGATCTCGCGGCGTGTCGCGACGTTGATGCACTCAGGATGCGGGGATGCGGGGATGCGGGGATGCGGGGAGCGGGGAGCGGGGATGTGGGGGAGCGGGGATGCGGGGGAGCGGGGATGCCGGAGAGCCGGAGCGGGCGGCGCCTAGGATCGTCACCATGAAGATCGCGCGCTTTGAGCACCAGGGCCAGCTCCGCTTCGGCATCCTCGACGAGGAGGCGAGTGAGCTCGTCGTCCTCTTCGGCGACCCCCTCTACACGGGTCTCGAGACGAAGGACGAGCGCTTCAAGCTCGACGAGGTCGAGCTCCTCGCGCCGGTCATCCCGAGGTCGAAGGTCGTCGCGTTCGGCCGCAACTACGGTGAGCACGCGCGCGAGTTCGGCAACGAGGTGCCCGACGAGCCGATCATGTTCCTCAAGCCCAACACCTCCGTCGTGGGACCGGGGCACGCCATCACGTTGCCGCCGCAGTCGGAGCGCGTGGACCACGAGGTCGAGCTCGCCGTCGTCATCGGACACGTGGCCCGCAACGTGCCGAGGAACGAGGCGAAGCAGGTGATCTTCGGCTACACCGTCGCCAATGACGTCTCGGCCCGCGATCTGCAGCAGCGGGACGGCCAGTGGAGCCGCGCGAAGGGCTTCGACTCGTTCTGCCCGCTCGGGCCGTGGATCGAAACCGAGTTCGATGCGACGAAGGGTGCCATCTCGTGCTCGGTCGGCGGCGAGGTGCGCCAGTCGAGCGACCTCAGCCACCAGGAGCGGTCGGTCGAGACCCTCGTTGAGTTCGCCTCTTCCGTGTTCACCCTCCTGCCGGGCGACGTGATCCTCACGGGCACGCCGGCCGGCGTCGGCCCCCTCGCCGAGGGCGACACGGTCACGTGCTCGATCGAGGGCATCGGCGAGCTGTCGAACCCCGTGATCGTGCGGCGATAGGGGCGCAACGGGCGCCGAGGCTGCTCGTTTCCCGTGACGGCCTCGAGTCGCACCTGTGCACCCCGCGCTTCCCGCCCGCCGCTGGTCCGAAGCCGGCCAGGCGGCGCCGCCGAAGGTCCGCCGCCGCGCACTGCCGCGGATCGGTCGCAACGGGGCCACCGAGACGTCGTCGCGGTCGGCGAAAGACCAGCGCGGAGTCGTGCGCGCGGAACGGTAGCATTTGTGATCAGTTCTGAGGCGGTCCTCCGCGCGCCGCGGCAGTGAATCGGTCGCCCGGACGGCGCTCGGCGACCGAATGGAAGGTGACCCACATGACGCAGGGCGACATGACGCAGGGCAACACGACGCAGGGCGACACCACGCGGGATGACGTGAAGCAGGGTCGCGAGAACCCGGGCGACCAGTCGCGGGCCGACGCGCTTCGTCATGGTGCGCCGCGCCCCGCGGTGACGGGTCCGGACCGACCCCTCGAGCTGCAGGTCATGGGTATGGTCACCAAGATCGGCTTGCTGCTGAGCCGCCCCTTCCACCGCAAATTCATCTCGAAGTACGGCATCTCGCTCGCCGAGTGGCGCGTCATGACCTGGATCGACCGCGAACCGGGCACGACGGCACAGACGGTCTCGCAGCGCACGGGCATGACGCCCATGAACGTCAGCCGCGCCCTCGCCGAGCTGCGAGAGAAGGAGCTCGTGCGCGCCGAGCGGGACGACAACGACTCGCGCCGCAACAACCTGTGGCTGACCGACCGCGGGCACGAGATCTTCGCGCGCATCGAGTCCGTCGCGGTCGTCGACATCCAGCGCACGTTCGAGGTACTGACCCCCGATGAGCTGGTGTTCATGCGGGGGATGCTCGGTCGGCTCATCGACCACGCCGAATCCCTCGAGGATGAGCCACTCGAGAAGTAGTATCGTTTGTTACGACTTCGATAGTCGCATCGCGCCACGCACCGTCGCGTTGGCGCCTGAAAGGACGGAAACCCGTGACTCGACCCGACCGCCGCATGGCGCTCACGCTGTTCATCCTCGAATTCGGCTACCACACCGATGCGTGGCGCCTGCCGGGGAGCCGGGCTGAGGAGGTCGGCCATCTCTCGCTGACGCGTGACATGGTGCAGGCGGCCGAACGAGCGAAGATCGACGCCGTCTTTTTCGCCGACAGCCTCGACGTCGACTCGGTGCGCAACGGCGGCAATCGAGCGACGGGCCTCAACGAGCCGGTGTCGTCGATGGGGGCGATGATCCCGGTGACGCAAGAGATCGGCCTCATGGGCACGATCTCCACGACGTTCACGGAACCGTACAACGTGGCCCGCCAGCTCGCGGGGCTCGACACCCTCAGCGACGGGCGGATCGGGTGGAACATCGTCACCTCGATCATGGGCAACCACAACTTCGGCATGAGCAAGATGCCGTCGCCGGATGTGCGGTACCGGCGCGCCGCGGAGTTCGTCGAGGTGGTCAAGAAGCTCTGGGAGAGCTGGGATGGCGACGCCGTCATCGCCGACCGCGAGGCGGGGTGGTGGGTTGACGCGGACAAGATCCGTGACATCGATCACGTCGGCGAGTTCTTCAACGTTCAGGGCGCGCTGAACATGGCGTCGCCGCCGCAGATGCACCCGGCACTGGTGCAGGCCGGCCAGTCAGAGACCGGCGTGAGCTTCGGCAGCTCGGTTGCCGATGTGGTGTACACCGCGCAGCCCGAGCTGTCGCGGGCCATCGCATTTCGAGAAGACTTTCACCGGCGCGCGGCCAAGCTCGGTCGCGATCCCCGCCTCATCAAGATCCTGCCGGGCATCATGCCGATCATCGGCGAGACCGAGGCGGAGGCCCGCGACCTCGCCCAGCAGCTCGCCGACCTCATCAATCCGGCCCAGGGGCGGTGGCAGGTCGAGCGCGTGCTCGATGTCGACACGAGCGACCTCGACCTCGACGACATGATCCCGCCGGAGCGCCTCGTCGACCACCCCGATCGCCACGAGCGCTGGCGAAGCCTGCATCGACCGATGGCCGAGCGGATGACGATTCGCGAGCTCATGGTCGAGCTCTCGCGGGCCGCGGGGCACCAGTGGGTTGTCGGCACGGCGCCGCAGGTCGCCGACCGGATGATCGACTGGTTCGAATCGGGCGCATGCGACGGCTTCAACCTCAATCCGCCAGACGTTCCCGTCGGCATGCACCGGATGCTCGACCTCCTCGTCCCTGAATTGCAGGAGCGGGGCTACGCGCAACACGAGTACCGCGGGGACACGCTTCGCGAGCGGATGGGGCTCGAGGTACTGCGGACGCCGAAGACGACGACCGTGCTGTAAGCGCCCCGATCATCCGGCCACCTACCGTGCAGGTGCGGCCGCGGGCAACAGTTGCATAACTCGCCCGCGAATGGGGGCGGCTCCCTCTCGACCCCGAGAGGACTCGGCGCTATGGTCGTCGATGCGGCCGCCGGAGTCCGTCAAGGGCGCCGGGTCCGGTGGTCGTCTGCGGCGCGGCCCAGCCGGCAGCGACGGTGCTCAGCGATCCACGCCGGTCGCCGCCTCGACAATGATCTCGGCCAGGCGCTTGGGTTGTGACAGGAACGGCGAATGGCTCGTCGTGAGGGTGATCGGGTTCGCTCCGATCGCTGACGCGAGGCCCTGCTGCGCGGCGAGCGGGAAGATCGCGTCGTTCTCGGCGATGACGAAGGTCGTCGGCCGGTTCCGCCACGCGGCGGTCGTGAGCTCGTCGTGCACGGCCTGCGTCGCCATCGATGTGAGCCGGCTCTCCGCGTCGGCCGCGACATCGTCCGGCGCGTCGTGGAAGAACAGCGCCCTCGGTGGCTGCTCGTCGTTACCGGGCGTGACGAGTGGGCCGTCGACGTTCCACCAGTCGGGCTCGACGCCGCCGACGGCCCCGAACAGCGACTGGCCCTCGCCGAGTGCGAACGCGGCGACGTAGACGATGTGCTGCACGTTCGGCAGGTCGGCACCCTGCGTCGTCGGCACACCCCCGTAGGAGTGGGCGACCACCACGACGGGTCCCTCGATCGCCTCGATGGCGTCACTCACGGCGTTCGCGTCGTCGAACATCCCGAGGTCGGCCTTGTTGTCGGCGTGCACGGTCGGCAGGTCGATGGTCTGCACTCGCCAGCCGCGCTCGGTGAGCCGGCTCGTGACGGGCTCCCAGCACCACGAGCCGTGCCAGGCGCCGTGGACGAAGAGGAGCGTTGGGTTCGACATGGGCGGTGTCCTTTCCCCGGGAACGTCGGCCTTGGCGGCCAACGCTAGCCGAGGTGGATGCCTCGGTCGCCCCCTCGGCGGGCGCGCAGCATCCGGGTCGGTACAATCGGCGCTGATGACTGCTACCGCTCACCCCGTGACCCGGGCGACGGGGAGCGACGTACGCGTTCGCTTCTGCCCGTCGCCGACCGGCACGCCGCACGTCGGCCTCATTCGCACGGCCCTATTCAACTGGGCCTATGCGAAGCACACGGGCGGCACATTCGTGTTCCGCATCGAAGACACCGACGCGCAGCGCGACACGGAGGAGAGCTATGCGCAGATCCTGGATGCCATGCGGTGGCTCGGCCTCGACTGGAACGAGGGCGTCGACGCTGGCGGGCCGCACGCGCCGTACCGGCAGTCGCAGCGCAGCGACATCTATCAGGAGGTCATCGATCGCCTGCTCGCAGCGGGACACCTCTACGAGTCGTACGCGACGGGCGACGAGATCGAAGCCCGGAACGTGGCGAACGGCCGGGACCCCAAGATGGGCTACGACAATTTCGAGCGCGATCTGACCGACGCTGAGCGCGACGCCTTCCGGGCCCAGGGGCGCGAGCCCGCGTTGCGGCTGCGGGTGCCGGACGAAGACCTGTCGTTCGACGACCTCGTGCGCGGCGAGATCACGTTCAAGGCCGGCTCGTTCCCGGACTTCGTGGTCGTGCGACCCGGAGGCAAGCCGCTCTACACGCTCGTGAACCCGGTCGACGATGCGCTCATGGGCATCACGCACGTGCTGCGCGGTGAAGACCTGCTGAGCTCGACCCCGCGCCAGATCGCGCTGTACCACGCGCTGATCGACGTGGGGGTCGCCGAGTTCCTTCCGCGCTTCGGCCACCTGCCCTACGTGATGGGCGACGGCAACAAGAAGCTCTCGAAGCGCGACCCAGAGTCGAACCTGTTCCACCACCGCGACCGCGGCTTCATCCCGGAGGGGCTGCTCAATTACCTGGCCCTGCTCGGCTGGTCGATTGGGCCCGACCGCGACATCTTCTCGCTCGAGGAGTTCACGGCCGCGTTCGACGTGGTCGACGTCAACCCCAACCCCGCGCGGTTCGACGTGAAGAAGGCCGAGGCGATCAACGGTGACCACCTACGACGCCTCGCCCCTCTCGACTTCGCGGGCCGCCTCGTCGACGCGCTCCAGCGCGGTGGCGTGCTGCCCGAGCAGCCGTCGGCCGAGCAGCTGAACCTCGTCGGGCAGGCCGCCCCGCTCGTGCAGGAGCGCATGAACCTGTTCGGCGAGGCGCCTGGCATGCTCGCCTTCCTGTTCACGACGGGCGACGAACTCGTCGTCGACGATGAGGCCCGGGCGAGCCTCAAGGACGACGCGACGCAGGTGCTCGACGCGGCCCTCGCCGCGCTCGGCGGTTCCGGCGAGGGCGACCCCTCGTCGGACGCGCCCGACTTCGAGGCCGCCTTCATCGAAGCCGACCTGCGGGCCGCGCTGATCGACGGGCTCGGCCTGAAACCGCGGGTGGCGTTCGGGCCGCTCCGCGTCGCGATCTCGGGCCGGAAGGTGTCGCCGCCGCTCTTCGAGTCGATGGAGCTGCTCGGCCGCGACGAGTCGATCGCGCGACTTCGGTCGCTGCGGGCCTCGCTCGAGGCGTAGGGTGACCGCCCCACTCGGCGCCGAGTACGACGTGGTCGTGGCCGGGGGAGGGCCGGCGGGGCTGCAGGCCGCCCTGACGCTCGCCCGGTTCCGCTGGCGCACGCTCGTGCTCGATGCGAATCGCCCGAGGCACGCCGCCACGCTGGAGGCGCACGGGTTCCTCACCCGCGACAACATCGCGCCGAATGAGCTGCGACGGCTCGGGCGTGAGAGCGTCGAGGCGTATCCGGATGCCGAGGTGCAGTTCGCGGCCATCGAGCGCATCACGCGCGATGGCGGGTGGTTCCGCGTCGAGGCGAGCGGCGTGCGCGGCACGCCGGCGCGCGACGTCGCCACCCGCGCGGTCGTGCTCGCCACGGGCGTCGCGGAACGCCTGCCGCAGCTGCCGATGCTCCGCGCCTTCTACGGCACGAGCATCCACTCGTGCGTCGAGTGTGACGGCTGGAACGCGACGGGCTCGAAAGTGGCCGTGTTCGGCGTGCCCGGCGCGCACGACCTGCGAGACCGAGCGCTCATGCTCACGCGGTTTAGCGACGAGGTCACCGTCTTCGCCCCCGAGAGCGACATCGGCCCAACGGATGTGGGCATGCTGCACGAGCGCGGAGTGCGCGTCGATCGCCGCGCCGTCGTCGACGTGCTGGGCGATCGCGGCGGCCTCGCGGCGCTCGCGCTCGACGACGAGACCTCGTTCGCGTGCGAGCGGGCGTTCGTCGAGCCCGCCTACGAGCCCTCGCTCGCCTTCGCCTCGGAGCTGGCGCTCGACCTGGACGAGCGCGGCCTCGTGGTCTCGGACGAGTGCGGACGGGCGAGTGTCCCGGGCGTCTACGCGACGGGCGAGCTGACGGCTCCTGGCCCGCAGATGCTGGTGGTCGCGGCCGGGAAGGGCGCGCAGGCGGCGCTCGCCGTCAACCGCGACCTGCTCGGGATCGGGTAGGGCAAGCGCGGCGCCGGCACCGCCGGCCCCGGGCGCTCCCGACCCGGGCGCCTACCCGGCCGTCTCGCTCCAGTCGTAGAAGCCCTTGCCCGACTTGCGGCCGAGCTCGCCCCTGGCGACCTTGTCGCGCAGAATCTGCGGCGGCGCGAAGCGTTCCCCGAGGTGCTCGTGCAGGTATTCGGCGATGCCGAGGCGGACGTCGAGCCCCACGATGTCGGTCGTCTTGAGCGGCCCGGACGGGTGCTTGTACCCGAGCTCCATCGCGAAGTCGATGTCTTGCGGCGAGGCGACGCCCTCTTCGACCATGCGCATCGCCTCGAGCGCGATGGCCACGCCGAGGCGACTCGACGCGAAGCCGGGGGAGTCGTTCACGACGACCGGAGTCTTGCCGAGCGCGCGCACCCAGTCGGCGGCGTCGGATGCCAGCCGCGAGTTGGTCTCGGTGCCGATGACCACCTCGATGAGCGTCGACGCTGGGACGGGGTTGAAGAAGTGCAGGCCGAGGAACTGCGCGGGGCGCGTTACGAGCGTCGCGAGCCCGTTGATGCTCATCGACGACGTGTTCGAGGCGAGCACGGCGTCGGTCCGAATCTCGGCCTCGGCGCCCTGCAGCGCCCGACGCTTCACTTCCGGGTCTTCGAAGACGGCCTCGACGACGAGGTCGCGGTCGGCGAGCGCCGCCAGGTCGGTGACGACCCGGAGCCGGTCGGTCGCATCCTCGATCGTGACGGACGCGCCGCGCGCGATCGATTTCTCGACCGACGAGATGATCCGCTCGCCGGCAGCTTCCGCCGACTGGTCGTCGCGCTCGATCACGACGACATCACTGCCGCCCAGGAGGAATGCGTGGGCGATGCCGCCGCCCATGCGGCCGCCGCCGATGACGCCGACGCGTGTCGGTAGGGGAGTGGTCATGCGGTGCTCTCCTTCGTGTCGTGGTTGTCGTGCGCGGGGGCGACCTCGGCCGCGTCGGCCGCGTCGGCCTTCGCTTGCGCCTTCGCCTCGCGCCGGTCGAGGAACGCCTGCATCCGGTCGAACTTGGCCTGCGACTCGAACAGCACGCTCTGCGCGATGTTGTCGATGGCGGGATGCGCCTCCCGCGGGAGGTGGAAGACCGTTTTCGTCAGGCGCGTGGCGAGGGGGTCGTGCCGGGCGATGCGATCGGCGAGGGCGTGCGCCGCGCCGAGGAGTTCGCCGGGCTCGTGCAGCTCGGTGACGAGGTGCACCGCGAGCGCCTCGTCGGCTGAGAGCACCCGCCCGGCGAGCAGGATCGCTTTCGCGAGCGGCTCGCCGACGAGCTCCTTGAGCCGCCATGTTGCGCCGGCCGCGGCGAGAATGCCGAGGCCGGTCTCGGGGTTGCCGATCTTCAGCGAGGGGGTGGCGATGCGGAAGTCGGCGGCGAACGCGAGCTCGGCGCCGCCGCCGAGGGCGTATCCCTCGATCGCGGCGATGACGGGCATCGGCAGCTTGGCGATGCGGTCGAAGACCGTCGAGTTGATGCCGGCGAGGGCGTCGTCGCGGCGCCGTTCGCGCAGCTGAGCGATGTCGGCGCCCGACGCGAAGATGCCGCCCTCGCCGCGGATGATGAGGATGCGCGGGTCGCGCTCGAGGGCTGCGCAGATGGCGTGGAACTCGTCGACCATCGTCTGGTCGATCGCGTTGCGGGTGGGCGGGTGGTCGAGGCTCGCGACGACTCGGTCGTCACGAACCTCGACCGTGAGCCGCTCGAAACCGGACGCGTCGAGTAGCGGTGCGGGGACGGGCATGTCCAACGGGCGGCCCCTAGACGCGCTCGACCAGCAGGGCGGCGCCCTGACCGACGCCGACGCACATGGTCGCGAGGCCGCGCGTGACGCCCTCGCGTTCCATGCGGCCGAGCAGCGTGATCGTGATGCGCGAGCCCGACGAGCCGAGGGGGTGGCCGAGGGCGATGGCGCCGCCGTCGTTGTTCACGATCTCGGGGTCGAGACCGAGCTCGCGAACCGTCGCGATCGACTGGGTGGCGAAGGCCTCGTTGAGCTCGACGGCCCCCAGGTCATCGATGCTCCACCCGGTGCGGTCGAGCACCTTGCGCGTTGCGGGCACGGGGCCGATGCCCATGATCTCGGGTTCGACGCCGGCCGTGGCGCCGGCGACGACGCGCGCGCGGGGGGTGAGGCCGTGCTGTTCGATGAAGCGGTCCGAGGCGACGATGATGGCCGAGGCGCCGTCGTTGAGCGAGGAGGAGTTGCCGGCCGTTACGACGCCGCCGGGCTTGACGACGGGGCGGAGCTTCGCGAGCGTCTCGAGGGTCGACTCGCGCGGCCCCTCGTCGGTGTCGAACACCGTCACGGCGCCCTTGCGCCCCTTGACCTCGACGGGAACAATCTCGTCGGCGAACTTGCCGTCGGCGATGGCCGCGATGGCGCGGGTCTGCGAGCGAACGGCGAACGCGTCGGCGTCTTCGCGGCTGATGTTGAACCGCTCGGCGACCTCTTCGCCCGTCTCGGGCATCGAGTAGGTCGTCTTGCCGTCGCGCGAGAGCTCGCCCGACACGAACGTGGGGTTGGGGAAGCGCCAGCCGATCGATGTGTCGAAGGCGGCGCCGGGCTTGGCCCAGGCGGTGCCGGGCTTCTCCATGACCCAGGGTGCGCGCGTCATCGACTCGACGCCGCCCGCGACGACGACGTCGGCGTCGCCGGCGCGGATCATCTGCGAGGCGATGGTGATGGCCGACATGCCCGACGCGCAGAGTCGGTTCACGGTGATGCCCGGCACGGAGTCGGGATACCCGGCGAGCAGCCACGACATCCGGGCGACGTTGCGATTCTCTTCGCCCGCGCCGTTGGCGTTGCCGAGAATGACCTCGTCGACGAGCGCGGGGTCAATACCTGCGCGCCTGACCGCGGCCTTGACGACGATCGCGGCGAGGTCGTCGGGGCGGACCGTGGCGAGGGCGCCGCCGTAGCGGCCGACCGCGGTGCGTGCGCCTCCGACGAGAAATGCCTCAGTCATGGTGACTCCTTCACATGGCCCTGCGAACAACGGATTCGTTGCGGCGCCCGGCTGCACCGCGCGAATGCGCGGCTCGGGCGGTGCACCGGGGCCTCTCGGGGCACCGTCTCACGGTATGCCTGGCGGTACCACAACGGCCACGGCTGTTCGAGATGCGCACACCTGTTCGCGTTTGCGCCGCCCGATCGCGCGCTCCATTCCGCCTCCGAGTGCCCACGCTTGTGTCCGGCCGGCGCCCGCGTACACTCGGCGATCGTGATGCTTCGAGCGCCCGTTCGGGCGCGGTTCACGTGGGTGCAGCGTTTCATGCACCACCGGCTCGCCCCCGCGCAGTCGATCGTCACCGGATTCGGCGTGGTCCTGTTGATCGGCACGACGCTCCTCCTCCTGCCGATCGCGGCGACGGGCACGCCGGCCACGCCCGTGGAGGCGCTCTTCACGGCGACGTCGGCCCTGTGTGTCACCGGGCTCGTCGTCGTCGACACCGCGGCGTTCTGGAGCCCGTTCGGCATCGCCGTCATCGCTGCGCTCATTCAGCTCGGCGGGCTCGGCATCATGATGTTCGCGGCGCTCGTTGGCATCGCGCTGGCTCGGCGCATGTCGGTGCGCGCGCGTCTCAACGCGACGGCAGAGGCGAAGGCCTTCGGGGAGCCGAATGTTCGGCGGCTCGCTCGGAACATCTTCTTCACCTCGATCTGCATCGAGGCGGTCGTCGCGCTTATCCTCATCGTGCGCTTCATGGTCGGGTACGGGTACGAGCTGGGCCAAGCGATCTGGCACGGCGTGTTTCATGCGGTTTCGGCCTTCAACAACGCCGGTTTCGCGCTGTACTCCGACAGCATGATGGGGTTCGTCGACGACCCGTGGCTAGGCCTGCCGATGTGTGCGGCGATCGTGCTCGGCGGCATCGGTTTCCCCGTGCTGCGTGAGCTCGCGCGCGAGTGGCGCCGACCGCTGCACTGGTCGATGAACACGCGCATCGTGCTGCCCGGCACGATCGCGCTCCTCGCGCTCAGCATCGCCGTCGTGACCGTGACGGAGTGGAACAACCCCGACACGCTCGGTGAGCTCGATCCCGCGACGCGCGTGCTCGCCGGCGTGTTCTCGGCGGTGCAGATGCGCACGGCGGGCTTCAACTCGGTCGACGTCGGAGCGATGCACGACCAGACGCTGCTGTTCACCGACATCATGATGTTCATCGGCGGTGGGCCCGCCGGTACGGCTGGCGGGATCAAGCTCACGACGGTCGCAGTGCTCTGGTTCATCGTGTGGACCGAGCTGCGCGGGGGAGCGGCCGTCAACATCTTCGGCAAGCGGCTTTCCCGCTCGGTGCACCGCGAGGCGATCTCGGTCGTGCTGCTCTCGTTCGCGGCCGTCGCGGCCGCAACCCTCGCCCTGCTGGCGATGACCGAGTTCACGCTCGATCAGGTGCTGTTCGAGTCCGTTTCGGCGTTCGCGACGGTCGGGCTGTCGATCGGCATCACCGCCGATGTGCCCGAGGCGGGCCAGATCATCCTCGCGATGCTCATGTTCTTGGGCCGCCTCGGCCCGCTCACCCTCGGTTCGGCCCTCGCGCTGCGTGAGCGACGTATCGCCTACGAACTCCCGAAAGAACGCCCCGTCATCGGTTGACGGCGCGGAAAGGATGCACATCATGGGATCGTTTCTCTCGTTCGGTGAGAACGCCAAGCGGATTGCCGAGGCCGACTCGGTCGCGGTCATCGGGCTCGGCAGGTTCGGCCGGGCCGTTGCCCTGGAGTTGATGGCTTCCGGCACCGAGGTGCTCGGCATCGACGGGCGCGAGGATGTCGTGCAAGACCTCAACGGTCAGCTCACGCAGGTGGTGCGCGCCGACGCCACCAAGGAGGAGTCGCTCAAGCAGCTCGCCGTGCACGAGTTCGACCGGGTGGTCATCGCGGTCACCGGCGACATCAAGGTGTCGATCCTCTGCGCGTCGCTCGTGCTGCAGCTCGGCAACCCGGTCATCTGGGCCAAGGCGACCGACGAACAGCATGGGCGCATCCTTGAACAACTCGGCGTGCATCACGTCGTCTATCCCGAGTCGGACATGGGGCGGCGCGTCGCCCACCTGGTGCGCGGTGCCGCGAAGGACTACCTCGAGATCGACGCCGGGTACGCGCTCGTGAAGGCGGCCGTGCCGGCCGAGCTGCACGGCGTGACCTTGGGCGAGAGCGAGGTGCGCCGGCGGCACGGGGTGACCGTCGCCGCGTGGAAGGGCGGCAACGGCTCGTGGCACTACGCCGAGCGTGAGACCGTGCTCCGTACCGGCGACACGGTGCTCGTGGTCGGGCCCACGAAGCGGGTCGAGGCGTTCGCCCAGCTGCGCTGAGGGGATGCTCTGCCGACGCCCCCGAGAGGCGCCAGGCCCTTCACGACGGGCGTCACGTGGTCGTACAACGACGCGCCAAGATTTGCTCCGCCGACCCTCGTCGTCTACGCTATCCCAGGCGCTCAGCGCTCCTTGGGGTATGGTGTAATTGGCAACACAGCAGTTTCTGGTACTGTCGTTCTTGGTTCGAGTCCAGGTACCCCAGCCATCAAGCCCCGAGCGATTGTCGCGCTCGGGGCACTTGTGTTTTCACGGCAGAGCACAGCGCCGTGCACCCCGCAGGTACTTCAGGTGAAGTGACACGCCTCCTCCCGACGTGCGCGAACTGATCGGCGCCTACGACTTGGTCCAGAGAAGTGTCGGCGTCAACTCGAGACCCCTACCGTGGGACGCATGAAGATCGAAAGCACGACCGTGACCTTCGACGCCGACGACGTCGCGGCGGAGAGCGCCTTCTGGGCCGCCGTCTTCGGCGGCGAGATCGTCAGGTATGGCGAGTATTGCGAGATCACTGCGCCTGACGGCAGCCGCCCGGTCGGTGTGCAGCACGCGCCCGGCCTCACCCCCTTGGACTGGCCGAGCGAATCGGTGCGAGCGCACCTCGACGTGGTGGTCGACGACATCGCCACGGCGCACCAGGAGGTGCTCGACCTCGGGGCCGTCCTCCTTCAACGCACTCCCGGCGGAGAACCGTTCAACGTCTACCGCAGCCCTGCCGGTCACCCGTTCTGCCTGTGCTGGACGCCCTGACTCGGTGACCCCGTACTCGACTTCGCTCGACGCGAGCCGGCGGCAGGTGCAGCATGATCTGCGAGGTGCACCTTTCGGTTGAGTCCTGAGCTTGCCCGCTTTGGTTCGTAGCGGCCGCCGCCCGGTCGTTCCTAGCGTCAAAGCATGGTCATCAATCAAGAAAACTCGGCGTCGACGCTTGCCGCTCCGGCCGGCGACGCGAACGTCAATGGAATCGTGCGGGCGGTTCGCGCGCATCCACTGACCGCGTTCTTCACACTGGCGAACCTGCTCAGCTGGGCGGCGTGGCTGCCGTACGTGTTCTCGCAAAACGGTCTCGGCGTGTGGGCGTTCCGATTCCCGGATGTGCTGGGCAGCGGCCAGATACTCGGCGTCCTCCCGGGGGCGTATCTCGGGCCGATCTTCTCCGCGTTCCTGGTGACGGCGCTCGTGTCGGGCCGGGCGGGGTTGCGCGCGTGGGGCCGGCGACTGTGGCGGTGGAAGGTCGCACCCCGCTGGTACGCGATCACGCTGCTGGGCGTCCCGGCCGGGATGCTGCTCACCGGGCTGGCATTCTCGGGCGGCGAGATCGCCGCCCCGTCTCTCGCGGCGCTGATCGCGTACGTGCCGATCCTGCTGTTCCAGATGGTCACGACGGGGCTGGCAGAGGAGCCGGGGTGGCGGGATTTCGCCCTGCCGCGGCTGCAGGAGCGATTCTCGCCCCTGCGCGCCGCGTTCGTCCTCGGCCCGCTGTGGGGAGCCTGGCATCTCCCGCTCTTCCTCACGGACTGGGGCGGGTTTCCCGAGGCGTCGTGGACGCGCCCGCTGGTGTTCCTGACGTTCTGCGTCGCGTTCAACATCGTGATGTCGTGGGTCTTCAACCGGACCGGCCAGTCGCTGCCACTGTCGATGCTGATGCACGTTGGGGTGAATACGTTCGCATCGGTGCTGTGGGTAGAGGTGTTCCCGACGCTCGACGGCGAGATGCCACTCGTGGCGATGGCCACCGGTGCCGCCGTCGCCGCCCTGGTGATCGTGGTCGCCACCCGCGGACGCCTCGGATACGCCCCCTCGTCGGCCACCACATCCGGCGTCACCGTCGACCGAGCGGAGCGAGACGTGCGTCGATGACCGGCGCGTACGATCGTGAGGTGCTCCCGGGGCGATCTGCGATGGCGGTGCTGACTGCGGTCGGCACCGCCGTGGCGGCGGTGCTGCTGCTGTTCATCATCGGGTCGCTTTCGGCCGCAGACCCTGCCGAGCACGGTGTGGCCACGCCGTGGTCGTGGTGGGTGACGGGTGTCGTCGTCGTGCTGCAGGCCGCGGCGCAGCTGATCCCGGGCCCTCGGAGCGCCGGCCTGCTGGTCGCCGCGGCGCTGCCGCTGGTGCTGGCGTCGGTGGTGCCGGGACCGCTCTTCAGCGTTAGCGCGTTCCCCATCCTGGTACTCGCGTTCCTGACCGGATTGCAGGAGCCGGTGCGGCGTGTGCGGTGGACCGGGCCGGCCGCGGGCGTGCTGGTCGCGGTCGGACAGCTGCTGAACGCGGCCTTCATCGGACGCACCGATTACGCCGGCATGGCGGTGGAATCGGCGCTGCAGGCCGCGCTCGTGATCGGGCTGCCGTTGCTGCCGGCGACCGTGATCGCCGGGCAGCGGGCCATCCGGCACGCGCAACAGGAGACCCTTGACGCGATGGCCCGCGAACGCGACGCGCACATCGGTGAAGTCATCGCGGGGGAACGCGCGGCGATGGCCCGCGAATTGCACGACATCGCCGCCCACCACCTGTCAGGGATCTCCCTCATGGCCGGAGCGGTGGAGCGTCAGGTGCACACTGATCCGGAGGCCGCCCGGGCCGGAGCGGCGGCGGTGCGAGCGCAGAGCCGCGCCACCCTGGACGACCTGCGCCGCCTGGTGGGGATGCTGCGCGACACCGACGGTGGCGACGAGTCGGTGAAGACCCTCGACACGGTTCCCGCACTCGTCGACGACGTCGCTGCCACCGGTGTCGACGTCCGCGTCGACGTCCGCGGTCCAGCGTCCGACGATGTGGGGGAGGGCATCGGCCCCCTGGCACAACTCGCGGTGTACCGCATGGTGCAGGAGTCGCTCGCCAACGCGTCCCGGCACGCCCCGGGGGCGGCCTGCACGGTCGTCCTCGACGACACCGATCCCGCCCGGTTCCGGGTGAGCGTGCGGAATGCCCCGCCCCCGGCTGGCTCCCTCACGCGCCCGTCCGGGTCGGGGTTCGGGATCATCGGGATGCGGGAACGTGCGGCCCTCATCGGTGCGTCGTTCTCGGCCGGGCCCAGTGGCGACGACGGATGGGAGACTCGCATGAGCATCCCGCGTGAATCGCGCCGGCACCGCACGGAGCAGCACACATGATCCGTGTCCTCATCGCCGACGATCAGCACCTCGTCCGCGCCGGCCTCACCGCGCTGCTCAACGGCGAGGACGACATCGACGTGGTCGCCGCCGCCGCCGACGGGAACGAAGCGATCCGGTTGGCGCGAGAGCTGCGCCCCGATGTTGCGTGCCTCGACATCCGGATGCCCGGCCGAGACGGCATCGAGGTCGCCGATGTCCTGTGCGGTCCGGACTCGGAACTCGGTATCCCGGTGCTCATCCTGACCACTTTCGACCTGGATGACTACGTCTTCCGTGCTCTCGAGGTGGGAGTTTCCGGGTTCCTGCTGAAGGACTCCGAGCCGGACGACATCATCCGTGCCATCACACGCATCTCCGACGGGCACGGCATGCTCGATCACACCCTCACCCGTCGCATCGTGACCGAGTACGTGCAACGTCGCGCGCTGCGTCCGGTGACCGCGACCCGCGCGATCGAGGCGCTTACGGCCCGCGAACGCGACATCCTCTTGTTGCTGGCGCAAGGGATGTCGAACGAACAGATCGCCGCGCAGCTGTTCGTCGAGGTCGCGACCGTGAAGTCCCACCTCGCGCGGCTGCTCCCGAAGCTCGGCGTTCAGTCGCGCCTGCAAGCCGCGGTATGGGCATATCAGAACCGCGTCGTGACCGTCGGCGACGCGCCCCGCTGACACGCGCACCGTCAGTCGCCCTCTCGCCATCGGGCGGTCTGCACCGAAGGATGCAACCGCGCCAGTGCATCCCGACGCATCTAGGTCGGCGGCGACCCCATTCCTACCGTGGAAGCACGCCTCTTCCACGATCGGAGTCCCGTTGTCTTTTCCCACCCCGCCCGCCGCGGTGCAGTACCCCACCTCGCCGCTCGCCGCGGTGCAGTTCACGAACGTGCGCAAGAGCTTCCGCGACGGCGCGCACACGGTGGAGGTCCTCCGCGGCATCTCTGTGAGCATCGCGGAGGGATCGTTCACCGCGGTGATGGGGTCCTCCGGGTCGGGCAAGTCGACGTTCCTGAACTGCGCCGCGGGCCTGGACTCCCCGACCTCGGGGAGCGTCGTCGTGGGCGGGCAGGATCTGTCCACGCTGCGCGGTGACGCGGTCACGACGTTCCGCCGTGACCGGATCGGGTTCGTCTTCCAGTCCTATAACCTCCTCCCGCACCTGACCGTCGCCGAGAACGTCGCTCTCCCCGAGTTGCTCGGTGCCCCGAGCGTCGAACCGCAGTGGCAGCGCACCGTCTTGGACCTGATCGGGCTGGCAGACAAGGCCGACCGGCTGCCGGGCGAGCTCTCGGGCGGGCAGGCGCAGCGCGTCGCGATCGCCCGCGCCCTTATTACCCGCCCGGCGGTGGTGTTCGCCGACGAGCCCACGGGCTCGCTCGACCCGCACACCGCCCTCCACGTGCTCGAGGTCCTGCAACGCACCGCCGCGCAGTTGCAGCAGACCCTCGTCATGGTCACTCACGACCCGGCGGTCGCCGCGGCCGCGGATCGGGTGCTGTTCCTGGACGGCGGGGTCGTCACGGCAGACCTGCCGTCCTCGACGGCCGCGGCCGTGTCCAGACAGCTGACGATCATCAACGAGGCACGCTGATGTGGACGCTGATCCGCCGCAGCGCCCGCGTCAACCGGTCCGCGGTCGCTGGCGCCGCCATCGCTCTCACCGCCGCGATCGGCATGCTCACCGCGGCCGCGTTCTGGTTGGACGCGGGGCTCAGGGACCCGGCGCTGTCGGCGACGGCAGGGGAGCTCGTCACGGTCGCCTCCTCGTTCATCGGCGTCGCCTCCCTCATCGCCGGCCTGACGGTGGCATCCACGATCGCGACCGGCCTGCGAGAGCGACGTCCGCAGTTCGCGCTGCTGGCAGCCGTAGGAGCGACGTCGAGCCGGCTGCGACGGATGGTCGTCGCCGAAACCCTGTCGCTGTTCGTGGTCGCCGCGCCCGTGGGGGCATTGATCGGTTTCGCGCTCGGGGCGGCGACCGTGCCACTGTTGCAAGACGCCGGGCTGGCCCCCGGTGGGTACGGGCTGCCGCTGACGGTCGTCCCGGTCATCGGGGTCGTCGCGGTCACGATAGCGGTTGCCCTGATCTCGGCGTGGACGGCGTCGCGGCGCACGTTTCGGGTGAACGCGGCCGAAGCGCTCCGCACCTCCGGAGTGGAACCTGCGCGCGTGGGCGCCGGCCGCCGCGCGACGGCGGTCGTGGTCGCCGCCCTCGGGGTGGTCGCCGCCGGGATGCCGCTGGTGCTTCCCGGGATGCTGGGGGTCGCGTTCGGCACGATGTCGACGTTCTTGCTCATGACCGCGATCGCGCTCATCGGCCCCATCGCGGTCGCCTGGGCCGCTGGCCGTGCGCAGCGACTGCTGCCGGCACGATCGAGCTCGCGACTCGCGGTCGCGAACATCCGCGGGTTCTCGCATCGGCTCACCGCCGTGATCGTCCCGTTCGCGCTCGTGGCCGCGCTCGGCGCCGTACAGCTGAGCACGAACGCCATCGTCGCCGCGGCCGCCCGCGACCAGCTCGCCTCCGGCATCCTCACCGACCTCGTCGGCCCCGCCGACGGAGACTTCGCCGCGATCGAGGGCCTCGACGGGGTGAACGCGGTGACCGTCCTCGCCAGCCAGTCGATGGAGGTGCTCGCCGATCAGGACGACGACCTGCCGTTCGAGGTCTGGGAGCCCGGCACGGCCGGTACCCTCACGACCACCGGGAACATCGACGCCGCCGTCGATCCCGATGTCACCGCGGGGTCGCTGGGCGAGCTCGCCGCGGCCGGCACGATTGCGGTGTCGGCGGATGCGCTGATCGGATCCACCACCGGGGTGGGCGATACGCTCACCGTGCGAATCGGCGGCGTCACGCAGGCCCGGACGATCGTGGCGATCTATGCGGCGTCGCTCGGGTTCGGTGACTACCTCCTCGTCACCGCCGATACGGCGCCCGGCGGCGGCACCATGCTTGTCGACACGGACGACGGTCGCGCGGACGCCGTCCGCGACCACGCGGCCGCCCTGGGGATACCGCTTCAGCCCCCCGACGTGTATGCCGCCGGGGCGCCCGCGGGCGGGGAGAGCACCACCTCGAGCGTGCTGCTGTTCTCACTGCTGCTGTTCGCGCTGCTGGGGGCCATCAACACCCTGATCACCCTCATCCGCGGGCGCCGCGAAGAGCTCGTCCTGCTGATCCGGATCGGCGCCACGCGACCGACACTTGTTCGCACCGTCGTCACCGAATCGCTCATCGCGACCGTGCTCGCCGTGGCGGCTGGAACGGTCGCGGCGATCCCCGCAGCCGTCACCGCCGGCTTCTCGCTGCTCTCCGGATGGCCGGACCTGCCGTGGATCGCGCTGACCGCGCTCCCGGTGGCCTTGCTCGTCTGCGCCCTCCTGACCGCGCTGATCACCAGCATTCTCGTGGTGAGTGGAGGCGCGCCCCGACCCGCTTCCGCGAACCTGCGCGTCGAATAGGGCGCCCAGGTCGTCCCAGAACACCGACGACATCAACCGTCACCAGCTCCGAACCCGCCGTTCGCGACTGCTGGGCTGAGCGCAGGGGAAGGCGACGAGTCGGCGCGGCACGATGATCCGGATGCGTTCAGTCGGTCGTCGACGCGGGTTTGCGGCGTCGGGGGGCGGCGGAGCGGGGCGGCGCCGCCCGCATGTGGTCGCGCAGGCGCCCGAGCACATCGGCGAGCTGCGCTACGTCCGTCTCCGACAAGGACGCGAACAGCAGATCGTTCAGCACTTGGACATGACCCGGGAACACCTGCGCGAGGACTTCGCGGCCGGCAGCAGTGATCGACACCGTCACGCCCCGGTCGTCGTCCTCGGCGGGGGAGCGAGCCACCAAACCGCGTTGCTCGAGCAACTGCGCCTGATACGTCAGACCGCTGCGACTGTAGACCACCCCGTCGGCCAGATCGGTCATCCGATGACTGCCCGAGGTCGCTTCTCCCAGGCGGGCCAAGAGCTGGAATTGCACGTAGCTGAGACTTCCGACCTCGCGCAGCTGCTGCTCCACCGAGTGGCGCAGCAGGCTGCTGGTCTCGATCAGCGCGGAATACGCCCCCAGCTGCGTGGGCGTCATCGACGGTTCTGTGTCCATGCTCGGGACTCTACGTGGTGCTACGGATTCGCACTAGTTGCTGCGAACTCGAAGTTGTGCGGTGATCGTCGGCGACGGGGCCGTCGGGTTCATCCCATGTCACCACGGCGTGAAATGCCACCGCGATCTCGGGGTCGCCAGGCCCTCGGCCCGTGGGCGAGGCGCTTGCGGCGGTCCCCAACGCCGATCGCTCGGGGGGAGTCCTGTGCGTGCGGTCTCACCGATCGCATAGGCTCGGAGGGTGCAGAAACGGCATGCGGCGATCGTCTACAACCCGATCAAAGTTCCGCTTGACCGGCTACGCCGCGCCGTTCTCGAGCAGGAGCGCGAGCATGGCTGGGGCGAGTCCAGCTGGTTCGAGACGGACAGCGACGACTCGGGGCGGCGTGCGGCCGAAGAGGCGCTCGCGGGCGATCCCGCCGTCGTCATCGTCGCAGGTGGCGACGGGACCGTGCGGGCAGTAACCGAGGCGGTGTACGAGAGCGAGACACCGCTGGCGCTCGTGCCCGCCGGCACTGGAAATCTGCTCGCGCGCAACCTCGGCGTGCCTCTGACCAATGTCGAGGGGTCCGTCGCGACCGCGTTCGCCGGCACCGCGCGCGCGGTCGATGTCGCGGTGGCCGAGCTCGAGGATCCCGACGGGCATCGACGCACGCGAGTGTTCGTGGTGATGGCGGGCATCGGACTGGATGCCGAGATGGCACAGCACACGAGCGCCCTCGCGAAGAAGCGCCTCGGTTGGCTCGCCTACGTGCCTCCGATTGCGCGGTCGGTCATCGCGAACCGCCTCTTCCACCTCGATTACCGCATCGACGGCGGTCGCGCGCGGCCGGCTCACGCCCACACGGTCATCGTGGGCAACTGCGGCACGCTCACCGGGAACATGCTCCTCATCCCCGCCGCGATCGTCGACGACGGGATGCTCGACGTCGTCATGCTGCGCCCGAAGGGCAGATGGGGGTGGGCGAGGATCGGCACCCGCCTTACGGCACAGGGGGTCGCGAACCGCTCGAGATTCGGCCGGAGCATGCTCCGGCTCGCACCCGAGTTCCGGGCGCTGAGTTACGCACAGGGCCGCAGCTTCGAGGCCCGCTTCGAGATCCCGCACCACATCGAACTCGATGGCGATGGGTTCGGGCAGGTGGTGCGGGCACGGATCACCGTCCGGCCGAGCGCGCTGCGCGTCTGCGTCCACGACGACGCGACACGTTTACCGGCGAGAGGTGACGCAGCGCAGGCGAGAAGTGGCGCGGCGCCGGCCTGAGGCGACCGGCGCCGGCCTGAGGTGGCCCGGGTCAATCAACCCGGGCCACCCGCGCCTCAATCCGGCGTTAGACCTTCGGCCCCCCGGCCCGTCGACGGATCATCCCGAAGATGAGCGTGCCGACGAAGAGCACGATTCCGATGATGGCCAGCCACATCAGACCCTCGAAAACAAATCCGACGACTGAGAGTATGAGCCATGCCACGAGCAAAATAATAAGAACTGTCCACATGCATGCCACGATACGGGGTTTCGCCGCGGAACGACCTGAAAGCCGCGGCACGCTCGGCGACCGCAACCGGCCGAACGGCACGTCCGCGCGAGGATTACGTTCGTGAAGGGTGTGCGACCTGCGCCTTCTCCATCCGGATCACGACGCTCTTGAATGCCGGTTGATTGCTGATCTCTGCGACGCTGTCGAGCGGCACGAGCACGTTCGTCTCGGGATAGTACGCCGCCGCGCACCCCTTCGGCGTCGGGTAGGGAACCACCCGGAAGCCGGGGGCCCGGCGGTCGATGTCGTCCGACCAGACGCCCACGAGGTCCACGCGGTCGCCCTCGGACAGTCCGAGCTCGGTGAGGTCGTCCTGGTTGACCATGACCACTCGGCGGTCGCCGTGGATGCCCCGGTAGCGGTCGTCGTTGGTGTACGGGATCGTGTTCCACTGGTCGTGCGATCGCAGCGTCTGCAGCATGAGGTGGCCGTTGGGCACGTCGGGGGCGGCACCGTGGTTCACGGTGAAGTGCGCGGTGCCGGTCGAGGTCGGGAAGATGCCCTCGTTCACCGGATTGGTCAGCCGGAAACCCCCGGGCTCTTCGACGCGACGGTTGTAGTCGTGGAAGCCAGGGACGACGCGCGAGACGCGGTCGCGGATGGTCCCATAGTCGGCTTCGAACGACTCCCACGGGATCTCACCCCGGTCGCCGAGGGTCTTGCGGGCCAGCCGGGACAGGATGGATACCTCGCTCAACAGCAGCGGGGAGGCCGGCTCCAGCCGACCTCGAGACCGATGGACCTCGCTCATCGAGTCCTCCACCGTCACGAACTGCTCACCGCGGTCCTGGATATCGCGCTCCGTGCGTCCGAGCGTCGGCAGAATGAGTGCGGTCTCCCCGCACACGACGTGTGACCGGTTCAGCTTCGTCGAAATCTGGGCGGTCAGCCGGCACCTGCGAAGCGCAGCCTCGGTCACATCGCTGTCCGGCGTGGCGCGGACGAAGTTGCCCGCGACCCCGAGGAACACCTTGATGCGGCCCTCGCGCATCGCGCGGATCGTATTCACCGAGTCCAGACCGTGTTCGCGCGGCGGGTCGAAGCCGAACTCGCGTTGCAGGGCATCGAGGAACTCGTCGGGCATCTGCTCCCAGATCCCCATCGTGCGGTCTCCCTGCACGTTGCTGTGCCCGCGCACCGGACAGGCCCCGGTGCCGGTGCGGCCGAGATTGCCCCGCAGCAGCAGGAAGTTGACGATCTCGCGGATCGTCGGCACGGCGTAGCGGTGCTGGGTGAGCCCCATCGCCCAGCAGACGATGACCCGGTCGCTGTGGAGCACCTCATCGCGGACCGCGGTGATCTCCTCGCGCGTGAGCCCCGTCTGAGCGAGGACCTCATCCCAGTCCGTCGCGGCCACGTGCTCGGCGAACGCTTCGAACCCGCTCGTGCTGGAACGGATGAAGTCCCAGTCCAAGACCGTTCCGGGGCGCGATTCCTCCGATTCGAGGAGCAGCCGATTGAGCGCCCGGAACAGCGCAAGGTCGCCGCTCGGGCGGATCTGCAGGAGCCGGTCGGCGATCTCGACACCCGGGCCGAGGACGCCGCGGACTTTCTGCGGGTTCTTGAACCTGCGCAGCCCCGCCTCCGGCAACGGATTGACCGCGACGATACGAGCACCGTTGAGCTTGGCCCGCTCCAACGCGGTCAGCTGGCGGGGATGGTTGCTGCCGGGGTTCTGGCCCACGACGAAGATCAGGTCGGCGTGTTCGATGTCGAGCAGACTCACCGTGCCCTTCCCAGTGCCGATGGTCTCGTGCAGCGCGAACCCGCTGGACTCGTGGCACAGATTGCTGCAGTCGGGGAGGTTGTTGGTGCCGAACGCCCGAGCGAACAGCTGCAGCGTGAAGGCCGCCTCGTTGCTGACTCGGCCGGAGGTGTAAAACGCCGCCTCGTCGGGCGAATCGAGCGAATTCAACTCCGTCGCGAGCAGCTCGAGCGCGTCGCGCCAGCTGATCGACTCGTAATAATCGGACCCGGCGCGCTTCACCATCGGTTCGGTCAATCGACCCTGCTGGTTCAGCCAAAGGTCGGAACGCTCGGCCAGCTCAGAGACGGAGTGACGCCGGAAGAAGTCGGGGGTGATCCGCCTCGACGTCGCCTCATCATTGATGTGCTTGGCGCCGTTCTCGCAGTACTCGTTTTTCGCTCGATGCCCCGGCGCGGGGTCGGGCCACGCGCAACCCGGGCAATCGATCCCGCTGATTTGGTTCATGTTCAGCAGCGTCAGCGCCGTACGCCTGGGGGACGTCTGCTCAAGGGAGTAGCCGATCGCGTGGGCGACCGCGGGCACGCCGGTCGCCCAGTCCTTGGGCGGGCTCACCGACAGGTCGCTGGCGTCCTCTTCGTTCGGCGCGTTTCGCATGTGATCGTCCTCTCGCCTCGCCGTCTGTTCCGGTCAGTCTCAGCCGTGCACCCATCCCGGATGGGTCGAAGATTGCGTCTCGGAGCTCAGTACGCGACCGTTCCGGATCGTGCCGCGAGGCATCTCAACGGCACCCCCCACGCCCTCAACGAATGATTTGAACCGTGCGAGCTCCGCGCGAATCACGCGGCGGGCGACCGCGTGGACCAGCCGACCGAGCAGCCGCTCACTCGATTCGAGGCGCACCGTGACGCGCACGGTCGCGTGATCCTCGGAGCGGGGAACGAACGACGCCTCGCCGTCGTGCCGGAGGTGTCGACCCAGGTTCCGCCACGCCACCAGCGAGTGCGGATGCTGCTCGCGGACCTCGACGTGGAACTCGCGCCGCACGGGCCCGATCCCGACCAGCCACCGCGTGACCGCGGGCTGCACCTGCTCGACCCTCTTCACGAGGGAGCTGAACCGGGGGAAGCTCTCGAACTGCGTCCATTGGTCGTACGCGATTCGCGCCGGGACATCGACATCGACGTCCGCCTCGACAACACCCATGGGTCGCTCCTCTCCATGTGGGACCTCCACCAAAACACTCCGGCCCAACGGGCGCAATAGGCCGCCCCCCGCTCTGTGGAATTGCGCAGGAGCCGGTATTGCCGTGATCGCGCACCCGGCGGCCGGTGAGCATCCCGAACACCACGCGAACTAGCCTGACGGCATCCACCGACGAAGGAGTCTCCGCAATGGGCACACGAACCACCCTGACCGCATCCGACGGCTTCACGCTGAACGCCTACCGAGCCGAACCCGACGGAGCTCCGCGCGGCGGCGTTGTACTCTTCGGCGAGGTGTGGGGCCTCAACACCTGGGTGCGTTCGGTGACCGATCGCTGGGCCGAGCACGGTTACCTCGCGATCTCTCCCGCCATGTTTGACCGGGTCGAGTACGGCTACGAGAGCGAGGACTACTCGCGGATGCCCCTCGACTTCTTCGCGTCCTACAGCCAAGAGACCGCGCTGCTCGACATGGCCGCTGCGGTTGAGGCGGCGAGCGAGGGCGGCAGGGTCGGCGTGACCGGCTACTGCTTCGGCGGCGCCAATTCGTGGCGCGCGGCCGCGCAGGTCGACGGCGTCGCCGCCGCCTCGGGGTACTACGGGGGCGGCGTGCCCAACTACATCGGCCTGACGCCGCGCGTGCCCACCGAGATGCACTTCGGCAGTCGCGACCAGGGCATCCCGATGGAACAGGTCGAAGAACTCGCGCAGGCGCACCCCGACGTCGACATCTACACGTACGACGCCGACCACGGCTTCTGCAACTCCGATGCGCCGAGGTTCGACCGGGATGCCTGCGAGGCCGCGAGCGCACGATCGCTGGCGTTCTTCCGCACGCATGTCGGCTAGCGCCGCCGTCACCGAGGGCGCCGGGTCCGCCACGGCCGTGACCAGCCTCGGCGCCGCCGCGGCCCCCGGTGGCCGTGACGGTGTCCGCGTCGCGCTCGCCGGCCTCGATGCCGCGCCGCTCTCGCGCAAGCGGGCGATGCTGCTCGCCATGCTCGTCGACGCCGAGGTCGACCGCCGTGCGACGGGCGACCTCCTCGCGCACCGCCGCGTCGTCGCGGCGAAGGAGCCCGCGCTCGCCACGGCCATGGAGGTCGCCGCGATGCGCGAGCACGGGCCGCGGCTCGCGACCGAGACCGTGCCGGCCGACGGCGCCGACCCGCAGGCCCTCAGCGAAGCCGACTACATGGTGTCGCTCTACAACGCCGGGACCGTGCAGCGCATGCGCATCGTGTGGCCCGACGGCGCGCGCGCCGACGCGGTCGAGACGCTGCGGCACGCGGTCGCGGCGCTCGAGCGACACGCGCCGGCCGCGCCACCCGGGCCGGCCGCGTGAGGAAACACCTGCGAGAGGATGCACGTGGTTTCGGATGCCGATGCGCCCGTCTTCCGGGCGCCGATGCGATCACGGGACGACGTCGTGCCCGAGGGCTCCGGCGTGGAGCGGGGGCTGGCCATTGGCCTCGTCGGATTGGGCGGTCGCCTGGCGGTCGCACCTGACTCGCTCGACGCTGCGGTCGAGGCTGCGGCGTCGGAGCACGGCGAACGCCTCGCCCGACGCATCGCACGGTTCGCCGACGCCCCGAACGGCGCCTACGTGTGGACGCGGGACCTCGACGCGAATGTCTGGCTCGGTCGCATCAGGGGACCCTGGCGGTACGACGACCGCTGGGGCGCGGTCGAGGCTGACCTTGTGCACGTGCGCGACTGCGAGTGGCTCGGCGAGCCGATCGACCCGCGCCGTGTGCCGGCCGCCGTCACGGCTATCTTCGCGCGCGGCGGGCGCAACTGGCAGCGCATCCGCTCACTCGATGCCCTGCCGCAGACCGAATGTTGCTGGAGCCGTTCGTAACTCCCTGACCGCCGGTCAGTGGCGACGCGTCGCCGCCTCGATGGCACGCCGCACGTGCTCAGAGGTTGTCGCCGAGAACGCGACGATGCGGGCATCCCGGACGCTCGTCGTCGCGCCCGAGATCGTGTCGACGGCCGCCGCGATCGCGTCGTCGAGCGGCCAGCCGTAGATACCGGCGCTGATGAGCGGGAAGGCGACCGATGCCGCACCGAGCTCGTCGGCGACCTCGAGCGAGCGTCGGTAGCAGCTCACCAGCAGCCCGCGGTCGCGCTCTCCGGCCGCGAAGTTGGGGCCGACGGTGTGGATCACCCACGTCGCGGGCAGGTCGCCCGCGGTCGTCCACCCGGCGTCGCCCGGAGCGAGGCCGTCCGGGAAGCGCGCGATGCAGTCGTGGAGCACGCGCGGCCCGCCCGAGCGGTGGATCGCGCCGTCGACGCCGCCCCCGCCACGCATGGCCCTGCTCGCGGCGTTGACGATGGCGTCGACTCGCTGCTCGGTGATGTCTCCGTGGACGACACTGATCGAAGGCATGCCCCAAGTCTGATCGATCGCGCGCGGGCCCGTACTCTGGCATGCATGGAAAACCGCGACATGGATGGCGAGCCGCGCGTCTTTGCGGCACTGCCGGAGATCGACTTCGACGCCGTCGACTTCGTGACGAGCGACCACCATTTCGGTCACGCGCGCATCATCGAGCTGTGCGATCGGCCGTTCGCCTCGGTCGCGCAGATGGACACAGAGCTCGTTGCCGCCTGGAACGGTGTCGTGGGGCCCGACGACACCGTGCTGCACCTCGGGGACCTCGCCCTCGGCAAGCGCGAGGAGATGATCCGGCTCACCGAATCGCTCAACGGGCGCAAACTGCTCGTGCCCGGCAATCACGACTCGATCTCGACGGTGTACCGCGCCTCGGCGAAGAACAAGCAGCGCACCCTCGAATTGCTCGAGGCCTGCGGATGGACGGTGCTGCCCGAGATCGTCGGCGGCACACGGGGCGGGCGCCGCCTGATCGCGGCCCACTACCCGTACTACGGCGATTCCCACGGTGACGATCGGCACGTGGATGCTCGCCCCGTCGACGAGGGCATCCCGCTGCTCCACGGTCATACCCACGACGCCGCGACGAAGGCGCACGAGCACATGTATCACGTCGGCGTCGATGCGCACGAGTACGAGCCGATTCCCATGGCCGCCATCGACGATTGGCTGCGGGGGCCCGATGCCGTCCATGCCCCCGGCCCTGGCGACGCGCCTGAGGCTGGCCGCGCGTAGACTCGGACGAGTGGAGCGGGAAGTGAAGTCGTCGTCAGGGGACCCGTCGTGAGCGCGCCAGGCGGGCGAACGGCATCGAGCGCCGACGGCACCCGGTACGCCTCGCTCGACGAGGCGCTCGCGGGCGCGAACATCCCTGCGGAGAACCACGAGTTCATCCACTCGTTCCTCGACTCGATCGATGCCATCGGGTTCTACCAGCGAAGCGGCTACATCAAGGTCGTGCGCAGGTCGCACGGCCCGGCGCTGCAGATTCACCCCGGCTACACCACGGGCTTCCGCGCCGAGATCGAGATCCTGCTCACGATCGGCGAGGACGCTGAGCGGTGGCAGTCCGAGCGGGGCGGCCTCTGGGGCGTGACGCACCCGGCGCGGGGCTCTGGCCCCGCGCCGCGCGCGGCGGGGCCCGGAGCGTCGGGCGCGCGCGGCCGAGGCGCCGGAGCGTCGGCGCCCGCGGCAGCGTCCGGACCCTCGGCGCGCCCGTCACGAGCGGCGGAGCCCCGCGACCACGGGGTCTGCGACAGCTGCTTCATGGCGCTGCCCGCGACCGGCGTCTGCGACACCTGCGGGTAGCGCGGCGTCTGGCGCTCACTTCGCTCCCCCGGAGCCGGAGGAGCCTCGCCCGCTCGTGAGGATGCCCGAGCCGGCGAAGGTTTCATGGCGTGCGGGCATCAACGCGTCGCTACGCTGGCCGCATCCACTACCAATGGGGGTTCAATGGTCACGCGCCACTTCCCGCGCCCCGCCGAGCTCTTCGAGCTCGTGCAGCTCAAAAGACCGGAGCTCAACGCCAAGAAGCGGCGACTCGCATCCGCCATGACGATCGGTGACCTGCGTCGCATCGCGAAGCGGCGCACGCCCAAGGCGGCATTCGACTACACCGACGGCGCTGCCGAAGCCGAGCTGTCGCTCGCGCGGGCGCGGCGCGCGTTCCGGGACATCGAGTTCCACCCCGACATCCTGAAGCCCGCCGAGCACGTCGACACCACCACCGAGATCCTCGGCGGCACCTCGGCCCTGCCGTTCGGCATCGCGCCGACCGGGTTTACGCGACTCATGCAGACCGAGGGCGAGCACGCGGGTGCGGGCGCGGCGGGCGCGGCCGGCATTCCCTTCACCCTCTCGACCCTCGGTACGACCTCCATCGAAGATGTCGTGAAGGCCAACCCGCACGGCCGCAACTGGTTCCAGCTGTATGTGATGCGCAATCGCGACCTGTCGTTCGAGCTCGCCACGCGCGCTGCCGAAGCGGGGTTCGACACGCTGCACTTCACGGTCGACACGCCCATCTCGGGGGCGAGGTTGCGGGATGCACGGAACGGCTTCTCGCTGCCGCCGCAGCTCACGCTCGCCACGGTGCTCGACGCCCTGCCGCGGCCGTGGTGGTGGTTCGACCTGCTGACGACCCCGAAACTCGAGTTCGCGTCGCTGACCACGACGAGCGGCATGACGATTCCCGAACTCGTGACCGCCGCGATGGACCCGACGATCAGCTACGACGACCTCGACGTGATCCGTGGGATCTGGCCGGGCAACGTCGTCGTCAAGGGTGTGCAGACGGTGGAAGACGCGAAGAAGCTCGTCGACCTCGGCGTCGACGGCATCGTGCTCTCGAACCACGGCGGGCGGCAGCTCGACCGGGCCCCGATCCCCTTCCACCTGTTACCGAAGGTCGTGCGCGAAGTCGGCCGCGACGCGACGGTCATGATCGACACGGGCATCATGAACGGCGCCGACATCGTCGCCTCGATGGCGCTCGGGGCGAAGTTCACGCTGATCGGCCGCGCCTACCTGTACGGGCTCATGGCGGGCGGGCGGGCGGGTGTTGATCGGACCATCGAGATCCTGCGCAGCGAACTCGTGCGCACGATGTCGCTGCTCGGGGTGTCGAGCATCGAGGAGCTCGAGCCGCGACACGTCACGCAGCTCACGCGGCTCGTGCCCCTGTAGGGCCGCCAGCGGGAGCGCGGCGGGTCCGCCGGGTGAGCGCGGCGCGGCACCTCGGGCCCACCCGCGACCTCAGCGGGGGAGGGCGACGAACATCTCGCGGTGCAGCGCCGAGACGTGCGTGCGCGTGATCGCGATCGCGGCCGCGCCATCATGCCGCCGAAACGCGTCGATGAGCGCGCGATGCTCGCGCCACGACGTCTCGAGCTCGTGCATCGGATACGGCACGAAGTACTTCAGCAGCGCCTCGTACGTCACGAGATACGTCGCCGCCTCGGGCCGCCCGCTGATCTCGACGCTCAGACGATGGAACCGGCTGTCCGGCCCGTGATGCTCGAGCCAGTTCTCAGCTGACTCCGACTCCACGAGGAGCGACTCGAGCTCATCGCACTGCTCGGGCGTCGCGACGAGCGCCGACTCGTAGTTCAGCGCGCACTCCATGAGCAGGCGCTGATCGATGAGTCGGCGAATCGCCCGTTCGTCTGCGCGATACGCGCCCACGGAGGTGTCCTCGAGCCGCGGGGGAGCATCCGCGACGAACGTGCCCCCGCCGCGGCCGCGCCGGCGCACGAGCACCCCGTCGACCACGAGGCTCTCGAGAGCCCGCCTGGCGCTGATCTGACTCACCTCGAGGCCCTCGGCGATGGTGGCGAGCTTCGGCAGTCGGCTGCCCGTCGGCAGCAGCCCGTGCTCGATCGAGAGCAGGATGCGTGCTCGCACCGTCTCGACCGCCGACAGTCGCGTCAGCGCGGCGGCTCCCGGCGGGGAGAAGAGCGCGTCGGCCGAGGTCGGGCCGGTCGCGGCGGCGGCTGCCGGAATCCCTCGCTGCGCCATGTCTTGATCGTAGCCGTGCGCCAACCTATAGTGCTCAAAGTGATCAGTTAACTCGGTGACGAGAGGCAAGGATGCGCAGCGCACCATTCGCCGTCGGACTCGCGCAGCGCATACCGCTCGCGGTCGACGCCCCGCTTGAGATGTTCGCGGACGATGTCGACGCGACGATGAAGGAGCACGCGGAGCTGGACGTGCTCGTGTACCCCGAGCTGCACCTGCACGGCACCGAGCACCTGCCCGAGGCAGAGCGGCCGGCCGCGCTCGAGGCGGCAGCCGTCGCGCTCGACGCCGATGAGGTGCGCGCGCTCGGCGCGATCGCGAAGCAGCACGGGATCTGGCTCGTGCCGGGCAGCATCGGCGAGCGGGGGCCGGGCGGCGAGTTCTTCAACACGCAGCTGCTGTTCGCGCCCGACGGCGGGCTGCGTGCCCGCTACCGGAAGATGTTCCCCTGGCGGCCGTTCGAGCCGCACGTGCCGGGCGCCGAATTCGTCGTCGCGCCGATCGAGGGGGATGCCGCCGACGCGCCGGCGACCGAAGCGCCGGCCGCCGACGCACCGGCCGCCGACGACGCGGCCGAGCATCCCGCCGCGCTGCGCGCGGGCCTCTCGATCTGCTACGACGCCTGGTTCCCCGAGCACTCGCGGCAGCTCGCCTGGCTCGGGGCCGACGTCGTGCTGAACATCGTCAAGACCACGACGCCCGACCGCGAGCAGGAGCTCGTGCTTGCCCGCGCCAACGCGATCACGAACCAAAACTACGTGCTGAGCGTGAACTGCGCCGCCCCCGTCGGGCGGGGCCGGAGCATCGCCGTCGATCCGGAGGGGCTCATCATCGGCGAGGCCGGGCTCGCCGAGACGACGCTCGTCGTGCCGGTTGACCCGCAACGGGTCGCGCACGTGCGCCGCGACGGCACGGCCGGCAGCAACCGCGTCTGGTCGCAGTTCGGCCCCGGCGACGCCCCCATTCCTCTGCCCATGTACGACGGCCGCATCGACCCCGCAACGTGGGCGCCGCGCGGACACCGAAACGACACTTCCGCGCGCGGCTGAGGGCCGACGCCGACACGACTGGAGCATCATGACCGACACCACCACGACGCTCACCCGCACCCTGCGGCTGCCGTCGCTCGTCATCTTCGGGCTCGCGTACCTCACGCCCCTCATCGTGCTCGGCATCTTCGGCGTGATCGCGTCGCAGACCGGCGGCGCGAGCGCGAGCGCCTATCTGCTGGCGCTCGCAGCGATGCTGTTCACCGCGAACAGCTACGGGCGAATGGCCGCCGCCTACCCGGTCGCCGGCTCGGCCTACACGTACGTGCGTCGGACGATCGACGGCCGCGTCGGGTTCCTGGTGGGGTGGGCGACGCTGCTCGACTACCTGTTCCTGCCCATGGTGATCTGGCTCATCGGCGGGTCGTATCTGCAGGCGCAGTTCCCCGGCGTGCCCATGGCCGTGTGGATCCTCGCCTTCATCGTGCTCACGACCGTGCTCAACCTCGTCGGCATCAAGGTCGCCGACCGCGTGAACCTCGTGCTCATGTCGTTCCAGATCCTCGTGATCGTCTTCTTCGTCGTGCTCGCACTCGCCGATGTCGCGGGAGCGGACGGCGCCGGCGCACTCGTGAGCGCGACCCCGTTCACGGGGGTCGACGTCGGGCTGCTGGGCATCGCGGGCGGTGCCGCCATCGCGGCCTACTCGTTCCTCGGATTCGACGCCGTCACGACGCTCACGGAGGAGACCATTGAGCCCCGCAAGACGGTGCCGAAGGCGATCATGCTCGTCGCGCTCATCGGCGGCGGCATCTTCGTGGTCGTGTCGTACGCGGTGCAGCTCGTGCACCCGGGCGGGGTGTTCGACAACGCGGATGCTGCGGCGTTCGAGATCGCGACCCGAATCGGTGGGGCGTTCTTCGGCGCCGTCTTCCTCGCCGCACTCGTCGTGGCGCAGTTCACCTCGGGGATCGCGGCGCAGGCCGCCGGCAGCCGCTTGCTCTACGCGATGGGGCGCGACGGCGTCCTGCCGCGCCGCGTCTTCGGCGCACTCAGCCCGCGCTTCCGCACGCCGATGCTCAGCATCCTGGTCATTGCGGCGGTCGGCCTCATCGCCATGTTCATGGACGTCGCGACGTCGACCTCGTTCATCAACTTCGGCGCCTTCATCGCCTTCATCATGGTGAACGTGTCGGTCATCGTCTACTGGGCGAAGCGCCGCCGCGACGGGGAGCGGCTGAACCCGCTGCTGTACCTCGTGTGCCCGACCGTCGGCGTGGCCGTCATCGCGTTCCTGCTGACGCAACTCGACATGCACGCCATCACGCTCGGCTCGATCTGGCTCGCGGTGGGCGTCGTGATCCTCGCGATCGTCACGCGCGGGTTCCGCCGACAGCCGCCCGAACTCCCGGTCGAAGAGGCCGAGCGCGTCGAGGCGTAGGCGAGGCGCCGCTGATCGTCGTTCAGCGGTTGGGCGGCGACTCGAGGCAGCCGTTCACGAGTACGAGTTCCGTGTCGACGTCGTCGTGGACGAGCTACCGGGAACTGCCGTGAGCGCCACCGATGCCCAGCACGCGAACGCGGCCGCATCGACCCCCAGCGCGATCCACTGCAGCGCGGGGGCGAGCTCCGCGAAGTCGGCCCGTGCCGACACGAGGCCTTCAGGAGTCGTGAATGATCCCCCCAGCGACGCCGTCCGCGACAACGAGAACAGCACCATGGCGAGGTGCGCCAGCAGGCCGCCGGTCACCAGGAGACTGATGTTGCCGGTGCGGCGACGGCGCACCCGGGCCTCCGCAAGGTAGTCATGGCCCGGGGACGGCCGTGACATCGTGATGAGCGCCGTGAATGCCGTCGCGAGCACGAGCGCGATCACGGCGAGTGCGGGGAGCGAGGAGCGCCACCCATAGATCGGTGCGCCAATCGACATGTCGTCACCGACCGAGACGGTGAACTGGGTGAAACCCGTCTCGGGGTCGGATGCGGCTCCCGCGGCGATCGTGATCGCCACGACGATGACGAGCACGACGAGCGGCGCCGCGACCGCTCGCGTCGAGGCGTCTGCGAACACCCGGCGGAAGGGGGAGGGACCAGCGCTCCCGGACGCGGCTGCGCCGGGCGCCGAGCCGGACATCCCCGCGATGCTGCCGCCGCGCCGCACCGGGAAAATGGCGAAGACGAGCGCGGCGAGGGTGAGCACGAGCGGAATCGTGAATCGGTCGTAGGGCTCCCAGAGCTGCACGACCGGCGCGACCGACACCCCGAACAGCGGCATGACGTCGATGAGGCGCAGTGCCAGGGCCCCCAGGAGACACGTGAGGGCGGCGGCGACGCTGAATCCGGCCGCGGCATCCTCGAGCCAGATCGAGGTGCGCCTCCGCAGAAACCACACGGCGAACGCGATGGCCATGCCCACTACCGCGGGCCCGATCGTGATCCCCAGAATGAAGGTCATCGCCGCTCCCCACATTCGTCACCGGATCACCGCACCGAGACTACGTGAGGGCGTTGAACGTGCCCGCTCGCCCGCGTTCATCATCGCCCGCCAGAATCGGGAGGCATGAAGCGCCTGATTCCGGCTGGAGCAACCGAGCAGTACGTCACCCTCGATGAAGGAGAGATTCGGGTCTTGGTCGGCGGCACGGCGAGTGACCGCCCTCCGCTCGTGCTCGTGCACGGCGGCGGGGTCGACAACGCCGGTATCTCGTGGTTCTCCGCCTTCGAGGCGTTCGGTGGCGAGCGGCGCGTGGTCGGCGTCGACCTACCCGGGTTCGGCGGCAGCCTCGGCGTCGAACCCGTGGGCGGTCCCGATCGCATGGCCGACGTCGTCGTGCGGGCCGCTCGGCAACTCGGGCTGCAGCGGGCCGTGGTCGCTGGTGTCTCGATGGGCGGCGACGTCGCGCTCAACGTTGCGCTCAGGCACCCCGACGTCGCCCAGGCGTTGGTCCTGGTGGCCCCCGGGGGACTGACCGGCAGGGCGGGCCCGCCGGGGCGGCAGTTTGTCTACGGGGCCGCCGCCGCGCTGCCCGACCCGCTGCTCGGCGCCTTGGCCCGGCTGATGAACCGTTTCACGGGCCCCGCGATGCGCGCCATGATGCACGACCCCGACGCGTTTCCGCGGGAGGTCGCCGACGAGTTCCTTCGCGAGGCGCGGGCACCCGGTGCGGGCATGGGGTACGGCCGGTACAACCAGGCGACGCTCGGTCGCGTCGGTATGCGGAACAACCTGCTCCCCTTCGTGCACCGCATTTCGGCGCCCGCGCTGTTCTTCCACGGGGCGGAGGATCCGCTCGTCAGTCCGGACGGCTCGCGGCGAGCGGCCGAGCGGATGCCGAACGGTCGTCTCGTGCTCGTGCCCGAAACGGGCCACTGGGCGCAGCTCGAGTCACCCGAGCGATTCGAGACCGAGGTGCGCGCGTTTCTCGAGGAGGTCGATGCAGCGGCGGGTGCGGCCGCAGCGATAGTCGACAACTGAATCGCCGCTGGCCCGCGGCTCAGCCGCGCCCCGGCACCACGATGCCCGCCTCGTAGGCGAGCACGACGGCGTGCACGCGGTCGCGCAGGCCGAGCTTCGTGAGGATGCGGCTCACGTGCGACTTCGTCGTCTGCTCAGCGATGAAGAGCTCGGTGGCGATCTCGCTGTTGGAGCGGCCGGCCGCCATGCGCACGAACACCTCACGCTCGCGATCGGTGAGCTCGCCGAGCACCTTGGCGGCGGGGATGCGTGGCTCGGGGGCGCCCGCGAACGTCTCGACGAGGCGGGTGGTCACGCGGGGCGAGAGGATCGCGTCGCCCGCCGCTGCGGTGCGCACGGCCGCGATCAGCTCGTCGGGCGCCGCATCTTTCACGAGAAAGCCGCTCGCGCCGGCCCGCAGCGCCGCGAAGACGTAGTCGTCCACGTCGAAGGTCGTGAGCATGACGATGCGGGGCCGATGCTGCGACCGCTCGTCTGCCATGATCGCCGCGGTCGCCTCGATGCCGTTCAGGTTCGGCATCCGCACGTCCATGAGCACCACGTCGGGCGTGTGGCTGCGCACGCGAGCGAGCGCCTCGGCGCCGTCGGACGCCTGCGCCACGACCTCGATGTCGGGCTGCGCGCCGAGGATCGCGACGAGCCCCACGCGGAACATCTCCTGGTCGTCCGCCACCAGCACGCGAACGCTCATGCGCGCGGCTCCGCGACGAACGGCGCCCGCGCGAGCACGGCGTAGCCGCCATCGGCCGTTGGGCCGTGCTCGAGGGTGCCGCCGACTGAGGTCATGCGCTCAATCATGCCCCGGATGCCGTAGCCACCGCCCGCAATGATCGTCGCACCGGGCGCGGGCGCGGGGCCGGGATCCGAACGGCCGGGCGGCGGATCATTCCGCACGGAGAGCACGAGCGTGTCGCCGACCGCCTCGAGCCGCACTTGCGCGCCCGCCCCGCCCGCGTGGCGGGCGACGTTGCTCAGCGACTCCTGTGTGACGCGAAACAGCGCCAGTTGCACCGCGGCAGGCGGCTGCGGCAGGGAGTCCGGGACCGACACGTTCACGTGGACGCCCGCGGCGCGAGTCGCCTCGAACAGGGCTGGGAGGTCGCCGAGGCCCGGCTGCGGCGCGTCGAGCTGCTCGCCCTCGTCGCGCAGCACGCTCAGCAACCCGCGCATCTCGCGCAGCGCGGCCCTTGCCTGCTCGGCGATGCCATCGAGCTCGACGACCACGTCGTCGGGGATGCCCTCGTAGCGGTAGCGGGCCGAGGTCGCGCGCATGTGCACGATGGACATGCTGTGCGCGACCACGTCGTGCATCTCGCGGGCGATACGGGCGCGCTCGAGCGCCCCGCGGCGCCGCTCGTCGGCGAGCTCGGTCTCGTACCGAGCCGTCCGCACGTCCTTTCGCGCCGTGACGAGCTGTGCCACCACGGTGGCGAGCACGTTGACGACCGTGACGAGGCCGGCCGCGACCGCGAGCATGGGGAGTGAGGATCCGGGGGCCATCCCGGCGAAGGCGAGCGCGATCGCGAAGGCCGAGAGCGGCAGCAGGACGCCGAGCGACGCCCACATCGCGAGCACCGGGCGACGGCGGGCGGCGAGGCCGACCAGCAGGAGCATGAAGGCGATTAGGCTCACGACGCTCAATGGCCAGGGGAGGCCCGCTGCGGCCCCCGCCCAGGTGAACGCGGGCACGGTGACGAGGGCCATGCCGAGGGTCGACCCGACGTGCAGGGCCGTCGCGAGACGCGGCATCACGAACAGCAGCACGAGCGTCGCTCCCTGCAGGATCGACAGGATCGTCGCGATCGCGATCGCCGGCCCGGTGATCTCGTAGACGACGAGGTGCACCGGTACGCCGACGCAGATGATCACGACCGCGGCGATCGACGCCGCGACCCACACGATCCAGTGCGGCCGGTCGGCCTCGCGCTCGATGACGGCATCGATCAGGCGTCCGAAGCGACCGGGCCGGTCCGCGCCGTCGGCGTCGGTCCGGGGTGCGCGCCGCCGGCCTCGTTCCGGCCCGGCGCCCGGTAGCTGCGCTGGCCGGTCGGCATTCGTGGGGGTCACGCGGGGGTCCCTTCTCGTCGTGTCGCCAGCGTAGGTGTCACGGGGCTGACGGGCATCGCGCTCCGGTTCCGGCGCGGCCAGTACGGGCGTAGGGGGTCGGGGGCCGTACCGGGGTCGGGCGGGCGCGGCTCCCGCGCGTGATGCGGGCGAGCGGCCGCCGCCGCGACGCTTGCGACATCGGCCGGCACCGTGCCCCAGGAGGCGCACCAGGCCGGCACGACCCAGTGACCCGAACGGAGCGGCACATGACCCTCGTCTCTCGCGAGCCCCACGCAGCGCAGGCCCTACGAGCCGAACGCTCCGGCAGCGCGGCCACAGCGTCCACGCCATCGCGGCGCGACTCGACCATCGACGTCGCCCGCGCCTGGTGTCTCGTCGTGGTCGTCGCGCTGCACGCGATGATGGTCGGCGTGAGCGTCGTCGGCGGCGCGCCCCTGCTCGAGAACGCCATGGAAGGCTGGGGCGGTTTTGCCGCGGCCACGTGGTTCGTGCAGGTGATGCCGCTGTTCTTCGTGCTCGGCGGCGCATCGGCGATGCTGCACTGGCGCAAGCTGCGGCGCGGGCAGGATGCTCCGGGGCGCGATGGTGGCGGCGTCGACGCGGGAGCGGCGACGCGGTACGTGGCCACGCGCGTGCCGCGGCTCGTCGTGCCCGCGCTCGTCGCGGGTATCGCGGTCGTTGCGGCCCTGACGGCGCTGCTGCTCCTGGGCGTGCCGGGCGATCTCGTCGCCGAGGCCGGGTTCCGCATGAGCCAGCCCCTGTGGTTCCTCGGCGTCTACGTGCTGTGCAGCGCGGCGGTGCCGTTCCTCGCGACCGCCCACCGTCGGGCGCCGGGATGGACGCTCGGAGCGCTCATCGGCGCGGCCGTCGGCGTCGACGCGCTTCGTCACCTCACCGGCGTCGAGGCGATCGGCTTCGCGAACCTGCTCTTCGTGTGGCTGGCGGTGCAGCAGCTCGGCTTCTTCGTCGCCGACGGCACCTCGGCGCGGCTGCCTCGGCGGTGGCTCGTTCCCCTCGCGGCGGCGGCGTTCGCGGGGCTCGCGCTGCTGTGCGGGGTCGGCGTCGCGCCGTTCGACCTGCTCGAGGCGCTGAACCCTCCGTCGGCCGTGCTCATCATGCTCGGCGTCGGTCAGCTGCTCCTGTTCGAGGCGGCGCGTCCGTGGCTCCAGGCCGTGCACGCCCGGGGCGGCGTCGCGGCGGTCGTGGGCTGGATCAACGCGCGCGCCATGACCATCTACTCATGGCACATGCTCGTGCTCATCGGGCTCGCGGGCGGCCTACTCGTGACCGGGTGGCCGCTGCCGGCGCCGCTCAGCACCGACTGGTGGGCCACGCGGCCGCTGTGGCTGGTCGCCGTGGTCGCAGTCGTCACGGTCGTCGTCGCGCTTGCGGGCAGGTTCGAGGCCAAGGGGCGGCGGCCGCCGTCGAACGGCGCGTCGGCCGCCTCGGCAGTCGCCTCGATGCGGCGGGTCTGGTTCGGTGGTGCCGTCGCCGCTGCCGGCACCCTCGCGGTGCTGGTGGGCTCGGGCTCGCTGCTGGCGTGGGCGATCGGGGCCACGGCCTGGATCGTCGCGCTGCTGCTGGTTGGTGCTCGGCCGCGCATGAGCATTCACACTGCGTATCGCCCCGGTGGGCCGCATCGGGCGCCTGCTGCGCGATCGTCACTCGGAACGGCCGGGCTGGCGCGATAACCCGCGTCCGGGCCGCACGATCGCGCACACCGCCCCCCGAACCTCCCGATTTCGTCGGCGGGGTCGTGCATAAAGTGGTCGCGTGATCGAGTTCGAGCGCGTTTCCAAGAACTTCGGCGGCGTGCTCGCCGTCGACGACTTCTCCGCAGTGATCCCGTCGCACCGCGCGGTCGTGCTCGTCGGATCGTCGGGCTGCGGCAAGACCACGCTGCTGCGCATGGTCAACCGCATGACCTCGCCGACGAGCGGTCGCGTGCTCATCGACGGCGACGACGTGCAGCGCATGGATGCCGTGAAGCTGCGGCGCTCGATCGGATACGTCCTGCAGCACGGCGGCCTGATGCCGCACCGCACGGTCGTCGACAACGTGGCCACCGTGCCGATCCTCAACGGCCGGCCGAAGCGCGCGGCCCGGGCCGCCGCGCTCGAGCTGCTCGAACGGGTCGGCCTCGACGCGTCATTCGGCAATCGCTATCCGGTGCAGCTGTCCGGTGGCCAGCAGCAGCGCGTCGGCGTCGCGCGAGCGCTCGCCGCTGACCCGAACATTCTGCTCATGGACGAGCCGTTCGGAGCGGTCGACCCCATCGTTCGGCTCGAGCTCCAGCACGAGCTGCTGCGGCTGCAGGGCGAGCTTGGCAAGACCATCGTCTTCGTCACGCACGACGTCGACGAGGCGTTTCGGATCGGCGACGAGGTCATCGTGCTGCGCGAGGGCGCGCGCATCGCCCAGCGCGGGGTGCCGGCCGAACTGCTCGCGCACCCAGCCGACGAATTCACACGCGACTTCATCGGGGCAGGCCGCGCCGACCGCAGGCTCTCGCTCCGCGAGATCGACGGGCGCACCATCGCGGTCGACGGCGCCGGCGCGCCCGTCGGGGTCGTTGAGCCATGACCTGGTTCACGCTCAACTGGCCGTGGGTGGTCGAGCTCGCGGGTGCACACCTGTTCATCACGGCCGCGGCCGTGCTGCTCAGCGTCGTCATCGCCGTGCCGATCGGGCGGCTCGCCTACCGCCTGCCCAAGGTCGGCGGCCCGATCCTGAGCGCCGCGACCCTGCTGTTCGCGATTCCGGCGCTGCCGCTGCTCATCCTCGTGCCCGTCGTCTTCGGCACGCCGCTGCGGTCGAACGCGACGCTGATCATCGCCCTGACCGCTTACGGGGTCGCGCTGCTCGTCCGCACGGCGGCCGACGCCTTCGGCGCCGTCGACGCCCGCGTCCGCGACGCCGCCCTCGCCACCGGCGAGTCGCCCCGCACGGTCTTCTGGCGGGTCGACCTGCCGCTCGCGGTCCCCGTGCTGCTCTCCGGCATCCGGGTCATGATGGTCTCGACGATCGGGCTCGTCACGATCGGCGCGCTGATCGGCGTCCCCGGCCTCGGGTCGATGCTCACCGACGGGTTCCAGCGGGGCATCGCGGGCGAGGTCGTGACGGGCGTCGTGTCGGTGGTCGTGCTTGCCCTCGTCCTCGACGGCCTGTTGCTGCTCGCCGGCCGGCTGATGACGCCCTGGGCGGTGGCGCGATGAGCATCCTCCTCGACGCCCTCGCCTGGCTGGTGGACCCCGCAAACTGGAGCGGGGCATCGGGTATTCCCGCCCGCGTCGGCGAACACCTGCTGATCGTGCTCGCCACGATCGCGCTCGCGGGAGCCGTCGCGTGGCCCCTCGGCGCGTTCGTGGGTCACGCGCGCCGTGGCGCCGCGGCGGTCGCGGCCGTCACCGGCGCGGCCCGCGCGATCCCAACGCTCGGCCTGCTGACGCTGTTCGGGCTGTGGCTCGGCATCGGCCTCGGGGCGCCCCTGATCGCGCTCGTCGTGCTCGCGATCCCGTCGCTGCTGGCGGGCACGTACGCCGGGATGCACGCGATCGCTCCCGACATTCCCGCAGCGGCCAGCGCCATCGGCATGACGCCGCTGCAGGTTGTCGCACGCGTCGAGCTGCCCCTCGCCCTTCCCGTCATCATCGGCGGCCTGCGGGCCGCGACCCTGCAGGTGGTCGCCACGGCGACCCTCGCCGCGTACATCTCGGACCTCGGTGTCGGCCGGTACATCTTCGCCGGCCTCAAACTCGCCGACTACGGCCGGATGCTCGGCGGTGCGATCGTTGTCATCGTGATCGCGCTCGCGCTCGAACTCATCCTCGCGCTCGCGCAGCGCCTCGCCGTCACGCGCGTCGCGAACCCGGCAGCGGCATTCCGTCGTCACGACCGGATCGGCGCCATCGCCGATCGTCCCGCCATCGAAAGGACCCTGACATGAAACTCCGGAGCCCCCTCGTTCCCATCGCTGGCATCGCCGTCGCGGCGCTCGCGCTTGCCGGCTGCGCCTCCGCCGACCCGCTCGCCGGCGGTGAGGGCGCTGACGACGGCGACGACGGTGGCGCCATCGTCATCGGCTCGCAGGACTACTACTCGAACGAGATCGTCGCCGAGATCTACGCCCAGGCGCTCGAGGCAGTCGGCTACGAGGTGCAGCGCGACTTCCGCATCGGGCAGCGCGAGGTCTACCTGCCCGAGATCGAGGCCGGGTCGATCGACCTGTTCCCCGAGTACTCGGGACCCGTGCTGCAGTACTGGGAGCCCGACACCGAGGCGCGGCTCCCGGATGACGTCTATCACTCGCTCGTCGGGGCCATGCCCGAGGGGCTGCGGCCGCTCGACCAGGCCCCGGCGACCGATCAAGACGCGTACGCCGTGACGCGAGCGTTCGCGGAGGAGTGGAACCTGACCACGATCGCCGACCTCGCGAACGTGACGGTTCCCCTCACGCTCGGCGCCAACAGCGAGGCGGAGAGCCGGCCGAACGGGCCGCAGGGGCTCGCCTCCGCCTACGGGGTCGAGGCCGGCTTCGCGCCGATCGAGGACGGGGGCGGCCCGCTCACCGTGAAGGCGCTCGAGGATGGCGACATCCAGCTCGCGATCGTGTATACCTCCGACCCGTCGATCGCCGAGAACGATCTCGTCGTGCTGGAGGATCCCGAGGGCCTGTTTCTCGCATCGCACATCGTGCCGCTCGCGAGCGAACGCGTCGACGATGAAGCGGCCGAAGTGATCAACGCCCTCAGCGCGCAGCTCACGGCCGACGAGCTCATCGCCCTCAACGCCCGCAGCGTGAACGAGGAGCTGCCGGCAGCGACGATCGCGACCGATTGGCTCGCGGAGCACGGGGCCTGACAGTGGCACCACGGTCGGAGGGCGAAGCATGGCGAGGCTGAAGCGCGTCAACCCGGATCGCGACCCGGGGTGCACGCGCGTGCGTCGGGGGAGCGGGTTCAGCTACCTGCGCCCGAGCGGCGCGCGCGTCTCGCCGCGCGAGCGGGCGCGCATCGAGGCACTCGTGATCCCGCCGGCCTGGCGAGACGTGTGGATCTGCGCCAACCCGCGCGGCCACATCCAGGCCGTCGGCACCGACGAGATGGGGCGGCGGCAATACCTGTACCACCCGGCCTGGGCGGAGCGGCGGGGCCGCGGCAAGTACGCGCGCGCGCTGCGACTGGCCGAGGCGCTTCCGGCGGCGCGCGCGAAGGTCACCGCGGCCCTGAGCGGTGACGGGATCGGCCGGGAGCGGGTGCTCGCGGCCGCCTTCCGTCTGCTCGATCGTGCAGCGCCGCGGGTGGGCTCGACGCGCGCGCTCGCGGGCAGGGGGGTCACGACGCTGCTGCGCGGCGACGCGACCGTCGAGGGCGACCGCGTGACGCTGTCGTTTCCCGGCAAGGGCGGGAAGTGGCAGCGCCTGGTCATCGACGACGCGGCGCTCGCCGAGGTCATCGGCGAGCTCGCGCGCGGCGAGCCTCGTCGCCGGCTCTTCGCATTCCGGCGAGGCCGCCGTCGGGTGCCGTTGCGGCCGCGCGACGTCAACGCCTACATCACCGAGACCGCGGGAAGCGAATTCTCGGCCAAGGACTTCCGCACGCTGCGGGGCACCACCGTCGCGGCGAGAGCGCTCGCCGATGCGAAGCGCGGCTTCGACGGGCGTCGGCCCTCCCGGCGCAAACTCGCGGCCGCCGAGCGCGACGCCGTCCGAGCGGCCGCCGGCGCGCTCGGCAACACCCCGGCGGTCGCGCGCGACGCGTACATCGATCCGCGCGTGTTTGCGCGGTTCCGCCGGGGGCGCGTGGTCGAAGACGGGGTGAGCGACGAGACGGCGCTGCGCCGGCTGCTGTCGTGACGGCGGGCGCGGCCGAGGGCACCGTTGCGTCGGAGTGGATGCTGCACCGCCTCGCCTGCGGGATGAGGCCGGAAGGGGTACGCTAAAAAAAGTTAGGCACGACGAACTTTGAAATTCGGGGGTGCTTCGGCAGTGAAGCGGCACCGGTGGGCTCATGGCGGAGGGCCCGCGGTCGGATCGAGGATGACCCGGCTCGGCCCTGCGATCGCGTGCCTCGTCGCGCTCGCGGTCGCACTCGCCGGCTGTTCGCACGCGAACCCCGCCGGCGCGGGCGCTGCCGACGGGGCGGACGCCGCCCCCGGCACCGCGGCGGCCGACACGGGCGGCGCCGGGGCCGGCCTCGACGTCTACGCGACGACCGGCTACCTCGCCGACGCCATCGCCAACATCGCGCCAGGGGCCACCGTCACCACCATGGTCGGGCCGGGCGGCGATCCCCACACCCACCAGCCGTCGACGCGCGACATCGAGGCGATCCTCGACGCCGACGTCGTCTTTTGGAACGGCCTGCACCTCGAGGCGCAGATGGTCGACCAGCTCACGAGTCTCGGCGACCGCCAGCTGGCCGTGGGCGACCGGCTGCCGGACGGCGTCCTGCTCGACTGGCCCGACACCGACGCCGATGGCAACGCGCTGCACGATCCCCACGTCTGGAATAGCCCGACGGCCTGGTCGCTCGTCGTCGGGCTCATCGCCGACAAGCTCAGCGCGCTCGATCCCTCCGACGCCGCAACATACGCCGCCAACGCCGATGCCTACGTCGCCGAGATCGCGAGCGCCGCAGAAAACGCCGAGCGGATGCTCGCGACGGTTCCCGAGCCGCGCATCCTGATCACCGGTCATGATGCCTTCAACTACTTCGGCGCGACCTACGACCTCGACGTGTACGCGACCGACTTCGTGTCGAGCGACGCGGCATTGAGCCCGCAGGAGCTCAGCGGCCTGGCCGGCCTCATCGCAGAGCACCAGGTGCCGGTGATCTTCATGGACAACCAGGCGAATCCGCAGGCCATCACGAGCCTGCAGGAAGCCGTGCAGGCCCGGGGGTGGCAGGTCGCGGTCGCCGACGCAGAGCTGTACGCCGACTCGCTCGGCGCCGAGCCGGGCGTCGATACCTACCTCGGCGTGCTCGCGCACAACGCCGCCGCAATCGCCGACGCGCTCGGAGAGGAACCCGCATGAGCCAGCCGCCACCGCCGCAACCGCCCCGGTCGCCGGAGGCGACGTCACCCGCGACGTCGCCCGCGACACCGCCCGGGCGACCGGACGCCGAAGGCCCGCCCGCCTGCAGCATCCGCGACCTCACGGTCGCATACCGCGACGCACCCGTGCTCCGTCGCGTCGACCTCGACGTGCCGACGGGCGTCGTCATGGGCGTGGTCGGCCCGAACGGTGCCGGCAAGTCGACCCTCATCAAGGCGGCGCTCGGCCTCGTCGCCCCGCTGGCCGGGCGCGTCGAGTTCTTCGGCCGGCCGCTCGCGCGCGTCCGTCAGCGCGTCGGCTACGTGCCCCAGTCAACGAGCGTCGACTGGGATTTCCCGACGACCGCCCTCGACGTCGTCACGATGGGCACGTACGGGCGACTCGGCTGGTTTCGCCGCGCGGGCCGCGCCGAACGACAGCGCGCGCACGAGGCGCTCGAGCAGACGGGCATGGCCGCCTTCGCGAATCGGCAGATCGGCGAGCTCTCGGGTGGACAGCGCCAGCGCGTGTTCCTCGCGCGAGCCCTGGCGCAGGCCCCCGACCTCTACATCATGGACGAGCCGTTCCAGGGCGTCGACGCGCGCAGCCAGCAGGCGATCGTCGACGTGCTGCACGGGCTGCGGGCCGACGACGCGACCGTCATCATCGTTCACCACGACCTGGTGACGGTTCGCAAGTACTGCGACCACGTGACGCTCCTGGCCGGCCGCGTCGTCGCATCCGGCCCCGTCGACGAGGCCTTCACGCTCGACGCGATCCGCGAAGCGTACGACGTCGGCGAGGGGGCCGACGGATTTCTGGCGGCGCTGTCGTGATGTCCGCGCGCACGGGCGGGTGCGGGCGATGAACCCGGTCGAGTTCTTCGCCGACCACACCTTTCGCATGGTGTTCTTCGGCACCGCCGTGATCGGCCTGGTCGCGGGGGCGCTCGGGTCGTTCGCCTACCTGCGCAAGCAGTCGCTCATCAGCGACGTCGTGTCGCACGCCGCGCTTCCCGGCATGCTCGTGGCGTTTCTGGCGGGCGTCGCGATCCTCGGCGCCGACGGCCGCAGCATGCTGGGCCTCGTCGTCGGCGCGGCCGTCACGGGCACGCTCGCGGCACTCGCGGCGAACGGCATCGCGCGGACGTCGAAGATCCGCATCGACACGGCCATGGCGGTCGTGCTCACGATCTTCTTCGGTGCCGGGATGCTCCTGCTGCGCGTCATCGCGAACGGCGCGTTCCCGGGCAAGGGCGGCATTCAGGACTCCCTCTTCGGCAACGCCTCGGTCATCACGGTCGCCGACCTCGTCACGAGCGTCACGGTGGGCGCCGTCGCGATCGCGATCATGGTCGCGTGCTGGAAGGAGTTCGCGCTCCGCACCTTCGACCCCGACCACGCGGCCGTGCTCGGCGTCGGCGGCCGCGTCGTCGACACCCTCATGTTCACGACGATCGTTATCGCTACCGTCATCGGGCTGAAGGCGGTGGGCCTCGTCCTGATGGTCGCATTCGTCGTGACGCCGCCGGCCGCCGCCCGGCAGTGGACGCGCACGCTGCCCTCGACCGTCGCCCTCTCCGCCGCCTTCGGCGCGATCGGGAGCGGCGTCGGTGCATACCTCTCGATCTCACTCGGCAACGTGCCGACGGGGCCGCTCATCGTCCTTGCGCTGTTCGCGATCCTCGTCATCTCGCTCGTGTGCTCGCCCCGCCGCAGCATCATCACGCACGCGCTCGCGCGGGCCAACGCCCGACGTTCCCTGCGCGAGGTCGCCAGGGCGCCCGCCGCCGGCGCGTCTCGGGGAGGGGCATCGTGAGCTTCGTCCTCGGCACCACGCTGCTCGCCATCGTCACGGCGCTCGCCTGTGCGCTCCCGGGCGCCTTCGTCGTGCTCCGCCGCAATTCGATGCTCGTCGACGCGATCGGGCACGCGGTGCTGCCCGGCATCGTCGTCGGCTACTTCTTCACGCGCGACTTCGAGTCGCCCTGGCTCATCATCGGGGCCGCCATCGCGGGGCTCGTGGTCGTGCTCGGCAGCGAGTGGCTCTCGCAGACGGGCCTCCTCACTGGCGACGCGCCCCAGGGGCTGATCTTCCCCGCCCTGTTCAGCATCGGCGTCATCCTCGTCTCGATGAACTTCGCCAACGTGCACCTCGATACGCACACCGTTCTGGTCGGCGACCTCAACCTCGCGGCCTTCGAGCAGTTCACGGTCGGCGGCGCCGCCGTCGGTCCCGCGTACCTCCTGCTCATGCTCGCGGTGCTCGGCGTGAACGTGGCCGTGCTCGCCCTGCTGTATCCGCGCCTCAAAGTCTCGACGTTCGACCCCGACTACGCGGCCACGCTCGGGATGCGCCCCGGGGCCGTCAACGCCACGCTCATGTTCCTCGTCGCCGTCACCGTCACGGCCGCATTCAACGCCGCCGGAGCGATCCTCGTGGTCGCCCTCGTGATCGTGCCCGCCGCGACGGCGCACCTGCTGAGCACGAGGCTTCCCGTGACGATCGGCATCACGGCGCTGGTCGCATCCGCTGGCGCGGTCGCCGGGTTCTGGATCGCCTACTGGCTCGACGCCGCGACGAGCGCGGGCATGGCCGTGTTCTACGGCCTCGTCTTCGCGGCCGCGCTCGGGCTGTCGCGACTCGGACGCCGGCGGCGAGCCGTGCCCGTGGATCCGGGCCCGGCGGGCCCGGCGGGCTCGGTGCCCGGTGGCTCCGCGGCGGCGGGCGCGGGGGCCGCGCCATCGGCCTCCGGCGACGCGATCGTCAGCCCCGGCGCCGGCCGGACCCAGACGGCATCGGTCGCGCCGTCGCCGAGCGCCACCGGCGCATCGTCCTCGCCGACGAGCACGTCGATGGCCCCGGAATAGGGGGCTCCGGCTCGCACCGAGATCGATGAGCCGACCCCGATTCCGCGCTCGGTGAAGAACTGCAGCAGGCCCGCGTCGTCGTCGGCGATGCGCTCGACGACGGCGGTCGTGCCCGGCGCCAGGTCGGTGAGACGAGCCGCATCGGGCCGCACGACGGCGCCGTCCGCCGCCGGGATGGGGTCGCCGTGAGGGTCGCGGTCGGGGTGCTCGAGCAGCGCGTCGATGCGGTCGACCATGAAGTCCGACACGGCGTGCTCAAGGGTCTCGGCCTCGTCGTGGACCTGGTCCCACCGGTAACCGAGCACCTGCACGAGGAAGGTCTCGATCAGCCGGTGCCGCCGAATCATTGCAACGGCGTGCGTTCGTCCCGTCGGCGTCAGGGTCACCGCACCGTACGGCGCATGCTCCAGCAAGCCCTGTTCCGTGAGTTTGCGGACCGCATCCGACGCGGTGGGCATCTTGACGCCGACCTTCGCCGCGAGCCGCGAGGGCGTCACGGGCTCGTCGGACCACTCCTGCAGGCTCCAGACCGACTTCAGGTAGTTCTGGCTGCTCGCCGAGAGCTCCGAAACCGACATGCCGCCAGGGTACTTGGGTACGACAGCGCCGAGGTGGCGCCGAGGTGGCGCCGAGGTGGGGCGCGGTGGGCAGGGGAGCGTTCGTGCGCGGGAGTGGGTCCCGGGCGGGGCGTGGGCTTTTCGAGGGACGAGACTGACGGGCATGCCTGTGAGCGGTGTGGCGTGTGGCCTGGTCCATCGGGCCGGTGCGTCGCAGCGGTGCGATTTTGCATCGAGGGGTGAGCTGTGGTTATATCTACGGGTTGCTGATCGGCCCCATCGTTTAGCGGCCTAGGACGCCGCCCTCTCACGGCGGTAGCGCGGGTTCAAATCCCGCTGGGGTCACCAACGAAACGGCTCGGAAAGCCCACGCTTCCCGGGCCGTTCTTCATTTTCTGAGCGATGCCCCGACCGGGGGTCCCGCGGTGCCGCGCGTCGCGTCTGCGGGGATCGTTGAGCCCCGTGCTGTCCGCCCCGGGGAATCGGCCGGATTGACAACCCGTGCCGAGTGCTGTGCGCCGCGTGAAGCCCAGCGCTCAGTCCCGGGCCGTGGTTCACGGAAGCGGTAGGTTCCCTGGCTATGGGCACGTTCACAGACCTCCACCTCTTTACGGGAGCACCGCAGCTCGAGAACTTCGGTCGAATCGTCGAACTCATGCCGACGAGGACGATGGCCCCGTCGTCCGCGCCCCTCGAGTGGCCTGTCGGTGAGCCGACGGATCTGCCCGAGACCTACGACTTCCTCGGTGAGCAGCGTTCGACCCGCCGGTACCTCGTCGATGCGGATGTTGCAGGCCTGCTTGTGCTCAAGAACGGCGAGATCCGGCACGAGTGGTACGGGCCCACGTCGGGACCGGACGTGCCGTGGCTCTCCATGTCGGTCGCCAAGAGCTTCGTCTCGCTGCTCGTCGGCATCGCCGTCGAGGCGGGGCACATCGCCTCGATCGACGATGCCATCAGCGAGTACATCGCCGTCGAGCCGGGAACGGCGTACGACGGCGTGGCAATCCAAAGCGTGCTGCAGATGTCGTCGGGCGCCCGCTGGAACGAGGACTACAGCGACCCCGAGGCCGACCCCCTTCGCACGGCACAGGCGGTCGCGGGCACCCCCGGGGGGCTCGACCGGCTCGTCGCGACGCTCCCGCGCGACCTGCCCGCCGACACCCTGTGCCGCTACAACTCGTGCGACACGCAGGCGCTCGCCGCGCTCGTCCGTGCCGCGACAGGACAGACCCTTGCCGATTACCTGCAGGCAAAGGTGTGCGAGCCGCTCGGGTTCACGAGCCCGGGCGCTTGGATCATCGACGCGGAGGGCGTCGACGCCGGCTTCGCGGGACTCAACCTGGTCGCCCGCGACTACGCACGAATCGGCGAGCTGTACCGCAACGGTGGCGTGTTCGACGGCACGCGGGTGGTCTCCGCGGACTGGGTGCGGGCGAGTACGCGCGCGAACGAGCCGCACACGCAGCCGGGCGAGGTCACGGTCGGTGGGACGAGGTTGCCGGTCGGCTACGGCTACCAGTGGTGGGTTCATCCGGGTGGTCGCGGTGACTTCTCGGCAATCGGCGTTTACAACCAGTACGTGTACGTCGACCCGGGTACGCAGACGACGATCGTCATGAACTCGGCCACCCGGCTGTTCGGCTCGTCGCCCGACCCGAGCGTCAACATGGACATTGACGTCACGAGCCTGTTCAGAGCCATCGCCGACCACGTGGCGTGAGCGTCGACGGGCGACCCGGCAACCCGCCAGGGCGCGTGTCGGTTCCCGCGCCACGCGGATGCCGTAAAGTGCCACGAGTTGGCCGATATCCGTGCGGGAGAGTCATTCGTGAGTGCTGAGTTCTCGACATCATTCGCGCGCGAGCATGAGCAGGTCACGGTGCACATCTCGGCCGCGAGCGATGTCGGGTCGATCAGGCAGGTCAACGAGGACAGCTACTTCGCGAATGCGCCAGTGTTCCTCGTCGCCGACGGCATGGGCGGGCACAGCTACGGCGACCGCGCGAGCCAGACGGTCGCGGCCGAGTTCAATGAGACCTACGAGGCCGGCACCTTCGAGCCGACGACACCGCACGTCGTGCTCGAGGTCATCGACCGCTCGAACGCGGGCGTGCAGAACCTCGTGTCGGCGGCCGATGGTCCTGGCGCCGTCGCAGGCACCACCCTCGCCGGGGTCGCGCTCGTCGAAGCCGACGAGATGGGCCCGCAGGGGCTGCACTGGATGATCTTCAACATCGGCGATTCGCGGGTGTACGGGTGGAACGGTCGTTCGCTCGTGCAGATCACGGTCGACCACTCGGCGGTGCAGGAGATGGTCTCGATGGGCCTGATCACCGCAGAAGAGGCCCTCGTGCATCCTGATCGCAACGTCATCACGCGCGCGGTCGGCTCGGAGGCCCAGGTTGAGGCCGACATTTGGCTGATGCCGACGCGGGGTCACCAGGTGTTCCTCGTCTGCTCCGACGGGCTCACGAAGGAACTCGACGACGCGCAGATCGCCGAGCTGATCCTGGCGTACGGGGCAGACCCCGAGCCCGGCCTGTCGCTCGCCGAGCATCTGGTGCAGAACGCCGTCGAACGCGGGGGCCGCGACAACATCACGGTCGTCGTCGTTGAGTCGGAGCTCGCCAATGACGATTCCGAGGCGGTCGCTCGCGCCGGCGACCGGGTGCACCTGCCGGCCGAGGAGTCCAAGGACGCGTCGTGACGGCGAGGCGGCGTTCGCTCGGTGACGGCACGTGGCTGGTGTGGACCATTGGCGGCGCCGAGCTCATCGTCGAGGACGACGGGAGCATCGCGGCCGCGGCGGCCGAGCGGGCCGTCGACCGCGTCGCTGCGGATGCCTCGTTCGAGTTGATCCTGGAGGCCCTTCTCGGGGTGGCGCCGCTGCCGCAGCTTCCGCGGTTCGCCGCAGTCGGCACGTCCGAAGACGATCGGGGCGAGGCCCGGGTCGTCGTGCGGGGCCCGTTGTCCGTGCTCGGGGGCGATGGAAATGCGACGGATGCCCACGGCCGTATCGACGGCGCCGATGCCGTCGTCGTCCGCGAGGGAGCACTCGCGGGCGAGCTCAGCATCGCGCTCGTGGTGGCCGGAGGCGACGTGGTGGTCGAGCCGCTGCGCGCCGCCGTCTCCGGTCGCGGCGCGCAGGGGCCGGATGCTGGACATCGAGACGACGTGGCGTCGGTCGCCGTGGCCGCCGACGCGGGGGCGGCCGCCGAGACCGACACGCGGGTGAACGGTGACGACGGCGGCACGCGCGACGAGGCCGAACCCGACTCCGCCGAGACGGACGTGGGGGTTATTGACGAAGGTGCCGACGACAAGCCCGGCGTTAGAGACCGTGCCGACGACGGGGATGCTGACGATGCGGACGCGGATGCGGACGACGCGGGTGCGGACGAGACGGCTTCCCAGGAGGACTCCGCGGGGGACGGAGCCGCGGACGACGACCCGAGGGGGAGCGACGACAGCGATGCGGAGGCCAAGCGGAAGGCCGCGGAGGAGCAGGCCCGTGAAGCCGCGCTTGCGGCGGGCATCGATCCCGACAAGACCTACTCCGGTCGTCCGCCGGGGCTGAAATCGCCGGCACTGCAGCGCATGGAGAAGGCGCTGCAGGAGCGCGAGAAAGCGGCCGCGGAGCGGCGTGCCGCTCACGAGAAGGCGCTGGCCGAGGCGAAGCACCGGCAGGAGGAACTGCGAAAGCAGCGCGAGGCCGAGAGCGCCGCCCGGGCAAAAGAGGCCGCCGAGAAGCTCGCCGCAACCGACAGCGCGACCTCTGAACGGTTCGCGACGCTGCTTCGCGATCGCGGCGGACCGATCGGGTCGGGCGGGCCGTTGCCCAGGGAAGAACCGCTCGACGACGACGCGCGCGCCGAACGCGAGCGTCGTCGGGCGGAGCGGCGAGCACGGGAGGCGGCGCGCGCCGAGGCGTTCGCGGCCGCCGCCGCGGGCGAGACTGCCACGCCGGATGTCCCGTCGGCGGATGTCCCCTCGGCGGACAGGGCCGCGACCGCCCCGCCGCCCGCGGCGGCCCACTCGCCCTCGCCGGCAGCCGCCCCCCGGGAACCTGCGCGCCCGGAAACGACGACCCCGTCACCGTCGGCGCTCGAAGCGTCGGCGCCGGACGCGGCAACGCCCGAAGCGGCCGCGCCCGAAGCGTCGGCGCCCGGGGGTCCAGCGGCGGGCGCCGCTCCGACGCGGCGGTCCCGCTTCTCGGCTCGCCGGGCGGCGCGCCGAGCCAAGACAGACGCCACCCAGGCGCCGGCGACGTCGGCCTCGCCTCCCGCGGCCGGCATGCATCCTGCGCAGGCTGCCGGGCACCCGGAGCAGAGCGTCGCCCGCCCTTTCGCTGCGCCCGGCGGCGCGCCCGACCCGGCGGGCGACGCCGCGCCGAACGCGGCCCGGGCGACCGCCGCGGCCCAGGAGGCACCGGCTCCCGCGCCGCCAGTCGCCCCGCCGTATGCGGCGCCATCCCAACAGGCACCGCCGCAGCCGTACGCGCAGCCCGTCGTGCGCGCTCCCGCGAATCACTCGTATCCCGGCTACGCGGCGCAGCAGCCGCCCACGCTGCAGCCGCCCCTGGCGCAGCCGCACACCGGCGTGGCGGCACCGGGTCAGTACGTTTCCCCCTCGCAGGCCGTCGACCACGCGGCAGTGTCCGTGCTTCCGCCGAATGGCGGACACGCGCCGACACTGCACGCTGCCGGCGAGGGCGCGGCCCCGTCCGTGTTCCAGTATCGGCCTGCCACAGCCGAGACCGGCTCCGAGGCGGCAGACGAGGAGGGCGAGGACGAGCTCGTCAGCTACGACTTCCTCTTCGGTGGCACCGAGCAGATCAACGAGGTGCTGGCCGAACTCGCCGAGGCGCGCGAGGCGGCGCGCGGTGATGAGCCGGATGACGCGGGCGACGCCGCAGCAGCGGCCGGTGCGCCGGTGAATGCGGTCGAGGCGGCGGCCCGGCCGCCGCTCCACGACGCCGCCATCGTGCACACGCCCCCGGACTCGCCGCGGGTCGGATCGCCCTCTGCGCCGGCCCAGCCCGACATCGATTCCACCGTCATCGGGGGCCAGGCCCACGAGTTGCGTCGGCAGGCGCAGACGGTCCAGCCGAATGAGGGACCGCGAACCGGCCTCCGTCCCGCGTCGGTCGCGAACGTGCCGGACGCGCACCCGGGGGACCACGGCGGCGACACGCTGTTCGGCGGCGCGGCGCAACAGTTGCGGGCGGAGAACGCGGGTCGCCACCACCAGGCGGCATCCGCGCCGTCGCCCCAGCCGCCGGCCGCCGCGTCCCCGTCCGCCGCAGCCGCACCGCCGTTCGCCGCGCCGCCGGCTGAGGACTCCTTCGTGGTCGATTTCGGCTCGAGCGGCGAGGTCGCAGCGATCGGCCCCGTCGTGATCGGACGGGCGCCGAGCGCGACCGCCGAACGGGCGGGCGACACGTCACCTCAACTGGTTACCATCGACGGCGTCAAAGACATATCGCGCAATCACGTCCGCATCGAGCTGTCGGGCGGCGTCACGGTCGTGACGGACCTGCACTCGCGCAATGGCACCGAAGTGGTCATGCCGGGGCGGCCTCGTCAACGGTTGCGGCCCGGCGAGCCGACGGCCGTGGTACCGGGGACCGTGATCGATCTCGGCAGCGGAATCGCGTTCACCGTGAGGAGGTAGCAGTGGCGAATGCCAGGCGTCCCCCCGCCGAGCCCCCGGAATTGCCCGGCTTCACCTTCGAGCGCCACCTGGGCTCCGGCGGCTTCTCCGACGTCTACCTCTACGAGCAGCATCTGCCGCGGCGCCACGTCGCCGTCAAGGTGCTCCTCGGCGGCGATGCCCTGGGTGAGAGCTCACGAAAGGCCTTCATCGGCGAGGCCAACGTGATGGCGCAGATGAGCTCGCACCCCTACATCCTCACGATCTTCCACGCCGACGTCGCGAGCGATGGCCGCCCCTTCTTCGTGATGGAGTACGCGCCGGGGCGCAGCCTTTCCTCGCGCTACCGAACCGAGCGCATCCCCATCGACGAGGTGCTGCGCACGGGCGTCAACATCGCGAGCGCCGTCGCCACCGCCCACGCGGCCGGTGTGCTGCACCGCGACATCAAGCCCGCGAACGTGCTCACGAACGCCTACGGCGCGCCCGCGCTCACCGACTTCGGCATCTCGTCGGCGGTCAGCGACGAGCTCGCGGATGCGGCCGAGGGGATGACCTCGGGCGCCGGCGCCGGCATGTCGGTGCCGTGGTCATCGCCCGAGATGTTCGACGACAACCCGCAGCCGGACGTGCGCAGCGAGGTGTTCTCGCTCGGTGCCACGGTCTACACGCTCGTGGCGGGGCACACCCCGTTCGAGGTTCCAGGCGGAAAGAACGGCACGATCGACCTCATCCGTCGCATCGAGCGCGGCGATGTCACGCCCGTGTCACGCCGCGACGCGCCACGCGCCCTCGTGAGCGTGCTGCACAAGGCGATGTCGCGCCGCCCCGAGCACCGCTACGCGACCGCCGTCGAGTTCGCCCGCGCGCTGCAGCGCGTCGAGCTGGAGCTCGGCTACTCGGCCACGAACATCGTGGTGCCCAATCTCAACGTCGAAGCCCCGGTCCGACCAGCAGGCGACGCCGACGAGGAGTCGACGAACCTCCGCAGCGTGCCGATCATCGACGCCCAGGGGCCCGCGGTGCCGCAGCGCGTCTCGGCGAGGGACGCCGGCGCGTTCCCGGCGACCGTGCACGCCGGCGCGCGCGCCGGTTCCGCCGAGCGCACCGAGACCCGGGGAATCCAGCGCGTCGCCGCCCAGCACGGCGACGAGACCGCCTCGCGTGGCCGGGGGCCGCAGCCGATCGACCCGGGAGGGCGGAAAGCGGCCGGGGTCGGGGCCGGCGACCGCGCCGCGGCCGTTGGCACGACGGGTGGCGCCACGATGGCCTCGCGGGTGATGACCGACTTCGAGGAGCCGAGCCTGCCCCCGCTCGGCGGTGAGCAGCGCTCGGCGTTCGCGCCCGTTTTCGAGCGGCAGCGCAGCGACCGGATCGAGGTGCCGGATGACACGGGCGACGTTCCCGTCCAGCGCGCGGCCGACGGTGTGGCACAGAGCCCCGCGCCCAAGCGCGACCGCGCGCGGGGCGAGCAGCACGACCCGTATGCGGAGGCCAAGAAGCCGAAGAACCACAACCTGCTCATCGGCATCCTCGCCGGCGTGGTGGTCCTCCTCCTCGTCGCCCTCTCGATCGTCGGGTGGGTGCTGTTTCCCCGCGGCGACGCTGAGGCGGGAGGAGACGGCGGATCGGCGGCACAGCCGGTCCTGCCGGGCGACTACCCGGCGAAACCGCAGGGCGGCAACGTCGTGCGATCGGACAACGGCATGATCACGTTCTCGTGGACGAACCCGGACCCGCAAGACGGCGACGTGTTCTTCTGGCGCATCAGCGGGAGCGACCAGCCGGGACAGACGACCACGGAACCCGAGGCGACCATCGGGCCCTACCCGTACGAGGCGAACGTGTGCATCGAGGTCGAGACGCGCCGGGCCGGCCTCGTCAGCCCCGAGAAACTTCAGACCTGCTGGCCGCAGTAGCGCCGGCCGAGCCGCCCCCGACCTCGAAGGACCCCCGAGCATGAACGAAGAGGCCGCACCGCTCGCGTTCGAGCCTGTCGTCGACGCCCCGCCGGCCGTGGATGCCGCACCTGGCACGGTGGATGCAATGGACGAGGTCGACGGCGAAGCGGGCACTGTGGGCGCCGAGGGCGCCGGCGTCGCGGACGCCCCCATCGAGGTCGAGTTCGTCGGCGAGCTCTACGAGATCGAGCCGGGCGACGACTTCACGATCGGGCGCGACGCCGATCTCATCATCGACGAGAACCCCTACCTCCACCGCAAGTTCCTGCTGCTGCGGTTCGAGTTCGGCATGTGGTGGCTCATGAACGTCGGTTCGGTGCTGTCCGCCACCGTGACCGACGAGTCGGGGCAGGTCCAGTCGTGGCTCGCACCGGGCGCGAAGCTGCCGATCGTCTTCCAGAACCTCAACGTGATGTTCAGCGCCGGGTCGACGACCTACGACTTCACGATCCACGCCAAGACCGACTACTTCAATACCTCGCACGTCAACACGAGCCCCGACGGCAACACGACGCGCGACGCAGTGCATCTGACGACCAGCCAGCGGCAGCTGATCGTGGCGCTGTGCGAGGACGTGCTTCGGCAGGCCGTGCCCGGCCGCGGCGAGATTCCCGCGTCGAACGACGCCGCCGAGCGCCTCGGCTGGAGCATGACCACGTTCAACCGCAAGCTCGACAACGTGTGCGAGAAGCTCGACAAGATGGGCGTCACGGGCCTGCGCGGGGGCCGCGGCAAGCTCGCCACCAACCGGCGCGCCCGCCTCGTCGAGTACGCGATCTCGACGAGGCTCGTCTCGGCGGATGATCTCGTGTTGCTCGACGATGTCGATGCCGAGCGGACGAAGCAGCGGGCGGCGGCCCCGGCGGCCCCGGCGGCCGATCGCGCCCCGTCGCGCGGCGGCGCCTGACCGGCCCGGGGGCGGACGGGCCGAGTCGCACGGGCGTCACGCGCGCGCCTTAGACTGACCGCCGCGTTCGGAGGGGGACTCGTGGCGAAGCGTGATGGGCGGCGGTGGCGCTGGTGGCAGTGGGTGCTCAGCGTCGTGCTCGCCGTCGCGATCGCCGTGCCCGTCGTTGCCGCGGTCATGCACCGCGGCTACGCCGGAACCGATGTCGTGACGAGCGGCCGCGACGTGTGGGTCGTCAATCACGACCAGCGTCTCGCGGGCCGTCTCGACACGCAGATCCAGGAGCTGACCGGCTCGTTCGGCGCTGCGACCGACGACTTCGAGGTGCTGCAGGACGGTGACGAGGTGTTCGTGCACGACGGTGCGCTCGGCACGCTTTCGCGCCTCGACCCCGCGACGGGCGTCGCCACCGAGACGGTCTCGGTGCCGGGCGGCAGCGACGTCGAGATCAGGGCGGGGATGCTCGCCGTGCTCGAGCGCGCGACGGGCAGCGTGTGGGTCGCGAGCACGCGCGGGCCGCTCGACTTCGACCCCCGCACGTCGCAGCCGGTGCTCGAACTCGGCCCCTCCGCGCAGCTCGTGGTCACGGTGCGCGGCGAGGTCGTCGCCGCGGCCGTCGGCGATCAGTCGATCTACCGCGTCTCCGGAACCCGGACGTTCCCGCAGCGCGTGCCCCTCGGACTCGAGCTCACGGACTTCGAGATCACTGCGGTCGGCGACGAGGTGGTCCTCTTCGACGTGAACCGTCAGGAGCTGTACTTCGACAACGGGCGCGTGCTGCCGCTCGCGGAAAGCGCCCTGCACGTGCAGGAGGTCTCCGAGGCGGGCGACGTCGTCGCGCTCGCGACGCCGACCGGGCTCTCCCTCATCCCGTTCGAGGCCGACGGCCGCCCCGACTCGATCGGCGCGGGCGGCGGAGCCCAGGACGCCTCGAACGACCCGGATGCCGTGGCGCGGCCCGTCGTCTTCAATGGCTGCCATTTCGGCGCCTGGGGCGCGCTCGCGGTCGTCGTCGGCGGCTGCCCCGGCCAGGCCGACCTCGAGGTCGAGATCGTCGATCCGCTCGAGGGTGGCACGCTCGAATTCCGTGTCGGCGGCGGCGAGCTCGCCCTCAACAACACGCGCACGGGCGTCACGTACCTGCCGATGCACGACATGCGCGCGGTCGACAACTGGGACGAGGTGCTGCCGGAGGACCGGCGCCCCGAGGACCAGCTCGCCGAACCCGAGATCGACGTGCCGCTGAGCGAGACCCTCGACGGGCGCACGGACGTCAACCGGCCCCCCGTGCTCGAGGACGATCTCGCGGGTGTCCGGCCCGGGTCGACCGTGGTGATCCCCGTGCTCGCCAATGACACCGACCCGGACGGCGATGTGCTGCGCATCACCGGTGTCGAGCCGGTCGGCGCGCCCGTAGGGACGGCCGCCGGCAAGGTCGACCTCATCGACGATGGCCGCGCGCTCCGCTTCACGGCCGACGAGGGGGTGAGCGGGTCTCTCGCCTTCGCCTATCACGTGAGCGACGGACGTTCCGGCGGCACCGCCGACGCGATCGTGCGCATCCGCATCGTCGACGACGGCTCGAACTCGGCGCCGCAGCAACTCGCGCCGGCACGCCTGCGACTCGAGCAGGGGAAGACCGGCAGTCTCGACGTGCTCGAGGGCTGGGTCGACGCCGAGGGCGACCCCGTGCACCTCGTGGCGGCGAGCGGAGACGACGACCTCGACGTGCGCTTCACCCCCGACGGCGAGGTCACGGTGGCCGCGGGAGCCGAGCCCGGCCACTCCACGGTGAACCTCGTCGCATCGGACGGCGCCGACCAGTCGTCGGGGGTGCTCGAGCTCGAGATCGCGGCGCCCGGCACCCTGAATCCCGACACCGCCGCCAACTTCGCGACCGGGACGACGGATGCCCCGGTGACGGTCGAGGTGACGGCCAACGACGTCGGGGTCGGGGGCGATCCGCCCGTGCTCGTCGACGCCGTCGAGACGCAGGGGCGCCCCGGTATCTCGTTCGATGAGGAGCGCGGCACCGTCACCCTCGACGCGCCCCTCGCGGGCGTCTACTCGGTCGTCTACACCGTGCAGGTGGGGGAGCGCACCGCCAAGGGCATCCTCCGGGTGGATATCGCCGACGCGAGCACCCTCGGGACGCTCGCGCCGATCGCCGTGCCCGACGCCGTGCACCTGCAGGGCATGCAGCCGGGCACGGTCGACCTGCTGAACAATGACAGCGGCGACCCCTCGCGGGTGCTGGCCGTCATCGGCCTCGACGACACGGTCGAGGCCCGGGCGGCCGGTCTGCAGGTTGAGCTCATCGACCATGCGATCCTGCGCGTCACGCCGACCCGTGCGCTCTCCGGGCCGATTGAGCTGTCGTACGTGCTGTCCGACGGCCAAGCGACCGATGTCGGCACGATCGTCGTGACGCCGGGCTCGGCAATCGAGCAGCCGCGCCCTCCCGTGACGGAGCCTGACGCCGTCACGGTGCGAGCTGGGGACATCGCGGTGGTGGCGCCCCTCGCCAATGACACGCATCCTGATCGACTTGACCTGCGACTCGACGACGATCTGACCGGCACGACCGCGTCGTCGGACGACGGCACGGCAACAGGTGACGAGACGGCCGACGGGGAGATGACGTTCGGCGATGGCATCGCCCACGTCGACGGCGACGTCGTGCGACTCCAGGCGCCGACCGAACCGGGCACCTACACGCTCGGCTACCGCGTCATCGATCCGCTCGGCGGCAGCGCGACCGACGAGATCACGGTGACCGTCACCGAGGTCGACGCGGCCTCGAACCGGCCGCCCGAGCCCGTTGGCGCCGACGTGCGCGCGTCGCAGGGAACGCCGGTGCGGATCGACGTGCCGCTTGCCGGCGCCGATCCAGACGGCGACTTCGTCACGGTCACCGGCATCCCGGAATCGAGCGATCTCGGGGTGATCGTCGAGGTCGACGCGACGGGATTCACCTTCGTGCCCCATGCTGACGCGCACGGCACCGAGACGCTGCCGATCACCGTCAGCGACGCGTTCGGGGCGTCGTCGATGCTGCCGATACGAATCGGCGTCGTGCCGGCCCCGGCGGCGTCGTCGGCGCCGGTGGCCGTCGACGACGTCGTCACGGTGCCGCCCGGCATGGCGTTCTCGGTGCCCGTGCTCGACAACGACAGCGACCCGGCCGGGCTCGAGCTCTCACTCGCTTCCGATGTGCCGGAGAACGACGTCGGGGCGTCCGTCACCGTCGACGGCGACGCACTCGTGATCGCTCCGCCGGAGGGCGTCGCCGACTTCTCCGTCGGCTACACGGTGACGAACGCCGCCGGCGCGACGTCGACCGCCAGCGTGCACGTCTCGGTGCGCGACGACGCGTCGCTCCCTGCTCCGAGCGCCGCGAATCACGTCATCGGTCCGGATGCGCTCAGGGGGACGACGGTCGTCGACGTCGCCGTCCGCGACGGCGCCGAGAACCCGGCCGGCGCGGTCGCGGACCTCATGGTCGAGCTCGTCGACTCCGACGCGCCGGCGACGATCGACGGCGGCGTCGTCCGCGTGCAGGCGGGGGACGAACGACTCGTGATCCCGTACCGCGTCACAAGTCCGGCGACGGGCGCATCCACCGTCGGATTCATCGTCGTGTCCCCCCTCCCGCGGATCTGACTGCCGCCGTGACTGATCGTTTACCGCGCCGTCACTGAATCGAGACAATATGGGACGGTGTGCGCGCCGTCCGGTTAACGCGTCGTCGTGCGCGTGGCGGGGAACAACACGATCAGGGGGAGCGACGCTGTGGCAGACACCGCGAAGCGGCTGTGGCCGAAGGGCCAGATCGTCATGTCGATCATCCTCGTGATCATCGTCGCGGTTCCTGTCGCCATCGCACTCCTGCACAAGGGCTTCCCGAGCGCCGAGGTCGAGATGGAGTCGCGCGACGTCTGGGTGACGAACGCCGACGAGGTCAAGGCCGGGCGCCTCAACGCGCAGATCCACGAGCTCGACGGCAGCGTCAGCCTCACCAGTGAGAACGTCATGGTGCACCAGGACGGCGACGACGTCTTCCTGCACGACGTCGACTCGGGCCTGCTCGGGCGCGTCGACCCGGCATACACCGACCTTCGCGAGTCGATCGTCACGCCGAAGGGCAGCGTGTCGGCCTACGGCGACCACGTGCTGGCCGTCCTCAACCCGGAGACGGGCGAGGTGTGGGCGCTCGACACGCAGCAGGCCCTCGTCCTCGACACCTCATCGACCGACCCCACTCTCGAGCTCGGGCCGGATGCGCAGATCGTCGTCACCGACCAGGGCACGATCATCGCCGCATCGGCGAGCGACAACGCGATCTATCGCATCACCGAGCGCGGGCAGGAACCCGTCAAGGCCGAGATCGGCGAGCTCGACGACTACGAGCTCACGGCCGTCGGCGAGCGCGCGGCCGTGCTCGACCGGACCAACAATCTGGTGCTGTTCGAGGGCGGCGGCTCGGTCGCCCTCCCCGAGTTCGGCGTGCGCATTCAGCAGCGCGGCGCCGAGGCGGACGGCGTGCTCGTCGCCGCGTCGACCGGTCTCTTCCGCGTGCCATTCTCGGGTGAGGCCATCGCCCTCGAGCCGCAGGTCGTCGCCGGCGGCTCCGATCCGAGCTCGATCGCCCAGCCGGTAAGCCTCGGCGGCTGCTCGTTCGGAGCCTGGGCGGCGCCCAAGCTGCTCACGACGCTGTGCGAGGGCGAGGCGCCCGTCTCGAACGATATCGAGCAGACGATCGAGGGCGAGGTCACGTTCCGCGTCAACCGCAACGTGATCGTGCTCAACGATCTGCGCAGCGGCAACATCTGGCTGCCGCAGGACCACATGCGCTTCGTCGAGAACTGGCAGGACACGGTGCCCCCGGAAGACGTCGAGGGCGCCGACGGCGACAATGAGGCGACGGAGGAGTCGTTCGAGGACACGCTCGCGGAGCGCACGGAGGAGAACCATCCGCCCGAGCTCAATGACGACGTGTTCGGGGTCCGGCCGGGGTCGGTCGCCTACATGCCCGTGCTCGACAATGACACCGATCCCGACGGCGACCTCATCACGATCGTCGGCATCAAGGGCGAGGTGCCCGAGTCGCTCGGCACGCTGAGCATCATCGACGAGGGGCGCGCACTGCAGTTCGATGCGGCCCCGGATGCCGCCGGCGAGTACACGGTCAGCTACATCGGATCGGACGGTCGCGAGGGCGGCATCGCCGAGGCGAACCTCACGATCGAGGTCGTGCCGGGAACGGTCGAGAACCGAGCGCCGGAGTCGAAGCACAAGCCCACCGTCACCGTCGAGGCCGGCCAGACGCTCTCGTACAACGTGCTGAGCGACTGGATCGACCCGGACGGCGACCCGATCTATCTGCTGTCGGCCAGCGCACCAGGGGGCATGTCGGCCTCGTCGACGCCGGACGGCACCATCACGGTCACGGCCATCGGCGCGGAGCTCGGCACCCGTACCGTCTCGTACGTGGTATCGGACGGCACGGCGACGGCGACGGGCGAGCTCACGGTCGAAGTCGCGCAGCCCGGATCGCTCTCTCCCGTCGGTACCCCCGACTATGCCCGCGGCGTCGCAGGCACGACCGTCACGGCATCCCCGCTCGTGAACGATCTCTCGCCGTCGGGGGCGCCGCTGTCGGTCGTCGAAATCACCGAGCTCGACGGTGCAGGCGGCGGTGCCACCTTCAACCCCGACCTCGGCACCGTCTCGTATCGCAGTTCGAAGCCCGGCACCTACTACGTGCAGTACACGGTGACATCGGGCACGCACGACTCGATCGGTCTCATCCGCTTCGACGTGCTCGACCCCGAAGAGGTGTCGGACGAGATCACCGCGGTCCGCGATGTCGGCTACATCCGCCCCGGCGTGCCGACGTCGATCGACGTGCTCACGAACGACATGTCGATGGGCGACGCCGTGCTGTCGGTGCAAGAGGTCATCGCGAGCGACGAGGCTCGGGTGGCGGGCCTCGCCATCGAGCTCATCGACAACACGGTCGTGCGCGTGACCTCGCAGGTCGCGTTGCTCGAGCCGATCGAGATCACGTACCGCATCACCGACGGACGACAGACGGCCGACGGCGTGATCGTGCTGGTTCCCGTCGAGCCGATCGTGAATCGCCAGCCGCCGATCGCCGTCGACGACACCAGGCGCGTGCGGGTCGGCGACTTCACGTCGGTGGACGTGCTCGCCAACGATGATCATCCGGATGACGCGTCGATGACGGTTTCGCAGGAACTCAGCGACCTCGATCTCGGCGGCGGCGTCGCGTTCGTGACGAACAACCAGGTTCGCTACCAGGCGCCGAACGAACCGGGCACCTACAGCCTCACGTACATGGTCACCGACGACTACGGGGAGCAGGGCGGGGCACGCGTGACCTTCCAGGTCGTCGCCGACGACGAGGCGTCGAATCGGCCGCCGGCACCGCCGACGGAGACGGCGCGCGTCTTCGAGGGGGCGTCCATCCGCGTGGAGGTGCCGATCACCGGCGTCGACCCCGATGGCGACTCGGTGACCTTCAACGGCGTCATCGGCTCGCCGTCGCTCGGGTCGATCCGCGAGACCAACCAGACCTCGTTCGTCTACGAGGCCTTCCCGGGTGCGGCGGGAACCGACACGGTGCGGTACGAGGTGGTCGACACCTACGGCCAGCGCGCGGAGGGCGTGATCAAGATCGGCGTCGTCCCGCGCAGCGGTCAGACCCAGCCGCCCGTGGCCGTCGACGACCCCGTGTACGCGCGGCCGGGCACGACGATCGCCGTGCCGGTGCTCAAGAACGACTCCGACCCGAACGGCTACACGGTTTCGATCGTCGACGACTTCTCCGAGGTCGACCCGGCGCTCGCGCCCGAGATCGATGGCGAGGCGATCCTGCTGACCATGCCGGACGAGGGCGACTTCCTCACGGTGCCGTACACGATCACCAACGACCAGGGCGGTACCGCGACCGCCTGGATCAACATCACCCTCACGGACGAGGCGCCCGACGTGCCGCCGACCGCGGTCGATCAGGTCGTGCCGAACGATGCGTTCGAGGTGGACGACTGGTACGACGTCGACCCCCGGGCCGGCGCGCACAACCCGACAGGGCGCCTCGCCGAGCTCGAGGTCGCCCTCGCCGGCACGAACGCGGGATCAGCGGAGGTGCTCCCCGACGGCAGTATCCGCGTCGCCCCGACCGACCGGCGCCAGGTGATCGCCTACACGCTCACGAACCCCGATACCGGTCTCGAGGGCGCCGCGTTCATCATGGTTCCCGGTGTCGTAACGGAAGAGTCGAAGCGGCAGTCGCCCTACCTCGACCCCGAGCTGCCCGAGCAGAACACGCGTGTCGACCAGCCGATCTCGTGGAACGTGAACGACCTCGTGATCGCCCCTTCCGGAAACCCAGTGACGGTCATCGACGCGGCGAGCGCCTGGGCGGAGCAGGGCGATGGCACACCCGTCGTCAAGGACGAGCGCTCGGTGCAGTTCGTGCCGAAGCCCGGCTTCCGCGGGCCCGCGTCGATCACCTTCATGGTGTCGGATGCCACGGGACCCGACGACACCAACGCGGGCATCGCGACCATCAGGGTGCGGCTCACAGTCGGCGACCCGGAATTCCGCGACGTCGCACCCACGTTCGTCACCCCGCAGATCTCGGTCGAGGTCGGATCCACGAAGACCTTCGACCTGCGGACCGCGACGGGGCATCCCAACCAGGCACTCATCCCCGAGGTGCGCTACTCCGGTCTCACGGGATCGGGACCGGGCGTCAGCTCATCGCTCTCAGGGTCGACCCTCTCGGTGACGGCGGCGCTCGACACGAAGGTCGGAACGGTCGTGCCGATGGAGGTCACCTACTCCCTCGGCGAGTTCACGCAGACGGGCGTGATCAACGTGACGGTCGTCTCGTCGTCGCTGCCGCCGCCGCGCGCCACGAACGATGAGCACGCGAGCCTGCGCGGCGAGACCGTCATGATCGACGTGACGTCGAACGACTTCAACCCGTACCCGGAGGCGCCGCTGCGCCTCATCGAGGCGGTCGAGGAGTCGAGCTCGACGACCGGAGCGAAGGTCTCGGTCGTCGGCAACCAGGTGCGCATCGAGCCATCGGCCTCGTTCATCGGCAGCATCACTGTGCGCTACAAGATCGGCGACGGCACGAAAGACCCCATGCGCGAGACCTACGGGTACGCGACCCTGCGGGTCCGCGACGTGCCAGGTGCCCCCGCATCCGTCACGCTGGAACGAACCGGTCCGGGAAAGCTCACGGGGACATGGGAGCTGGCCCAGTCGAACGGCGAGCCGATCGATGGCTACGAAGCGGTGCTCGAGCCGACGGGTACCGGGCAGAAGCCGATCGTCGTGACGCTCGGTGTCGGGTCGAGCTATACGTTCTCGAGGTCGGACGGGGTGGTCGCCGGCGTTGCGTACACCCTCAAGGTGCGGGCGAAGAACGTGCTGGGCTGGGGCAACCTCTCGGCGCCGAGCAGTTCGGTGACCCCGATCGACAAGCCGACCGCGCCGCAGAACGTGGCGCTGTCGACCCAGTACACGGATAAGGGGAAGACCGTCGGCGAGCTCGTCGTTACATGGCAGCCGCCGGTCGACACCGGCGGAGAGATCACGCAGTACGTCGTCAACGTCGTGACGCCGGCCGACTCGGCGCAGCAGATCGCGAACATCAGTCCCGACACGCGAAGTCTCACCATCACGGGCCTCACGGTTTCGAAGAGCCCGGGCAGCGCGCGGGACTATGGCGTCACGGTCACGGCGATCAACAGCGAGGGGCGGCAGACCTCGAACGTCGCGACCGGGCAGCTGATCTACCAGCCCGACCCGAAGCTGGAGCTGAAGAAGGGCGGATTGCGCGAGCACGACGAGTCCACGGGCACCTTCGTCCACGCGTTCAAGTTCAACGGCAAGGACTTCCTCGGGAATGCCACGTACGTGATCTCATGCTCGCGCTACGAGCCCGCGCTCCTGGGGCTCACCGGACAATGGGTGGATCTCGGCACGAGCCAGGTGAGCGGCGCCCAGCTGAACGCGGGCGGACATGAACCGCCGAACTGCCAGGCCGAGCACGGGGCGCGCATCAAGGCAGAGGTCACGCTCGACGGCGCCACGCTCTTCACCTTCGATCAACGCATGCACTAGCGCACCGCACGTCCTCATGGCCCAACTCACACGAAAGCGATCGGAAACACGTGACCGTTAATCAGGAACAGGCGACGTGGTTCGCCGAGGCGTTCGGCCAGGTCGTCAGCAATCTCGACCGGGCCATCGTCGGCAAGCAGCACGTCATCAAGCTCGTGCTCACCACGCTGTTCAGCCAGGGGCACGTGCTGCTCGAGGACTTTCCGGGCACGGGGAAGACCGTGCTCGCGAAAGCGCTCGCGCGCACGATCGACGGCCGCAACTCCCGCATCCAGTTCACGCCCGACCTGCTGCCGAGCGACGTCACCGGAACGATGATCTTCGACCAGGCCGCGGGCAAGTTCGACTTCCACCCCGGCCCGATCTTCGCCTCGGTCGTGCTCGCCGACGAGATCAACCGCGCCTCCCCGAAGACTCAGTCCGCGCTGCTCGAAGTGATGGAGGAGCAGCACATCACGGTCGACGGCACGCGCCACGACGTCGAGTCGCCCTTCATCGTGATCGCGACGCAGAACCCGGTCGAGCAGGCCGGCACGTACAAGCTGCCGGAGGCCCAGCTCGATCGCTTCCTCATGAAGACCGGCCTCGGCTACCCCGATCACCAGACGACGGTGGCCCTGCTGAAAGACTCGGCGAACCGCGCGCGCGCCGACGCCGTCGACCCGATCCTGCGCCCAGACACCGTCATCGCCATGCAGCAGCTCGCGGCCAAGGTGCACGTCGACGACTCGATCCTCGAGTACGTCTCCCAGCTCGTCACGGCGACGCGCGTCGACCGCGACGTCACCCTCGGGGTCTCGATGCGCGGCGCGCTCGCGCTCACCCGCGCCGCGCGCACCTGGGCGATCTCGCAGGGCCGCGGCTATGTCACCCCCGACGACGTGCGCGAGCTCGCCGAGCCCGTACTGGCTCACCGGCTCATCGTCGACCCCGAGTCGGAGTTCGCCGGAACGAGCGCCGGCGACATCATCGGCCGCATTCTCATCGACATCGCCCCGCCGCAGTACCGCACCGCCTAGCGCGGGCGCCCCACCGAACCGCAGCTCCATCGAGAATCACGGCCGCACCATGACCGCACCAGCTCCAGCCCCACACCGGGTCGCCCAGCAGACGCCGAGCGACGCGGAGGCCCCGCGCGCCGCGGCGGAGCCGGGCGTCGCCCCGGTGAGCGCCGACGCCCCGGCCCGCGCGACCGAGACGGGCGGCGCCGCCGAGGCGCTTCGGGTCGAACGTGATCGTTTCGAGGGACTCGTCACCGTCGCACGCGTCGCCTGGGCGTGGATGCGCGAGCACGGCCGCACCCTGTGGGAGCGCATCTCGCCGGTCATCCGCGTCATCACGACCCTCGCATGGGTCCTCATCGGCGCAGGAGCGGTGCTGCTCGTGGCGGGCGCCTGGCTCGGCTGGATCGAGCTGCTCGTGCTCGGCGGGGTCGCCCTCGTCATGGTGCTCGTCGCCGTGCCCTTCGCCTTCGGCCGCGCCGTCTATGAGGTCGAGATCGAGCTCAACCCGCGCCGCGTGACGGTGGGCGACCGTGCCCTCGGCCGCCTCACCGTGCGCAACGCGGGCGAACGCCGCGCGCTGCCGACGCGCATGGAGTTCCCAGTCGGGAAGGGCCGCGCCGAGTTCGGCATTCCGCTCCTGCGTCCGGGGCAGTCGCACGAGGAGCTGTTCTCCGTGCCGACGACGCGCCGGGCCGTCATTCCGGCGGGTCCGGCTCGGTCGATCCGTGGCGACGAGCTCGGCATCCTGCGCCGCACGGTCAAATGGACCGGTGTCATCGATCTGTTCGTGCATCCGCGCACGGTGCGTCTCGAATCGTCCGCCGCCGGCCTCCTGCGCGACCTCGAGGGCGTCACCACGACGAAGATCACCGACCACGATCTCGCGTTCCATGCACTGCGACCGTACGAGCCCGGCGACGACCTGCGCCACGTGCACTGGAAGACGACGGCCCGCACGGGCACGCTCATGGTGCGGCAGTTCGAAGAGACGCGCCGCTCGCAGATCACCATCGTGCACACGCTCGACCGGTCGCGTTACCGCAGCGAGGAGGAGTTCGAGCTCAGCATCTCGGTGTTCGCGTCGATCGTGCAGCAGGTGCTGCGCGAAGACCTCGACATCGAGGCGGTGAATGAGCTCGGCGCGCTGCCCACACGTTCCATCGTGGCGATGCTCGACGCGACGAGCCGCTTCGACGTGGTCGAGCCCGAACACCCGTCGTTCCGTTCGTACGTGTCGGAGGCCACCCGCCGGCTCTCGCCGCCGACCGTCGTCATCTTCGTGGGCGGCAGCGGGCTCAGCCCGAGCGACCTGCACCGGGCACGCTCGCTCTTTCCCCACGAGGTCAGCGTGACCGCGTTCCGCTGCGACACCGAGGCTCGCGTCAGTCGCCGGCAGCTCGGCCAGCTCACGATCGGCACCGTCTCCAAGCTGGGCGATCTGCCTCGGCTGCTCCGTGGAAAGGGCCTGGTGTGAACACGACGAATGCCGCGGCACGGCGCTTCACCGCGCGCGGATGGATCGACCTCGGCGTGTTCGCCGCGCTCGTGCTCATCGCCATGCTCGGGTTCCAGTCGCCGTACAGCGGGTGGTGGTTCCTGCTCGCAACGGCCGGAGGCCTTATCGTCGGCGTTGGCGCCGCGCTCCTCGGCAGCCTGTGGCGCCTGAACGTGCTCAACACGGTGCTCGTCGGCGTCGCCGGCTACTTCCTGCTCGGCACCGCGTTCGCCCTCCCGTTCTCCGGATTCCTCGCGGTGCTGCCGACGTTCCAGACCCTCGCGGCACTCGCGATCGGCGCCGTGCAGTCGTGGCGCGACATCATCACGCTGCAGCCACCGGTCGAGGGCCCCGACCACACGCTCGTGCTCCCGTACATCGCGACCTTCGCCGTCACACTCGCCGGCTCGATCGTCGTGCTGCGGTGGCTGCAGCGACACGACCGGTCGGTCGGCAAGGCTGCGGTCGTGCTGGTGGGCCCGTTGGCCCTCTTCATCCTCACGACGATCACGGGCACCTCCGAACCGTTCCTCGGCGTGCTGCGGGGGCTCGCCATCGGCCTCATCGCCGTCGTGTGGCTCGGCTGGCGGCGCGGGCTGCCGAACGTGGCAGGCGACGAGGCCCGCAAGGGATTGTGGCGCCGCCGTCTGGCGGGCACGGCGGTCATCGCGGTCGCCGCGGGCGTCGTCGCGGGCGGCTCGGGCGCAATCGTGCAGCCCGTCGTCGACAGCGAGCGGTTCGTCCTGCGCGACGAGGTGACGCCGCCGTTCGAGCCGTTCCTCTACGAAAGCCCGCTCGCAGGGTTCCGCATGTACACGAAAGATCTGCGCGACACGGTGCTGCTCAAGATCGCCGGCCTCGAGCCGGGCGACTCGCTCCGTCTCGCCGTGCTCGACTCGTACACGGGCAAGAAATGGGAGATCGTCGACCCCGACCTCGGCATCGAGGGTGCCGGCACGTACAACCTCGTCGGCCGCGATGTGCCCCAGACCGACTTCCTCACGTCATCGACCATGCGCCAGATCGAGGTGCACGTCGAGAACTACGACGACATCTGGCTGCCGACCATCGGCGCCCCGACGCGCGTCGACCTCATCGCGGGCTCGGTGACCGACCGCCGCAGCGACCTGCGCTTCAACGCCGAGACGGGCACGGGCCTCGTGATGAGCGGACTCGGCGCGAACGACGTCTACGCCGTGACCGCCGACCTGCAGGACTACCCGCTCGAGGGGCAACTCGACAACATTCCGGTCGCGAACATCGAGCTGCCGCCGTCGGCCCCCGCTCCTGCGGTGCTCGTCGAGCGCATGCAGACGTTCATTCAGGGCGAGACCTCGCCGTACCTGCAGCTGCGCGCGATCGAGCAGGCGTTCACGTCGCAGGGCTACCTCAGTCACGGCACGGCAAGCGATCAGGCGCCGTCTCGGGCCGGCCACGGGCTCGATCGCATGCAGGAGCTCTTCGACCTGCGGTACATGATCGGCGACTCCGAGCAATACGCGTCGGCGATGGCGCTCATGGCGCGCGAGCTGGGGTACCCGTCGCGCGTCGTCATGGGGTACGCGCCGGAGTCGGTGCCACAGGGCGGCGGACTCGTCGACGTGCGCGGCAGCGATGTCACCGCGTGGGTCGAGGTCGCGTTCGAGGGATTCGGATGGGTGCGGTTCGACCCGACGCCCGAGCAGACCGACGTGCCCGTCAACACGGTCTCCGAGCCGCAATCGAAGCCGCGCGCCCAGGTGCGCCAGCCCCCGCAGACGGAGGAGCGCCCCGACGACCTCATCACGGCCGCCGACCGGCCCGAGGACGACGAGGACAAGGTCGACGAGAGCGGCTTGCCGTGGTGGGTGATCGCCATCATCACGGCCGTCGCCATCCCCCTCGTGCTCTATCTGCTCCCTCTCCTCGTATTCGTGCTCATCCGCGCGATTCGCCGCCGCCGACGGCAACGGGGTGATCCGGATGCCCGGCTCGCGGGCGCCTGGGACGAGGCCGTCGACCGCCTCGCCGAACTCGGCTACGCGGTGCCCGTCCGCGAGACCCGTCCCCGCACGGCCAGGGCCATGCATCCCGAATTGGCGCCCATCGCGTCGCGAGCCGACGCGGCCGTCTTCGGCATCGCCGAACCCAGCGATGCCGTTATCGAGGGCGTCTGGGACGACGCCGACCGGGTCGTGCGCGCCGCCCGTCGCGAATCCACCTTCGCCCGTCGCCTTGCCGCACGGTTCCGCGTGAGCCAGCATCGGCGCCGCACGGCGAAGGATGCGTCGTCGCGCGTGCGTGGCGAGATGACACTCGCCCGCGCCGACCTCCGCAACCGGGCGCTGCGGTCGCACGGCGAGGCCCTTCCGAGCGCCGAGACAATCGCGCAGATCGAGGCCACCGGTCACGCGGTCGACGGATCGGACCTGCCGGGCGCCCCCACGGCATCCGGCACCGGAATCGCGATCGCCAAGCCGCCCGCGGGCGGCGAGGACGGTCGCCGCCGGTGAAGCTCAAACTGACGCTCGTGCGTCCGGGTGGGCAGGCCGTCGATCTGACCGCGACCGCCGAGCCGACGACCCCGATCGCCGACCTCGCCCGCGAGATCTACAACACCGACCCCAAGCGGCAGACCGACCCGCTCGGCCCGCACGACCGCATCAGCCTGCGCCTGCACTCCGTTCCTGACGCGCAGGGCCGCTCGACGTCGAAAATCCTCGACGCCCAGACCCCGATCGCGGAGACATCGATCGCCTCCGGCGCGTTCGTCTCGCTCGCGGGCGCGAGCGAGGCCGCGGCCGAAGGCGGCGCGAAACGGCAGGCGGCGGCCAAGATCACCGTGCTGCGGGGCCCCGACGAGGGCGCCGAGTACCTCGTCGCCGCGGGCTCGTCGACGATCGGACGCGACTCGTCGAACGACGTCGTGCTGAAAGACCCGCTCGTGTCGAAGCAGCACGCGCGGCTGAACGTGACCGATGTCGCCGAAGTCATCGACCTCGGCTCGGCCAACGGCACCCGCGTCAACAGCGAGCCGATCACGCGCGCCAACTTCACGCGCAACGACGTGATCACCGTCGGTCAGACGACCTTCATGGTCGAGGTCGCGGCGCTCGGGGCCGGCACGGACGCGGGCGGGGTCGTCAAGCTCAACCGCTCACCGCGTCTCGACCCGCAATACGAGGGGCGCGAGCTCATCGCCCCCGATCCGCCGTCGAAGCCGCGACCCCAGCGGCTGCCGTGGATCATGTTCTTCGTGCCGTTCATCATGGGCCCGCTCATGCTCGCGATGGGCCGCAGCCCGTACTCCATGGTGTTCATGCTCATGATGCCGCTCATGATGACGGCGATGTTCATCGACAACCGCCGCTTCGCGAAGAAGATGTGGAAAGAGGCGCGCATCGAGTTCGCGGCCGCCGTCGACGCAACCGCCGACGAGATCGACGACGAGCACAAGGTCGAGCGAATTGGGCGACTGCGCGAGGCGCCGTCGGTCGCGGAGGTGATCGACGACGCCTTCACCCACGGCCCGCTGCTGTGGACGCGGCGGCCGGAGCACCACGAATTCCTCAAGGTCCGGCTCGGCATCGGCGACATGCCGAGCCGCGTGACGATCAAGATGCCGGGCAACAAGCAGGGCGTCCCGGAGATGTGGAAGGACCTGCGCCGCCTCGAGTTGCACACGTCGATCGTGCGCGACGTGCCCGTCGTCGAGAGCTTCCGCGAGTCGGGCAACATCGGCGTTGGAGGCCAGCGGAACGTCGCAGCGGGCGTCGCGCGCGCCATCGTGATGCAGGTCGTCGGCATGCATTCGCCCGCGGAGGTCGTCGTGCACGCCGTCGCGTCGACCGAGTCAGCGGGCGACTGGGAGTGGCTGAAGTGGTTGCCGCACGTCGGCGGTGGGCACTCGCCGATCGGCGCCGAGGCGCTGGCCGCCGGCACCGAGCCCGTCACGCGGCTCGTGAGCGAGGTCGGCGATCTGCTCGACAAGCGGCTCGCGGCGACCGAGGCAACGGCGCAGGGCGAGGACGACATCGGCACGATGCCCATCGTCGTCTTCGTCGTCGAAGACGACACGCCGATCGAGCGCCACCGTCTCATCCGCATCCTCGAGCACGGCCCCGAGGTCGGCATCCACACGGTGTGGGTCGCGAACTCCCTCGCTCGCATCCCCGCCGCATGCCGCACCTACCTCGAGCTGAGCCCCGCGACGGGCGACGCCGTCGCCGGATTCGTGAAGGCCGGCGGCCTCGGCGTGACGCCCGTCGTCTGCGACATGGTCGACCGCGCCGGAGCGGAGGCGTTCTCGCGCGCCCTCGCTCCCGTCGAGGATGCTTCCGTCGCGCTCGACGACGCGAGCGACCTCCCGCGCTCGGTCAACTTCCTCAGCATCGTCGGCACGGAGCTCGCGAAGGAGCCGGAGGCGATCCTCGAACGCTGGGGGGAGACGCACTCGATCCTCACGGGACCGCGAGCATCCGGCCAGGTCGGCAAACAGAAGTCGTCGCTCCGAGCGGTCTTCGGCATGGCGGCCGCCGAGCCCTTCGCCATCGATCTGCGCGCCGACGGTCCGCACGCCCTCGTCGGCGGCACGACGGGTTCGGGGAAGTCGGAGTTCCTGCAGGCGTGGGTGCTCGGCATGGCCACGGCGCACTCGCCGCAGCGCGTCTCCTTCCTCTTCGTCGACTACAAGGGCGGCTCGGCGTTCGCCGACTGCATCGAGCTGCCGCACTGCATCGGCATCGTCACCGACCTCAGCCAGCACATGGTGTACCGCGCGCTCACGTCGCTGCGCGCCGAGCTGCACTACCGCGAACACCTCTTCAACCGCAAGAAGGTCAAGGACCTCATCGAGCTCGAGCGCACGGGCGACCCGGAGGTGCCGCCGAGCCTCATCATCATCGTCGACGAGTTCGCGGCGCTCGTGAACGAGGTGCCGGAGTTCGTGGACGGCATGGTCGACATCGCTCAGCGCGGTCGTTCGCTCGGCCTCCACATGGTGCTCGCGACGCAGCGTCCGGCAGGCGTGATCCGCGACAACCTGCGCGCGAACACCAACCTCCGCATCGCGCTGCGCATGGCCGATGAGGCCGACTCGCAAGACATCCTCGGTCTCAAGATGGCGGCGCACTTCGACTCGTCGACGCCAGGGCGCGGCGCCGCCAAGACGGGCCCCGGCCGCGTACGCCCCTTCCAATCGGGCTACGCGGGCGGCTGGACGAGCGACGAGGCCGAGCCGAGCCGCGTGGAACTCGAGGAGCTGCGCTTCGGGTCGCCGGTGGCCTGGGACTCGCTGCCCGATCCCGAGCGCGACCGCAAGCGCGAGGAGGCAGCCAACCGGCCGAGCGATATCCGCCGCGTCGTCGACACGGTGCGCACGGCCGCCGACCTCGCCGAGCTCCCTGAGCTTCGCAAGCCGTGGCTGCCGAACCTGCAGGACACCTACGACCTCTCGCGTCTGCCGAACTCCCGGACCGACACGGAGCTGCTCCTCGGCGTGTGCGACCGGCCGCAGGACCAGACGCAGCCGACGATGTCGTTCTTCCCCGACCGGGACGGCAATTTCGCGGTGATCGGGACGGGTGGTTCCGGCAAGACGGGAACCCTGCGGACGATCGCCGCGAGCGCCGCGATCACGGTGCGAGGCGGCCCCGTCCACGTGTACGGCCTCGACTTCGCCGGCGGCGGTCTCGCCATGCTCGAACCGCTTCCCCACGTCGGCGGCATCGTGAACTCGGAGGACGAAGACCGCGTCGGCAGGCTCCTGCGCACGCTGCGCTCCGAGATCGACCGCAGGTCGCAGGCCTACGCCGAGATTCGGGCGTCGACCGTGAGCGAGTACCGCGTCCTCGCGAACCGGCCGAACGAGCCGCGCATCCTGCTCATGCTCGACGGGATCGGCGCGTTCCGCGACGCCTTCGAGGGCAACCTGCGCATGCCGTTCTGGGACCTGTTCATGCAGATCGCGAGCGACGGGCGACAGGTCGGCGTGCACGTGATCGTCACGGCCGACCGCCTCAACGCGATCCCGATGGCCCTGAACTCGTCGATTCAGCGCCGCCTCATCCTGCGGCTCACGTCGCGCGACGACTACGTCTCAGCCGGCGTCCCGCGCGACGTGATCCAGCCCACCTCGCCGCCGGGACGTGGCGTGCTCGACGGCCTCGAGCTGCAGGCCGCCGTGCTCGGCGGCGACAGCAATGTCGCCGTACAGGCGAAGCGCGTCGAGGGGCTCGCCGCGTCGATGCGCAAGCTCGGCGTCGCGGACGCGCAGCCCGTGCTCACGCTGCCCGACGACATCGTGTTGTCGTCGATCGGTGCATCGCCAGACCGGGTGCGCATCGGCATCGCCGACGAAGACCTGGGACCGCTGGACATCGAGCCCGTCGGCGCCCTCGCCGTGACCGGCCCGCCCGGCAGCGGAAAAACCACGATGCTGGTCACGGTCGCCACGTCGCTGCGCAAGCTCAAGCCCCGTGCCCGGATCTACCTCATCTCTGGTCGCAGGTCGGCGATCGCGGCCGAGCCGGTCTGGTCGCAGGCGACGCACGACCAGGACGAGATCGTCGAACTGCTCGAGGACCTGCGTGATGACCTCGAAGCGGGTGCGCTCGAACCGGGCGAAGTGACGCTCGTCGTCGAGTACCTCTCGGACTTCGGCGGCACGCCCGTCGAGCGCCCGCTCGAAGCGGTCGTGAAGGCGCTGCTCAAGCAGGAGCAGTTCGTCGTCGCCGAGAACGACCTGGCCACGTGGAACCAGGTGCACGGCCTCAGCGGGGTGATTCGCTCCAAGCGCCGGGGCATCATCATGCAGCCCGCAGAGGGCGAGGCCGACAACCTGCTCTCGACGCCGCTGGGGCGCATCAAGCGAGGCTCGCTCCCCGTCGGTCGCGGCTTCCTCGTCGAGTTCGCGAAGGCCACGAAGTTCCAAGCCGCCCGCGTCGAGCACTGAACCTTCCGGACCGCCGTACGCCGTGCCCTGAGTTCCCGGCCCGTGCGCCGTTTCTGGCCGGCAACGACACGCGTCCAATGGGGAGTCCTCCCCATTGAGGGGCCACCTGGCCCTTCGTACGGTAGAGGCGTTCCTACAGGGAGTGGGACGTCAACAACGACAGAACAGGGGAGCGACTCATGGCTGGTAACGGCATGAAGGGTATGGTCATCGAAGAGGGCGAGCGCGTCGTCCAGCAGATCGGTGTCCGCATCAACATGGAGGAGACCCGTATCACGGCGCTCCAGGCGATCATCGCGGCGCTGCAGGCCTCGTGGCACGGCCCCGACTCGCAGATGATGATCGAGCGTCTCGAGCAGGCCGTTCAGCTCGACCAGCAGCTGATCCAGGTGCTCGAGGGCAAGAAGGCTCAGCTCCAGAAGGACATCCAGGAGCAGGAAGCCACTTCGTCCTCCTAATCGCCCGCTCGGTACGAGCGATCCTCGGCGGACGACGGCAGGACGCCACCGCCGCTCGCGCCCCACGGCGCGCACCAAGAACTCTCGCGCACGCCCCCATCCGACATGGGCGCGGGCACACCGGCCCCGAGGTAACGAGCTCCCGGCGCCGCATGTCACGACGACAAAAAGTAAAGGTGGAAAATCATGGCTTTCACGCACGGAATGAACGTTGAAGACGTACGCCAGCAGGCAGACCTGACGTCCCAGGAGTCGAACGCGACGACCGAGTCGCGCGGCGACGCGAACGACACGATCCACAACCTCGTGGCGGACTCCTGGTGGGGCCCCGACGCCGACATGTACCTCGACGCATGGATGGGTGAGGTCGACCCGCTCTACTCGCAGCTCGCCGAGATGCTCCAGCAGCTCGGTATCGACACGCAGGCACAGGCGCAGCAGCAGGAAGACGCCTCGGCCAGCTAGTTCGTCGCATGCGAGCGAGGCCGTCTCCGGAACGCGCACGCGCATTCGGGGGCGGCCTTGCCGCTGCCCGGCCACCGTCGCCGGCAGGCCGGCACCCACCAGGGCTATTCAGCACCAGGTCTCACCAGCACTTGGGCGCCGCGCGGTGCCCAATTGAGGCGAACAGGAGGAACCCCGCATGATGCAGGGTGGCAACCCGGAAGACATGGAGCGGGTCAAGACCGTCATCGAGACCGAGCGCGGCGAGGTCGAGCAGGCGATGCGTGCGCTCCAGGCGCAGGTTGATTCGCTGATCCCCGACATCTGGAACGGCCCGGACGCCGATGCGTTCGTGGCCGAATTCAACGGCGACGTCGTGTCGCGCTTCGAGGCGGTCCTCCAGGACATGGAGACGGCGGCCAACGAGCTCGGCCGCAACGCGGAAGAGCAGCGCATGACGTCCGCGTCCTGACGAGGTCGACGAGACAAATCATCGAGAGGGGTGTGTCCGCGGGCACACCCCTCTCGCGTTGTTGCTGGAGCGCCGAGGGCGCAGACGGCTCGACTCGGTGCATCACCACCCGCGCTCGCTCTAGGATGGCCGGGTGGGGTCACAAGGATTCATCGAGCCGCCACCCGGCCTGCTCGGTGTCAGCGCATCGTCCGGGCGCCGCTCGGACTCGGCGGCGCGGACCGGTGGCTCGCCCTTCGCCCCGGCATCCACGCCCTCCGGCACCGGTCGCCGGACCGACGAGCCGCAGCCTCCGGCATCGCACCAGGAGCCGACCGCGCAGCAGTCGGAGACCCCGCCGGCCGCTCCGCGATTCACGATCCGCACCGACGGTGAACCACCGGTGCCCGAGGTTCCTCGCCTCGCCCCGCACGCGGCCGCGGCGCCGCAGCCCGCCACGCAGCAGGCGATCGCACCCCAGGGCGACGCGCAGCAGGCCCGCCCATCGTGGGTCGCGAAGCGCGTCCCCGACGGCACGGGGCAGCCGCTCCCGCCGTTCCCCAGGCTCGCTCCGCCGCAGCCCCGCCCCGCCCCGCCCGCGCCGCAGCAGCCCCCCGCTTCCCCGTACGCCCCGTCGACAGGGAGCGAAGGGACGCCTCCTGCACCGGGCGCGCCCCGGTACGGGGTCGCCGGCGCGTCGGCTCGGGCGCCGCACGACGCGTCACTCCCCGAGTGGAGCCTCGTCCTCGCCGACGGCGTCGCCGTACCCCTGTACGGGCCCGTGGTCGTCGGCCGCAACCCCTCCGCGGATCGGTTCCCCGGAGCCACCCTCGCGGCCGTCCCCGACAACACGCGCACGATGTCGAAGACCCACGCGCGCTTCTACCTCGATGATGGCGTCCCCATGGTCGACGACCTCGGCTCGACGAACGGCATCGCCCTTTTCCCCGGTGGCAACACGCAGGGGGCCATGGCGGTCGAACCAGGGGCTCCCGCCGAGGTGCGCTCGGGCGACATCGTGCAACTGGGGGAGTACGAGATCACGGTGCGTCGCAACTGACGCGCGTTCGATCCCGAGCCGATACGGCCCAGCAAACGAGTCGCCTCCGATTTGCCGGGGAATAGGGCTCGCGGGGCCGGTGTTAGCATTGTCGCCATGTTTGCGGGTCTCCTTCTTGGCTGCCGCAGCGGGTCCTAGCGTCAAGGCACGCCCTGCTGCGGCTGAAGCCGTGCCCGATCCGCTTTCCAAGGAGTACGTAACTGATGACTGCAACTGCACGCGAGTCGGCTGAGACCGAGGCGACAGCCGTTCCCAAGACCCTGGCCGAGAAAGTGTGGGAGACACACCTGGTCACGAAGGGCGTCGACGGCGCGCCCGACCTCCTCTACATCGACCTGCACATCATGCACGAGGTGACGAGCCCGCAGGCCTTCGACGGGCTGCGCCAGGCGGGGCGCATGGTGCGCCGCCCCGACCTCACGATCGCGACGGAAGACCACAACACGCCGACCATCAACATCCTGAACCGCATCGAAGACCCCATCAGCCGCACGCAGATCGAGACGCTGCGGAAGAACGTCGAGGAGTTCGGCATCCGCCTGCACTCCCTCGGCGACGCAGAGCAGGGCATCGTGCACGTCGTCGGTCCCCAGCTGGGCCTCACGCAGCCGGGCATCACCGTCGTCTGCGGCGACTCCCACACGTCGACGCACGGCGCGTTCGGCGCCATGGCCTTCGGCATCGGCACGAGCGAGGTGGAGCACGTCCTGGCCACGCAGACTCTCCCGTTGAAGCCCTTCAAGACGATGGCGATCAACGTCAACGGCACGTTGCGCGAAGGGGTGACGGCCAAGGACATCATCCTGGCGATCATCGCGAAGATCGGCACCGGCGGTGGCGCGGGCTACGTGGTCGAGTACCGCGGTTCGGCGATCGAGCAGCTCTCGATGGAGGGCCGCATGACGATCTGCAACATGTCGATCGAAGCCGGTGCGCGCGCCGGGATGGTCGCGCCCGACGACAAGACCTTCGAGTACCTGCGGGGTCGCGATCACGCGCCGAAGGGCGATGACTGGGATGCGGCGGTCGAGTACTGGCGCACGCTGCGCACCGACGACGGTGCGGTCTTCGATGCCGAGGTCGACCTCGATGCCGACACGCTCGAGCCCTTCGTCACGTGGGGCACCAACCCGGGCCAGGGCGTCTCGCTGAACGACGTCATTCCGGACCCGGGCCACTACGCCGACCCGAACGACCGGGCGGCCGCCGAGCGCGCCCTGCAGTACATGGACCTCGAGGCTGGAACGCCCATGAAGCAGATCGCGGTCGACACGGTGTTCATGGGATCCTGCACGAATTCACGCATCGAAGATCTGCGCGCGTTCACCTCGATCATCAAGGGACGCACGAAGGCCGACGACGTGCGCGTCATGGTCGTGCCCGGCTCGGCGCGCGTGCGCCTCGAGGCCGAGGCCGAGGGCCTCGACAAGATCGTCACCGACTTCGGTGCCGAGTGGCGGTTCGCCGGCTGCTCGATGTGCCTCGGCATGAACCCCGACCAGCTCTCGCCCGGCGAGCGCTGCGCCTCGACCTCGAACCGCAACTTCGAGGGGCGCCAGGGGAAGGGCGGGCGCACGCACCTCGTCTCGCCGCTCGTCGCGGCGGCGACGGCCGTGCGCGGAACGCTCTCGAGCCCGTCCGACCTCGACCCCATCGACGAGGCCGTCGTCGATGGACCGGTCGCCGACACGATCACCGAGGCGGTTGCCTGATGGAGAAGCTCACGCGGGTCGAGGGCGTCGCCGTTCCCTTGCGGCGCTCAAACGTCGACACCGACCAGATCATCCCGGCCGAATACCTCAAGCGCGTCACGAAGACGGGCTACGACGACGCCCTATTCGCCGCCTGGCGGACGCGCCCGGACTTCGAGCTCAACCAGCCGCAGTTCGCGAACCCGCGCATCCTGCTCGCCGGCGCTGACTTCGGGACCGGATCGAGCCGCGAGCACGCCGTGTGGGCGCTTCGCGACTTCGGGTTCCGCGCCGTGATCGGTCCCCGCTTCGGCGAGATCTTCCGTGGCAACGCGGGCAAGCAGGGCCTGCTCGTCGGCGTCGTCAGCGAGGCGGACATCGAGCAGCTCTGGGCCCAGGCAGACGCCGACCCGGCATCCGGCGTGGTCGACCTCGTCGAACGCGTCGTCACCGTCGGCGATGTCACGCGACCGTTCGAGATCGACGACTACACCCGCTGGCGCCTGCTCGAGGGCCTCGACGACATCGGTTTGACCCTGCAGCACGAAGGCGACATCACCGCCTTCGAACAGCGGCGGGCATCCTGGCGGCCCACAACGCTGCCGATTCAACACGGCACGCGCTGACCTGCGCCCGCCGACAACCGAAGGGAAACCGCAGCTCGTGAGCACAACGTCGGATTTCGCCCTGCGCGCCGGACAGTACGTCGGCCTCGCGGCAGATCGCATCACCTTCCGCGGGGGCCAGCCCCTGAACGGCCACGTCGAGGTGCGGGGTGCCAAGAACCTCGTGACCAAGGCCATGGTCGCCGCCCTCCTCGGCGAGTCGCCGAGCCTCCTGCGCCAGGTGCCCGACATCTCCGACGTCAATGTCGTTCGAGGCCTGCTCGAGATCCACGGGGTCAAGATCGAGCGCGACAACGAGTCGGGCGACCTGCACCTCGATCCGTCGAACGTCGAACGCGCGCACATGGCAGAGATCAACGCGCACGCCGGCTCGAGCCGCATCCCGATCCTCTTCTGCGGCCCACTCCTGCACCGTCTCGGCGAAGCGTTCATCCCTGATCTCGGCGGGTGCCGCATCGGCGACCGGCCGATCGACTTCCACCTCGAAGTGCTGCGCAACTTCGGCGCCGATGTGCAGAAGCTGCCAGACGGCATCCGCATGCACGCGCCCCGCGGGCTCGTGGGCGCCAAGATCACGCTGCCGTACCCATCGGTCGGCGCGACCGAGCAGGTGCTGCTCACGGCCGTGCGCGCGAATGGCCGCACCGAGCTGCGCAACGCGGCGATCGAACCCGAGATCATGGATCTCATCAACATCCTGCAGAAGATGGGCGCCATCATCTCGGTCGACGCCGATCGCGTCATCCGCATCGAGGGCGTCGACCGGCTCGTCGGCTTCCGGCACCGCTCGCTCTTCGACCGCAACGAGGCCGCGAGCTGGGCGAGCGCGGCGCTCGTCACCAAGGGCGACATCTTCGTCGGCGGAGCGAGCCAGCCCGAGATGCTGACGTTCCTCAACGTGTTCCGCAAGGCGGGCGGCGCCTTTGACATCCACGACGACGGCATCCGGTTCTGGCACCCGGGCGGCGAGCTCTCCCCCGTCGTCATCGAGACCGACGTGCACCCCGGTTTCATGACCGACTGGCAGCAGCCGCTCGTGGTAGCGCTCACGCAGGCCGAGGGCGTCTCGATCGTGCACGAGACGGTGTACGAGCAGCGGTTCGGGTTCACGGATGCGCTCAACCAGATGGGCGCCAACATCCAACTGCACCGCGAGTGCCTCGGCGGGCAGTACTGCCGTTTCGGGCAGCGCAACTTTCTGCACTCGGCCGTCATCTCGGGGCCGACGAAGCTCCACGCCGCCGACATCGAGGTGCCTGACCTGCGGGGCGGCTTCAGCCACCTCATCGCCGCTCTTGCGGCCGACGGCGAAAGCGTCGTCAGCAACGTCGGTATCATTTCGCGCGGCTACGAGAACTTCATCTCGAAGCTGCAGCAGCTGGGGGCCGACTTCACGGTCGAGGACTGAGCGCCGATGACCGACGAAACGCGATCGCCGAGCATCTTCTGGATCTTGGCGGGGTTGGTCCTGCCGCCAGCCGGGGTGCTGTGGAACATCGAGGTCGAGGGCGAGCTCCCGAAGGACGGCCCGTTCATCCTGGCCCCGAACCACAACAGCGAGGTCGATCCCGTCATCGTGGGCATCGGCACGTGGAAGCTCGGGCGGGCTCCGCGGTTCATGGCGAAGGAATCGCTTTTCCGCATTCCCCTCTTCGGCCGGCTCCTGCGCGCGAGCGGGCAGATCCCCGTGTCGCGGGGTCCGGGCAAGGGCAACCGATCTGCGCTCGATGCCGCTGACGTGCTCGCGAAAACGGGCGGCGGCGTCATCGTCTACCCCGAGGGCTCGCTCACGCGTGAGCCCGACCTGTGGGCCATGCGCGGGAAGAGCGGCGCGATCCGGCTCGCGCTCGCCACCGGCATCCCCGTCTATCCGTGCGCCCAATGGGGCGCGCAGCAGGTGATGCCGCGGTACGGCCGGATCCGCCCCACGTTCCGCGCGCGCATCCGCATGGTCGTCGGCGAGCCCCTCGACCTCACCCCGTATCAGGATCGCCGTACGAGCGCGTCCGCCCTCGCCGAGGCGACCGAGCTGCTCATGCAGCGCATCAACGGGTTGCTCGGCGAGCTGCGCGGCGCGACGCCGCCGGCCACGAGCTACAACCCGCTCGAGCACGGCCAAAGCGAGCACGGGCGCACGGCATGAGCGAGTGGTACCCCTCGACCACGCCGATCAACCTGGTCGCCCCGGTCGAGGGAGGTACGGCGTGCGACGATGCGTCGCCCCCGCGGCAGCGGCTCACGGTCGTCGGCGGCGGCAGCTGGGGCACGACCTTCGCGAAGGTGCTGGCCGATGCCGGTCACGACGTGGCCCTCGTCGTGCGCCGGCCCGAGGTGGCCGCCGAGATCAACGAGACCCACCGCAACACGGCGTATCTTCCCGGCATCAACCTCCCGCTCGGGTTGCGGGCCACGTGTGAGCTGCGCCAGGCGGTCGACGGCGCTTCCACCGTGTTCCTCTCGGTACCGGCGCAGTCGGCGAGGGACGCGCTCTCCGAGCTCGGGCCCCTGCTCGGCGACGAGGTGACGGTCGTCTCGCTCATGAAGGGGGTCGAGCGCGCGACGGGCGCCCGCATGTCGGAGCTCGTCCACGAGGTCGGCCGCGTCGAGCGCGCCCGAATCGCCGTGGCATCCGGCCCCAACATCTCGCTCGAGATCGCGCGCGAGCAGCCGACGGCGATCGTCGTCGCCTCGACCGCGCAGCCGACCGCGGTGCGCGTCGCGCGTCTCGCCCGCAACCGCTATCTGCGCTCGTTCGTCAACCTCGACGTCGTCGGCACCGAGTTCGGTGGCGTGCTCAAGAACCTCATCGCGATCGCCGTCGGCATCGTCGACGGCGTCGGATACGGCGAGAACACGAAGGCGTCGGTCATGACGCGGGGGCTCAGCGAGATCACCGACTTCGCGGTCGCCATGGGCGCCCGCGCGGACACCATGACGGGGCTGGCGGGGCTCGGCGACCTCATCGCGACGTGCCAGTCCACGCTCTCGCGGAACTTCACCGCGGGCCGGCTGCTCGGGCAGGGGTTCAATTTCAGCGAGGTCGTGGCGCGCATGGAGCAGACGGCCGAGGGGTTACGCTCGGTCGGGGCGATCCTGACACTCGCGGAGCAGCATGGCGTCCAGATGCCGATCTCGCAGCAGATTCAGGCCGTGCTTCACGGGCAGATGGACCCGGCTGAGCTTGCGCCCCACCTCGCGACGGACGGGACCGAGCAACCGGCAGGCGAGTAGGCCAAGCTGCCGGCGGACTGAACAGTACGAAGACCGCCGTCGGCGGGGGAGGAGCGTGGCATGGCCACGAACGAACAGCGCACCCGGGTCGCCGTCCTGTTTGGCGGGCGCTCGAGCGAGCACACCGTCTCATGCGCGACGGCCGGTGGCGTGCTGACGGCCATCGACCGGGAGCGGTTCGAGGTCGTGCCGATCGGCATCACGCGCGATGGAGCGTGGGTGCTCGAGGAGGACGACCCGGCCAAGTTCGCGCTCAACCGCGCCAAGCTTCCGGAGGTCGTCGACAACGGCACGCGCGTGCATCTGCCGAGCTCCGCCCTGCACCATGAGCTCACGGTCTCGTACCTCTCGGGGGCGCCGGCGCAGTCGACCTCGCGGCGCCCGTCATCTGCCGAGACGACGGCGACCGAGGCGCGCGCCGACCTGTCGACCCGGCGGTCGCTCGGCGTCATCGACGTGGTGCTGCCGCTCTTGCACGGCCCGTTCGGCGAAGACGGAACTCTGCAGGGGACGCTCGAGATGCTCGACCTGCCGTTCGTCGGCTCGTCGGTGCTCGCGTCGGCCGTCGCGATGGACAAGCACTACACGAAGATCGTGCTGCGCGACGCGGGACTGCGGGTCGCAGGCGGCTTCACCGTGTACGACCGCGACTGGGGCGACGGCGACGATGCATCGGCCGTGCGGGTGCGCGATCGAGCCGCCAGCGATATCGGCTTCCCGCTGTTCGTGAAGCCGGCCCGCGCCGGCTCGAGCGTCGGCGTCTCGAAGGTCGAGTCGCCCGAAACGTTCGACGACGCCATGCGCACCGCCTTCGCCGAAGACGACCACGTGCTCATCGAGGCCGGGATCGACGGGCGCGAGGTGGAGGTCGCCGTGCTCGAGTCGCGACCAGGGGAGCCTCCCCGCGTCTCGGTCGCGGGCGAGATCGTCATGACCGACATTCCGTTCTACGACTTCGCCGCGAAGTACCTCGATGCTCCCGGCGTCGAACTCGTGTGCCCTGCCCCCCTCACCGAGGCAGAGCTCGCGGAGATGCAGTCCATCAGCGTGCGCGCCTTCGAAGCCCTCGGCTGTGAGGGGCTCGCGCGCGTCGACTTCTTCCTCGGCGACGACGGCTTCGTCATCAACGAGGTCAACACCCTGCCCGGATTCACGCCGATCTCGATGTTCCCCAAGTGCTGGGAGGCCAGCGGGCTCACGTACTCGCAGCTCATCACGGAGCTCGTGGAGGTCGCGCTGGCGAGCGCGCACGCCCGTCGCTCCCGTCGCGCCCGCCTCGGCTAGCGAACGGCGCTGTCGTTTCGCGCCACTCGTGACGTCTCCTTCGTCGGTTCCTCGGGGAGCGGGGTGGTCGCCGGCGGTTTCGTGTCGTCCATGTCGATCACGTCGTCGGGGCCGACGCAGCCGCCCACGGCTGGCAGGTACCCGATCGCCCCACCGAGATCCATGAGCACGTTGGTCCCCGAAACCGTGCCGCCCGACGCGTCGATCGTCACCTGCGCGGCCGGCGAGCGCCCGTAGGTCGTGTACACGTAGGTGGGCGCGTCCGCGTCGTCCTCGACCCAGTCGATGCCGTTGAGACTGATGCAGCGGTCGGTCGTCGGTTCGGGCGTCGCGACGCCGCAGTGCAGCAGCACCGTCGCGGGCGACCCCCACGCTCCCGTCGCCTGCGCGTTCGTGGTTCGCAGTTCCAGGCCATCGACCGTCTCGGGCAGCCGCACCGTCACGTCGGCGCACTCGGGGGCGTTCGCGTTCGCCGCGGGCTGCATTGGCACGGAGGGGCCGCTGCAGCCGGCGAGCGCGAGCGCCACGGCGGCGATCGTGACGAGGGGGAGGCGACGGAGCGAGCGAGACATCGTCGCCCAGACTAGTCCCGCTCGACCGGGCATCCGGTGCCTCTGACGAGCCGGTGACCGAGCGAGCCCGTGCTCTAGCGTTGAGGGATGGCAACGGACCCCGAGGCGTCACCGCAGCATCCGGCCACTCACGCCTGGGGCCCCGCGGGCGACGCCCGACGCGCCGCCGAGACGGCCGGTGAGGCCGGCGAAGCTGGCGTGCTCGCCCGCATCCTGCCGAGCGCCCGCCCCTCCGCCGCCGCGATCGTGCCGACGGGTGACGACGCCGCCGTCCTGGCGGCGCCCGAAGGCCGCTACGTCGTCACGACCGACCTCATGGTCGAAGGCCCCGACTTCCGCCGCGCATGGCACGAGCCGCACGACCTCGGTTGGAAGGCGTGCGCGTCGAATCTCGCCGACATCGCCGCCATGGGTGCCCGGCCGACCGCGCTCGTGGTCGCCCTCGCGCTGCCCGACGAGACGCCCATGCCGTGGATCGAGGCGTTCGGGGCCGGGGTCGGCGCCTGCCTCGAATCTCTTGCCCCCGACGCCGGCGTCGTCGGCGGCGACCTGTCGACCGCGGGGCAGGTGCTCGTGTCGGTGACCGCGTTCGGAGACCTCGAGGGGCGCCCGGCAGTGCTGCGTTCCGGCGCGCGCCCGGGCGATGTCGTGGCGCTGGCGGGTGACGCGGGGCGCAGCGCTTCGGGGCTCGCGGCACTGTTCGCGGGACAGGTGGCCGGATGCTCGACGGCGGACGGCGAGCGCGTGGGCGCCGGCGCCCCGTGGCCGCGCGTGCGCGAGGCGACGCCCCCCATCGGTGGCGGACAGCGGCAGGCGGAGCCCGCCGGCACGGGCGCCGCCGGTCGGATCGTTGCCGAACGGTTCGCGGCCGTGTTGCGCGCACAGTTCGCCCCCTCGCCGCCGATTGCTGCGGGGGCGACCGCGGCCGTGGCCGGCGCGACCGCGATGATGGATGTCTCGGACGGCCTGCTCCTCGACGCCACGAGGCTCGCGCGTGCGAGCGGCGTGACGGTCGAACTCGAGTCGGCGGCGCTGGCGGGCGACGTCGAGTGGCTCGCCGCGGTGCCCGGGCCCGACGGCGAGCCGATCGGGGCGTCAGCGGCGCTTGAGCGATGCCTCGCGGGCGGCGAGGATCATGCGCTCCTCGCGACGTTTCCGCCCGGCGCCGCGCTCCCTCCGCCGTTCCGGCGCATCGGCGCTGTCGCCCGCGGTGCGACGGGCGCCGACGCCGCCGCTGATGGCACGACGTCGCCCGTGCGGGTCGATGGCGTCCCGCGCGCGGCCCGCGGGTGGGATCCGTACGCCGGCCGGTGAACGCCGGCGAGCGGCCGGCGCGTCGGCGACCGAGCTGCGGGACCGCTCGGTCAGACGGTCAGCTCGTACGTCAGAAGGGCCGTGTCGCCGTAGCGGCGGGCGTGCGTGCGTTTGAGCGCGGCGGGCGTCGCGGGTTCGCCCGAGCGGGCCCCGCGCTCGAGGACGATGACGCCTCCCGCCGCCAGTCTGGGCGCGAGCCCCGCGAGCAGGGCCTCGAGTTCCGTGTCCGCCACCTCGTAGGGCGGGTCGGCGAACACCACGTCGAACCGCCCTCCATCGCGTTCGGCGAACCCGAGGGCCGAACCGGTGACCACCTGCGTCCGCACGCGCCGCGACCGGGCGGCGATGGCATCCTGCACCTGTCGTGCGTTGCGCTTGAGCAGGTTCGCGGCTTTGGCCCCGCGCTCCACGAACAGCGCCTCGGCAGCGCCTCGGCTGAGTGCCTCGAGGCCGAGCGCGCCCGTGCCCGCGTAGAGGTCGAGCACGGTCGCGCCGTCGAGCACGCCGCTTGCGTCGAGTGACGAGAACATCGCCTCGCGCACGCGGTCGCTCGTGGGGCGCGTGCCCGATTTCGGCACGGTGAGCGAAACGCCCTTGGCGTCGCCGGCGATGATGCGGGTCATGGTGCCACGGTACCCACGGGCGGCAGGGTGGTGCGGCGATTGACGGGGCGGCGGAAGGGGCAGGATGCCCCTGAGTCACCGTTACAGGAATGTGACCTGCATCGCGCCTGTGAGAAGATAGAGGTTTGGAGGAACGATGACCGACGTGACGAGCGCAACCCCGCCATCGACCGATGCGGGGCGCGTTGCCGACCCCATCGCAGGGCAGTCGGTGCCCCGGCTGACGGCCGAGCAGCTCCGAGGCGCCATCGAGCGGATCCGCGAGAACGTGCGCCAGGTCATCACGGGCAAGGATGAGCAGATCGAGCTCGCCCTCGTCGTGCTGCTGGCCGAGGGGCACCTCCTCGTCGAGGACGTTCCTGGCGTCGGCAAGACTGTGCTCGCGAAAACGCTCGCGGCGTCGATGAGCGCGACCGTCAACCGCATCCAGTTCACGCCCGACCTGTTGCCGAGCGACGTCACGGGCGTCGCGGTCTTCGACCAGGCCGATCGCCGATTCGAGTTCCAGCCGGGCCCCGTGTTCGCGAACGTCCTGATCGGCGACGAGATCAACCGCGCCTCGCCGAAGACCCAGTCGGCGCTGCTCGAGTGCATGGAGGAGCGGCAGGTGTCGATCGACGGCGACACGCACCGGCTGCCCGACCCGTTTACCGTGTTCGCCACGCAGAACCCGAGCGAGATGGAGGGCACCTATGCCCTGCCGGAGGCGCAGCGCGATCGCTTCCTCGCGCGGATGTCGATGGGCTACCCCGACCGCGACGCCGAGCTCGGCATGGTGGATGCGCGCGAGGGCGGTGACCCGCTCACCCGCGTCAGGCCTGTCGTCACCGCCGAGACGGTGCGCGCCATGATCAATGCGTGCAGCGAGGTCTACGTGGCGCCGCCCATCAAGAGCTACGTGGTCGACCTCGCCCGCGCCACGCGGGATCATGCGGACGTCCGCGTCGGCGTCAGCCCCCGCGCGACGCTCCACCTCATCCGCGCCGCGAGGGCCTCGGCGGCGATCTCCGGCCGCGACTACGTGGTGCCATCCGATGTCGCGGCGCTCGTCGCGCCCGTCTTCGCGCACCGCCTCATGCTGAACACGCGCGGTGCCCGGGGCGGCATCGGCACGGGCGAAGCGGCGCGAGTGATCGAGCAGGTCCAGCAGCGCGTCGTTGCACCGACGGGCGTGTGAGCGCGGCAACGGGCATGACAACGCCCCTCGCGCCCCCGAGCCGCTCAGCGTCGAATCGCACCGGCGGAGAGGTCGCCGTCGCGAAGCGCCTGCGGCCGACGCGGCGTGCGGTGGGGATGCTCGTGGTCGGCATGCTCTTCGTGGTCGCCGCCGTTCTGTTCGGCCGCGCGGAGTTCATCGCGCTCGGCGCGTTTCTCGTGGCGCTGCCGGCCTGCACCTACGCCCTCCGGGCGCTGTTCAAGCCGCGCCTCGAGCTCGAGCGGCAGATCTTTCCGAGCACGATCGCGGTCGGCGACCGGCTTCGCGTGATTGCGGAGGTGCGAAACCGCTCGATCGTGGCGCTCGAGCCGGCGACCTATGTTGACTTGACCCCCGGCGCCGCCGTCTCGAGCATCGGTGGGGTCATGCCGCAAGTCGGTTCGCGGCTTCGGCGGAGCGAGCGACACCGTCGTCGTCGCGTCGCCTACACGCTCACGACCATGCGCCGCGGGGTGCACGACATCGGTCCGCTGCTCCTCGAGAACATCGACGGGCTCGGTCTCACGCGCCGCGTGATCCGGGTCGGCGACCCCGAGTCCGTCGAGGTGTGGCCGCACGTGCACGACATCGATTCGCTCGATGTGCCGGCGACGCGTCATGGGGGTGAGGTAGAGGCGGGCATCGCCGCGGCGGGCGACAGCGACGACGTGCTGACGCGCGAGTACCGGCGGGGAGACGCCATGCGACGGGTGCACTGGCGCGCGACCGCCCGCGCCGACGACCTGCGGGTGCGGCAGGAGGAGCATCACGCCGAGGTCTCGTCGCTCATCATCCTCGACACCACGCGGTCTCCCATCGACGACGACGCCGACGCTGAGCCCGTCACGATCTTCGACATGATGGATGCGCCGGAGCAGGCCAGGGGCGCCCGTATCGACCCGGTGTTCGAGCACTGCGTTTCGGTTGCGGCCTCGGTGGCGGTCCGGTTGCACGAGCTCGGCTACGAGACCGAGCTGTTCGAGACCAACGAGTTCCTCGACGGCGCAGACGATCCCCGCCTCGGCGGGCTGCGCGTCGCCAGCAAGGACTCGATGAGCTCGCTCATGCGCCACCTCATGCATACGCAGCCGAACGCCCTCGGCGACACCCCCGAGCGCCCGAGCACGGTGGGTCACATCGCGCAGCGGGCCCTGCGCATCGGTCGCGCCCCGATCGTGTACGTGCATCGGGAGCTGGCGGGCGACGATCTCGCTGCGATTCGCGACCTCGGCCGGGTCGGCACCCCCGCCATCGCGGTGATCGTCGGCGATCACGCGGGCCCCGCGACGCCCAGCGGCAAGCGCGTGGCCGGCGTCCAGCGAGACTTCGCGCGCGAGGGCTGGGAGGTCGTCGTCATGTCGACCGCGCACGCCGACCCGTGGGCGAGCGCATCGCGCGTGGGCGCCCCGCGCGGCGGGGCGCGGCCGGCGGCGAAGGGGGCACACGCATGACGCAGACGCAGCGCGGCCGTCGCCCTCCCGCGCCGTCGTCCCGAGAACGCGCGACCGGGCTTGGCGCACGTGCGCGAGGGGGCGGCTCGGCAGGCCACCGCCCCGCTGCGCGCGCGAGCGGCACCCGGCTTCCGGTGCGCGACCCCGGCTCGACGGGCTCATGGTTCGTCTCGGTGTCGCTGCTTCTCGTGATCTCAGCGGCATCGCTGCTCGCCCTTCCCCTGTTCACGACGACGGGCTGGGCCGTCGACGCCATCGTGATGGCGGTGTCGGTCATCGGCGGGGCGGCACTCGTGCGCACATTCACCGGCGGCGTCCTGTGGCCGGCCCTTGCGTCGGTCGCGGCGTTCATCGTCGTGCTCTCGCTGCGCCTGCAACCCGACTCGGTCGTCGACTTCTTCGCCGTGTGGGGGCGCGAAGGCATGCTGCTCATCGAGCAGTTGGCGTCGGATGCTCCGCCGCTGCGCGAGACGCATGCGGCGGTGACCGCGCTCGTCGCGGTCGTCGGCGTCGTCGCGGCGCTCTGCGATCTCTTCGTGTTCGGGCTGCGCGGCCGCGTATCGGCGGTGCTGCCGCTGATCGTGTTCCCGATCCTGCCCGTCGCGCTCGGCGTGCCCGAGATCGACCTGTGGCCGACCATGTGGCTCGCCGGCGCGTTCGTGATCTACCTCTTCGCGACCACCTGGTGGCACCAGCGGATCGCCGACGAGCGGCTCGCCGATGCGGGGTACCTCGTCGACAGTCGCGGCGTGAGCGGCTGGTTCGGTGCCGTCGGGATGGCCGCGGCCGGGCTCGTCATCGCGTTGGTCGCGTCAATCGTGGTGCCGACGCCCGCGGGCGTGGCCTGGCTGACGCAGGGGACCGGCGCATCGCTATCGACGAACCGGGCGAACCCCATCCTCGATCTCGGCGACGACCTGCGGCGGAGCGATCCGGTCGACGTGCTGCAGTACGCCACTTCGATTTCGTCGGGCCCGCTGCCGTATCTGGCGCTCGTGACGCTCACCCAGCTCGACGGCGCGAGCGAGTGGTCACCTGGCGAGTTCGCGGCCGACGCGACGACGGACGGCGGCGCGCGACTGCCGGAACCCGCGGGCGTGTCCGCCGAGGCACCGACCACCTCGTTCGGCGCGAACATTGTCGTCGAACAGGGCGTGAGCCCCTATCTGCCGCATCCGGGGGTACCCCTCCAGGTGCAGAACCTCACGACGGAGTACGGGCTCCAGGCGTCGACGGGTGACCTGCGCGAACTGGCCGGGGAGGCGCTCGGCCAGCATTTCGAGTACTCGGGTCTGCGCCTCGACGCCTCGCCCGACCTCATCGCCTCGGCGCCGTACCTCGTGCCCGATGAGCTGGCGGGCCTCACCGCGGTGCCCGACGGGGCGGCGGCCGCGCGCATCCGTAGTGAGCTCGAGGGCATCGTCGACCCGAACTCGTCGCACTACGTGCAGGCGCAGCAGGTACAGGCCTACCTGACGAGCGATGCGTTCACGTACTCGGAGGTCTCGCCCGTCGCCGAGGGCTACGACGGCACCAACCTCGACGTGACCGCACAGTTCCTCGACGTCAAGTCCGGATACTGCGTGCACTTCTCGAGCGCCATGGCGATCATGGCTCGCATGCTCGGCATCCCGTCTCGGGTCCAGGTCGGATTCACGCCGGGCACGCCCGTCTCGATCAACTCGCAGGACCAGCTCGTCTATCAGGTCACGAGTCGTGACCTGCACTCCTGGGCCGAACTGTGGGTCGAGGGCTACGGATGGGTGCCATTCGAGGCGACGCCGGCCGCCGGGGTGGGGAACACGGTCGTGCCCGATGTGACGGAGACCGGTCTGGATCTGCCCGAGTCCCCGGAAGCGACCGAAGAGGCACCGCAGGCGGACGAGGAGGTCGAGCAGACGGCGTTGCCGGAGGCGAGCCCGACGAGCGACACCGTCGACCCGGAATCCGCCCCGATCGGCTCCGAGGGGGATGCTCTCGCCTGGCTCGGACCCGCCGTGGGCGTCGCGGCACTCGTCCTGCTCGCGCTGCTGTTCGTGCTCGCGATCCCGGCGCTCGCGCGCACGCTGCAGCGCCGGCGGCGACGAGCCCTGGTCACCGGCGGAGCGCCGGGCGCCGCGGCCATCGCGTGGCGGGAGCTGCTCGCGGAGGCCCGCGACCACCGCGCGGGCGTGCCGATGGGTGCTGACGTCCGCGCACAGGAGGATCGCCTCGCAGAGCTCGCGACGGCAGCGCCGGCGGCTGCGCCCGCGGGGAGCCCCGCCGCCGACGAGATCCGAACCGCGCTCGAACGGCTGCGCGTCGCGGTCGAACGGGCGGCGTTCGCGCGGCCCGATGCGGGAGGCGAGTGGCCGGACTGGTCGGACGTCGAGCGCGTCGAGCGCGGCATCCGCGACGGGTCGACGCGCCGCGGCAGGGCTCGCGCCGTCCTCGCCCCCGCCTCGCTGACGCGCGGCGCTCGAGCACGACGCGCCCGGGCCCGGATGCCCGCGGGGCGCGGCCGATGAGTCCCCGCAAGCGGCCGGACGCCACGGGAGACGCGCCGATCCTACGGCTCGTCGGCGCTGATCCGTTCGACCTCGATTCGCTGCTCGCCGAGTTCATGGGTGCCGCCAACGCGAAGGCGCTCGATCGCGACTTCGGTATCCGGCGCGTCGACGATCTGCTGCACCACTATCCGCGGCGGTACGCGACACGCGGGCAACTGACGGCGATCGCCGAGACCCCGATCGGTGAGCACGTGACGCTCGTGGCCGAGGTCCGAAGCGTGCAGGAGCGCAAGATGCGGCAGCGGAGCGGCTCGATCACGGAGGTCACGATCTTCGACGGGCGCGCGACGGCGACGCTCACGTTCTTCAACCAGCCGTGGCGCGTCAGGGACCTCCGACCCGGCGACCGCGGCACGTTCTCGGGTAAGGCGACGCTCTATCGGGGCGGGATCCAGCTCGCGCACCCCGATTTCGAGCTGTTCGAGGAGGAGGATCAGCAGGTCGGCATCGCCGGCGAGACGGACGTCGAGAGGTGGGCGTCGGAGCTCCTGCCCATCTACCCGGCGTCCGCGGCGATGCCGAGCTGGCGCATCGCCCAGCTCATCGCGGAAGCGCTGACGGCGCTCGGTCCACTGCCCGACCCGGTGCCCGAGTTCGTCCGCGCGGAAGCGGCATCCATGGGCTACGACGCCGCGCTTCGCGCAATGCATGCGCCCGCGACGATGTCGCAGGTCTCCACGGCGCGTCGTGCGCTTCGCCTCACCGAGGCGTTCGTGTTGCAGACCGCGCTGCTGCAGCAGCGCCGCGCGGCGCGGGCGGTCGCGTCATCGCCCCGGACGACCGGGCAGGGCAGCCTGCTCGCGCGGTTCGACGCAGCGCTGTCGTTCGAGCTCACGGGCGACCAACGGGCCGTCGGCGACGAGATCGCGCGCGAGCTCGGCGACACGGCGCCAATGCAGCGGCTCGTGCAGGGCGAGGTCGGCTCCGGCAAGACCGTCGTCGCGGTGCGGGCCATGCTTCAGGTCGCCGATGCGGCGGGACAGTCGGCCCTGCTCGCGCCGACCGAGGTGCTCGCGACGCAGCACGTGCGCTCGATCGCCGCGCAGCTCGGGCCCGAGCTCATGGGCGAGGTGCAGCCGACGTTGCTGACGGGAGGCATGCCGCAGTCGGAGCGTCGGCGCGCGCTGCTGCGCATCGCGTCCGGCGATGCGCGCATCGTTGTCGGCACGCACGCGCTGCTCGGCGATGCCGTGTCGTTCTTCGACCTCGGCCTCGTCGTCGTCGATGAGCAGCACCGCTTCGGCGTCGAGCAGCGTGAGCGATTGCGCGCCAAGTCCGACGCCCCGCCGCACCTGCTCGTGCTCACCGCGACGCCGATTCCCCGCACGGTCGCGATGACGGTCTTCGGCGACCTCGATGTGTCGACGATCGCCGAGTTGCCGGGCGGGCGCGCCGGCATCACGACCCACGTCGTGCCGGCGGGCGAGCGCCCGGGCTGGCTCGACCGGGCCTGGGCGCGCACCGGCGAGGAACTCGGACGGGGGCGTCAGGCGTTCATCGTCTGCCCGGCCATCGAGGTCGGTGACGACGGCACCGAGCCTCTCGGCGACGAGGACGAGGGGGATGCGGCGGGGGCGTCGGCATTGCCCGTCTCGGTCGAGGCCGTCGCCGCGCTCGCGCGGGAGCGGCCCGAGCTCGCCGGCCGCACGGTCGCCGAGCTGCACGGCCGCATGCCGAGCGATGAGAAGGACGCGATCATGCGCCGATTCGCCGAGGGCGGGATCGACGTGCTCGTCGCCACGACGGTCATCGAGGTCGGCGTGAACGTGCCGAACGCGAGCGTCATGATGGTGATGGGGGCCGAGCGTTTCGGCGTTTCGCAGCTGCACCAGCTTCGTGGACGGGTCGGTCGCGGCGAGCACGCCGGCCTCTGCCTGCTCGTGACCGAGGCCGAAGCGGAGTCGACGGGGCGGGAACGTGTCGAGGCCGTCGCGTCGACGCTCGACGGGTTCGAGCTCGCCCAGCGCGACCTGGAACTGCGACGCGAGGGCGACGTGCTCGGCTCCGCGCAGTCGGGCGCGACCTCGTCGCTGCGGTTGCTGCGCGTCGCGCGCGACGGCGACCTCATCGATCTCGCGCGATCGGCCGCGGGAGAGGTGCTCGAGGCCGACCCGGCGCTCGAGAGCGTCGAGCACGAGCCACTGCTGGCCGCTCTGGCGCGTATCCGTGATGAGCAGCGCGCGTTCCTGGAGAAGTCGTAGCGCCACGCCCGGGCACCAGGGCGGCGTGAGGCGCGGCGGCTAGCATGGCCGCGCCACCCATCACGAGAGGTTGACTGTGCCGAACCGTTCTGCCGCCGTCGTACCCGCCCACCCCACCACGGGGCCGCTCCAACGTCCCGCCGCGCTGGCCGCGCTGGTCGTGTTGGCCGCGTTCGTGCTCGCCTTCGCGCTGGCGTTCATCGCCGCGCCGTCCGCCGTGACGGCGGCACCGGCCGAAGCCGCGGGGCCCTCGTCGTCGGCCGGATTCGGGGGTGGGACCGCGACGCAGGCGCCCCAGCAGCCGGACGATTCGGCCGCGGCGGCCGGCGGCGCTCCCGCCTGGCTGATGATCGTCGTGGGACTCGTCGGCGTCATCGTGATCGTCGCCGCCATCATCGCCTTCATGGCGGTCGCTCGCCGCAACCGCGAGATGCGCGATCGGGTGGCGGGCCCGCACAGCGGGTCGTCCGACCCTGTTGCCGGGCCGGCGCCCGGCGTGGCGGAGGCGCCCCTGCCCGGCCCCATCATCCAGGAGCGCGGGGGTCACCAGGACGCCAACGTGCCGGGTGATGCCGCGAACGCGCCCGGCGATCCCCTTCCTCCTCGCGACGAGGTGCCAGGCGACGACGTGCCCCCGCAGCGCGGGGTTGCCGAGCCCGGCGATCACGGAGGCGGTCCTGGCGCCGACGGCACTGGCCGCCGTGCCGACTAGCGCATGGAATCTGCGAACCGCGGCGTTTCCGTGCGACGTGCGACACGCTCGCCGCTCGTCGTCCAGGCGTGCGCGCGCCCGGCTCTAGGCTTAACCGCATGAGCACAGTCGCCGTCGTACCGGGGTCGTTCGACCCGATTACCCTTGGCCACCTCGACGTGATCGTTCGCGCCGCGAACCTGTTCGACGAGGTGCACGTGCTCGTCGTGCACAACCCGGGAAAGACGGCGCTCATCCCGATCTCGCGTCGGGTCGAGCTCATCGAGGAGGCCCTCGCCGACGCCAGGGTGCGTGGCGACGTGCGCGTCGCCAGTTGGAGCATGGGGCTCCTCGTCGACTACTGCACCGATGTGCGGGCCAACCTCATCATCAAGGGGCTGCGCGGCCAGAACGACGTGGCGTATGAGACGCCCATGGCGATCGTCAATCGCGACCTCGCGAACATCGAGACCATCTTCATGCTCCCCGACCCGCGCAACGCGCATGTGTCGAGTTCCCTCGTTCGGCAGGTGGCGGGGCTCGGCGGCGACGTCTCGCCCTACGTGCCTGCGAACGTGAAGACGTTCTTGCAGGGTGGCATGGACACCACGATCACGAGCTGAGCCCGCGGCGTTCGCGCTGCGCGCATCCGGATGCACCGCCGGAGAAGGTCTCGCCAGCCCGCCGCCCGTAGACTCACAGGGTGTCTGTGTCGCCATTCCAATTCAATGTCCGCACCCTGATCGGGAAGCCGGGCGAGATGCGCGAGCTCGAGCGCGAGGTCATGACGCCCGAGCAAATCGGTGAGGGCTTGCTGAAGGTTCCAGCCGGCTCAGCGCTCGACCTCGACGTGCGTCTTGAGAGCCTGCACGACGGCATCCTGGCCACCGCGAATGTCGTGGTGCCCACCGCCGGAGAGTGCAGCAGGTGCCTCACCACGATCGACGAAGACCTCCAAGTCGAATTCACGGAACTCTTCGCGTATGCTCGAGACGAAGCGCTCGAATACGAGGTAAGCGACGATTGCGTCGACTTGGAACCCCCGATTCGCGACGCGGTAGTGCTCGCACTGCCGTTTCAACCGGTGTGTCAGCCGGACTGCCTGGGCCTCGACCCCGAGACTGGTGAGAAGCTCACCCAGCCTCGCCCTGAGCGGGCGAGCGAGGTTGATCCTCGCTGGGCGTCCCTGCTCGATTTCGACGCTTCTGAGCCGGGTCAGACTCCAGCCAGCGAGTAACCCGGGCCGTGACGGCGTGCGCCGCGATGCGGCCGCACCGCAAGCATTCATGACAAGAGAGGTACGAGAGAATGGCTCTCCCCAAGCGCAAGATGAGCCGCTCGAACACGCGTTCGCGTCGTTCGCAGTGGAAGGCTCAGGTTCCCACGCTCGTCAAGACCGTTGAGAACGGCAAGGTCACCTACAGCCTTCCGCACCGCGCGAAGCTCGTCGAAGACCAGGCCGGCACGCCCCTGTACTACGAGTACAAGGGCCGCAAGGTCGCCGACGCGTAACCACGTGCCCGTCGATCCCGACGCGCACACGATCGACCCCGACGCCGCGCCGTCAGCCCAGCTGGCGCAGGCGCTCGGGGTCGACGTCGTGCCGGACCTCCTCGAACTCGCCCTCACGCACCGCTCGTACGCCTTCGAGCAGGGCGGCCTGCCGCATAACGAGCGCCTCGAATGGCTCGGCGACGCGATCCTCGGCGAGGCCGTGACGGTCATGCTCTATCTGGCGCACCCCGAGCTCAACGAGGGGCAGCTCGGGCGACGGCGCATCGCCCTCGTCTCGACGGTGTCCCTCGCCGAGATCGCCCGCGGCATCGGACTCGGCGCGTACATCCACCTCGGGCGAGGCGAGCAGCTGACCGGCGGACGCGACAAGGACTCGATCCTCGCCGACACGATGGAGGCCGTCATCGGCGCCGCCTATCTCTCGTGCGGCCACGAGGTCGCGAGCGACCTCGTCCGGCGACTCGTTGAGCCGCTGCGCGGGCAAACCGAGCGCTTCGGCGTCGCCATGGACCCGAAGACGGCCCTGCAGGAGCTCGTCGACACGCTCGGCGGAGAGGCGCCCGCCTACCGCGTCGAGGGGGAGGGGCCGCAGCACGACCGCGTCTACCGCGCCCAGGTGACGGTCGCCTCGGCCAGCGGCACGGGCCGCGCCGCCGCGCCGCTCATTCGGGCCGAGGGTGAGGGGCGCAGCAAGCGGCAGGCCGAGATGGCCGCCGCCCTCGCCGCCTGGAACGAACTGTCGAGCGCGCGAGATGCGCCGGGGGACGCGGCCGCGCAGGGCGCGGACGCCGAAGCCGAAGCCGAAGCCGACGCCGACGCCGACGCCGACGCCGACGCGTAGGCGTGCCCGAGCTGCCTGAGGTCGAGGTCGTGCGCCTCGGGCTTGCCCCCGTGGTGTCAGCAGCGGTTGTCCTCGGCGTTGACGTGCTCGACGAACGCGCGCTCACGCGGCATCCGGGCGACGCGGCCGATTTCGTCGCGCGGCTCGAGGGTGCAACGCTCGCCGAACCGCGCCGACGCGGCAAGTTCCTCTGGGCGCCCATCTCGCGCCCGCCCGTGCCTCGGCATGCCGGGCCGGGCGGTCGGTGTGAGTCCGAGCCTTCGTCGGCGCTCCTCGCCCACCTGGGGATGAGCGGCCAGCTCCTCGTCCGCGACGCCGCAGCGGGTGATGATCGCCACGCGCGGATCCGGATGCGGCTCGACGGTCCGCGGGGACGATACGACATCGTGTTCGTCGATCAGCGCACGTTCGGGTCGCTCGCCCTCGACGCCCTCGTGCCGACCGCCTGTGCGTCGACAGCCCCCATACGCGGCGTTGGGCACGGACCGGGCGCCGGCGCGGACGACGCGATCGGGGCATCCCATTCCGAGCTGCTTCCCTCCCAGGTCGCCCACATCGCTCGCGACCCGCTCGACCCGGCGTTCGACGACGAGGCCTTCGTGGCGCGGCTCCGGCGACGCCGGTCGCCGATCAAGTCGGCGCTGCTCGACCAGACGCTTGTCGCCGGGATCGGCAACATCTACGCCGATGAGGCGCTGTGGCGGGCGCGCATCCACCCGGCACGGCCGACCGCGACGCTCACGGCGCGGCGGGCGCGCGAGCTGCTCGGCCACGTGCGCGATGTGTTCGCGCAGGCGCTGCTCGAGGGCGGCACCTCGTTCGACGCGCAGTACGTCAACGTGAACGGTCAGGCCGGGTACTTCGCGCACTCGCTCAATGCCTACGGACGCGACGGACTGCCGTGCCCGCGGTGCGAGACGCCGATGCGCCGCGAGCCGTTCCAGAACCGCTCGAGTCACTTTTGCCCGCGCTGCCAGCGATCGCGATGACGCGGTCAGGCGCCGGTCCAACGTGAGAGGCGCGACCTCGGTTACGGCGAGATCCGCGTGAGCGTGGGGTAAAGCACCGATCCCGACCACTGGCGGGCGTCGGACGACCGTTGCCCCACGCCGACCGAGCCGTCGACGTTCGTCTGACGTTCAGGCCTGGCGTGGGGCACCTTCGGGGACGGTCAGCCCCGCGAGCGCAGTCGGCGTGCCATCAGCAGGGCACCTCCGGCGAGCAACAGCGCAGCTGCGATGGGAACTCCCCAGAAGTTATCCGAGCCGGTGGGGGACAGATCGCCCGGCTTGTAAGGGGTCCCATTCGTGTTGGCGGCGGCCTCCACCCCCGCATTCGCATCGGCGTTCGCCTCCACCCGGGCGGCAGCTTCCGCGTCGGTGGTGGCGTCCACGTCGACGGCGGCACTGGCGTTCGCCGTGACGTCTGCGGTGGAGTCTGCGTCGGTGGTGGCTTCGTCGTCGGTGGTGGAGTCTGCGTCGGTGGTGGCTTCGTCGTCGGTCGTTGAGTCCGCGTCGGTGGTGGCTTCGTCGTCGGTCGTTGAGTCCGCGTCAGTGGTGGCTTCGTCGTCGGTCGTTGAGTCCGCGTCAGGGGTGGCCTCGGCGTCGGCGGTGGAGTCCGCGTCGGTGGTGGCCTCGTCGTCGGTGGTGGAGTCCACGTCTGCGGTGGAGTCCGCGTCGGGGGTGGCCTCGGCGTCGGCGGTGGAGTCCGCGTCGGTGGTGGCTTCGTCGTCGGTGGTTGAGTCCGTGTCGGGGGTGCCCTCGACGTCGGCGGTTGAGTCCGCATCGGGGGTGCCCTCGACGTCGGCCGTGGAATCCACATCGGCGGTCGAATCGACATCTGCCGTGGAATCCACATCCGCCGTGGAATCAACATCTGCGGTTGAGTCCGCGTCGGAATCCGTGTCGTCGTCGTCACATTCCGGATTGGTGATGACATTGCTGTCAAGCGTTACCGCTCCGTTGCGGGCGAGCGCTCGACCTTCGATGGTGGTCCCGGTGACGAGCGTGACGGACGTCAGCGCCATGATCGTCCCGACAAAGTCGGTACTCGTGCCGAGCGTCGCCGAGGTGCCCACCTGCCAGAACACGTTGCAGGCCTGCGCCCCGCCGATCAGCGTCACGGAGCTGTCCGTCGCCGTCGTGAGAGTGGATCCGACCTGGAAGATCCATACGGCGGAGGGGTCGTTCTGCGCATCGAGGGTGAGCTCTCCCGTGAGCTCGGCGGCAGTGTCGGCCGTGTACACCCCCGGAACCAGTGTTTGCCCGCCGAGGTCAGCAGTGATGCCGAAGTCACTTGCTTGACCCGCTGCAGCGTTATAGGCCGTGGTGAGGTCGTCCTGCGCCTGCAGCGCGACTGCGTCGTTCTCGCTGATGGTCCCTCCCACCACGATCCCGGGCGGAAACCCCGTGATCGCCGATCCCGGCGCGACGCCGAGGTCGCCGTGGAGCACGGTGGGGCCGGTGTTCGTGACCGTCGAGCCACCCAGAACGACGTACGACTCCGCGGTGCCGAGATCGATCGCGGTGGCGGCCTGAGCACTCGGCATCCACATGTTGATGGTCGCAAGTGTCAGACCGATCACGCCGACCGCAGCGGCCGGAGTGCGGAATCGTCGCCATGCTATGCCCGATCCGAGCGCTTCCGACTTATCGGTGACAGCGCGCATGGCCTGTTGTCGTCCAACATTCTTCATTGCTCACCGTTTCCCGAGGGGCGAAAGCCCACGGGGGATAGGTGAGCCATCTTCACGGTAGGTGACCCTGAGGCCCGTGTCTAGTGCTCCACTGCAGACCGTATTCTGCGGGTCGGTCTCCGACGCATCGGTGAACGCGTGAGCAGGCGATAAGAAAACGGATGCATTTCCAGGCCCACGATGTCGGGGAGCATCCCTCGTTCCTCGACCGTTCACCGGTCGCGCATAGCGTTGCCCGCGTGACGACGCAGATCCGCGAGTACATCGATCGCCTCCAGGCCGATGGCCACACCGTCGGCGAGGACCACGACGACGACCCCGTCCTGATCGACCCGGCGGGCCGGGCCGTCGACACGTGGCGCGAGAACTATCCCTTCGACGAGCGCATCGACCGCGACGTCTACGAGGCTGAGAAATACCGCCTGCAAGTCGAACTGCTGAAGTTCCAACGGTGGCAGCAGCGCACGGGCGAGCGCCACCTGCTCATCTTCGAGGGGCGAGATGCCGCGGGGAAAGGCGGCACGATCAAGCGCTTCATGGAGCACCTCAACCCGCGCCACGCGAAGGTGGTCGCCCTCGTGAAGCCCACGGAGCGCGAGTCGACGCAGTGGTACTTCCAGCGCTACGTCGCCCACCTGCCCGCGGCCGGCGAGACGGTCATGTTCGACCGCAGCTGGTACAACCGGGCCGGCGTCGAGCGGGTCATGGGCTTCTGCACCGACGCGCAGTACCGGGAGTTCATGACCGATGTGCCCCTGTTCGAGCGGATGCTGGTGTCGTCGGGCATTCGCCTCACGAAGTTCTGGTTCTCGGTCACCCAGTCCGAGCAGCGCACGCGCTTCATCATCCGCCAGGTCGATCCGGTGCGGCAATGGAAGCTGTCGCCCATGGACCTGGAGTCGCTCGACAAGTGGGACGCCTACACGGCCGCCAAGGAGGCCATGTTCCGTGGCACCGACACGGAGTTCGCGCCCTGGACGACCGTGAAGAGCAATGACAAGAAGCGCGCACGCCTGAACGCCATGCGCCACTTCCTCTCAACGGTCGATTACGACGACAAGGACGACGAGATCGTCGGCCTGCCCGACCCGTCGATCGTCAAGCGCGGCATCGATGCCGTCGGCGACTAGGCGGACGCACCGCCGCCCCGGCTCGATCGCGACCGCTGCACAGTCATGGCACGGACGCCGCCGTCGCCATGGCCTGCGTCCGTGCCCACCGATACCCTTTCGCCATGAGTGAGTACCAGCTCCGCAACCCCGCGACGGGGCAGACCGAAGCCACCTACGACGCGTTCACCGACGAGCAGATCATCGACGCCATCGGGCGCGCCGACTCGGCCTACCGATCGTGGCGGACCACGCCCCTCGACGAGCGTGTCGCCGCGCTCGCACGGGTCGGCGAGCTCTACCGCGACCGTGCGGACCGGCTCGCCGAGATCATCGCTCGCGAGATGGGCAAGCCCGTGCGGCAGGGACTCGGCGAGATCGCCCTTTCGGCCGACATCTACACCTACTACGCCGACAACGCCGCCGAGTTCCTGAAGGACGAGGAGCTCTCGGTGGCGTCGGGCGGCTCGGCCGTCGTGCGAACGGCGCCGCTCGGCGCGCTGCTCGGCATCATGCCGTGGAACTACCCCTACTACCAGGTCGCGCGCTTCGCGGCACCGAACCTGGCGCTCGGCAACACGATCCTCCTCAAGCACGCCCCGAACTGCCCCGAGTCGGCGCTGGCCATCGAGGGGATCTTCCGTGACGCGGGCCTGCCGGCCGACGCCTACATCAACATCTTCGCCTCGGTTCCGCAGGTGGCAGACATCATCGCCGATCCGCGCGTGCAAGGCGTCTCGCTCACGGGCTCGGAGCGCGCCGGCCGCTCCGTCGGCGAGATCGCGGGCCGCCACCTGAAGAAGGCCGTTCTCGAGCTCGGCGGCTCCGACCCCCTGCTCGTGCTTGACACCGACAACCTCGACGGGGTCGTGTCGCAGTCGGTCGCCGGCCGCCTGTCGAACGCCGGTCAGGCCTGCAACTCGCCGAAGCGCTTCATCGTGGTCGACGAGCTCTACGACGAGTTCGTCGAGAAGGTCACGGCGAAGTTCCAGCGCGTCGAGCCGGGTGACCCCATCGACGCGAACACGCGCTTCGGCCCGCTCTCTTCGGAGCGCGCCGTCAGCGATCTCCTCGAGCTCATCGACGACGCGCGTGAGAAGGGGGCGACCATCCGAGCCGGCGGGGAGCGCTACGACCGTGAGGGCTCGTGGATGCAGCCCACGGTCGTCACCGACATCACGCCCGACATGCGCCTCTACCGCGAGGAAGCGTTCGGGCCGGTCGCCACCGTCTACCGCGTCCCCGACGTCGACGCCGCAGTCGAGCTCGCCAATGATTCGCCCTTCGGCCTCGGCGCTGCCGTGTTCACGGGCGACGAGCAGCTCGCCGACGATGTCGCAGACCGCCTCGATGCCGGCATGATCGCCATCAACGGCACAGGCGGCACCGCGCCGGACCTGCCGTTCGGCGGCGTGAAGATGTCGGGCATCGGCCGTGAGCTCGGCCGATTCGGCATCGACGAGTTCGCCAACAAGAAGCTCGTCCGGCGCACGCGCGGCTGAGATTCCGCCGGCCCCGCGGCGCGCCGGGATGGGCATGACTCCCCATGTCGGCGCGCCCGCCGGGTTGGCTAGCCTCGCCACTGTGAGGCAGCGGCGTTCGGGTGTGACACGACCGGCGTGGAGGGCGTGATCATGGCGGGGATGCACGGGGCCGAGACCGACGGTCTGCGCCGGGTCGCACGCCGATTCGGCATCACCGCCGACGCCGTCGAGCGGGCGAGCCTACTCACCACTGGGCAGGTCGCGCGGGTCGAATGGGTCGGCCGCGACGCCGACGACTTCCGCTCGGGCCCCGTCGAAGCCGTGCGAGCCGGCCTTGACCACCTCGGCGCCCTGCTGCGCGATCGCGACGCAGAGCTCGTGCGCCAGGCCGCAGCCCAAGACGAGGCCAGCTCGGCGCGTGGGCCGGGCACCGCGCTCCCGATCGACGGCCACGGCGACTCGGCCGCCGCGCCGGGCACGGAGGGGCCTGTGCCGAGCGAGAGCATCGACGTCGACCACCTGCAGCGGATCGCGGGAGATCCCGACGCCGTCGCCAACTTTCTCGACGGCGTGAGCGACCAGGCGCTCGAGCGCCTCGCGTTCACGAGGCCGGACCTGCTCGGCCCGCTCGAAGGCGCCCCGTACTGGGCGCGCGATCTCGCCAACCAGGAGCGTCTCGACGAGGCGCTGCAGTCCGCTCGCGAGCATGGTGGCGGTCAGCTCGACGGCCTCGAGCAGGTGCGCCGCGTCCTCGACACCACTCCGGACGCGACACTGCCGCACCTCGACCTCACCGATCGAGGCAGGGTGTACGCGGCCGTCGGCGTCGGCGATCTTGACGCGGCCGGGAACGTCACCTACCTCGTGCACGGCATCAACAACTCGGTCGAGGGGCAACTGCCGGCCCAGGTGGAGTCGGCGATGAACCTTCGCGACCAGATCGCGCTCGCGGGGACGGGCGACGTGCGCGACGTCGCGACCGTGGCGTGGATGGGCTACGACTCGGGCGGCATGCTCTCGGTGCGGTCCGACGGCCTCGCCGTCGCGGGCGCTGAGCGACTCAGCGCAACGCTCGACGGGTTCACTGCCGCCCGCCCCGATGACACGGTCGACCTCGGCGTGGTCGGGCACTCGTACGGCTCGACCGCCGCCGGCCTCGCGCTCTCCGATGGCTCGCAGCACGGCGTCGACCGCTTCGTCTCGATGGGATCGGCGGGCTTCGTCGAGGCGCGGGACACGAACGGCTGGTGGCCGGGAGGCAAGGAGATCTCGCGCTCCGACTTCGGCTCGACCGAGGTCTACGTCACCGAGGCGTCGCCCGATCACACGGCCGATATCGGCCGCTTCGTCTCCGGTCGCCTCGACCCTCGCGACCACGGGTTCACCGAGTTCTCGGCGGACGCCGCCGACGGTCGCCCCGGCACGACCGGACACGGGCACGGCAGCAGCGGCAGCGACGTCGGCTACCTGGGGCCCGGATCTAATAGCCTCTACAACATCGGCCAGATCTTGACCGGCCAGTACGGCGCCGTCGACCCGGGCCGATGACCGTCGCCGCGCGCGGCCGAGACGCACGCACGGCATCCGGATGCGGAGGGTGGGCAACGTGATCGATCGCGAGACGCTGCACGGTCGCGCGAGGGCGCTCGAGGTGCTCGCCGAGGCGGCGCAGGCGGCGCTCGGCGCTGAGGCGTGGCTCGCCGGTGCGCATGGGGGAACGGCCGCGCCGCGGGCCGACCCGAGCGGCCGCGGTTACCACTTCTCCCTCTCGCGCTCGTGCCGGTGCGAGCCCGGCGCCGACCGTGTCATGGCACAGGCCGCCGAGGCCCACGCCGCGCTCGCCGCCGCCGGCTGCGAGGTCGAGGACCGCGTGTTCGGGGGCGGCGAGAGCATCTGGGTCATCGCCGTCAAGGACGGTGACCAGATCGTCGTGAAACTTGCGTCGAACGGCAATCGGCTCGTAACGGCCGAGTCGCGAGACTACGACGACGCCGGTATCGACGAGGTCGCCACGGCGTTCTCATGACCTCGGTCGGTGCGGGCAGCACCGCTCCCTGAGTCCGGCTCTCTGAGCGCTCGCGAGTAGCGACGCGGAGTCCACGGTCGACGTCGGATCGCCCGTCGTCTGGGCGGTCAGGTAGGTACGGGCGACGCGGGGACGGCGCGTCATCCGCTCGTTCAACCACGGCTCGATGGCGAACGCCATGCGCAGGGCGCTCGGCGCTTCGCGCGGTCATGTCGGGGCTTGGGGACGAGTTGCTCGACCTCGCCGACGCCAACGTCTGGCGCCGCGCCTTCGTGTGAGCCGGTGGCGGCGCTCCTCGTTCTAGGCTGGTGGGATGCGCCGATCCATCTACAAGCGGGCGGCTGAGATCGCCGCGATGTTGCCGGCCGGGGAGCTCACGTGCACGGCGCTGGACGCCGTCGAGGCCGCGATCCGCCCCGGCGTCACGACGCTCGAGCTCGACGCCGTCGCCGAGCGTACGATCCGTGAAGGGGGTGGCGAGCCCAACTTCGCGCTCGTGCCCGGCTATCGGCACACCATCTGCGCGTCGGTGGGCGACGCGGTCGTGCACGGCATCCCGAACGACAGGCCGCTGCGGGCGGGCGATGTCGTCTCGGTCGACTGCGGCGCGCTGCTCGACGGCTGGAACGGCGACAGCGCGCGCACGCTCATCGTCCCGGGTGATGTCGGCGACGAGCCGGCCGGAACGGCGATCGCGCGGCGCATGAGCGAGGCCTGCCGCATCGCCATGTGGGCGGGGATCGCAAGCCTCGCGAGGAGGCGCCACCTCGGGGAGGTCGGCGCCGACATCGAGGCGGCGATCAACGCGGAAGGCGACTACGGCATCCTCGAGGACTACACGGGCCACGGCATCGGCCGCAGCATGCACGAGGAACCGACACTGTTCAACATCGCGACCCGCTCCCGGGGGCCGGTGATCAAGCCGGGGCTGGCGGTGTGCGTCGAGCCGATGATCACGGCGGGCGGCAGCGAGGTGACGATCGACGACGACGGATGGACGGTGCGAACGGCCGACGGTTCGCTCGCCGCGCACTGGGAGCACACGGTGCTCGTGCACGCAGGCGGTGTGTGGGCGTCGACGGCGCCGGATGGGGGAGCGGCCGGCCTCGCGCCGCACGGCATCGTGCCGACGCGTCCGGCCGGCTGAGGCCGAAACGTCGCCGGCGAGTGCACAGACTGGCGGCTGCGAGGGAATCGCTCCCCGATCGGACATTCGCTACCGGACCTCGGGTCGTGGATGTCCGGTGCGGTAGCGGTGTGCTCGTCGGCGGTGCGGTCCGCTGCGGTAGCGGTGTGCTTCGTCGGCTGGTGAGGTGCGGTGAGGTGAGGTCCGGTGCGCCCGGCCGGCTGAGGCGCCCGCATCAACTCGACACGCCGTCTTGCCTGAATCCCATCTGCGGTCTAAAGTTGACAGTCGGTGTGCGCTTCGTGCGCGCTTCTTTGCGTGCCCAGCCCCACCGCTCTCATCCGCACGACCAGCGTGCGGTTCAGTAGCAAGCGACAGTGAGGCTATGGCGAAAAAGGACGGCGTCATCGAGATCGAGGGCTCGGTCATCGAAGCATTGCCAAACGCGATGTTCCGTGTCGAGCTCTCCAACGGACACAAGGTTCTTGCCCACATCTCGGGCAAGATGCGACAGCACTACATCCGCATCCTCCCGGAGGACCGCGTGATCGTCGAGCTGAGCCCGTACGACCTGACCCGCGGCCGCATCGTTTACCGCTACAAGTAACCGCTCGCTGTAAGGAACGGCCAGGCGATGCCTGGCACGAGGCCAGCGATCAAAAGGAATCCACGACGATGAAGGTCAAGCCCAGCGTCAAGAAAATCTGTGACAAGTGCAAGGTGATTCGTCGCCACGGCCGCGTCATGGTCATTTGCGAGAACCCGCGCCACAAGCAGCGCCAGGGTTAGCTCGCAGCGGGTCCGCCCGCACCCCGCGCCGCCGCGTCTGTCGCTGGCGGCACGGGACAACTCAATATCGAACAGCAGCGTCGAGAACCGCCGGCCGCAGCATCCATCGAAGGGATTCACGGATGCCGCGTCACGTGGCGGGGACACCCTCGGACCGGGGCCGAGGCCCAGACGCTGCCCCACACCCCGCACCACCAGGAGATATCCCATGGCACGTCTCGCAGGCGTCGACCTCCCGCGCGAAAAGCGCGTGGAGATCGCACTCACCTACATCTACGGCGTCGGCCGTACGCGCGCGCTCAAGACCCTCGCCGACACCGAGATCAACGGCAACACCCGCGTGAAGGACCTCAGCGACGAGCAGCTCGTCGCCCTCCGTGACTACATCGAGGGCAGCTTCAAGGTCGAGGGTGACCTCCGCCGTGAGGTCGCCGCCGACATCCGCCGCAAGGTCGAGATCGGTAGCTACGAGGGCCTGCGCCACCGTCGCGGCCTTCCCGTCCGCGGTCAGCGCACCAAGACGAACGCCCGCACCCGCAAGGGTCCGAAGCGTACCGTCGCCGGCAAGAAGAAGGCGCGCTAGCCGACGGGCTGCGCATCGCCGAACGATCTGTAGGAGAACACATTGGCTACCCCAAAGTCGGCCGCACGCAAGCCGCGCCGCAAGGACAAGAAGAACATCGCCGTGGGCCAGGCCCACATCAAGTCGACGTTCAACAACACGATCATCTCGATCACCGACCCGACTGGTGCCGTCGTGACCTGGGCCTCCTCGGGCGGGGTCGGGTTCAAGGGCTCGCGCAAGTCGACGCCGTTCGCCGCGCAGCTCGCCGCCGAGTCGGCCGCGCGCCAGGCGCAGGAGCACGGCATGAAGAAGGTGGACGTTTTCGTGAAGGGTCCTGGTTCGGGCCGAGAGACCGCCATCCGGTCGCTGCAGGCCACCGGCCTCGAGGTCGGTTCGATCAATGACGTGACGCCGCAGGCGCACAACGGCTGCCGTCCGCCGAAGCGCCGCCGCGTCTAACACCTTCCACCACGGGCTTCCTTTCGGGGGAGCCCTGCGGTGGTTCCCGGACCTCCCGTCGTCCTCTGCCCCGCCGCGCCTCGTCTCCCGCACCGCGCCCTCGTGAATCGTCATATAGCGGACGACTCGCCGAAAGGAACCAATCGTGCTTATCGCACAGCGCCCCACCCTCACCGAAGAGAACATCGCAGAGAATCGCTCGCGATTCATCATCGAGCCCCTCGAGCCCGGCTTCGGCTACACCCTCGGCAACTCGCTTCGCCGTACCCTCCTGAGCTCGATCCCCGGTGCCGCAGTCACGTCGATCCGCGTTGACGGCGTGCTGCACGAGTTCTCCACGATCCCCGAGATCAAGGAGGACGTGACCGAGATCATCCTGGCTATCAAGCAGCTGGTTGTCTCGTCGGAGCACGACGAGCCGATCACGGCGTACCTGCGCAAGACGGGCGCGGGCGAGGCCACGGCCGCCGACATCTCGGTGCCCGCCGGCGTCGAGGTGCACAACCCGGAACTCGTGATCGCCACGCTCGGTGAAGATGCGAAGTTCGAGCTCGAGCTCACGATCGAGCGCGGCCGGGGCTACGTCTCTGCCGTGCAGAACCGGAACGAGTACTCGGAGGCCGGGCAGATTCCGGTCGACTCGATCTACTCGCCCGTGCTGAAGGTCACGTACCGCGTCGAGGCCACGCGTGCCGGTGAGCGCACCGACTTCGACCGCCTCGTGGTCGACGTCGAGACGAAGCCGGCCATCTCGCCCCGCGATGCCATCGCCTCGGCGGGCCGCACGCTCGTCGAGCTCTTCAGCCTCGCGCGCGAGCTGAACGAGGAGTCGGAGGGCATCGAGCTCGGCCCGACCCCGATCGAAACCGGCGACTCGACCGAGCTCGCGATGCCGATCGAGGATCTCGACCTGTCGGTTCGCTCGTACAACTGCCTCAAGCGCGAGGGCATCGACACGGTGGCCGAGCTGGTCGCGCTGAGCGAGACGCAGCTCATGAACATCCGCAACTTCGGCCAGAAGTCGGTCGACGAGGTGCGGGACAAGCTCACCGAAATGGGCCTGTCGCTGAAGGACAGCGTGCCCGGGTTCGAGGGCGCGCACTTCTACGGCGCCGGCGACGATAGCGGCGAGTACATCTAAACCCGGGCCGCGCAGCCCGAATCCACCCGAGAGAGAACAGTAGTCATGCCTCAGCCCACCAAGGGACCCCGCATCGGTGGCAGCCCCGCCCACCAGCGGAAGATCCTCGCGAACCTCGCTGCTCAGCTCTTCGAGCACAAGCGGATCCAGACCACCGAGACAAAGGCGAAGCGCGTGCAGCCGCTCGCCGAGCGCTTCATCACGTTCGCGAAGCGCGGCGACCTGCACGCTCGCCGTCGCGTGCTGCAGCAGATCGGCGACAAGGGCATCGTGCACGAGCTCTTCACCGAGATCGCGCCGCTCATGGAAGGCCGCGAGGGCGGGTACACCCGTATCGTCAAGACTGGCTTCCGCAAGGGCGACAACGCGCCGATGGCCGTGATCGAGCTCGTGCTCGAACCGGTCGCGCCGAAGTCGTCCGTCCCGGCTCCCGCCACCGCGGAAGACGAGGACGAGGACCTCGAGAGCGCCGAGTCTGCCGAGAGCGCGGAATCGGCTGAGAGTGCCGATTCGGCTGAGAGCGCAGAGTCGGCTGAGAGCGCCGAGTCGGCTGAGAGCGCAGAGGACGAGGCCGACGCCGCCGAGGACGACGAGGCTGAGGACGCCGAAGCCGACGCCGAGGCCGAGGACAAGTAGACCCGACCGGTCGACAACGCCGTGAAGGGGCTCGCATTCGTGCGGGCCCCTTCCGCGTGCGATGGCGATGTGTCCACACTGGGACATCACGGTGCGACACCGAACGCGAACGAGAGGAAGATGGCCGCATGGATTCGCCGGTTCGCATCCGACTCGACATCGCCTACGACGGCACGGCGTTCAGCGGTTGGGCGGTGCAACCGGGCTTGCGGACGGTGCAGGGAACGCTCGAAGACGCCTTGCGCATCCTGTATCGCGATCTGCCGGAGGACGGCGCCCTGCTCACGGTGGCGGGCCGCACTGACGCGGGCGTGCACGCGCTCGGCCAGGTCGCGCACCTCGACCTGCGCGCCGATCAGTGGGCTGCGACCACGAGGCGCGCGGCGAAGACCGAGCCTCCGGACGCGTTCGTGCGACGTATGGCCGGCATCATCGGCAATGACGCGGATGTCGTAGTGACGAAGGCCGCGATCGCTCCGGCCGGCTTCGATGCGCGGTTCTCGGCGACCTGGCGGCGTTACGAATACCGCCTCGCCGACCTCGCGACGCCGCCGAACCCCCTGGAGCGCCACCGCACCGCGTTGGTCCGCGGGCACCTCGACGTCGACCGCATGAACGAGGCGGCACGCATGCTCGTCGGGCTCCACGACTTCGCGGGCTTCTGCCGCCCCCGCGCGGGAGCGACCACCGTGCGCACCCTGCAGCGGTTCGAGTGGCGGCGCAGCGAGCGCGGAACGTTCATTGCCGACGTCCAGGCCGACGCGTTCTGTCACTCGATGGTGCGCTCGCTCGTCGGGATGTGCGCGGCAGTCGGGCAGGGCAGGCTCGCGGTCGACCGCGTGTCTGAGTTGCTGGAGGTCAGCGAGCGATCGAACGCCTTCGCGGTCCTGCCCGCCCGGGGTCTCACGCTGACTGCGGTGGGCTATCCCGATGACCCGGATCTCGCGGCGCGACAGGAGGCGACGCGCGCAAAACGCCCGGCGTTGCGCGTCGTGGGCGGCTGAGCTAGACTCGCGGGGTTGTCTGCATGCATCCGTGCGTGCGACCGCGAAGTTGAGCCCTCGACTGCGCGATTCCGACCTCGACACGTTGGAACGAATCGTGCGACCGAGCGGGATTCACGAACCTCTCACTCCGATCGAAAGCAGTACACGCATGCGTACCTACACGCCCAAGGGCGAGATCACGCGCGACTGGGTCGTCATCGACGCCACCGACGTCGTGCTCGGCCGCCTGGCCACCCACGCCGCCGCCATCCTGCGAGGCAAGCACAAGCCCACGTTCGCGCAGCACCTCGACATGGGCGACTTCGTCATCGTCGTCAACGCCGACAAGGTCGCGCTCACGGGGCAGAAGCTCGTGCAGAAGCTCGCTTACCGTCACTCGGGGTATCCGGGCGGTCTGCGCTCGGAGAACTACTCCGAAATGCTCGAGAAGCACCCCACCCGCGCCGTCGAAAAGGCGATCCGCGGCATGCTGCCGAAGAACTCGCTCGGCCGCGCCCAGTTCAAGAAGCTGAAGGTGTACGCCGGCGCCGAGCATCCGCACGCCGCGCAGCAGCCCAAGGCCTACGTCTTCGACCAGGTCGCCCAGTAGCGGCAGCGACGAAGGAGCATCGACATGGCAGAAACCCAGACCACTGAGACCGACGAGCAGCTTACGAGCTACTCCACTGCGACGCCCGCGGGTGCCGCCGAACAGGGCGAGACCGAGACCCCTCGGCCCGCGCTCAACGTTCCCGGCGCGGCCGTCGGCCGGCGCAAGCAGGCAATCGCGCGCGTTCGCCTCGTGCCCGGCACCGGCACCTACACGGTGAACGGCCGCACGCTCGAGGAGTACTTCCCCAACAAGCTGCACCAGCAGCTCATCAACGACCCGTTCACGGTCCTCGAGCTCGGTGACGCGTACGACGTCATCGCGCTGATCCACGGTGGTGGCCCTTCGGGCCAGGCCGGCGCGCTGCGCCTCGGCATCGCGCGTGCGCTCAATCAGATCGACCGCGAGCACAACCGCCCCGAGCTCAAGAAGGCCGGGTTCCTGTCGCGCGACGCCCGCGTGAAGGAGCGCAAGAAGGCTGGTCTCAAGAAGGCCCGCAAGGCACCTCAGTACTCGAAGCGCTAATCGGGGAACCGGTCAGCATGGCTCGACTGTTCGGAACGGACGGTGTTCGAGGTCTCGCCAACGGGCTTCTCAGCGTAGAGCTCGCGGTGAGTCTTGCTCAGGCCGCAGCGATAGTGCTCGCGCGCGATACGCGCGAGCGCAAGCTGCGGCCTCGAGCCGTTCTCGCTCGCGATCCACGTGTCTCCGGCGAGTTCCTCAGCGCCGCGGTGGCCGCGGGGCTGGCGTCGTCCGGCGTCGACGTGCTCGACGCTGGCGTCATCCCCACGCCCGCCGCGGCCTTCCTGACGGCCGACATCCAGGCCGACTTCGGGGTGATGATCTCGGCGTCGCACAACGCGGCCCCGGACAACGGCATCAAGTTCTTCGCGCGCGGCGGCCACAAGCTGCGCGACGAGCTCGAGGACGAGATCACCGCCGAGCTCGACGGTGAGATGCTGCGTCCGACCGGCTCATGCGTCGGGCGCATCACCCGGTTCGCCGACGCGGAGGACCGCTACGCGCTGCACCTGCTCCAGACCCTGCAGCAGCGCCCCGACGGCAAAGCGCCGCTCGAGGGGCTCAGCATCGTGCTCGACTGCGCGCACGGCGCGGCGGCCGGTGTCTCGCCCCAGGTGTTCACGGATGCCGGTGCTCGCGTGACGGTCATCGGCAACGCGCCCGACGGCTTGAACATCAACGATGGCGTCGGGTCGACCCACCTCGACCATCTCCGAAGCGTCGTCGTGGCGGAAGGCGCCGACCTCGGCATCGCCCATGACGGCGATGCCGATCGCTGCCTCGCGGTCGACGCGAACGGCCAGACCGTCGACGGGGACCAGATCATGGCGATCCTCGCGCTGTCGATGCAGCGGCGCGGCCAGCTCACCGACAACAAGCTCGTCGCAACGGTCATGTCCAACCTGGGGCTGAAGCTCGCGATGCGCAAGGCCGGCATCTCGATGATCGAGACCGCGGTCGGCGACCGGTACGTGCTGGCAGAGCTCAACACGCGGGGCCTCGCCCTCGGCGGCGAGCAGTCGGGCCACGTGATCATGACGAGCCACGGCACCACCGGCGACGGCATCCTTACCGGGCTGCACCTGGCCTCGGTCGTCGCGGCGACCGGAAAGCCGCTGCACGAGCTCGCCACGGTCATGCGCGTGTATCCGCAGGTGCTCGTGAACGTGCGCGGCGTGCGCAAAGACGACTGCAAGGAAGACGAGGCCGTGCAGCGCGCCGTTGCCGACGTCGAGGGGAAGCTCGGCGAGCGCGGGCGGGTTCTGCTGCGGCCGAGCGGAACCGAGCCGGTCGTGCGCGTCATGGTCGAGGCCCCGGACGAGCTGCTGGCGCAGGACTATGCCGAGCACCTCGCGGGCGTCGTGCGGGAGCGGCTCGCACTGTAGAGGGCCGGACGCGCGAGCGCGTCGCCCGCGTCGCAACGATGAAGAGTGCGGTCTGTTCACGACCGTCGTCGTGGGCCTACGCTGATGCCATGAAGCCATGGTGGCTTCCGCATCGGCCGACGGTGTTCGCTCCCGGTCACGCACGACGACGTCCAGTCCGTGACCGCCGCCCCACCACGCGGCCCCGGCACCGGGAGGACTCATGACCGTGACCACAGACGCCGCGACCAGAGAGCCGAGGAGCGGCGCGCGCGTCGCCGTCCAGAAGTTCGGTACGTTCCTCAGCGGGATGATCATGCCGAACATCCCCGCGCTCATCGCGTGGGGCATCATCACGGCCTTCTTCATCCCGGAAGGCTGGACGCCGAACGAGGGGCTCGCGACCCTCGTCGACCCGACCATCCATTACTTGCTCCCGCTGCTCATCGCCAACACGGGCGGGCGGATGGTGCACGGCGTCCGTGGCGGCGTCGTCGGCACGATCGCCACGATGGGCGTCATCGCCGGCTCCGACTTCCTCGTCGACCAGTTCAACGCGACATTGCCTGCGGGCGAGGACGAGCTCGGCCAGGTGCACATGTTCATCGGCGCCATGATCATGGGCCCGCTCGCGGCCTGGATCATGAAGCAGCTCGACAAGCTCTGGGACGGCAAGATCCGCGCGGGCTTCGAGATGCTCGTCAACATGTTCTCGGCGGGCATCGCCGGCTTCGGGCTCGCCGTCGCGGGCTTCTTCCTTCTCGCACCCGCCGTGAACTGGCTCATGGACGTGCTCGGCACCGCGGTCGAATGGCTCATCAACACGGGGCTGCTGCCGCTCGTGAGCATCCTCGTCGAACCCGCGAAGGTGTTCTTCCTCAACAATGCCATCAACCACGGCGTGCTCACGCCGCTCGGCACGCAGATGGCCGCCGATCAGGGCAAGTCGATCCTGTTCCTCATCGAGGCGAACCCGGGCCCGGGCCTCGGCATCCTCGTGGCCTTTACGGTGTTCGGCGTCGGCGCGGCGCGGGCTACGGCGCCAGGCGCCGCGATCATCCACTTCTTCGGCGGCATCCACGAGATCTACTTCCCGTACGTGCTCATGAAGCCCGCGCTGCTCATCGCGGTGATCCTCGGCGGCGCCACCGGGGTCACGACGAACATGCTCTTCGACTCCGGCCTCCGCGCCCCGGCTGCACCCGGTTCGATCATCTCGGTGTTGGCTCAGACCGCCTCCGACTCGTACGTCGGCGTGATCCTCTCAGTCGTCCTCTCGGCCGCCGTCACATTCGCCGTGGCCGCGCTCATCCTCCGGGCGACGCGCAAGGCCGACTTGGCAGCCGAGAACGGCGACGCGCTGTCGGCGGCGATCGCGAAGACCGAGTCGAACAAGGGCCGCAGGTCGGAGGCGCTGTCGGGGCTCGCGGGCGGCGCGGCGGGAGCCGGGGCCGTCGACGTGGCCACGGACGGCGGCTCGCTCGAGGAGGTCATCGGCTCCCGCGACGTCAGCAGCGTGATCTTCGCCTGTGATGCCGGCATGGGTTCGAGCGCGATGGGCGCCAACGTGCTGCGCACGAAGTTCCGGAAGGCGGGGCTCGGCGACATCGACGTGACGAACGTCGCGATCGCGAACCTCGACGAGACCCCCGACATCGTCTTCACGCACAAGGACCTCACCGACAGGGCCCGCCAGCGGGCCTCCAGCCCCGTTCACGTCTCGGTCGACAACTTCATGTCGGCCCCGGTGTACGACGAGGTCGTCGAGATCGTACGGCGCCGGCGCGAGGGCGGGGGAGCGGAGCCCGGCCTTGACGCGGAGTCCGGCCAAGACGCGGAGTCGGGCCAGGACGCGGAGTCAGGCAGGAGCGCGGTCCCCGTGCCAGTGGCCGCGGAGCCCGAGGCGGCCGCGGAGGCCCGGGCTGCCGTGGAGCCGGGCGCTGCCGGCCCGTCGCAGGCCACCGCCGGCGGACCGATCCTCACGCCCGACCGGATCCGGGCCGACGGCGTGGCGGCCAGCATGGACGACGCCATCGGCGAGGCGGCTCAGTTCCTCATCGAGGCCGGTGCCGTCGACCCGTCGTACGAGCAGGCGATGCGCGATCGCGAGGCGAGCGTCTCCACCTACATGGGCAACCTGCTCGCGATCCCGCACGGCACGAACGAGGCGAAGGACAGCATCCACGCGTCGGCGTTGAGCTTCGTGCGATACGACCAGCCGATCGACTGGGCCGGTGACGAGGTGCGCTTCGTCGTGGGCATCGCCGGGAAGGATGGCGGGCACCTCGCGATCCTGCAGAGGATCGCGATCATCTTCAGCGACGAGTCGAAGGTGCAGGAGCTGCTTGACGCGCCCGATGAGGTCGCGCTGCTGGCACTGCTCGAATCGGTCAACGAGCGAGACTGAGAGCATGACGAGCGGACACGAAAGCGGGGACGGCGTGGTCGGAACGGCGGATGCGGCAGGAGCGGCGGTGAGCGGCGGGAGCGCGCTTCGCGCCGTGCACTTCGGCGCCGGCAACATCGGGCGGGGGTTCATCGGACTCGTGCTGCACCAGGCCGGCTACCGTGTCACGTTCATCGACACGAACGGCGAGCTCATCGGCGCACTGCGCGCGGCGGAGTCGTACCAGGTGCATGAGGTTGGCGAGCGGCCGCGAACGCACACGGTGGACGGGATCGACGGCATCGACTCGAAGGCCGACGAGGCCGCCGCCGTGCGGGCCGTCGCGGCGGCCGACGTGGTCACCTGTGCGGTCGGCCCCGGCATCCTGCGCCACATCGCGCCCGTCATCAGGGAAGGCCTGCGCTCGCGCCCCGACGGCGCCGGCCGGCTGAGCGTCATGGCCTGCGAGAACGCGATCGGGGCCACCGACACGCTCGCCGCCCACGTGCTGGACGGGGCCGCCGGTCTGGCGTCACGCGCCGTCTTCGCCAACACCGCGGTCGACCGCATCATCCCGGCGCAGTCGGGCGAGGGGCTCGATGTCGAGGTCGAGCCGTTCTCGGAGTGGTCGATCGACCGCACCCCGTTCGGGGGCTCCGAGCCGGTGATCCCCGGCGCCCACTTCGTCGACGACCTCACGCCGTACATCGAGCGAAAGCTGTTCACCGTCAACACGGGCCACGCCACGATCGCGTACCACGGGGCGGTTGCGAATGCGTCGTCGCTGGCCGACGCGCTCGCGAGCCCGAGCATCCGCACAGAACTGGATGCCGTGCTCGCCGAGACGAGCGGCCTGCTCGTCGAGAAGTTCGGGTTCGACGCCGAGGAGCACGCGGGCTACGTCGCGACGACGATCGCGAGGTTCGCCAATCCTGCGCTGCCCGACACTCCGACGCGCGTCGGTCGCCAGCCGCTGCGCAAGCTGGGTCGGCACGAGCGCTTCGTGCAGCCCGCCGCGGAGGCGGCGGAGCGAGGACTGCCCCACGACGCGCTCGTGCGCGCGATCGGCGCTGCGCTGCGCTTCGACGTCGCCGACGACCCTGAGGCGATCGACCTGCGGCAAAAGCTGCGCACGCTCGACGCAGCGGCCTTCACGACCGAGGTCACGGGGCTCGAGGCGTCGCACCCGTTGTTCCCCGCCGTCGTCCGGGAGGTCGAGCGCCGACAGGCCGAGTCCAGCGGCTGAGCGCCGCCCACGACCGCCGGGCGCGGGGCGTCCGCAGCTCAGGTCTTGCGCAGCAGTACGTGGTGCACGGAGTGATCGGCGTCCTTCTTCAGCACGAGCCGCGCACGTGAGCGCGTCGGCAGCACGTTCTCGCGCAGGTTGGGGCCGTTGATCTCGTTCCAGATGCTGCGGGCGCGCTCGCGGGCCTCGGGCTCGCTGAGGTCGATGTAGCGGTGGAAGTAGGAGCGGGGGTTGGTGAATGCACCGCGCTGCAGCGTGAGGAACCGGTCCACGTACCAGCGCTCGATGTCGGCGGTGCGGGCATCGACGTAGATCGAAAAGTCGAACATGTCGCTCACCGCGAGCGAACGTCCCTGGCGCGGCGGCTGCAGCACGTTGAGGCCCTCGACGATGAGGATGTCAGGGCGGTTCACGACGATCTCGGCGTCGGGCACGATGTCGTAGCTCAGGTGCGAGTAGAAGGGCGCTCGAACCTCCTCGACGCCAGACTTCACCTGCGTGATGAAGCGGAGCAGGGCCCGTTGGTCGTACGACTCGGGAAACCCCTTGCGGCGCATGATGCCGCGGCGTTCGAGCTCGGCGTTCGGGAGGAGGAACCCGTCGGTCGTGACGAGCTCGACCCGCGGCAGATTCTCCCAGCGGCTGAGCAGCTCGCGAAGCAGGCGCGCGACCGTCGACTTGCCGACGGCGACTGACCCGGCGACGCCGATCACGAACGGCGTCGTCACGGAGCGCTCGCCAAGAAAGCCGGCGACCTGGCCGTGCAGGCGGCGAGAATTGGTCGCGTACAGGTTGAGCAGCCGGCTGAGCGGCACGTACACGTCGCGCACCTCTGCGAGGTCGAGTGCGGTGCCGAGGCCGCGCAGGCGGGCGATGTCGGAGTCGTCCAGCGTCATCGATGCCGACGGTGCGAGCTCGGCCCAATCCGATCGCGCGATATCGACGAACGGGGTGGTGCCGCTCGGGATCGTGACGGCACCCGTGACGGACATGGTCACTGAGTCTACGTTGCGCGCTCCCAGCGGAAGAACAGCGCGCCACACCCCTCGAGCATGCTCGCGCGAGCGAAGCCATGCGTCGCGCCGGCCGCCGAGTGCGCCGGGCGGGGGCCGGCGCCGGTCACGACGACCGAGGAGAGGGTGATGCACCACTCGTCGAGCGCACCCCGGTCGAGGAGCGCGCTGAACAGGGTCGGCCCGCCCTCGCACAGCACCCGGTGCAGGCCGAGCCTCGCGAGCGCTCGGCGCAGCTCTGCTGGGTCGGTGCCGCTGCCGCCGGCGAGCCCCTCCTCCCGCTCGTCGTCGTCGAACCGGGCGTCGGCGACCCGCACGATCGTCGCCACTGGCTCATATGCGGCGAGGCGACCGTCATCGCCCGAGTTGGTCACCAGGACCGGCCGTACGGGAGCATCCGCGAACACGGCGTGGTCAGCGGGGATCGACAGGTCTGACGACACCACGACGAGCGTGGGATGCTGCGCGAGGCCCCGTGAGACGCGCCACGCGACGGAGTCGTCGCTGACGCGCAGGCCCACGTACTGCTCGTCGAGCAGCGTTCCCGCGCCCACCATGACGGCGTCGCTCGTGCGCCGCAGCAGCTCGAAGAGACGGCGGTCGCCGGCCGTGCCGATCGAGCCGGCGCGCGCGTCGGGCCCGACCGCGCTGCCGTCGATGCTCGTGACGACGTTGCCGCGGATGGTGACGCCGTCGGCAGAGGGATGCTGGGGCCACGAGTAGCGCTCGATCAGTTCGTCGTCGGAGAGCGCACGCCTGCCGCCGGGCTCGCGGACGACGTCGTCGTCGGCTGCGGTGTCAAACGTTGTGAAGGGCATGGTGCGGCTCACGGTATCCGAGAATCGCCTCGGTCATCCGAGTCGCGTCGACGGCTTCCCGCACGTTGTGCATGCGCACGATCCGGGCGCCGAGCATGATCGACGCGACGGCGGCGGCGACCGAGCCAGCGAGGCGCTCCGGCTTGGGCCGGCCGAGCGACTCGCCGATGAAGTCCTTATTCGAGACGGCCGCCAGTGTGGAGTAGCCGAGCGCGGTGATCATGCCGAGTCGACGCGACAGTTCGAGCGTGTGCAGGGTCGTCTTGTTGAGGTCGTGGCCCGGGTCGACGACGATCTGTTCCCGCGTGAGGCCGTGCTCGAGCGCGGCGGCCGCGCGGTCGGCGAGGAAATCGCGCACCTCTCCCGCGACGTCGGCGTAGGTGGGATGCGGGAACGCCGTTCGGGGCGTTGCCAGGCTGTGCGTGATGATGAGGCTCGCACCGCGATCGGCCGCGATATCGGCCAGTCGGCGGTCGCGCAGGCCGCTCGTGTCGTTGATGACATCCGCGCCCGCGTCGAGGCAGGCGGCCGCGACCTCGGGCCGGTACGTCTCGGCCGAGACGGGAAGCTGCGAACGGCGCCGGATCGCCTCGATGACCGGCACGACCCGCTCGATCTCGTCGGCAACCGAGAGCTCGTCGCCGGCCGCGAACGGCTGCCCCCCGATGTCGACGAGGTCGGCGCCCGCGCGCTCCGCCGCGAGGGCGGCACCAACGGCGTCATCGAGCGCGAACGTGGTGCCACCGTCGTAGAACGAGTCGGGCGTGCGGTTCACGATCGCCATGACGAGCACCCGCCGCGAGAGGTCGAGCACCTCGCCGCGGAGCAGGAGCGCGGGGCGGGGTTCGACGACGCCGGGCACGGGGCCTCGCTCTCTCTCGGCAGCGGAGCCAAGCCTACGGGCTGGAGAGCGGCGGGCCGGGGGCGACAACGAAGACCGTCCGGTGAAACCGTAGACTGCACGCCATGTGTGGAATCGTTGGATACGTCGGGCCCCGCCCGAGCCAGGAGGTCCTCCTCGGGGGCCTCCGCCGCCTCGAATACCGTGGCTACGACTCGGCGGGCATCGCCGTGATCGACGATGCGGGCACGCTGCACTCGCGCAAGCGCGCCGGCAAGCTCGCCGTGCTCAGCGACGACCTGGAGCGCATGCCGATGTCGGATGGCACGACGGGGATCGGACACACCCGCTGGGCGACGCACGGTGGACCGACCGACGGCAACGCGCATCCCCACCTCTCGCACGGCGGCAAACTGGCCGTCATTCACAACGGCATCATCGAGAACTTCGCGGAGCTCAAGAGCGAGCTCATCGCGGAGGGCATCGAGTTCACGTCGGAGACCGACACCGAGGTGGCAGCCGCGCTCATCGGCCGCGAGTACACCGCGACGGGCAGCCTCGAGCGCGCCTTCCGTGCGGTCGTCTCGCGTCTCGACGGCGCCTTCACGCTGCTGGCCGTGCACGCCGACGAGCCCGGCGTCATCGTGGGCGCCCGCCTCAACTCGCCGCTTGTGATCGGACTCGGTGATGGCGAGACGTTCCTCGGTTCCGACGTCGCCGCCTTCGTCGAGCACACCCGCAACGCCATCGCCGTCGGGCAGGCGCAGGTCGTCGTGGCGCGCCCCGAGGGCGTCGAGGTGACGACGTTCGACGGCGCCCCGGCCGAGGGCGAACCGTTCGAGGTGTCGTGGGATGCTTCGGCAGCGGAGAAGGGCGGTTGGCCGTCGTTCATGGCGAAAGAGATCGACGAAGACCCCGAAGCCGTCGCCAACACGCTCCGCGGCCGCGTGCAGCACGACACGGTCGTGCTGCCCGACCTCGACGCGCTCGGTGACGACTACTTCACGGGCATCGACCGCGTCGTCATCGTCGCCTGCGGCACCGCCGCCTACTCCGCCCAGGTCGGTGTCTACGCGATCGAGGAGTGGTCGCGCATCCCGAGCGTCGTCGAGCTCGCCCACGAGTTCCGGTACCGCAACCCCGTGCTGACCGAGCGCACGCTCGTCGTTTCGATGAGCCAGTCGGGCGAGACGATGGACACGCTCATGGCGGTGCGCTACGCGAAGGAGCGAGGGGCCAAGACGCTCTCGATCTGCAATACGCAGGGCGCCACAATCCCGCGAGAGTCCGATGCCGTCGTGTACACGCACGCGGGCCCCGAGGTCGCCGTCGCGTCGACGAAGGCGTTCCTCGCGCAGATCACGGCCCTCTACCTCCTCGGCCTCTACGCGGCGCAGGTGCGCGGGACGCTCGACGCCGAGCGTCGCGCCGAGCTGCTGACGGAGTTCCAGACAATTCCCGAGAAGGTGCGCACCGTGCTCGACGTACGCCCGCGCATCCGGGAGCTCGCCAACTGGATGGCCGACACCCGATCCGTGCTCTACCTCGGGCGCAACGTGGGCTACCCCATCGCCCTCGAGGGCGCGCTGAAGCTCAAGGAGATCGCCTACATCCACGCGGAGGGCTTCGCGGCGGGTGAGCTCAAGCACGGGCCGATCGCGCTTATCGAACCGGGCCAGCCGGTTTTCGTGATCGTGCCCTCACCGCGCCACGACGACACGTTGCACCCGAAGATCGTCTCGAACATCCAGGAGATCCGGGCGCGCGGCGCCCGGGTGCTCGCGATCTGCGAGGCGGGCGACGCCGCGGTGCTCCCCTACGCCGACGAGGTCATCGGCGTGCCACCGACCGAGCCGTTCTTCGAGCCCCTGCTCGCGGTCGTGCCGCTGCAGGTGTTCGCGATCGAGCTCGCGACCGCCAAGGGGCTCGACGTCGATCAGCCCCGCAACCTCGCGAAGTCGGTCACCGTCGAATAGGCCGGGCGCGTGATCGTCGGAATCGGCGTCGATACGGTCGACCACGCCCGTTTCGTGCGGGCGCTCGAGCGTGCACCCGCGCTCGCGGAGCGGCTGTTCACGAGTGACGAGCGAGCCCTTTCCGTCACCTCGCTCGCGGCCAGGTTCGCCGCCCGCGAGGCGGCCGTGAAGGCCCTCGGCGGCCTGCACGGACTCGCCCTTCGGGACTTCCCCGTGCGGCGTGAGGCCGGTGGATCACCCGAGTTCGACCTGAGCCCGGCCACGACGGCCCGTCTCGCCCAGCTCGGCGTCGCGACGCTCCACCTGTCTCTCACGCACGACGCCGGCCTCGCAACGGCGTTCGTCGTCGCCGAGGGCGCCGTCGCCCCGCCCTCCCCGCCGCAGATTCCCTGACCGCGAGCATCCACCCACACCGCCCGGAGGAGCCGACGTGACCGTGCCTCGTATCGAGGTTGACCTCGCCGCCGTGCGGCACAACGTGGCGACGGTGAAGCGCACCGTCGCGACCCCCATCATGGCCGTCGTGAAAGCCGGCGGCTACGGGCACGGCGCACTCGCGGTCGCCCGGGCCGCGCTCGACGGCGGCGCCGAGGCGCTCGGTGTCGCCGACATCGCCGAGGCGCTCTCGTTGCGAAACGCCGGCATCGACGCCCCGATGCTGGCCTGGTTGCACGGGCCCTCGACCGACTGGCTCGCCGCGATCGAGGCCGACGTCGACGTCGCGGTGTCGTCGATCGAGCAGCTGCAGCTGTTCGCCGCCGTCGCCGAACGAGCCGGTCGCCCCGCGCGCGTGCAGGTGAAGCTCGACACCGGCCTCGGCCGCAACGGGGCGAACGAGCGCGACTGGGGTGCGATCCTCGCCCACGTCCGCGAGCTCGAGATAGCCGGCGTCGCCCGGTTCGCGGGCCTTTTCAGCCACCTCTCCGGTGCATCGCGCGACGCCGACCTGCGGCAGGTCGAGGCCTTCGAGCGCGCCCGCGCGATCGCGCGCGCCCAGGGTGTCGAGCCCGAGCGCTACCACCTCGGCGCGACCGCGGGCGGGCTCGACCTGCCCGAGGCCAGGTACGACCTCGTGCGCCTCGGCATCTCGATGTACGGGCTGACGCCGCATGCCCCTGACACACCGAGCGGGCTCGGCCTGCGACCTGGTCTGCGCCTCGTCGCACCGCTCGCGCGCGATGCCGCGGGCTGGTTCGTCGAGGTGGGCGCGGCCGACGGACTGCCGCCGCTCGACGCCGGCGCGGCCGCGCCGCTGCGGCTGGAGGGCGGTGACGGGCGGTCGTGGCGACTGCTGTCGGTCGGCGACGTGACGACCCGCGTGGAGCCAGTGCCGGGGGCGGACGCGGAGATCGCGCCCGCCGGGTCCATCACCCTGTTCGGTGCGCCCGATGCATCGCGACGCACCACCTCGGCCGATGAGTGGGCGCTCGCGGCCGGCACGATCGGTTATGAGATCGTCACGCGCCTGTCGCCGCGCCTCGAGCGCCGCGACGCCGCGACCGGGGGGACGCTCGAGACGGCGCCCTGCGAGCCACGGCGAACCACCCGCGGTCTCGTCGCCCCCCGGCGCACCCTCACGATCGACGCGGTGCAGCTGCGGGCGAGCATCGCCGAGCTCGCGGACGCGGGGGTGCGCACGCTCGACGTGAGCGCCGACGCCTACGGAATCGGCCTCGAGACGATCGCCGCGATTGCGGCGGACGAGGGGGTCGACCTCGTTGTCCGTACCGCCGCGGACGCGGAGCGCGCAGCCGCCGGCGGGCACGCGGTCCGTCACGACCCCGATGCTCCCGATGTCGCGCGCGCCGCCTACGGCTTTCGCGGGGGAGCATCCGGATGTCTGCGCCTCACGAGCGAGCTCGTACACGTGAAGTGGGTCGAGCCGGGGACCGGCGTCTCGTACGGCCACGAGTTCGTCACGGCCGCGCCCACGGCGCTCGGCCTCGTGCCGATCGGCTACGCCGACGCGCTGCCCCGGCGCGTGGCGGGGGCGGCTTCCGTGCGGGTGATCGGTGAAGCCCCGTTTCGGCGAGGTCAGCTAAGCCCGTCCGACCGCGTTCCCATCGTCGGTCGCGTGGCCATGGACCAGGTCGTCGTCGACCTCGGCGACACCGAGGCGTGGGTCGGGTCGCCCGTCGTCGTGTTCGGCACCGACGCCGCCGATCCGCCGCTGGCCGAGGTCGCTGCGTGGGCGGGAGTGTCGCCGGCGGCCTTCGTCGCCGCCATCGGGCCCCGCGTCGAGCGCGTCGTGATCGGGGGAACGCCGTGACCGAGCGCGAGCACACGACCGCGGCATCGTGCCGGGGAGCGGCGGCCGGTCTCGTCACCACGATCGCTACGGCCGACGGCATGGCCGACTTCGGCGGCAGGCTCGCGGCGCTCCTCGGCCCCGGTGATGTCGTGGTGCTGACGGGGCCCCTCGGCGCGGGGAAGACGACCCTCACCCGTGGACTCGGCGAGGGGTTGGGCGTGCGGGGACCCGTCTCGAGCCCGACCTTCGTGCTCGCGCGCACGCATCCCTCGCTCGGGGACGGCCCGCCGCTCGTGCACGTCGACGCGTATCGCCTGCGCGACGCCCTCGATCTCGACGACCTCGACCTCGACCTCGACGCCTCGGTGACCGTCGTCGAGTGGGGGCGTGGCCTCGTCGACGCGATCGCCGACGAGTGGCTCGACGTCGAGCTCGAGCGGCCGCGCGCCACGGAATCGGCCGGCGGAGCAGCCGGTGGCGGCGAGGTGCCGGATGCCTCAGGCGATCCCGACGTGCCGCGCACGGTCCGCTTGACCCCGGTCGGGCCGCGGTGGTCGACGCGCGGGGCACTGGCCGCGCTCGACGCGCTCATCGGGGGCGGCGCGCAGGCGGAGACCGGCGGCACGCGCGGAGACGGGGCGGCCGCCGATGGGTCGGCCGCGCGACCAGACGAGCCTCGCGCGTAAACTCGGCGGCATGCTTCTCGCGCTCGACACCTCGGTCGGAACCGACGCCGCGGTGGTTTCGGCGCACGGCCGGATCCTGGGCCAGGCACGCATCGCCGACGGTCGGCACCACGCCGAGTCGATCGGCGGCGCGATCCGCGACGCCCTCGACGCCTCCGGCCTCGCCGCACAGCACATCACGGCCGTTGTCGCAGGCATGGGGCCCGGCCCGTTCACCGGCTTGCGCGTCGGGGTGGCGGCCGCTCGGGCATTCGCGGCGGCCCGCGGGATCGGCGTCGTGCCCGTCGCGAGCCACGACGCGATCGCGCACGAGTGGCGCTCGCAGCACCTGGAAGCGGCGGGCACCCTGCTCGTCACGACCGATGCTCGGCGGCGCGAGCTCGCGTGCTCCATCTACCCGGCCGGCTGGGTCATCGCCGCCGAGGGGCCAGTGCTGCTGAGCCCCGACGAGGTCGACGGCCACTTCACCGACGTCTCGCACCGGGTCGACGGCACCGAGGTGTCGGCGGCGCACCTCGCGCTCGCCTGGCTCGACCGGGCCGCGCTCGGCCTGGAGCCCGACGAGGACCGGCTCATCTACCTGCGCGCGCCTGACGCCGTCCCCTCGGGGGCACCGAAGCGGGTGACGCGATGACCGAGCGACTGAGCATCCGCGACGCCGAGCCGAGCGACCTCGACGCCATCGTTCGGCTCGACCGGGAGAGCTTCCCCCTCGACCCCTGGTCGCCCGGCTCCATGAAGGCGGAGCTGCTCAGCGAGCACACGCGGTATGTCGTGCTCGAGCGCGCCGGTGAAGTCGTCGGCTTCGCCGGCGTCATGGCGGCGCGCGGGTCGGGCGAGGGCGATGTGCAGACCATCGCCGTCGCGCCGTCGGTCCGTCGCGGCGGTTGGGCGACCCGCATGCTCGGGGGCCTCGCGCAGTGGGCGGTCGAGCGCGGAGCGCACCTGCTGTTCCTCGAGGTGCGCGAGACGAGCGAGGCGGCGCGCAGGCTCTACGAGGGCCTCGGGTTCGTCGAGATCGGCTACCGCCCCGGCTACTACCGTGGCGAAGGCGTCGCGGCGGTCGTCATGCGGGGCGACGCGCGGGCGGTCGCGGCGACCGCCCGGGCAACGGCGGAGCGATCGGCGGTCGATCCGCGCGAGGTGCTGGGGGAGCGGTCGGATGCCGGGGACGCCGATCCTGCCGGCGTACCGGCGACCGCGGGCGCCTCCGAGGCCGGCGGCGCGGCGCGCGAGGCCACGGTGCTCGGCATCGAGACCTCCTGCGACGAAACCGGTGTCGGTATCGTGCGCGGGCGGACGCTGCTCGCGAACGCTGTCGCCTCGTCGATGGACGAGCACGCGATCTTCGGCGGCGTCGTGCCCGAGGTGGCGGCGCGCGCGCACGTCGATGCGTTCGTACCCACGCTGCGCTCAGCGCTCGACGAGGCGCGCCTGACCCTCGACGACATCGACGCGATCGCGGTCACGGCGGGGCCCGGCCTCGCCGGCGCGCTCATGGTCGGCGTCGGGGCCGCCAAGGGCCTGGCCGAGGCGACCGGTCTGCCGCTCTATGGCGTCAACCACCTCGTCGGGCACATCGCGGCCGAGCTGCTCACGAGCGGCCGCCGACCGCTCGAGGCCCCCTGCATCGGCCTGCTCGTGTCAGGCGGGCACACGTCGCTCATCCTCGTGCGCGACCTCGTGGACGATGTCTCGCTGCTCGGCGAGACCATCGACGACGCGGCCGGCGAGGCGTTCGACAAGGTCGCGCGTCTCCTCGGACTCGGCTATCCGGGCGGGCCCGCGATCGACGCGGCCGCCGCCGAGGGCGACCCCGGCGCGTTCCGATTCCCGCGCGGCCTTTCCCTGCCGAAAGACCTTGCGAAGCATCGCTACGACTTCTCGTTCTCCGGCCTCAAGACCGCGGTCGCGCGCCAGGTCGAAGCCTTCGGCGACGCCGGCGAGGCGCTGCCGGTCGCCGACCTCGCGGCCAGCTTTCGCGAGGCGGTGGCCGACGTGCTCACGCGCAAGGCGATCGCGGCCTGCGTTGACAGCGACGTGCCGCGCCTCGTGCTGGGGGGTGGCGTCGCCGCGAACGCACGCGTACGCGAGCTCGCCGAGGAGCGCTGCGCAGAGGCCGGCATCGAACTGCGCGTGCCGCCGCTGCGTCTCTGCACCGACAATGGCGCGATGATCGCGGCGGCCGGAGCACTGCTGGTGGAAGCGGGGCGAGCGCCGTCGCCGCGCGCGTTCGGCGCCGACTCGACGCTGCCCATCACGAGCGCACAGGCCACCACGACCGACGCCCCGAGCACGATCTGACGACGAAGGAGACGACCGCGTGACCGACCGCCACGGCCGTGACCCCGAGGCCGGCGCCGAGACCGCGCCGGCCACCCCAGGGATTCCCGCGCTCCCGAACGTCGAGCTGCCGCCGATCAACCGGGCGCCGGCCGATCGCACGACTGCGGGCTACCTCGCAGCCACGCCGGGGTTCGCCGACGCGCCGGCCGGCCGGGAGGCGCCCGCCGGGGGATCGGCCGGCCCAGCGCCCGAGGACGGCGGCGAAGCACCCCAAGCCGGTCGCGCCGCGCCCGGTGCGGGTGACGCAGCACCCGAGGCGGATGCTGCAGCACAGGGCGCCGAGGGCGCACCGCCGGCACCGGCCGACGGGGGCGACGACCCGACCGAAGCATCCGGTACCCGCCGCCGCGCCCGTACCCTCTGGATCACCCTCGGCGTCGCGGTCGTGCTCGCTGCGGCGGCGACGTGGTTCGGCCTGGCCGGCGGCTTCGGCGTCCTCGGCGGCTGAGCGCGCCCACGACCGCCGCCGTTCGTCCCCACGCCGTACCATCGGAGCGACGCCTGTTCGCAGGTGCGCCGCGGCATGCCGCGACACCGGGCACCGAACCCAGCACCGACCGAGGGGACCACGCATGAGCTACGGCGGTTACGGCCCTGGCGGCAACGACCCCTTCGCCGGGGTCGGCCCCGGCAACGGCGCGCCCGGGAACGGCCAGCCGTTTGCGCAGGGCTACGGCGGGCAGGGCTACGGCGGGCAGGGCAATGACCACGGCCAGCAACCCGCACCATACGGCCAGTACGGGCCGGGCGCGCCGGGTGAGCCCGAGAACGAGAACCGGCTCTTCGGGCTGATCGCCATCGCCCTGGGGCTCGTCGGGTTCGTGCTCACGTTCGTCGCTCTCATCTCCATCCTCGGCGCGGTGATCGCGGCGATCGGCGTGGTGTTCGGGTTCGCGTCGATCGCGAAGGAGCCGACGGCCAAGGGGTTCGCCGTCACGGGGCTCGTCGCTGGATTCGCCGGGCTCGTCGTCGCGTTCGTGCAGGTGATTCTCGGGTTCATCATCGAGCGCTAGCATCGCGGGCCATGACGCGGCTACCGGTGGATCGTCGCGGCGCCGCCGCAGCCCCGCCGCCCGGATCCACCCCGAGCCGCATGTGCTGTCCGAGAGGCGACCACTACGATGCAGTGATGGCGTTCGCGTTCCGCTCAGCCCGAAACGTGGTGCGGCGCCCGACCGAGATCCAGTGGCCGGCGTCGTCCGCGCCGCAAGGGAAAGGAACTCCATGAGCGATCAGCAGAACCCGAACTTCCCGGCGCAGGGCTCCGGCGCCCCGCAGCAGCCGTCCGACCCGTTCGGCCAGCCGCCGCAGGGGCAGCAGAGCCAGGGCCAGCCGGGTCAGCCGCCGTTCGGCCAGGCTCCGCAGGCCGAGCCGTCGCCGTGGAGCGGCCAGGCCGGTGAGGGAGCTCCCGGCGGGTATCAGTCGTCGTTCGGCCGGCCCCCTGCCGGGCAGCAGGCCGACGGCGGGGCGACGAGCTCGTCCCCCTGGGGCGAGCAGACGAGCGCGGGCGCGCCGGCACCGCAGACCGACTTCGGCGCCCCCGGCGCCCCGGCGCCTGGCCAGTCGTCGTACGGCTCCTTCGGCGCACCGCCGTCCGGGTCGTCGGATGCCGCCGATTCGTCCGGCGGCGGTTCCGCGTCGGGGCAAACGTCGTACGGCTCGTTTGACCAGGCACCTGGCACCGGCGCGGAAGCTCCCGCGGCTCGCCAGTCCGATCCGGCTCCCGCCTGGGGCCAGGGCGGGCAGGCGCAGCCTGGTGGGGGGCAGGAAGCCGGTCAGCAGCCGGGCGGGTCCTTCGGCCAGCCCAGCGGCAACCCGTCGACGCCTGGACAGCCCGACACGTACGTCGAGGGTGACTACGGAACGGCGTCGCAGCAGGACTCCGGACGACCCGGTGGGTTCGGGCAGAGCAGCTTCGGGCAGCCAGCGCCGCAGCAGCAGCCTGAGCAGTCCGGCTCGTACGTCGAGGGCGACTACGGGCGGGCGTCGCAGCAAGACTCCGGACAGCCCGGGGGCTACGGGCAGAGCAGTTTCGGGCAGCCGGCGTCGCAGCAGCGTGAGCAGCCAGGTGGGTACGGTCAGAGCAGCTACGGCCAGCCGGGGCAGCCCGGCGGCTACGGGCAGAGCAGCTCTGGGCAGCCGGCGTCGCGGGAGTCCGGGCAGCCAGGGAGTTACGGGCAGAGCAGCTACGGTCAGCCGGCATCGCAGGAGTCCGGGCAGCCAGGTGGCTACGGGCAGAGCGCCTACGGCCAGCCGGGGCAGTCCGGCGCCTACGGTCAGAGCAGTTACGGGCAGCCGGCGCAGCCCGAGCAGCCGGGCGTCTACGGGCAGCCGCCCCAGCCGGGTGGCACCGGTCACGGCGGCTTCGGCCAGCCGGACCAGTCGTCGTTCGGCGCGCCCGCACAGCAGCAGCCCTACGGCCAGCAGCCCACCGCCCAGCCGAGCTACGGCCAGCAGGCACCGGGCCAGCAGGCGCCCGGTCACCCGGGACCTGGTCAGCAGGGCTTCGGCCAGCCGATGCCGGGTCAGCCGTATCCCGGGCAGCCCGCGCCGGGCCAGCAGTTCGGTCAGCAGCCGTACGGCCAGACGGGCCTCGGCGCCCAGGGGGCGAAGCCGTCACCCATCATGGGCGTCATTTCTGCCGCGCTCGGCGTCATCGCCCTCATCCTGATGCTGGTTCCCGCTCCGGGTTGGATCATCTCCGCCATTCTCGGCATCGCGGCGATCGGCGTCGGTATTCCGGGCATGCGCAAGCAGGGGCTCGGCAAGATGCTCAGCATCGTCGGCCTCGCGCTCGGCGGCATCGTGCTGCTGCTCGCGATCATCACACTCATCGTCGTGCTGGTCGTCTAACGAGCGACCCCGGCTCTGGCATTCGCGCCGGGCCGGCCCCGTACCCCGCGGTCGCGGGAGTCGTGGCCGGTGCCGGCGCGAGGCCGTTCCGGCGTCTCACACGCGGTCGGCCAAGAGCGCCTTCCGCGCGCCACCCACGCGGGTGCAGATGAGCGTTGCCGATTCGGAGCCCTTGAGCGACAGCTGGGCACGGAGCGCCGCGGGGTCGAGATCGACCCCGCGCTTCTTGATCTCGAGGCGGCCGATGCCGCGCGCGCGAAGCTCCCGCTTGAGCTTCGCGGTCTGCAGGGGCAACACCTCGCGTACGCGAAACGCGGTCGCGAAGGGGGTGCCGACCGCCTCGTCGCCCGTGATCCAGGCGATGTCGCGGGCGAGCATCCTGCCACCGAGCTCGCGAGCCACGTCGCCGATCAGCCGGGCGCGGATGATCGCGGGATCCGGTTCGAACACGAACTCGCCGAGCTCGCCGACGGGCTCGTCCTCGGCGGGGCCCGCCGCCGTGCGCTCAGCGGCGCGCTCGCCGAGCACGAGCGCCGACCGGCCGACGCCGTCGCGCTCGAGGCCGCCCGCCCACACGGTGGCCTCGACGAGCTCGCCGCCGACCGAGACCCACTGCGTCTCGACGCCCGCCGGCAGCAGATCGTGGTCGATGCCCGGGGCCAGTTTGACGCCGAGGCGATGCGTCGCGGCCGTTCCGAAGACCAGGTCGAGCGCGGGCGACCAGTCCGCCGGGTCGCCGAGCCGCCGAGCACCGCGGCCGGGCTTCGTCGCCCCGCCGGTTGCGCCGCTGCCGACCGCTTCGTTGCCCTGTGCCGGAGCATCCCGATGTTCCCGGCGCGCCGGATCGAACCAGAGGCCGTCGAACGCCGACAGGTCGATGGACTCGGCGCGCGCGTGTCGCACCGTCACGTTGTCGAACATCGCCAGGTTGTGCGTCGCCACGGCGGCCGTGACCTCATCGGCGTCGACCGCTGTGAGCTGGAACCCGAGGCTGGCCAACGCCATCGCGTCGGCGCCGATGCCGCAGCCGAGGTCGGCGACGCGCTCGCACCCGGCCGCGCGGAACCGCGCGGCGTGGTGCGCTGCGACGCTCAAGCGTGTGGCCTGCTGCAGGCCGTCCTCCGTGAAGAGCATTCGGTCGGCGAACCGACCGAATTTCGCGGTGGCCCGCCGCCGCAGTTTCGCCTGGGTGAGCACCGCGGCGACCGTGCGAGGATCGTGGCCATCACCGCGCATCCGGCTCACGAGCCCGAGCACGTCCGAGCGGTCGTCCACCTCGCCGACCCCGTCGAGCAGGCGCATCGCCTCGGGGGTCAGCAGGGCCAGCAACTCGTCTCGGTGCATCCCTCTACGCTAGCGGCGGACGCGCGGCACGACCTCGCGTTGGCATCCGGCACCGCGGGGCCATACACTGCCATTAGCACTCGCACCTGTCGGGTGCTAATCCCGCAAACTTCCACACTTGCATTACCGAGAAAGAGGTCAACCGTGTCGGTGAACATTCAGCCGCTCGAGGATCGAATCGTCGTTCAGCAGCTCGAGGCGGAGCAGACCACGGCGTCGGGTCTCGTGATCCCGGACACCGCGAAGGAGAAGCCCCAGGAAGGCGAGGTCGTGGCCGTCGGGCCCGGTCGTATCGACGACAACGGCAACCGCATTCCGCTCGACGTCGCGGTCGGTGACAAGGTCATCTACTCGAAGTACGGCGGCACGGAGGTCAAGTACGGCGGCGGCGAGTACCTCGTGCTCTCGGCCCGCGACGTGCTCGCGAAGATCTCCTAGGCATCAGCCCGCGAGAAGCGGCGGCGACTCGGCTCAGGCCGGGTCGCCGCCGTCGTTTCGTGCGACGGTCTTCGGCTTCGCCCCCGTGGGCGTACGATCCTCGACGTGAACACCTCGTCCCGCGCCGGCGTCGCCTACGCGGCACTCGCTTACGGACTGTGGGGGTTCCTGCCGCTGTACATCGCGTTGACGACACCAACGTCGAGCGTCGAGTTCATCGGCTGGCGCATCCTCCTCAGTGCCCTATTCTGCGCCATCCTGCTTGCCGTCATGCGCGGGTGGCGCGCGACCGGGCGACTGTTTCGCGATCGGCGGGTGGTCGGCACGCTCGCGCTCGCCGGCACCGTCGTCGCCGTGAACTGGTTCGTCTACGTGTTCGCCGTGATGTCGGGGCACACGGTCGAGGCGTCGCTCGGGTACTTCCTCAACCCGATCGTGTCGGTCGTGCTTGGACTCGTGGTGCTGAAGGAGCGGCTCCGGCCCCTCCAGTGGGCTGCCGCCGGCGTCGCGGTCGTCGCCGTGCTGGTGCTCGCGATCGGGTACGGCTCGTTTCCCTGGATCGCGCTCGTGCTCGCGTGCTCGTTCGGGTTCTACGGCCTCATCAAGAAGCGCGTGGGCGCGCGCGCCGGGGCGATTCCCGGGTTCTTCGTCGAAACGACGCTCATCGCCCCGATCGGTCTCGGCTGCCTCGCGTGGGCGCTCCTGGCCGGCGGCGGCATCACGCTCGGCAGCGTCTCGACCGACCACACGGCGGCGCTGCTGCTGGCCGGTGTTGTGACCTCGCTGCCCCTCCTGGCGTTCGCCGCGGCCGCCAAGCGGCTCACGCTCGTCGAAGTGGGCATGATGCAGTTCATCGCCCCCATCACCCAGTTCCTCATCGGCGTCTTCGTGTTCGGCGAGTCGATGCCGCCCGAGCGCTGGGCGGGGTTCGCGATCGTGTGGGTCGCGCTGGCGTGCTTCGCGATCGACCTCGTCATCGCGGGGCGCAGGCGCTCAGCCGCCACGGGAGCGCCCATGCCGCGATCCCCGGCGGATGCTCCCGGCCGCCCCGGAGGGCGCGGCCCGGCCGGACCCGCGTAAGCGGTTGTCGACGCCTCGCGGAATCGTTCGGCGCGCCGCGCGTCTCGGGCGTGTTTCGCGCGAGCGCCGCACGGCGTTACCATGACACCCACGTGGCGCACGGCATCCGCCACCGAGCATCCGGCTCCGCCGGTGCGGGTGAGGCGGACCGGGTGTCAGCGAGGTCGGCCCGATGGTGAGCGCCGCACTGCTCACCCGATCGAGCCCGCAGCCGTTCGGAACACGTGAGCCGCGTGGAGCGTTGCACTCGTGGCGTCGGCCGATGGCCGGATGACCGAGAAGCGAAGTGGGGCACCATGACCGACCACGACCCGTTTGCCCTCACCGGGCTGACCTACGACGACGTGCTGCTGCTGCCAGGGCACACCGACGTGATCCCCTCCGAGGCCGATACGGCGACTCGGCTCACACGCAACGTGGCCATCAACGTCCCGCTCATCTCGGCGGCGATGGACACCGTCACGGAATCGCGCATGGCGATTGCGATGGCCCGCCAGGGCGGGCTCGGAGTCCTGCACCGCAACCTCTCGATCGAAGACCAGGTCTCGATGGTCGACCGCGTCAAGCGCAGCGAATCGGGCATGGTCACGAACCCGGTCACGACGGGCCCCGACGCGACGCTCGCCGAGGTCGAGGCGGTCTGCGCCCGCTTCCGCATCTCCGGCCTGCCGGTCGTCGAGGCCGACGGTACGCTCATCGGCATCGTCTCCAACCGCGACATGCGTTTCGTCGACGAGCGCGAATACGCCACGACCAGGGTGCGCGACATCATGACGAGCGAGGGGCTCGTCACGGGCCACGTCGGCATCTCGGGTGACGAGGCCTTCGCGCTCCTGGGGCGGCACCGCATCGAGAAGCTGCCGCTCGTGGACGACGCGGGCAAGCTCACGGGCTTGATCACGGTCAAAGACTTCGAGAAGAGCGACAAGTACCCGCTCGCGACCAAGGATGCCGACGGCCGCCTCCGCGTCGGCGCCGCCATCGGTTTCTTCGGTGACGGGTGGGAGCGCGCGATGGGACTCGTCGAGGCGGGGGCCGACGTGCTCGTGGTCGACACCGCGAACGGGCAGTCGAAGGGCGTGCTCGACATGATCCGCCGGCTCAAGTCGGAGCCGCTCGCGAAGAACGTCGACATCGTCGGCGGCAATGTCGCGACGCGCGAGGGCGCGCAGGCGCTCGTCGACGCGGGCGCGGACGCCATCAAGGTCGGGGTGGGCCCCGGTTCCATCTGCACCACACGTATCGTTGCGGGGGTCGGGGTTCCGCAGATCACGGCCGTGCACCAGGCATCGCTCGCCGCGAAGCCCGCCGGCGTGCCGGTCATTGCCGACGGCGGCCTGCAGCACTCGGGTGACATCGCCAAGGCCCTCGTCGCCGGAGCCTCGAGCGTCATGCTGGGCTCGCTGCTCGCCGGCACCGACGAGTCGCCAGGCGACCTCGTTTTCGTGAACGGAAAGCAGTACAAGACCTATCGCGGCATGGGCTCGCTCGGCGCGCTGCAGTCGCGGGGCAAGAACACGTCGTACTCGAAGGACCGCTACTTCCAGTCCGACGTGCCGAGCGACGACGAGCTCATCGCCGAGGGCATCGAGGGGCGTGTCGCCTACCGCGGCACGGTGAAGCAGACGGTCTTCCAGCTTACCGGCGGCCTGCGACAGTCGATGTTCTACGTGGGCGCCCGCACGGTGCCCCAGCTCGTCGAGCGGGGCAAGTTCGTGCGCATCACGCCGGCCGGCCTCAAGGAGTCGCACCCGCATGACGTGCAGATGGTGGTCGAAGCGCCGAACTACCACCGCTGACGGCGTCGGCGCTCGGCAGTAGGCTGGCCCGGTGGAACATCTCGAGATCGGCCGGGCCAAACGGGCCCGCCGCGTGTACAGCTTCGACGACGTCGCGATCGTGCCCTCGCGGCGCACGCGAGACCGGGAGGACGTGTCGACGCAGTGGCGGATCGACGCGTTCACGTTCGAACTGCCGTTCCTCGCGGCGCCCATGGACTCGGTCATGTCGCCCGCGACGGCCATCGCGTTCGGCAGGTTCGGCGGGCTCGGCGTCCTCGACCTGGAGGGGCTGTGGACGCGGTACGACGATCCGGCAAGCCTGATCGACGAGATCGTCGACCTGCCGCCGCACGAGGCGACCGCGCGCATGCAGGCGATCTATGAGGCGCCGATCCGAAGCGAGCTGATCGCGGCCCGCCTCGGCGAGATCCGCGCGGCCGGAGTACCGGTCGCCGGCGCGCTCTCGCCCCAGCGCACGCAGGAGTTCTACAACGACGTCATCACGGCGGGCGTCGACCTGTTCGTGATTCGGGGCACGACCGTCTCGGCCGAACACGTCTCCCGCACCGCTGAGCCGCTCAACCTCAAGCAGTTCATCTACGAGCTCGACGTGCCGGTCATCGTGGGGGGCGCCGCGACGTACACGGCCGCGCTCCACCTCATGCGCACGGGCGCCGCCGGGGTACTCGTCGGCTTCGGCGGCGGCGCCGCCTCGACGACGCGCCGCGTACTCGGCATTCATGCCCCCATGGCGACCGCGGTCGCCGACGTGGCCGGTGCCCGTCGCGACTACCTCGACGAGTCGGGGGGCCGCTACGTGCACGTCATCGCCGACGGCGGCCTCGGCAACTCGGGCGAGATCGTCAAGGCGATCGCCTCGGGGGCAGACGCCGTCATGCTCGGCGCGGCGCTCGCGCGCGCGACCGACGCGCCCGGTCGGGGCCGGCACTGGGGCGCCGAGGCGCGACATGACCGCCTGCCCCGCGGCAACCGGGTCGAGGTGGGAACGGTCGGGTCGATGGAGGAGATCCTCTTCGGGCCGGCCCGTCACGCCGACGGCACGTCGAACCTCATCGGCGCGCTCCGTCACGCGATGGCGACGACCGGCTATGTTGACCTGAAAGAATTCCAGCGGGCCGAGATGATCGTCTCGCCCACGACGCACGCGTAGACGGGCAGGCCGCGCAGCCGTGAACTCGATCCCCAGCAACTCGCCCTCGACCAACTCGACGACGAAGCGTTCCGAGCGCCTCGGGCCGGCCGAGCGTCGCCAAGCGATCGAAGCGCTGCGCGCGAAAGATCTCGACGTGCTCGTCATCGGCGGCGGCGTCGTCGGCACCGGCGCAGCCCTCGACGCGGTCACGCGCGGCTTGAGCGTCGGCCTCGTCGAGGCGCGCGACTTCGGCTCTGGCACGTCGTCGCGGTCGTCGAAACTCATCCACGGTGGCATCCGGTACCTCGAGCAGCTCGACTTCGGCCTCGTGCGCGAGGCGCTCGTCGAGCGCGGCCTCCTGATGCAGCGCATCGCGCCGCACCTCGTGTCGCCGGTTCGGTTCCTGTATCCGCTGCGGAAGCCCCTCATCGAGCGCGCCTACATCGGCGCAGGCATGCTGCTGTACGACCTGTTCAGTCGCACCGGCGTGGGCAGCCCCGGCGTGCCCATGCACCGGCACCTCACCCGCGGACAGATCGCCCGGCTCGCACCCGGCCTCTCGCGCCGCGCCTACCTCGGCGGCATCGTGTACTCGGATGCGCAGATGGACGACGCCCGCTACGTCGCGATGCTCGCGCGCACCGCCTCCTTCTACGGCGCCCACGTCGCCCCGCGCGTGCGCGTCGAGGGGTTCCTCAAGGTCGGCGAGCGCGTCGTCGGTGCACAGGCGGTGGACGTCGAGAGCGGCGAGCGCTTCGAGATCCGCGCCAAGCAGGTCGTCAACGCGACGGGCGTGTGGACCGACGACACCAACACGATGGTCGGCGAGCGCGCGAGCTTCCGGGTGCGGGCGTCGAAGGGCATTCACCTCGTGGTGCCACGCGACCGCTTCCAGTCGCGCGTCGGGTTGCTGCTGCGCACCGAGAAGAGCGTCCTGTTCGTGATCCCCTGGGGACGGCACTGGATCATCGGCACCACCGACACCGACTGGACCCTCGACAAGGCGCATCCAGCCGCGACGGCCGCCGACATCGACTACCTGCTCACGCACGTCAACGAGGTGCTCGCGGTCAAGCTCACGCGCGACGACGTCGAGGGCGTGTTCGCGGGGCTTCGTCCGCTGCTCGCCGGTGAGAGCGACGAGACCTCGAAGCTGTCTCGCGAGCATCTCGTGGCGCATTCAGCCCCCGGGCTCGTCCTCGTCGCCGGCGGAAAGTTCACGACGTACCGGGTGATGGCGAAGGATGCGATCGATGCCGCCGTCGACGCGTTCGATGTGCGGGTACCGCCGTCGACGACGGAGGACGTGCCCCTGCTCGGAGCCACGGGTTTCCGAGCCGCTTGGAACCGCCGCGCGAAGATCGCCCGCGCGTTCGGCGTGCACCGGGTGCGCATCGAGCATCTGCTTCGCCGCTACGGCACGCTGACCGACGAGCTGCTCGACCTCATCCGGGCGCGCCCCGAGCTCGTGGAGCCGGTGCCGGGCGCCGACGACTACATCCTCGCGGAGATCGTGTACGCCGCGTCGCACGAGGGGGCGCTGCACCTCGACGACGTGCTGGCGCGGCGCACCCGCATCTCGATCGAGGCGTGGGACCGGGGTGTGTCGGCCGCACCGGTCGCGGCCGAGCTCATGGGCGACGTGCTCGGCTGGGATGCCGCGCGTCGCGAGCGCGAGACCTCGGCATATCGCTCGCGCGTCGCGGCCGAGATCGCAAGCCAGCAGGAGCCGGACGACGAGTCGGCCGATCGCGTGCGGTTGCAGGCGCCCGACATTGGCTCGGTGCTCGAAAGGGCGGGCGACAACACGCCGATCGGGACGGCCCCGGTCGACGCGAGCGCAGCATCCGCCGCCGACAGCACGGAAGCGGCGGACTCTGCTCGATGATCCGCGTCATGACCCGGCCGAAATGGCTGGCGATGCTCGTGCTGGTCTTCGCGGTCGCCGCGGCGTTCGCCGGGCTTGCCCAGTGGCAGATCGACCAGGCCGTGCGGTCGGCCCAGCAGGCGTCGCAGCCGGCGCTTGGACCGACCACGCTCGGCGTTGCGGCGACGCCGCAGGAGGGGCTGTTTGACTCCTCGGTCGGCCGCACGGTGTCGTTCGAGGGCGTCGTCGATCCCCGCGATATCGACATCGTGACCGACAGGCTGCAGGGCACCGACCTCGGGTACTGGGTGATCGGCCACGTCTACGTCACCGACGACGGTGTCACCGATTGGGACGGCCGGCCCCGCTCCGGGCACGCACCGAGCCTGGCCGTGGCATTCGGATGGGCGGCGACGCTCGACGAGGCTCAGCGGTCCGCCGACGAGCTGCGTGCGTCGATCTCGCCGGCGGCCGACGCCGAGCCGGCCGAGTTCCAGGGGCGACTCGAGTACGGGCAGGCGCCGAGTCCGCCGGCGGCCGGCGACGATCCGCACACCATCGGTCAGATGGCGCCGGCGTACCTGCTCAACCGCTGGGCCGAGCCGGGGCCGCTGGCGTACGGGTCGTACGTGGTGCTCGACCTCGGCGAGGCCGATCGCGCCGGCCTTGAGCCGATCACGGTCGTGACGGCGGCGCAGGACGGCACGAGCCTGAACATGCTCAACGTGTTCTACGCCATCGAGTGGGTCGTCTTCGCGCTGTTCGCCTTCTACGTGTGGTGGCGCCTCGTGCGGGCCGAGTACGAGCGGGAGCGCGAGACCGCGCTGGCGATGCGAAACCCAGATGAGCGCGTCGAGGAGGAGGTCCGGATGCGTGTGCTGCGGCGACTGCGCGACGAGCGAGCCGGGGGTACCGGGGGCGCCGGGAGCGGCCGGTGACGGGCCTGGCCGTCTGAGTGCGGCTGGTGCCACGGCGCGTAGACCTGTCGGCGTGTCGCGCGTTCGATGCACTCAGACGGGCAGCGAGTGATGACGGGATGGCGGCGGGTCGCGAGCAGAGATCGGTGCTGCCGAGGCCGTGCACGCGGCACGCTCGACGGCTCGTAGAATGGCTGCCATGCCTGCGCTGATCCGGAACATCGACCGACCGCGACCCGAGTCGTTTCCCCGGATCAACCTTGCCCTGCGCTGCTACCAGATCACGTCGTACATCACGGGCGTGCTGCTGCTGCTGCTCGTCGTCGAGATGATCTTCAAGTACGGCTTCCACCTCGAGTTCGACGCCTTCGGCGCGTTCGGGGTGCTCGCGCTCGTTCCAGAGGGCACGACGTCCGGCGTCAACCTGAGCCTCTGGGTGCTCATCGTGCACGGTTGGTTCTACGTCGTGTACCTCATCGCCTGTTTCGTGCTGTGGCAGCTCATGCGCTGGCCGCTCCTGTGGCTTCTCGCCATGGCGGCCGGCGGCGTCGTGCCGTTCATGTCGTTCATCACCGAGATGTTCATGGCTCGCAAAGTGCGCACCGAGCTGCGGGGCTATCAACGCCATGACGCGGAGCGCGAGCGCGAACGGGCCGAGCTCTCGGACTTCGAGGCGACCCTCAGCGACGAGGAGCGCGCCCGCATCGACGCCGAGGTCGAGCGTGAGCTCGCCGAACGACGCACCGGAACACCGACCGCAGACGCGAGCGAAGGGCGACCATGACCACCTCAATGAGCGGCGCCCCAGGGGCCGAGCCAGCGACGGGCGCAGTAAGCGCGGACGCGGGCGAGGGCCCCGGCACCGAGCATCGACCCGTGCTCGTCGTCGATTTCGGCGCGCAGTACGCCCAGCTCATTGCGCGCCGGGTGCGCGAGGCAAACGTGTACTCCGAGATCGTGCCCCACTCGATCACGGCGGACGAGGTGCGCACGAAGCAGCCCGCCGCGATCATCCTCTCCGGCGGCCCATCGAGCGTGTACACCGCGGGGGCTCCCGCCCTCGACGAGGGAATCCTGCAGCTCGGGGTGCCGACGCTCGGCATCTGCTACGGCTTCCAGGTCATGGCCTCGCAGCTCGGCGGTGAGGTCGCCCGCACGGGCAGGCGCGAGTACGGCTCGACGCAGGTCACGCTCACGGGAGACGACTCATCGCTGCTCGACGGCCAGCCGTCGTCGCAGGTCGTGTGGATGAGCCACGGTGACGCCGTCGTGCGAGCCCCCGACGGCTTCTCCGTCCTGGCGGCGACCGAGGACACGCCGGTCGCCGCGTTCGCCGACGAGCGTCGCCGGCTCTACGGCCTGCAGTGGCACCCGGAGGTGCGGCACTCGGAGCACGGCCAGGCGGCACTCGAGGCGTTCCTGCACGACGCGGCCCGTCTGCCGGGCGACTGGACGCCGGGCGAGATCATCGCCGAACAGGTCGCGCGCATCCGGGAGCAGGTCGGCGACGGGCAGGTCATCTGCGGTCTCTCGGGCGGCGTCGACTCGGCGGTCGCCGCGGCCCTCGTGCAGCGCGCGGTCGGCGACCAGCTCACGTGCGTGTTCGTCGATCACGGCCTGCTCCGGCAGGACGAGCGGGCGCAGGTCGAGCGAGATTTCGTCTCGGCCACGGGCGTGCGGCTCGTGACAGTCGATGCCCGCGAGCAGTTCCTGACCGCCCTCGCCGGGGTGAGCGACCCCGAGCAGAAGCGCAAGATCATCGGCCGCGAGTTCATCCGCACGTTCGAGCAGGCCGAGCGCGACCTCATCGCCGAGAAGGCGGGCGAGGGCGAGCGCATCGGCTTCCTCGTGCAGGGCACGCTCTATCCCGACGTGGTCGAGTCGGGCGGCGGCACGGGAACCGCGAACATCAAGAGCCACCACAACGTCGGTGGGCTGCCGGAAGACCTCGAGTTCGAGCTCGTCGAGCCCCTGCGCACCCTCTTCAAGGACGAGGTGCGGCAGGTGGGTCGCGAGCTGGGCGTGCCAGAGGTGATCGTGGCCCGCCAGCCGTTCCCCGGTCCCGGCCTCGGCATCCGCATTGTCGGCGAGGTGACCGAGGCGCGGCTCGAGCTGCTGCGCCGCGCCGACGCCATCGTGCGCGACGAACTCACCGCCGCCGGCCTCGACGACGAGATCTGGCAGTGTCCGGTCGTGCTGCTCGCCGACGTGCGTTCGGTCGGCGTGCAGGGCGACGGCCGCACGTACGGGCACCCGATCGTGCTCCGGCCCGTTTCGAGCGAGGATGCGATGACGGCCGACTGGACGCGCGTGCCGTACGAGGTGCTCGCACGCATCTCGAACCGCATCACCAACGAGGTCGACGGCGTGAACCGCGTCGTGCTCGATGTGACCTCGAAGCCCCCTGGCACCATCGAGTGGGAGTAGCGGGGCGCCGCCTCGGGCTCCCCGCGGATCCGCACCGCCTCGCGCTCCTCGAGGAGCTGACGAAGGAGGCGTCCCGAGGGGCGCGACCGTCACCCGGGCAGGTCGATCGCCTGAGTCTCGGCCTGGCGGGCGCGGTACGCCCGCACGTTGGTGCGATTGCCGCAGTTGCCGGTGTCGCAGTACTGCTTCGATCGGTTGCGAGACAGGTCGATCAGCACGGCCTCGCAGTCCTCGGCGACGCAGCGCTTGACGCGCTCGAACTCGTCGGCGCGCAAGAGCTCGACGAACGCCATCGCCACGTCGACCTCGGTGCGTGACCACAGCGGATCGTCGTCCGAGGCCGCGTGGATGTGCCAGCCGTAGTCGTCGTGGCGCTGGAGCTGCGGCAGGGCCCGCCCGCGGCGGAGCATCTCGTTGACGATTTCGACGGCTTCGTCCTCGCTCTCAACCTCCCACAACCGCCGGAGGTGGCGGCGAAGCGAACGCATCCGCACCAGTTCTCGGTCGGGATCGTCGCGAGATCCCTGCGTCGGGAACTCGGCGAGGAACACGTCCAGGTCGTCCGTCGTCGAAAGCGAATCCACCCCGTCCGGGTCATGCACGGGCAGCGTGTTCACGAGCACCGTCGCCTGCCGCAGCGACGCCTCGACGTCACTGGTAAAGAGCATCTTGACTCCTGACTTCATGGGTCGTAGTGTCACGAGCGTCACCGGCGTGGCTCGTGACACTTCATGCTGGATCCCAGTATGCGGCGATCGGGTTTCCCACGCACGGTGACGGCCTTCGAGCCACCCCATTCTTTCAACGTTCCACCCCGGTTTTCGGGCGCGCCCGCGTGTGCCCGAGAAAGGTCATGCATTGTCGACGACACAGGTCTCGAGCCGCGCAGGCTCGATCGGGCTCTTCGCCGCCGTCGGCGCCGCGATCGCGTTCGCGGGGGCGGCGCCGTTCGTCAAACCGCTGCTCGAGGCCGGCTGGTCGCCCGGCGGCGCGGTGTTCATGCGCGTCGCGCTCGCGACGCTCGTGCTGGCGCCGCTCGTGGCGCTGGCGGTGCGGAGAGATCCGGGTGCCCTGCTGCGTCGCTGGGGATGGATCGTGGCCTACGGGCTGCTCGGCGTCGCCGGGGTGCAGCTGCTTGCCTTCCACTCGATCGAGCGCATGCCGATCGGGGTGTCGATGCTGATCCAGTACATGGCGCCGATCATTCTGCTCCTGACCGTGTGGCTGCGCACCCGCGTGCGGCCGGCCACGCTGTCGCTCGTCGGAACCGGTCTCGCCATCATGGGTCTCCTGTGTGTGCTCGACCTCGCGGGCGGAGCGACACTCGATCCGCTCGGCGTCGCCTTCGCGGGCCTTGCCGCACTGACCATGTGCGCGTACTTCCTCATCGGCGCCAACGCACCGGCCGACCTGCCGCCCGTCGCCCTCATCGGCGGCGGGTTCGCGGTCGCCGCCGTGGCGACCGGTGCGCTCGGTGTCGCCGGGCTCGTCCCCATCGCGGTCGACCTCGCGGGAACCGCCGTGCTCCTCGGCAGCTCCGTGCCGTGGTGGGTGCCGATGGCGGTCGTCGTGCTCGTCGGCACCGCCACCGCATACGTCTTCGGCACGATCGGGGCCAAGCTGCTGGGTTCGCGCCTCGCGTCGTTCGTCGCCCTGCTCGAGGTCGTCGCAACGGTCGCCGTCGCCGCGGTCATGCTCGGCGAGATCCCCACCATCATGCAGATCACCGGCGGCGTGCTGATTCTCGGCGGGGTCATCGCCGTGCGCCTCGCGCCAGACCACGCCAAGCCGGCCGTCGAGGGCGGCGTCACCGACATCGTCGGCCCGGTCACGGGCGTCATCCCGGTGCCGAGCCAGCGCGAGGAGGTGGCCGTCGCGACGGGCACCATCGAGCTGGCCACGCGCGCCGACGGTCTCGCGATCGCGACAGGCGTCATCGCACTGCCCACCGTGGACGCGGCGGCCGTCGCCGACGCGGCGTCGAACGACGAGATCGAGACCTCCGAGGTGCCGACGCTCGCCCAGCTCATCGCGGCGTATCCGCTGGCCGGTCCGGTCGAGCTCGCCGCGCTCGACGACGATCCGGCTGAGCACGACCCCGCCGCGGATGCCGACGGCGGAGGGGAGCCGGGCGCCGAGCCGGTGCCGATCCACGGTGCCCGCTCGGGCGACGCGGCCCCGGTGGTCGACGAGGCTGCCGAGGCGGTCCCGACCACGACGGGCAGCCTCATCGCCGGCCACGTCGAGGCCCTCGCCGCCGTCGGCGAGGCGCTCTTCGGCACCGCTCAGGCCGAGACCGGCGGCGAGCCGGGCGACGACCTCAGCCTGCCGCGCGTGCGCGACGTCGAGTTCGGCGACGACCCGCATCCCGTGGTGCAGCTCATCCCCATCGTGCAGGCCCCCGTCATCGCGGGCCAGGCGTTCGGCGACGGGGCGGGCGCCGAATCGTCGGCCGCCGAATCGTCCGGCTCCGAGTCGTCCGGTGCTGCCTGCAACGAGGGGACGGGGGAGCGTCGCTGAGGGCGGCGCAGGAACGAGCGTCGCTCACGACAACAACGGCCGCGGAAACGCATGAGGGCCGCCACCCGAACGGGGTGGCGGCCCTCACGCGTGTGCGGCGGACTAGTCGCTGCCGCGCAGGATCGCGATGACTCGCAGGATCTCGATGTAGATGAACACCACGGTCGACACGAGCGAGTAGGCGGCGATCCAGCCGTAGGCTCGGGGTGCGCCGGCCTTGACGCCGTTCTCGATGAACTCGAAGTCCATCACGAGCATGTACGAGCCCATGAGCACGGCGAAGACGCCGAGGATGACGCCGAGGGGGATGCCCATGATGTTGACATCCGAGCGCCAGCCGAACATGCCGCTGTCGGGCGACAGGAACATCCCGCCCAGGTTGACGAGCGAGAAGACCGCGTAGCCGATCATCGCGACCATGACGATCTTCGTGAGCCGCGGCGAGGTGCGCACCTTGCCGAAGCGGAACAGCACGAGCACGGTCGCGACAACGGCGAGCGTCGCGAGCAGGGCCTGCATCGCGATGCCGGGGAAGATCGACTCAAGGATGCTCGACAGCCCGCCGACGAGGAGGCCCTCTGCAGCGGCGAAGAGCCACACGAGCACGGGCGCGGGCTCGCGCTTGAACGCGAGCACGATACCGAGCACGAGAGCGCCGATCATGCCGACGAACGCCAGGAACGGCAGGAACCACGCGACGGCCGCCGTGGCGAGCACCATGACGAAGAGGCCGGCCGTCTTCGCGATCGTGTCGTTGTACGACATGCGATCCATCTGGTCGGGCGTCGCGGCGGGCCGGTCGTACTGGTGATCGAGCGCCTCGGGCGACGGCATGCCCGGGTGCATCGGCTGCTGCCGGGGAGCGCTCGTCTGCCCGGAACCGAGCTGGACATTATTGCCCTGCGCGTAGGGGTTGTTCCCGGGCTGGCCCGGCTGGAACTGGGCGCCACGGCCGAACTGCTGGCCGGGCGCGGCATACTGCGGCTGCTGCTGGGGGGCGGCCGAGCCGTTGAAGTAGGGGTTGCGCTTGAGCGCGGAATTCGCCATGCGTTGAGGTCCGTTTCTGCGAGTCACGAGCTGCGTTCGGCGCGGAGGTGCACACGATTGACGCTGGGTGTAGGGTATCGCGCCCCCGTGAGTCCAAGTTGGGGGCGTGTCACGCTGAACGCGAACGATCCGGGGCGGTGCGCTCGGCCGCCGCGCCGCCCCGCTCGAAGCGGCGCCGGCCCAGGAGCAGGCGGGGCAGCAGCAGGAGCACGGCGAGGGTGATGGCCGCGACGACGATGAACGCGGTGGCCGCGGTGTCCCCGGCCAACACGCGTAGGCCCATGCCGCCGGCGAGGGTCGCGGCCCACACGACGAGCCCGCTCGGGAAGACACGGGCATGCGGCCACCGGGCCACGGTGACGAGCACCCAGGCGGCGAGGCACGCGACGACGAACGGCCACGCCGTGTCGGCGATGCCCCACGGCGTGAGCGTCTCGCCGTGGCTGGCGCGGCCCGTCGTCGCGAACACGACGACCAGCACGACGTCGACGGCGATGGCCCACCAGCGATTCGAGGAATAGGTGGAGGACAGCCGGGTCACGCCGTCAACGGTACCCGCGGTCGTTCACCCACGCGTCGAGTCATCACTGCAGGGTGTGCCCGTGAGCACTGCGATGCAACCGACAGCGAATCCCCACGGGCGCACGGCATTCCCGGGGGAGCATCCGGCCCTGATCGGGCACCGGGGGGCGCCCGCCTACCGGCCGGAGCACACGGAAGCCGCCTACCGGCTCGCGATCGCGCAGGGAGCGGACTACGTCGAGCCCGACATTGTGCCCACCCGCGACGGCGTGCTGATGGTGCGGCACGAGCCGCTCCTCGACCACACGACCGACGTGCTGCGCTTCGACGAGTTCGCGAGTCGTCGCCGAACCGTCGACCTCGGCGGGTTCCGCGCGGAGGGGCTCTTCACACCCGACTTCGACTGGGCCGAGCTGCGGCGGTTGCGCGCCATCGAGCCGATGCCGGGCCTGCGCGCGGCGAGCGCGGCGCATGACCGCCAACAGGGCGTCCTGCGCCTCCGCGATCTCGTCGAGCTCGTCGGAGAGGCCCGCGAAGCCGCGGGCGACGGCGCCCGCGTGTGCCGACTCGTCATCGAGCTGAAGCACACCGACGTGTTCGCCGCGGCCGGCCTCGACCTCATCGACCTGCTCGAGCGCGAGCTCGACGGACTGTGGGAGAGCCCGGCGCTCGAAGGCGTCGTCTGGGAGAGCTTCGAACGGGATGCGCTGCGTCGGCTTCGCGCCGGCGCCGCGCCCGGCGCCGTTGTGGCACTCATGGCCGAGCGGGGCGGGCCGCACGACGTGCCGGGCAGTACCTACGCCGACGAGCTCACACCGGCGGGGCTCGACGCGCTCGCGGGTTGGGCAGACGGCATCAGCGTTTCGACGCCGCTGCTCGGCGTGCGCGATGCGTCGACCGCGGCCGACCCCGTGGAGGGGCGAGCACTCGTCGGGACCGCGCACGAGCGTGGCTTGCAGGTCGCGACCTACACGCTGCGTCCCGAAGACCGGTTCCTGCCGGACGCACTCGCGGGCCGGCCCGAGGAGCACTGGCGCGGGATCCTTCGCACCGGCGTCGACGCAGTCTTCGCTGACGCCCCCGACCGGGTGCGGGCGCTGATCGACGCGGAGTTCTGACGGGGCGGGCAGCGCTGGGTGCGCGGGCCGTCGTTCACCTGTCCGACACGCTCGGTTCGCGCGCACGGCGTCGCGGCGTCGCCTGATCGTCCTACGGTCGCCCGGTTGGATCTGCTGCGTCCTCCGGGTGAGGCCGAACAGGTCGCCACACGCCGAGGAACCGGAGGGCAGGCCTCCGATAGCCACACCGACAGAAAGCCGAACATGCGACAGACTCCCACTCGCCGCGCGGGAACGCGCCATGCGGCGCCCATCGCCCTCGCGCTCGCCGCCGCGGTCGCGGGCACGCTGCTCACCGGCGCGCCGTCCGCCCCGGCGAGCGCCGCCACGGTCGACGAGCCGGCCTCGCGATTCACGCTCGCGGTGCTGCCCGACACGCAGTTTTACTCGCGATACGCCGATTCGAACTTCGAGCCCGACTACGGCACCAATCCCTTCAAGGTGCAGACGCAGTGGCTCGCCGAGAACGCCGATGAGCTCAACCTCGCGTTCACGACACACCTCGGCGATGTCGTGGACCAGGTCGGCGTCGACCGCCAGTGGCAGGTGGCCGATGAGGCGATGTCGGTGCTCGAGGACGCGGGCTCGTCGTACTCGATCCTCGCCGGCAACCACGACGTGCGCGATTCGACCTCCACGCGCTACGACGACGAGTACGACCTCGAGAACGAACCCTTCCTGCGGTACTTCGGCCCCGAGCGCGACAGCCAGCAGGGGACGTTCGGCGGCGCCGACCCCACCGGCATGAACCGCTACCACGTCTTCGAGGCCGAGGGGCAGCAGTTCCTCGTGCTCGCGCTTTCCTGGCGTGCGTCGGATGCCACGCTCGCGTGGGCGAACCAGGTGATCGAGGAGCATCCGACGTTGCCGGTGATCCTCACGAGCCACGACATCGTCGCCCCCGGGAGCGACGGCGTCAGCGCCGTGACCAGCGGCTACGGCGAGCGGCTGTGGAACGGGCTGATCGCCGACAACGACCAGATCTTCCTCACGCTCAACGGACACTTCCACGGGTCCAGCGTGCTGCAGCGCACCAACTCGGCGGGCAACACCGTCACGCAGGTGCTCATCGACTACCAGATGGCCTACGAGGGCGGCAACGGATACCTGAGCATCTTCGAGTTCGACCTCACGAACGAGGTCATCGACGTCGCGACGGTCTCGCCCTGGGTCGCGGCCAAACCCGCCGACCGGCTCACGTCGTACGACGTGCCCGTGCTCGACGGCCCGTCGCAGCGCTTCTCGTTCGACCTCGCGGGCCGCTTTGACGGCTTCGCTCCTGACTTCGGCCCGGGCACCGGCGCGCTGCCCTCGCTCAGCGAGCGGGCGATCGATCTGGTTTCTGAGGGCTTTGACGGGGTGCCGCCCGCGCAGGACGTCGCGGCGGGCAACCCCGATGATTACGTCGATGTCGAGGGCACCCTCGCGCACTGGCAGATCTCCGGTGAGACCGGCGTGCTCGACGAGGGCGGGCGCATCGAGGACATCGCGGGTGACAGCGATCTCGTACGCGCGACGATCGCCGAGTCGGGCTCGGCTGCCGCGCAGCCGGAAGACGTCACGATCGAGGATGACGCCTACCCGTACTCGCCGAGCGCTCAGTCGGTGTGCTTTGACAACAGCGACAACCAGGCCGGGCGGTTCTCGTATCTCACGACGGCGCCGGACGCGGCGGTGAACGACGCCGATCTATCGAACGGCTACACGATCGAGACGTTCGTGAAGCTCGACGCCGATTGGGACGTCGACGTGAACTCGTGGAGCAAGGCCCTCGTGCGCTCGGGCAACCGCTCGCAGATCGAGGGCATGCCGTGGTCGCAGTGGGATTACACCGCCTCGCCCGCGGCGCTCGGTATCTCGAACCTGCGCGAGTTCCAGTGGACCGAGGTCGGCGTCGACGCGACCAAGGGCGACAAGACGAACTGGTCGGGCGAAATCATGGTCGACACGTGGAGCCACGTCGCGATCGTCAACGACCCGGAGACCGCCGAGACGACGATGTACGTGAACGGCGCTCCCGTTCTGCGCACGGCGCAGGACACGATCGGCATGTCGTTCAACGAGGGGATGCCGTGGATCATCGGCAGCGACTGGGTGGATGACGCGGCGACGAACGGCTGGCACGGTTGCGTCGGCGAGACGCGCATCGTCGACCACCCGATCGGCCCCGGCGAGTGGCTGACGGCGCGTCCCGATCTCTCGGCCTTCGGCGTCACCGCATCACCCGCCGATGAGCTCCCCGCGGCCGACGCCGTTGCGCTGCTGGCCGGCACGGGCACGCCGCGTGCGAACGTGACGATCGACGGCCTCGACGTCAGCGCCGTGGTCACCGATGACGGCACGTGGACGCTCGAGGTTCCGACCACGCTGCTCACGGAGGGCGCCAACCAGCTGGCGCTCACGCAGGGCTTCGGCGAGCGTCGAAGCGAGGCCGTCGAGGTGACGATCCGCGTCGCGATGAGTGGCGAGCCGGCGCCGACGACGAGCGAGCCCGAGCCGAGCGACACGGCCAGCCCCGCGCCGACCGCCACACAGGTGCCACTGCCCGGCAACGGCAATGACGGGGGCCGGGACGGCGAGGCCGGCGGTCTCACGCCGACCGACGGCGGCATCGTGTGGCCCACCCTGGCGGTGGCGCTGCTCGCGCTCGCCGGGGGCGGCGCGCTGCTCGCGCTACGCCACCGCGCCGCGCGCGCCGGCCGCTCGAATTGATTGCCACTGCCCGAACACAGCGGCGAGGCCGCCCGGTCAGCACGTCCGGGCGGCCTCGCCGCGCCCGCGTTACGCGGCCGCCGCGCGCGTGAGCTCTTCGACCTCGCTCGGATCGAGCGAGATGCGTGCCGCGTCGAGCAGCATCGGCACCTGCGACGCGTTCCGCGCCGACGCGATCGGCGCGACCACGCCGGGCTGGGCGAGCAACCAGGCGAGCGCAACGGCGCCCGGCTCGACCTTGAGGCGACCCGAGATGCCGTCGAGCGCGGCGAGCACGCGCTCGCCGCGGGGTGTTTCGAGGTACGCGGAGGCCTGCGGGGCGCGGGGCGAGTCGATCTGCACGCCGGGACGGTACTTGCCCGTCAAGAACCCCTTCGCGAGCGAGAAGTACGGCACGACGCTGAGCCCGAGCTCGCGGTCGAGCGGCAGCAGGTCGGCCTCGATGCCGCGCTCCATGAGGCTGTAGTGGGGCTGGTGCGCGATCGGACGGTGGAATCCCTCGCGCTCGGTGATCTCCATCCACTCGCGAAGTCGCTGCGGGGAGTAGTTCGAAATGGCGACGTGACCCACGAGGCCTTCGTCGACGAGGGAGCTGAACACGCGCACGGTCTCGGTGAGCGGCGTCGCCTCGTCGTCGAAGTGCGCGTAGTACACGTCGATCCGCTCGACGCCGAGCCGGCGCAGCGAGGCGTCTGCCGCGGCGCGAACGTTGTCGGGGGAGAGCCCGAGGAATTCGGGGTGCTGTGCCACCTTCGTCGCGATGATGAGGTCGTCGGGCGCACGGCCGCCGGCAAGCCACCTGCCGATCGCCTGCTCCGACTCGCCGCCCGATCGTCCCTCTGCCCAGTGCGGGTAAGAGTCTGCGGTGTCGATGAAGTTGCCTCCGCCCGCGGTGTAGGCGTCGAGCACCTCGGCGGCCTCGTCGTCGCTGCTCGTCCACCCGAACGGGTTGGTGCCGAGCGCGACGGGGAACACGTCGAGCGCGCCGCCGAGCGAACGGCGCGGATGGCCGTTGCCGGTTGCAGAGGTATCGAGCGAGGACTTCATACGATCAGGCGCCTTTCAACGGATGCACGACCGGCGCCACGGCGAACGCGCGCCGCATGGAAGTGTAGACGCCACGCGTTGCCACGCTCCTCAACGACGGTGGCGGGCGTCGGGCTGGTCCGGGTCCGTCCATCGTGTCGGAGGCCGCACCTACAATCGACGGACGATGACGCTGCTGCCGCCTGTCCCCGGATTCGATGCCGACACCGCCCGCCCGCCGATCGGCGCGACGCGCCCGATGGGCGACCCGTCGGCCGAACCGTTCGGGGAGCGCTCGAGCCTGCTCGACGGGCTCAACCCCCAGCAGCGCGAGGCGGTGACCTACCGGGGGCCTGCGCTGCTGATCCTCGCCGGTGCCGGTTCGGGCAAAACCCGCGTGCTCACGCACCGCATCGCCGGGCTGCTGGCGGCACGCGAGGCGTGGCCGAGCCAGATCCTCGCGATCACCTTCACGAACAAGGCGGCGGCCGAGATGCGCGAACGCATCGCCGGCATCGTGGGCCAGGCCTCCGACGGCATGTGGGTGTCGACCTTCCACTCCGCGTGCGTGCGCATCCTCCGCCGCGAGGCCGAGGCGTTCGGCTTCACCTCGAGCTTCACGATCTACGACTCGGCCGACTCGAAGGCCCTCGTCAGGCGCATCGTCAAGCAGTCCGAGGCCGATGTGCTCGGGTTCACGGTCGGGGGCGTGCAGTCGCGCATCTCGAAGCTCAAGAACGAGCTCATCGACCCTGACGGCTTCGCGCGTCAGTCGAACGCGTCAGATCCGCGCGACGCCATGTTCCTCGAGATGTACCGGCGCTATGTGCGCGAGCTGCAGCGCGCCAACGCGTTCGACTTCGACGACCTCATTGGGCAGACGGTGTGGCTCTTCCGAGCTTTCCCCGACATCGCGGCGAAGTACCAGCGGCGGTTCCGGCACGTCCTGGTCGACGAGTATCAAGACACGAACCACGCGCAATACGCGCTCATCCGCGAGCTGACGCGCGGGGTCGAGCCCCAGCACGTCCCAGCCGACACGCGTATGGAGGTCGATGCGACCGGAGGCATTCCCGGGGCATCCCTGACGGTCGTCGGCGACTCTGATCAGTCGATCTATGCCTTCCGCGGCGCCGACATCCGGAATATCACCGAGTTCGAGCGCGATTTCCCGAGCGCGAGGGTGATCATGCTCGAGCAGAACTACCGCTCGACCGGCAACATCCTCGATGCCGCGAACGCGGTCATCCGCAACAACTTCGACCGGCACGACAAGAAGCTCTGGTCGGCCGACGGGCCTGGCACGAAGATCACGGGCTTCACGGGGTACTCGGGCCACGACGAGGCGCAGTTCGTCGCCGACGAGATCCACGCCCTGCACGACAGCGGCGTGAGCTTCCGCGACATGGCCGTGTTCTACCGCACGAACGCGCAGACGCGCGCGCTCGAAGAGATCCTGATCCGCTCGGCCGTTCCGTACCGGCTCATCGGCGGCACGAAGTTCTACGAGCGCGCCGAGATCAAAGACCTGCTCGCGTACCTCATGACCACCGCGAATCCCGCAGACGAGCTCTCGACGCGGCGCATCCTCAACTCGCCGAAGCGCGGCCTGGGGCCGGCGACCGAAACGGCGCTGTGGGACTACGCGCAGAAGCACGACGTGACCTTTCGTGAGGCGATGCGCCGTGCCTCCGAGCTCGGGTTCGGTCCGAAGGCGACGCGGTCGATCACCGAGCTGGCGAAACTGCTCGACGAGGCTTCGGCTGCGCTGCAGCCGCAGCCGGGTGGCGGGCCCGGCGCGACGGTCGGCGAGACCGTGCAGCGGCTCGTGCAGGGCTCCGCGTACCTCGAGGCGCTCATGAAGACGGGCAACCCGCAAGACGAAGCGCGGGCAGAGAACGTCGAGGAGTTCGTGAACGTCGCGAAGGAGTACGACAAGACGCATCCCGATGGCTCGCTCGTCGAGTTTCTCACCGAGGTCGCGCTCGTGGCCGCCGCCGACGAGATCGACGACGAGTCGGGCGCCGTTTCACTCATGACGCTCCACACCGCGAAGGGCCTCGAATACGACGCCGTGTTCATCACGGGCGTCGAAGAGGACCTGCTGCCGCACCGCATCTCTGCGGGCGAGCCCGGCGGGCCGGCCGAGGAACGCCGGCTGTTTTACGTCGGCATCACTCGGGCGCGCAAGCGCCTCTACCTCACGCTCGCCATGTCGCGTGCGCAATTCGGCGAGACGGCCGTCGCCATGCCGAGCCGGTTCCTGCAAGAGATCCCCGGCGAGCTGATCGAGTGGCGGCAGTCGCCCGGCGATGTCACGTCGCGCGGAGGCTCGCGGCCACGGGCGCTGAACGCGACTGGCGCTTGGCAGGGGGGTGACGGCGGTGGCCGCCGGCCGGTCGGCTCGGAGGGCTACGGAACCGCCGGGGGCTACTCGCGCGTGACGATGCGACCGTCGGAGGCGTCCGGCGGTGCGGCATCCGCCACCCCGACCTCGGGCGCGGCGAGGGGTGCGCCGAAGCGGTCGTGGGGCAACGCCATCACCGGGGCGGTGCGCGACAACTCGGGCCTCGTGCTCGAGCGCGGCGACCGCATCCGCCACACCGACTTCGGTGAGGGCACGGTTCGGGCCATCCTCGGCAGCGAGGCAAAGCGCATCGCCGAGGTCGACTTCGACTCGGCCGGGCGTAAGAAGCTCCTGATCAAGCTCGCGCCGATCGAGAAGGTCTGACGCGCCCGCCGCGGGCTCCAGCCGGCCTCTGCTTAGATGTCGAGCATGCTGATCGCGATGGCCGGGCTGCCAGCTACGGGGAAGAGCTCGCTTGCGTACGCCCTCTCGGATCGGCTCAAGTATCCGGTCGTCGCCGTCGACTCGATCGAGGCCGCCATGTGGCGTTCGGGCGTCGGCGGCCCCGGACGAGCCGACGTGCCGACGGGGGTCTCGAGCTTCGTCATCGCGGAGGCGATCGCGAGCGACGTGCTGCGCCTCGGGATCGGGGTCATCGTCGACGCCGTCAACGACTCGAATGTCGCCCGCCAGCAATGGGTCGACCTCGCGGCGCGCAAGGGCGTGGCGCTGCGCTTCATCGAGGTCATCTGCTCCGATCCCGAGCTCCATCGCTACCGCCTCGAGACGCGGGTGCGCGACCTCGAGGGGTACCGCGAGCCGACGTGGCTCGACGTCGTGAACCGGCGCTACGAACCGTTCACGACGCCGCACCTGACGGTCGACTCTGCGTACCCGATCGACCCCGACGCGGTCATGGCGGCGATGCTGAACGGCTGAGCGACGCACACCGCGGTGGCCGACGCGAGGGGCGCGCTGACGCGGCCCGTCACTCCTGACTGCGAAGGTCGTTGACCGCCGGCCCTTCGATGCGCCGTCCGTCGAAGCGGAAACGCGACCCGTGCAGCGGGCAATCCCAGCTCCGCTCTGCGTCGTTCCACGCGAGGGCACCGCCGAGGTGAGGACAGACGGCAGAAACACGATGGAGCTCGCCGTCGACACGACAGACGCCGACGATCGCGCCGCCGCGACGACCGACATCGCCCGCTCCCTCGTCGCGTGGCTCCGGGGCGGGGCGCGAGAGTGCCCGTGAGTAACCACCGATCGTATGGCCGCCGGTCGAGGCGGCGAGTCGCGTCAATCCCGCGACCGCACTCGTCGTCGTCCGGCGGTCGTACAGCGGAGGCGCCCACGACGGCGGCTCGCTGCCGAGCACTGCGGCGCTCAGCGCCATCGCCGCAGCGGGCCCATTGGTGAGCCCCCACTTGTTGAATCCCGTTGCGACGAGCAGACGCGGCAGGTCGGGTCGGATCGGCCCGACGATGGGTGCCCCGTCGGTGGAGCGGTAGTCCTGCGCCGCCCATCGGTGTACACGGCGCGTCACGTCGAAGGTGCGTCGAACCCAGGCATCCAGGCGATCTGCGTACTCGTGCGGCGGGCGGCCCCGACCGGTCACGTGACCGAATCCACTCACCACAAGAAGCTCCTCGTCGCCCACGCGAGCGGCGCGAGACGAGCGCACGGGGTGTTCGACGGAAATCGAGAGCGTCTGCGGGGGCGTGCGCATGGCGTACGCCGCCGCGTGCGAACGACTCGGCTCGATCCGACTGAAGTGCAGACCGCGGTCGAGAATCGGCGCACCCGTCGCCAGCACCACGTGCCCCGCCCAGACCGATCCGGCGTCCGTCACCACCTCGAGCGGGTCGTCACCGGCCGCGTTGCGAACATCGCGCACGCGACAGTCGGCGACCACCGTGGCGCCATCCCGGCGCAGCGCCGCCACGGCCGCGTCGCAGAATGCCGTCGGATCGAGTTGCGCCTGCCGGTCGAGACGAATGACGCGAGAGGTCGGGAACGGGAGGTCGGTCGATTCGCCGTCGACCACCGTGAGCCCGGAGCGGCGCAACGCGGCGAGCTCCGCGCCGAGCCGCTCGGCGCCGGCCGAGGTCGTCGCGTAGGTGCACGCGGGTCGCTCGTCGAACGGGACGCCGAGGCGGCGGCAACGATCGAGGAGCCACGTCATGCCGGCCACGTTGGCGGCGAGATAGGCGTCGGCGACCTCGGCTGAGCAGCTGCCCTCGATGCGTGAGACGGCGGTCTGCTGCAGCACGGTGACTTTCGCCGTCGACAGCCCCGTCGTGAGACCACCGGGCCGGCCGGCGTCGATGAGGACGACGCGCTGGCCGGCCTCGACGAGGCGCGCCGCGGTCGCGATCCCCGTGACGCCCGCCCCGACCACGACCGTGTCCACGTGCGAGCCGAGGGGGAGGGGATCGGTCTCGATCGGCGCCCGATCCGCGAGCCAGAGCGACGTCACGTCGTCACTCCTCGTTTGGCCGGCACGGCCGCGACCTCGCGCGTGAGTGATGTCTGCTCGGGGGCGTTGACGGTCATGACGGTGCCCTCACTTCATCGTCGAGCGTCGTCTCCGACCCGCCCCCAGCACGGGCGCGGCAGACGGAGTGCGGCTGGTGCCGCGGCCGGGAAATTTCCACGGCGCGTCGCGCGTCTGATGCACTCAGAATGCCACTCTTCCGGGGGGTGACGCTGAGAACGCGCTTGTCGCCGTACCCGGAGCCGCTCCCTCAGCCCGGGACCGCGTTGATGAGGGCTGCCGACCGCAGAAGCACTGGCCAGGACGACGCTGAGCATCGCGCCGACGACGAGCAGGTCGAAGAGGTCCCGGCCGGTGGCGCGGGCGCCGACGCTAGCTCCGCGGAAACCGTGGAGGTCGACCCCGACGACGAGGCGTCGCCCCCGGAGCCCTCGCCGTTGAACGACATTCCCGGCGTCGATCCGCGCCAGGATTGACCCGACGCGAGCGGGCTACCGCGGCGGGCTAGGCTTTGCGATTGGATGCGTCGCGCTGCCCACGTGCGCGCTCGCGCGCAGGTGCCGATGCTCCGTGCCCGAACAACAGCAGTGTTCGGTCGGCGTTGCATCGACCGGGCAAACGAACGCGGCCTGTCGGGCCGTGGATGGGATGAAACGTGGATCTCTTTGAGTACCAGGCGCGCGACATGTTCGAAGCGCACGGTGTTCCGGTCCTGCAGGGACTCGTCGCAACGACGCCCGAGGAGGCCCGCGCGGCCGCCGAGAAGATCGGCGGCGTGACGGTCGTCAAGGCGCAGGTGAAGGTTGGCGGCCGCGGCAAGGCCGGCGGCGTGAAGGTCGTCAAGTCGCCGGATGAGGCCTTCGAGGCGGCGTCGGCGATCCTCGGCATGGACATCAAGGGCCACACTGTCGAGAAGGTGATGATCGCGCAGGGTGCGAGCATCGCCCAGGAGTACTACTTCTCGGTGCTGCTCGACCGCGCGAACCGCTCGTACCTGGCCATGTGCTCGGTCGAGGGCGGCGTCGAGATCGAGCAGCTCGCCGTCGAGAAGCCGGAGGCGCTCGCTCGGGTCGAGGTCGACCCCCTCATTGGCATCGACGAGGCCGCGGCGAGCGAGATCGTCGCCGCGGCGAACTTCCCCGCCGAGATCGGCGAGAAGGTCGTGCCCGTGCTGCAGAAGCTCTTCGACGTGTACCGCGACGAAGACGCCACGCTCGTCGAGGTGAACCCGCTCGTCCTGACCGAGCAGGGCGACATCATCGCGCTCGACGGCAAGGTCACGCTCGACGACAACGCGGAGTTCCGTCACGAGAATCGCCAGGCCCTCGCCGAGGCGGCTGGTGGCCTCGACCCTCTCGAGGTCAAGGCCAAGGAGAACGACCTCAACTACGTGAAGCTCGACGGCTCGGTCGGCATCATCGGCAACGGCGCCGGCCTCGTTATGTCGACGCTTGACGTCGTCGCCGGGGCGGGCGAGAAGCACGGCGGCCAGAAGCCCGCCAACTTCCTCGACATCGGCGGCGGCGCCTCGGCGGAGGTCATGGCCGCCGGCCTCGACGTCATCCTGGGCGACGAGCAGGTCAAGAGCGTCTTCGTCAACGTCTTCGGCGGCATCACGGCGTGCGACGCCGTCGCCAACGGCATCGTCGGCGCACTCACGACGCTCGGCGACACGGCGACCAAGCCGCTCGTGGTGCGCATCGACGGCAACAACGTCGACGAGGGCCGCCGCATCCTCGCCGAGTACAACCATCCCCTCGTGACGGTCGTGCCGACGATGGACGAGGCCGCCGACAAGGCCGCCGAGCTCGCGGCCGCCGAGTAGTCAGCCCGGAACGACAAGAGAAAGCACAGGACGAAACCATGTCGATCTTCCTCGACGAGAATTCCACGATCATCGTTCAGGGCATCACGGGCTCCGAGGGTTCGAAGCACGCGACGCGCATGCTCGCGGCGGGCGCCAACGTCGTCGGTGGCACCAACCCGCGCAAGGCCGGCCAGACCGTCACGCTGAACGACACCGAGCTGCCGATCTTCGGCACCGTCGCCGAGGCCATGGAGGCCACTAGCGCCAACGTCACGGTCATCTTCGTGCCTCCGGCATTCGCGAAGGGCGCGATCATCGAGGCCGTCGACGCGGGCATCGAGCTCGCCGTCGTCATCACCGAGGGCATCCCGGTCAAGGACAGCTCCGAGGCGTGGGCGCATGCCCAGAAGATCGGCGGCACCCGCATCATCGGCCCGAACTGCCCCGGCATCATCACGCCCGACGTTTCGCTCGCCGGTATCACGCCCGCCAACATCACGGGCTCCGGGCCCATCGGCCTCGTGTCGAAGTCGGGCACGCTGACCTACCAGATGATGTACGAGCTGCGCGAGATCGGCATCTCGACGGCGATCGGCATCGGCGGCGACCCGGTCATCGGCACGACCCACATCGACGCGCTCGAGGCGTTCGAGGCCGACCCTGCGACCAAGGCGATCGTCATGATCGGCGAGATCGGCGGCGACGCCGAGGAGCGTGCGGCCGAGTTCATCAAGGCCAACGTGACGAAGCCCGTCGTCGGCTATGTCGCCGGCTTCACGGCGCCCGAGGGGAAGACGATGGGGCACGCGGGCGCCATCGTCACCGGCTCGGCCGGCACCGCCGCCGCAAAGAAGGAGGCCCTCGAGGCCGCCGGCGTTCGCGTGGGCACGACGCCGACCGAGACGGCCAACATCATGAAGGAGATCGTCGCGGGGCTCTAGCCCGCCGCGGCCATTTCCGCACCCGGCCGCCCGCCCGCCTCGTGCGATGCCGGGTGACCGCTCTCAGTGGCTATTGCACAGCCGACTCGCCATGCGGCTCGGCTGTGCAATAGCCACTCGAATCTGTCGCGATGCGCCGCGCCCGCGAGTGGTCAACGCACGGAGCGGCGAGAGTCGCTCGTCTCGCGCCGGGGTTACGCTCGGAGGCGCATGTCCCAGCGCCTTCTCGTTCCCGTGATCACCGTCGCCGACGCCCTGTTGGCGGTGGTGCTCGGCGTCGTCATTCCGCTGCTGTGCACGACGGCGATCTGGGTCGCTGCCGGCATGTCCGGCGACTGGACCCTGTCGTTCGCCGCGGCCGTCGGCGCCTGGGCGCTTTCGCTCGGCGGCGACCTCGTCGTCACCCACGACGACACGATGCTCGCGCCGCTCGGTCTCAGCGAACCCGTCGCCTTCGAGATCGGATTCGCCCCCCTCGCGCTCACCCTCGCGACCGTCATCCCCGCGCTTCGGAGCGGCGCACGGTTCAGGCTCGACGAGAGCCCGCTCGCGCTCGCCGCGCTCGGGCCCATCGCCTTTGCGGCGGCGGCCTGGGGCCTCGGCGCCGCCGCGTCGCACGCCAACGTCGCGATCGACTCCCTCGGCACGGCCCTCCTCGGCGGAGTGATCTACCTCGCCGCCCTTGCCGTGGGCGCCCGCGTCTGGGAGCGCGTTCCCGACGAGGTCGTGGAGCTCCGTACGGCGGGGTGGGGCCGCGGGGGCATCGGCGCGATGGTCCGCGGCGTCGGCATCATGCTCGCGGGGCTCGTCGCCGGCGGCGCGCTGCTCGTGACCGTCGGCATGCTGCTCGGCTTCGGACGCATTCTCGCCGCCTTCGAGGCGCTGCACCTCGACGTCGTCGGAGCCGTCGCGTTCGGGCTCGGCCAGCTGGCGATCCTGCCCAATGCCATCCTCTGGGCCGTTTCATGGATGCTCGGGCCCGGGTTCGCCATCGGCGACGGTTCGTCGATCGCGCCGATCGCGACGAACGTGGGCCCGCTGCCGCTCGTGCCGCTCCTCGGCGCCGTGCCGGAGGGCATCCCGCCGTTCGCGATCGTGCTCGTCGTGCTCCCCGTCGCGATCGGGGTGCTCGCGGGTCTGGCGATGCGCCTCGCCCCGGGCGCCGACGACTGGAACGTCGGGTGGCGCCGCCTCGCCACGCCGATCGTTGCCGCCGTCGTCGCGTCGCTCGCAATCGCCCTGCTCGGCCTCTTCTCCGGCGGTGCCGTCGGCCCGGGGCGGCTCGCGACGACCGGGCCCGAGGTGGGGTGGATGCTCTTGGCCGCGATCGCGACGCTCGCCGTCGGCGCGCTGACGGGTGCCTACGTGCCCCTCGCCGACGCCGTGGAGCCGGCGGCCGGCCGCGCCGATCGCGCCGGCACGAGTACGAGCCGTGCCGCCGCGGGCGGCCGCGCGGCCGACACCTCCGCCCTCGACGACGACTCGCGCGACGAGGAAGACTGGGACGACGACGAGGGCGATTGGGACGACGACGACTGGGACGAGGACGACGAGGACGACGACTGGGACGACGACATCGACGGGGACGAGGACGAGGACGGCCAAGACGGGCCGGACGACGACGGTCCGAAGAGCCGTGGCCGCCTCGTCGAGAAGGCCCGGGCCGCCCGCTCACGTCTCGCCCCGGCCCGCGACGGGCGCGGCGACGACGGGCCGACGACCCCGCGGCGAGCCTCGGCCGCGACGACCCCGCGCACACCGCGCGATGACACCGAGCCGGACATCTACGCGGGCATCGACCCCCTCGCCGACGAGTAGCGGCGCTCGCCGCCGCCCGCCGGCGACCGCCACCGCTCGGACCGGTACGGCGGCGCCGACGAGGGACTCGGGGAGCGGATCCGGGGCATCAGCGCGGCCGAGTACGCTTGTCCGGTGCGCAAACTCGTCGTCTTGATCTCGGGGACGGGCTCGAACCTTCGTGCCCTCCTGCGCGCCATCGACGACGCGGCGGGAACGCCCGACGACCTCGGGGCGCGCGTCGTCGCGATCGGCGCCGACACCGAGGCCGCGAACCTCGCGCTCGGTGACGAGTTCGGCATCCCCACGTTCGTCGTGCCGCCGGCCGAGTACCCCGATCGGACGACGTGGGGCGACGCGCTCCTCGCGCGCATCCGCGAGTACGGGCCCGATCTCACGGTGCTCTCCGGATTCATGCGCCTCGTGCCGCCGTCCGTCGTGCGAGGTCTCGCGCCGGCCCTGCTCAACACCCACCCGTCGTACCTGCCCGAGTTCCCGGGCGCCAACGCCGTCCGAGATGCCCTCACGGCCGGCGCGACCCGCACGGGGGCGACGATCATGATCGTCGACGACGGCGTCGACACCGGCCCCGTGATCGATCAGGTGCGCATCGCCATCGAGCCGGGCGACACCGTTTCGGCGCTGCACGAGCGCATCAAGACCGCCGAGCGGCGCCTCCTCATCGAGACCGTTCGAGGAATCGCGCACGGCCGGGTCGACCTCGTGTCGCTCACGGCCGCTGCCCACAGTGACGCGATGGCATCCAGGCCCGAAGACCACCAGACCGCGCACGCCAAGAAGGAGTCCCCACCGTCATGAGCGCACCCGCCGCACGAATCCCCGACCACGAGCGCGACCGCGTCGCGATTCGCCGAGCGCTCGTCTCGGTGAGCGACAAGACGGGCCTACTCGAGCTCGCCGAGGCGCTCGCGACTGCCGGGGTCGAGATCGTCTCGACCGGGTCGACCGCCGCACGGATGCGCGACGCCGGCTACGAGGTCACCGACGTCTCGTCGGTCACGGGCTTTCCCGAATCCCTCGACGGCCGCGTCAAGACGCTCCACCCCGGCGTGCACGCCGGCGTGCTCGCCGACCTGCGCTTCGACGACCATGCGAAGCAGCTCGACGACCTCGGCATCAGGCCGTTCGAGCTCGTCGTCGTCAACCTCTACCCGTTCATGCAGACGGTCGCGTCGGGCGCTGACGCCCCAGACGTGATCGAGCAGATCGACATCGGGGGTCCCGCACTCGTGCGCGCGTCGGCGAAGAACCACGCGAACGTGGCCATCGTCGTCGACCCGGCGAAGTACGGCGACCTCGCCGCCGCGATCGCCGAAGGCGGCACGACGCTCGCGCAGCGGCGGGAGCTCGCCGCAGCCGCCTTCACGCACACGGCGGACTATGACGCCGCCGTGTCGGCGTGGTTCCGCGAGCAGCTGCTGACGGACGAGCTCGCCGAGGTCGTCGAGGCGGCCGAGAGCGACGAAGAGGACTTCGCCGACGATCTGGTGCTCGACTTCGACCGCGTCGCGACCCTGCGCTACGGCGAGAACAGCCACCAGCGGGCCGCGCTCTACGCCACGCCGGGCGGCGTCGGCATCGCGCAGGCGACCCAGCTGCACGGCAAGGCCATGTCGTACAACAACTACGTCGACGCCGACGCGGCACTGCGCGCCGCCTACGACTTCGACGTGCCGGCCGTGGCCGTCATCAAGCACGCCAACCCGTGCGGCGTCGCCATCGCGCCCGCAGACCTGCTCGACGACGAAGCCGCCGCGATCGCCGAGGCCCACCGTCGTGCTCATGCGACCGACCCGCTCAGCGCCTTCGGCGGCGTCATCGCCGCCAACCGCACCGTGTCAGCCGATATGGCCGAGACCGTGGCCGAGATCTTCACGGAGGTCATCGTCGCGCCCGGCTTCGAGCCCGCCGCCATCGAGATCCTGACCGCGAAGAAGAACGTGCGCCTCCTCGAGCTGCCGGCCGGCTACGAGCGCGAGCAGAACGAGCTGCGGCAGATCTCCGGAGGGGCGTTGCTGCAGTCGACCGATGCCTTCTCGCGCGACGGCCGCATCAGCGACGGCTGGACCCTCGCGGCGGGCGAACCGGCCGACGAGCAGACGCTGCGCGACCTCGAGTTCGCGTGGGTCGCCTGCCGATCGGTCAAGTCGAACGCCATCCTGCTCGCCCGCGACGGCGCGGCCGTCGGCGTCGGCATGGGGCAGGTCAATCGCGTCGACTCGTGCGACCTCGCGATCCGCCGCGCCGGTGACCGCGCCGAGGGCTCGGTCGCCGCGTCGGACGCCTTCTTCCCCTTCGCCGACGGCCCCCAGTTGCTCATCGACGCCGACGTGCGGGCGATCGTGCAGCCGGGCGGTTCGATGCGTGACGACGATGTCATCGAGGCGGCATCGACGGCGGGCGTCACGATGTACTTCACGGGCGAGCGTCACTTCTTCCACTGATCCGCGGGCCCGTCATCCCCGCTGATGGCGGGTCCGGCCTGTCCACAACGAACGAAACGAGACCCCGCACGCCATGACGAGCGACACACGCCACGGCAACGCCACGACGGTACCCGCGCAGCCGGGCGAGTGGCGCGACCGCCTCAACAGCGTGCTCACCGCCTCGGTCGCGACCGCGCTGCTGACGCTCGCGATCACCATGATCCGCATGAACGAGCGCGATCTCACGTTCACGCTCTCGCCCGTCGACACGTTCATGCAGGCGCTCGGCATCTACGTGCTGCCCGCGACGGTGCTCATGCTGCTGCTCATCGTCGGAGGCATGCTCGGCGCGTTCCGACACTGGTTCTTCGCGGGCCTCGCTGGGCTCCTCGGTGCGATCGTCGGCGGCGTGGTCGGGTACGTGCAGCAGATCCTCGCGGTAGGCCTTCCGCTCGACGGGGAGGCGTGGTCGGCGATCTTCCTCGAGTTCTTCGGCAACAACTTCCCGTTCGTCGCGATCGCGACGCTCGTGGCCGGCGTCGCGGCGCCCCTCATGGTTCGCGCCGTCGAGCGACGCGAGGCGCAGGATGCCCGGCTCGCGCAGGGTGGCGGGCTCGGCGACCCCAGGCGATTCAGCGAGGCGGCCGAGAAGCTCGCCTTCGTGCGGGTGCCGGCAGGCAACCTCGACGAGGCCGAGGTGTCCGGAGCCGAGCGTGCGACCGTCGAGGCCGACCTGGCCGCGGAGCAGTGGGAGGCCTACGTCGAGCTGCTCGAGGAGTACGGCTGGGAGACGCGGGAGGTCGCCGCGGCCGAGACGCTTCCCGACTCGGTGTTCACAGAGGATCCGGTCGTGATCATTGACGACGTCGCCATCATCGCTCGGCCTGGCGCCCCTTCTCGCCGGCCCGAGCTGCCGGGCGTCCGCGCCGCGATAGAGCAGGCCGGTTTCGTGCTCGAGGAGCTCGAGAAGCCGGCGACGCTCGACGGCGGCGACGTGCTCGTGAATGGCGACACCGTCTACGTCGGTGCCTCGCGACGCACGAACGCGGCGGGCATCCGTGCCCTTCGCGACATCGCGACGGGCCTCGGCTATCGCGTCGTCGCCGTGCCGATCCGCGACGCGCTCCACCTGCGGAGCGTCGCGACGGCGCTTCCCGATGGGACGATCGTCGCCTGGCTCGACGCGTTCGAGCGGCCCGAGCTGCTCGGCCGGATCGTCGCGGCGCCCGAACGGCTCGGGGCGTCGGTGCTGCCGCTCGACGGTGACACCGTGCTCGTTTCGAAGGCGGCGCCCAAGACGGCGAGGCTCATCGAGCGGCTCGGCTACACGGTCGAGCGGCTCGACATCTCGGAGTTCGAGAAGCTCGAGGGTGGCGTGACCTGCCTGTCGGCTCGATCGTTCGGGTAGCGCCGTCGCGTCGAGCTCTCGCCGGAGTCGGGCGCCGCGGGTCAGGCGTCAGCCGGTGAGGCCGTTGGATGACAGCGGGCAGTGGCCGATGACCTCGCCGTACTCGGTCTCGCCGACGGCGACGAAGCCCATCGCCCGAAAGAACTTGCCGGGGCCGAGCTCGCCCTCCTCCCAGACGGCGGTCACGGTCTCGAAACCGCGGTTGCGGGCCTCGTCGAGCACGGCGCGCACCGCGAACGATCCGACGCCCTGGCGCTGATAGCCGGCGTCGACGTTGATGCGGAGGATCGCGGAGCGGTACAGGTCGCTGTCGGTCTCTTCGTCGAAGTTGGCTAGGACGAAGGCAACGACCGCATCATCCATGACGATGACGCGCGGCCATGACGTCTGCTGGCTCACGAAGGCCTCGGCGATTGAGTGCGAGACGGGCGCCACGAACGCTTCCTGTCCGGGCCGCATGCTGAGGTTGTTGGCGGCCACCACGTTGCTCGCCGAGAGTTCTTCGATTCGGAGCTCGCTCATGCGTGCAGGGTAGCGGTCCCGCCAGAGAGATTGGGTGACGAGTCGCCATCGGTCCCCGCCCGACGAACGGGCAGTGGATGCTCGGGTCAGGGCGTCAATCGCGCCGAGGGATCGGCGCCACGGCGGGGGATCTGCAGCATGCGTGCGGCACGCTCGCTACGCTCGGTCTACTCGGGCCAGCCCGAAGCATCCAACCACCACCACCACCATCGCGCACGCCCGTGCGCCCGATCGAGGACGGTCATGAGCGACGAGACGGTCCACTATGCACGCGAAGCCGTCATCAGGCACGACGGCAGGGGAGAGGTCCGCGACGCCGAGGGCGCTGAGGCCGTCACGGCGGCCGACGCCGACGAGCTGCGCGCCGTCGTCATGCAGCGCATCATCGAGTTCGCGACCGACGTCGGCGCGCCGGTGAATCTTCGCGTCGCCGACGTCGACGGCGTCTACCGGCTCGTCGTGCACCCCGGCGGGGCGATCACGGAGGAGGGCGGCTTCGAACCGCTGGGTCCGGGTGACGACGTGCTGTGGTCGGGCGGCGGGGGCGCACACACCGGTGCCGCGGCGGACGTTGACGACGTCGCCGGTGACGACGGGGGGTTTCACGACGAGGGCCTCGATAGCGACTTCGGTGGGCTGGGGGACGAGCCCGTCGACGGCGACTTCGAGGTCCCTGTCAGCGACCGTCCGGCCGCGGCTCACGGGGGACGCCACGCCGGGGCGTCCGCATCCGGGGCGTCGCCCGACGTCAGCCGGCCCGCATGGCCGGAGCCGGAGCCGGAGCCGGATGGCGGATACTCGGCACTCTTCGGCCGAACCGATGGCGATGGCACCGCTGCGAACGCCGCCGACGTACACGAGACGATCCAGCTGCCGCGCCCTGGAATGATGCGTGAGGAGCCGCCGGCCGTGACGGGCCTGCAGCCGATCGTGCCGCCCTCGGGCGCGGGTGGCGGGGCCGACGACGGGGACGACGGTCTCGACGGCGGCGACGGGCTCGACGGCGATGACCTCCTCGCGGTCGAGCTCGAAGACGAGGACGTCCACGACGATGCCGAAACCGACGGTCGAACTCCCGAAGACGGCGTCGACGACGCCTTCGACGAAGCCGGACCCGGCGAATCGGCGGGCGACGACAGGGTCGTCGCCGACTGGGGCACCGGCGGACTCGACATCGTGACCGGCGCGATCGCGACGCCGCGCACCTGGGCCGGCGCCGGGGAGGCGGAAGCTCCCGGCGAGCGGGCATCCGACGCCGGCGACGAAACGCCGGTGCCCGCCGCGCTCACGGGAGAGGACGCCTACGGTGACGGGGGCCGTTCGACACCCGAGTGGACGCCCCGATTTCCGCGCGCCGCTGCCGCACCGCAGGCGCCCGTCGATCAGACTTCGCCCGCCGATCGGACCTCCGCCGGCGATCAGTCCCCGGCCGGCGTGGGGCCGTGGCTCGCACCGGCAGGCCCGCAGGCACCCGGGCCGGTGCAGGCCCCCGGCGCGGGTTGGCCGCAGCAGCACGGCCAGGCGGGCGCTGACCGGGCGCCAACCGGCCACGCCGCCGACGCGCGAGGCGTGTCGGCGGCGCCGGCGGGGTCAACAGCCACGTCCTCGACGACGGAGGCTGGACCGACCCTCGGCGACTTCCTCGCGGAGAACACCACGCGCAAGGATCCGCTGGCCTCGCGTGGTTGGCGCGCCGGCCTGCGCCGCGGCACCGGCGGACTGCTGAAACTCGGCCCCGGTGCGCGCGAGCGGGCCGAACGGGAAGAGATCGCGACGATCCAGAAGCCGCTCGACGGGCCGAAGACGGTCGTGGTGGTCAATCCGAAGGGCGGTGCGCACAAGACCACGACGACGCTCATGATCGCGGCCATGTTCGGCATGCACCGTGGCGGCTACACGCTCGCGTGGGACAACAACGAGACGCGCGGCACGCTCGGGTGGCGCTCCCACCGCGCGAATCACCAGCGCACGGCGGTCGACCTGCTCCGGCAGCTCTCGCACTTCGAGATCTCGGGCGGCGCGACGATCGCCGATATCGACCGCTTCGTGCGCAATCAGGGCACCGCGAAGTTCGACGTGCTCGCGTCCGACGACGATGCCGCGAGCGCCGCGATCATCGACGCCGACGCATTCTGGCGCCTGCACCGCACGCTCAGCCGCTTCTATCGCGTCGTCGTGATCGACACGGGGAACAACATGCGCGCGAGCAACTGGGAGGCGGCCCTCGAGCTCGCCGACCAGCTCGTGATCGTGTCGACCGCACGCGAGGACACGGCTGCGTCGGCCGCCTGGCTGGCTGACGGCCTGCGCGAACGCGGCTACGCGGACAAGCTCGCGGACGCCGTCACGATCCTCTCGAGCCCATCGAGCAAGGAGGATCCGCAGCTGCAGGCGCGGCTGCGCGACCACTTCACGCAGCTCACCCGCGCCGTCGTCGAGGTGCCCTATGACGAGGAGTTCGTCGGCGGCGGTGAGCTCCACGTCGAACAACTGCGCCCTGAGACGCGCGATGCGTGGCGGCACGCGGCGGCCGTCATCGCCCAGGGCCTGTAGGGACCCAGGGCCTGGAGGGAAACGGCGGGCGTCGGCCCCGGATGCGGCGAGGCGGGTAGCCTTGATCGGATGCGCCCGGCATCCGCGCGCATCCGGTACGCCCGCCGGGGCGCGCCGCGCAGGCAACCCGCACACCAGGAAGGCCGCCGCCGTGCTCACGATCGCCGCATCAGCCCGTGACGCCGACCCCGCCGAGATGGACGACATCCAGGCCGCGCTCGACGCGCGCCACGGTGTCGTGCTCGCATCGGGCGTCGAGTACCCGGGGCGGTACACGCGATGGGACATTGGCTTCGTCGACCCGCCGCTCATGCTCGAGGGGCGCGGTTTCCGCATGCGGATGCGCGCGCTCACCCCTCGGGGCGTGGTGCCGTTCGTGGCCTTCCGGCGTGCGCTCGAGGCGCTCGAGGGCGTGACGGTCACCGAGACCGAGCACATCGACGGCGCGGAGTTGCCGGAGGTCGCCATCGAGGTCGCCTCGCAGCGCGACGAGCTGCTCCCAGAGGAGCAGCGCACACGCCGGCGCTCGACCTTCTCGGTGCTGCGCGCGCTCATCGACGTGCTGCCCGACGACGCGCCCCATCTCGGCCTGTACGGGGCGTTCGGCTACGACCTCGTGCGGCAGATCGAGGCCCTGCGCGAGCCGGAGGCCGCAACGCACGCGCACGACACCGCGACCCAGGCGCTCGGCCAGCGCGACCTCACCGTGTACCTGCCCGATTCGGTGCTGGCGGTCGACCGGCAGCGTGGGGATGCCCGCAGGTACGACTTCGACTTCAGCGTCGACGACGGCATCGGCGGGGTGGCGACGACGACGGGTGCAGCGCGCACCGAGACGCGCGCGCCGTACGCACCCCCGGCATCCGGCATCGCGCCGTGGCGCGATCACGAGCCGGGCGAGTACGCGGCGCTCGTTCGCGCGGCCAAGGCCTCGTTCGCCCGCGGCGATCTGTTCGAGGTCGTGCCGGGCCAGGCGTTCCGGCGGCCCCTCCGTGCGACACCGGCCGCCCTCTTCGCACACCTCAAGCGCGTCAACCCCGCCCCGTACGGCGCGTTCATGAATCTCGGCGGCAACGAGTTCCTCGTCTCGGCCAGCCCCGAGATGTTCGTGCGCGTCAACGGGAAGCGCGTCGAGACCGTGCCGATCTCCGGCACGATCGCCCGTGGCAAGGATGCGATCGAAGACGCCGACCGCATCCTCGAGCTGCTCAACAGCAAGAAGGACGCCTCGGAGCTCACGATGTGCACCGACGTCGACCGCAACGACAAGTCGCGCGTGTGCGTGCCGGGGTCGGTGCGCATCATCGGCCGCCGCCAGGTCGAGCTCTACTCGAAGGTGATCCACACGGTCGACCACGTCGAGGGCGAGTTGCGCCACGACATGGACGGCCTCGACGCGTTCGCCACGCACATGTGGGCGGTGACGGTCACGGGCGCGCCCAAGATCTGGGCCATGCGCTTCATCGACGAGCACGAGCGCTCGCCGCGCGCCTGGTACGGCGGCGCGCTCGGCGTGCTGCTCGCGAACGGCGACGTCAACACGGGGCTGACGATCCGCACCGCCATGATCCGCGACGGGGTCGCCGAGGTCCGCGCGGGCGGCACGCTGCTCATCGACTCGGTGCCAGAGGACGAGGAGCGGGAGACCGAGATGAAGGCCTCTGCGCTGCTCGAGGCGATCGAGGAGACGGGCCGGGCAGCCGCGGCGGAGGCTCCGGGGCGCGATGTCGCGGGCCCGCGCCGCCACGAGCCTGCCGGGATGCAGGCGGAACCCGCCCCGACCGGGTCGGGCCACCGCATCCTCTTCCTCGACCACGAGGACTCGTTCGTGCACACGCTCGCGGGCTACATGCAGGAGACGGGCGCCGAGGTGCGCACGGTGCGCGTGCCGCTCGGCGGCGTCGCCCCAGAGGCACTGCGGGCCGAGCTCGACGACTTCGCGCCGACCCTCGTGGTCATGTCGCCCGGGCCAGGCTCGCCGACCGACTTCCGGTCGGGCGACCTGCTCGACGAGGTCGTCGGCCGCGACCTTCCCGTCTTCGGCGTCTGCCTCGGTCACCAGGCGATCGGCGAGTACTTCGGCGGATCGCTCGGGCAGCTCGGCTACCCCCTGCACGGGCAGGAACGCACGGTTCGCGTCGTCGAGCGTGGCTTCCTCGACGGATTGCCCGAGGAATTCGTGACCGGCCGCTATCACTCGCTGTACATCGACCCGCAGGAGTTTCCCGACGACCTCGTTCTCATCGCGAGCGATGACGACGGCATCCCCATGGCGATTCAGCACCGCACGAAGCCGATCTTCGCGGTGCAGTTCCACCCCGAGAGCCTCATGACGCTGCGGGATTCAGCGGGCAAGCGCATCATCGAGGCGGTGCTCGAGCGCCTCCCGCGGTAGTGCTCGGGAGCGTTCGTTCAGGGAGCGATCAGCGAACGAACACCGACTCTGGTTCTGGCGGCCGTCCAAGACCGCGTACGGTGGTGTCTATGACGCTTCCTGAAGAGGGCCGTCCGAGCGAGGCGCAATCCGCCGACGCCGACGCCCAGGACCACTCGGCCGCGACTCCGGCCGCCGGGTCAGATAACCCATTGACCGCATCCGAACCCGCCGCGACCGGAACGAACGAGGTCGCCGAAGCACCGAGCGACGGCCCGGACGAGGTCCCCGCGGAGGCGCTCGATGAGACGCCGACGGGGCCGACGTTCGCCGACCTCGGCCTCTCGGCGCCCATCGTGGCGGCCCTCACCGAGATCGGCTACGAGACGCCTTCGCAGATCCAGGCCGCCACGATCCCGACGCTCCTCGCGGGTCGAGATGTCGTCGGCCTCGCCCAGACGGGAACGGGCAAGACCGCCGCGTTCGCGCTGCCCGTACTCGATCGCATCGACGTGCGCGGAGCCACGCCGCAGGCGCTCGTGCTCTCGCCGACCCGCGAGCTCGCGCTGCAGGTGTGCGAGGCCTTCGAGCGATACGCCTCGCACCTCGGCGGCGTGCATGTGCTGCCCGTCTACGGCGGTCAGGGCTATGGCCCGCAGCTGCAGGCGCTCCGGCGCGGCGTCCACGTCGTCGTCGGCACGCCCGGCCGCGTGATCGACCACATCGAGAAGGGCACGCTCGACCTGTCGGGCATCACGCACCTCGTGCTCGACGAGGCCGACGAGATGCTCAAGATGGGCTTCGCCGAGGATGTCGAGCAGATCCTCGCCTCGACGCCCGACACGAAACAGGTCGCCCTTTTCTCGGCGACCATGCCGTCGTTCATCCGCCGCGTGTCGCAGCAGTACCTCAACGACCCGGCGGAGATCGTCGTCAAGTCGAAAACGAAGACCGCCACGAACATCGCGCAGCGCTACCTGCTCGTGTCGTACGCGCAGAAGGTCGACGCGCTCACCCGCATCCTCGAGGTCGAGACCTTCGACGGCATGATCGTGTTCGTTCGCACGAAGAACGAGACCGAGCAGCTCGCCGAGCGCCTGAGGGCCCGTGGATTCGCCGCGCAGGCCATCAACGGCGACGTGCAGCAGGCGCAGCGCGAGCGCACGGTCGGGCAGCTGAAGTCGGGCGACATCGACATTCTCGTCGCCACGGACGTCGCCGCCCGCGGTCTCGACGTCGAGCGCGTCAGCCACGTCATCAACTTCGACATCCCCGGCGACCCCGAGTCGTACGTGCACCGCATCGGCCGCACGGGCCGGGCGGGACGCAGCGGCGACTCGATCAGCTTCGTGACGCCGCGCGAGCGCCGCCACCTCGCGACGATCGAGCGCACGACGAAGCAATCGATGACGCAGATGCAGCTGCCGACGATCGAGGACGTCAATGTGACGCGCCTGACGCGCTTCGACGACGCGATCACGGCGGCGCTGTCGCAGCAGGGCCGAATCGACGAGTTCCGCGACATCATCAACCACTACGTGCGACACCACGACGTGCCGGAGGGCGACGTGGCGGCGGCCATCGCCGTCATGGCGCAGGGCGACCAGCCGCTGCTGCTCGGGCCGGAAGACGAGATCCGCAACGCTCCGTCGCGCGATCGCGACGGTGCCCGTGGCGACCGGGATGCTCGGGATGCTCGAGGCGGTCGTGAGCGCGGGCAGCGCGACACCCCGCAGGGCCTTGCCCCGTACCGCATCGAGGTCGGCAAGCGCGACCACATCGGACCGGGCCAGATCGTCGGCGCGCTCGCGAACGAGGGCGGGCTGACGCGCGAGCAGTTCGGGGCGATCCGCGTGTTCCCGGCGTTCTCCATCGTCGAGCTGCCGGCCGACCTTCCGAGGGGGGTCACCGACCGCCTCGCGAGCACGCGCATCGCGGGTCGCGAGATCGATCTGAAGCCCGATCGGCGCGGCGGCCGCAGTGGATCGCAGGACGACCGCGGCGGCCGCGGCGGGGCTCGCGACGACCGCGGCGGCCGCGGCGGCTACCGCGACGATCGCGGCGGCTACCGCGACGATCGCGGTGGGCGCGGCGGTGACCGCGACGATCGTGGCGGCTACCGGGGACGTGGCGACGACCGGGACAACCGCGGCTACCGCGACCGCGAGCACCAGGGTCAGCGTCGCGACGGGGACGACCGCGGCGGCTACCGCAACCGCGATGATCGGGGCCCCCGCCGTGACGAGGGCGACCGCGGCGGCGACCGCGACCGGGACTCGCGCAGCGATCAGGGCGGCGGCGACGGGCCGAACGGACGCAAGCCGCGCTGGAACAGCACCGACCACCGCACCCGCCGCACCGACTGAGCCGAGTCCGCGGGACGCCTCCCGAGCAGCCGGTGACGGTTGCCGGGTGGACCCGCACTGCTCGGCCGCCGAGCTTGCGTGCGGGCCGGCAGCGAGTACGCTGGGCGGCGGCCGGGCGTCTCGCTCTGCCCCCGGCGTGCCGGTACGCACGAAGTCGCGCCAGGTCATGGCGCCCGCGGCCGGCGGCCGCCTCGCGTGAACGGATATCGCCACGGCGCCGTTTCGCGTGTGCGGGCCGCCACGAGCCACGGGCCACCTCGGCGCGCCGTTCCAGGAACGCGCTCCATGAACGCTCGCTCGCACCTCGCCCCGGCCGGCGCCGCGGCTCCGCACGGACGCCTGCCAATGGCGGCGCTCGTCGCGCTCGCCTGCTCGACATTCATCTCCGTGACGATCGAGATGCTGCCGACCGGCCTCATGCACCGCATGGCACCCGACCTCGGCGTCTCGAACGCCGCCATCGGCATGCTCATGACCGTGTTCGCCTTCACTGTCGTCATCTCGTCGACGCCCATCACCCATCTGACACGCCGCCTGCCGCGGCACACGGTGCTCGTCGTCGTGCTCACGATCTTCGCGATCGGCTCGATCGGCACCGCACTCGCACCGACCTACGAGCTCGTCGTGGTGACGCGCATCCTCACGGGCCTGGCCCACGGGGTGTTCTGGGCCGTGGTCGCGAGCTATACGTCGCTCATCGCGCCGCGGGAGCAGCTGACGAAGGCCATCTCGATCACCCTCGGCGGCGGCTCGGCCGCGTACGTGCTCGGCGTGCCGATCGGCACGTTCCTCGGCGACGCGCTCGGCTGGCGCATGGCGTTCGGCGGGCTCGCGGTGCTCGCGCTGCTCGTCGCCGTGACGCTCTGGCTGCTGCTGCCCCGCGTCGACCACCTCGCGCTCCAGCAGGCCCGCACCGCGCCGCAGCAGGTGCAACAACCCGCGATCGAGCTCGAGTTGCAGCCCGCGCCGACGGGCCCCATCGCGATTCAGACGGAGTACGGCACCGGGACTGTCGAGCCGTCGCCGGCATCCGGCGCCCGTGCCGAACCGGCCCAGTCGCTGGCTCGCGTCGCGATGATCTGCGTGCTCACGTTCACGATCATGCTCGCGCAGTACGCGGCCTACTCATACATCTCGCCCTTTGTGATCGACGAGATCGGCATCGGCGCAGGCGTGCTCGCGTTCGTGCTGTTCGGCTACGGCATCGCGAGCGCTCTCGGCACACTCTTGACGGGCATGCTGTTTCAGGAGCGGCGCACGACCGGGTTCCTCATCACCTTCGCGCTCATGTTCGGCGGTGTCGCGATCCTGGCCTTCGCGCCGCCGACGTGGCTCGCGATCGCGGCGCTCGTGGTGTGGGGGATCGGCATGGGATTCATGCCGCCTCTCCTGCAGACGACCCTCCTGCTCGTCGCGCCGCGACGCCTCCGCGACGTGTCGTCGGCCCTCTACACGTCGGGCTTCAACCTCGGCATCGGCAGCGGTGCGCTCGTCGGCGGCTGGATCCTCGAGGGGCTCGGCCTCGGCTACATCATGCCGTTCTTCCTCGTCGTCATCGCGATCGGCTTCGCCGGGTGGGCGTCGGTGATGGTGCGCCGTCGGCGGGCCGTCGCGCGCGGTACCGCGATCGGCTGAGCGATCCGATCGAGATGCGCCGACTCGGTCCGCAGAGCGCGCCGGATGGGTATCTGTCACCCTGATTGGTCACAGCTTCCGCGGACGCTCGGGTTGACCTCCTGTTGAACCCCGGCGTGACACGACAGACTTGGCTGCAGGCGACCGCGACCGCGGCCGAGTTCGGACCGCCGGGCCGCGGGGCCGGAATCACGAGAGCGAGGGTCGATGCGACACGATGAGCGAGCGAACGCCGCGCCAGTCGACGCCGCCGAGCTGCACGCCCTCATTCCCGACGTCGCCGAGCAGGTGCGTGACTGGCTGCGGCGCGCCGAGGACGAGCAGCCAGAGGCCGCCGCGCAGCGCCTCGGTGAACTGCTGCGGGAGCCCGGCGGCCTCGACTTCGCCGTGCGCTTCGTCGACGGCGTCATCAGGCCCGACGACCAGGCGGTCGCCGCCCGCAACCTGCATGCGCTCGTGAAGGGCACACCGCAGTTCCTGCCGCGCGTCGTGCGCGGGCTCGCCGGTGTCGGCGGCCGCGTGTCCTCCGCGGCGCCGGGAGTCGTCGTCCCCGCGGCGCGCCGTGTGCTGCGCGCCCTCGTCGGCCACCTCGTCGTCGAGGCGACCCCGAGGCGGCTCGGTCGCGCAATCGGCGGCCTCACGCGCGACGGCGCTCGCCTCAACCTCCATCTGCTGGGCGAGGACGTGCTCGGCGACCGCTGGGCGCAGCGCCGCCGCGACGGCACGATCGAGCTGCTGCGCCGCGACGACGTCGACTGCGTCTCCATCAAGGTCTCCGCCGTCATCGCGCCGCACCAGCCGTGGGGATTCGAGGATGCCGTGGAGCGCATCGTCGACCGGCTGCTGCCGCTCTACCGGGTCGCGGCCGCGAGCTCGCCGGCCAAACTCGTCAACCTCGACATGGAGTCGTACCGGGACCTCGAGTTGACGATCGCCGTGTTCACTCGGCTGCTCGACCGCCCCGAGTTCGCGCAGCTGACGGCGGGAATCGCGCTGCAGGCGTACGTGCCGGATGCCGCGGGCGCCATGGCGCGCCTGCAGGCCTGGGCGGCCGCTCGCGTCGAGCGCGGGGGCGCGCCCGTTCGCGTGCGCCTCGTCAAAGGCGCGAATCTCCCAATGGAACGTGTCGACGCCGAGGTGCACGGGTGGCCGCTCGCGACGTTCGGCACCAAGGCCGAGACCGACGCGAGCTTCCGGCGGATCCTCGCCTGGTCGCTGACGCCGGACCGGACGCGCAACGTGCGCATCGGAGTCGCGAGCCACAATCTGTTCGACGTGGCCCTCGCCTGGCACCTCGCCCGTCGACGCGGCGTCGACGACGCCGTCGAGTTCGAGATGTTGCTCGGCATGGCGCAGCGTCAGGCGGAGGTCGTGCGCCGAGACGTCGGTGGCCTGCTGCTCTACACGCCCGTCGTGGCGCCCGACGAGTTCGACGCGGCGATCGCCTACCTTGTGCGTCGCCTCGATGAGGCCTCTGGCGCTGACAACGTGCTGTCCGTCGCCGACGACCTCGGCCGCGACGAGTCGCTGTTCGAGCGCGAGCTGCGGCGGTTCGAGGCCTCGATCGACAGCCTCGCCGACGCACCCGCGGGTGCCGGTCGCATGCAGGACCGCGCCCAGGGGGCCGACCCGCTCCCGGCCTCGACGTTCGTGCCGGCTCCCGACTCCGACCCGTCGCTCGTCGCGAACCAGGCATGGGCCGCGACGATCCGCGAACGGGCCCGAGAACTCGGAGAGCTCGACTCGGACGGGGAAGCGCCGCGTCGAGTCGCGCCGGGCGCTGAGACGGTCGCGGCGAACACCGTGACCACCCGCGAGGAACTCGAGGAGCGCATCCGCACCGCGCGTGACGCCGGCGGCGAGTGGCGCGAGCTCGACTGGGGCGACCGGGCGGACGTGCTGCGCCGGGCTGGCGACGCAATCGAGCGCCGCCGAGCCGAGCTGATCGAGATCATGATCGCCGAGGCCGGCAAGACCTTCGACCAGGCCGACCCGGAGGTGAGCGAGGCCGCCGACTTCGCGCGTCGCTACGCCGAGCTCGCCAGCGACCTCGGCACCGTCGACGGCGCGATCGCACGGCCCGCGCGGCTCATCGCGGTGACGCCGCCCTGGAACTTCCCGGTCGCCATCCCCGCCGGCTCGACGCTCGCGAGCCTCGCCGCCGGCTCGGCCGTCATCGTGAAACCCGCACGCGCGACGGCGAGGTGTGCGGCCGTCGTGGTCGAGGCGCTGTGGGAGGCGGGCGTGCCGCGAGCGGCCCTGCAGTTCGTGCGCTTCGCCGACCGGTCCCTGCAGCAGCGGTTGATCGCGTCACCGGCCGTTGAGCGGGTCGTGCTGACCGGTGGGTACGACACCGCCGAGGCGATGCTCAGAGTTCGTCCCGATCTGCCGTTGCTCGCCGAGACGAGCGGCAAGAACGCGATCATCGTGACGCCGAGCGCCGACCTCGACCTCGCAGTGCGCGACATCGTGGCGAGCGCCTTCGGCCATGCCGGCCAGAAGTGCTCGGCGGCGTCGCTCGTGGTGCTGGTCGGCTCGATGGCCCGATCGCGGCGGCTTCGCGATCAGCTGCGTGATGCCGTCTCGTCGCTCCGGGTCGGGCCGGTGACCGACGCGTCGAGCCAAATCGGTCCCGTCATCGCGCCCGCGGAGGGCAAGCTGCTGCGAGCGCTCACCGAGCTCGACGGCGACGAACGCTGGTTCGTGCAGCCCCGGCGGCTTGACGAGGCGGGAAGGCTGTGGCGCCCCGGCATCCGGGTCGGGGTGCGCAGGGGCAGCGCCATGCATCGCACCGAGTACTTCGGGCCGGTGCTCGGCATCATGACGGCCGAGACCCTGGATGCCGCGATCGAGCTGGTCAATGAGGTCGAGTACGGCCTTACGAGCGGGTTGCACTCGCTCGACCCCGACGAGATCACGCAGTGGTGCGACCGAGTTCAGGCGGGAAACCTCTACGTCAACCGCGGCATCACGGGCGCCATCGTGCAGCGGCAGCCCTTCGGCGGGTGGAAGCGATCGGCGGTCGGGCCGACGACCAAGGTCGGCGGGCCGAACACCCTGGTGCCGCTCGTGGACTGGACCCGTGCGGTGGCCCGCGAGGCCGTCGCACCGCCCGGTGACGCGCCGGCCGGCGGCGGCCCGGCCGGCGGCGGCCCAAGCGGCGACCCGGGTGCGTTCGCCGGCGAACTCCCAGCCGTGCGGGGACTGCGGTCTGCCGCTCGGGCGCTCGCGGCCACCGCCGACGACGACGCGTGCCCCGGTTCGGCGGCCGTGACGCCGGGTGAAGCCGACTTCCTGGCTCGAGCGCTCGCGAGCGATCAGCGCGCGTGGGAGCACGAGTTCGGTGTTGCGCGGGACGTGCAGGCGCTCGCGGCCGAGCGCAACGTCTTCCGGTACGTCCCCGTTGTCGCACCCGTCTTGATCAGGCTCGCGCCCGGCGGGCGGGTTGCGGACCTGCTGCGCGTCGTCGCCGCCGGTGTCCGCGCCGGAGGCCGGATGCGCGTGTCGGTGGCAGCGCACATCCCGCGGGCGGCGCGAGCGGCGATCGCCGCCTCGGGCGTGTCGGTGCAGGTTGATCTCGCAGAGGCCTTCGAGGCGAACGCGTCCCACCTGCCGGGCGGGAGCATCCGGCTCGTCGGCGGTGATGCGGGCGCGCTCGCCCGCGCGATCGGGCCGCGAGGCGACATCGCCGTCTACGGGCAGCCGGTCACCGAGGCGGGGCGGATCGAGCTGCTGCCGTTCCTCCGCGAACAGTCGATCTCGATCACGGCGCACCGCTTCGGCACGCGCAACGCCGACGCCTGGTCCGTGCTTCCGGGTGATGCCCCGCAGAAGTGAACGCCTGGCCGCCACGCGGTGCGCGATTGCCCTAAAATGTGACGGGTCGCAACTGGCGTTCGCGTGGACCACCACGGGGGAGCGACACTCAGGGTCACGAGCCGCTCGCCTGGGCTCGCCGTACCCGCTCGATCGTCGTGCCTCGAAGGAGCATCCGTGACTGATTCGTTCAACGCCCCCCTGGCCTTCAACGCCCCGCTGGCTGAGATCGACCCCGAGATCCAGGCGGTGCTCGACGGGGAGCTCGCGCGCCAGCGCGACTTCCTCGAGATGATCGCGAGCGAGAACTTCGTGCCGCGCGCCGTGCTCGAGGCGGTCGGCTCGGTGCTCACCAACAAGTACGCCGAGGGATACCCCGGCCGCCGCTACTACGGTGGCTGCGAGGTCGTCGACGTGGCCGAGTCGCTCGCCATCGAACGCGCCAAATCGCTCTTCGGCGCCGAGTACGCCAACGTGCAGCCGCACTCTGGCGCGAGTGCCAACGCCGCCGTCCTGCACGCCATCGCGCGGCCCGGCGACACGCTGCTCGGCCTGTCGCTCGACCACGGCGGCCATCTGACGCACGGCATGAAGCTCAACTTCTCGGGCCGGCTGTACAACATCGTGGCCTACGGGGTCGACCCCGAAACGAGCCGCATCGACCTCGACGAGGTGCGCCGGCTCGCGCGCGAGCACCGGCCCAAGGTCATCATCGCCGGCTGGTCGGCGTATCCGCGGCAGCTCGACTTCGCCGCCTGGCGCGAGATCGCCGACGAAGTCGACGCCAAGCTGTGGGTCGACATGGCGCATTTCGCCGGCCTCGTCGCCGCGGGCCTGCACCCCAACCCGGTGCCGCATGCGCACGTCGTGAGCTCGACCGTCCACAAGACGATCGGCGGCCCGCGCTCGGGGTTCATCCTCACGAACGACGCCGATACCGCGAAGAAGCTCGACACGGGCGTCTTCCCCGGCCAGCAGGGCGGCCCGCTCATGCACGTGATCGCGGCGAAGGCCACGGCGTTCAAGCTCGCGGCGACCCCCGAGTTCCGCGACCGGCAAGAGCGTACGGTGCGCGGCGCGAAGCTCCTCGCCGAGCGCCTCCTGCAGCCGGACGTGGCGGGCGCCGGCATCACGCTGCGATCGGGCGGTACCGACGTGCACCTCGTGCTCGTCGATCTGCGCGACGCCGCGATCAACGGCAAGGAGGCGGAGGACCGGCTGCACGACGTCGGCATCACCGTCAACCGCAACGCCGTTCCGGGCGATCCCCGCCCGCCGATGGTCACGTCGGGGCTGCGCATCGGCACGCCTGCGCTCGCGACGCGCGGCTTCGGTGACGCCGAGTTCACGGAGGTCGCCGACATCATCGCGCTCGCCCTGCAGCCCGACCCCGACCTGGACTCGCTCCGCGGCCGGGTGCGAACGCTGACGAACGCGTTCCCGCTGTACCCGGGTCTCGGCGCAGCGACGACGGAGCGGGTCTCCGCCTGAGCATCCCCGACGGCTCCCGGCCGCCGCAACCCTCGCCGCAGCAGCGGTCGCGTCGCCCCGACGGCCGACTGCGTCGCGGGCGGGATGCGAACACTCACCATCCCTATGCTGATAGATATTCTTGAGTGTCGCGCCGATCGCGCGCGACGAGTTGCTTGACGAGGAGACAACACATGACAGCAAAGGTGCTCGACGGCAAGGCCGCGTCGGCTGAGATCAAGCGCGAACTGAGCGAGCGGGTGAAGGCGCTCGGAGAAAAGGGTGTGACGCCGGGCATCGCGACCGTGCTCGTCGGCGCCGACCCGGCCTCGCAGCTGTACGTCGGCATGAAGCACAAGCAGTCCGAGGCGATCGGCATGAACTCGATTCAACGGGAGCTGCCGGCCGACGCGACGCAGGAGGACGTCGAGGCCCTCATCGACGAACTCAACGCCGACCCGGCCTGCCACGGCTACATCGTGCAGTTGCCGCTGCCGAAGCACCTCGACACCGATCGCGTGCTCGAGCGCATCGACCCGGCCAAAGACGCCGATGGCCTGCACCCCACCAACCTCGGTCGCCTCGTCCTCAACGTCAACGGCCCGATCGACACGCCGCTGCCCTGCACTCCGCGCGGCGTCATCGAGCTCCTGCTGCGCAACGACTACGACCTCAAGGGCAAGCACGTCGTCGTCGTCGGCCGCGGCGTCACGATCGGCCGTTCAATCGGCCTGATCCTGACCCGCCGCGAGATCAATGCCACCGTCACGCAGGTGCACACGGGCACGGTCGACATGGGCCAGTACCTTCGTCAGGCCGACGTGATCGTCGCATCCGCCGGCGTGAAGCACCTGATCACGGCTGAGGACGTCAAGCCGGGCGCCGCGATCCTCGACGTGGGCGTCACCCGCGAGACCGACCCGGAGACGGGCAAGGACAAGATCTACGGTGACGTGCACCCCGACGCGGCCGAGGTCGCCGGCTACCTCTCGCCGAACCCCGGCGGCGTGGGCCCCATGACCGTGGCGCTGCTCATGACGAACGTGATCGAGGCGGCCGAGCGCGCCGCAGGCGCCGCCGAGTAGCGGTTCCGATCGGCGGCGCGGTCGCCTCCGCAGCCTTGCACGGCCACGCGGGCGAGCATCCGTTTCCCCGGATGCTCGCCCGCGTCGTGCGTTTGCCGCGCCGCGGCCGTGACGTCGCTACACGTCGCGGCGGGGGCCGTCGCACGGCGTGACCTCGCGCACGTCGGGCGTTCCCCAGCCTCGCTCGTCGAAGTGGGCGACGCAGGCCTCGGTGAACCGGTCGACGGCGTCGGCCGGGATCACGATGAACACCGAGCCGCCGAGACCACTGCCGCTCATGCGCGCGCCGATCGCGCCCGCACGGTCGGCGAGCTCGCACACTGCGTCGATGCGCTCGGTCGACACCTCGAAGTCGTCGCGTAGCGACGCCTGCGAGGCGCGAAGCGTCGGCCCCGAGTGTTCTGGACCTTCCGTGCGGAGGATGCGCGTGAGGTCGAGGGTGCGCTGAATCTCGGTGATGACGTAGCGGGCGCGGCGCAGGTCGGTCGGATCGAGCTGCGCTTCGATCGCCTCGAGTTGCTGGAGCCGCACCTCTCGCAGCGACTGCACTCCCAGGGCTTCAGCGACGCGCTGGCACGCCTCCTGCCGCTCGCGGAACGGGTCGGACCAGTTGCGATGCAGCTCGTTGGTGCCGACCGTGAGCGTGACGAGCCCGGCGCCGGCGAGGTCGGGCGTCTCAATGAGTGAGACATCGCGGCCGCGCACGTCGAAGAACACGTCGTGCCCGGCCGTCGCCGCGAGGACGGTGAAGTGGTCGGCGACCCCACCAGCGGCCCCGGCGGCGGCTACTTCGGCGCGCAGGCCGAGATCGGCGAGGGTCTCGTCGGAGCAGTCGAGGTGCCACATGTCCGACAGTGCGATGCCGACGGCGGCGCACGCCGATGCCGACGACGCGAGCCCGCCCCCCACGGGCAGGTCGGTCGAGATGAAGACATCGAGCCCCGTGCAGATGGCCAGCGCGTCGGTGGCGACGTGGTTGGGGTCGTGGCCGGCCTCGTCGCGGTCGCGTTGGCGCGCGTACTCGACCACGGCCCAGATCATTCCGAGCGGGTACGCCTTCCAGCTGCGCGGCTCGGCATCAGGTCGCAGCGTGGCGAGATCGGCGGTTGCGCGCTCGTCGGTCAGGTCGGTCGCGACGGTGATCGTGCCGTCATCGCGGCGGGCGACGGCGACCGCCGTGCGCTCGGCGGTCGCGAAACCGAACGACAGGCCGTCCTGCGTGTCGGTGTGGTCGCCCGCGACGCTCACCCGCCCTGGCGCCGACCAGATTCCGTTCGGATCGCGGCCGAAGGCCTCGCGAAACCCTTCGCCGACCCGGTCGATCAATGCTGCCGCCATACCGCGCTCCAGTGCTGTCTCGGTGTCGTTGCGCAGCGCGCCCGGGGGCACGTCGCGCCGGTGCAAGTTTACGCGGAAGGGCCTGCGAACGTCCGCCGCGTCGGTCAGGGGGCGTCCCTTCGGGGCACAGGAAGGCGGGGGCCAGCTGCGGGCGGGGTCGTGGTGTATTCCTGGGCCCCGCAGGAACCTACCTTCCGTGCTCCGCGGGCTCGAGTAGGTCGCGCATCCTGCCGCCGCCGATCGCCCCGACGCCGAGCTCGGCGACGCGGTTGCGCAGCTGGCGATCGCTCGTGGCGACCAGCACCGGCCTGCTCGGATCCCCCTCGATGAGCCGCCGCGCCTGTTCGACGATCTCGTCGTCACCGAGACCCGGGGCGTGCGGCGTCGTCAGCCTGGACCGTGGTCCCGCAGTGCCGTCCGCCTCGCCGTCGGAAGCGCCTGGCTGTGGCCGGGCCCGCCGAGCCCTGCCTTCGAGCACCGCGACGAGCTCGACGGGCACGAGCTCGTCACCGCCCCCGAACAGCGATCCGGGCACACCACGATCGGCGAGCTCGGCCGCGAGGCGCAGCAGTCGGGCGGACGCGCCGGGAATGTCCTTCCACCATCCGTCGCCCCGCGCGCCGAGGACGTTGGCGACGTCGATCACGATCACGGGCAGGGGGGACAGGCTGCTGTCGGGCACGCGGGAAGTGTAGGCCGGTGTGATTGGCCCGCGCGGATGATGCCCGCCCGGTGTACGCGCGGAGGCCGTCGTTGAAGAGATCGATGTCCTCGAGATCCATGTCCTCGATGTTCCAGCGCGGTACTCCGACCTCTGGGACGCTCGCGAAGACCAACTGCCCGGGCCGCCCGCCATGGCGCCACGACGGATGCTATGGTGGATGCTGCGCGGGGGCATCGAACCCCGCGCGTCGTCGTGTCTTGAACGCGCGCCCCGGTTTCCTGGCGAACTCCGCCCGCGAACTCGGCCGCAAGACGCTTGCCGCGGCGAACGATCTCGGCATCCGCCGAATTCGCCACTTCGCACGACGCGTCTCGATGCCCGAGCGACCGCATGCCTGCGGCGCTCCACCGCCTGACGCAGGCCGAACACGGCCAGACGTCCGCGTCGCGCCCACGCCTCGATTGGGGCCAACATGACCAACACCATCTCGTTCACCAGTGCGGAGACCGCTACCACGGTCCGAGCGACCCCCGCGGTCGCTGAATCCATCGCACGTCCCACGAACAGCGGCGCCAGCACGTTCGCCGAGCTCGGCGTGCCCCGCGCGCTGACCGCGGTGCTCGCCGCGGCCGGCAAGACCGACGCCTTCCCGATTCAGCAGGCCACGCTGCCATCGACCCTCGACGGCCGCGATGTCCTCGGCCGCGGCAAGACGGGCTCCGGCAAGACGCTCGCGTTCGCGATCCCCGTCGTGGCCCGCCTCGCCGGGCACCGCAGCCGCGCGGGCCGCCCCTCCGGGCTCATCCTCGCGCCGACGCGCGAGCTGGCGACCCAGATCGCGGCGGTTGTGACGCCGCTCGCCGAGGCCGCGAACCTCCGTGTCACGACCGTCTTCGGCGGGGTCAAGCAGGGCCCGCAGGAGCGCGCGTTCAAGGCCGGCGTCGATATCGTCGTCGCCTGCCCCGGGCGCCTCGACGACCTCATGAAGCAGCGCATCGTGAACCTCGACGCGGTTGAGATCAGTGTGCTCGACGAGGCCGATCACATGGCAGACCTGGGGTTCCTCCCGATCGTCACGCGCATCCTGAGCGCAACGCCAGGCCGTGGGCAGCGTCTGCTCTTCTCGGCGACGCTGGATAACGGCGTCGACAAGCTCGTCACCCGCTTCTTGAACGACCCGATTCGGCACTCGGTCGACGAAGCGTCGTCGCCGGTCGCCGCCATGACCCACCACGTGTTCGAGGTCGACTCGGCCGAGGCGAAGACCGAGGTCATCCGCACGCTCGCCTCCGGGGTCGGGCGCCGCCTTCTGTTCACGCGTACGAAGCACCAGGCGAAGAAACTGGCCAAGCAGCTCACGGCGACGGGCATTCCCGCCGTCGATCTGCATGGAAACCTTTCGCAGAACGCCCGGGATCGCAATCTCGCCGACTTCTCGAGCGGCGGCGTTCGCGTGCTCGTCGCGACCGATGTCGCGGCCCGCGGTGTGCACGTCGACGACATCGAGCTCGTCGTGCACGTCGACCCGCCGGCCGAGCACAAGGCGTACCTGCACCGGTCGGGGCGCACGGCCCGCGCGGGCAGCGCGGGCGACGTGGCGACGATCATGCTGCCGAGCCAGCGCCGTGACACGCAGCAGCTGCTGCGTCAGGCGAAGATCCGTGTGACACCGCAGGTAGTGACGGCGACGTCGGATGCCGTGCTCGCCCTGGTCGGCGACGTCGCGGAGCGCGTGGCGCCGCGGCCCGGCGGCCCGGGCGCCGGCAATGCCCCGCTCGAGCAGCGCGGCAGCGGCACCTCGCAGGGCGCGAACGCGCGCCGGAAGCGGGCCGCGCACACTGGCGGCGGAGCCGCGCGAGGCGAGGGCGGGGCCGCCCGAGCCGGCGGCGGGACCGGACGACGCGACGGCGCGGGCCGCACCGAGGGTGCACCGACGCCGGGTTCGGGTCGGCGGGGCTCGCGCCGAGGCGGTCGGAGCAGCGCTCAGCGCAGCGGCACGAACCGGTAGTTCCCATGTCGCGTCGTCGCGACGTCGCCCTCGGCGTCGCGTACGACGCGCAGCATCGTGCCCGCGACCGGGATCACCATGATTCCGCCCGGGGCGAGCTGCGTTACGAGCTCCTCGGGCAGCACGTTCGGTTCGGCCGACACGAGAATGCGGTCGAAGGGCGCGTCTTCGGGCGCGCCGAGTACGCCCGGTTGCGCATGGCGGATCTCGGCGCTCGCGAACTCGCCCGATCGTTGCAGTGCCCGCTCAAGGTTGGCGGCGCCCCGGTCGCGGAGCTCTTGGACAAGCTCGGTGCCAATCACACGGCCGGAGGGGCCGACGAGGTGCGCGAGCAGCGCCGTCGTCCAGCCGCTCCCGGTGCCGACATCGAGCACGCGGGCTCCCGCCGGGACATCGAGCAGTTCGAGCATGCCCGCGACCGTCGAGGGCTGCGAGTTGGTCTGGCCGTGCCCGATCGGGAGCGGGGCGTCCATCTCGGCCTGCGGGCGCACGTCTTCCGGCAGGAAGCCGAGCCTGGGGACGGCCTCGAATGCGGCCCAAACCCGTCCGTCGCGTGGGACTTCCCGTTGCTCGAACATGTTCTCCTCTCGTCGCGTCCCCTCGGTATCGCCCGTCGGCGGCTCGATTCCGGGCAGCTCGTCGGCGATCCGGCCGATCGCTGCCCTACGCTGCTCTGCGCTGCAGCGACGACAGTCGCACGGGCAGGTCGCCGTAGGGCTTCTGCTCCCGCGAGGGCAGCGGCTCGCGCCCTCCGTCCCAGTACCACCAGAGCGCCGTCACGAGCGTGATGAGGGGGGCGAGCACGACGCCGGCCATCGCCCAGGCGGCTGCCGCCTCCATGGCCGCGCGACCGCCCTCGCCCTCGACGATGGCAGCGAGGGTGAACAGGATCGCCGTGACGGCGACGCCGATCGCGTGAATGACGATCAGCATGATCCACGGGGTGGTCCGCTGCTTCGTGGCGTTCATCATGCCTCCTCCCGCGCGCGCAGCGCGCGAACTGAGCGGTGGTCGGCGCGCGGCGGAACGTGGAGGCCGGCCAGTCAATCTGGCTTCTGTGCCGGGCATGGTACGCCCGCAGACTGAGGTTGCGCTTGGCCGTTGCTGCGACGCTCCCGGTCCGAGCGGCTGGCGGGCGTCGGCTCGTCGATCACTGCGGTGCTTACTCGAGGCGGGCCGAGACGCGGATGCGCGGTCCGAGCTCCAGGCGCACGTCATGAAGCCTGTAGCCCGTCCCCTCGTCGGGTCCGAGCGCGTCGCCGAGAACGATCGTGCGTGGCGCGACCTCGTTGAGGCGGCGACGTACAGGTGGCATCGCGAGGGGGATCGCGACGAGCGGGTTCCGGCTGCGCACCTGCACCTCGCGCACGTGGAGCGTGCCGTCCGGGTCGACGCCGAAGCGTGCCGTCGCGCGCGCCGTCACGCCGAGGAGCGGCAGCCGGCCGCGCACGAGTCCCCACCGCACGCCGAGGTGGACGACGGCCTCGAGGTCGCGCTGATCGGAGCCGCGCAGCTCCAGCGAGAACCGTGCGAGCCGTATCGAGCCGTCACCCTCGGCCAGCGTCGCCTCGATGATCGATCGCACGAGCGGTTCGAGGTCGCTGCGCTGCACCGAAACCTCCGCCGTCACGGTGGCGCCCGCTCCGTCGTCGACCACGTCGATGCCGCGGTCGGATTCGGGATGCTCGGGGTCGACCGGCGCGTCGTGCAACCGCCACACGACGGGGAGCGCCGACACGCGTGCGTCGAACCACACCGGCCGCCCGGCGACGCGCAGCGGGTCGGCGGCGACGCGCACGTCTCTGGCCACGCCCCGCCGAGCCTCGAGCACCGGCGGTTCATGCCGGTCGCCGATCTCGCCCCCGGTCTCGCCCCTCGTCCCGTCACCGGCCGCACCGGCGTCACCGGCCGCATCTGCGTCACCGGCGCCGCTCGCGATGAGGGCGGCGAGGGGAATTTCCACCCCGCTTGCGTCGACGTGGCAGCGCGCGAGGTCGTCGCCGTCGAGCTCGACGTCGATGTGCACGTCGTCGAGGGCTGCGGAGACGCCCGGCTCGCGGCGAAGTCGTCCGCGAAGCCAGCGTTCCACCGTGACGGCGTCGCCCGGCCAGGCGTTCGGCCGGTCGGTGGCGGTGTCGCGCGACGTTTCGGCATGGGTGGGCACGGTGATCCAGTCCTCCAGGCGGTCGGTCTCAGGCGTCGTCGGAATCGGTGCGGCGAATCGTGGTCGGCAGCGCCGTGGCGAGGGCGTCCGCACTGGCGATGATTCGGCGGCGCATGGCCAACGCGGCCCGGCTCTGGGTGGTGCCGCGTCGGTGCGCGAGACTCACCGTTCGCTGCAGCTGCGGCCCGGCGAGGCGAAGTGCACGGAGGCCCTCGTGCCCGGCCAGGACCATCGCCGGCACGACGGCGACGCCGAGCCCTCGCTCGACGAACCGCAGGGCGGCATCCATCTCGGCGCCCTCGAGCGCCACGCTCGGGGTGACGCCGGCGGCGGCGAAGGCCGCGTCCGTCGCGACCCGCAGGTCGTAGCTCTCGCTGAGCACGATGAGTGGCAGCGAGGCCAGCTCGTCGAGCGTGAGGGAGGTGCGGCGCGGGCCGAGCCCCGAACCGGACGGCGGCGTCTCGGCCGACGTCACGACGACGAGTTCTTCGTCGAGGAGCGGCGTGCGGGCGAGTCCGGCGGCCGAGACGAGGCGCTCGTCAGAGGTCGTGACGAGCGCCAGGTCGAGCCCGCCGTGCGAGAGCTCCTCCACGAGATCGCGCGACCCTCGGGCCGACAGGTGCAGTTCGATCCCGGGATGCTCGGCGCGGTACGCCGTGAGGGCGTCGGCGACGAGGCTGACGCACAGCGTCGGCGTCGCTCCGAGCCGCACCCGGCCGCGCCGAAGCCCCTCCAGCTCGGCGAGCTCGCGACGGGCGGCGTCGGCGTCGGCGAGCAGACGGCGGGCGTGGGGGAGGAGCGCGGTGCCCGCCGCCGTGATGGACGTGCCCGCGCGCGTGCGATCGAAGAGGCGCGCGGTGAGGTCGGTCTCGAGCGCCGAGATCTGGCGGCTCAGCGACGGCTGCGTCAGATGGAGCGCGTCGGCCGCGTTCGTGAACGTGCCATGCTCGACGATCGCGAGGAAACCGCGCAGCTGCTCGAGATTCACTCGCATAGCCTATGCGTATAAAGCTGACAGAAACTATGCATTAGCCGCATGTCGGGACGGCGGTTAGCGTGGACGACATGGCAATTCCGAAGCTCGACGAACGACAGCGCTCAACAACCGTGCTCGTCATCGGCACCGGCGGGTCCGGCCTGCGCGCCGCGATCGAGGTCGCCGAGGCCGGCGTCGACGTCGTGGCCGTCGGCAAGCGGCCGCGCCACGACGCGCACACCTCGCTCGCCGCGGGCGGAATCAACGCCGCCCTCGGCACCTTGGACGAGGAGGACACCTGGCAGCAGCACGCCGCCGACACGATCACCGAAAGCTACTTGCTCGCCAACCCGCACACGGTCGAGATCGTCGCCAAGGGGGCAGAGCACGGCATCCGTGACCTCGAGCGGTACGGCATGAGCTTCGCGCGCGAGGCGGACGGGCGCATCTCGCAGCGGTACTTCGGAGCCCACACGTTCCGGCGCACCGCGTTCGCGGGCGACTACACCGGTCTCGAGATGCAGCGCACGCTCGTCGCGCGCGCCGAACAGCTCGAGGTGCCGATCCTCGATCGCGTCTACATCACTCGACTCCTCGTCCACGACAACCGGGTGTTCGGCGCCTACGGGTTCGACCTCCACGACGGCACGCGCTATCGCATCCACGCCGACGCCGTGATCCTCGCCGCCGGCGGGCACAACCGCATCTGGCGGCGAACCTCATCGCGGCGCGACGAAAACACCGGCGACTCGTTCCGCCTCGCCGTCGAAGCGGGTGGGCGACTGCGCGACGCCGAGCTCGTGCAGTTCCACCCATCGGGCATTCTCGAGCCGGCCGACGCCGCCGGAACGCTGGTTTCGGAGGCCGCGAGGGGTGAGGGCGGCATTCTGCGCAATGCGCTCGGCGAGCGGTTCATGGAGCGGTACGACCCGGAGCGCATGGAGCTCTCGACCCGCGATCGCGTGGCGCTCGCGGCGTTCACCGAGATCCGTGAGGGGCGCGGCACCGAGCGCGGCGGCGTGTGGCTCGACGTGTCGCACCTGCCTCGCCAGCAGATCATGGAGCGACTGCCGCGCGTGTACCAGACGCTGCTCGAACTGCAGATGCGCGACATCACGGCAGAGCCGATCGAGATCGCGCCCACCGCGCACTACTCGATGGGCGGCGTCTGGGTGCGCCCCGACGACCACGCGACCGACGTCGAGGGGCTCTTCGCGATCGGCGAGGCCTCGAGCGGTCTGCACGGCGCCAACCGGCTGGGCGGCAATTCGCTGATCGAGTTGCTGGTGTTCGGCCGCATCGTCGGTCAGGCCGCCATGGCGCACTCGGCCGGCCTCGAGTCGCACGCGCGGTCGGTCGACGCGGTGGCCGAGGCGCGCGCCGAGATCGACGATCTCCTCGCGGCCGACGGCCAGGAGAACGTGCGGGCCCTGCAGCGGTCGATCCGGAACACGATGTCCGAGCACGCGGGCGTCGTGCGCGACGAGCAGGGGCTCACTCGCGGGCTCGACGAACTCTCGGCGATCGAGGGTCGCATGGGCGATGTCGGCATCCATCCCGATATCGCGGGGTACCAGGATCTTGCGCACGCCTTCGACCTGAAGTCGTCGGCGCTCGCGGCGCGGGCGACGCTTGAGTCGGCGCGCGAGCGACGCGAGACCCGCGGCTCCCACAACCGCAGCGACTATCCCGACCTCGATCCATCGCTGCAGGTCAACCTCGTGTGGTCGCCGGCCGAGGGCGTCACGCGCGAGTCGATCCCTCCGATCCCCGACGAGATCGCGGCCCTCATGCGCGAGGTGTCGACCACGGGCAAGCTCGTCGAGTAGGCCCCCGCGCAATAGGCAAGTGAATGCTTGCCTATTGCGCGTCGTCGGAAGTGCTCCCTACAGCACGGCCGAGAGGAAGTCCTTCGTGCGCTGCTCCTTCGGGTGGCTGAAGATCTCGTCCGGCGGGCCCTCTTCGACGATGCGACCGCCGTCGAACATGAGCACGCGGTTCGAGACGTCGCGCGCGAACTGCATCTCGTGGGTCACGATCAACATCGTCACGTTCGTGGTTTCGGCGACGTTGCGCAGGATGTTCAGCACTTCGCCGACCACCTCGGGGTCGAGCGCGCTCGTGACCTCGTCGAGCAGGAGGATCTCGGGCTCCATGGCGAGCGCCCGCGCGATGGCGACGCGCTGCTGCTGACCGCCGGAGAGCGAGGCCGGATGCTCGTTCGCCTTCTCGGGGAGCCCCACCTTCTCGAGCAGCTCGCGGCCACGGGCGATCGCGTCGTCCTTGCGCATTCCGAGCACGTGAACGGGCGCCTCGATGATGTTCTCCATCACCGTCATGTTCGGGAACAGGTTGAACTGCTGGAACACCATGCCGATGCGCTTGCGCATCTCGTTGCGGTGCTTCTCCTTCAACGCGACCCGCTTGCCGTCCCGCAGCTCGTGCGTGAGGGGCCTTCCGTCGATGAGGATGAAACCGCCGTTCGCCTCCTCGAGCGTCATGATGAGGCGCAGGATCGTGGTCTTTCCCGAGCCGCTCGGACCGATGAGCGTGACGCGGTCGCCCCGTCGCACCGTGATGTTGAGGCCCTGCAGGACGACGTGATCACCGAACCGCTTCTCGACATTGTCGAATTGGATCGCGGGCACGTCACCGTCTGCGAGGGTGATCGCACCGGTGTGGGGTTCAGGAGGCGTAGGCAACGCGCTTCTCCAATCGCCGGATGAGCAGGGATGTCGGGTAGCTGGCGATGAGGAAGAAGATGCCGGCCAGCGTGATCGCCTCGATGTAGCGGAAGTTGCTGCCGCCGTAGAGCTGGGCGGCGCGCACCATGTCCGTCACGGTGATGACCGCGAGGAACGGGGTGTCCTTGAACATCGAGACGACGTAGTTGCCGAGTGCGGGCAACGTCGATCGGATCGCCTGCGGGATGACGACGGCGGTCCACGTGCGTCGGCGCGACATGCTGAGCGCGGTCGTCGCCTCCCACTGCCCCCGCGGAACCGCTTCGATGCCGGCGCGGTAGACCTCCGCCATGTACGTGGCGTAGTGGATGCCGAAGATGATGATGCCGAGGGTCAGCGGAGGCACGCTCGTGAACGCGTAGTACACGAAGAGCAGCTGCACGACGATCGGCGTCATGCGGACGAAGTTCATGACGAACGTCACGATGCCGGCAACCGGCCTCGGCGCCGTCCGCCGCACGAGCGCGATGACCAGGCCGAGCACTGCGGCGATCGCGCTGCCGAGCACCGTGACGATGAGCGTGACCGTGAGGAAGCCCTCGATGAGCTGGGGCAGCGCGGCCCACGCGTGACTCCAGCTCCAGAGTGATTGTTCTTCGTTCATCGGCTCACTCCCTCGGTGTCAGCGGCGGGTGCGGCGGTGAGCGACGGTTTCCCCTGCCCCAGCCGTCGCTTCGCGCGGGCCTCGAGGGCGTTCATGCCGAGCGTCAACAGGTACGCCAGCCCGAAGTAGATGAGCAGTCCGAAGGTGTAGGCGAAGAACACGTCGGTGTCGACGCGAAGGCGGTTCAGCTCGGCCGTCAGGTCGACGATCGTGATGAGGTACACGACGGCCGTGCCCTTGAGCAGGTGGATGAGCAGATTGCACAGCGACGGGAGCATCAGCGCCCACGCCTGCGGGAAGATGACCCGAACCATCCGGCCCATCGGCGACATGCTGAGCGCGGTCGTGGCCTCCCACTGTCCGCGCGGCACCGAGTTGATCGATCCGCGCACGACCTCCGCGCCGTAGGCGCCGTAGTTGAGGCCCAGCCCGACGATGCCGACGAGCACGGGAGGGAGCTCCACATTGAAGGGCGGCAGTGGCAGCACGAAGAAGAGGAAGAACAGCTGCACGAGCAGCGAGGTGCCACGGAAGAGCTCGATGATGACGCGTGCGATGCTGCGCGGGACGACATTGGTCGCCCTCGCGAGCAGGCCGAGGGCGATGGCGATGGCGAATGCCAGGAGGGCGCCGCCCGCGGTCAGCTGGACGGTCATCAGGACGCCCTCGAGGATCCGCGGCAGCGCCCTCCCGAGCGCCTCGAAGTTCTCGATCACGAGCGAGTGGCGGTTGTGCTACTCGAGCTCACCGGAGCAGAGCTGCTCGGTCGTGAGGTCTTCGGGCGGCAAGTTCTCGGCCGTGAAACCGAAGGGCTCGACGAGGCCGAGGTAGGTCTGCTCGTCGCTCGTGATGTTCGCGAGCTCGGCGTTGTACGCCTCGAGCAGGTCGGTGTCGCCCTGGCGGAAGACCGTGGCACCTGCGCCGATCTGCTCGACACCGTCGATGACCTGAACGAAGGCTTCCGTGGTTTCGACGTTGTCGAGGTCCTCCGTCATCCAGTTCAGCGAGACCGCGGTGAGGGCGAAGGCGTCGGCTCGTCCGGACTGCACGGCCTCGATGCCGGCCTGCGCCGTGTCGACCTCGATCGTGTTGGCGATGCCGAGCTCCTGGGCGTAGCCGGCCTCGATCGCGCCCGACTGCACGGCGAGCGTGACCTCGCCGTCCGTCGCGGCGACGGAGTCGAGGTCGGTGAGGCCGTTGGGGTTCCCGGCAGGCACGGCGAGCGTCGTGGTGTACATGATCTCGGGGTCGCTGAATGCGGCCTCCGCGCAGCGCTCGGGGAGGATCGACATGCCGGCGCTGATCACGTCCCAGCGCCCCGCGTTGAGCCCCGGAATGAGCGAGTCCCAGGCGACCTCTTCGACCTCGATGTTGTCGATGCCGAGGGCGCTGAAGATGTGCTCGTGCATCGCGATCGTGGCGCCGGTCGGCTGCCCCGACTCGTCGACCCACGAGTAGGGCCGCTCGGAGGCGATCGCCAGCGTGATCGTGCCGCTTTCCTGCGCCTGCTGGAGCGTCGAGCCCTCACCGGACGCGTCATCGCCGCCGCCGGGGTCGCCGTCCGAAGCGCAGCCGACGAGCGCGAGCACCGCCGCTCCCATGAGTGCGATTCCAGCGCGGGTCGCAGTGCGTGTCGAAGTCATCGTCGTCCTCTTTCGTGGGTGAGTTCTCCGTCGCCCAAGTCTGCGGGGCTGGACGGTCAGGTTCGAGCGTGGACCGTCGTCACCCTACGGACTCTGCCGAATCAAGTACATTTGCACGAACAGATTGTTGACAGCGATACCTGATCGTTACGCCTGGGACTCGAGGTTGGCGCTGGCGTGGAGCCGCGGTCTTGGCGGGTCCAGTGGCGGTACGGACGCAGTGGCCCAGGAAAGGCGGCATGAATGGCACGCGATGTTCCGCGACCCGGTGTGCCGCCGCCGGTTCTGCGGCTCACGCGCACGTCGACGGTGCACCTCATCGCCACCGAATTGCGCACGGCGATCTTCACCGGGGCGCTCCCCGTCGGGTCTCCGCTCGGGGAGGTTGAGCTGGCCGCGCAGCTCGGGGTCAGCCGGGGTCCGCTGCGCGAGGCGGCGCAGCGGCTGGTGCAGGAGGGGGTGCTGACCTCGGTGCCAGGCCGCGGCATGAAGGTGAGTGAGATCACCGCCGACGAGGTCGTCGATGTCTACGAGGCCCGCCTCGCGGTCGAGGGTCATGCGGCCGCCCGCATCATCCGTGACGGCCGCACGTCGGCCGTCGATGCGATCGAGCGCGCACTCGACGACCTCCGTCAGGCGATGCGGCGAGAGACGGCCATCGAGATCGGTGACGCCGACCTTGCCTTTCATCAGACCCTGGTGGATGCCTCGGGCAGCTATCGCCTGAGCCGCGCCATGGCCACGCTCGCCCTCGAGACGCGCATCGCGACGTTCAGCCTCCCCGGTGGCTATTCGGTGCGACGCTCCGTCTCGTCGAGCTACGGAGACCTGCTGGCCGCCCTTCGTGCCGGCGACGAGCCTGCCGCGCGGTGGGCGCTCGACGCGCAGTTCAGGGCGGCGATCAAGCGCCTCCGCGGCGAGGACACGTCGGTCGAGACCGTCGAGACCGCGGCCAACGAGCTGCCCACCGTGATCGCCCGCATCGATCTCGCGACTGCGCCCGACGCTCCTTAGCGCCGCTCGCTCTCGAACGGCGGCGCTCGGCATCCGCGCGTTGACGCTGCGTGCACGGGTCTCGCGCGGCGGTGCGCACCGTGCAATGTAAAGGTTTACTTCATTCGAAAGAAGTGCCAGGATGCTGCCAACAATTCCTCGCAGCATTCGCGATCGGTACCCCGAGCATTCTGGCGAACGACGTCGTTCCAGGTGGGTGCATCGCCGTCTGCGCGTGCGGGCTTTTTCGAGCGGAGCGCATATGGCAAATCAGAATGGAAACGAGGTCATCGTTCGCGGTGGGCGCGTCTACACCGCCGACGAGAACGGGCCGGCGTGGGCATCGGGCTTTCGCATCAGCAATGGCGTCTTCACCGACGTCTGGGTGTCGCCGGGCGATGAACCCGCCACGGTGTCGGCAGGGGCCGACGTGCTCGACCTCGACGGAGCCGTCGTCGTCCCGGGCCTCTTCGATGCGCACGTGCATCCGTTCTTCGGTGGCAAGAAGATGCTCCGCCCATCCCTGGCGCTGCAACCCGTCGCCGGCCTCGACGAGATCCTTGCGGCCGTCGAGACCCGGGCTCGCGAGGCGCCGGACGGCGCGTGGATAACCGGTGGGAAGTGGAACGCGACGCTGACGCCGCAGCTCACGGCCGCGGCGCGTGAACGGCTTGACGCCGTCTCCTTCGGGCACCCGGTGATGCTCGGCGATGAGAGCGGCCACAACGGCTGGGTGAACAGCGCGGCCCTCGCGGCCGCCGGATATGCCGTGGACGGCAGCGAATCAGACGCCGGATTCGGCCGCGATGCCGACACGGGCGCTCCGACCGGCGTGCTGATGGAGCGCGCGCTCGACCCGGTCCGGCAGGCGGCGAACGCGGCGTCGCCAGACACGGTCGACGACCTCAAGGAGTACCTTCTCGCGGCGTGGGGCCTCTTCCACACGTTCGGTATCACGGCGATTCAAGATGCCATGACGGGTCTCCCCGAACTCCAGGCCTACGCGCAGCTCGCCGACGAGGGGCGGCTGCCCGGCTGGGTCTCGACGTGCCTCAGCATGGAGGGCATCATGGCCGGGCCCGACTTCGACCCCGCCGCGCTCGACGATTTCGCGCGCACGGTCGCCGCTGAGCGCATCCGCACCGACTTCACGAAGCTCGCGCTCGATGGCGTGCCGACAACGCGGACGGCGGGCATGTTGTGCCCCTATCTCCCCGATGACGAGCACGGCCACGACTACCACGGCATCGTGTATCGAACCGCCGACGAGCTCGCCGACGTGCTGCGGGGGTATCGCGCTGCAGGCCGCTCGACGAAGATCCACTGCGCGGGCGACTGGGCGGTGCGCGTGGCGATCGACGCGTTCGCCATGCTTCGCGCCGAGGGCTCGGACCTGAGCTACCACATCGCGCACGGCCAGTTCGTCGCGCCCGAGGATCGCAAGCGCATGGCTGAGTTCGACGTCGTCGCCGAGATCTCGCCGTACATCTGGTACCCGGGTCCCATTCCCTATTCGATCGCCGCCGTGCTTCCCGATGACGTCGCGTCGCGCATGCAGCCGAATCGCGATCTTCTCGATCTCGGTGTGCTCGTCGCCGGGGGCTCCGACTGGTCGGTCGTGCCGATGCCGAACGCATGGGAGGGCATCGCAGGGCTCGTCACACGCCGCGACCCCAATGGTGCGTTCGAGGGCTCGCTGTGGCCGGAGCAGGCGGTGACGCTCGAGGAAGCGCTCCGCATTTTCACGATCAACGGCGCCAAAGCGGCGCGGATGGACGACGTCGTGGGCTCGATCGAAGTCGGCAAGGCGGCGAACTTCGCGGTGCTGGACCGCGACCCGTTCGCGATCGACCCGATCGACATCGCGGCGACGCGAGCGTGGCGCACCTACGTCGCCGGCGAATGCGTGCACGAACTCCGTAACCCCCCGATCGATGGAGAGAAATGATGAGACGCACGTCGAAAACCCTCGGCCTCGGCCTCGCCGTCACGCTCACGCTGACCGCCTGCGGCGGGGGAGGTGAGACGGATGCCGCTGAGGGCGATGGCCCGACCGGCACGGTCACGTTCGCGACCCTGTTCCAGCCGTCGTCGTGGGACCCGGCCATCGGGGACTTCATGGGAAACGCCTTCTACTACGGGCTCGTGTACGACACCGTGGTCGCACGCACGGCCGCCGGAGAGCTCGAGCCTGGGCTTGCCGAGTCGTGGACCTACGACGACGACCAGACGACGCTGACGCTCGAGCTCCGGCAGGGCGTGGCGTTCACCGACGGCACGCCCGTGGATGCCGACGCGATCGTGGCCAATCTTGAACACTACCGAGACGCCAACGGGCCGGGGACGGCCGAGCTCGCGCTCGTCGAGCGCATCGAAGCCGTCGACGGCGACACGGTGGAGGTCGGATTCACAGCCCCCGACCCGTCATTCGTCGAAGACCTCTCGTCGTACATCGGCTTCGTCGCGTCCCCAGCGGCGATCGAATCCGGCACGTTGGAGACCGATCCGGTCGGCTCGGGCCCGTACGTGCTCGACGCGGCGAACTCGACCAGCGGGTCGACGTGGACCTTCAACGCGAACCCCGAGACCTGGACGGAGCCGCCGTACGCGACGCTCGTCGCGTCCATCATGGACGCGACCGCCGCGCTGAACGCGCTGAAGGGCGGGCAGGCCGATCTCGCGATGCTGCTCGACCTGCAGGCCGCCGAGGAGGCCGAAGACAGCGGGTACGATCGCTCGCTGTTCGCGCCGAGCTCCCTCGGCATCGCGTTCTTTGACCGCGACGGGACGATCGCGCCGGAAGTCGCCGACGTCCGCGTCCGGCAGGCGATCAATCACGCGATCGACGCCGAAGCGCTCATCAACGCCTTCCTCGGGGGCACCGAGGTCGGCACGCCGGGCCGACAGCTCTTCGGGGCGTCCTCAGACGCCTTCGATGCTTCTCTCGACGACGCCTATCCCTTCGACCCTCAGCGCGCACGCGAGCTGCTCACCGAGGCCGGGTATCCGGACGGGTTCACGCTCACGATGCCCTACGTCCTGATATGGGGTCCGGGGGTTCCCGATGCGATCCAGACGCAACTTGCCGAGGTCGGCATCACCGTCGAGTACGACCAACTGCCGCCGGAGGAGATCGGCCCCTCGATCAACTCGGGCAAGTACGCAGCGGCGCTCCAGTCGTTCGGGCTGTCGTCGAGCTGGATGACGATGACGCAGCAGGTCGACCCGGACGGGGCGTACAACCCCTTCTCGGTCGAGGACGCGACGGCGATGGAGCTGATGACGGAGTATCAGTATGCCGACGAGGCCGACCGCCCGGCGATCGGGCAGGAGCTCAACGCGTACATGACTGAGCAGGCGTGGTCGAACGTATGGGGTCACGGCCACCCGTCGATCCTCTCCGACCCGGCGAAGATCACGCTGCCCGCAACGTCGGTCGGCTTTCCGCCCGTGTTTGAGTGGGTGCCGGCCGGTCACTAGCGCGCCCGCGCGTCGGCGTCGGTGCGCGTGGCATTCGGCCCGCGCACCGGCGCCTTCACGCGCAGACCATTCGATCAACGGTGATGTCAGAGGGGGGAGCGATGGGCGAGGCACCGGATGCCGGGCGCGGGAACACCGACACGCGAGAACGCATTCTCGACGTCGCGCTCGAGGAGTTCGCCGCGCGCGGCGTCGCCGGGGTGCGGGTGCAGGCGATCGCCGATCGGGCGCGGGTGAGCGTGCGAATGATCTACTACTACTTCGGCAGCAAGCGCGGCCTGCACGAGGCCGTGAGCACGCACGGCGTCCGCGGCAGCGATGCGAACCTCGACGGGGTGACGGCAACGGACGTCGCGGCGAACCCGTTGGCTGCACTGTTCGGGCGCCGCCGGGTCGATTCGGACTTTCTCCGGCTGATCCAGTGGGAGGAGCTCGAGACCGCCGGCACCGGTGAGCCGGTCGTTAACGAGGCCTACCGCGCCGAGCACGCCGAGAAACGCACCGAGCTCATCCGTTCGGCGCAGGCCGAGGGGCGGCTGCCCGCAGACCTGGACGCGCGGATGCTGTCGTTCGCGCTGCACGCCCTCATGCGCGCGCCGCTCGCGTTCCCCGGCCTCGCTCGGACCGCGACCGGCGCCGAGCCGCAGTCCGCCGAGTTCTCGGCACGGTACGAAGCGACGCTTTCGCACCTGAGCGCGGCCCTTCGCTCGCGCACCGGCGCCGACGCGGAGGAGCCTGCGCGCGGGGAGGGGCAGACCGAGGGCGCGGACGCAGCGCGTGAAGCGAACGCGTGACGGGCGATTCCAGTTCGGCCTGGCGCGGCGCGGGCTGGTTCACGCCGAAGCGGGCGTCCGTCGCCGTGTACATGCTCTGCATGTTCCTGAACCTGCTCGACACGTCGAGCATCAACGTCGCCCTGGTGGCGATCGGCCGCTCGTTCGAGGTGCCGGCCTCGCACACCTCGGTCATCAACCTCGGCTATCTCGTGACGGTCGCCGTTCTGATCCCCATGTCGGGATGGCTGGGGGAGCGCTACGGAACGATCCGCGTCATCCAGTTCAGTCTTGCCGTGTTCGTGTGCGGCGCGGTCGTCAGCGCGACGGCACAGGATCTCACGTGGCTCACGGCCGGCCGCGTCGTGCAGGGCATCGGCGGTGGTGGTCTCGCGCCGCTCGCGATGGGGCTGCTCTATCGCAATTTCCCGCGAACCGAACGCCTTCGCATCGGCGTCCTCACGAGCATCCCCATCGCCTTCGCACCCGCACTCGGGCCCGTCGTCGGCGGGATGTTCGTCGAGTTCTTCAACTGGCGCGGCATTTTTCTGCTGAATCTGCCCATGTGCCTGCTCGCGATGGTCATCGCCTGGCGGTTCGCCCGCGAGCCCGACGAGCGGCAGGAGCGGCGCATCGATCTCGCGGGCGCCGCGATGACGATCGTCGGCTTCGGCGGCCTCGCATACGCCCTCAACAGCCTCTCGCGGGGCGATGCAAGTGCCATGACGCTCGGCACGCTGGGCGGATCGGCCCTCGTCATCGCCGCGCTCGTTGCCCTCGAGCTCAGGCTGGGGGAGCGCGCCTTCCTCGACGTTTCGCTCCTTCGCTCGCCGGTGTACGCGAGGTGCGTGCTGATCCTCGCCCTCAGCTTCCTCGCGTTCCAGGGCTTCAGCTTCGCGCTGCCACTCCTCCTGCAGACCCAGCTCGGGCTTGCGGCCCTCGCCGCCGGGATCGTCACGACGTGCCAGGCGGCCGGTCCGGTGATCGGCGGACGCATCGGGCAGCGCCTGCTGATGCGGGTCGGCGCCAACGCGATGTTCTGCGGCTCGCAACTGGCCATGGTGGTGTGCCTCGCCGGCGTCGTCGCCGGGTTCGCGGGTGGGATGGTGTGGCTGGTCGCCGTCGCGACGGCCGTCTACGGTGCGGGCGGTTTCGTGTCGACCCTCACCTCGCAGACGGTCGGCTTCTCCTCGATCCCGCAACGCAACCTCGGGGATGCGTCGAGCCTGTTGCAGTCGACGAGGCAGCTGTCCGGGGTGGCGGGCATCGCCGCCGCCGCCGGCATGATGGCGGCGGTCGGCGCCTCGAGTCAGACGGCGGCGGGCGCCGCATCGCCAGGGAACGCGACGTCGACCGCCCTCGCCGTCTTCGGCGCGCTCGCTGCCGCTCACCTCGCCGCCGCGATCTTCGCGCGCTTCACGCGCCTCCTTCCTGTCCCGGGGCGCGACGATTGACGCGCCGCTCGATCGACCCGTGACGGCATCCGCGTTGCCCGGTCCGCACAACCCCCTCCATCCACCCCGAAGAATCGGAGCAGCACATGTCAGGCACTTACGTCTTCACCGGACCTCACGGCGAGCGCATCGAGCCGAGCGCCGTCGTCGAAACGCATCTCGGACCGGTGCAGGGGCTCGTCGTCGACGGCATCCACCGGTTTCTCGGCATGAGGTACGCAGCAGCGCCGACGGGGCTGCGGCGCTTCACGCCCCCGGTCGACCCGCGGCCGTGGACTGAGACCGCCGAAGCGATCCACTACGGCGCACCGGCCATGCAGGGCGTACGTGGGCCGGAAACGGCCCCGCGCAGCGACTTCGCGCTCACCCAGATGGTCGTCATGCCGATCGGCGGCCTCGTGAAGATCAATAGCGAGGACTGCCTCTGGCTGAACGTGTGGACGCCGGCGACCGACGGCGCGAAGCGGCCGGTGCTGTTCTGGATTCACGGCGGCGGGTTCGCCTACGGCGCCGGCAGTGAGCCGCTCTACGACGGCGCCAGGCTGGCTGCGCGGGGAGACGCCGTGATCGTGACGGTCAATCACCGGCTGAACCTGTTCGGATATCTCAACCTCGTCGGGACGCACCCGCACTACGACGACGCCGTCAACGTCGGCCAGCAAGACCTCGTGCACGCCCTGAGCTGGGTCCGCACGAACATCGCGGCATTCGGGGGAGACCCGGACAACGTGACGATCGCGGGCGAGTCCGGCGGTGCCGCGAAGGTCAACGCGCTCATGGCCATGCCGTCGGCGACGGGGCTGTTTCACAAGGCGATCATGCAGTCGGGCGCGCATGCGCGACTTCGCGAGGGCGACGCGATACGTGGGGTAACCGACAGGATCCTCGCGGCGGCGGGCGTCGATGAGGTGACGCCGGAGGCCCTCGCGGCGCTCCCGGCAACGGAGCTGCTCGAATCGACGATCATCTCGTATGAGGCGCAGGGTGACGTCGAGGTGGAACGCATCCGGGCCGCGAGCGCCTTTCAGGAGGACCTCGCGCAACTGCTCGGCCCGACGCGCGACGGCGTCATCGTGCCGGCGCACCCGTATGACGACGGCACGGCCTCCGGGATCATCTCGGACGTGCCCGTCCTCATGGGATGGATGAAGGACGAGTGGAACCTCATGCTCGTCGAACGCGACCCGGGATTCGTGCGCATGAGCGAATCGGACTTCCTCGCGGCCGCCTCGACGATGTTCGGTGCTACCGCGGACCGGGTCGTCGACGCGCTCCGGCGCGCCTTTCCCGACTATTCACCCGGGCACCTGTCTTCGGCGATGGTGTCGGTGCAGATGATCCGCGACTACAAGCGCATCGCCGATATGAAGTCGCTGGGGGACGCTCCCGTGTATTGCTATCAGGTCGAGTGGGAGACGCCCGTCGGTGACGGCATTTACCGGACGACGCATGCGCTCGATCTGCCGCTCGTGTTCGACAACGTCGACCGCGCCCGCGCGTTCGTGGGGGAGGGCGATGAGCCACAGCTCCTCGCGGATCAGATGAGCGAGGCGTGGCTCGCGTTCATGCGCACGGGCAGCCCGGACCACTCAGGCATTCCCACGTGGCCGACGTGGGAGCCGAATGCCCGATCCGCGATGGCATTCGACGTCACGAGCCGGGTGACCGAGAATCCGTTCGGGGAATTGGATGAGCTGACGGAAGGGTCGCGCCTTCAGTTCTGATCATCGAACTCGAAGTCGGAGCCGCTGGTACGATCGGGCGAATATGGAAACGGACGAGGGGTCGACCCGTAAGCGGATTCTCGAAGCCGCACTCGATGAATTCGCGATGAAGGGCATTGCGGGAGCGAGAGTCGAAACGATCGCGAAGCGCGCCGGGGCCAACGTTCGCATGATCTATTACTGGTTCGACAACAAGCGGGGCCTCTACGAAGCGGTGAACGCGTACGTGATCAGCGCGAACGATGACTCGCTCGAGGGGGTGTCGATCGACGATGTCGCGGCCGACCCGTTCCGGGCCCTCTTCGGGACGAAGACGCCGAACCCGAGGTTCATCCGCCTCCTCGAGTGGGAGGAGCTCGAGAGTGCCACGACCGACGCCGACCTCGCCAACTTCGGCGAGCGCCGGAGCCAGGCCGAGGCGCGTATCGAACTGCTGCGAGCCGCGCAGGCGGCCGGCAGGCTTCCGGCCGAGATCGACGCGGCCATGCTGTACTTCGTGATGCACGCGCTCACCAGGGCGCCGTACGCCTTCCCCTCGCTGGCAAGGTATGCGACGGGGATCGACCCGGAGAGTGCGGAGTTCGCGGAGGAGTTCGGTGCGTTCTTGACGGTGCTCGGCCGCCTCGTTGCCGGGGGTGGCGACGCGCCCGCCGAGACGCAGTAATGCGAACGCGCCGGCGACGGTTCGACTACGCGACGTCGGCGACGTTCGGCCGCGTCTCGCGGGCGCTGCGGTCGATGAGCTCGCTCAACCCCTGCGGGTCGCTGTCCATGACACCGTGCTCCGAATCGACGCCGACGACCGTCCACCCGAGTGCAGCGGCCCGCTCGGCGCAGCGCCGGTTCATCGACCACCTGGTGGCCTCGATGTAGGTGTTCGGTCGGCTCGTGAAGAGCGGCCCGAGCTTGACGCGATCCCAGTGGCAGTTGATCGGCATGGGCGAGAAGCGCGGATTGCCGGCGGCCCACGGCGGCACCTGCAGGTCGGGAGCGTCTAGGGGCTTCTCCGGCTGCGCGTGCAACTCGGCGACCTCTGGCGGCAGCGTGTCGGTGCCGACGTGCGCGTAGACGTCGTGCATCGACTCGCCGTCCTCGGGGAGGGCCGCGTCGAGCAGGATGCCGGACCGCACGCGCTCGACCGCATCGCGCCCTAGCCCCGCCAGCACCATGCCGCCGTAGCTGAAGCCGAGGATGACGGCATCGGTGATGTCGTCGTAGTACAGCACGTTCTCGATGTCGGTGATGTGCGTCTGGAGCCCCACGTGGGGCCCGCGCAGGTGGGTTCGCTCGCCGACGCCGGTGAGGGTCGGCGTCCACACGGCGTGGCCCTTCTCGCGGAGCAGCGCCGCAACGGTGTTCCACATGAACCCGCCGGCGTACGTGCCGTGAACCAGGATGATATTTGACATCGAGGCCTCCGTAAAGATTTACTTAATTCTCATTCGGTGGCATTCTGTCACACGGGCGCCACTCGATGGCGTCGGCTGCAGCGGCGATCGTCATGGCGACTGACGTCAGCGCAGCGATCGAGAGCGACAATGGGGAGCGCGATATGAACGACCGCATCGAGGCCGACTTCGTGGTTCGCGGGGCGAAGGTGTTTACCGCGGCGAGCGGGGAGTTGGCGTACGCGACAGGCTTCGCCGTGCGCGATGGCGTCTTCGCGGCCGTCGTCGCGGATGACGCCGAGCTCGCTGCGCACATCGGGCCGAACACGGTTGTGCGAGACCTCGATGGGGCGCCGATCGTGCCCGGTCTCTTCGACGACCACATCCACCACGTCTACGGCGGGCGCATGCTGACGCGCGAGCTGCAGCTCTCGTCGCGTTCATCGCTCGATGAGGTGCTCGCCGCGGTCGACGCGTGGGCCGAGCAGCTCCCCGATGGTGCGTGGATCATCGGGAGCGGCTGGGGCAGCACGCTCGTGCCGGACGTATCGCGGGCAGACGCACGGCGCCGCCTCGACGAGGTGTCGCATGGGCACCCGGCGCTGCTGAGCGATGACAGCCACCACAACGCCTGGGCGAACACGGCGGCGCTCGTCGCCGCCGGCATCCCGCTCGACGGGAGCGGCGAGCTGATCGAGGGCACGGTGGTCGACCGGGAGACGGGGGAGACCGCAGGCGTCTTCTTCGAGCATGCCAGCGCGCCCCTGCGCGAGGCGCACGCGTCGTCCGAGACCGAGACGCTGGAGGACCGGAAGGGCTACGTTCGTACCACGTGGAAGCTGTTGCACTCGTTCGGCATCACGGGCATTCAGGACGCCGGGGTCGACAGGGAGTCGCTCGACGCGATCGTCGCGGTGCACGAGGACGGCGATCTGAAGGGCTGGGTCTCGTGCTGCCTGGGCGTGCACGGCCTGTTCGCCCCGAAGGATCTGGCGACGGACGAGTGGGACCGCTACGCGCGGCAGCGAGCGAGCGATCGCGTCCGCACCGACTTCACGAAGCTCGCCGTCGACGGGGTCCCGCCGACCCAGACCGCCGGCATGATCCCCGCGTACCTCCCAACGCCCGAACACGGTCACGATCACCACGGCCTCGTCTACTACTCGGTCGATGAACTGACCGAATTGCTTCGCGGCTATCGAGCGCAGGGGCGGTCGACGAAGATCCACTGCGCCGGAGACTGGGGTGTTCGGGTCGCGATGGACGCCTTCGAGGTCATGCGCAACGAGGGCTCGACGCTCACCTACCAGATCGCGCACGGACAGTTCGTGGCGCCGGAGGACCGGCGGCGCATGGCCCAGCTCGACGTCGTCGCTGAGATCTCGCCGTTCATCTGGTACCCGGGCGTGATCCCGCAGGCGATCGCGGCGGTGCTGCCGGAGGACGTCGCGTCGAAAATGCAACCCAACCGCGAACTGCTCGACCTGGGAGTGCTCGTCGCCGGCGGCTCGGACTGGTCGGTCGTGCCGACGCCGAACGCCTGGGAGGGAATCGGTGGTCTCGTCACGCGCGAAGACCCGCTCGAGCACTTCCCCGGACAGCTGTGGGCGGAGCAGGCCGTGACGGTTGAAGAGGCTCTGCGCATCTTCACCATCAACGGCGCGAAAGCGGCCCGACTCGACGACGTCATCGGCTCGATCGAGGTGGGGAAGGCCGCCAACTTCGTCGTTATCGATCGCGACCCGTTCACCGTCGATCCTCGGGAGCTCGGTGGCACGAAGGTCGTCGAGACGGTCGTCGCGGGTGAGACGGTGTATCTCGCCGATGTGGCCGTCGGGTCCGTGGCAGCGCCTCGCTGACGAGACGGGTACTCGCGGTACTTCATTGTGGATTGAGCTATCGCTCAATATAGTGGCGAGGGATGCGCGCGCCGTTGCGCGCCTCCCCTCGTCGGACGGAGCGGTTCGGCGGGGGATGACCGGGCGGATACACAACAGAAACGTCCGCGAAACCCAAATTGAGCAGCCGCTCAATAATCTGGATTCACTAACTACTTACATAACTCTGAGCCACGGGCCCGACGCGACACGGGGCACCCGGCTCGTATGGAGAGGAACCATGAACGGACGCAGAACACCTGTTGCCGGTGCGTTCGCACTTGCTGCAGTACTTGCGCTCACGGCGTGCGGTGGGGGTGCTGTCGCTGAGACGAGCGGTGATGGACCGACGGGGACGGTGCGATTCGCGTCGCTCTTTCAGCCGAGTTCGTGGGACCCCGCCGTCGGCGACTACATGGGCAACGCGTTCTATTACAACCTCGTCTACGACACCGTCGTCACGCGCACGGCGGATGGCGAGCTTGAGCCGGGCCTCGCCGAATCGTGGAGCTACGACGATGACCAGACGACGCTGACCCTCGAGCTCCGCACCGGCCAGGTCTTCACCGATGGAACCTCCGTCGACGCCGCCGCCATCGTCGCCAACCTCGAGCACTACCGCGATGCGAACGGCCCGGGGACGGCCGAGCTCGCCCTCGTCGAGAGCATCGCCGCCGTCGACGACGACACCGTCGAAGTCGGATTCTCTGCCCCTGACCCGTCGTTCCTCGAAGACCTCGCGTCGTATATCGGCTACATCGCCGCTCCTGCATCGATCGAGGCCGGCACGATCGAGACGGAGCCGGTCGGGTCCGGCCCGTACGTGCTCGATGGCGCGAACTCCATGTCCGGTTCGGAATGGCAGTTCGCGGCGAACCCGGACACGTGGAAGGACCTGACGTACGGGACGGTCATCGCCTCCGTCATGGACGGCACCGCGGCGCTCAATGCCCTCAAGGGCGGTCAGGTCGAGGCGGCCCTGCTGCTCGATCCGCAGGCCGCGGACGAAGCAGAGTCCACCGGCTCCAAGCGGACGGTGTTCTCCCCGGCGACGGTCGGCATCGCCTTCTTCGACCTCGATGGCACGATCCAGCCCGCACTCGCCGATGTCCGGGTGCGACAGGCGATCAACCACGCGATCGATGCAGCGTCGCTCATCGACGCGTTTCTCGGGGGAGTGAAGGTCGGCACACCGAGCCGGCAGCTCTTCAGCGAATCCTCCGACGCGTACGACCCGTCGCTCGACGAGCGCTACCCGTTCAACCCGGATGCCGCGAGGGAACTGCTCGCGGAGGCGGGCTATGCCGACGGCTTCACACTGACAATGCCGCACGTCATCAACTGGGGCCCCGGCCTGCCCGACGCGGTCCAAGAGCAACTCGGCGCCGTTGGCATCACGGTCGAGTACGACCAGATCCCGCCAGAAGAGGTCGGTCCGGCGGTGCTCTCCGGGAAGTATGCGGCGTCGCTGCAATCATTCGGACTCGCCTCGAGCTGGATGACGATGACACAGCAGCTCGACCCGAACGGGTCATGGAACCCGTTCGAAGTGACGGACGACGAGGGCATCGCCAAGATGACCGACTACCAGTTCGCCGACGACGCAGACCGCCCCGCCATCGCCAAGGACCTCAACGCGTATCTCACGGAGCAGGCGTGGTCGAACGTCTGGGCCCACGGTCGCCCGTCCATTCTGTCCGACCCCTCGAAGGTCACGATGCCGGCCGATTGCGTCGGCTTCCCCTCCGTTCTCGACTGGACCCCGGTGGGCTAATGTACATATTCAAATTCATGGGCAAGCGCCTGGCGCTCGGCCTCTCCATGCTCCTCGCAACGCTCCTGCTCGGCTACGTCATGATGTCGTCGCTCACCGGAAACGTCGCGTTGAGCATCCTGGGACCCGGCGCGTCCGACGAGCAGCTCGAGGCGAAAAACACCGAACTCGGACTCGACGATCCGGTGCTCCTGCGATTCCTGAACTGGCTCCTCGGCGCACTGCGCGGTGACCTCGGTGTCGCCTGGTTTGCTCCCGAGCCCGTCTCGCAGCTCGTGGCCGGTCGCGTACCCGTCACGCTCAGCCTCGTGCTCGGTGCAATCGTCATCTCCCTGCTCATCGCGGTGTCGCTCGGCTTGCTCGCCGGCGTGCGGCGCGGCTGGGTCGACCGTGTCGTGCAGCTCGTGACCGTCACCGGCTTCATCATCCCGCCGTTCCTGCTCGCGCTCGCGCTCATCCTGGTGGTTTCGGTGCAGCTGCGCTGGCTCCCGCCGACGGGTTACGTGCCGCTCGATCGCGACCCCGCGGGGTGGGCGGCCTCCCTCATCCTGCCGGTCGCATCGCTGTGTCTCGGCGTGGTCGCCGGCGTCACGCAGCAGATGCGGCGGTCGGTAATCGACATCGTCGACAAGGACTTCGTCCGCACGCTGCGCAGTCGCGGCCTCAGCGAGCGGCGAATCGTCTGGACGAACGTGCTGAAGAACGCCACGGGCGTCAGCTTCCAGGTGCTCGCGCTGCAGGCGATCGGCCTGCTCGGCGGTGCCGTCATCGCCGAGCAGATCTTCGCCATGCCGGGGCTCGGCGCCTCGGCGATCAGCTTTACGCCGCGAGGTGACCTGCCGACCGTCATGGGCATCCTCTTGGCCCTCTCGCTCATCGTCTTCGCCATCAACATCGTCACCGACTTCGTCATCGCCCTCCTCAATCCGAAGGTGGCCCTCACATGACCGCTCCCGCCGCAGAGGCTCCCGCATCCGCAGCCAAGGCGACCAGAGGCGATCGGGTACTCCGGCGTCTCGTGCGCGACCCGCGGGCGTGGTTCACCGCGCTCGTGCTGCTCGTCGTGGTGCTCGTCTCGATCCTCGGTCCGCTCATCGCGCCGTGGCCGCAAGGCTGGTCCGACGTCACGCAGTCGATGGGCCCGGCGAGCGCCGAGCACCCGCTCGGGCTCGACCGCGGCGGCAGCGACATCCTGAGCGAACTCATCTACGCCACGCCCGAGAGCCTGTTCGGCATGCTGATCGCCGTCGGCGTATCGATGGCGATCGGCATCCCGTCCGGTCTCATGGCGGGCTACTCGCGCGGGCGCTGGTTCGACAACGTCACCGACTGGGTGGCGAACCTGCTCATGGCAATTCCGGCCATCCTCGTGCTGCTGGTCGTCCGCGGGCTCGTCGGTCCTTCGCTCGCGCTCAATATGGGCGTCTTCGGCGTCATGCTCAGCCCCGCCATCTACCGGGTGGTGCGGGCGGCGACGTCGGGCGTGCGCGGCGAGCTCTATGTCGACGCGGCCTGGGTGAACGGCCTCTCGACCGGTCGCATCATCGGCTCGCACATTCTGCGTGTCGTGCGCGGGCCGATCATCATTCAGGCCGCGTTCATGAGCGCGCTCGCGATCGCGATGCAGGCGGGTCTCGAGTTCCTCGGCATCGGCAGCCAAGACACACGTACGTGGGGCTCGATGCTCAACAACGGCTTCCGCGAGGTCTACAGCGATCCCACGCAGATCCTGTGGCCGACGCTCGCCGTCGGGTTGTTCTGCGCGGCCGCGGTGCTCGGCGGCAACGCGCTCACCGACGCCTTCGGCCGGCCAGAGCCGAAGCGGCAGCGCCCGACGACAGGAGCCACGACTGGCATCATCTTCGGCGCCGATCAACCGGAGGTCGCGGGAGGCGCTGCGGACCCAGCCCCCGTGAAGCTGGCGATTCGCGACCTGCGGATCGGCTATCACAACGACAGCGGTATGACCGAGGTGGTGCACGGCGTCGACCTCGACCTGCATGCGGGCACGGTGCTCGGCCTCGTCGGCGAATCGGGCTCCGGAAAGACGCAGACCATCCTGTCGGTGCTCGGTCTGCTGCCGTCGGGCGGGACCGTGCTCGAGGGGAGCCGGATCGAGCTCGACGGCGACGACCTTATGGGCCGTAGCAGGGCCGAGCGCCGCGAGCTGCTCGGCCGCCACATCGCCTACATTCCACAGGAGCCGCTCGTCAACCTCGACCCGTCGTTCAAGATCGGCTACCAGCTGCACACGCCGCTCAGGGCGGTGTTGGGGCTCTCGTCCGCAGACGCCAAGACGCGATCACTCGAGCTGCTCGATCGCGTCGGCATCACCGACCCGCAGCGGGTCTACGACTCGTACCCGCACCAGATCTCGGGAGGCATGGCGCAGCGGGTCCTTATCGCCGGCGCCATCTCGTGCGAACCGGAATTGCTCGTGGCCGATGAGCCCACGACCGCGCTCGACGTGACCGTGCAGGCCGAGGTGCTCGATCTCCTTCGCGACCTGCAGCGCGAGAATGGCATGACCATGCTGCTCGTGACGCACAACTTCGGGGTCGTGGCGGACCTGTGCGACGAGGTCGCGGTCATGCGCAAGGGCATGATCGTCGAACGCGGCGACGTGCGGACCGTGCTCCGGTCCCCGAGCCACCCCTACACGCGCGCCCTGCTCGGCGCGATGGTCGAGAACAAGCCGCCGCTGATCACCCCCCGGCGGCCCGCTGCGACGGAGCGAGGTATCGCCCATGTCTGAGTCCACAACGCTGGACGTGTCCGACCTGGCCGTTGCCTACCCCGGACGCGGCCTTCGCGCCAAACCGATCGAAGTCCTGCACGGCGTGAATCTCACGATCCGGGCCGGCGAGACCCACGGTCTCGTCGGCGAGTCGGGATCGGGGAAGACGACGCTTGGACGGGCAATCCTGGGTCTTGCGCCGGTCACGCGTGGCACGATCCTCCTGAAGGGCGAGCCCATCCGGCGCAAGACCGTGTCTGACCGCCGGCGACTCGCGTCCCGCGTGCAGGTGGTGTTCCAAGATCCGTACTCGTCATTGAACCCGGCGATGACGGTCGAGCAGCTCCTCACCGAGCCCCTCCGCGCGCAGGGCGGCACGAGAGACGCTGCCAGCACCCGCATCCACGAACTCCTCGATCGGGTGCACCTCCCGGCCGAGAGCATGCGCCGCTACGCCTACGAGTTCTCGGGCGGCCAACGGCAGCGCCTCGCGATCGCCCGCGCGCTCGCGCTCGGGCCTGAGCTGATCGTCTGCGACGAACCCGTCTCGGCGCTCGACCTCACGACGCAGGCGCGTATCCTCGAACTCCTCGTCGAGATTCAGGAAGACACCGGCGTCTCGTATCTCTTCATCTCCCACGACCTCGCCGTCGTCCGGCACGTCAGCCACGACATCTCCGTGATCTACCGCGGCGAGATCGTCGAACAGGATGTCGCGGAACGCGTCACGACCGAACCCGAGCATCCCTACACGCGCAAGCTGTGGATGAGCTCGCCTCTGCCCGACCCCGATGAACAGGCCGTCCGGCGTGCGGAACGCCGCAGATTCCTCGAGCTGGAGGCGCACGCGTGACCGGCACGGCGGTGGCACTCGAGAGCGCGGAAGCCCTGTCATCGGCGCTCGGCGAAGGGCTCACGACGAGCGTCGACATCGTGCGTCAATGCATCGCCACGATCGACCGGTTGAACCCGCTGTTGGGCGCGGTCGTGCATGTCGATCGGGGGGCCGCGCTGGCGGCAGCGCAGGCGTCCGATGAGCGGCGCGCGCGGGGGCTCGCCCGCGGCCCGCTCGACGGCATCCCGGCCACCGTCAAGGACACCCACGACATCGCCGGCCAACCGACGACCGATGGGCATGCGGCGTTCGCGACGCGCGTCGCCGCCCACGACAGCGAAGTGGTCGCGAGGCTCCGCGACGCGGGCGTCGTGCTTCTCGGCAAGACGAACCTGCCGGCGTTCAGCAAGGACGGGCAGACGTGGAACGAGCTGTTCGGGCTCACGCGGAATCCGTGGGATCTCGAACGCACCGCGGGAGGGTCATCCGGGGGCTCGGCCGTCGCCGTGGCGACCGGCATGGCCGCGTTCGACCTCGGTGCCGACATGGGAGGATCGGTCCGCACGCCGGCAGCCTGGAATGGCGTCTTCGGCCACAAGCCGACGTGGGGGCTCGTCCCGCAGACGCGCGACCCGTTGCGGCCCGAGAATTCGGGCCTGCCGCTGGACACGGCGATCGATATCGGCGCGACGGGCCTCGTGGCCCGTGCGGCCGGCGACCTCGCCCTCATCATGCACGTGCTCGTGGGCCCGCTCGCGCCTGACCGGCGCGCCTGGACCGCGACCCTGCCACCGCCGCGGGTCCGCGATGCCTCCGACCTCGTCGTGTCGGTGCTGCTCGACGACCCCTTCGTGCCGACCTCTCGGGAGACGCGCCGAGTGCTGGAGGAAGGCCTCGCGGCACTTCGGGCACGAGGCGTGACGATCGTCGAGAAACCGCTGCCCAGGCCCGTGCCAGCGCTCTGCGAGCTCTTCGAGACGCTGTCGTTCATCGGTCTCAGTGGCACCATGCCCGAGGCCGCCTGGCGTGAACGGATCGCCTCCCTCGAGGCCGAGGCTGAGGCTGAAACCGAGTCCGAGTCCGGACTCGGCGGCGTCGGCTGGCTGTGGAAGCTGCACGCACGGGCCGCGGGCATGACGCACCGCGAATGGTTGCGACTCGACGAATCGCGGCGCAGGCTCCGCGAGGAGTGGGACGACTACTTCTCGGACGTGCACGCGCTCGTGACGCCCGTCGCTCCCGTTCAGGCGCATCCGCACGATCTCGACCGACCGCCCCTCGAACGCCGATACGACAACGACGGCGTGCTGCGCCCGAACCTGCCGGACCTGCGAGTTTGGCCGGGGATCACGGGCGTCGCGTACCTGCCGTCCACGATCGCGCCTGTCGGCCTCGACGACGCGGGGTTGCCCGTCGGGGCACAGGTGGCGGCGGCCGAATGCGACGACCTCACGGCGATCCACGTCGCCGGTCTCCTCGCCGAGGCCGCCGGCGGGGGCAGTGCTCCGCCCCTTGTCGACGAGCCCATCCGGTCGGCATCAGTTAAGTAAACAGTCCCATATCACGGGGGGCTCGCGTGCGCTGCGCGGCCCAACCGGAAACGCAATCGTGAACACCCGGAGGTGACCATCAACGATGGCCGAAACTGCAGATCTCATACTTCGCAACGCGCGCGTCTATCCGCTCGCATCGCATGACGACACCCCCGCGCGCGGCCTCGCCGTCGCCGGCGGGACGGTGCTCGCTATCGCCCGCTCCGATGACCGAGAGCTGGATGCGCTCATCGGGCCCGAGACCGAGGTGCGCGATCTCCACGGCGCGGTCGTGGTCCCAGGCCTCTTCGACGCGCACTCACACCACCTCATCGGCGGCGCGACCGAGCTGAGCCAGTTGCGGTTTCCCACGAGCGCCTCGGTCGACGAGGTCCTCAAGGCCGTGGACGCGTGGGCAAGCGAGGCCCCCGACGGGGAGTGGATCATGGGTGGGAGCTGGGGGAGCTCGCTGCTCGAACAGCTCTCCACAGTTGCCGCCCGCCGCCGGCTCGATGCGGTCTCGCACGGCCATCCCGTCGTGTTGTTCGACGACAGCCACCACAACAACTGGGCCAACACCGCGGCCCTTGAACTCGCCGGAATTCCGCTCGAGGGCGGTGACGATCTCGCCGAGGGCACGGTGCTCGACGCAGATACGGGCGAGACCACCGGCGTGCTGCTCGAGCGGGCCGTGCTGCCCATCAGGGCCGCGCGCGACGCGCACTCGTCGGAGTCAGAGACCGACTGGATGGTGTACAGCCAGAAGGCGTGGGAGATGTACTCCGCGATGGGCGTGACTGGCCTGCAGGAAGCCGTGGCGGAGGCACGAGAGCTGCGCACGCTGCACCGCATGGAGCAGGAAGACAAGCTCATCGGCCGAGTCTCGTGCTGTTTGCTGTTCGCCGGCTCCCTCGACCAGAACGCGATGAGCGCGGAAGACCTCGACCGGCTCGCGCGCGACGTCGAGTCCGATCTGCTGCGCACCGACTGGGTCAAGCTGCACATGGACGGCGTTCCGCCCGCGCGCACCGCTGCCTTCCTCGACCCCTACCTGCCGACCCCGCAGCACGGACACGACCATCGTGGCGACGTGTTCCACCCGCACGAGAAACTGGTGGGGATGCTCCGCGGGTACGCCGATGCCGGGCGCTCGGTCAAGGTGCACTGCACGGGCGACGCGAGCGTCCGCGCCTGCCTGGACGCCATCGAGGTGCTCCGGTCCGAGGGATACACGAGCACCCGTTTCCAGATCGCTCACGGGCAGTTCGTGAGCGAGGACGACCGAGTACGCATGCGCGACCTCAGCGTGATCGCCGAGATCTCGCCGTTCCTCTGGTACCCGGGTGAGATCCCGAAGGCCATTGCCGAGGTCCTCCCCGAGGATCGCGCGCGCCGCATGCAACCGAACCGCGCCCTCACCGACCTCGGCGTGCTCGTCGCGGGCGGGTCGGACTGGCCCGTGTGCCCCTCGCCGAACCTCTGGGAGGGCATCGCGGGGCTCGTCACGCGCGCCGACCCGACGAACGAGTATCCGGGGACGCTGTGGCCCGAGCAGGCGCTGACCGTTGCCGAGGCGTTGCGCGTGTTCACGATCAACGGCGCGGAGGCCGCCGGGCTCGACCACGTGACCGGCTCGCTCGAGCCCGGGAAATCGGCCGATTTCGCCGTGATCGACCGAGACCCGTTCGTCGTCGACCCCGCAGACATCGCCGGCACCCGCGTGCAAGAGACCTGGTTCCGTGGCCGCCGCGTGTACCTGCGATCCATGGAGTCCACCCCAGCCACCGAGCGCACGACCGCAACCACCTGACCGCGGCAACGTAGCTGCCACCCCCCCCCGATAAAGGAGCAATCATGCAACGCACCAGACCCCGATCTCTCACGGCGACGATCGCCGCCACAGCACTGGCGGGCATCCTCGCCCTCACCGCCTGCGGCGGCGGCGACGCCGGCGCGCAGGGCGACGAGACCCGCTCGCTCACCTTCGGCACGTCGGCCGAGCCCGCCACGTGGGATGCCGCCCTGGGCGACATCACCTTCACCGCCAACTACTACGAGGCCGTCTACGACCGCCTCATCGTGCGCCAGTCCGACGGCGAACTGACCCCCGGGCTCGCCGAGTCGTGGGAGTACGACGACGAGCAGACCACGCTCACGCTCGAGCTGCGCGAGGGGGTCACGTTCACGGACGACACGCCGTTCAACGCCGACGCCGTCGTCGCTAACCTCGAGCATTACCGGGATGCCAACGGCCCCGCGACCGCCGATCTCGCGCTCGTAGACAGCATCCAGGCGACCGACGAATACACGGTCGACCTTGGCCTTTCGGCGCCCGACCCCGCACTGCTCGAAAACCTCTCGTTCAGCATCGGGCACATCATGTCGCCCACGGCCATCGAAAGCGGCGACATCGCCTCGCATCCGGTCGGCACGGGCCCGTATACGCTCGACGAGACGCAGACCACCATCGGCTCGCAGTACGTGTTCCAGGCGAACCCCGACAACTGGCGGGCCGACGAGGTGCAGTTCCAGGACCTCACGATCCTGCTGCTTGCCGACCAGTCGGCCGCGCTGAACTCCCTGCAGGCCGGCCAGGTTGACGTGACCTTCCTCAATGACCTCCAGGCGGCCGCGACCGCCGAGGAGGCCGGGTTCACGAGGCTCGGCACGAGTCCGAGCTGGGCCGGCCTCGTCATCTTCGACCGCGCCGGCAGTGTCGTGCCGGCGCTCGGCGACCAGCGCGTTCGCGAAGCCATTCAGCTCGCAATCGACACGGAGTCGATCAAGAACGCCTATCTCGGTGGCGAAGAGGCCAGCGAAGAGACCGCTCAGGTCTTTGGCCCGAGCACGGAGGGGTATGTGCCCGAGCTCGACTCGGCGAACTCGTTTGACCCCGAGCGCGCAAAGGAGCTCATGGCCGAGGCGGGCTACGCCGACGGCTTCAGCGTCACGATGCCGTACTACGAGGTGCTCGGCGCGGGCATCATGACCAGCATCGAGTCGATGCTCGCCGAGATCGGTATCACGGTCGACTACCAGAGCATGTCGCCGTCGGAGGTGCCGCCGGCGATCCTCGGCGGCCAGTTCCCCATGGGCATGTACACGGCGTCGTACGAGGGCGACTGGGCGACCATGACGACCTTCCTGGGCGACAACGCGCCCTTCAACCCGTTCGGCGCGACCGACGAGACCGCGCAGGGGCTCATCGACGACTACCAGTTCGGTACCGATGAGGAGCGCCCGGCGATCGCGCAGGAGCTCAACGAGTACGTCGTCGACCAGGCCTGGTACACGATGTACGGCCGTGGCCAGGCCTCGATGTTCCTCAACCCGGACGTCGTCACGGCCGAGGCGCCGCAGGTCGGCGGGCTGTCGCTCTTCGACTTCCAGCCCGTGGCCTAACCGGCCGCGCGCCGCATCCACTCACCGGAAACCGTAACGCGGGCTGCGAGGCAGCCCTCTCGAGCCTCACGAGGAGCACGAATGACCACCACTGAGAACCATGCCGATCTCGTCTTCCACGGCGGCAGGGTGCTGACCCTGGCTGGCGAGTTCGCGCCGCGCGAGGCGATCGCCATCCGCGGCGGGGTGGTACAGGCGGTCGGCGACGATCGCGACGTGCGATCGCTCGTGGGGCCGCGCACCGAGGTCATCGACCTCGGCGGATCCACCGTCATCCCCGGCATCAACGACGGGCACCTGCACCCCGTCGGCATCGGCACCTTCCGGCCGCCGTTCACGCTATCGATCGGCAAGGAACAGGTCTCGTCGATCGCCGACATCCGCGACGTCGTGGCGCGGGCGGTTCGCGACAAAGCGCCGGGGGAGTGGATTCGCGGGTTCGGGTGGGACGTCGGGTACCTCGCCGAGGGGCGCACCCCCTCGCGCGAGGACCTCGACGACATCGCGCCCGATCATCCCGTGGTGCTGACGCAGTGGTCGGGGCACGCCGCATGGGTCAACTCGAAGGCGCTCGAGATCGCCGGCATCGGTCGCGACACGGCGCCGCCCGCGGGCGGCGAGATCGTCAAAGACGGCCGGGGTGAGCCGACCGGCATCCTGCTCGAGGGCGCCGCCTGGATGATGAACGCGGCAATACCGCCGTTCACGGACGCCGAGCGCCGCGAGGCGCTCGTACTCGCGACGACGATGATGCGCTCCGAGGGCATCACGTCGTTCACCGACGCCGGCCTCGACCTCGGCTCGATCGAGCTGTACCGCGAGGCCTACGCCGCGGGCGACATCCGCCAGCGGGGCACGCTCATGGTCATGGCGAGCCAGGTCGGCGACCTGCGCGAGGCCCTGCTCACCGTGACGGCGACGATGAAGGATGCTGGGGTCGACCCCCGCTTCCTCACCGTCGACCAGGTGAAGATCGCGGCCGACGGGGTACCAACGCAGGCGCGCACGGCGTGGATGTCGGAGCCCTACGTCGGCGGCGGCACGGGTGGGCCGATCCTGCCGGGCGAGACGGAGGCCGAGCAGCTCGCGACGTTCCGGGAGTGGGTGCTCACGGCGCACGAACTCGGGTTCCAGGTCGGCACGCACGCAACGGGCGACCGGGCGATTGACGTGACGGTCGAGATGTACGAGCACGCGGTCGCGCAGCTCGGCGACCGCGGCCTACGGCACTACGTCATTCACTCTGACTTCGCATCGCCGGCGACCCTGGCGCGCATGGCCGCGGCCGGATTCGGCGCCAGCTTCAACCCCAACATCAAGCGGTCGACGGCGCACCAGCTCATGGACGTGGTCGGCCGTGAGCGCATCGACTATGAGTGGCCGTATCGCACGGCGCTGCATGCCGGGGTCGTCGTGGCGAGTTCGTCCGATGCCCCCGTCGTGCACCCGAGCTTCCGGGAGGGAATCCACACGATGCTCACGCGAACGAGCGCCGTGACCGGCGAGGTATTCGGGCCGGGGGAGCGGATCGGGCTCGAGGAGGCCCTGCGCACGTACACCGTGGCGGGTGCGCATCAGGATCGCGCCGAGGATTGGAAGGGCACACTCGCAGAGGGCATGGCGGCCGATCTCGTCGTGCTCGGCGGCGACCTGCTTTCGCTCACCCCCGACGAGATCCTGGACGTGCCGATCGAGCAGACAGTGATCGGCGGCGAGATCGTCTACGACGCGGCGAGCGCTTCCTGAGTCGGGGGTCTGGTGTCGTCGGAGAGCTGAGCCAGCGCGGGGAGCGGCCCGAGGCCGCGCCTGGCTCTGGCATTCGGAGGCATTTTCTGGGACTTTGCCGCGCAAACAACGAGACCGCCAACATGCTCTTCGCCGTGGCGTTTCCGCTCGGCTTCATCTCCTCGGTCTTCACTCCGCCGGAGATGATGCCGGGCTGGCACGCTGACCGCTGCCGTCGTTTGGCCGGCCGCGATCATGGCCGCGTTCCTCCCGCTGGCCGTGCGTCAATACAGGCGTCCTCAGTCGGTGGGGGCTGCGTGCCCGGTGGAGCAAGAGCGTGCCCTCAGAACGGGTGAACTCACTCGTCGATGCGAGCCACATCCGGGTTCGGGCGCACGAGCGTTGCGAGCGTCACCAGTGCCGAGGTTCCGACCAGGACATAGACAATGCGCGACACGACCGATCTCTCCCCGAAGATCGCGTCGACGAGGTTGAACGAGAACGCGCCGACAAGGCCCCAGTTGATGCCTCCGATGGCCGTGAGCGCGGTGGCGATGCGGGTGATCCAAACCACGGCGCCTAACCCTCTTCCTGTTTGAGTGCAATGCCGAGCGCGAAGAAGGTTGGCGCCCATTCCCCGATGAACAAGCCCCAGCGGTCGGCCTGCGGTTTGCTGTCGTCGTTTCCGCGCGACATGAGCCACGAGACGAGCGTGAACCCGATCGACGCGAACCCCGCCGTGTAGGCGTGTCCGCTCCGCACGCCCCAGCCCGAGAGCGTCCGAACCGGACTCCACGCCGTTGATTCAGCGGCCTTGCGCACGCTGCCTTTTCCGATCATGACTGCATCTCCCTTTTTGCTTGACCCGACAATGCGACACCGCGAACCTGTGCAGAGGAGCGAATCGTGCAGGGACTTCTCAGCTGACCTTCTGCGCTGAGACACTTGAACACACAGCAGGAGGTCGATCGTGTTCGCGGGCCGAAGCGGGGCGGGCCGAGGCGAGGCGGCGCGGCACGGACCTCACCGCAGCGAGCGGCGGGTCGAGCGCCGGCACGAGCGCCGCCGACGCGCGCTCAGTGCACGCCGGCCCGCCTGGCGGCCGCGGTCGCGGCGCGAACGCCGTCGCGCCACGGCTCGCCGTGCCCGGGCAGGAGGACCGAAGCGTCGAGCTCGTCGAGGGCGTCGAGGGCGTCGAGCGCGGCCGCCGAGTCGGCCGTAGCGTCGCGCGAGACGAGGCGCGGCCCGCGGGCGCCCGTGTAGGGGTCGAGCGTGACGAGGGCGTCGCCAGTGAGCACCGCATCCGCCGCGGGCAGGTGGAGCGCGCAGTGGCCGAACGTATGCCCCGGTGTGAACACCACGCGCGGACGCCCCGGCAGGTCGAGCTCGGTGCCGGGCGCGATGGGCTCGAGGTCGTCGACGCCGGGCACCATGAGCGCTCCGGCGGCGGCCATGCGGGCGATGATGGCCGCGCCGCTCACGTGCCGGAGAGCGGAGCCGAACCGCGGCGACTCGTGCGCGTAGCGGTACGGGTGCGAGGCGATCGGCTGCTCGAGGGCGTGCCCGAGGATCGGCACGCCCCAGGCGGTGCGGATGCGCCGGGCGAAGCCGAGATGATCGAAGTGCGCGTGCGTGAGGACGACCGCGCGCACGTCGGAGGGGATGCGGCCGATGGCGTCGAGCGCGGCCGGCACGTGCCGCCAGGTGGCGGGCAGGGCGGCGTCGACGATCGTGATGCCCTGCGCGTCGTCGAGCAGGTAACAGTTGACGTGCGCGTGCTCGAGGCGGTGCACGCCGGGCACGACGTTACGCGTGAGGCGGGGCGAGCCGCGACCGGGAGCGCGCTCTCGGGCCGCGGCGGAGGAAGGGAGCAGGTGCATGGCGTCAGGTTATGAGGCGTCGCTGGACGTCGGGCGCGCCATGGCCGGCGTGTGGGCGGGTGACGCCGGGGCCCCGCTCGCCGCCGCCCCGGCTCCCGCCCCCAATACGGCCTAGGCGCGGTCGTCGCCCTCAGCCTGGGAGGGGAAGCCGCGGGTGGCCGGATCGGGGTGGTCGCCCTCGCGCGCGGCCGGGTCCTCGCCCTCGGCCTGGCTCGGGTGTCCGGTCTGCGGGGCCGACAGCACCCCGTCGGGCTCACCGTCGGGCGTGCGCCCGTCGATCGGGGCGGTGGGCTGCTCGCGGTCTCGCTCGTCGCGCTCCTGCGTCATGCGCTCGCTCTCCTTCTGCGTTCCGGGATGGTGATGGTCTATCCGCTATCGAACGCCCGCCTCCTGGGAGCGCGGTCGATGCGGGCGACGGTCTCGAGGAGGAGAGCTGACGCGCCACGCCGCCGCCCGGCGGTCCATCGAGGGGCGCCGGCGCGAGGTCGGAATCGGGCTACGCCGGCCCGCCGTCGCCCTGCGGCAGGTGGATGTCGGCGGGGTCGACCTCGACCTCGCCCACATCGTCGGGACCGCCCGTGCCCGGCGCGGTCTTGACCGCCGACGCGTCGATGTCGTCATCGACCGGCGCCGTCGGCGGCTCGTCCTGCTTGACCTCGGTCTCGGTCTCGCTCGAGGGGCTGTAGACGGTGTCGTCGCGGATCTGCTGGTCGTTGTCGGGGTCGAGGTTTCGCTGATCGCTCATGGGGCGACGCTAGGCCGCTCGCCTGTGTCCCCGCTGCCGGGCGGCAGCGCCGCGTCGCACCGCACCGCACCGCCGAGCGCATCCCGACGGAGCCCCGCCGCCTCGCCCGCGCCCGCCATCGTCCCGACGACGGCCGCTGCCGCATGCTCCTCGCCGCCGGCGCCTAGCACGTACGCGTGCCTGAAGGCGTCTTCGAGCTTTGGCCTCAGATGGCGAGGAATCATGGAAAGGTGTCCGGGCGGCGTCGGTTGGCCGATGAGGTTGGTCGCTCGTCGGTCAACCGGCAATGTGCCGATCATTGGTCAATTTGAGTTGACGTCAGAGCGGTCGGTCAACGTAGGTTGACGTCGTGGATGTTGAGCAGCCTACGGGTCTGACAGTGACCATTGCCGATGATGATCCCCTGGTCGGGTTGGGAGCCATGATGCGAGTGCGCGGCGAGATGGAGCGGGTGGAGGCAGTGCTCGTTCGCCGGGCTCGCAACGCGGGGGTGACGTGGGCGGAGATCGCGGCGGTGCTGGGGGTCTCCAAGCAGGCCGTCCACAAGAAGCACGGTGGTCGTCGGCTGTCGGGTGGCACGTCGTGACGGAGATGGCATCTGATGAGCGGCTCGCTGCCAGAGTCGGGGAGATGCTCGGGCCTCGGCATCGGGTGTTCGCCGCCGCTACGGTCGTGCCGACAGGAGGAACTGTGGCCACCCAGGGGGCCGGGCTTGACGCCGACTTCGAGATCGCCTCGGTCTCGAAGGGGATCACCGGGCTGCTTTACGCCGAGGCGTTGGCACGCGAAGAGATCGGGCCTGACTCGACCTTGGGGGCGTTGCTGCCGCTGGGCGAGGTTCCCGCCGCGCGCGTGACGTTGGCGTCGATCAGTGCCCATCGCTCCGGGCTACCTGGCCTTCCCAAGTCGGCCCAGCCGCTTCGACGGACCGTCGCGCTGTGGCGGTATGGGAGCAACCCGTACGGCGAGAGCCTGGAGCAGCTTCTCGCCCAGGCGCGCGGCGTCGAGGTGGGCGAGCCGCGGGCTCGCTACTCCAACTTCGAGTTCGAGTTGCTCGGTCATGCCATTGCCAGCGCCGCGGGAACGACCTTCGCCGAGCTGGTCCGTACTCGCCTTGCCGATCCACTTGGACTCGGGTGCTGCTACGTTCCGGCGACGATCGACGAGCTTCGAGCCGACGCGCTCACCGGCCGGAGTAGGCGAGGTGCGCCGCGCCAGCCTTGGACGGGAGAGGCCCTCGGGCCAGCCGGCGGCATCCGTGCCTGCATCCGCGACATGGCCACGGTCGCGGCCGCCCTGCTTGCTGGCTCGGCCCCCGGTATCGCCGCGCTCGATCCGGTCGCCCCGTTCGGCCGAAGCGCACGCATCGGCGCCGGCTGGATCACCACCGAGGTGAACGGCCGAGAGATCACCTGGCACAACGGCGGCTCCGGTGGCTTCCGATCCTGGCTCGGGCTTGACCGCGCCGCAGGCACGGGCGTGGTCATCCTGTCCGCCACATCAATATCGGTCGACCGCCACGGGTTCGCGCTCCTCGCCGACCACACCACCACGACGAGCGGAGGAAACGACGGCAACAGCCGGTGAGTTCGACATTGCCGTGACCCCGCCGTCCTGGATGACGGGCCCGCGTCGGTCTGGTCCAGCAGAGGTCATCGAGCTCGAGGTGGACGAGGCCGTCGCCGGCATCGCGCCCGATCGGATCGAGACCGAGGTCGAGTGGGCCCGGTGGGGCTCGAACCCACGACCCGCGGATTAAAAGTCCGATGCTCTACCAACTGAGCTACAGGCCCGATGCCGCGTTGCGGCACCGTCAAGAGTAGCGCCTCGACCGGCCGCCGTGGCTACCCAAGTTCGCGGGCCGCGAGACCCGAACTCGGTGCACGAGACGCATCGCGGCCCTCCCTCACCTGGACGGTTCGCCCGAGTCGTCAGCGCGACGCGTCGGTGCCTCGCCGTCATCGTGTGCGCCGGTCGGCGCCTCGCCTGCCGCCCCCTCACCGGTGACGCGCAAATCATTGCCGAGCGAGAGCTGGGCGTCGTCTCCAGCCGGATCCTCCTCATCGAGGTCGGCGAAGAGCTCGTCGGCTTCCAACGATCGAGCCGTGTCCACGGCCTGGCCCGGCACCTCGTCCGGCGCGGGCTCGGCGTGCGGCTTGCGGCGCATGCCGAACAGGCGCTGCGGCGGGAAGTGCACCCGCTCGGCGCGCCACCAGAGCAGGCACAGCGCCGCGAGTCCGATCGAGACGACGAGCACGATCCACGGGCCGGCCATGACGGGGTACACGCCGTTCGCCGCATCGATGCGCAGGGTGCCGTAGAAGATGATCCAGACTTGACCGATGGCCGAGACGATCGCCCAGAGGGCGATCGTGATCGCCGGAGCGACGTACACCCGCAGCACCCGCAGCACCGCGAGCACCGCGACCACGAGGGGCGGAAGCACCGGCACGAGGCCGAACATCACGTTGCCGAACCACGAATACCCGGTGAGGATGCCGAGGCTTCCGACCGAGAATCCGGTCACCAGCATGAGCCAGCCGTTCAGGGTGTCGGCCGCGCGATCGAGCAGGAGCTCAGCATCCCACCACGGCAGGAACATCGTGACGAGGATCACAAGCGCGGCGACGCCGAGCACGACCTGCTTGCCGCGAAACGCCGGGTACGACGACATCGCGTACGAGTCTTCGACGAGCGAGTCGTCGCCGCGGTCGCTGGGGCCTTGCGTGCTCGACATGGTCCTCAGCCTAACGACCGCACCTGCGCGGGCGGGCGCGGCGCGTCGGGTACCGTGGTCGCTCGCGCGCCCGCCCGACCCTTCCGTGGAACCGCCATTCGCGTCACGCGGCACGTGTCGCGATCGGCGCCGGATGCGCGCAGACTTGTCGAGGCGCGAGCGTCGCGCCCGGCGCGTGGAAGGAGTCCATGTGACCCACCGTCATCACCGACCGGTGCGGGTGCCCGCGCGCGCCTTCGAGAACCTCTGCGGCTCCGCCGATCCGTCTGAGGTGAGCCGCATCGCGCATGACACCGCCGCAGCGCTGCTGCACCGTGGACGTGACGCCGCTGACCCGGACGTGGTCGCGCGACTCGTCGCCTTCACCGACGAGCACGGCATCGACGACCTCGCCGAGCTCTGGGCGGCCGCGGCCGCGGTTTCACTGCCGGGAGCCATGTGGCGTCTCTATCTCATCCGCGATGTCGCTCGGAACAGCCCGGAGTCGACCGCAGACATGTTCCAGCGCGGCATCGAGCTCGATCGCACGATCAGCCACGTCGTGGCCGGTGCCGAGACTCCGACCGATCCCGAGAAGATCGTCGCCCTCTGCGACGAGATCCTGCGGGGCGCGTTCGTCGGCGATGTGGGCATCGCGCTCGAACGCGCAAGCGCCTTCAGCCGCATCATGTCGCAGGGGGCAGCCGAACTCGCCGCCTCGAGCGATGCAACCGACGAGCGGCGTGCGGCCGTTCTCACCCGCCGAGGAGCCCGATACCTCGAAGTCGCCGAAGACCTGCACGCCGCGGCCATGCGCTGGCACGACGACGCGCTCGATTAGCGCCGGATGCGGCCGTCGCGCCCGTTCGCCGCCCGCCTCCTGTTCGCGCTGCGCGAGCACGCCCCGGAAGGGTCGATTCCGCCCCGGCTCGTTCTGTACACTCGCAGGGCCGGGCCGCAGTAACCCCGGGCTCCAATTATTCGCCGCTTCGAGCGGCCACTCGCCGAGAGGCGTTCTGCGGCTCGGCGCTACTCGTTCGCCGACGTCGGCCCCGCTCCAATGACGAAGCGGGCGGCCAGGTGGCGTCCGCCAGCCGGCCGCCCGCTCGTGGGACGGTGCCGAGGTTTAGCCGAAGCGGCCCGACACGTAGTCTTCCGTCTGCTTCTCGACCGGGTTCTCGAAGATCTGCTTGGTCGAGTTGTATTCGATGAGCTTGCCCGGCTTGCCGGTGCCGGCGATGTTGAAGAACGCCGTTCTGTCCGAGACGCGGGAGGCCTGCTGCATGTTGTGCGTCACGATCACGATCGTGTACTCGCTCTTCAGCTCGTCGATGAGGTCTTCGATCGCGAGCGTCGAGATCGGGTCGAGGGCCGAGCAGGGCTCGTCCATCAGCAGCACCTCGGGCTCGACCGCGATGGCGCGGGCGATGCACAGACGCTGCTGCTGACCGCCGGAAAGACCTGCGCCGGGCAGGTCGAGGCGGTCCTTGACCTCGTTCCACAGGTTCGCACCCGTGAGCGACTTTTCGACGAGCGTGTCGGCGTCCGACTTCGAAATACGACGGTTGTTGAGGCGCACACCAGCGATGACGTTCTCACGAATCGACATCGTGGGGAACGGGTTGGGGCGCTGGAAGACCATGCCGACCTGGCGACGCACGAGCACGGGGTCGACCCCGGGGCCGTACAGGTTGTCGCCGTCGAGCAGGATCTCGCCGTCGACCCAGGCCTTGGGGATGACCTCGTGCATGCGGTTCAGCGAGCGGAGCACGGTCGACTTGCCACAGCCCGAGGGGCCGATGAACGCGGTGACGCTCCGTGGGTCGATGGACATGTTGACGCCCTCGACAGCCTTGAACTTGTCGTAGTAGATGTCGAGATCCTTGAGCTCAATGCGCTTGGACACGGCGGTTCCTTTCTGGTGTCCGGGCTCCGCCGCTTAGCGGCTGCCCCTGGGCGAGAAGTAGTACGACACGACGCGGCCGATCGCGTTGAGGACGACCACGATGAGCAACAGCACGAGTGCGCCCGCCCAGGCGAGCTGGTTGCCCTCCGCCGTCGTGAAGTTCCACTGCTGATACACGAAGGTCGGAAGCGACGACATGACGCCGCCGAACGGGTTGGTGTTCATGTTGATCGACATGCCCGCCGCGACGAGCAGCGGGGCCGTCTCGCCGATAACGCGGGCGATGGCGAGCAGCACGCCGGTGACGAGGCCGGCGAGGCAGGTGGGCAACACGACCTTGACGATCGTGAGCCACTTGGGAACGCCGAGCGCGTACGACGCCTCGCGCAGTTCCTGCGGCACGAGGCGGATCATCTCCTCCGACGAGCGGACCACGGTCGGCAGCATCAGCACCATGAGGGCGATGGAGCCGACGATGCCGGCGCGCACCGTCGTGAGGTCGCCGCCGAACGTCTGCGTGAACAGCATGAACAGGGCAAACGCGAAGAGACCGGCGACGATCGACGGGATACCCGTCATGACGTCGACGAAGAACGTGATCGCCTTCGTCAGGCGTCCACCCCGGCCGTACTCGACGATGTAGACGGCGGTGAAGATGCCGATCGGGATCGTGATGAGGCTCGTGAAGAACGTGATCAGCAGCGTGCCCACGATGGCGTGGAGACCACCGCGTTCACCTGGGCGCGACGAGTCGTGCAGGAAGAAGTCGGGATCGACGAGGCCGGGGAGACCGTTGATGAAGAGGATCGTGATGAGCGACGCCAGCGGGATCAGCGCGAGCACGAAGGCGGTCACGACGAGACTTTGCACGAAACGGTTGGCCGCTTGCCGCGCCCCCTCGACGATGCGCGACATCAGCCAGCCGACGACGATGAAGATCACACCGCCGAGGGCGAGGAAGCCGCCCCAGTTGTAGCCGATCGTGAGGTTGCCGGTCTGCTCGACCACGTTGATGAGCGGCTTCCCCTCAGGGTCGGCCGCCCAGATGCCGAGGAAGATGAGGAAGCTCGCGACGAAGCTCGCGAGCACCAGGACGGGCATGGCCCACTTGGGCAGACGCCCAGAGGTCAGCGCGTTGACGGTCTTCGACGGGCGATTCGGGGGTGTCGTTTTCGAAGCGCCAGGGCCGCTCGATGACCCGGCGGAGGTCGATTTGACGGTTTCAGTCGACATGGTCCGGTTCCCTTACTTCGCCCGGCGGGCGATGACCCACCGGCCCAGCGAGTTGACGACGAGCGTGATCGCGAACAAGACGAGGCCTCCGGCGATGAGCGTCGATGAGTTCGTGCCGAACGCCTCGGGGAATCGCTTGGCGATGCTCGCGGCGATCGTCATGGGGTTCTGTGACGTCAACACCTCGAACGAGATGATCGATGCCGATGACAGCACCATGGTGACCGCCATCGTCTCACCGAGGGCACGGCCGAGGGCGAGGATGCTCGCGGCGAAGATGCCGGAGCTCGCGTAGGGGAATACCGCCATGCGCACCATCTCCCAGCGGGTCGCGCCGAGCGCGAGCGACGCCTCCTCGTTCAGGCGCGGCGTCTGCAGGAAGATCTCTCGCGAGAGCGCCGTGATGATCGGCAGGATCATGATCGCCAGCACGATACCGGCGGTCATCATGTTCTTGCCGGTCGGGGTCGCCTGTCCGCCGAAGAACGGGATCCAGGCGAGATATTCGTTGAGCCACGCGTAGAGGGGGCCGGCGACCGGGGCGAAGACGAGGATGCCCCACAGGCCGTAGACGACCGAAGGCACGGCAGCCAGCAGGTCGATGAGGAAGCCGAGCGACACCGCGAGGCGGCGCGGCGAGAAGTGGCTGATGAAGAGGGCGACGCCGACGCCGACCGGCAGGGCGATGATCATCGCGATGACCGACGACCAGACGGTGCCGAAAACGAGCGGCGCCACGTACCCCCAGAAGCCGGGCGGGTTCGCGCCGGCCCGGAGCGAGGCGTCGTGCGCGTCGCTGATCGGCGCGACGAGCGATTCGGAACCCTGGATGAGCAGAAAGAAGAACACGGCCGCAAGCGTGGCCAGGATGAGCGCACCAGACGTCGTCGAGATCGTCTGGAAAATGGTGTCGCCCGGGCGGCGCACAGTGCGCGACGCCCCGCCGGACGCGGGAGCTGCTTCAGTACGCTCCATCGAGGATTTCGTACTCGACATCGAACTGACCTTCCTTACGAAGCAGGGGCTTCGTCAGCGTTCGTGAGTTGGAGATTGCGAGAGCAGGCGTGCCCGGTGCCGGCAGGATTGCGCGGCACCGGGCACGGTCTAACTCATTCGCCGGTGAACGGCACTCGAAGCTGCGGGGAGCTAGCTGATGGCGTCGATCGCGGCCTGGGCGGCGCTGCGGATCTCGTCCGAGATCGGAGCGTTGCCGGCGGCAGCCGAAGCGGCCTCCTGGCCCTCGGCCGTGATGATGTAGCTGAAGTACGCCTTCACGAGCTCGGCCTTCTCGGCATCCTGGTACTCGGCGCAGCCGATGAGGTACGAGACGAGCACGATCGGATAGGCGCCGTCAACGCCCGTGTAGTCGAGCTCGAAGACCACGTCGGTCTCGGCACGGCCCTCTTCCTGCGGCGAACCGGCGACGACAGCGGCAGCGGCCTCAGGGCTGAGCTGGACGAAGTCGGAGCCAGACTGGATGGCCACCGTCTGGAGACCCTCGGCAGCCGAGGCGTCGAGGTAGCCGATGGTGCCCTCGGCGCCACCGACCGCGGCCGCGACACCAGCGGTGCCGTCAGCCGACTCGCCGCCGAGCGCGGCGGGGAAGTCGTCTTCCGCACCGTGGGTCCAGGCCTCGGGTGCGGCCTCCTCGAGGTAGCCGAGGAAGTTGCCGGTGGTGCCCGACGAGTCGCCGCGGTGCACGGCGGTGATGGCCGTCTCGGGCAGCTCGACGCCCTCGTTGAGGGCGGCGATCTCCGGCGCGTTCCACGTCGTGATCTCGCCGGCGAAGATGCCCGCGAGGGTAGCGGCGTCGAGGTTCAGCGAGTCGACGGTCGGCAGGTTGTAACCGATCGCGATGGGCGAGATGTACGCGGGGAACTCGACGATGTCGCTGCCCTCGGCGCAGGCGCCGAACGCGTTCTCCTCGATCTCATCGGTCGTGAACGCGCGGTCCGAACCGACGAAGTCGGACTGGCCCGCCACGAAGTTGTCGCGGCCGGTGCCGGAACCGGTCTGGGTGTAGTTGACGGTCACACCGGGCTCGACGTCCTGGAAACCGGGGATCCAGCCGTTGAGCTGAGCCTGCTCCTGCGAGCTCGCGCCCGTCGCGTTGAGGGTGCCCGAAAGGCCGCCGCCGTTCTCGCCACCCTCAGCGGTGGTGTCGGTCTCGGGGGCGGTGTCGTCGCCCGCGCAAGCTGCGAGCGTCAGGGCGGCGATAGCGGCCATGGCGACCGAGGCGCCAACACGCGTGAACTTCATTGAATTTCCCTCCAGGGGGGATCGTCGTGATGAGTCCGTATGAACTGCGTGGCTGAATGTAGGTGCGGCCCGTGACGTGATCGCGCTGAATTGGTGAACGCGAGGTGAACTGGCTGTGAGAAGCCCTTGATTCGGGGGATTTCTGCGGGTCAGACGAGTGGCCCGTGCGTCTCCGTCGCAACGATCCCGAGCGACGGGTCGTCGTGGGCGACGTGCAGCACAACGCACTCGCCCGTCGACAGCATCGATGCACGCATGACGCGATCGGTCGGCGTGTCGGTCGCGTGCGCGGTCTCGCGCACGATCTCCGGCATGACCGGCGAGTGGCTGCACAGCACCGTCGGGGTGCGGTCGGCGATGACCGCCGCGATGGTCTCGTCGACGGCATCGTCGCCGCCGTCGTAGGCCAGCTGCGAGATGGCGGTGCTCACCTCGGGCTCGATGCCGGTCGCGGTGGCAAACGGGGCGACCGTGGCGCGGCAGCGCACGGCGGACGACGTGATCACGCGCCGCGGCCCGAACGCCTCCAGAATGGGCACCAGGAGCTCTGCCTGCTCGTGCCCACGGCCGGTGAGTGGCCGCGATTCGTCCGCGCCTGGCCAGGAGAGCGGCGGCGCGGCTTTGGCGTGGCGCAGTGCGATCACGGCGAAGGTCCGGGCGGTCCCTGCGTCGACGCGGGCGGCGAACTCATCGAGCACACCCCGGTCGATGTCGTACGTGAGCCGCTCCCGGGCCGCCGCCAGCGGCAGCCACTCGAGCGCATCGACCTCGTCGTTCGGCACGAACGCGTGTGAGGCATGGGCGGCTTCGTCGATCTCGGCCGTCCAGTAGGCGACTTCCTTGGGCCGGCCGTCCGGAAGGTCGTACGCGACCGTCGTGAGCGGAGCGGCGAGCGCCACACGGAGCCCGGTCTCCTCCCACGTCTCCCGCACCGCGGTCTGCGGCAGTGTCTCGCCCGGGTCGACCTTGCCCTTCGCGAGCGAGAAGTCGTCATGCCGTCGGCGGTGGATGACGAGGGTCTCCACTCCGTCGCCGGTCTCACGCCACAACAGCACTCCGGCCGCGTATACGCCCGTCGGGGAGTCGGCTGCGGCCTCGTGCGTTCGTGACGTCATGACGCGATGTGCTCCTCGGAGTTCAGGGTGCTGCGGCGGGTGCGCCGCATCGTGCGACGCATCATCTCATCGTGCAGGTCGGTGAGTGGCTCGCCGTGCTCGTTGATGACATGGCGCGTCCACTGTGCGTCGGCGTCGAGGTGCCACGTGGCCGTGCCGTCGTCCATCGCGAGGTCGAACATCGACTCGATCGCGGCGATCTGGTGCGGGTCGGCGAGCCGCACCAGCGCTTCGATGCGACGGTCGAGGTTGCGATGCATCATGTCGGCCGAGCCGATGAACAGGTGCGTGTCGCCGTCGTTATGGAACGTGAAGATGCGCGAGTGCTCGAGATACCGGCCCACGACCGAGCGCACGCGGATGCTCTCGCTCATGCCGGGGACGCCCGGGCGGAGCGCGCAGATGCCGCGCACCCAGATGTCGATCGGCACGCCGACGCGGCTGGCCGCGTAGAGCGCGTCGATGATCTGCTCGTCGACCATTGAGTTGACTTTGATGCGGATGCGGGAGGGGCGCCCGTCGAGCGCCGCGCGGCGCTCATGATCGATGTGCTGCAGCAGGCCTTTGCGCAGGTGCAGCGGCGCCACCAGTAAGCGCTGGAACTTCTTCTCGATCGCGTAGCCGGACAACTGGTTGAAGAGGCGCGTGATGTCGTTGCCGACGACCGGGTCACACGTGAACAGCCCGAAGTCCTCGTAGATGCGGCTCGTCTTCGGGTTGTAGTTGCCCGTGCCGACGTGGTTGTAGGCGCGCAGCCGCCCGTCTTCCTCTCGGATGACCTGCAGCAGCTTGCAGTGCGTCTTCAGTCCGACGAGGCCGTAGACGACGTGCACGCCGGCCTTCTCGAGCTTCCGCGCCCACTCGATGTTGTTCTGCTCGTCGAACCTCGCCTTGATCTCGACGAGCGCCAGCACCTGCTTGCCGGCTTCCGCGGCGTCGATGAGCGCCTCGATGATGGGGCTGTCGCCCGACGTGCGGTACAGGGTCTGCTTGATCGCGAGGACGTCGGGGTCGCTCGCCGCCTGCTCCAGGAACGCCTGCACGCTCGTCGAGAACGACTCGTACGGGTGGTGCGCGAGCACGTCCCGCGCGGCGATCGCGCCGAAGATGTCGGCTTGCTCGTCGGAGTCGCTCGTGCGGAAGTCCGCCGCCGTCACGGGCACGTGCGTCGGATACTTGAGGTCGGGGCGTCGCACGCGGCCGAGCTCGAACAGGCCCCGGAGATCGAGGGGACCGGGGAGCACACTCACCTCGTTGCGGGTGATGTCGAGCTCAGACACGAGCAGCTCGAGCGTCTCCTCGTCCATGTCGTCCGACACTTCGAGCCGGATCGGCGGGCCGAATCGGCGGCGCAGCAGCTCCTGCTCGAGCGCCTGGAGCAGGTTCTCGGTCTCGTCCTCCTCGATCGTCACATCCTCGTTTCGCGTGAGCCGGAACGCGTGGAAGTCGAGGATCTCCATGCCCGCGAACACCGAGCCGAGGTGGTGGGTGATGAGGTCTTCGAGCGGAATGAACCTGGACTCTCCCGACACGGACTGCAACGGGTAGAGGCGCGGCAGCACCGGCGGCACCTTGAGCCGCGCGAACTCGACCTTGCCCGAGACGGGATTGTGCACGCGAACCGACAGGTTGAGGCTCAGGCCGGAGATGTACGGGAACGGGTGCGCCGGGTCGACGGCGAGCGGCATGAGCACGGGGAAGATCTGCTCGTCGAAGACATCGTGCAGGTGTTCCCGCTCGTCACTCGAGAGGTCTTCCCAGTTGACGATGTGGATGCTCTCGCGTTTGAGCGCCGGCGCGACGCTGTCGAGGTAGGTGCGTGCGTGGCGCACCTGCAATTCCCGGGCCTGCGTCTGGATCGTCTCGAGGATCGCCTCAGGGGGCGTGCCATCAGGCGTGGGCACCGCGAGTCCCGTGAGGATGCGTCGCTTGAGGCCCGCGATGCGCACCATGAAGAACTCGTCGAGATTGGACGCGAAGATGGCGAGGAAGTTCGTCCGCTCGAGGAGCGGAACGCGCTCGTCTTCGGCGAGTTCGAGCACTCGCTGATTGAAGGCGAGCCAACTGAGCTCGCGGTCGACGAAGCGGCTCAGCGGCAGATCGTCGACGGCTGGGGGTGTCGAGGCATCCATGTCGGCGGGGGAGGTGTCCTGCGGCGCATCCATGGGGTCTCCTGTCGAACTTTCCCGGCCTGGGGTGTCGCCGGGCGAAGGAATCGTAGCGGGCGCCCATGTCGGTCCGGTGACGGCGCCGACCGTCTACCCGGCGGGTGCGACGGTGCGCCGATACTGGACGTCGACGGCGTCGTTCTCGTATCCGAGCGAGCGATAGAGGGCGAGCGCGCGCGCGTTGTCTCCCTCGACGTAGAGGGTGGTACGCGGGAGGCCGAGGGCATGGATGCGCGCCAGCCCCACTCGCATGAGCGCCCGGCCGAGCCCGCGGCCGGCGGCCTCGTCGGCGACTCCTATCACGTAGACCTCGCCCTCGTCGCCATCGGCCTTGAGCCAGTTGTAGCCGAGCAATTCGCCGGTGACGGCGTCGCGCGCCACGAGGAACGAGGCCGGGTCGAACCAGTCCTGCCCCATCCGCGCCTCGAGCCCCGCCTGCTCGAGGGCGCCCTGCTCCGGGTGGTCGCGGAAGACGCGGGCGTTGAGGGCGAGGAACTCGGCGTCGTCGGTGCCCGGCCGGAACGTCTCGAAGCGAACGTCGGCGGGTGCCGCTCCCGCGTCGGCGTCGGCCGCGACCACGTCGCGACCGAGCTTGTACAGCACGCGCGACTCGCGCATCCCGACCGCGCTTGCGAGTCCGCGCGCGGACTCGAGGTTCCCGTGCGCCCAGACGACGAGCTCGGCGCCCGCTGCGAGGCGGTCGGTGAGCGCGTCGACCAGCGCGAGTCCGAGGCCGTCGCGCCGGGCATCCGGGTGCACGACGAGCTCGGCCTCGAGCCCGCCTTCGCGGGGGTGGGCGAGGGCTGCGCCCGCGAGCGTTCCGTCATCGGCGCGCGCGGCGACGAGCAGGCGGTCGTCGAGCCGGAGCATGGCGTCGTCGTTGAAGGGCGCGACGCCATCGGCCGAGGTCGCCGCGGCGGCCAGCTCGGCGATGTCGGCGGCGTGCGCGCCCGCTCGTTCGTGCGTCTCGATGCGGGTCATGCCGTCCCTCCCTCGTCGCCGTTCGACGACCGCAGCAGCCGGTACCCGACATTGCGTACCGTGCCGATCACGGTCTCGTGGTCGCCCAGCTTCGCGCGCAGCCGCCGTACGTGCACGTCGACCGTGCGGGTGCCGCCGTAGTAGTCGTAGCCCCACACCTCGCTCAGCAGCCGTTCGCGCGTGAACACGTGCTCGGGGTGGGCCGCGAGGTAGCGGAGCAACTCAAACTCCTTATAGGTGAGATCGAGCACTCGGTCGCGGTAGCGAGCAGTGTAGCTCTGCTCGTCGATCGAGAGGTGGCCGACGCGGATGGTGCCGGCCGGCTCCTCGGTCGCTTGGGCCTGCGGCTGCAGCAGGCGGATGCGCGTGTCGACTTCGGCTGGCCCCGCGCCCTGCAGGACGACGTCGGTGACGCCCCACTCCTGGGTGACGGCGGGCAGGCCGCCCTCGACGAGCACGAGCAGCACGGGCAGCCCGGCATCGATCGACGAGAGGACGCCGCACAGTCGTTTTGCCATCGAGAGGTTCACAGTGCCGTCGACGACGATCGCGTCGGCATCTGCTGCTTGCGCGGCACCGGTCGTCGACGGTGGAACGACGCGGACCTGGTGCGACAGGAGGGCGAGGCTGGGAAGCATGTGCTCCGGGGGCTGGGAGGAGAGAACGAAGAGGTCTGCCATACCCGTCCTCTCGGCGCAATGATCGTGTGCGGGGAATTGTAGCGACCACAGGCTCCGCACCTTTCCGCATGCGCGACAATGGCTCCATGACGAAGCTGCGTTTGAGCGTCGGGGCCGTATGGGTCGCCGCCCTGGCTGGCATCTTCGTCATCGCGTTCGGGGCCGCGCCCGAACGGCACGTGACGTGGGTGTCGACCCTCATGTTGATCCTCATCTGCCTCACCTGCGTGATCCAGCTGGCACTGCAGGAGTCCGACGGCTTCGTGCGCCGCATGTGCGAAAGCCTCGTCGGGGCCCTCGTGATCCTGGCGCTGGGCTCGGCCGTGCTCGCCCTGCTCGGCGGCGGGGCGCTGGTTGGGGTCAACGTCGGCGCCCAGTAGACTTGAATGCATGGATCCCCTTCTCGCCATCGAAGTCACGTTCACCGGCCTGCTGATCGTCGCGATCGCGACGATCACGTGGCTGTCGGGCGTCGTCGTCTACCGGCTCTTCAAGGGTCAGAGCTAGCGCCGGCCCTGCTCACCCGTCGCATGGTCGAACTCCCGCCAGGGCTCGCTCCCGAACTCGTCCCACTCGCATGGCTCGTCGGTGCGTGGGAGGGCAGTGGCGTCGTCGAGTACGCCGTCACCGACGACGACGTACGGCTGCACGCATTCCGCCAGCGCATCGACATCGTCGTCGATGAGGGCATGCCCTACCTGCAGTACGCGTCGCGCCTGTGGCTCGAGGGGGGCCAGGTCCGGGCACCCGAGGAGGCCGCTGTCGCCGAGGTCACCGCGATCGCCGACGACGAACTCCGCGATCTGCCCGTTCTGTCCAGCGAGACCGGCTACTGGCGGATTGCTCGTCCACACGATGAGGGTGACGTCGGTCCCGGGTACCTGCCGGCGACGGCTCCCCTGACGCACGCCGACGCCGATGCGGTCGAACGCCTGCGCGGCGATGACGGGGCGTTCGAGATCGAACTGGCGGTCGCGCATCCCACCGGCGTCAGCGAGCTGTACTTCGGCTCGGTGCGCAGCGCGCGGATTGATCTGTCCACCGACGCCGTTGTGCGCGCGCCCGGTGCGAAGGACTACACGGCTTCGACCCGCATGTACGGGCTCGTCCGCGGCGAACTGCTGTGGGCCTGGGACATCGCCGCGCTCGGCCGGGCGCTGGCCTCGCACGCTTCGGGAAGGCTGGTGAAGGTTGGCTGATCAGTCCGAACCACTTGAACTGCCTCGGTCGCCGTTTCTCGACCTGGACGGCGCCGTCGAGGGCACCGGGCCGGATGCGGGAACGCCAGCGCACTACGGCGGCTTCCTCACCGAACAACGACGGCTCGCGCGCCCGGGGGACGGCCCGGTCGCCATCGTGGACCAAGGGCACCTCGCCGTGCTGCGGGTCGAGGGCGGCGACCGGCGGTCGTGGCTCGATTCCATGACGTCGCAGGCGCTCGCGCAGTTGCAACCCGGTGACAGCGCCGAGACGCTGCTGCTCGACGCCAACGGGCGAATCGAGCACGCGGTCGCCGCGGTCGACGACGGCGCGTCGACGTGGCTCATCACCGAGCGCTCCCACGCCGTCGGGTTGGCGGCATGGCTCAACCGCATGCGCTTCATGCTCGACGTGCGAGTCGTGCCCGAGCATGAGGGCTATGGCGTCGTCGCGACGCTCGGTCCCACGGGCGAGGCCGTGCCGAGCGACGGCGCGCCCGATCTCGGAGCCGCTGCGCCGAACGGGGTTCCGGTCGTGTGGCGCGACCCGTGGGCCGATCCTCCGCTCGGCGGCGTGACCTACGCGATGGCGGCGAGGCATCCCGGTGCAGCCTGGCACCTCGCGCTGCACGTCCTCGAGCGCCCCGCGCTCGCCGAGCTCGCTCGGCGCGCCGGTGCGGGGGAGTGGGCGCTCGCGGGCCAAGACGCGCTCGAGGCGCTCCGCATCGCAGCGTGGCGGCCGAGGCTCGGCCGCGACGTCGACTCGCGCGCGATTCCGCACGAGCTCGACTGGGTGCGAAGCGCCGTGCACCTGACGAAGGGCTGCTACCGCGGACAGGAGACCGTCGCGAAGGTACACAACCTCGGTCACCCGCCTCGCCGGCTCGTGGCCCTCGACCTCGACGGCGTGGCCCCGGAACCCGGAGCGGCGCTGCACGTGGCCGGCGACGAGGGGCGCAAGATGGTCGGTCGTGTCACTTCCGTCGCGCTGCACTTCGAAGAGGGGCCGATCGCGCTCGCGATCGTGAAGCGGTCGCTTGCGCCGGATGCCGTGCTCGCGACCGACGTCGACGAGCGTGAGATCGCGGCCGCGCAGCGCGTCATCGTGCCGATTGACGCGGGCCGCACCGTCGACGTGCCGAAGCTGCGGCGGCTGCAGGCCCGCGGCGACTGACGTGCGGCTCCCGAGGCCGCCGCGGCTGCTGCCTGACCAGGCGTTCGGAAGGGTGCGAGATTCCCTTCCCGCGATCACGCAGATCACGGTGGCGGCGATGGCCGCGTACGCGTTCGCCCACTTCGTGCTTGGCCACGAGAATCCGTTCCTCGCCGTCACGGTGTGCGTCACCTCCCTCGGGTTCGCGCGCGACGCGCGGCCACGGCGGGTGCTCGATACGGCGCTCGGCATCACGTTCGGCGTGCTGTTCGCCAACGTGGCGCTGGTGCTCATCGGGCGGGGCGTGTGGCAGTTGGCCGTCGTGCTCGTGGTGGTCATGCTCATGGCCCGCTTCTTCCACCCGAGCCCCGGCTTCGCCGTCTCGGCCACGATCCAGGCCGCCCTCGTCTCCCTCATCCCGTTGAGCTCCGGCGCCGAGTACACGCGCCTGATCGATGCCGTGCTCGGCGGCGCGGCCGCGATCGCCGCGACGGCGCTCGTGCCTCGCGACGCGCGACGCATGGCGCGGGCAGACGCCCGGACGCTGTTCGCGGCCCTCGAGCGCGCCACGATCGATCTGGTCGAGGCGCTCCGGACGGGTGACTCCGGTGCGAGCCTGCACGCCCTCGACGAACTGCGCCGAACGCAGCCGCTGCTCGACAACTGGGGCACCTCGCTCGACAGCGCCAGGTCGATCGCGGCCGTCTCTCCGCTGCTACGGGGCCACCGCGACGAGATCGATGCGCAGGCCGAGCTGCGGTTGCGCATGGACCTCGTGACGCGCAATCTGCGGGTCATCGCCCGGCGAATCAGCGCCGTCGTCGCCGACGGCAAACCGAGACCGGCGCTCGCCGACGTGCTCGCGGGCATCGAATCGTCGATCGTGGAGCTCGGTCTGTCCTTCGACCGGCCGGCGCTCCGGCGGCAGGCCGAGCAGACGTGCATCCTCGCGACGGTGCGGCTCGACCCCGCGCGGCTCGTGCCCAACGGCTCGGTCGGCGAGGTCATGATCGTGATGCAGTGCCGCCCCCTCGTCGTCGACCTGCTCGTCGCGACCGGCGTCGACGCTGACGCGGCGCGTGGCATGCTGCCCAAGGTGGGGTAGCACGCCCCGGTACCCTTGTCGCATGACCGAAGTGCGCACGCTCATCGTGGTTCGTCACGGGCAGAGCGAATGGAACGAGAAGAATCTGTTCACGGGGTGGGTCGACGTCGAGCTCACGGAGCAGGGCCGGGCGGAGGGAAAGCGGGCGGGCGTGCTGATGCGCGAGGCCGGTCTCGCCCCCGAGATCCTGTACACCTCGCTCCTGACTCGCGCGATCGACACTGCGAACCTCGCGCTCAAGGAGGCCGGCCGGGCCTGGATCGACGCGAAGCGCACGTGGCGCCTCAACGAGCGTCACTACGGCGCGCTGCAGGGGAAGGACAAGGCGCAGATCCGCGATGAGTTCGGCGAGGAGCAGTTCATGACGTGGCGCCGTTCGTACGACACGCCGCCGCCGCCGCTCGACGACGATTCCGAGTGGTCGCAGGCCGACGACGTGCGCTACGCGGGGCACGACATCCCGCGCACCGAATGCCTGAAGGACGTCCTCGAGCGTTTCCTGCCCTACTGGGAATCGGACATCGTGCCAGACCTTCGCTCCGGCCGTACCGTGCTCATCGCGGCACACGGCAACTCCTTGCGCGCCCTCGTGAAGCACCTCGACGGCATCAGCGATGACGACATCTCGGGGCTCAACATCCCGACCGGGATCCCCCTCGTCTATCGCCTCGACGCCGAGACGCTGCGTCCCACGGAGCCGGCCGCCTACCTCGATCCCGCGGCCGCGGCCGCCGGTGCAGCTGCCGTCGCGAGCCAGGGCAAATAGCCGGCCCCGTCGGCGCACGGCGAACCGTCTCCGCAGGCACACGAAAGCGGGGCCCGCCCCGTCGATGACGGGTTGGGCCCCGCTTTCGTGGGTGGCCGTGACGACCGTCGCGCCCGGCCGGTTACTCCGCGGTGCCCGGTGCGTCCCGCTGCTGCCAGTCGAGCTGGTGCCAGTCACCCGTCGCGAGGTACTCGATCTTCTTGGCGATCGAGACCGCGTGGTCGGCAAAACGTTCGTGGTAGCGGCTCATGAGCGTCGCGTCGATGACGGCCACGCCGTCGTCTTCGTTCTGCAGGATGTCGAACGTCGAGCGGTGGAGCGCGTCGACCTTGATGTCGTCGCTCTTGATCTCATCGGCGATGTCGATGCGTTGGGTCGCGAGCAGCTCCACGAGCTTCGAGGCGATCTCGACGTCGACCGCGCCCATCTGCTCGAAGGTCGTGCGAATGGCTTCGGGGCCGACCTGGCCGGGGTAGCGGTAGCGCGAGACCTGCGCGATGTGGGCCGCGAGGTCGCCCATGCGCTCGAGCGATGCGCTGATGCGCAGCGCGCTCACGACGATGCGCAGGTCGCGTGCGACCGGTGCCTGGCGCGCGAGGATCTCGATCGCGAGCTCGTCGAGCGCGAGCGAGCGCTCGTCGATCAACCGGTCGCCGTCGATGACCCGTTCCGCGAGCGACACGTTCGACGTGGCCACCGCCTTCGTGGCATCCGTGATGGCGGCGCGAACGAGTCGAGCGATCTCGACGAGACGGCCCTGAACGTCGGCAAGTTCCTGCTGGAATACTTCGCGCATTGTTGTCCTTTGCTGGTGTCGGTGGCCCGAGGCAGGTTCGTTCTGCGGGATGCAAGCCATGACACTTTACGAAGCGGAGGTGACGCGCTCATGTACCGCGCGTGTCCGCCCCGTGTTGTCACGGGCGCCATCCGAGCACCCTAGGCTGTCGACGATGGATGTGACGCTCGCGGTCTTCCTGTCGCTGACCTTTGGCCTCGTCGTGGGAGGAGGCTTTGTCGCGCTCGTGAACGCCGCGGCGTCCCAGCGCGAGCGTATCAGCGCCGCGCTCGACCCGCGGCCGCCGGAAGGGGTCGAGCGCGCGCTCGAGGCGCTCGGGGCCGCAGCGTTCGTGACCGATCCCTCGCACAACATCCTCGTCATGACGGCGGGGGCGGGCAGCATGGGGTTCGCGCGCAGGGGCGGGCGCCTCGACGACCGCCTCGGCGCGCTCGTCGACGAGGCACGCGACACGGGGGCGGCCGTCGACGCCGAGATCGAGATGCCACGCGGCCCGTTCGGCAGCGCGGAACTGCACCTGCACGTCCGCGCCGCCCGCGTGACGGGGCGGCATTTCGTCGTCATGGTGGAAGACCGCACGGAGGCACGGCGCGTCGAGAGCGTCCGCCGCGACTTCGTGGCGAACGTGAGCCACGAGTTGAAGACGCCGATCGGCGCGATCACCCTGTTGGCGGAGGCGCTCACCGAGGCCGCCGACGATGAAGAGCAGGTGCGGTATTTCACCGGGCGGCTCGAGACCGAGGCCACGAGGCTCAAGCGGCTCACGAACGAGTTGCTCGACCTGAGCCGGCTGCAGTCGACCGACTCGCTCGAGCACGCCACGATCGTCGACACGGGCGAGATCATCGATCTCGCGGTCGACCAGGCTCGCGTGGCCGCCGACGCGAAGGGCGTCCGCATCACCACGAACGCCCCGCGTGGCATGCTCGTGTTCGGCGATGCCGGCCTGCTCCTCATGGCGTTTCACAACCTCGTGTCGAACGCGGTCAACTATTCGGCCGAGGGGTCGCCCATCGGCGTCGGCGCGCGCATTCTCGACGAGGCGGTCGAGATCTCGGTGACCGATCAGGGGATCGGCATCGCGCCAGAAGACACGAGCCGGATCTTCGAGCGCTTCTACCGCGCCGACCCCGCGCGCTCGCGCCGCACGGGCGGCAGCGGGCTCGGGCTCAGCATCGTGAAACACATCGTCGAGAACCACGGGGGTGACATTCGGGTGTGGTCGCGTGTCGGGAAGGGGTCGACGTTCACCGTGCGGTTGCCGCTCGTCGAGGATGCGGAGAGGCGCGACGCGTACGAGTTCGACGACTTCGGCGGGGCCGGCGGCATCTCCGGTGGCGATGATCCGGACTCAGACGGCACGACGCCCGCGGGCGGAAGTACCGTTGGTCACCACTAGTCGATGAACCCGGGAGGACGCCGGAGATCGCATCCACTTCACCAGGAGTTTGCCTTGAGGTTGCACAATAGGAACGTGACACGGATCCTCCTCGTCGAAGACGAAGCCTCGCTGTTCGAACCGCTCTCGTTCCTGCTCAAGCGGGAGGGGTACGAGGTCGACATCGCCGAGTCGGGCACTGAAGCGCTCAGCCTCTTCGACGAGAATGAGCCGGACCTCGTGCTGCTCGACCTCATGCTGCCCGGCATCCCGGGCACGGAGGTGTGTCGGCAGATCCGGATGACCTCTCAGGTGCCCATCATCATGCTGACCGCGAAGGACAGCGAGGTCGACATCGTCGTCGGGCTTGAGCTCGGCGCTGACGACTATGTGACGAAGCCGTACTCGACTCGCGAGCTCATCGCCCGTATCCGAGCCGTCCTCCGCCGCAATGCGACCGCCGAGGGCGATGTCGACGACGCCATCGTCGAGGTCGGTGAGATCCGGATGGACATCGAGCGTCACACCGTGACGGTGCGCGGCGAGGTCACGCCGATGCCGCTGAAGGAGTTCGAGCTGCTCGAGTACCTCATGCGCAACTCGGGGCGCGTGCTCACGCGGGGCCAGCTCATCGACCGCGTGTGGGGGCCCGATTACTTCGGTGACACCAAGACCCTCGACGTGCACATCAAGCGCATCCGGTCGCGCGTGGAGGAGACCCCTTCATCGCCCAAGCTCCTGGTCACCGTGCGAGGGCTCGGCTACCGGTTCGAGGAATAACCCCGACGGAACACGTGTGGGGCCCCGGCACGCCGGGGCCCCACACGTCACGTCACTGCGCCGCAGAGCTACGGCTGAAGGCCGTCACCCTGCGCATCGCCCTGTGCGTCGCCCTCGAACGTGCCGGTGGCGTTGCCTTCGGCACCCGGCGTCGCCGTCGGCGCGGGAAGCGTTGGCGTCGGTTCGGGCGCCTGGGGCAGGAGCGTCGAGTATTCGGCGAGCGTGCCGTCGAGGACGGGCACCTTCTTGGTCTCGGTGGTGCCTCCCGGGCCCGTGAAGGTCACGTCGATGGTTGAGCCGGGCTCGAGCTGCACACCCTCGATGAGCACCTGAGGACCGTCGCCGTAACCGATGTGGGTGAGCGGCTGGGAGGCGTCGAGCGGAAGCTGCGCGGTGGCGCTCTCGGTCGTGATCGTGACGGAACCGGCATCGTCGGCGTGATTGACGATCGTGCCGACGAACGAGCCCGCCGTCGGGGTCGTGTCGCCCTCAGCGTCGACGAGGATCATGATGTTGCGCAGTTCGAGGTCGCCGACCGTCACGTGCACACCGTCGCTCGCGGCGTACTCGATGGTCGTGGCCAGCGGGCTGATCAGGTTGCATCCCGCAAGTCCACCGGCAAGAGCGGCGGCGAGCGCGACGGATGCGACGGCGCGAAACTTCACGACGGGGGCCTCCAGGGGTGCGAGCGTGTACGTGTGCCACCGCGCGTGAATGCTGCGGAAAGGCGATGCTCAGCCTAGCCGACGACGAGCGACCCCCGTGCTCACGCGCCGGCCCACCGGGCGGCGGCGTACTCTAGCACGACTCAATCGTGGTAAACTCTACACGAAAGGGGTCTGCATCTATGCAATTCAAAGTCGGGGAGACCGTCGTCTACCCACACCACGGTGCCGCCACGATCACCGAGGTGAAAACTCGCAAGATCAAAGGCGAGGACAAGACCTATCTCAAGCTTGACGTCGCGCAGGGCGATCTCGTCATCGAGGTCCCGGCCGAGAACGTTGATCTGGTCGGAGTCCGCGATGTGATCGGCAAAGACGGCCTGGACAAGGTGTTCGAGGTACTCCGCGCGCCCATCACCGAAGAGCCGACCAACTGGTCGCGGCGCTTCAAGTCCAACGTCGAGAAGCTCGCGACGGGCGACGTGATCAAGGTTTCCGAGGTCGTTCGCGACCTGTGGCGGCGCGATCAAGACCGCGGGCTCAGCGCCGGCGAGAAGCGCATGCTCGCGAAAGCGCGCCAGATTCTCGTCTCCGAGCTCGCGCTCGCCGAGAAGACCGACGAAGAGAGCGCGGCGAACGTGCTCGACAAGGTGCTCGCCTCCTAACGCGACCCCGTCGACGGCCGCGCGCACATCTCACGGTGCGGCGCGGCCGTTCTCGTTTCCGCCGGCGGGCCCGCGCTCATGGCGGTGCGGCGTCGAGGCCGACCGTCGGAGTGCGGTTGGATTGGGCGCATGGATGCTCCTCGCACCGGGTTCGTACTCGTCGCGGCCGGCAGCGGCACCAGGCTCGGCGTCGGCCGGCCGAAGGCCCTCGTCGACCTCGGCGGAGGCACGCTGCTCGAACACGCGCTGCGCCGCCTCCACGGGTTTCCCGGACGCCTCGCCGTCGCCGTCGCGGCACCCGCCGGGCACCTCGATGCCGCGCGCAGGCTCGCGTCGGCGGCGCTTCCCGCCGCAACGCCCGCACTGGCCGAGCGCGCCGACGCCCGCCCCGCGCACGGGGACCCCGACGCATCGCCCGCGCCGCCAGCCGCTGACGACGTGACCCTCGCGGTCGTCGCCGGTGGAGCATCCCGCCAATCGTCGGTTGCGGCGGCGATCGACGCGCTGCCGGGCGACTGCGATGTCGTGCTCGTGCACGACGCCGCGAGGCCGTTCGCGCCGCGCGCTCTCGCCGAGCGGGTCGCGGGCGCCGTTCGCGCAACGGGTGATGGTGTCGTGCCCGTGCTGCCGGTCGTCGACACGATCAAGCGGCTCAGCGGCGACAGGGTCGTCGAGACCCCCGAACGCTCGTCGCTCGTCGCTGCGCAGACGCCCCAGGGGTTCCCTGCACCCGCACTTCGCGAGGCGTATCGGTCGGCGACGATCGAGCACACCGACGACGCGGCGTTGGCGGCGGCTGCCGGACTGCGCGTGCGAACCGTGCCCGGCGACGTGCACGCGTTCAAGATCACCCGGCCCGACGACCTCGAGCGGGCGAGCAGGATGCTCGCGGGCGCATCCGAGCCCAGCGTGCGCTTTCCCGGCCATCGCGATATGGACGTCGCCGAGGGCTCGCGCGGCCTCGAGGCGGCCGAGCTGCGCACTGGGATCGGTGTCGACGCGCATGCGTTCGACGACACCGCCCCGCTGCACCTCGCCTGCCTGTACTGGCCCGGCGAACCCGGCCTGGCCGGGCACAGCGACGGCGATGCGGTTGCGCACGCGATCTGTGATGCCCTGCTCGCGGCGGCGGGCCTCGGCGACATCGGCAGCGTGTTCGGCACCGACGATCCGGAGCTCGCCGGCGCCGGGGGAGCGCTCTTCCTGCGGCGAACGCGCGCGCTGCTCGACGAGCACGGTGCAAGCATCCGGAACGTCTCCGTGCAGTTCGTCGCCGAGCGTCCGCGGTTTGCGGCGCGCCGCGACGAGGCGCGGACCGCGCTCGAGGCGGTGCTCGAGGCACCCGTGTCGATCGCGGCGACCACGAGCGATCGCCTCGGCTTCACCGGCCGCCGCGATGGCCTCATCGCCATCGCGACCGCCCTCGTCGCCGTCGCCCCGCCCCGGTAGCGGGCGGCGCCCCGGCCAGCTCGCCGCGCGCTGCATGGAAAAGGCCCGCCCATTGCGCGGCGCCGAGGTCGCGAGGCAGCGTCCCGGCCGCGACTCGCTCGCGGGAGAGCCAGAGGTCGATGGCGCCGCGTCGATCCGGCGTCACCGCGCGACGCGCGATGTCGGGGACTCCGCGGCCCCGCCCCTGGAAGACCGCGTGGACAAAGGCGCGGTACTCCTCGCCGCGCGTGGTCGCGACGAGGGGCTTCTGCCGCCGCGCGATCGCGAGGAGCCCGCCGTCGACGGAGGGCCGTGGCGCGAACGCACGCGCGGGCACCCGCCCGTGCAGGTCAAACGTCATCCACGGCCACCATTGCGCCGTCATCATCGTGACGCCACCGACGCCGGCCCGGCGGCGCGCGACCTCCCACTGCACGAGCAGCACGGCGTTCGTCCATCCGGGCGCGTGCAGCACCTTGCGGAGCATCGCCGTCGTGAGGTGGAACGGGAGATTGCCGACGACGACATATGGGTTCGTCGGCAGGGGCCAGCGGAGGAAGTCTCCGGCGACGATATTCACGCGGGGGCCGACGCGCTGTTCGAGCCGGCGGGCGAGGCGCAGGTCGATCTCGACGGCCGTGATGGGTCGCCCGAGCCGTTCGAGCTCGAAGGTCAGGGCGCCGCGGCCCGGGCCGATCTCGAGGATTGGACCGCGCGTTCGGGCGACGAGGTCGACGACTCGGCGGATGGTCGCCGCGTCTGAGAGAAAGTTCTGGCCGTGCTCGTGACGGCCGCCGTGCATGGTCGGCAAGATGCTGCTCCGGAGGAATCGAAGGGTCCGGGCACGACGGCGCAGGGATGCGCGGGGCCCGGTCTGGCCTGCGAAACGGCGGAGTCGACGCGCGAAGAAGCGCGCACTGCCGACCAGCTCTCCGCGGGGATGCGCGGGGTGGTCAGCGGGTTCGGTCGTCCGCCGCTAGGCGCGACGCCCGCGGTCGACGATGGCCATGGTCGATTCCATGACGGTCATCCTATCCGACGGTCCGCCCGCCCTAGACTCGGGGGGTGACTCAGCGGTTCTATGACACCAAGACGCAGGCGCTGCGCGACTTCGCGCCGCTCGTTCCCGGCGAGGTGTCGATGTACGTCTGCGGGCCGACCGTGCAGTCGGGCCCCCACGTCGGCCACATCCGTTCGGCCCTCGTGTACGACCAGCTCCGCCGGTGGCTTGAGTTTCGAGGCGTGCGAGTCACGCTCGTGCGCAACGTGACCGACATCGACGACAAGACCCTCGCGAACGCCACCGACACGGAGCCGTGGTGGGCGCTCGCGTATCGGGTCGAACGCGAATTCACCCGCGCATATGCGCGTCTCGGCATTCGTCCGCCCACCTACGAGCCGCGGGCCACTGCGTCCATCATGGAGATGCAGGCGATCATTCGACGGCTCATCGAGCGCGGTCACGCGTACGTGGCCGCCGACGGAACTGGCGACGTGTACTTCGAGACGTCGACGTGGCCAGAATACGGCTCGCTGACGCACCAGCGGACGGCGGAGATGGAGCCGGCCGACGACGGTGCTCCGCGCGCCAAACGCGGGCCGCACGACTTCGCGCTCTGGAAGGGACGCAAGCCGGGCGAACCCGAATCCGCGTCGTGGCCGAGCCCGTGGGGGCCGGGCCGGCCGGGCTGGCACATCGAGTGCTCGGCGATGTCGACGAAGTACCTCGGCGACACATTCGACATTCACGGGGGCGGCCTCGACCTGCGGTTCCCGCACCACGAGAACGAGATGGCGCAGTCGAACGCGGCCGGGCACGCGTTCGCGCGGACCTGGCTCCATAACGGGCTCGTCAATTTCCGCGGCCAGAAGATGTCGAAGTCGGTCGGCAACATCGTCACGGCTGCCGATCTGTTCGCGCAGGCGCGCCCCATCGTCATTCGCTACGTGCTCGGCGCCGCGCACTACCGCTCCGTGATCGAGCTGAACGACGACTCGATGGCGGAGGGCGAGGCGGCCTTCGCGCGTATCGAGTCCTTCCTCGGCCGCGCCGAGTCGCTCCTGCGGGCGGCGGGACGGGACATACCACCGGCCGCGCCCGTCACCGCGGACTTCGAGGCCGCGATGCTCGATGACCTCGCCATTCCGCAGGCCCTCGCCGCGCTGCACGGCGAGATCACGCGGGGCAATCAAGCAGCCGACGCGAACGACACCGACGGCGTCGAAGTGGCCCTCGCCGCGGTCGGCGCCATGCTCGACGTGCTCGGCATCGACCCGCGTACGCCCGAGTGGGCCGGCGATACCGGCTCCGATCGAGAGACCGCGGCTCTCGCGACGCTCGTCGAGCAATTGCTCGAGCAGCGTCGCGAAGCTCGGTCCGCGAAAGACTTCACTGCCGCCGACCGCATCCGCGACGCTCTCGCGGGGGCAGGTATTACGGTGGCAGACTCACCGACCGGAACGACCTGGAGCGTGAACTGACGATGGCTGCAACACCAGGCAAGGGCGGCGCCCGCAAGAAAAAGGGCCCGCTGAAGGGCACCGGCGGCCACGGCCGAAAGTCACTCGAGGGCCGCGGGCCGACACCCAAGGCCGAGGACCGGGCCTGGCACTCGGCCGGCAAGCGCAAGGCCGCCCGCGAGCGGATCGAGTCGAAGCACGGCGGTCAGCCCGGCGGACGTTCCGCCGGGCGGGATGGTGGTGCGCCCCGGCGCCGCAGTGACGACGAGACCGAGCTCGTGACCGGTCGCAACTCCGTGCTCGAGGCGCTCCGCGCGGGCATTCCCGCAACCGCGCTCCACATCGCGGCGCGCATTGAGTTCGACGACCGTGTCAAGGAGATCCTGCGCGTCGCCACGTCGCGCGGAATCCCCGTGCTCGAGGTCATGCGCCCCGAACTGGACCGGCTCGCCGGCCGCGATGCCGTGCACCAGGGCGTGCTCATCAGGGTGCCGCCCTATGAGTACGACGACCCGATGCTCCTCCTCGACCGTGTCACGCAGCGACGGCAAACGCCGCTCGTCGTCGCCCTCGATGGCGTGACCGACCCCCGGAACCTCGGTGCGATCATTCGCTCGGTCGCCGCGTTCGGCGGCCATGGGGTCGTCGTGCCGCAGCGTCGATCGGCCGGCGTGACCGCGTCGGCGTGGAAGACGTCGGCGGGTGCCGTGAGTCGCCTGCCCGTCGCGATGGCAGCCAACCTCGTCGCGACGATCAAGGCGTATAAGGCTGCGGGTCTGTTCGTCATCGGCCTTGACGGGGATGGCGACATGTCCCTTCCAGGGCTCGATCTCGCGACCTCGCCGCTCCTCGTTGTCGTCGGCAGCGAGGGCAAGGGGCTCTCGCGCCTTGTCACCGAGCAATGCGACGCGATCGTGTCGATCCCGATCGACCGCGCCACTGAGTCACTCAACGCCGGGATCGCAGCGAGCGTGACGCTCTACGAAGTCGCGAAGCTCCGGGCGGAGAGGTTGCGGAATGGTGACGTTTCGACTTCGGCGGCTGCAACCTCAAGGGGAGGGGAGTAGCCTCTCCCAGGTCGTGCGTGCCGACCGCCGCGGCCACCCAGACGAGCGATGACTGTGATCTCACCCGAACCCCGACTGCGCCGCGCGACAGCGCGAGACGCGGCGTCGAGTCGACCTCGCCGCCGCCTGGTGCTCGCTGTCGCGGCGCTCGCGATCGCCGTCGCCGTCGCCGTCTTTGCGCTTGGGACGGGCCGCGGTAGCGTCGAATGGCCGACCATGGTCAATGCCGACGGCGGCCTCGACGCCTCGGGCCCCACCGTCGCTGACCCGGCCAATGCGCAAGCCATCCCGGCCCCCGCGCCCGTGCAGCTGGCCCTCTACACCGACTACACGCATCCAGATAGCGCGCGGTTCGCCTCGGTCAACGCGCTCGTGATCCAGGGCCTCACACAGCAGGGGGCCGTGCGCATATCGCTGCACCCGCTCGCTGTGAGCGACGATCCTCGCGAGCGCGGCGCCGCGGTACGCGCTGGGAACGCCGTCACTTGCGTGGGCGAGTTGTCGCAGAAGGACCTCTGGGCCTTCCATGTGGGCCTGCTCGCCATGCAGCCGAGTGAAGGGTTCGCCAATCTGCAGAACGCCGATCTCAAGGCGCTCGCACGCGACTCGGGGGTGCAGCAGATCGACGCGGTGAACACGTGCATCAGTCAGGGTCGATTCGGTGACTGGATCGAGTCGCAGTCCGACGCCGCGCTTGCAGGGGGCGTCGGCGACCAGGGGACCGAACTCGACCGCATGCCCCTCGTGCTGGCGAACGGCGACGCGTACACGGGTCGCATCGACAACAGCACCGAGTTCCGGTCGTTCCTCGACGAGCACCTCTGACGCGAGACCGGCCGCGCCGGGCACGGGCCGATGGCAGCGTGTGCGCTATCGAGCCGGCTGCGGGGTTCGAACCCGCGACATCCGCTTTACAAGAGCGGTGCTCTACCAACTGAGCTAAGCCGGCATGCCCCGCGCGGGGCCGGACCAGTCTATGCGGACGTGCCGCTGCCATTCGACTCGCCCGACGACTCGGGTGAGAAGGTCAGGGACACCGAGTTCATGCAGTATCGGTCGCCGGTGGGCGTGCCGAAGCCGTCGGGGAACACGTGCCCGAGATGCGAGCCGCACTTCGCGCAGCGCACCTCGGTCCGCACCATCCCCTGTGAGTCGTCGTCGAGCAGTTCGACCGCGTCAGGGCGGATCGACTCGTAGAAGCTCGGCCAGCCGCAGCCGGCGTCGAACTTCGTGCCACTCTTGAACAGCTCGTTGCCGCAAGCGCGGCACGAGTACAGCCCCTCGCGCTCTTCATCGAGGAGTTCGCCCGTGAACGGGCGCTCGGTCGCGGCCTGCCGCAGCACGGCGAACTCCACCGGCTGCAGCAACTCGCGCCACTCCGCGTCATTCCGCGTGACCTGGTACTCGCCCATGTGCTGCCTCCTCTCGACCGTGCCCCGCCGATCGGGGTCCCGCCGATGCGCGAGTCTACGCGCGTCGGAACCAAGATTCTCGTGAGGCTGCGCCTACAGTGAGGCACCCGCGGAGTGCGTCGCGGTCGAACGAGGAGGCGGTTTGGCTCTGGAGGCAGCGCAACGCTCGGCAGCTCCCGAACTGACGAGTTTCGAACGCGAGGTGCTCGCGTTCGAGGCCGCGCACCCACGCCATTCGTCCGCCAAGGAAGACGCGATTCGCCGGCGGTTCAACCGGTCGGTCGCGCAGTACTATCAAATTCTCGCTACGCTCATCGAGGCGCCAGCAGCCCTGGCCCACGACCCCCTGGTCGTCGCGCGCCTGCGTCGCGTCCGAGATGCACGCGCCGCAGAACGCGACGAGCGGCGAGCCCAGCGACGCTCGAGTGCAGCGTCCGGACGCACGAAGGCCCGGTAGACGAACGTGAAGTACTCGAAGGACCGTTTCGACGACATCCCTGCGTCGCTCGACCGACGCGGGGCGCACCGTGCGCCCAGAACCCGGGGCGACAAGATCACCTCGTGGTTGTGGGGCCTCGGTGCCGTCATCGTGCTCGTGGCCATCGGCCTCATCGCGATGTTCGTCATCGACAACGTCGTGTCGTTCCAGGCCGAGCCCGAGCCGACGCCGACCGCCACCGAAGAGGCGCCGACGGACGACCCCGCCGAGGCGCAACCGGCGCTCGACCCGAACGTGCAGGTCACGGTCCTCAACGGCACCGACCTGCCGGGAATCGCGGGCGGAAACGCCGAGACGCTCACGGGCCTCGGCTGGAACGTGACCGTGATCGACGACGCCGACCGGGCCGATTACTCGTCGACGACCATCTACTACGGCGACGCGGCGAATGAGGGGGCGGCGCTCCAGCTCGCGCAAGATCTGGGTGGCGGAACGCCGACACTCGACCCCAACATGGCTCCGCCGGGCACCATCACGGTCATCATCGGCTACGACGTCGCCCAGTAGCCGTCTCCCCGCAGATGTCGATCGCCCGATATCCGCGCGACACGTTCCCGCAACCTCGCAAACGTACGCTCATGGCGCCCCGACGCCGCAGGGAAGGTCGTCGGGGCGGTCGGGTATGTCCCGGCCGAGCGACACGCAATGGGGAGATCATGGCGAACGGAACCGTGAAGTGGTTCAACGCTGAAAAGGGCTTCGGTTTCATCACCGTCGACGCCGCCGGCGGAGAGCAGCAGCAAGACGTCTTCGTGCACTACAGGGCGATCGACATGCCCGGCTACAAGGTCCTGGAGGAGGGCCAGGTCGTGGAGTTCCAGATCGGCCAGGGGGCCAAGGGGCCTCAAGCCGAAGCGGTGCGACCCCTCTAGGGCACCGGTCACGAACGGCGGCACCGGCCGGGTGCCGCCGTTCGTGTTTCCGGATGCTCGAGGTGAGCCCGGCGGGGTGCGGCTCGCGGCTTGCACTCGCCCACGTCGAGTGCAAGTATTGCTCTAGCACTCGCGCTTGCCGAGTGCCAACACATGAACGTCCCGGACGTCCGGAAAGGACGAAGCACACTTATGTCGAAGATCATCGCGTTTGATGAAGAGGCCCGTCGCGGCCTCGAGCGCGGCCTCAACACGCTGGCCGACGCCGTCAAGGTCACCCTCGGCCCCCGCGGCCGCAACGTCGTGCTCGAGAAGAAGTGGGGCGCGCCCACGATCACGAACGACGGTGTGTCGATCGCCAAGGAGATCGAGCTCGAGGACCCGTACGAGAAGATCGGCGCCGAGCTGGTGAAGGAGGTCGCGAAGAAGACCGACGACGTCGCCGGTGACGGTACGACGACCGCCACGGTGCTCGCCCAGGCGCTCGTTCGCGAGGGCCTGCGCAACGTTGCCGCCGGTGCCGACCCGATCTCGCTCAAGCGCGGCATCGAGAAGGCCGTCGAGGCCGTCTCGGCCGAGCTGCTCTCGTCGGCCGTCGAGATCCAGACCAAGGAGCAGATCGCCGCGACCGCGTCGATCTCGGCCGCCGATGCGAAGATCGGCGAGATCATCGCCGAGGCGATCGACAAGGTCGGCAAGGAAGGCGTCGTCACCGTCGAGGAGTCGAACACCTTCGGCACGACGCTCGAGCTCACCGAGGGTATGCGCTTCGACAAGGGCTACCTCTCGCAGTACTTCGTGACCGACCCCGAGCGTCAGGAAGCCGTCTTCGAGGACGCCTATGTCCTGATCGTCAACAGCAAGGTCTCGAACATCAAGGACCTGCTGCCCGTCGTCGACAAGGTGATCCAGGCCGGCAAGCAGCTCCTGATCATCGCGGAAGACGTTGACGGTGAGGCCCTCGCGACGCTCGTCGTGAACAAGATCCGCGGCATCTTCAAGTCGGTCGCCGTCAAGGCGCCCGGCTTCGGTGACCGCCGCAAGGCCATGCTGCAGGACATCGCGATCCTCACGGGCGGCCAGGTCATCTCGGAAGAGGTCGGCCTCAAGCTCGAGAACACCACGCTCGACATGCTCGGTCGCGCCCGCAAGGTCGTCATCACCAAGGATGAGACCACGATCGTCGAGGGTGCCGGCGAGGCCGACGCCATCGCCGGCCGCGTGGCGCAGATCCGCGCTGAGATCACCGCGACCGACAGCGACTACGACCGCGAGAAGCTGCAGGAGCGCCTCGCCAAGCTCGCCGGCGGCGTCGCCGTCATCCGCGCGGGTGCGGCGACCGAGGTCGAGCTCAAGGAGCGCAAGCACCGCATCGAGGACGCCGTCCGCAACGCGAAGGCCGCCGTCGAAGAGGGCATCGTCGCGGGTGGTGGCGTCTCGCTCATCCACGCTGGCGCGAAGGCCCTCGCGGGTCTCGGCCTTGAGGGCGACGAGGCCACTGGCGCCAACATCGTCCGGGTCGCCGTCGACGCGCCGCTCAAGCAGATCGCCTTCAACGCCGGCCTCGAGCCCGGCGTCGTGGCCGAGAAGGTCCGCGGCCTCGAGGTCGGTCACGGCCTCGACGCCGCCACCGGCAACTACGTCGACATGGTCGCCGCCGGCATCATCGACCCGGTGAAGGTGACTCGCTCGGCGCTGGAGAACGCGGCTTCGATCGCCGGTCTGTTCCTCACGACCGAGGTCGTCATCGCCGACAAGCCAGAGAAGGGCGGCGGGGCCCCCGCATCGCCCGACATGGGCGGTGGCATGGACTTCTAGTCCTGCCGGCGTCGCCGACGCACTCCACACGAACGGGCGGTCCCACGAGGGGCCGCCCGTTCGGTCGTTTTCGGCGTGGACGACTCCGGGGGAGCAGGGGGCTGGATGCTCGGCCCGAGCTAGCGGGCACCACCGGCGAACATGCGGGTCACGTCAGACTCGGTCGAACCGTAGGTGTTGCCCGCGGTGGCGAGGGCGATGTTCATCTGCGCCAGCTGCTCTTCGACCTGCAGTTGGACGGCCCGCCACTGCGACAGGAGGTCTTGGAAGGACGCCGACGCCGAGCCGGTCCATGTCGACTGCAGGTTGATGAGATTCGTGGTCAAGCTCGCGTTCTCGGTGCGTACGCGGTCGATTGAGGCGTTCGTCGTGTTGACGGCGGCGAGCAGGATGTCACTATCGACGCGGATCTGTGCCATTGCGGTCTCCCGGGTGTCACGTGGCAGCCCCGATGGCCGCCGACGCGAGCGACGCTACGCGGGGGCAGCGTCGGCCGCTCGCTCGCCCGTGCCGCCTGTGGGAGACGGGCCGTCCACATCGTCGGCGACGAGCAATGGGAAGGTGAGCCGGAACGTCGCGCCTCCTGCCGGGGTCTCAACGACGTCGACGGAGCCGTCATGTGCGCGCATGATGGCGGTCACGATGGCGAGGCCGAGCCCCGAGCCGCCGGTTTCGCGGGCTCGAGAGGTATCGGCGCGCCAGAAGCGTTGGAAGATTTTGTCGCGGGTCTCGGGCGGGATGCCTTCGCCATGATCGATGACCTCTACCGTCGCGGTTCGCTTCGGCACGTCGAGCACGACGCCGACCTCGAGGGGCGAATCCTCGGGTGTGTATCGCAGGGCGTTCCCAATGATGTTCGAGACGGCCTGTCGCATTTTGTCCTCGTTCCCGAGCACCATCGCCGGGATGTCGAAATCGTCGTCGTCGGGCCCGCCGCCGACCCGCACACGGCCGGCCGCCTCATCTTGCTCCGGTGTCGAGGTCGTCACCGTGCCGCGCCCCAGCAATCGGCTGAGCTGCTGACGCGAGACGCGAGGGATGGTCGGCGTGCGTGGCCGCCAACGGCGGCGAGCCTTGGCGGCGGTCTCCGCCGGCTCCGGCTCGCCCTCGCTCGCCGACCCGTTACCGGGGTCAGGCGTCCCGGCGCCCGCGTCGTCGTCACGATCGACATCGTCCCCTCGCGGCTCGCTGACGCGCGCGTCAGCGAGCGCGGGAGCAGTCGGCACCCGCTCGTCGCGCGTGTCGCGGTCGCCGAGGACCACGCGGGTTGGCAGTGCCGTGACCGGTCGGTTCGGCGACTGCGCGCGGGCGTCCATCGCGGCATCCTCGGCGATGGGCTCGAGGTCGACGATGGACTTCTCGAGCTGCCGAGTCTCGTCGAGCCGGGCGAGCTGCAGCAGGTCCTCCACGAGTCCGCCCATTCGCAGGGCTTCCTTCTCAATGCGGTCCATTGCCTGGCCGACCTTGGCGGGCTCGTCGAGCGCGCCCATGCGGTAGAGCTCGGCGTAGCCCCGCACGGTCACGAGCGGGGTCCGCAGCTCGTGGCTCGCGTCGCCCACGAAGCGGCGCATCCGCGCGATGGTCGCCTGCCGCTCGTCGAGGGCCTCGTCGATGCGGCTGAGCATCATGTTGAGCGAGCGCGACAGCCGGCCGACTTCGGTGTTCGGGGTCGACTCGGGGAGGCGCTGGGCATAGTCGCCCGCGGCGAACGACATGGCCGTCGACTCGACCGAGCGGAGGGGCTGCAGGGTCGCGGAGACGAGTAGGCGCGTGAGGGCCGCGCCGAAGATCACGACCGTGAGCCCGAAGCCGAAGAAGATGGCGAGGAACGATGCCATGGTCGAGTTCACGGTTGCGAGCGGCAGCCCGATGACGAGCGTGCCGTTGACCTGATCGCTCGGGTAATCGCCCTCGAGTACCACGACGGCCCGCCAGCTGGTGCCGAGCCCGTCGCTCATATCGACCACCGTGTAGTGCGGAGCGGCGCCTGACTCGCCCCCCGGTGCCGACGCGAGCCCTTCGACCGGCGCGAGGGACGGCGCGACGGCCCGGGGGCGCGTGCCCCAGTTGTCAACCAGCACCTGCCCCCGGTCGTCGACAACCGCGACGTAGTACGGCTGCGGCGCCTGGCGGACGTTGTCGTAGGTGAAGCTTCGCGTGGTCTGGTCACCGCCGATGACCGAGACCGGATCGGCGGCGACTGCGGTCAGCTCCGAATCGAGCTGTGCCACCAGGGTGGGCCGAAGCAAGAGGGTCGTGCCGATGCCGGCCACGACGATGCCGAGCATGAGCAGCGCGACGATGACGAGCGTGAGCTTGTTGCGGAGGCTCAGCTCGTTCCAGCGAATCGCGCGATACGCCACGAGCGACTAGGCCTTGGCGCCTGGGACCTTCAACATGTATCCGAAGCCGCGCTTTGTCTGGATGAGCGGCTCGTCGGTGTGCTGGTCGAGCTTGCGCCGCAGGTAGGAGATGTACGACTCGACGATGCCGGCATCGCCGTTGAAGTCGTACTCCCACACGTGATCGAGGATCTGGGCCTTCGACAGCACGCGGTTCGGGTTGAGCATGAGGTAACGCAGGAGCTTGAATTCGGTGGGACTGAGCTCGATCGGATCGTCGGCGAGGAAGACCTCGTGCGTGTCTTGATCCATCGTCAGTTCGCCCGCTCGAATGACCGCGTCTTCCTCGGCGGCCATCGTGCGGCGGAGGATCGCCTTGATGCGCGCCACGATCTCGTCGAGCGAGAAGGGCTTCGTGACGTAGTCGTCGCCGCCGGAGTTGAGCCCTTCGATCTTGTCGTCGGTCTCGTCCTTCGCCGTGAGAAAAAGGATGGGCGACGTGAATCCCGACGCACGGAGACGCTTGGTCACGCCGAAACCGTTCATATCGGGCAGCATGACGTCGAGGACGATGAGGTCCGGCTCTTCTTCGATCACGGCGGAAATGGCCGCTGCGCCGTTCCCTACCGTCCGGACCATGAAACCGGCGAAACGGAGCGAGGTGCTCAGCAGCTCGCGAATGTTCGGCTCATCGTCGACAACGAGGATCTTCGGTCCACCTTCAGTCATGCCGTTCAGTATGTCGCCCTCGATCTGGGATTGCACTGACGGCGCGCGGATTGTCGCGCTGGGAGGCACCGCGCCGTAGGTTTGACGGTATGACGACCGAGCCCTGCACGCCGGCTATGCGAGCTGCCCCCGCCGGCGGATACGTCCATGGGCACCACGGCAGCGTGCTGGCCTCGCACTCGGCCCGGACGGCCGAGAACTCCTGCGGCTACCTGCTCGATCACCTCACCCCAGGCATGCGCGTGCTCGATGTCGGATGCGGTCCCGGCAGCATCACCCTCGACCTGGCCGAGCTCGTCGGGCCAGGCGGCGAGGTCGTCGGCGTCGACGCGGCAGCGACCGCGATCGCGGCGGCGCGGGATGCGGCGACATTGCGGGCCGACGACCGCACGCGGTTCGAGGTCGGCGACGTGTACGAACTCGCGCATCCGGCAGCATCCTTCGACGTCGTGCACGCGCACCAGGTGCTGCAACACCTCGGCGACCCCATCGCGGCGCTCCGGGAGATGTCGCGCGTGACGCGCCCCGGCGGTGTCATCGCGGCGCGCGACGCCGACTACGGGACCATGGCCTGGTACCCGCGGCTGCCGGCGCTCGATCGGTGGCTCGCACTGTACGAGCTGCTCGCGCGCGAGAACGGCGGCGAGCCGGATGCGGCACGCCACCTGCGCGCGTGGGCGCGCGCGGCCGGGTTGCGCGACGTGAGCCTGACCGCGACGCCGTGGGTCTACGCGACGCCCGAGCTGGCCGCGTGGTGGGGGCACTCGTGGGCCGACCGGGCGGTCTCATCGGCCTTCGCGACGCAGGCGCTCGCCGGCGGCCACGCCACGCGAGAGGAGCTCGTGGGCATCCGCGATGGGTGGCTCGAGTTCGCCGAGCATCCGGACGCGTGGTTCTCGATGCTCCACGGCGAGTTGCTCGCGCGTGCGTGAGCGCGCCTCGCGCCCCGCGCCCCGCGGGACATGCCCCTCTGGGTGGTGTGGGCGCGCCCCCGGAGTCTGACGCATGCGTTAACCTCGCCGGGTAGCGTGGTCGCCGGCCGGTCCGGAACGTTCCGGCCGAAGCGGCGGGGGAGCCGCGACGACGGGCGCACGTGGCGAACCTGCGGTGCGCATGCTCGATGAGCGTGAGGCGTTGGCGAACGAGGGGAGCGGGCGAGGAATGCCATTCGGGATGCACGGCGCGAACACCGCGGAGCTCCGCGACATCGCCGGCCGATTCACCTTCCGCGGGGGCATGGTGCTGCAATCCGCCAGCACACTGCGCGGCCAGATCGAGCGGATCGACTGGGAGGGCCCCGATCGCGATCGCTTCGTCGACGAGTGGCGAGCACGCACGGACCGAGCGCTCGTCGACCTCGGAGACCTCGTCGAGCGCATCGGCATCCACGATCTTCCGCGCCAGGCCGACGAACAGGACGACGCGAGCGCGGCCGCCGGCGGCACCGGAGGCGCGGGCGTTCCCGACCGGGGCGACGTCGAGTCGGGCAAGAGTGACGGCGAGCGACGCGCGCACGACACGCGCGTCGACGATCCTGACCGCCACGAGACGGTGCCGGACGAGATTCCGAACGACGAAGTGGCGATCGATCCGTACGACATCAACCAGCAGGCGCTCGGCGACTGCTGGGCACTCGCATCGATCGCGGCGGTCGCCGGAACCGATCCCGAGCTTCTCGCCGAGAACGTGCAGTACGACGAGGCAAGCAACGACTACCTCGTGACGCTCTACGAGGACGGCGAGCCGATCGAGGTCCGGGTTGACGGAAGCTTCGTCTACAACGACGAGGCCGGCGCATACGAGTACGCCGTGGGTGACGACGGCATGCCCAACTACGCGAGCGTCTACGAGAAGGCCATCGCCGACCACTACGGCGAGTCGTACGGTGACATCTGGGGCGGCAAACCGGAAGAGGCGCTCGCCCTCATCACCGGCCGAGAGATCGAGACGCAGGGCTTCGATCCATTCCTCCCGTGGCAGCAGGGGGCGACGAGCGACAGCATCGCGGGCTCGATCGACAGCGGACAGTCCGTCGTGCTCACGACGCGGAACGACCTCCCCGACGATTCGCCCATCGTCGGGCGGCACGCCTACACGGTCGTCGACGTGCGCGATGACAACTCCGTCGTGCTGTACAACCCATGGGGTGCAAACCCCGAGTCCGGCCTCACGAGCGAGCCCGGCCTCGAACCGGGTGAGGTCGTGGTTCCGGCCGACCAGCTCGACACCTACTTCAGGAGCTCGAGCGCGACGAAATAGGCCCGTCACGGGCGAGGCGACCTCGACACGACAGGATCGTTGGAGATCACATGACCACGAAGCAGTTGGCGCTGGCCCAGGGCACCGTGAATCCCATCGCGGGGCGCCGGATCGGCGTCGTCAACGCCGGAACCGAGCACGACCGCGTCTGGGCGAAGATCATGGTGGTCGGCGGCCCCTCGCAGATCGACGTGAGAATCGACGAGGGAACGCCGACCTCGCTCGAGGGCTTCGGCACGATAACCCTCGTGGGCTTCGCCGAGCCCGCAGACCCCGAGCGGGGCCGCGGCCCCGTGATCGCCGTCGAGATCGAGCTCGCCGACGAGCCATGAGCTCGCGCGGTCGCCGCGCCGGTCGCGCGGGTGCCGCACTGCTGCTGGCGCTCGGCGCGGCCGCGGGCGTTTCGGGATGCGCTCAGAACGCCGGCTGCGCGCCCGGTGACGCCATCGCCGCGCCGCAGGGTGCGAGGACCACGACCATCGCGCAGGGCACGGTGGGCGTGCTCGACGGGGTGCGAATCGGATTCGCCAATTCCGGATGCTCGTCGGGTCCCTGGCGTGCTCGGCTGACGATCGTGCTGGGATCCGGCGACGCGCGTGACGCGGTGCTCGAGGTCGGATCCGGAGAACCGCTCGAAGACGGGCGCCGTGTCGTGCTGCTCTCGGCGAGCGACGACGGCGGATGGGTCGACATCGCGCTCGTCGCCGCCCCGTCGACGGGCTGAACCGGCTGACTGGGTCGAGATGCACTTGCCCTCCCGGTGGGCGCACGCATCGTTGCGCCGCGCCGGGGCGGCGGCCCCGGCGACTAGGCCGATGCCGCCTCGAGCACGTCGGCGCCGTCGACGATCGTGTAGGCGTAGCCCTGCTCCGACAGGAATCGCTGGCGATTCTGTGCAAAGTCCTGGTCGACCGTGTCGCGCGCCACGAGCGTGTAGAACGACGCCGTCACTCCCGACGACGACGGGCGCAGCAGGCGGCCGAGGCGTTGCGCCTCCTCCTGCCGCGAACCGTACGAGCCGGACACCTGGATGGCGACCGAGGCATCCGGCAGATCGACGGAGAAGTTCGCCACCTTCGAGACGACGAGCACGGGCGTGGTGCCGTCGCGGAACGCCTGGTACAGCTCCTCGCGCTCGGCGACCGGCGTCTGCCCCGTCAGTTTCGGTACGCCGAGCGCCTCCGAGATCTCGGCGATCTGGTCGAGGTACTGGGCGATGACCAGGATGTTCTCGCCCCGGTGCCGGTCGATGAGCGACCGCACGATGGGCAGCTTCGCGGGCGCGCTGGCCGCGATGCGGTAGCGTTCCTCATCCGAGGCGGCCGCGTACTGCATCCGGTCTTCATAGGGCAGATCGATGCGCACCTCGAAGCACTCCGCCGGCGAGATGTACCCCTGCGCCTCGATGTCTTTCCAGGGCGCGTCAAACCGCTTGGGGCCGATGAGGCTGAACACGTCGCCCTCGCGGCCGTCCTCGCGCACGAGCGTCGCCGTGAGCCCGAGCCGGCGGCGCGCCTGCAGCTCGGCGGTCAACTTGAACACGGGCGCCGGCAGCAGGTGCACCTCGTCGTAGACGATGAGGCCCCAGTCGAGGGCATCGAGCAGCGACAGATGCGTGTAGGCGCCCTTCCGGCGCGCGGTGAGGATCTGATAGGTCGCGATCGTGACCGGCTTGATCTCTTTCATCTCGCCGGAGTACTCGCCGATCTCGTCGTCGGTGAGGGTCGTGCGCTCGAGCAGTTCGTGACGCCATTGCCGCGCCGACACGGTATTGGTCACGAGGATGAGCGTGTTCGTCTTCGCAGCGGCCATGGCGCCGGCGCCGACGATCGTCTTGCCTGCGCCGCAGGGCAACACGACGACGCCGGATCCGCCCACGAAGAAATGATCAACGGCGTCGCGCTGGTAGCCGCGCATCGACCACTCGACCTCGTCGAGCGCGATCGCGTGCGGCGTCCCCGGCGTGTAACCCGCCAGATCCTCCGCGGGCCAGCCGAGCTTGACGAGTTGCTGCTTGAGCTCGCCGCGCGCCCACGGCTCCACCGAGACCACTCCATCGGCCACCTCGCCTCGCAGCATCGGCGCGACCTTCTTGCTGCGGGTGACGGTGCGCAGCACCGCCTCGTCGTCGCTGCTGAGCACGAGCGCGCCCGGCTCCGCGTCGTCGCGCTCATCGCGTTCGATCACGAGGCGTCCGTAGCGGGCGACCGTGTCGCGCAGATCGACGGCGACGGCGTCCGGGATGGGGAACTTCGCGTACCGCTCCAGTGTTTCGAGCATCTGCTCGGCCGTGTGTCCCGCAGCTCGGGCGTTCCACAGCCCGAGCTGCGTGATCCGGTAGGTGTGGACGTGCTCGGGGGCGCGCTCGAGCTCGGCGAAAACCGCGAGCGCGTGGCGCGCGTCATTGGCCTCGGGGTGTGCGACCTCGAGGAGGACCGTTCGATCGCTCTGCACGATCAGGGGACCACCAGGCATAGCGCACCATGCTACCGCCGCGATGTGTCACCGGCGCTCGCGGGCGGCGAACCCGGGGCGCGGCCCGGCGGCTACGGCGCGTCGTCGAGCAGTTCGATGGCGTCGAGCGGGAACGTCCGCTCGACGTCGGCCTCCGGGTCGATGACGCGAAGCCAGCGCGGCGTCATGCTCGCGGGGATGACCGTCATCACGACTGGCTCGGCACCTTCGACGGTCACACGGATGCGCATCACCGACTTTGCGCGGCGTGCGCGCTCGAGGCGCTGCTGCAGCCAGGCATTCGACTCGTCGCCGTCGCCCTGACGGCGGGCGTCGTCGCGAAGGGCGACAGCGAAGCGGTGCACGGCGGCCGAGATGGTGAGCCGGGGCGGCGGCGCTGTGCGCGGCTGACGAGGGCCGAGGGGCGTGCCGTGCTCGTCCTCGAGCATGACGGGCAGCCTGGCCTCCGTGAGCACGCTTGCCGCGTGCTCTGGCGACAACAGCGAGTCGAGCGAACCGTCGGGCCGGCGGCGCAGTCGCAGCGCCCCGAGCGACTGGTCGACCTCGAGTCGATCAAGCAGTTCGTGGTCGGTGCTCTGGATGCGCGTGCCACTCCCGAGTGGACGCAGGCGGATGAGGCCATGGCGGGCGCTCGCCTCGGCGATCAGGTAGGTCACCGGCTGCGGCAGGGGCACGATCGACAGCTGGGTGAGACGTCGCGTGATCTCGGCCTCGTCGAGGCCCGTCGCGAAGGCGCGGGCGAGTGACGCCGTCGAGAGCCGATAGGTGGATGCCGTGCCTCGGCGTTCGAGATCGGCGACGGTCCGAAGGCGCGTCTCGGCCTCCGGGGCGAGCGGCCCCGGCGCGACGATGCTGAGGTCGGGCTGCACGTACACCTGCTGGATCTCGGCGGGGAGCCCGCGCTCGATGGCTGCGGCGGCGTCGTCGAGCCGGTCGTCCAGCAGGTGCTTGCCCGCCTCGGTGAGGGTTCCGTCGACGAGCAGCCCGAGCTCCAGCGCACCCGTCACCGCGTCGATGCCGCGGTCGGTGCTCGACGCATCGGTTCGGGCGCCCCCGTGTGCATCGGTGCGGCCGAGCACGGCCTCACGGTCGGCGACGCTGAGTCGGTCGAGCCAGGTCTCGGCCATGGTGCGCCACCGCTCGATTCGCGGTCCGCGTTCGAGCGCCCGTCCTCGCTCGGTCGGTACCCAGGCATCGTCGGCGGGTCCGGCGACGCCCGCCCGATACATGTCGTCGACGACGGCCTCGACGAACGCCGGGGTGAGCTGGAGCTCCGCGGCGATTCGCCGCACGTCGACCCCAGCGAGGCGTGAGCCGAGGCGACCGTCGCGCGCTGCCCGGGTGCCCCCGTCGAAGTCGGCGACGAGGTCGGCGACGAGTGCTGCGAGTGCCTGGGCGCGCTCCGCTCCCCGGGCGTCCCTGCCAGCGTCGGGAAGGGAGAGCGCCGGGGCTTCGCTGACGGGCGTGGCGCAGGCCAGCACGTCGGCAATGGCGGCGCGCGCGGCGGGCACGAGCTGCGGCCCGGGCTCGCCCGGAACGGCGAGCGCCAAGGCCTGCGCCCGGTCGAGTGCGGCCGGGTCGCCCATGGCCATTCGGCGCGCCGCGCGCCAGCCGAGCCGCTCGATCGACCCCCGTACGTGCCCTGGGTCGACGAGCCACTCGGCGATGTCGACGATGCCCGACGACGACCTTGGCGGTACGCGGCGCAGCACGACCAATCGCTCGAGCTGCTCGGTGTTGAAGGTGCGCAGCAGGCGAATAATCGGGAGAACGCCGTCCATTCGGCGCGTCAGTCCCGCGCGCGGTGTCTGCGGTTTTGGACGATACGCGCGATTACGAGCCCGATCAGGAGAAGGACGGCCAGCGGCAGGCCGAAGTAGGCGACGAGAAAAGCGACCTGCCAGCCGGGCGCCGTCAGGGAGGCCGCCGGTACACCGAGGAGCGGGGCCATGAGCACGGCGATCAGGCACAGGAACGCGACGACGCCGATGCCGATCGCCATGAACGCGACGATGCGCTCGACGTTCGAAACCGGTGCCTGCTCTTCTGTGCCCACCGGAGCATCCTACTCGCACGCGTCGACGGCCTAGACTGGTCGGGTGCGCATCGGGGCCGGCGACGTCGTCGCGGGCCCCGGTCTCGAGCGGGGGAGATTCGGCCCGATGCGGTGACACGTACGACCGGCGGCGCAGGACCGACCGGCGCCGGGCGCGCAATCCGCGAGACCTGCGCACACGAACGATGCGTCGACGACGCAAGAGCAAGGAGAGTGGCCATGCCTACCGGCAAGGTGAAGTTTTACGACGAGGCCAAGGGCTTCGGGTTCGTCGCGAGTGATGACGGGCAGGAGGTGTTTCTGCATGCGACGGCGCTCCCGGACGATATGACGGCGCTCAAGCCCGGAACGCGCGTCGAGTTCGGCATCGCCGATGGCCGCAAGGGGGCCCAGGCGCTTGCCGTGCGCGTGCTCGAGACGCCGCCGAGCATCGTCAAAGCGCGTCGGAAGGCGCCGGATGACATGGCCGTCATCGTGGAGGACCTCGTGAAGCTCCTCGACAAGGTGGGCGGCGATCTCCGACGCGGCCGTTACCCGGATCCGAAGTCGGGTACCAGGGTGGCCGCGGTGCTCCGCAAGGTTGCGGACGATCTCGATGCCTGACGCCACGGACGACGCCGCCGACTACGGGGCGGAGCAGGAGCACGGGGCGGAACAGGAGCACGAGGTGGAACCGGAGCACGTGGGCGCGCCTGCGGGCGACGACGACGAATCGCGAGATGACTGGGACGCGAACGACGACGTGCTCGTGTTCCCCGACCTCGACCCCGCGCGCCCCGGGGTCGCCGCACTGCCCAGCCCGGTGGCCTTCCAGCAGGACGACGCGTCGGCCGCGGCGACGATCGAGATCGCTCGCGCAGCCCTGCACGAGGTCACCGCGTCGGACGACGTGGGAGCGTTTGCGGGGTTCGAGGATGTCGGTGACGCCGATGACGGCGTCTTCATCGCGCGCTTCGAGACGAATCTGGCAGGCTACCCCGACTGGTTCTGGACGGTCGCAATGGTGCAGCTCGCTGGCGAGGAGCGGCCGAGCATCTTGGAAACCGAGATGCTGCCCGGCGAGGGCGCCCGGCTCTCTCCCTCGTGGGTGCCCTGGGCGGAGCGGCTGGCCTCGTACCGAGCCGAACACGATGAGCCCGGGCGATCGGCGGAATCAGACGTCGAGGTTGCCGACGCCGCTCCGCGCGCGCGGGCACTCGGCCGGCGCGAACGCCGCCGGGTCCGCACGAGGGTGACGCCGGAGCAGCGTGCCGGGGTGTCGGACGATGCTTCGCCACAGGAAGGCTCGCCGAATCCGGCGCTCGCGGAGGCCGCGGCCCAGTCGGGTGAGCGTGGCGTCGATGTGCCGATCGAGACAGGCGTGAGTGAGGGGGATGCCGAAGTTGAGGCGCGCGCGATCGACGCCGCCGCCCCCAAGCGCGGTCGCCGGAGCATGGTGAGCCCTCGGCGGCGAGTTTCGGTCGCGAGCCGGTCCGAGCGGCGGGCGACGCGAGAACGGCCGGTCGGCGAGACGGGCGAACGTGCTGTCGACGAAGAACGTGCTGCCGCCGAGCCGAGGTCGTCGGACGGCGACGAGCACCAGTAGCAGATGCGCGGTCAGCCGAGGCGGGGTCAGGCGAGGCGCTCGACCACGTAATCGATGGCGCGAGTGAGGCGCTTGACATCGTCGGGGTCGACCGAGGTGAACGTCGCGATTCGAAGCTGATTGCGGCCGAGCTTGCGGTACGGCTCGGTGTCGAGGACCCCGTTGTCGCGCAGCGCCGCCGCGACCGCCGCCGCATCGACGGTCTCGTCGAAGTCAATCGTCACGACCACCTGCGAGCGTTCGGCCGGGTCGGCGACGAAGGGCGTCGCGTAGGGGCGGGCGTCGGCCCACTCGTACAGCGCCCGCGACGACGCGGACGTCCGCGACGCGGCCCACGCGAGTCCGCCGTTGTCGAGCATCCACCGCAATTGTTCGTCGATGAGCAGCAGGGTCGCGATGGCGGGCGTGTTGAGCGTCTGGTTCTTGCGCGAGTTCTCGAGGGCGTGCGTGAGACCGAGCGAGTCGGGGATGTATCGGCCGGATGCTCCGATCCGTTCGATGCGATCGATCGCGGCGGGCGATACCGCCGCAAACCAGACGCCACCGTCGGCGCCGAAGTTCTTCTGGGGCGCGAAATAGTAGACGTCGGTCTCGGCCAGCACGACCTCCACGCCGCCGGCGGCGCTCGTCGCGTCGATCACGGTGAGCGCCCCGGGCGCTTCGATGCGGCGCACCGGGGCCATCGCGCCGGTCGAGGTCTCGTTGTGTGGCCACGCGTAGACGTCGACGCCCTCGGTCACGGTCGGCACGGCCACCGAGCCGGGCTCGGCGCGCACGACGACGGGTTCTGCGAGCCAGGGGGCGCGCGACGATGCCGCCGCGAACTTGGCACCGAACTCGCCGAAGGCGCCGTGGGCGCTCCGGTGCTCGATGAGGCCGAAGACGGCTGCGTCCCAGAACGCCGTTGAACCGCCGTTCGACAACAGCATCTCGTACCCGTCCGGCAGGTCGAAGAGGGCGGCGAAGCGTTCGCGGACACGACCGACGAGGGCCTTGACCGCGGGCTGTCGGTGGGAGGTGCCGAGCACAGTCGCCGAGCTCCCGACGAGGTGGTCGACCTGGCCCGGACGGACCACCGATGGTCCGCATCCGAATCGACCGTCGAGCGGAAGCAATTCTGTGGGGATGCGCACCTGAGTCATGCCGTCAGCGTACCGGCGCGGTCAGCATGGGCCGCGGGCGCCACGGATACCCTGCATGGTCTGGCGCGCCGCTAGGCTGGCAGGTGCGAGCGCGCAAGGGAGGCTGATGTGACTGGTCTGGTCAACACGACCGAGATGTACTTGCGCACGATCCTTGACCTCGAAGAAGAGGGGATCGTCCCGCTCCGTGCGCGCATCTCGGAGCGGCTCGGCCACTCCGGCCCGACGGTCTCGCAGACCATCTCCCGCATGGAGCGCGACGGCCTCGTGGAGGTCGCGACCGATCGGCGGCTCATGCTCACCGACAATGGCAGGGAAATGGCGGTGCGCGTCCTTCGCAAGCACCGCCTCGCCGAGGGTTTGCTCGCCAACGTGATCGGGCTCGATCTCGCGCAGGTCCACGAAGAGGCCTGTCGCTGGGAGCACGTCATGAGTGAGGAGGCCGAGCGGCGCATCTTCGAACTGCTCGGCCGACCCGTCGAGTCGCCCTACGGCACGCCGATCCCGGGCCTCGAGGAGTTCGGTGTGCCGGCCGCTTCGCCCTTCCTGGCCGGCGTCGATTCGCTTGACTCGCTCGTCCCCGTCGGCGGTGCCGGCGAGGTGGCCGGGCGCATCCGCCGCTTCGGGGAGCCGGTCCAGGCGGACCTTGAGTCGCTTCGCGTGCTGCGGGAGGCCGGCATCCTTCCCGGCGTCGAGGTCACGGCGCACGGTGAGGGCGACCGCATCGTGCTGCGAACCGCCGACGGCGGCGACGCGGCGCTCGAGGTGAGCCTCGGCCGGCCGATCGCGGCCCACATCTACATTTCCCGCTCGTCGTCTTCTGCCGCCTGAGCCGGCGCGCTCTCCCGCCTGGGGCGGCTCTCCGGAAGGAGCGGACGACCGGACGCGGTCGACAGGGACGGTAGCTGGCGGCCTCGCCTTCCGGAGGATCGCGCGCGTCGCCGGATCGGCGAACCGCCGCCCCTGGAGGTGGCCCGCCTGCGCGACAGGCCGGCGCACTCAGGAGTCACGACGGATCGCCTTCTACCCTCCAACTGGCGCTAACAAGGAGCGACACGCCGTAAGCGTTGCGTCATCGTAATGAAGGTGTGGCTGATGTTGCTGGTGTGAGAGACGAGGTAGTCTCGACCCCTGATCGTGTGCGCGAAAGCGCGCTGAGAGGATTCGAATGAGTGACGAGCACGCCGAGCGCGAGGCCGGTGGCGCGAGCCCGAGTCGGCGGGACCGCCGCGCTCGTGAGCGACGCGTCGGCACGCGCGCGGCGCAGCGCGCGGAGCGCTCGGCTTCCGCCGCTGAGCTCGCTGCAGAGGCCCTCGCGTTGGCGGACGCGGCGGTCGGCGCCGGCGAGGAGTCGGGTCAGTCGAGCGGAGGCGAGGGGGTCTCGGTCGACGTCGACGCGAGTCCGCCAGACCTCGACGCAATTCCGCCGGATTTCGACTCGACGTCGCCTGACGTCGACGCAGAACCGGCCGGGATCGAGGGGGTTTCGCCTCGCGAAGTGGCGCCCGATGACGGCGGGAACGTTCGCGACCGCTCTTCCGGCGCTGCCGAAGCGCGACTGGACCCGGATGCTTCCGGGCGCATTGTCACGGCACCCGTCGGCGCCGCGGCGGTGAGTGCGGCCACGCAGATGCTCCTCCCGCTCGCCGACGACGTCGGGGTCGCTTCGGACGAAACCGAGGTCGGCCCCTCGCGGCGACCGCCCATTGATGGTGCGACCGTCGCGGGTGGCCCGGAGGCGGTGCCTGCGCGCCGCTCCAGGCCTGTCAGCACGCGCGCGCGGGTTCCGGTGGCGCTGGCGCAGCGTCGTCGCCTGCGCACCGCCTGGCTCTCCTCCGCCGCCGGGGTCGGGATGCTCGCCATGGCTGGGTACGTTTGGCTGCTGAGCTTGCCGCCGACCGGTGCGGACGACGGACGCCCTGCCGTGGGTGTCACGATCTCGAGCACGAGTCCGGCGGGCGAACAGGGCGTCCCGCTCTCGGGAACGCACGCTCCGGCGAGTGATGATGCCGCGTCGACGGGCGGCGCGGCCTCCGACGGCGGGGGGCCTGACGCGGACGTTCCGCAGACGCCGGTCGATGACGCCTCCTCTGGGGGAGACCCCGTCGAGGATGCGGGCGCCGACGCGACGCAGTCGAGCGGCGACGACGTCGGCGCTCCCGCGCCCTCGACGGGCGGTGCGGTGGAGCCCGCGGAGGAAACCACGCCGACCGCGTCCGGCCGGCCCACGGTGACCGATTCGCCCATGCCCTCGACCGAACCGGGTCTGAGCGTGCCCCCGACCTGCGAGATCGCCGGTGGTGCGACCACGCCGGTGCCGACGGCTGACGGGGTCGACTGTCCGGCCCCCTAACGTCGCGGGATCGATGTCGTGATCATTCGCGGAGCTCGACCCGCCAGGAATTGACACGCCCGGAAAATCCCCGCTGATCTGCGATTTCCAGTCAATCCCCATGCATTCGTGATCGTGCCGTGACATTTCCGTGATCTGTCGTTACACTCGATCCCGGTGTCACGACAAACGGTCGCTGCATCAACCGTGAATCGCACGTTCCCGCTCGGTTCGCGACGTTACTCAACAATTTTTGGAGCGGGGGCGTGCTATGCGCATCGTGCCGGGAGTTCGAATGACCGAGAACGCACTCACCACCGCGCCGCTCACGCGACGCGAGGCTCGCGCGATCGAGCGTCGCACTGGCCGTCGCGTCACGACCGGTTCGGTCGCCGCGGTTTCGCTCGACCTGGGCTCCGCCCCGGTTGCTCCGACGGTGCGCGACACCGCCGAGATCGAGCGCAACCCCGAGGGCGCGTTCGTCTCCGTCTTCCCAACCGAGGTCATCGGCCGCATCGCCGAGCCCGTCGAGTCTGCGCAGCCAGCGGCCGCGCCTGCGGGCTCTGCCTTCGCCCGCCCGGTGAGCGTGCGCGCCGCACGCCCGGCCGCCCTCGTTACTCGCGCCCGCCGCCGGACGGCGACGGGGCTCGGCGTGGCCGCCTCCGCTGCCGTGCTCGCCACGGCCGCAGTCGCTCTGCCCGGCGGCATCGGCGGCACGAGCCCGGTCGGCGCGCAGGACGCCGCCCAGGCCAGCCTCGTGACGGCCGGCGACAACGGCGTTGCCGGCGGCGATGACACCGCTGCGTCGGCCGCGTCGGCTCCGGCGCTCGACCTCGTCGCTGCTCCCGACCAGGCCCCCGACCGCGGTCAGTTCCAGGTGACCTCGTTCGGCGCAGAAGAGGTGCAGGAAGCCACCGAGGCGCCTGCGACGACCGGCGATGGTGGCAACGGCTCGGGCTCGACGGGCGACGGCGCTTCGACCGGCGGTGGCGGTGCGGGCACCGAGACCGCCGGCGGCGCGAGCTACGACACCTCGAGCATCGCCGGCATCGCGCAGTCGATGATGGGCGGCGGCGCCGGTTGGGCTTGTGATGAATTCACCCAGGCCGTCTACGCGCAGGCCGGGATCTCCCTTCCCCGTGGCGTCTCGGCCCAGGCGGCCGGCGGCACGCAGACGAGTAATCCGCAGGTCGGCGACCTCGTCGTCTTCTCGGGCCACATCGGCATCTACGCCGGCGGCAACATGATGTGGGACAACCCGGGCTACGCGAGCAGCTACGTCGGCTGGCAGAACGTCTACCGCTCGATGGACGTCATCCCCGGCGGTTACTACTTCGTCACGTACCGCTAAAGCGGGCGTGCAACGGCGGGGCGGGCACTCGGTGCCCGCCCCGCCGTTCGTCTGCCGTAATAGATTTGAGATCGCGCTGTGACAAATCCGTGATCTTGGAGTATCGTGTGAACGTCGATGCGCCTCGTGCGCATCACTCCCGCGGTCGGGCTGCACGCACCCGTCACTCCGCCGCGTCAGTTTTCAACCTTCGGACGGAATGCGGCACCGATCGCATGTGCATGGAGAACGAATGACCGACATCACCACCGCCGCGCCGCCGCTCACGCGGCGCCAGGCGCGCGAGATCGAACGCCGGACCGGCGAGCGCCCCGTTGCGCTCCCCGCTTCTGCTGCCGCTGCGTCAGGAGCATCCACGGCCCGCACCACCGCCGTGGCGAGCGTCTACGACACCGGGCGCATCGAGCCGAACGACAAGCTCGCTCTCGTCTCGGTGCTGCCGACCGAGGTCATCGACCGCGTCGCGGCGACGCCGAAGGCGGCTGACGTGTCGTCGGCCCCGGCGAACGGGGCCGAGTCGGCGTTCATGCGCGGCACGAGCGTCCGTGCGCCCCGCCCCGCATCGCTCGTCGCGCGCACGCGCCGACGCTCGGCCGTCGGTCTCGGCGTGGCCGCCTCCGCGGCCGTGCTGGCGACGACCGCCATCGCCCTTCCCGGCGTCGTCTCGGCGCAGCAGGGGTCGGCTCAGGCCGCGCTCGTGTCGGGCGACGACGTCGCCGGCCAGGCTGGTGCGGGCGTGACCGACGCGCAGACCGCAATCGCCCCCGCGCCCATGGTCGATCTCGTCGCCGCCCCGGAGACGGCCCCCGACCGCGGTGATCTCGCGGTGACCTCGTTCAGCGCGGACGCCGTTGAAGAGGCCGTCATCGAGACCGCCGGCGCGGCCGCTGACGGGGCGTCGTCCGGGGGCGGCGACGTTTCCGGTATCGGTGCGATCGCGGCCTCGATGGTCGGCGGCGGCTCGGGATGGCTGTGCACCGAGTTCACGGCTGCCGTCTACGCCGAGGTCGGCATCGAACTCCCGGGCCTTCTCGTCTCGGGCCAGGCCGCAGGCGGCACGCAGACGAGCGACCCGCAGGTCGGCGACCTCGTCATCTTCAACTCGGGCCACATCGGCATCTACGCCGGCGGCGGAATGATGTGGGACAACCCCGGCTACGCGAGCCCGACGGTCGGCTGGCAAAACGTCCACCGCTCGATGGATGTCATCGGCAGCGGCTACTACTTCGTGACGTACCGCTAGGTCTCGCCACGCACGAATCCTTGACACCGCGGTGCCCATCGACGATGGGACCGCGGTGTCGTGGTTTCGGCGGCGAGCCGATCGGGGTGCCATGCCGGACTGGGCGACGTGCCCCGCGGCCCGAATTCGCGCCGTGATCGGGGCGAGATGTTTCTGTGATCAAAACGTGACAATACGGCGGATGTCCGTTAACCTAGATGTCAGCCCCGCCATATCTCGTGCGCGGAGCGCCCAGACCGCCGAGCAGGCAGCTTCTGCCCCAGCCGGCCCATGCCCCGACATCGCACCGTGCGAGCGCCAGCTCTGCCGTGCCTGGAGATGATTCATGACCGCCACCCACGCAGCTCCGCCGCTGACTCGCCGCCAGGCGCGCGAGATCGAGCGCCGCACGGGCAAGCGACCGGTCGCCGTCGCCGCTCCCGTAACCGACCACGTTGCACTTGCGGCCGACGTGCGCGCCCGCATCGAGGTCGCCACTGCAACCGCTCGTGACCGCGTGCACCTCGACGCCACGTCGGCACGCACCACGACACTCTCGTTCGCCGCACATCTCGCGACGGTGGAAGAGCCCGGCGATCGCGCCGACGGCGCATCGGCGAGTGTTCCCGCCTCGTTCGGCGGCGCGCCGAGGGAGCGCGGCTCCGTCAAGGCTCCCCGCCCGGCCGCGCTCGTGCGTCGCGTCCGTCGCCGCCGTGCGACGTTCGGAGCGGTCGCCGCATCCGTCGCCGCCGTGGCATCGGTGGCCGCGGCCGCCCCGGGGCTCAACCTCGCACCGGACGTTGCGCAGGCGAGCCTCGTCAGCCCGGACACCGCGAGCGCCGAGGAGCAGACCGGCGCCATTGACACCGGTGTCGACCAAGCAGGCGGCACCGAGGGGCAGACGCAGACCGTGCCGTACGCACCCGCGCCCGAGGTCGCGCCGAACCTCAATGACTATCAGGTCATCACCGTTGCCGGTGACGGCGTCGAAAGCGCCGCCGCGGCGCCGACGCTCGCACCGCAGTTCTTCGACCCCTATCCGAGCGGGCGGATGAACGAGGGCTATGGCACTCGGGGCGGCGCGCACAACGGCATCGACATGGTCGGTGGTGGATGCGGCGCCGAGCTCGTCGCCGTCACGGGCGGCACCGTCACGTTCGCCGGCGCGCAAGGCGGCTATGGCAACCATGTCGAGCTCGATCTGGGTGACGGCACGACGATCTCGTACTCGCACCTGCAGCCGGGCGGCATCGGTGTCTCGGTCGGTCAGGTGGTGCAGGCTGGCGACCACATCGGTGCGGTGGGGACCACCGGCCACTCGACCGGCTGCCACCTGCATTTCGAAGTGAAGGTCAACGGCTCATTCATCGATCCCGTTCCGTGGCTGGCGGAGCGCGGCATCACCGCGTAGAGCACGGCACGCAGCGGGTGAGGCGGGTGGGCGACCGGTTCTGGGTCGCGCGCCCGCCTCGTCGTTTTCAGGTCCGTACGCGGCTTGTCGTGGGAGTGAACGATCCGTGACACATGTCGCCGCACAGGTCGACACGCCCGGCTGTGCCGTACTCTTGTCGCAGTCCGCAGGGAAAAAGAGGAGTGGGCATGTCCGGCGTCGCGAGCATCCGCACCACGGTTGCGTGCGCCTGCACCGGATTCCAGCACCATATGGCGGACGTCATAGCCGTGCGCGTCGCGACCACCTCCGGGTGCCGACGCGTACAGCCTGTCACCGAAGGGTGCCGCCGATGAGGGCGGTGCCCTTTTTTCGTCGCCGCGACGCCGACACCGGCGCCGCTCGACACCTCGCCTCTACCCGCGCCAGCCAGGTGCGACAGAAGGGATAGTCATGCGAACGCTCGTGTTGAACGCCGGATATGAACCCCTCGGCGTCGTCTCGGACCGCCGAGCCCTCGTGCTCGTCATGAACGGCAAGGCGAGCGTGCTCGATGCCGACGCCGAGCATCCCGTCTGCGGCGTCGATGACGCATGGGCGCGCCCACGCGTGATCCTGCTCCGCAACTACATCCGTATCCCCATGTCGCGCACCGCACCCGTGACCAGGAGAGGCGTGCTGCGGCGCGACCGTGCGCGCTGCGGCTACTGCGGCGCGACGGCGGGCACGGTCGACCACATCCTGCCGCGTTCACGCGGAGGCGTCGACTCGTGGGAGAACCTCGTGGCGTGCTGCCTGCGGTGCAACAACCTCAAGGGCGATCGCACGCCGGCAGAAATGGGCTGGTCCCTGCGCTGGAAGCCGCAGGCGCCCCGCGAGGGCGCCTGGACGGTCCGCGGGGTCGAGCGGGAGCAGCCGCAGTGGGAGCCGTACCTCGCGCCGCACACGGTCGCGGCCTGACCGGCGCGGGTCCCGTCAGTCGTCGCTCGGGTCGGGGTCGAACCGGCTCGGCCGCTGGCCGGTACCGGCGCGGCCCCGGGCCGCCGCGACGAAAGCGGCGAGGCGCGAGTGCAGTTCGCGCTCGAAGACGGGCTGCAGGAGTCGTCCGACCGTGGGCGCCGCGAGTGGCGACCGCACCTTGTACACGACCTTCCAGGTGATGCTGCTGCCGCCGTCGACCGGCTCGATGCGAATGCCTTCGCCGTAATCGGCGAGCTGCGATTGCCCCTTGATGAGCCGTGCGCTCGAGAGGCGATCCGGGTCGACCAACTCGAAGCGCAGAATGCGGCGGCGGCCGTTGCGCGACTTCGTAAAGAGTGCTGCGCCGGCCGACGGGCCGGTGGCGCCCCTGAGCCACTTCGCGGTCGCGACCGACGGATCCCACGCGGCGCGCTCGTCGCCGACGCTGTGCGCGAGGGCGAATGCCTCCGCGGGCGAGAGGGGGACGGTCGCGGAGGCTTCCAACTGTGGCATACGGCGAGTGTAGAAGCGGGTGCGTCAACCGCGTTGACGGTATGCGCAGCGAGCGGCTCCGACCTCGATCGGGTGGACGCCACCGCGGATGCTCCCCGGCGGCTACGAGGCGGCGACGACCGCCTGCCCCTCGCTCGGCTGCACGACGACGAATCCCGGCCCGTGGAACCCGAGCTGGAACGACTCACCCGAGCCACGGCCGATGAGCGACGCGGCCTTGAAGGTGCTCTTGATCTGCGGCGTGAGATTGGCCGACCAGCACACGGCGGCCTGCGGGTCGACGAAGGTGGGCTGCTGCGAGCAGTCGAGCAGCATGGGCGGCCCGTCGCTCGACACCGCGACGACGCCGGCGCCCTGCACCTGGAGGTTGAAGAGCCCGCCCGCCATCATGCCGGCGTTGCCGATCATCTTGACGTCCCACTGCAGGTTGCCATCGAATGCGAGCAAGCTCGAGGTGTTGACCGTGAGGGCGTCGCCCGTCAGCTCGATCAAGAAGACGTCTTCTGCGCGCCGCGCGAAGAACACCTCGCCGTGACCGGTGACGCGCATGACGTTGCCTCCCTCGCCCGACACCATCTTCTTCATCATGTTGCCGAGGCCCTTCGACCCCTGGTACGCGAAGTCCATCTGGCCCTGGTAGGCGACCATCGCTCCCTGGGCGGCGATGACCTCCGGCCCGAGTAGGACCCTCAGCATCTTGTTCGACTGCAGGGTCCAACGCTGGCCCGACTGCTTCTCCTGGTTGGCCTGATCAAAGAGCGCACTTCGCATTGCCGTCTCCCTCGTCCGAGGTGGGGTCGCCGCGCCGGCACCGAGCACGGAGGGACGGCGGGCCCCGCTACGCCCGTCCCAGCCGTTCCGTGGCGGGCATCTCAGCGTAGGTCGCACCGCGTGTCCGTGGCACGGGGCAGCGGGAGGAATCCGCCTCGAGGATGACAGGGCCGCCTCCGAGTCCCGACGCGCGCGCCGAGTACAATCGCCGAGATGCCGAGCGGTGCCACCGCGCATCCGCCCCGGCACGGGCACCGCAGCAGCGCTCTCGCTCGAACGCGGGCCCCGCCACACCCGAGGAGGCCTCCGCATGAACGTTGACGTATCGACCGCCGCGCTCGAATCGAACGTCCGCGGCTACTCACGCTCCTGGCCGATCGAGTTCGAGAGGGGCGTCGGCTCGACCCTCGTCGCGAGTGACGGCACCGAGTACCTCGACTTCTTCGCGGGCGCCGGCGCGCTCAACTACGGTCACAACGACCCGCGTCTCAAGCAGGTGCTCGTCGACCACCTCGCGAACGATCGCCTCGTGCACACGCTCGACACGTTCACGACGGCGCGCACCGACTTCATTCACACGTTCAAGCGTCTCGTCCTCGAGCCGCGCGGTCTTGACTACACGCTCATGTTTCCCGGCCCCGCCGGCACGACCGCCACCGAGGCGGCGCTCAAACTCGCGCGCAAGGTGACCGGCCGCACGAACATCGTGTGCTTCACCGACGCCTTCCACGGCATGACGCTCGGCGCCCTTGCCGTCACGGGCAACGCGAAGAAGCGCGGTGGCGCCGGCATCCCGCTCGCCGGGGGAACGGTCATGCCGTTCGACGGCTATCTCGGTCCAGGCGTCGACACGCTCGACTACTTCGAGTCGTCGCTTCGCGACTCGTCCAGCGGCCTCGATCTGCCTGCCGGCGTGATCGTCGAGACCGTGCAGGCAGAGGGCGGCGTCAACGTGGCGAGTGTCGCGTGGCTGCAGCGTCTTCGCGCGCTGTGCACCGAGTTCGAGCTGCCGCTCATCGTCGATGACGTGCAGATGGGATGCGGGCGTACTGGCGGGTTCTTCAGTTTCGAAGAGGCCGGCATCGTGCCCGACATTGTCGTGCTGTCGAAGTCGATCTCGGGCTTCGGCATCCCCATGTCGCTCACGATGTTCCACCCGCACTACGACGTCTGGCAGCCGGGTGAGCACAACGGCACCTTCCGCGGTATCGGCCTCGGGTTCGCGACGGCGGCCGAGGCGCTGCGGCTGTTCTGGACCGACGACGCGCTCGAGCGTGAGGTGCGACGCAAGGGCGAGCACGCCGACGAGCGGCTCCGTGCCATCGCGGCGTCGCATCCGGCCGCCGGCCTCGAGACGCGTGGACGCGGACTTGCGCGCGGGCTCGTCTTCCCCGATCCGGCCGTCGTCGAACACATCACGGCTGCCTGCTTCGGCGACGGCCTCGTCATCGAGACGGCGGGAGCCGACGACGAGGTGGTGAAGCTGTTGCCGGCGCTCACGATCGCCGACGAAGAGCTCGACCGGGGCATCGACATCATCGAGCGCGCGACCGCGAAGGTGCTTGGCGACGCCTCGGCGTGACGCATCAGCGCGATCCGCGGCGGTGACGTCGCGCTCGTCGCCGGAATCGGCCGGCGCCGAGCAACTGGGCCGAACGGACGGGGCCGCGCCCCGAGGACTTGATCCCTGGCGCACGGTTTCATGCTGCCGGTGCTCGGCCCGGCCGGCGTACAAGGTGACACGACACACTAGTGGCGTGGCCACGTGGGCCGCAGCGGCTGCGCGTGCCGCACAGTCTGCGTGACCGACGGCGCTGTCGGGTGCCGTCACCCACCCCCGCAATGAAGTGAGGAAACGAATGACCACTTACGCAAACGCCGCCGAGCTGCTCTCCGCCATTCAGCCAGCCGAAGGGGGTCGCGATGTCTTCGACCCGGCGACCGGTGAACTGGTCGGCCGGGCTCCCGTTGCCGAGCTGTCCGAGCTCGACGACATCGTCGCCCGTGCCACCGCAGCCCAGGTGTCGTGGGCGGCGCTGCCCGAGGACGAGCGCAAGGCCTACCTGGACAAGGCCGCCGACGCGATCGACGCCAACGCCGAGGCGCTCGCCGAGCTGCTCTCGCGCGAGCAGGGCAAGCCGCTCAACGGGCCGAACGCCCGCTTCGAGGTCGGCGCCTGCGCCAACTGGCTGCGTGCAACTGCGTCGTTCGATCTGAAGCCCGAGGTGCTGCTCGACGACGAGACCGGCTACTCCGAGCTCCGCTACGTGCCGCTCGGTGTCGTTGCGGCGATCAACCCCTGGAACTGGCCCATGATGATCGCCATCTGGCAGTTCGCGCCCTCGCTCCGTATGGGCAACACGGTCGTCACGAAGCCCGCCAGCTCGACGACGCTCTCGGTCGCCGCACTCGTGCACGTCATGAACGAGGTGCTCCCGGCCGACGTGCTGATCCTGCTGCCGGGCAACAGCAAGGTCGGTTCGGCGCTCACGAAGCACGAGGGCATCGCCAAGATCATGTTCACGGGCTCGACTCCGGTCGGCCGCACCATCGCCGCCGATGCCGCGAGCACCGTGAAGCGCCTCACGCTTGAGCTCGGCGGGAACGACGCGGGCATCGTGCTGCCCGACGCCGACCCGCAGGCCATCGCGGGCGACCTCTTCTGGGGCGCGTTCATCAACACGGGTCAGACGTGCGCGGCGCTCAAGCGCCTCTACGTGCACGAGGACATCTACGACGCCGTCTGCGAGGCGCTCATCGAGGTGGCAAAGAACTCGCCGATGGGCAACGGGCTCGACGAGAACAACGTGCTCGGGCCCCTGCAGAACAAGGGTCAGTACGAGACGGTGAAGGAGCTCGTCGACAAGGCGAAGGCTTCTGGAGCCCGCGTGCTGCTCGGTGGCGAGGCGAACGACGATCAGCCTGGCTACTTCTTCCCAACGACGCTCGTGGCGGACATCAGCAACGAGAACGAACTCGTTCAGCAGGAGCAGTTCGGCCCGGCGCTGCCGATCATCAAGTACTCCACGGTCGAGCAGGCGATCGAGTGGGCGAACGACTCGGAGTACGGCCTCGGGTCGTCGGTGTGGTCGTCGAACCGCGAGAAGGCGCTCGAGGTCGCCGCCAAGCTGCAGGCTGGTTCGACGTGGATCAACAAGCACGGCGCGATCGACCCGCGCGTGCCGTTCGGTGGCGCGAAGCAGTCGGGCTACGGCCTCGAGTTCGGCATCGAGGGGCTCAAGCACGTCTCGCAGCCGAAGGTCGTGTCGATCTAGGCGGCGCCGGCGACGCAGACGCGAACGCGCCCCGAGCATCCAGAGATGGATGCCCGGGGCGCGTTTTCGGTCGTGCGCCCTGGCGCTTACGGCACGCGGACGACGACGTTGCCGCGCTTGCGATTCGTGTCGACGTAGCGATGCGCCGCGACGATGTCGGTGAACTCGTACGTTCGGTCGATGACGGGTCTGAAAGCGCCGACGGTGGCGAGCTCCGCGACGCGCTCGAGCGCGTGGCGGTCGAACGGGGCATTCGCGGGGACGACGCGGATGCCCGCGCGGAGCCCGCGCATCGGTGCCTTGATCATGTCGGGCAGGCCCGCGATGACACCGAGCACCGTGCCGCCCGGCTTCACTGCAGTGGCGAGGCGCTCGAAGGGAATGTTGCCGACGTTGTCGACCACGATGTCATAGCGCGTCTGATCGTCGACGGGGTCGGTCGTCGTGTAATCGATGACCCGGTCGGCGCCGAGGGACGAGACGAGGTCGGCGTTGCGGGCGCTGCACACGCCGGTCACGTGCGCACCCGCGTGTGCCGCGAGCTGCACGGCGGCCGTGCCGACCGCGCCGGATGCGCCGTTGACGAGCACAGTGTCGCCCGCCTTGACGCCGGCGACGTCGAGATACGTGCGCGCCGTCCAGCCGCCGAAGACGATGGCGGCGCCCTCCTCGAACGAGAGGTTCGCCGGTTTGCGCACCACCGAGGTCGACGTCGTGCCGACGATCGCGTACTCGGCGTGCCCACCGAAGGCGGAGCCGAGCAGGGCGATGACCTCGTCGCCCGGCGCGACGTGCGTGACGCCCTCGCCGACGGCCTCGACGATGCCGGAACAGTCCATGCCGAGCACGGGGATGCGCGGGGCGCGGAAGCCGATCGTGAACGACGCGAGCAGACTCGTGCCCGTGGGCACCCGCTTTGCGCGGACGCGGGAGTCGGCGATACTCACGGTCGAAGCCCGGACGCCAATGAGGACCTCGCCGGGGTGGGGCGCACGGGGCTTCGCGACGCGCGCGTGACGCACGACCTCCGGCGCGCCGAATTCGCGGGAGACGGCGGCGGTCATCGCGGTGGCTGCGCTGGTGCGGTGCTCGGGCATGAGCGCTCCAAGATCGGCGGGGGCGGTCGGCGGGGGAGGCCGGCCGCGTCGTCATTCGTCGACGACACCACCATGATCCCGTTCCGACGGTGCGCTCGTCCATGGGGGGTAACCCGAGCGTCCGGGCCCGGGGCAGCGCGAGGTGATCGCCGCTGCCGGCGTCACGCCCGGCGCAGCACCGTGACGACGCCGCGATCCCCGTCGACCCGCACGAGATCCCCCGTGCGGATCTCGGCGACCGGGTCGACGCCATCGCCGAATTCGGAGACCGACGGCACGCGCGTTACAACGGCACCGAGGGCGGCCTTCGTCGTGATCGTCGTGAACACCATGGCGAGCGGCGCGGTGCCGAGCAACCGCGTGCTCTGGAAGAAACTCGCCCAGCCGCTCGATCCCTTGGCGCCGGGGAAGACCAGAACCTTGCCCGTGAAGCACACGCCCTGCAGCTCGTGGCGGCGTTCGATGATCACGCCGCGGGCCGGGTCGATGCCGCCCCACCCCGAGACAGTCTCGGACGACACGAGGGCCTCGCCTTCGACCACCCCCGGCACGAGGCCGCGACCGACGAGCTCGAGCGGGGGAGGCACCGCGTCACCGGGGGCGGTCACGCCGCCGCTGTGCTCGGTGACGCTCATCGCAGCTCGCCCCGCCAGCGGCCGGTGACCGCGGCGTCCACGCATTCCTCGAGGGTGCCGAACCACCCCTCGATGCCGAGGATCGCGGGCAGGTAGTGCACCTGCTTCGCCGAGTCGGTCGCAAACACGCGGGTGCCGCTCGGCGCCGCCTTCGACATGGCCGGGCACGAGTCGGTGAGCACTCGACCACCGGCGCGCTCGATGACCTGCGTGTAGCCCGAGGCATCGGCGATGGTGCGGAGCGCGCGCGGCGTCATGATCCACAGCTCGGTTCCGGGGTTGAGCCGCTTGCCCTCGAGGGCCGCCGCGGCCCGCTGCAGCTGATCGATGGAGGCGTGCGGGCAGCCGAGCAGCACGAAGTCGACCTCGTCGGACTCGCCCTGGCTGTTGAGCGCGTCGTAGGCCCAGCGGCGCTCGCGCTCACCGAAGTGCACCGGCTCTGGCGCGGCGCGGCCGCCGAACGCCTGCTCGATCGTCGCGGCTTCCGGGGTGATGCCGGGGATGTGGAAGAGCTCGACGCCGCCGGCCGTTGCGGTGGCGGCGCCGAAGTGCTTGAGGTCGGCGAGCTCAGGAAAGCCGAGTGCGTCGCCCGTGATGACCGGCTTGCCCTCCTGAACGACGTCGCCGACGAAGTAGCCGAGCATGCCCCAGTCCTGGAACGTCTCGGTCGCCACGTCGACCTGGAAGAGCGCGTCGCCGTAGCGCTCGCCGTCGAGGTGGTTGCCCCAGTAGGGCACGCGGCCGGTGAGGCTGGCGGCGCCCGTCGAGGCGGTGCCCTCGCAGTTCGTGCGGGCCCCGAGCACCGAGTTGGCGTAGACGACGGCCGACGACTCCATCCACGCGACGTGCTCGCCGCGAACCGGCAGGTTGCCCACCTGGTACGGCGTGCAGGTCGAGAGGATGTTGACGCCGTGCGCGCCGAAGTACGCTTCGCCGTCGGTCTGCAGCTCGACGTTCTCCGGCGGGTAGGGGACGATGTCGATCGAGTCGGGACCGAAGCCCGACTGCAGCTGGCACGTCGGCACCTTCATCCGGGGAATCGGGATGTCGTCGTCGCAGTCGAGGTTGATCACCGAGAACGACTTGGCCCAGCCGCCCTCCTCGACGAGCTTGCGTTTGACGGGCGACGGTTGCGTCATCGTGCCGGCCACGTTGCGCACGCGGCACAGCCGCTCGGCACCGAGTGCCTCGCCGTAGCGGACGAGCAGGTCCATGGCTGCCGCGGTCGCCGGGCCCTCGACGCCCTCGCGCATCCGCTGCTCTTCGTCGGTCAGGTGCATCGCTCCTCCTTCACGCGGCGCCGCGTGCCCGGGCATGCCCGCTCGCAGGGCTCCACGGCGAGCCTCGCGACCGATGCTGCTCGCACGGGCGGGGCCATGCCACCGGCATTTCACAGGCTGAAAGGTCGCACGACCGAGTGGCGCGGCGGGGCGCCGGCTGACCCTCGCCAGGCGTCCCTACAGCTGCAGCACCGTGCGGGCGACGGTGAAGTACAGCAGCAGGCCGCTCGCGTCGCAGAATGTCGAGATGAACGGTGTCGAGAACACTGCGGGATCGACCCGGCAGGCCGTCGCGAGAAGCGGGATGACCCCGCCGACCATCGCGGCGATGGGACAGTTGACCGCGATGGTGAGGCCGATGACGGCACCTATTGCAGGGCCGTACACGAGCGACGCGATGAGAAACGCCAGGACGGCGAGCACGACCCCGAGGAGCAGGCCAGTGCGGACCTCCTTGAACGCGACGCGGAGCACGTCTCTCTTCCTGATGTCGCCCAGCGCGAGTGCGCGCGTCACGGTGGTCGCCGACTGCGAGCCCGTGTTGCCGCCGATGCCCGTGACCAGCGGAATGAACAGCGCGAGCGCCACGACCTGATCGAGCGTCGCCTCGAAGATCTCGAGCACCTGCACCGTCAGGACGGCCGAAACGGCGAGCACCAGGAGCCACACGACGCGCGACTGCGCAACGCGCAGCACGGGCGTCCGAAGATAGGGGCGGCCGAGCGGCTCGCTCGCGCCGGCACGGGCCTGATCCTCCGACACCGCGTTCCTGCTCACCCTGGCCGCGTCGAGCGCGGTGAACGTACCGACAACGCGATCTTCCCTGTCGAGCACGGGCGCGAAGAGTTCATCCAGGTCGTCGAGCACGTGACGCGCGAGCACCTCGGCGGAGTCGCCGGTGTGCGTCACGAGCGGGTTGTCGCTGAGGACGTCGGCGACGGGGGCGTCCGGGCGGCCTCGTACGAGATCAAGCAAGGCCGCGACACCGATGAATCGCCCGTCGTCGCCCACGACGGGAATTCCGGCGAGCTCGTCGATCGTGTGGTCGGAGGCGCGCACCCGGTCGAGCGCGTCGGCCACGGTGGTGCTCGCCCGCACCGAGAGCGGAACGGGTGACATCTCTCGCCCGACGGTGCCCGAGGCGTAGCCGAGGACCGTCTTGACGGGCTCGAGCTGATCGGGCGGGAACTCGCGCAGCACGCGCTTCGCCACGCGCGCGGGAAGCTCATCGAGGAGCCTAGCGAGCTCGTCCGGGTCGAGCTGCGAGAACGCGTCGGCGAGGTGGTGGTGGCCCAGTTCGCTGACGAGGTCGGCCTGTGCAGCCGGGTCGAGGGCGTCGAACACCTCGATTGCGGCGTCTTTTTCGAGGAGCCGGAACGCGATCGCGGCGTGGTCGCGCGGGATGCGCTCGAGCGCCCAGACCGTGTCGCGTTCGGACGAGGCGCGAAGGTGCTCGGCGAGTTCGGTGAGCTTGCCTTCGTCGATCAAGAGGTTGATCGTGTCGGGCGTCGAAGACTCGGACATGCTGCACCTCCGCATTGGCGGGCGCGCACCGGGAGGGCCGTGGCGGGGCGCGCCGTGTCGGGAACTGCGCCAGCATAAACCTCGCCGACGACGCGCCGACGACGGGCAGGCACGGCGGGCACGGCGATCGCGGCCGAGAGGTCGGCGCACGGCGACGGTGTGCGGATGCTGCCCGTTCTGGCACCGACACCGCAGCCATCACGCGAAGGCCCCGCCTCGCCCGGGAGTGCGGGGAGGCGGGGCCGTGCGATCAGTGCCCCTGGAGGGACTCGAACCCGTTTACGTGCCGCGTGATGGCGGGCTGCCTCGCCCCGCACCCGACATGGCGCGAATTTCGGCCGCGTTTAACGACAGTCCGCCCGCACCACGCCGCGGGCGCGGCCCGGCGGCGCCGGCCGCGCCGAAAACGGTCGTTACCGGTCTGCGGCCTCGGCGCGGAAGTGCGCGACCCCGCGAGGTGAAGGATCGGAGCTGCCCCACCCGCCGATGACGCGCCATGGTGCTCTTCGAAACATTCAGTAGTGCAGCGGTCTCCCGCACTGACTTCCCTGCATCCTGGGTGTCGTGGACGAACGCATGCAGCAGCTCAGCCTCGACCTCCGTAGGCGCCGCGGCTCGCGTTCGCGCCTCGCGCAAAGCCGCCAACGTCGCTTCCATCCTGGGACGTTCGAACATGCGCGGCTCCAACTCTCGTGCTCGGAAGGGGAATCGCCCCATCCAAGACCGAAAGGCACACCATGACCACCCGCGACCTCATTTCATGGCTTGGCCACGCCCAGCCCAACGACGAGCAGCTTGACGCGATCAATGCCGCCGCTGACGCCGCCGAACGCATCTACCCGCTCGAGCAGGCTGGCGAGCGCGAGGACGTCCTCTCCGGCGCCACGCAAGTCATCCTGGGCGACACCACCCTCGATCAACTCGCTGCCAAGCTCGGCACGGCGCGCCGCGCCAAAGCACAGGCCATGGACCGCCTGCGAGGCGCGATCATCGCCGCCGCTCACGCCGGTGTCAGCGAAAGCGAGATCGCCCGCCGCGCCGGCGTGAACCGCATGACGGTGCGCGCCGCTCTCGGGAAGTAGACGAACGCGCCGCGCGCTGAGCGCTCGCCGGGCCCGACACGCCGAAAACGATGCGCCTGGACCGTGCAGCACGCCGGCGACGTGCGGTGCCGAGCATGCGAGCTCGCCGCCCTCCGCGTGATGTCGGCCGGCGCCCGTACCCTTGCGGCCATGAGCCCGGAGCAGATCGTCGCCTTTGAGAGCCGTCACCCGCGCCCGGGCGTATTGAAGGACAACCGGATCATCGCCGCGCTCGGGACGACGCCGACGCGGGAATACCAGGCGTTGATCGACGTCGTCACGAGTCCCGAGCGCGTCAAGCTCGACCCCGTCCGTGCCGGGCGCATCTGGAGGTGGTCGAGGACCGGATACGCGGGCGACGCGCGGCGTGACCGTGGACACGTTTTGAACACAACGTGCGCCGGAACGGGCCCATTTTGTCCCGAATGGACCTACAAGCAGCGGAACGACGAAGGCTCCTACTCCCACCTGATTCCGCGGGAGTAGGGACCATCTCGTCGTCGCAGCTCGGTGCCCCTGGAGGGACTCGAACCCCCAACCGTTCGCTTAGGACGCGCCTGCTCTTCCTTTGAGCTACAGAGGCCAGCCCCGACATGGTAGCGCGAGCACGGCACCGGTACGCGAACGAACCATGAGCGCATCCGGAAGCATCGGCGACGGCACTTCATCCAACGAATGCTTTACTCCAGTCACACCAGAACGCCCCGTCACTCTGTACACAATCCGGCGTTGATCTGGGCGATTGTGTGCACCAACCTCGCGGCGGATTCACGAAACACTCGGGCGCGGTGCGCGATTCGTGAGTGGCGTTCCCTTACCGTGACAACCGTGTGGGGCCTATTTCGGAAGCGTGAGCCGGCGCCACCCGAGCCGGAACGGCTCGGGGGCGGGACCGGGGCGTCCGGTGAGGTCGCCACCACGGAAGATTTGACCGACGTTCGCGAGCATGTGCGAGGCCGTTCGGCGACGGCCGACGACGACAGGATTCGTGGGCGCATCGGCACGGCCACGGAATTCGATGAGAGCGAGGAGGGGCCGGCGTCATGGGTCGCCGAGGCCGTGGCCAATCGCGCCTCGACTCGACGCGCGCGGCCCGGTGCGGACACGACGACCGAGCCCGTCGCCGGCGACGCCTCGAACGACACCGACCGGGCAGATCGTGACCGCGCCGACATCGAGCGCCTCGAGCGTGAGCGCGCCGAGGCCGAGCGTCGCTCGGCGACGCTGCAGGCTGCCCGCGCGAGCTGGCTCGACTCGCTGTCCGTCGTCGGGGGACCGGCGACGCTGCTCTTCTTCCTCGAGGAGCCGGGCACGTTCATCGAGCTCACGAGCGCACACCCCGGGGGCATCGCTGCGCTCGTGGCCGAGAAGCCCGTGCTGCTGTCGAACCTGGTGCGCGAAAGCACGACGTTCCGGGGCGTCCGTGAGGCCGCAGACCGCATTGCGCGGAAGGGCGGCGAACTCGTCTCGAGCCGCGGCATGAGCACAATCGCCCTCGCGACCGGCATTGTCGAGTGGACCCACGACGGTCTTCACCACCGCGCCCCCATCCTCACACGCCCCATCTCGCTGCGTCGACTCGGTCGCGACTACGAGGTGCTGCTGAAGGGGCAAAGTCATGTCAACGCCTCGCTCGTGCGGGCGCTCGCCAATCAGTTCGGCGTGCGTCTTGTGCCGCGTGAGCTGCTCGCCCTCGCGAAGGGCACCGACTCGTTCCTGCCGCAGCCCGTCTTCGACCACGTCCGTGAGGCCATCGCGGGCATCACGGGTGCCACCGTGTCCGCGAGGGTGGTGGTCTCGAGCTTCGGCGATATCGCCGACGCCATGGTGTTCGACGCGTCGACGGCCGACCTCGCCCATCCCGCTTTGCGCGCGCTCGCGGGCGATGACGAGGCCATCGAGGGGTTGCGACGCGCTCATGGCGGACCCGGTCTCGCGACCGAGGACGAGCCCCGGGGTGACGCGGAGCGGGTCAGCCCGGACCACCGCGATCCGACGACCGACCGGTTGCTTCTCGACGCTGACAGCGAGCAGGAGCGCGTGATCGACCAGATCGTGAGCGGCCGCTCGCTCGTCGTCGGCGCGATGCCCGGTGCGGGGCTGACCCAGACCGTCGTGAACGCCATCGGCTCGCTCGTCGGCGAAGGGAAGCACGTGCTCGTGGTGAGCCCGCGATCGGCGAGTCTGCAGGCCATCCGCCAGCGACTTCGCGCCATCGGGCTCGACGGGCTGACGGTGACGCCGCGCACGCTCCGTCGCGACATGATCGCGGCCATCGCCCGCAACGAGCGTGCCGAGCGACCGCAGCTCACCGACCTCAACGACGCCCTCGTGCGGTTGCGACACGTGCTCGCCGACTACCGCGCGGCGCTGCACCGCGTCGACCAGGAGACCGGCGTCAGCGTCGTACAGGCGCTCGACGAGCTCAGCGCCCTCGAACTCGCCGACATCCCGCCGGCCACGACCGCTCGGCTCGACCGCGACACGATCGTGCGGCTCGCGACCGGCCGCGACGAGGTCGCCGCCCAGCTGCGCGAAGTGGGCCGGCTCGGCGAATTCAAGTACGGACCCGACGACTCTCCCTGGTACGGCGTGGCGTTCGAATCGATGGACGACGCGAACCTCGCCCAGCAGACCGCCATCGAGCTCGCCGGAGGCCGGCTGTGGGACGTCGTGACCGACGCGCGCGAACTGGTGGGCCGGACCCGGCTGCGGCCGGCGGCGACCTTCGCCGAGCTCGGCATCTACCTGCGGCTGCTGCTGGATGTGCGAGAGACGCTCGATCGCTTCCGCCCCGAGGTCTTCGACCGGTCGCTCGCAGACCTCATCGTGGCGACGGGGCCGCGTCGCGATACGACCGAAATGAGCTCGTCGCGGCGACGCCAGTTGAAGCAGCTCGCCCGCGAGTACGTGCGCCCTGGCCTGAGTGTCGGCGACCTGCACGAGGCGCTGCAGCTCGTGCAGCGTCAGCGGATCCTCTGGCAGCGGTACTCGACCGACGGTTCGACGCCCACCGTGCCGACGGGCATCGCGGAGGTTCGGGCCCGCCACCGCGAGATCGCCGAGAAACTGCGCATCATCGATGAACCGCTCGTCGAAGCCGGTGCCCTGCCGCTCGCCGATATGCCGCTCGCCGATATGCCGCTCGATGAGTTGCCCGGGCGGCTTGACGAGCTGGCCGCCGAGAGCGAGGTGCTGCACAATCTCGTCGAGCGCCTGCGCATCACCGAGAAGCTGCGCGAGCTTGGTCTCGAGCCTCTCCTCACCGACCTCGCCGACCGGCACGTCGCCCCCGACGACCTGGCCGCCGAACTCGAACTCGCCTGGTGGCAATCGGTGCTGGAAGACGCGCTCGAGCGAGACAAGGCACTGCTGTCGGCCAACACGCGCACGCTCGCCCGACTCGAGAGCGATTTCCGCACCGTCGATCAGGCGCACACCGAGGCCGGTGCCGCGCGCCTGCGCTGGCAGCTCGCGGAAGAGTGGCGCGTCGCGATCGTCGACCACGCCGACGAGGCCGAAGCCCTTCGCGCGATGCTGCGAAGCCCAGGCGTCTCGCCGACGCGCCTTGCGGCCGAGGCCGGCAACGTGTCGCAGCCGGTCGCCAAGGTGTGGGTCGCGAGCCCGGGCGACGTGCCGCTCATCGCCTCCGGCATCACGTTCGACACCGCGATCCTGCTCGACGCCGCCGCGGTGTCGACCGCCGAGGCGATCGGCACCGTGCGCCGCGCCGACCAGCTCGTCGCGTTCGGCGACCCGGTGACGCAGCTGCCCGGGCCGTTCTCCATCGCCGTGCGCGGCGACGTCGAGCTCGATCAGGCCGACGAGACGCCGGCCGACCTCGAGACCCGGGCCGACGACTCGATCTTCTCCCGCCTCGCGTCGCTGCTTCCCGAGTTCCGCCTCACGCACAGCTACCGGGCGGGCGGCGAGGACCTCGCGGAGCTCGTGAACCGCCGCTTCTACGGCGGCGAGATTCGCGCCATGCCCTGGGCGGGCACCTTCCTGGGACACCCCAGCCTGTCGTACGTGTTCGTCGAGGGCGGCACCGGCATGCCAGACCCCACGTCTGGCGCGGTCGAGTCGACCGATGCGGAGGTGACGCGCGTCGTCGAGCTCGTCATCGACCACGCACTCCACCGTCCACGAGAGTCGCTCATGGTCGTGACCGCGTCGCCCCGCCACGCGGCGCGCGTGCAGCAGGCCGTCTACTCGGCGGTCTCGAGGCGCCAGGACCTCGCGTCGTTCTTCACGCAGGAGCGCGGCGAGCCATTCCTCTCGACCACCATCGACCAGGCGACCGCGCAGTCGCGCGACCGCGTGATCTTCTCGATCGGATTCGGACGTACCCCGCACGGGAAGGTGCTGTCGAACTTCGGCGTGCTCGGCACGCCCCGCGGGGAGCACGCGCTCGCCGTGGCGATGACCCGCGCTCGCCGCTCCCTCGTCATCGTTTCGTGCGTGCGCCCCAGCGAGCTGGACCCGTCGCGCTACACCCCTGGCACGCTCGCGCTCGCGCAGATTCTCGGCGAGGCCGAGACCCGTGACCTCGCCGCTCGCTCGGGCGACGCGCACGAGCATCCGCTGCTCCTCGATCTTGCGCACCGGCTCGAGGCGTTCGGGATGCGCGTCGAGCTCGACTACCGAGGTCGCGTGCCCCTCGCCGCCGCATACGGGGGACGGGCGATCGCCATCGACACCGACGCCCTCGACGGGGAGGTCGCCGGCAACGGCGCGCCCACCCTGCGTGAGTCGCTGCGCCTGCGGCCGGAACTGCTCAAGCGCCTCGGCTGGTACTACCTCCGCGTGCACTCGTTCGAGCTGTTCGCCACGCCAGAGGTGATCGCCGAACGCATCGCCGTGGCGCTCGAGGTGCCGCGCCCGACAGGGGCGACCGAGGTGGAGCCGTCGACGGCACGAGCCGAGCTCGCGGGCGCCAGGGAACTCGAGGCGGATGCTCCCGCCAGGTCGGCGGCCGCGGCTGCCGACCTGGCGATGGGCCGCACGCCGCCGGCCGCGGAACGGCCCGGCGGGGTGGCAGGGGACGAGCCATCGTCCGGAAGCCAGAGCGAGCCGGGGTAGGGGCCGGAGGCCGACGACGTCGTCGATGCCGATACCGCTGGGGACCGCGTCTGGATCCAGCGCCGTAGGAGGACGAACGGGCCCCGAGGCATCGCCGGAATGCGCCGTGTCGCGATGACGTTGCCCGTTGGGTCAGAATGTCTCGGGCCCGGATGGCCGGGCCGGCGCTCGAGAGCCGGGTGCGACGCAAGCGAGGGGGACTCGGTCATGGCAGGCAGAACACACCGCCGCGTTCGAACCGAGCCCGTCCCTGGCGTCGACCCGTCGCCGCAGCTGTTCCCCGACGGGCGCGCGATCGATGCGGAGCTCGCGGCGGAGGACCGGCTCGGGGCGTGGGGCGACGACGAAGGCCCTGAGGTGCTGCCGGACGCCGCCGCAGCCAGCAACGCGGAGCGCCTCGAGCGCGACCGCCCGCCGCACTATGCCTGAACGGCATCCGGATCCCGACGGGGCCGACGAGAACGCCGAGGAAGCGCCCGAGGCCTCCGCGCGCATCCCGGTTGAGATCTGGACGCTCCTGGTCGCCACCTTCTTCATGGCGCTGGGTTTCGGGCTGGTGGTGCCCGTCCTTCCGCAGTTTGCGAGCAGCTTCGGCGTCGGCGCCACGCTCGTCGCCATTGTCGTGAGCGCGTTCGCGTTCGTGCGTCTCGTGAGCGCGCCCCTCGGCGGAGTGCTCGTCAACAGGTTCGGCGAGCGCGGCACGTACGTCGCCGGCATGCTCATCGTCGCCGCCTCGACCTATGCGACCGCATTCGCGGCCGAGTACTGGCAGCTGCTCGTGTATCGGGGCCTCGGCGGGGTCGGTTCGGTCATGTTCACGATCGCGTCAGCCGGCATTCTCGCAAAGTACTCGCCGCCGGGCATCCGCGGTCGCGTCTCGGCGCTGTGGGGCGGGATGTTCCTGGTCGGGAACATCTCCGGCCCGATCGCGGGTGGCCTGCTCGGTCAGTTCGGCATGCAGCTGCCGTTCTTCGTGTACGGCACCGCCATGGTGATCTCGGCGCTCATCGTCGCGGTCTCCGCGGTCCGCAACCGCGGGACCGCCCGCACCGACACGGCGCCGCAACTGCCGCCGCGGACGCTGCGGGAGGTGCTGCGAGACGGAGCGTTCCTCCGCCTGCTCGGGAGCGGTTTCGCGAACGGCTGGGTGAATTTCGGCGTCCGCGCAGCCACGATTCCCCTCTTCGTCGCGGCCGCCGTGAGCAGCGAGCCGTGGGTGGCGGGTGCCGTCATCGCGACGACGGCTGTCGGCAACGTGGTGTCGCTGCCGTGGGCGGGGCGTGCGGCCGACCGGATCGGTCGCAAACCGCTCGTCATCTGGGGCGCGTTGATCGCCGGGGTGTCGCTCGTGGTGATGATCCCCGTGCAGGACATTGCGTCGCTGCTCGTCGTCGGCTTCGTCGGCGGGCTCGGAGCCGGGCTCATGGCGCCGGCGAATCAAGCCATGGCCGCCGACATCGTCGGCCACGGGCGGTCGGGTGGTCAGGTGCTCTCGACGTTCCAGATGTCGCAGGATCTCGGAACGATCGTGGGCCCGATCGTGACGGGCGTCATCATCGACGGGCTCGGGTACGGGTGGGCATTCGCCCTGGCCGGGGCGGTCATGGTCGCGTCAGGCATGGTCTGGGTGCGCGGCCCCGAGACGCTCGGCCGCTAGCCGCAAACTCGTCGAGGGGGCGCCGAATCCCCGGTTCGGCCCGCAGTCTGCGGCGACCGGCCGAACGGGACGACTACGCCGTCCGCTGCGCCTTCAGGAGATCGCGAATTTCTGCGAGCAGGTCGGTCTCGGTCGGTGCCGCTTCGGGACGGGGCTGCGGCCCGCCGTGCTTGAGCTGGTACCCGCGCTTCTGAAGAGCGTTGACGGGCAGGATCAGGCAGAAGTACACGATCGCCGCGATGAGGAAGAAGTTGATGACGGCAGCGATCACCAGGCCGATGCCGAGGTCGATGGCGCCGATCGAGACGGTGGCGTTGGCGATGTTGTCGGCCTGGAACAGCTGCGCGATGATCGGGTTGAAGATGCCGGCGACGAGCGCGTCGACGATCGCCGTGAACGCGCCGCCGATGATGACTGCCACGGCGAGGTCCATCACGTTGCCGCGCATGATGAAGTCCTTGAAGCCCTTCAACGGCGCTCCCTCTTTCGATCAGTCGGATCGGGACGGTGAACCGGCTGCGGTGCGGGGGCGGAGGTCCGCCACGGACGACCGATGCGCGATTACGCGGTTGCGGACGTTGACGCGCCGCCGGCTGCGGCGGGTGCCGGGGGAGTGCTCACCGGGGGAGTGCTCGCCGGAGCCGACGGTGCCGCTGCGTCTGACGACGAGCCGGTCTCGTTCGCCCCGGACTCCGTGGTGCTCGAAGCGGGCTTCTTGGCGCCGGCTCCGTGGTCATTTCGGTAGAAACCGGAACCCTTGAACGCGATGCCGACCGCGCCGAACAGCTTGCGCAACTGGCCGCCGCACTCAGGGCAGAGGGTCAGCGACGCATCGCTGAAGGACTGATGGATATCGAAGGCGTTGCTGCATGCGGTGCAACGGTACGAGTACTTGGGCATGTGACTCACTTTCCAAGTTCAATATGGTACGCGTTGCGTGCCGCGTCACAACCACACGGGCGACGAGTACGATCCGCCCGAGGCCGCCTCGCCCGGCATCTGCAGCCCGAGGCCCACCGCTGCGATCCGCAGCATCGTGCGCGACGCGCCGATCACTTGGGAGTCTCAGGAAGGCTCGATATCGTTGATAAAGTCATGTTTACTCTCCTTGAAGATAAACGTCAGGATTCGCGCTCTACGGGAACGCGAATCATCACCCCGACTGTGGAGCACGGCGCCGACGTGTGGCGCGTCGCGAAGGGTACGGACGAACTCGACCTGAATTCGTCGTACATGTACCTGCTCCTCGTCCGTGATTTCGCGGACACGTGCCGCGTCGCGGTGCAGGACGACGAGGTCGTCGCATTCGTTCTCGGCTACCGAAGGTCGGAAGACCCGGAAAGGCTGTTCATCTGGCAGGTCGCGGTCGACGCGAGCCACCGAGGCGAGGGCCTCGCGAGCCGCCTCGTCGATGATCTCGTCATGTCGAACGTGAACAGCGAAGCGCCGATTCGCTTTATCGAAACGACGGTGACCGCCGAGAACACGGCATCACGCAATCTCTTCGGCAGCCTGGCCAAGCGCTGGGGCACGAAGCTCGTCACGGAGGAGCTCTTCGAGGAAGAGCACTTTCCCGACTCGCACGACGCCGAGCGGCTGCACATCATCGGCCCCCTTCCGGCCCGCTGAGCGACTCCAGGCCAACGCCGAGAACGACGCCGATACAGAACGACACGTCTGGGAGCCGCTCCCAGCCCCGAGCGCCCGAGCGGCGCTCGGGCAACCCGTGGGCGCGCGCGTGCCGCTGATGGAGCGCCTCCCACGACAGAGCCCGAGGAGGCCCCTATCGCCCTCGCAAATTCGGAACTGACCGACCTCAGCATCTTCGAGAATCTCGAGTCGCAAGTTCGCAGCTACTCACGATCCTGGCCCGTGGTATTCGATCGCGCCGTCGGCAGCGTCATGTACGACGAGCACGGCAACGAATACCTCGACTTCTTCGCCGGAGCCGGTGCGCTCAACTACGGGCACAACAACCCCGTGCTCAAGGATGTGCTGTTGCGATACCTCGCAGACGACCGCGTTATCCATTCGCTCGACATGTTCACAACAGCGCGCCGCGAATTTCTGCAGTCGTTCAGCGAGGTGATTCTCGAGCCACGGAACCTCGACTACCGCGTCGTCTTCCCCGGCCCCGGCGGGGCGAACGCCGTGGAAGCTGCGCTGAAGCTCGCGCGCAAGGTCACCGGTCGCGAATCAGTCGTCAACTTCACGAACGCGTTCCACGGCATGACGCTCGGCGCCCTCTCGGTGACGGGCAACTCGCTCAAGCGAGGCGGGGCGGGCGTGCCGCTCGTGCACGCGACCCCCATGCCGTACGACGATTACTTCAACCGGGACTACCCGGACTTCCTCTACCTCGAGCGCCTGCTCGGCGACAGCGGGAGCGGGCTCAACACCCCGGCCGCCGTGATCGTCGAGACCGTCCAGGGCGAGGGAGGCATCAACGCGGCGCGGGCCGAGTGGCTCCGAGGACTGGCCGACCTGTGCAAGCGGCACGACATCCTGCTCATCGTCGACGACATCCAGATGGGATGCGGTCGTACTGGCGGGTTCTTCAGCTTCGAAGAGGCGGGCATCGTGCCCGACATCGTCACGCTCTCGAAGTCGATCGGCGCATCCGGACTGCCGATGGCCCTCACGCTCGTGCGGCCCGACCTCGACATCTGGGAGCCAGGCGAGCACAACGGTACGTTCCGGGGCATCGCACCGGCCTTCGCGACGGCGAGCGCGGCGATCAACGAGTACTGGCGCGACGACACGCTCGAGCGCTCGACCCTCGAGAAGGGGGCTCGAGTCGAGTCGCGCTGGAACTCCCTCGTCGCCAAGCACACTGACGCCGACGGTGAGGGGCAGCTCGTCGCGAAAGGCCGGGGCCTGGCCCGAGGCCTGCAGCTGCCCACCGGCGCGCAGGCCGACGCGGTCGCCCGCGGGGCATTCGAACGCGGCCTGCTCATCGAGACTTCCGGGCCGGAGGGCGAGGTCCTCAAGCTCATGCCAGCGCTCACCATCACGGATGCCCAGCTCGATCGCGGCCTCGACATCATCGACGCCGCCGTCGCAGAGGTCCTCGGGGCGTAGCTCCGAGGCGGAAACGAGAGGATCACCATGATCGTTCGGACGCTTGACGAGATCACCGACACGGCCGCCGATATCAAGACCGAGAACTGGCGCAGCAAGCGCATCATCCTCGCGCGCGACCGCGTGGGGTTCTCGCTGCACGAGACGACGCTGTACGCGGGTACCGAGTCGGAGTTCTGCTACCAGAACCACATCGAGGCCGTCTGGGTCATCGAGGGTGAAGGGGAGATCGAAGACCTCGGCACGGGCGAGGTGTACGAGCTTCGCCCCGGCTCGATCTACCTGCTCAACGACCATGACCGGCACCGCGTGCGCCCCCGCACCGACCTGCGTGTCGCGTGCGTGTTCAACCCGCCCGTCACGGGCCGTGAGGTGCACGACGAGAACGGCGTGTACCCGGTCGTCACGCTCGAAGAGGCAGAGGCCATCGAGGCCGCCGAGGCGGCTGAGACGTCGACGCCGGCCGGTTCGAGCGAGTAGTTTCCCCCGGCGACGGCCGCTCGGGCCCGGCTCCTGCGTGGAGCCGGGCCCGTGGTGCGTGCGGTGGCAGCTGGGCTCGGCCCGTGGGGTCAACCCGGAGCGAAGCGAAGCAGGCCGGACGGCGTGAGCACCCCGTCGATCGGCACGTCGTGCGGCTCGGTCGGCACCGAATCGAGCACGTCGTCGTCGAAGACGATCGTGACGATGGGGGCGCGGACCGGTTCCGTGCCGCCGGCCACAGCATCCACCGGCCGGATACCTACGAGCGCGCGGTCGTAGTAGCCGCCGCCCCAGCCGAGTCGCCCGCCGTGGCGGTCGACGGCCGACGCGGGCGTGAACACGAGATCGGCGTCGCCGAGCGGGTCGCCGGCGAGGGCTGCTCCGATCGGCTCGGGTGTGCCGAGCCCGGGCGTCATCAGCTCGCCGCCGCCCGAGCACACCCACTCGAGCCCGCCGTCGAGGGTCGGGCGGGGGAGCAGCACGCGGATGCCCTCGTTGTCGAGCGCCGCAATGAGGCCGCGCGTGCCCGGTTCGGTCGGGGTGGAGAGGTAGAGCGCCACCGACTCGGCCCTCAACTCGCTGGCCAGTTCGAGGCCGTGCCGAGCGATCGCGGCGTCGGCCGCGTCGCGTTCGGCCTGCGGTCGGGCGCGCCGCCGTCGGCGAACCTCGGCACGGATGGCGCTTTTACGGGCGACGGCGTTGTCGGTCATGGCAACCAGGGTAGGCGTCACGCGTCGCCGTTCGTGCGCACTACCATCGTGGCCATGCCCCAAACGCTGACAAAGGCGGTCATTCCCGCTGCCGGTCTCGGTACGCGATTTCTGCCGGCCACGAAGGCGATTCCGAAAGAAATGCTGCCGGTCGTCGACCGCCCCGCGATCCAGTATGTCGTCGAAGAGGCGGTCTCGGCCGGCCTCGGCGACGTCCTCATGATCACGGGTCGCAACAAGGCGCCGCTCGAGAACCATTTCGATCGGGTGGCCGAGCTCGAGGCCGCCCTGTTCGAGCGCGGGGCCGTCGGCAACCTTGAGCGCGTCCGCGCGTCGACCGAGCTGGCCGACGTGCACTACGTGCGCCAGGGGGATCCGCTTGGCCTCGGGCACGCCGTGCTCCGGGCGAAGATGCACGTGGGGGACGAGCCGTTCGCCGTGCTGCTCGGCGACGACATCATCAACGACGGCGGCGCGCTGCTGCGGCGCATGATCGAGGTGCACCACGAGACGAAGGCCTCGGTCATCGCGCTCATGGAGGTGGAAGAGTCGCAGGTGTCGTCGTACGGCGTCGTCGCGCACGAGCCGGGCGCCGACGACGACCTCGTGCGCGTCACGCGCCTCGTCGAGAAACCCACCCCAGCCGAGGCGCCATCGCGGCTCGCCATCATCGGGCGCTACCTGCTGCGCCCGGAGGTGTTCGAGGTGCTCGAGCGCACGCAGCCCGGTCGCGGCGGCGAAATCCAGCTCACCGACGCCCTGCAGGCGCTGGCCGGCGCGCCCGACGCGGGCGGCGTCATCGGCGTCGTGCACCGCGGCTCAAGGTACGACACTGGCAACAAGCTCGAATACCTCAAGGCCGTGGTCGAGCTCGCCTGTCGGCACGACGAGGTCGGGCCCGAGCTTCGCGACTGGCTCATTGGTTTCGTGGCCAATGGGGGGCCGGACGCGAGCGCTTCGCCAGCCGAGCCGGTGGCCGTCGGCGCGGGACCCGGCGGCGACCGCGGGTATTCCGACCGTACCGGCTGACACGGCGATGTCGACGATTCCGACGCTGCACGATGGGGCGATCACCCTTCGCCCCATCCACGTGCGCGACGCGCGCGACATCGAGTCGCTGCTGCTGTCGAACCGTGCCTGGCTGCAGCCGTGGGAGGCGACCAACCCGCAAGGCACCGGGCGCTGGGACGTCAAGGGGAGCATCCGGTCGCTGCTGAGCCAGGCGGCGAAGCACCAGACACTGCCGTTCGTGATCCTGCTCGAGGGCCGCATCGTCGGGCAATTGACGGTCTCGGGCATGACGTACGGGGCCGTTTCCAGCGCCACCATCGGCTACTGGATCGCGAAGGATGCGGCAGGGCACGGCGTCATGACCGTCGCCACCGCGCTCGCGGCCGACCATTGCCTGCTCTCGATCGGGATGCACCGCATCGAGATTTGCATACGGCCCGAGAACGACAAGTCGCTGCGCATCGTGGAGAAGCTCGGGTTCCGGTACGAGGGGCTCCGCCGGCGCTTCATCCATATCGACGGCGATTGGCGCGACCACGTGTGCTTCGCGGTCGTGCGCGAGGAAGTGCCGAACGGTGTCCTGCACCGGTGGCGGGCTGGGCACGCGGATCCGTCGCTCGCGTCGGTCCCAGAGGGTGACCTGGTCCGCGCGAGGCAGTCACTGACGCCGCAGCCGCGACGTGACGCGGGGCCGCCGACGGGTTGAGCGCTCCCTCGCCCGCTGGGCGCTCGGAAGGGCCACGGAAAATCCCACAAGACACGCGAGTTTCAATCAGTCACATTCGTCACATCTGTACCTAGTGTGGCTGGCATGGAATTCGGAGGCGCAAGCAGCCTCGTGCTGCTGATGGCGGTTGGACTGTGGGTCGCGTATCTCGTGCCGTCGTACGTGCGGCGACGGAACTACCTGTCGACCGAGCGGAACGCGGTGCGCTTACAGCAGGCGCTTCGTGCGCTCGCGGAAACGGCCGAGGTGCCCAGTGATCTGCATGTCGAGACGAGCGCGCGCGGTGTTGCCGAGCAGGAGCGCCGGGTGCGGCACGCGAAGCGGGTCGCGGAGCAGGCCGGGCGGCAGCGCCGAGCCGCCGCGGAGAAGGCGCTGCCTGCGGTGCGGATGCCGCGCGACGAGCGCGATCGGCGACGCGCTGCCGCTGCCACGCGGCGGGGCCGCCTGCTGACGACCACGATCATGTTCGCCGGTGTCGCCGTCGCCGGCACCGGGGCGTGGCTCGGCGCGCAGGCGGGCAACTGGTGGGTGCTGGTGGGCGGAGCGATCGTCGTGCTGGCCGCGTGTGCCATGCTGCACCAGCTCGCGCGTGTCGCCGCCGCGCAGCGCCTCGTCGGCGAGCGTCACGCCGAGGTCGCCCGCACGCGCACCGAGTCGTCGGGCTCGGCGACCACGACCGCCCCGCAGCCGCGCGTCGCGCAGCAGCTGCACCAGTTCGACGTCGCGGACGGTGCTTCGGCCGAGCCGGCCGAGCAGCGTGCAGCTGGATGGACCCCCGTGGCTGTGCCGAGGCCGTTGTACCTGCGCGAGCAGGGAGCGGGAGGCGACGGCCCTTGGGGCGGCGGTCCGCAAGGCCCCGACGGCGGGCGCCACACGCCGGCCGTCGACATCGAGGCCCTCCGCGCCGCGGCGCGTGCGAGCGAGCAGGCGATTCGGGATGCACACCGGCAGCCCGGTGTCATCACGTTCGGTCGCGAGGCCGTTGCGCACGCGGGACGGGTCGACGCGTCGATGGCCTCAACGCAGCCGATACTGCGTGAGGCGCTGTCGGACGCCGTGCACCTCGATCCGATCGAGGCGCCACCCGGGCGCCTGGCCTCCCGGCCGTCGCGGTGGGAGCGAATGGGCATCGTCGCCGAGGACGAGCGCGAGCAGCTGCGGTCGCCCCTGCGTCGTCGCGCGGGCTGACTCGCAGCTCCCGAGGCGTCGGCCTAGGCGGGGGAACCGGGTGCCGTAGACTCGGCCGTCGGCGCGCAGGCGCCCAGCATTCGCCTACCCTGGAGCAGTATGAGCACCTCACCGAACGGAGATCCCTTCGACGAAGTCGATGGCACTCCGATCGAGGTCACGCCTGGCGCGTTCGGCGGGGAGGGTCGCGAGGAGGCGGCCGATCGCACGGGGGCGACGAGTGCGCGCTGGCAGCGCGGCGGCCCGTGGAACCGGTTCCAGGCGCACTCGACGCGCTCGCGGAGGGGACTCATCGTCGCCGTGACCCTCGTCGTGCTCATGGCGCTAGTGATCCCCCTCACGGTGGGATTCTTCGCCAATTGGCGCCGCGAGGTGCTGGCGGCCGAGGCGGCGGCTTCGGCGGCGCCGACGATCGTTGCGCTCACCGCCGAGGTGCAGGCGGTGCAAGCCCAACTCGATCCCGTGCAGGCCGCGTTTATCATGTCGAACGGCATCGCCGAGGATGGTGTCAAGGGCGATATGGAGTCGCGCATCGACGACTCCAGCGCAGCGATCCTCGCGAACGACGCGGGCGGAGCGCAGTCGGCGGTCGACGACGCCATTTCGTTCTTCACGTCGACCTACTCGCAGTCGCTGCCCGACCGGGCGACCAGCATCCTGTCCGAGTATCCCTATTCCGAGTGGGAGACCGACCAGCGCATCGAAGAGGTCATCGCGACCATTCGCAGCAACGCGGACGGCGGTGACCTCTCGGCACTCGTCGCGGCGGTCATCGAGTTGCCGCAGCTCGTCGGAGACGCGATGAGCGAGCACCTCGGCAACCGGGTCACCTACGTGCCCCCGGCGCAGACCGGCGGGGCCTCGCCCGGACCCGGTGGGAGCCAGCCGCCGGCGACCGTCGGCCCGGCTCCCGACGATACGGGCGACGACGGCAACGAGAACGCCAACCAAAATGCGAACCAGGACGCCAACCAGAACGCCAACCAGAACGCGAACCAGGACGCCAACCAGAACGCGAATCCGAACGGTGGCGGCAACGACGGCGACGATGGCGGCAACGGCGGTCAGTGGGGTAATTCAAACTCCGGGGGCGGCTCCGATGACCCGCCACCATCGGGTGGTCCCGGCGGCTTTGGTGGCGGCTAAGCGTCGCCCGCCGACGTGGAGCGACGGGATGCGCCTCTCGCGCGGTTTTGTGCGCGCCGGGAGACCTGCGCTATAGTCGTCTGGCTGCCACGGCAGCACGCACAAGGGTCTGTGGCGCAGTTGGTAGCGCGTCTCGTTCGCAATGAGAAGGTCAGGGGTTCGATTCCCCTCAGATCCACCAGAAGCTCGTTGTTCAAACCGACGACATCCCACGGGGCGGAACTCTCCGAACCGGCCACTGCTATCGGCGTAGCCGGTTATCCGACAAACCGGGACGCCGTGACCGTCAGTGAACCCCCGTCGCCGATCAGCGTTGCCCGCTGATCGGTGAGGTACATCGGAATGCGCGCGCCTGCTCGGCGTTCTCGCCCAGTGGCCTCGTCTCCGACGCCGAACGAGGCCAGCGGGTAGGCGAAGCCCAGAGAGGGTCTCCCTTCGTGCCGAGCCGAGCCGAGCCGAGCCGGTCCGGGGAAGAGGAGGAGCTCGATCACGAATGGTTCGCCGCCGCACACGGTGCCGGCATGGCAGGATCATCGCGGGGGAACAGATCGGGAGGAACCAGGTGGCTGAGGGAATACCCGTCGCGAAGGTCGGCGACATCGAGGACGAGGACGCGATCGTGGTGCCGCGCGCGACGACGGGGACGGTCGACGACATCGCGATCTTCCGCAGCGCCGGCGAGTACTCCGCCATCGACAACACCTGCACGCACGAAGACGCCTCGCTGGCGGAGGGCTGGATCGAGAACGGCACGGTCGAGTGCCCCCTGCACGCCTCGAGCTTCTGCCTGCGGGACGGCAAGGTCCTCGGTCCGCCGGCGCCCCGCGGCGTCGTCGCACATCGGGTGACCATCGACGGCGACCGCATCCTCCTCATCCCAGACCCATCACGTCTCGCGTGACCGCGGCGGCCAGCGTCGTCATCGTCGGCGGCGGCATCGCCGGCGTGACGACCGCCCGGCAGCTTCGCGCCGGCGGCTTCGGGGGCTCGATCCGGATCGTCGAGAGCGAGCCGCTCTGCTACGATCGCCCACCGCTGTCCAAGGCCGCGTTCGTCGAGGGGGCGAGCCTCGCCTCGCTCGCCTTCGCGACGGCGGACGAGTACGCCGGGCAAGACATCGAGGTGGTCGCCGATGTACGTGCCACCGGGATCGAGGCTCCTGGGGGCGCGACCGGCAGCGTGACGCTCTCCGACGGACGTGTGCTCGAGGCCGAGGCGATCGTGCTCGCCACGGGGGCGCAGGCCCGATCGCCCTCGTTCCCGGGCGGTGACCTTCCGATTGTCGGGGTGCTGCGCGGCTACCGAGACGCGGTACGGTTGCGCGCGGCAGTGTCACCGGGGGCGAGGGTGCTCGTTGTCGGTGCGGGCTTCATCGGTGCCGAGCTGACCTCGGGCCTCGTCGAGCTCGGCGCGCAGGTCGTTCTTGTCGACCGGAACCCCGTGCCGGGCTCCCGGGTCCTCGGCGGCACCCTTGCTGGGTACCTGCACGGGATGCATGCGGCGCACGGCGTCGACGTGCGCGTCGGGTCGGTTGTCGATGCGGCGGTCGAGGGCGTCCGCGTCCGCGCCCGGCTCGACGATGGCTCGTCAATCGCGGTGGACGCCGTCGTCGTCGGCGCCGGGATCGCGATCGACACGTCGCTCGCGGCATCCGCCGGCGCGGAGATCGACGACGCGATCATCGTCGACGGGGCCGGCAGAACCTCGGTCGCGGGCGTATGGGCCGCCGGCGATGCGACGAGGCGTCGCGGGCCCGATGGCTCCGTCGCGGCGCCGATCGGGCACTGGGAGGCGGCCGAACTGGACGGGCGCGCTGTTGCCGCCGACATCCTCAGCGCCTCACAGCCGACCCTCCGGGGCGCGGGCTGGTACTGGTCCGATCGATACGGCATCCACCTCGAGGTCACCGGGCGGCTCGTCGGCGAGGGCACGGAGGTCGTGCGATGGGCCGAGCCGGGCCGACCGGCTGCCGTGTTCCGCCTCGACGGCGCGGCGCTCGTCGGGGCGGCGAGCATTGACGACTCGAACGCGGTGCGCGCCTCCCGGCGGCTGATCGATCAGCGCATCCCTCTCACCGCGGCCCAGCTGGCCGACCCGGCGGTCTCGTTGCGTGATCTGCTGCGGAAGGCGCGCTGAACCGCCGCCCCACGGGGCGGCGACGGCGTCTCAGGATGCGGCGGCGACCCTCGCCCGCACCTTCCGGTACGGGTGCTTCTCGGAGTCGCCGATCATCGTCGCGATGAGCTCCTCGGCGGACTTGTTCCCCCGGCTGAGCTTCACGATGCGCTTCGTCCAGGCCCTGCCGCTCTCGAGCTGCCGCTTGGTACGGTCCTCCATCGCGAAGAAGAGTCGGGCATCCGTCGGCATCAGGTAGACCATGCCGTCGATGAGCTTCTTCGCACCCCAGCGGGCGAGCAGGCCCTTGACCTCCGGGCGGCGCAGGGTGTGCGCCACCAGCGCCGCGGGATAGACGAGGGCCTTCGAGGTCAGTGCCGAGTTGATGTACGCGTCGAGCTCCGCGAAGGTCTCGAAGAACGGTCCGGGCACCTTCAGCTGCTCCGCCCCGATCCGCGACTCGACCACGAGCTGGTCGGCGTCGGCGGTCGACAGCGGCTCCGGCCCGAACTCCTGGTAGCCGCGCACTGCCGACCAGATGTAGGTCCACCACGTCCAGCGCTGCCATTCGGGCACCTTCGCGATCTCGACGTGGCCGTCCTTCGGATCGGTCCAGGTCGCGCGCTCGTGGAGCATATCGACGTGCTTAGCGGCAGCCTCCGCGTGCGCCCTGTCGGCGAAAACCGCGTCGCGCAGGTAGGCGGAGGTGCGGTCGAAGCGGGCAGCCATCGCCTCCGGCCCCTCCGACGTCGAGGAGACCCGTTCGAAGTGCGTCATCATGCCCGCGTCGAGCATCTGGAGGAACAGGGCCGTCTTCCCCCCGATTCCGGACGCCGGGTCGGCGAAGACCCGCCAGCTGACGCTTCCCGGCCCATAGTGGCCATCGTCGGCGCGTGGGGCGTCACCGAGCGCCCGGCTCGGGTGCTGCTCTGCCGTGGTGTCGGTCATGACGGTTCTCCCTTGTCGCCCGCTCCGGTGCGGGCGACATCAGTATGACGTACAGCGGTGTCGAGGAGTTCCGGCCGGCGAGGCAAGAGTCGCCGGCCATACAGGGCCCTAGCGTCGCGTCGCTGGCCGAGCTGTAGGCACCGCACCACGGTGTCGGCTTCGCCCGGATCCGACATTGCGAACGGGTGGGGCGGGTTCATCGTCGGGGCGATCCGAAGCGGTCTTGAGGATGCTCGGCAGGCCATCGTGCAGCTCTCGTGACGCGTGGCCGGGTGGCGGCGTACCAACCGGCGAACAGCAGGACGATCAAACTCACGTCGACGACATCTCCGCCGTAGTACATCAGTTGCGCCCCGAGTTCTCCGTCAGCGCGCCCGACCACGTCTGGTGGGTGCGCATACAGCCATTTCGCCAGGATCTGGTGCGCGGCGATGAAAAGGATCAGGGCTGCCGATCGCATTCGCATCGACGCTCGGTGTGGAGCGGGATCGACGCCCACGAGCGAGGCGGTCAAGACGTAACCGGCCAGGAAAAGGTGCAGGTGGACGAGCGCGTGCACGGGCACGGAGCTGTGCATCGCGTGATAGAGATCGGTCGTGTACAGCAGCCAGAGCCCGCCGGCGTTGAGCAGAACGGCACTGAGCGGGTGGGTGATGATTCGAACCGGGAGGCTACGAAGCGTACGGCTCAGCCAGCGGGCCGAAGTCAGGGGCAAGGCACGCAGCGCGACAGTGACTGGAGCGGCCAAGACAAGGAGGAGCGGGCCGACCATGCCCACCAGCAGGTGTACAAACATGTGCGCGGTGAAACTCGTGTGCCCCGCGGAGGCGATCGGCCCGATCAGCCCGACACCAAGGCACGCGACGCCGAGGTACCAGAGCGTCGTTCGGTAAACCGGCCAAGACCCACGACCTCGCGAGACCCTGAGGGCGACGGCATAGCCGACCGCCATCACCACAAGCACGGTGATTATGAAGGAGTCGAAGACGACCCACGTCAACGCTTCAGATCCGTGATGTGAACCGTGGGCAGAGGCGCCCTGACGGTTCATGTGCCTTCCCGGCCGCGCGTCGTCGCTCGCGCCTCCCGGGGGCGGGTGCGCCAGAGGACGAATGACCCGACGGCCAGGATTATCAGTGCGGAGCCGATCCACACCACGTCGTACGGCAATACGTCGACGTCGTAACGGATCTGGTGGATGCGAAGCACCTTGTGATTGACGACGCCGTCGAACAGTTGAAAGAGGCCAACCCCGGTGGCTGTCGCTCCGGCCCAGCGCCGCCAATTGATCCCTGACCGACGTCGGACATCCGCCAGCAGGAAGAGCCCCGCCACGGTGATGAACCAGCCGAAGGCATGAAAGAATCCGTCGGCAATCAAGGCGACCTCAGGAGTAGACCGATCGTAGAAGTGGTGCCATTGCAGCACCAAGTGGAAAATGAATAGATCGATCACCGACGCCGCTATGCCGCACCCGAACAGGAAACCGGACACGACCTGGCGCCGGTCGAGCCGTGCGTGGGGCACCTGTGGGGCACCCGGCCCTGGGAACTGGCCGGGGTCGCCTGGAGAGATCGACATGTGGTCCTTCGCTCAATCGTGCTGCGACATCATCGCGAACAAAGCGGGGTGGTTCTCGGTAGAGAACCACCCCGCGCGTCTCCGCCCGAATGCCACGTCATCAGTGGCCCTGTCGTCGGGCTGAGTCGATGACGCTACTGCACGTCGCCGCGCCAGCCCTCGCCGCTCTGTCCGTACTTCTCGACGAACTCCTTGAAGTGCTTGAGGCTCTTCTTCACGGCATGGTTGTCGGCCCCGAGGGTCGAGCCGAGCTTCTCGAGAAGCCCCGTTGGCTCCCAGTCGATCTGCACGGTCACGCGCGTCTCGGAGTCACTCAGTTTGTGGAAGGTGACGACACCAGCGTGGTCGGCTTCGCCGCCCGTACTGGTCCACGCGACACGCTCGTCGGGGTGCTGCTCGGTGATCTGCGCCTCGAACGTACGGCGATTGCCGCCGACCTCCACGGTCCACTCGGTCAGCACGTCGGTGACTTGGCGCACGGACTCGACCTCGTCAAGAAATTGCGGGAAATCTTCGAAGCGGGTCCACTGGTTGTAGGCGACGGAGACGGGGACGTTGACGTCGATGGTTTCGATGGCCTGAGGCATAGGAAGAACCTTTCTTCGTGTGGCGTGTCGTGCGGTGGAGGCGCGAGCGCACCCGGTGTAGTTGAGGGGCGGTCACATGACCGCGGAGCTCACTTCCGTCGGGTCCTCGTACTGCTTGTCCTCGATGGCGTTGAGGGCTTCGAGGACATCGTCGTCGGCGCCAGACTCCTTCGCCGAGTCCACGATGGTCTGCTTCGAGGCGGGGTAGTCGATGCCGCCGAGGTACTTCTGGATCTGGATCGGATTGGGCATGTCATTCATCTTGGTGGGGCCGACTGAGTACAACCCGACCGGTTCCTGACCGGCCTCGGATATTCCATATGGCCTTCCGTGGTTGTGGCGGTTGACGTGTCTGGACGCAGTGCCGAGCGCCTACACTGACCGCATGCTGGCTGAGGATGACGGCGTGCGCCGCGTCGAGGTCGTCGTGCACGGGGTCGTGCAGGGCGTCGGATTCCGATGGGCTGCGCGCGAGGCGGCCGCTCGGTTCGGTGTCTCCGGTACGGCCCGCAATCGCTCAGACGGCACGGTCGAGGTACAGGTGGAGGGGCAACGCCAGCAGGTGGACGCGATGCTCCAGTGGCTCGCACACGGGCCATCAACCTCGATGGTTGAGCGAGTCGATACGCGCGACGTGCCACCACGCGGTGAGTCCGGCTTTCACATCACGAGCTGAGACCCGGGCATGGAACGCGAACCTGGCAACGTGCACACGTCGCAGCTCGACCGGCGATTCGCCTGGCGCGGCCGATCCGTCGCGTGGACCTCCCGAGGTGACGGGCCACCGCTGGTCCTGCTACACGGGACGCCGTGGTCGCAGCAGTTGTGGGCCCCGGTCGCTGCCGTGCTCGCCGACCGCTTCACGGTGTACCAGTGGGACATGCCGGGCTACGGCGCCTCGTCGAAGGCGCCCGACGACGCCGTCGACCTCGGCGTGCAGGGTGAGCTCTTCGCCGAACTGCTCTCCGCCTGGGGGCTCGCGCGTCCGCACGTGATCGCTCACGACTACGGAGGCGCCGTCGCGCTGCGGGCCAGACTGCTGCACGGCGCCCGATTCGCGTCGCTCGCGCTCGTCGACGTGGTCGCGCTCGCGCCATGGGGTTCGCCGTTCTTCCAGCTCGTGCGGGAGAACAGCGCCGTGTTCGAGCAGCTGCCGCCGGCCATCCACCGGGCAACCGTCGAGGCCTACATCCGGGGCGCAAGCCACCGCGGTCTCGACGACGCCTCGTTGTCGATGCTCGTGCATCCATGGATCGAACCGGGCGGGCAGGCCGCGTTCTACCGGCAGATCGCGGCGGCCGATGAGCGGTTCACGAATGAGGTCGAGTCTGGCTACGCGAGCATCGACGAGCCGGTGCACCTCGTGTGGGGGGCTGAGGACACCTGGATCCCGGTTGACCGCGCCCACCGGCTGCGGGCGATGATTCCCGGGTCGACGCTGGCGGTGATCCCCGAGGCCGGGCACCTCATCCACCTCGACGCCCCGACGGGGCTCGCGGCGGAGCTCGTGCGTTGGACCGAGCGACACCGAGATGTACCCGCCGGTACACCGGTGTCGTGACGGGAGGACGATCCGTCGTGGAGGCCGGTGGCCTTGGCCACGCTACGGCGCGAAACGAGCGCTGAGCTCGGTGACGCGATCGGCTCGGTGCTCGGGACGCAGACGGCCGGCGCGTTCCAGCAGATGGATGCCGTGCAGGGCCGCCCAGAAGACCTCCGTGATCGTGCCGTCCCCCTGATCACCGATCGCTGCGGCGAGGGTCTCGAAGGCCGTGCGCAGTGCCGGCGGCGTGTCACCGCTGGCGAACCTCGCGTCGATCGCCTGCTGGAACATCGCCTCGTAAACCGCGGGATGCGCCTGCCCGAAGTCGAGATAGGCGGTCGCGACGGCCTCGATCGCGGGTCGCCCGCGGTTGCCTGCGACCGCGTCGCGGCACCGCCGGGTCAGGTCGTCGTACCCTTCCAGCGCAACCGCCAGCATGATCTCCGACTTGCCCGCGGGGAAGTGCGTGTACAGCACGGGCTGCGTGTAGCCGATGGCGTCGGCGAGGTGCCGCGTCGTCACCGCGACCCATCCATCGGCGTCGGCGCGTGCCCGGGCCGCGGCGAGGATGCGAGCGCGACGCGCCTCGCTACGTCGCCGTCGTGCCGTCGAATCGGTCATCGGCTTTCCCGCCCCCTTGCCCGAAGTGCAATGCTCACCTAGTCTAGCGGTGCTAGAAAGCTAGCGTTGCTAACTCGGAAGGCGGCCGCCATGCTGTCACTCCTCACCATCGCCACGACGACCGTCGTGGGGCTCATGGTCGGCGTCGAACTCGCTGTAGCGGTTGTCCTGAACCGCATCGTGTTGCGCCTGCCCGCGGGTGCGTCGATCGCCGCGCGGGCCGACAGCGCGCGGATGCTCGGCGGTGTCATGCCGTTCTGGTACGTCGGTTCGCTGCTGCTCACCGTGGCGCTCACGGCATTCACGTGGGGCACGGCGGCGGCCACCGGGGTAGTCCTTGCTGCCGCACTGCTGGCGATCAGCGTGGTGATGTCCGTCGTCTTCCTCGTCCCGATCAACAACCGCTCGGCCGCGTGGACGGCCGAGTCGCATCCCGCTGACTGGCGGGAGCAGTACCGGAAGTGGGATCGCCTGCACTACCTGCGGGTCGCAATCATCGTGGTGGCCTTCGTGTTGGTGGTGGCCGCCGTGACGGCGCAATAGCGTGCGCGGGCGCCGCGCACGCGCTGCCGTCGCCCGGTCACCCCGCCACGTTCGTCGGCGAGCTCACACGGGCTCGCCGGCCTCCGGATCGTCCCAGCCGCGCTGCGGCGTCGCGCAGGTGCCGCGGAACACGTATTGCGAGGGGAGCTTGCGCTCGCGGCTCGACCAGTCGATTGCGGGGCGCCGCTGCTCCGCCGGAAGATAACCGAGGCGGTAGACGGCCATGAGCTCGAGGTCGTCCGGGACCTCGAGCATCCGAATGATCTCATCCCACCGTCCCGGTACCTCCATGGGAAACGAGATGAACTGGATGCCCATGCCGAGTTCGACGGTGGTGAGCCAGATGTTCTCCATCGCGGCGCCCATGCTGAACAGCGAGTAGAACGCCGACAGCTCGCCCGGGCGGTACTCGGACCGGTCGAGCATCACGCCGAGCAGTAGCGGCGAGCCCGCGACGAGCTTGCGGTTCTGCTCGCCGAGGCTCTGCGGCACGCGGAGCGTGTTCATGAGCTTCTGGCCGCGAGACGTGAAGACCTGGCCTGTGAACGGCCGCAGCGGGCCGGGGAGACGGTCAAACAGCATCCCATCGCGTCGCCGCTCCATCTCGGCCCGGCTGAAACGGAAGTAGGGCTTGTACCGCTCGAAGAAGGTGCCGTTCGACATCGCCTCCGTCATGCTTTTGCCGCTGATCCCGGCGATCGCTTCGATGGTCTCGCGCTCCTCGATCAGCACGAAGCGCCACGGCTGACTGTTGAGCTGCGAGGGCGCACGGCTTGCAACCTCCATGAGCAGCCGTTGATGCTCCTCGGTCACCGGTTCGGGGAGGAATGCGCCATTGGTGGTTCGGCGTCGGCGCACCGCGTCGAGCAACTCCATCAGTACCTCCTCCATGCCAGTACCAGGGCGGCCGCGAACGCCGGCGCCGCGGCGCCGCCGACGAGCGCGTGTCGACGGAGCGATCCACCGACGAAGGGAAGCGCAGCGAGCGGCGCCGCGGACGGGGCGAGGGCGAAGGCGGCGGGGCGACGCGCGATCGCGCCGGCGGTGATCGCCAGCGCGGTGAGCGTTGCCGTCGCGACGAACAGCGCGTGGTGCACCCAACGAATGCGCCGGTTGTCGATCGCCCCGCTCGCGACGGCCGTGCCGAAGGCGACGTTGGCGGCGTAACCGACGGACGCGGCAGTGACGAGCGCGCGGGTCAGCGAACGGGGTCGCCGGTTGCGCCCAAGGCTGGTCCGACGCCGACGTGGCCGCCACTGCGTCGTCACCCCTGCGCGCCGCCTCACTCCGCTGCTCCCTCGTGCGTGAGCAGCAGGCGCTGCGGGAACATCGACTCGACCCGCCACCCCGGCGGCACGATCGCCCGCAGCTCATCTCGCCGGTAGCTGCGGCGGATCGACAGGAGACCGTCGTCGTGCGCGAACGACCGCCCGCGCAGCGGCAGCGTCGCGACGGCGAAGGCGGCGTAGCCGAGACGGGCCCGCGCGAGGTCATTGTGAATGCTCACTTCGCGCGCGAGGGTCGTGCTGTCCCGCAGGAGGTCGACGCGTTCGTCATCGTCGAGGTGGTGCAGCAGGTGGTTCGAAATCACCATGTCGTACCGCTCGCCGCGAGCGACGAGCTCGGCGCTGGTCGCGCGTTCGAACCTCACCCCGGCGTCAGGCAGTCCGCGCACGTAGCGAATGGCCCGCGGCTCCGGGTCGATCGCGGTGATGTCGAGGCCGAGCCCGTCCCGGGCTGCCCAGCGCGCGATGGCCCGGGGAATATCGCCGCCGCCGAAGCCGATGTCGAGCAGCGTCGCGCGGCGGCCGGAGCCGAGTCGCGGCCGAATCCGTGTCCGGTACACACGCCGCCATCCCGACACGAGCCGGTTGATGGCGGCGAACTGCCGGTACGTGCGTTCGAGCAGGACGCTGTCGCAGTCGGGGTCGTCCATGCGTTCGCGCGCTTCGGTGTCGCGCCGCGCGAGAGTGGCGCCCGTCACCGCATGACCCGTTTCGTGAAGAGCGCCGACTCGACCGTGAGGCCCGGGCCGAACGCCATCGCCGCGACGCGCTCGGGCGCCGGGTCGGCTCCGCCCCCGGTCTCGGCGTCGTCGCTGCGCAGGAGGCGCTCCAGGATGAACAGCACGGTCGCGCTCGACATATTGCCGTAGTCGCGCAGGACGTCGCGTGATGGCGCGAGCTGTTCGTCGCTGAGCCCGAGCGCGCGCTGCACCCGGTCGAGGATCGCCCGCCCGCCGGGGTGGACGGCCCACCGTTCGATGCCCGACCAGGCTGCCGCATCGCGTGCTCCCGTGCCCGCTTCGAGCAGGGGACGCAGCGCCTCGGCGATACGCGCCTCGAGGATGCGGGGCACGTAGCTCGAGAGCACCATCTCGAAACCCAGGTCGCCGATCGTCCAGGCCATGTCGGCCTCGCCGTCGTCGGTGAGCACGGTCTCGAGCGCATCCATCTCGAGCACCGTCGCACCGGCGGGCACCGGCCGTGCCGTGACGATCGCGGCGGCCGCGCCGTCGCCGAACACCGACGACGCGACGATGGCGTCGGGGTCGTCCGACGAGCGCAGGTGGAGGGAGCACAGCTCGGCGCAAACGACCAGTACGGTGGCGTCCGGCTCGGCGATGCAGGTGGAGCGGGCGGCACGCAGCGCCGGAAACGCGCCGTAGCAGCCCATGAAGCCGATGTGCAGCCGGCGGGTCGACGGGGCGAGGCCGAGGTCGCGCACGAGCACGTAATCGGGACCGGGTGCGAAGAAGCCCGTGCACGAGACAGTCACCACGTGAGTGATGTCGGCGCGGTCGAGCTCCGGCGCGGCGGCGAGCGCGCGCTCCGCCGCGTCGCGCAACAGCGGACGGATCGAGCGCTCGTACTCGGCGTTGCGGACGCCCGTCGACGGGGTGAGGATCGTGCCCGTCGTCGCGTCGTAGAACGTCGGCGGGGACGAGGTGTCCGCGTCGGCGCGACCGGCGAGCTCGCCGATCGGCGTGTAGCGCCGCTCGATCGCGGAGCTGTTGAACACCGACCGGATGAGTCGCCGGGCGAGCGGCGAGATGTCCGGCTGGTCGGCGAAGAGGTCGCGCACGGCGCCCTGCTCCAGGGCGGTGGGCGGCACGGCGGTTGCCACGGAGCGCACGCTCACGGCCGGCGAGGCCGTCGGCCGCGCTCCTTCGTTCGTGCTGCTCATGCCGGTGCATCCCTCGGAAGCTCGACGTTGGGGCGGGGCCGGTCGGGTGGCGACCCGCCTCGCCTCAACGTAGTCGACCGGTCGACGTGAGCTTCGGGGCGTCGCTCAGGATTCGTGGGCGCGGCGCCGGCGACGTCCGGCGGGTCGGCCGGCGCCGGGGCGCTCAGGCGGTCGCGCCGAGAGCGACGATGTTCTCGGGCAGCCGCTCGTTCGTGCCGTACATGAAGTGGTTTTCCATGCGTTCCGAGAATCGGCTCGCTTCGGTCGTCAGGCCGACCGCCTCGGCGACCTCACGAATGAGCATTGGGGATGCGCCGCAGCAGACTCCGAGATAGTTCACGCCGAGCGCGTGCGCTCGCTTCGCGAAGGCGGCGATCTCGTAACGGTTCGTCTGCAACGGGTCGAGCGCGGTCGGAAAGGCACGGCCGTGCGGCGCGTGCACCGTCGCGCCGTGGTCGTGCAAATTAAAGAACGTTGGCTCCTCGTCGGTGGTGCGGTATGGGATCGGCAGGGCGCCGACGTGACACGACACGGCCGCGCGGATCCTCTCGAGCCACGGGAGCATGGTCGCGGGTCCCCGGAAGCAATTCAGGCCCACAACATCCGCCCCGGCCTGTTCGAGGCGCTGCGCCGTCTCGACGATTCCTTCGCCCTCGGCGAGCTCGTTCGCCGCCATCGGCGCGAGTGTCAGCACGACGGGCAGGCCAGACGACTTCGCGACCTCGAGCGCCGTGAGGGCCTCGCCCGCGAAATAAAACGTCTCGCCGATGATGAGGTCGGCACCCTCCTCGACGGCCCAGCCGACCATCTCCTCAAACATGCCGCGCACCTCGCGCTGCTTGGTGGCGTCGGTCGGCTCCCAAACGTTCGTGTTCGAGATGTTGCCGGCGACGAGATTGCCGCGCACGCGGTCGGCGACCTCGCGGGCGATGCGCAGCGCCGCGCGATTGAGCGGTTCGAGCAAATCCTCTTTCCCGATCACGCGCATCTTCTCGCGGTGGCCGTTGTACGTGAAGGCCTCGACGACGTCGGAGCCGGCGCGCTGGAAATCGAGATGGAGCTGGCGAAGTGCGTCCGGGTGCTCGAGGGCGACCTCGGGCACGAACTCGCCCGCGGCGAGATAGCCGCGGCGCTCGAGTTCGAACAGGAAACCCTCAGCGCAGATAACAGGCCCTGCGTCGAGTCGTTCGGTGAGTGGAAGTGTGCTTGACATTAGCGATCCCTTGCGTCTACGGATGCGCTGAGCTTACGAACGCGCGCGGGCGCGCAACAGGGCACGGTTCATCTGCCGTCATATGACGCGGTGCGATGATTCACCGGCCGCGCGTCCGAGCGGTGACGTCGATGGCGGGCGTGCTCGCGCGCGAATGGCGCGCGGTGCGCGGCGCGGCCCGCCACCGCGGGGACTCAGCGAACCGTGGTCGACGCGCGGACCAGGAGCTCGGGCGGCAGCGTCGTCGCCTCCTGTGCCTCGCCGGCGATGAGCTTCGTGAGTCGCAGCAGCGCCTCGCGCCCCATTTCGTGCATCGGCGAGCGGATCGTCGTGAGTGGGATACCGACCGACTCGGCGAGCGGCGTGTCGTTGTAGCCGACGAGCGCCACGTCCTCCGGCACGGAGTACCCCGCAGAGATAAGCACGCCGAGCCCGCCAATGGCGGCGAAGTCGTTGGTCGCGAAGACCGCGTTTGGCGTGATCCCGGCCGCGAGTGCCTCGACGGTCGCCTCGCGGCCGGCCGCCGCGTCGAAGCCGCGGAAGATGATGCGATCCTGCGGCACGTCGATGCCCGCCTCTCGGAACCGATCGACGAGCCCCTGGGTGCGGTCGCGCGCCGTCGACGCGAAGGCGAGCCCCGCGAGGATCAGCACGTCGGTGCGCCCGATCTCGATGAGGTGCTGGCCGACGAGCCGGCCGCCCTCGTAGTCGTCGCAGGTCACGCTCACGAAGGGCGGCTTGCGGCGCGACGTGAGCACGAATGGCACGCCGTCCTCGGCGAGCTCCTCGAGGAACGGGTCGTCGAGGTGCGCGTCGCCGAAGATGATGCCATCGACGCGGCGGTCGAGCATCTGTTGCGTGCGCGTGCGCTGCTTGGCAACATCATCGAGCGAGTTCGTGACGAAGGTCGAGATGCCCTGTTCGGTGGCGGCCTCGTCGATGCCCTCGTAGATCGTCGCGAGCACGTAGTCCTGCAGACGCGGCACGATGACGCCGATCTGGTTGGACCTCGCCGTGCGCAGGCTCGCGGCGTGCGGGTTGCGGCGATAGCCGTGCAGCTCAGCGATTTCGCGGATCAGCGCGACCTTGCCCGGCGATGCCCATTGAAGGCTCTCGTCGCCGTCGGACGAGAGAACGCGCGACACCGTCGTCACGCTGACCTCAGCCAGTTGGGCGATGCCGCGCTGGGTGATGGGCCGGCGGCTTGATGGTGTTGTCACGGAGCTCCTCGAAGAACGCGCCCATTGTGTCGCATCACGGCGTCGCGCACCCGCCAGCGGGACCTGGCGCTGACGGGTGGACATAACCGGACGGGTACACAATCGATTGCGTTTAACGATTGCGTTAATCGATTGTGTTCTGCAAGAGTGTCCGCAACCTCCCGATGGAGGCCGGTTCAAGGCAAAGGATCAGCAATGGCGCATCTCGTACTGCTCGGGACGGGAGGCACGATCGCCTCGCGTCGAACCGAGTCGGGCGATTCGCGGGCGGGCGACTCGTCGGCGGCCCTCCTCGCGACCGTGGATGGGGCGGCGAGCGACGTGACGATCGAGGGACGCGACGTGCTGAGCGTGAACTCGTTCAACCTCGGGTTCGGCGACCTACGGGCCATCGCGGATGCGGTGGCCGAGTCGCTCGCGCGCGATGACGTCGACGGCGTCGTGGTGACCCACGGTACTGACACGCTCGAAGAGACGGCCGCCTTTCTTGACGCCGTGCATGACGACGAGCGCCCCGTCGTGCTCACGGGCGCGCAGCGTGGCGCTGACGTGCCCGACACCGACGGGCCGCGCAACCTCCGCGACGCCTTCGCGGTCGCGGCCGACCCCTCGAGTCGCGGGCGCGGCGTGCTCGCCGTGTTCGCCGGGGAGATCTTCGCCGCCACTGGCCTGCGCAAGGCAGACACGGTCGCGCCGCAGCCGTTCGCGAGCATCACCGGCGGATGCATCGGTCGCGTCCTCGAGCGTCCGACGTATTTCTCGACGCCGCAGCGCGCCGAACCGGTCGAGCGCCCGGGCGAGTCCATTGATGACCTTCGCGTCGACGTCGTCACCGCTTACCCGGGCGCCGACGGCGCCCTGCTCGACGCGGCGGTCGCGGCCGGTGCGCGCGGCGCCGTCGTGCTCGGCACGGGCGCCGGGAACCCGGGGGCTGCGCTGACTGCCGCGATCGAGCGGGCCGTGGCCGCCGACGTCGTCGTGCTGCTCGGAAGCCGCACCGGGTCGGGGCCGTCGCTGCCGATATACGGCGGCGGTGGAGCGGCCGACGCCGTCGCGGCCGGCGCGCTCACGCTCGGCGAGATTCCCGCGACGCAGGCGCGCGTGCTGCTCGCCCTCGCGCTTGCCGGCCCTGGCGGTGGCGACGCCCACGCCGTCGGCGCCCGCCTGCGCGAGCGAGGGCTCATCACCTCGCCGCCCGCCTGACCCAAGGAGACGCAGTCCCGAGAATCCGCGAACCGACGTCCCGCAATCCACGAACTCTTCTCCTCGCAATGAAGCACCACCAATACCGAAAGGGAGCACCATCATGGTCAAGGAAATCTATGTAGCGTTCGGCGTCGATGTCGACGCCGTCGGCGGCTGGCTCGGCTCGTACGGCGGGGAGGACTCGCCCGGCGACATCTCGCGAGGCATCTTCTCTGGCGAGGTCGGCGTTCCGCGGTTGAACACGCTCTTCGAGCGCTACGACTTGCCAAGCACCTGGTTCTGGCCCGGCCACTCGATTGAAACGTTCCCCGAGCAGTTCGAGCGGGTCATCGCATCCGGTCACGAGATCGGGGTGCACGGCTACAGCCACGAGAACCCCATCGCGATGACGCGTGAGCAGGAGAGCGAGATCCTCACGACCTGCATCGACCTCATCGAGTCGCGGTCGGGCAAGCGTCCGACCGGCTACGTGGCCCCGTGGTGGGAGTTCTCTCCCGTCACGAACGAGCTGCTCATCGAGCAGGGCATCAAGTACGACCACTCGCTCATGCACCGCGACTTCGAGCCGTACTACGTCCGCGTCGGCGACACGTGGGACAAGATCGACTACGACAAGCCCGCGAGCACGTGGATGAAGCCGCTCGTGCGCGGCGAGGAGACCGACCTCGTCGAAATTCCCGCGAACTGGTACCTCGACGACCTTCCGCCGATGATGTTCATCAAGTCGAGCCCGAACAGCCACGGCTTCGTCAGCCCACGCGACATCGAGACCCTCTGGCGCGACCAGTTCGACTGGGTGTACCGCGAGAACGACTACGCGGTCTTCACTATGACGATCCATCCGGATGTCTCAGGCCGCCCTCAGGTCCTGCTCATGCTCGAGCGCCTCATCGAGCACATCAACTCACATGACGGCGTGACGTGGAGCACGTTCGACGGCATCGCCTCCGACTTCCTGACGCGCTCGCCGCGCGTGTCGTAAACGGTTTCTCTCAAAGGAATCCCTCATGCCCAACGACACTCCTGCCCTGCGCAAAGTCGGGGTCAAAGAGACCCGCCGCGCTACCGGTATCGCCTTTTTCGCGTGGACGATCGCCGTCTACGACTTCATCCTTTTCGGCACGCTGCTGCCCCGCATCGAGGAAGGCTTCGGCTGGGAGCCGAGCTTCGCCCTGCTCGTGTCGACCTTCGTCAGCATCGGCACGTTCGTCGTCGTCATCCTCGTCGGCCCTCTCGTCGACCGCGTTGGCCGACGCAAGGGCATGGTCATCTCGGTCGGCGGCACCGCCGCGTCGTCCGCCGCGACGGCCGCTTCCCAGGGTGCAGCCTCACTGATCGGCGTACGCGCGATCAGCGGGCTCGGGCTCGCCGAGCAGTCGGTCAACGCGACCTACCTCAACGAGCTCTACGCGCTCACGGAAGACAAGAAGATCAAGCGCAACCAGGGCTTCGTCTACTCGATGGTGCAGACGGGGTGGCCGATCGGCGCGCTCCTCGCCGCAGGATTCGTGGCGATCATGACGGCATTCTTCGGCGCCGAGAACTGGCGCATCGTCTTCCTTGTCGCCACCGTACCAGCGGCCATCGTCGCGTTCGTGTGCCTCCTCCTCAAGGAGAGCCCGCAGTTCGTCGCTATGCGGCACATCAAGAAGCTCACCGCCGCTGGTGACGACCGCGGCGCGCAGGAGTTTGCCAAGGCCGTCGGCCTCGAGGTGCAGAAGCACACGCCGTTCGCCCGCATCTTCCAGGGCAAGCACCTGCGCAGCACGATCGTGCTGTCGCTCGCGTGGATCTTCAACTGGTTCGGCATCCAGACGTTCTCGGTGCTCGGAACGACCGTGCTCGAGAGCGGCAAGGGCTTCGACGCGTCGAACGCGCTCATCATGATCGTGCTCTCGAACGTCGTCGGAGCTCTCGGCTACCTCACGCACGGGTGGCTCGGCGACAAGTTCGGGCGCCGCAACGTCATCGTCGGCGGCTGGCTGCTCGGCGGCGTCATGTTCTCGGCCATGCTGCTCGGCCCGGCGAACCCGGCGTTCGTGCTCGTCACGTACATGCTCGGCCTGTTCTTCCTGCTCGGCCCTTACGCGGCGATCATGTTCTTCCAGGCGGAGTGCTTCGACGCCGACTGCCGCGCGACCGGCTCGACCTTCATCGGGTCGATGAGCCAGCCGGGCGCGGTCATCGCCGGGTTTATTCTGACCGGCCTCACGGCCGCCGCGGTTCCGTTCTCGATGGCAGCGTTCTTCGTCGGCGCCCTCGGCACCTTCCTCTCCGGGCTGATCATGCTGTTCGCCAAGCGGGTCGCTCCGGTGCCCGTCGAAGAGACCCCCGCGGTCGAAGGGGCGGCGAGCTGATGGCTGCGCCTGTCTCCATCATCAGCGGCGCCGCGAGCGGCATCGGCCGGGCGACCGCCGCGCGGCTCGCAGCCGACGGTCACCGCGTAGCTATCGGCCGATTCCCCGGGGATCCACACGACGCGTCTGAGACGCTCCGCGCCGTCGAGGCGGCCGGTGGCGAGGGACTCGTGGTCGACCTCGATGTCGCCAGCACGGCTTCCACTGACGCGTTCGCGCAGGCCGCGCTCGACACCTACGGGCGCATTGACCACGTCATCGCGAACGCGGGCATCCTCCGGCGTGCACCGTTCGAGTCGATGACCGATGAGGCCTGGGATGGCATGCTGCAAGTCGATCTGCACGGCGTCATGCGCCTCGCGCGCGCGGCCGTGCCGCACCTCGGCGACGGTGGGTCAATCGTGGCGATCTCATCGATCGCGGGCGGCGTGTACGGCTGGGAGGAGCATGCGCACTACGCGACGGCCAAGGCCGGCGTGCTCGGGCTCGTGCGGAGCCTCGCGGTCGAGCTCGCGGAGCGCGGCGTCCGGGCGAATGCGATCATTCCGGGGCTCATCGAGTCGCCACAGTCGCTCGACGCCGCGAACTCGCTCGGGCCCGACGGGCTCCGGGCGGCGGGGGACTACATCCCTTGGGGCCGGGTCGGTCGCGTCGACGAGATCGCGAGCGTTGTCTCGTTCCTCGTGTCGGCCGACGCGGGGTACGTGAGCGGCCAATCGATCACGGTTGACGGCGCACTGACAATCGCGATGAGGAGTTGACAGTATGTCGTTGACGATTCAGTATGCATCCGGCGAACTGCTCGTCGGGAGGACGGCGCTCGTGACCGGCGGGGCGAGCGGCATCGGCCTCGCGACGGCGAAGCACCTGGCCGCGGCGGGGGCCAGGGTCGCGATCGCTGACCGCAGCCCGAGCGTGACCTCGCTTGTCGGGGAGATCGCGGCCGCCGCGCCGTGCGGCGCCGGGGGCTCCGGTGGCGCGGGCGAAGACGTGGCGGATGCGCCGATCGCCCTGACGTTCGACGCCGCGGATGAGAACAGTATCGTCGCGCTGGTCCGCGACGCCGAGCGGATGCTCGGTCGCATTGACATCCTTGTGACGTCCCACGGCATCCTGACCGAATCACCGCTCGAAGACATGTCGCGGCCGCAGTGGGACGAGACCCTCTCGATCGACCTGACGAGCGTGTTCCTGCTGTGCCGCGAGGTGCTGCCGGGGATGCGAAGCCGGGGGAGCGGCCGGATCGTGAATGTCGCCTCGCAGCTGGGGCAGAAGGGCGGCTCGGGCATGGCGCACTACGCGGCGGCCAAGGCCGGCGTCATCGCCATGACAAAGTCGCTCGCGTTAGAGGTATCGCGGGACGGCGTGCTCGCCAACTGCGTCGCGCCCGGTCCGATCGACACGCCGCTGGTCGAGGGCATCAGCCAGGACTGGAAGGTCATGAAGCGCGCCGAGCTGCCCCTCGGTCGCTTCGGGACGGTCGACGAGGTCGCCCCGACGATCGTCATGCTCGCGTCAACCCCCTTCGGGGACCTGTACATCGGTCAGACCCTTGGTCCGAACAGCGGCGACGTGATGCTCTGATGTGCGGTGCATGCGGGTCAGCACGGACGGCGTGGGCCGATCCCGTGCTGACCCGCGCGCATGCTCGTCTCGTCGTTGCCCGTCTCGCTTCGACACTGAGCCGCTTCCTCTCGGTGAAGGCAACCGCATCCGGTTGGGCGGTGACGCGAGGTGTCGGCGTTACGACCGTGTGCCAAACGAGTGACGAGCTCGCGGCGGCGCTGCTGCCGTTCACCGAGTCAGCGGCGTTCGTGTCGCAAGGGCGCACGAGCAATGCGTGGAGCGACGTTCACCTCATCCCGGCGTTGCTTGCAGAGCGGCCGCACCGGCCCCTTGAGGTTTCGCGCCACGAGGTGCCGAACGGTCTCGTCGAGCCGATTCGGGGCGGAACGGTGACTGACCTCGACGTCATTGCGAGCGATGTCACGGTTCATCACCTCTTGGCGAGGTGCCTCCTGCACGCTGCCGGTGCGCCGACGCCGCCCGCCGTCTTCGTCGACGATGAGGGTTTGTGGAGTCTTCGGCCGCGTGGGCCTGCCTGAGGCACAGGGCATCCCGTGGTGCGAGATGAACCGGCGGCGTATGCGTCGCGGTCGCAATGGCGGTGGCGCGGCCGTCAGTTCGCGGCACGGTGCACGAGCTCGCGCAGCCGCGACTCGACCTGCTCGGTCATCCGGATCACGGCGAAGGACGTGGCCCACATGTCGCCGTCGTCGAGCGTTGCGGCTTCGTCGAAGCCGATCGTGCCGTAGCGCGTACTGAACTTCGAGGCGGGCTGGTAGAAGACGACGACCTTGTCGTCGCGCGCATAGGACGGGAAGCCATACCAGGTCTTGGCGTTGAGGTCGGGCGCCACCTCCGACACGACGACGTGCAGGCGCTCGGCGATCTCGCGGTCGATGCCCTCGAGCTCATCGATCGCCGCGAGGCAGGCCTCGTACTCCTTCGCGCGCTTCGCCGCACCCTTGACCCCCTTCATCGCCCGCAGTTCGGCGGCGCGCTGCGCCATCGCGGCGCGCTCCTCGTCGGTGAACCCGGTCTTCGTGCTCATGCGTCGCGCCCTTCGAGAATCCTGATGCTCGTGGCCGTCGGTGTGCGGCCGCGTTCCTCAACAGTAGGGAGCCCGTGTCGGCCCGGCTTCTCGATTCCTGATCGATTCCGCGCCGTGCCGACGGCGCCATCGGAGTGGCCGTCCGATCGCCGCGGTCAGGCTGCCGGCACCACGCGCTCCAGCGCAGCGCGGTCGCCGGTCACGGTGATCCCCTCGTCGGCGGCGCCTGCGACGGTGACCTCACCGCAGATCAGACGTGTGAGGGGCCTCCCCGGCCCCGTGACAACCGTGTCGGGAATCGCGTCGTAGTCGCACGGTCCGACGTGTACCTCACCGGCGTCCACGATGACGTCGAAGCCGTCGGCGAGGTCGCCGAATCGCACGACGACGCGTGGCTCCTGGGGCCGCGAGTCGCGCAGCGTGGTCGCGGCCGGAAGGCTCAGCCAGTGCATCTGAAACGCCGAGCCCGCGGGCATGGCGGCAACCGTGGGCGCACCCCAGGCGAGCAGCTCGCGCACGACGCGGTCGAGCTCCAGTCCTCGCGGCGTCAGGCGGTACACCGTCACCCCGCCCGCTCCACGCGCTGCCTCGCGCACCACGACGTCGTGCGCCTCGAGCTCGCGCAACCGCTTCGTGAGCAGATTCGGCGCGACGCCGGGCAGGCCGGCCTGCAGCTCGGTGAACCGGGCCTGTCGCCGGATCAGCAATTCGCGCACGACGAGCAGGGCCCATCGATCACCGATCACATCGAGCGCCCCGGCCACACCGCACACCTGTCGATAACTTTTCACACGCATCCACTTGACAATAACTAGTTACTGCTTGAGATTTGATAGTACGACGCCGACGACGGGAGCCCCGATGACTGTCACCCTTTCAAGCGCCGCGCCTCCCGCGCTGCAGGAGTATTACCGCATTCTCGCGGCTGGGCCGCAGGAATACGGCAACGGCGCGGTGCTTCGCCCCCTGTTGCGCGAGCACCTCGACTTCACGGGCTCGCGCGCCGGTCACCACGCCAACGCGACGGACGGGTTCATCGAGGGCATCACCGGCTTCATCGCGACCGTCGAGCAGATCACGATCGTGCGCGACGTGCACGATGCGGCGGGCTCCGCGGTGCTGTACGAGGCCAAGATGCCGGGCGGGGTCATGTCGTTCGCCGAGTTCTACACCTTCGTCGACGGGCGTATCGACACGCTCCACCTGCACTACGACGAGGGCCTGTACCGCGAGCTCGGCGGCCGCTAGGTCGACCGGCCTTCGAAGCCCAATGCCGGCAGCGCTACCAGGCTGGTCATTTGCTACCGAACGTCAGGTAGCTGATGCCCCGTCGGGTAGCCCTTTCGGCGACGGGCTGGTCGGCGAGAGGAGCGGCTGGCCGTCGGCCGGAGGGCGCGGCGACTCAGCGGGGGCGCCGTAATTCCTTCGCCCTCGCCCCAAGGAGCCGGTCGCGCAGCTCGGCCGTCCGGCCACGGGCGAGCGCGACGCGGCCGACGGCCGTCGACCCCGCGCGGATCACCTGCGGTTTGAGCAACCGAGCGGCGTTGTAGCGGCGGAGTGCGATGTCGGGCGCGCCGGGGTGCGCGTTCAACAGGGTGCCGAGCGCGACCGCGTCGCAGATCGACTCGCACGCGCCGCGGCCGAGGTTCGGCGTCATGGCGTGTGCGGCGTCGCCGATCAGTACTGCGCGCCCGCGGACGAGACGCGCGAGCGGGCGCGCGACGTGCACGCCGCTGACGAGCATCCGTTCCGGGCTCGCGGCGTCGAGCACGTCGCGAACAGTCTGAGGGAAGCCGGCCCCGAGCATCCGGATGTACTCAAGCGCCTCGGCGCGGTCCGCGAACCGCCGCTCGCGGAACTCGGCGAACCAGTTCGTGCGGCCGCCCGACAGTGGCGTGATGCCGAAGAGCACGCCGTCGCCCCAGTACTCGGCGAGGCTGTCGGCGGCGATGGCGGCGTCGACGATGCCGCGGACCACCGTCGTGCCCGCCGTGCGGGACGCGGCTCGCGCTCCCCAGTGGTCGGCGCGCACGACGCTGCGCGCGCCGTCGGCGCCGACGATGATGGCGTCTCCGTCTCCGTCTCCGTCTGCGGTGCCACTGAGCGCGCGGCTGTCGTTGATGCGCTCGTCGTGCCACTCGACGTGCTCGGGCAGGGCGTCGCGCAAGATTCCGCGGAGCGTCACGCGCCCGATCATCGGCATGTGTTGGTTCCGGATGCTGCGGAGGACTCGTCCGTCTGCGGTGCTGACGGCCGCGCCGGTCAGCCGCGCGGCGCGCTCGTACACGGTCTGCGCGAGGTCGATGCGGGCGAGCGCCTTCATGGCGGGTGGCCACAGTCCAAACGCCGTGTCGACCTCGCGCTCGCCTGGCGGGCGGCCCTGTTCGTGCACGACGATGCGACCGGCGTCGGCCCGCAGTGAGGCCGCGAGCGTGAGCCCGGCGATGCCACCGCCAACGATGTGAAGTGTGGGCACGCGTCGAATCTACGCGACCTGCGGGCGGGTCCCGCTCGACAGTTCTCGCAGGTAGCACAGCATCCGGTAGTCCTCGCCGGGCTGGATGTTGACGAATCCGTGGCGCTCGTAGAACCGGCGCGTATCGGTGTCGATCTCGTCGACGTTGATGTGCAGCTCGATGGCGCCGCGGCGCACGACGTCATCGATGGCGGCCCGCAGCAGAGCCGAGCCGATGCCGGCGTCGCGCAGCGCCGGCCGCACGTACAGCTCCTCGAGCTGGGCGAGTGGGCCGTCGCCGTATGGCGTCGGTCGCAGCGTGAGAAGGGCGAAGCCGATCGCAGGCGTATTGCCGTGTTGGGCGAGCAGCACCAGGACATCGTCGCGACCGAGGAGCACGCGGAATCGCGTGGCGAACTCGTCTGCGCTCGGTGTCGGAGTCTGGAACTCGCTGTTGAAGTCATGCAGCAGCTGGGCGACGGTGCCGGCATCGGCGATGGTCGCGTGGCGGATATCGACAGATTGCTGACGTGGCATGGCGTGTTCGGTCCGTTCTGGGTGAGAAGTCGAGTCCTGATCCCGTCGAACGCCGTCGCCGATGGCGGTGATCGGCCCGGTCTCCGGGTGGCCGCTCGGCGCTGCAGAGGATCGGCCGCCCCCGCGCTGTGCCGCCGCGCCCGCCACGATCACGACCGCGACCCCGAGCAGCTGCAGGGGAGTGGGGAGCTGGCTCAGCACGATGAGGCCGATGAGCACGCCGAACGCCGGCTCGATCGACAGCAGCGTGCCGAACGCCGTCTGAGTCAGGCGCTTCAACGCGAGCATTTCGAGCCCGAACGCCACCACGGGCGTGAGGAGCGCGATACCGGCGAGGGCTCCCAGCATCCACCAGTCGAGTTCGCCGCCGATGACCTGCGGCGCCCCGAACACCGACGTGACGACGGCCGCGATCGGAATCGTGATCGCCAGCCCCGTGATGCCCGAGAAGCGGTCGCCGACCCGCTGCGTCAGCAGGTTGTAGAGGCCCCAGCACACCCCGGCGATGAGCGCGAAGCCGACCCCGAGCGGATCGATGCTGCCATTCCACGGCTCCGTCAGCAGCACGACCCCGACGAGCGCGAGCGCGGGCCAGATGAGCGACCTCGATCGCCTGCTTGTGAGCGCGGCCACCGTCAGCGGGCCGAGGAACTCGATGGCGACCGCGGTGCCGAGCGGGATGCGTTCCGCGGCGGACAGCAGCATGGTCGTCATGCATCCGGTGACCGTCCCGAGCGCGAGGAGGATCGACACGTCGGCGCGGCGGATGCTGCGGAGCGAAGGACGCACGATGATCACGACGAAGACCGCGCCGAAGCACATGCGGAGCCAGGTCGTTCCCGCGGCGCCCAGGTGTTCGATCACGAAGACCGACAGCGCGCTCGACAGCTGGATGCAGATCATCGCCGCGACCGCCATCGACCATGGCGGCACGTGCCTCCCGGCCGCTCCCTGGTCGCTCATCCGGGCAATCTAGCCGACGCGCGAGGTCGCAGCGGGTGTGGTGGCGGGTTCGGCCGCGCGTCGGTTCTCGCCCGACCCGCTGGCGGGAGCAGCATCTGAAGCGCGCGGCCGGAACACGTCGCGATAGGCGCCGGGCGTGACGCCCAGCAGGTCGACGAACTGGGCGCGGAAGTTGCTCGTTGACGGGAAACCCACCTGGGCCGCGACGCGATCGATGGTGTGGTCGCTCATCTCCAGCAACTCCTGTGCGTGCCGGATGCGGACGCCGGCGACCCAACGCATCGGGCTCTGCCCGATTTCCTCGGTGAATCGGCGCGTCAAGGTGCGCACGCTCGTGCCCGCCGCGGCGGCGAGGTCGTCGAGCGAGAGGTCGCGGTGGGCGTTGGCCTCGATCCAGGCGAGGGTGGTCCCCAGGGTCGAGGTGCGCTGCGTCGGCCGGTTGCGCACGATGTACTGCGCCTGTCCACCGGGACGGTGCAGCGGGGCAACCGCGAGGCGGGCCGAATCGGCGGCCACCGCCGCGCCGTAGTCACGCTGCACGATGTGCAGGCAGAGATCCAGGCCGGATGCCGCTCCCGCTGACGTCAAGACGCGCCCGTTGTCCGTGTAGAGCACATCCGCATCGACTCGCACCCTCGGAAACCGGCGTGCGAACTCGTCGGCGGCGAGCCAGTGTGTCGTCGCGTTGAGGTCGTCAAGCAGCCCGGCCTCTGCGAGCGTGAAGGCGCCCACGCAGATCGACGCGAGGCGCGTTCCGCGGGCCGCGGCGGCCTGCAGGGCGCCAATCACGTCCGGTGAGGTGCTCACGGTCGGGTCTTCCCTGCCGGGCACGATGATCAGGTCGGCGCGACTGAACGCCTCCAGTCCGTTGTCGACGGCGAGCCGCAGCGGGCCCGCCTGCACCGACCGCTCGTGGCCGGCCACGATGACGTTGTAGCCGGGGCGGCCGTCCGGCAGTCGCACGCGGCCGAACGTGTCGATCGGCGTGGCCATATCGAAGGCGATCACGTCCGGGAGCGCGAGCACGACAGCGGTGAGCATTGCGTCATCGTACGCCTCTGCCTGCTGGCCGGATCCAGGCGATTATTGTCCTGCACGCCATTGTGGTGCGCGGATGCTCGCAGCCACGATGAATTCGACCGCCTGTAGAGAGGATGCATCCATGTCGCAGTCCAGCGTCGTCACCGCGCGATCCGGTGACCCGATCCGCCGGCCGAGCGCCGCCGCGTGAGCGCGTTCCTCCTCTCGGTCCACGTTCTGGCAGCCATCCTCGCGATCGGCCCCGTGGCCATCGCTGCGAGCATGTTCCCGCGGTCGGCAAGGCTCGCCCTCGCGTCACCGCGCGACGGCAGGAGGGTCGCCGAGGTGCGGATCCTGCACCGCATCACGCGCGTCTACTCAGTGATCGGGGTGCTGGTGCCGGTGTTCGGCGTCGCGACCGGCGCCAGCATCGGCGTGCTCGGCGACGCGTGGCTGATCATCTCGATGCTGCTGACCGCGGCGGCGGCCGTGGTGCTGATCGCGGCGATCCTGCCGGGGCAGAAGATCGTCGTCGCGGCGCTCGCCGACGAGGCGGAGCCCGAGGCGGCGCCGGAGAAGCCGGTGGACAGCCAGCGTCACACGGGGGCCACGGTCACGGTCGGCACGACCCCGAGGGCAGACCCCGCGCGTGTCGCGCGACGGCTCGCGATGTACACCGGGGTGTTCAACGTGCTCTGGGCCGTGGTCGTCGTGCTGATGATCTACCGGCCGGGCTCGACAACGGGGGTCGGGTTGTGACGCCGCGGCGCATCCTCACCGTTGCCGGCTCGGCTGAATTGCTCACGCTTGGGGCGCTGCTCGCGAACCTCGTCACCGTGCACCTGCCGCAGGTCTCGAGCGTGCTCGGACCAGTGCACGGTCTCGCGTACGTGCTCACGGTGATCGCGGCCGTGCTGGTCATGGACGGGCGCCACCGCGTGTGGTTGCTCGCGCTGATTCCCGGCGTTGGTGGGCTGCTCGCGGCGAGGGCCGTCGCGTGTGGCGCGCAACAAGACGGCGGCGCGGGGCCCGGCGGCACCTGAATCGTCCCCCGATCAGAGCGGTGGGCGGTGAGTTCTCCCCATTTGCGTTCCTGCGCGGGCCGAGTACTGTCGTGCTCCGGCGTCGCTGGGGGATGGCGCCGATCCGGATCATGTCTTGAGGGGAGACACTTTGCGTTCACCACGTCACTTCCGCCGCGCGGCCCTCATCGGCGCTGCGGCGGCCAGCCTGCTCGGCCTCGCGGGCTGCGCACCGGCTCAGGCCGCGTACTGCGCCGACATCAACGCGTCTCGACTGAGCGCCGTCACCTACACGTCATACATCGGCGATGTCCCGCCTGCGGCTTGGGCCGAGCCCCGTATCGAGCTGCTCGACGCGGTGGGCGCCCCCACGGACGAACTGGAGTCCGAGCACGAGACGTGGCTCACCTATCTGCACGACCTCGCCGGCTACGGCGAGCTCGATCCGTCGGCACTCAAGCTCTCGACCGGGGAGGTGGACGCCGCCCGGCAGGCCCTGTTCGACAACTACGTCGAGGCCTGCCTCTAGTGGCGCCTATCGCGCGCGGCCCCGTGGCCACAGCAGGTGCACGAGACCGACCGCGATCGCCGCTCCCACGAGTTGCGCCACGATGAACAGGCCCGCGGACGCGGGCTCGATGCCGGCGAACGTGTCCGAGAAGATGCGACCGATCGTCACGGCCGGATTGGCGAACGACGTCGATGCCGTGAACCAGTAGGCCGCGCCGATGTAGGCGCCCACGGCCGGGCCGGCCAGATGGGCGCGCCCGGTGCGCACGAGTGCGAAGATCACGAGGACGAGCCCGGCCGTCGCGACGACCTCTGCCAGCAGGTTCGCGGGCGTCGCGCGTGCCGTTGTCGCAATCGTGGTCGGCACGGCGAACATGGCGTTCGCAAGCATCCCGCCGAGCACGCCGCCACCGATCTGCGCCGCGATGAAGCTACCGATCGCCCCCGCCCCCAGCCGCGCGCCGAGGGCGCGATCGGCCAGCGTGACGACCGGGTTGAAGTGCGCCCCCGAGACGGGTTGCAGCACGACGATGAGCACCGCGAGCCCGAGCGTCGTCGCAAGGCTGTTCTGCAGCAGCTGCAGCCCAGCATCGCCGGGCGACATCCGCTCGGCCATGATTCCCGAGCCGACCACGATCGCGACGAGCAGCGCGGTGCCGACTCCCTCGGCGAGCGCCTGGCGCCACAGCGGAGCGGGAGAAGAGACCGGGGTTGGGGTGCGCGCGGGCGCGGTGGGGGCGGGATGCGCGTGGCTCATAGCAGGAATCCTCCGATGATTGCGGCCCCGATGACGACGGCCCAGGAAGGCGCCCTCCAGGCGGTGAGGGCAACGAACGCGACCGCCGCGAGCGACAGTGTCCACGCATCCGTGATGCCCTCGGTGAAGACGGGGGTGTAGAGGGCGGCGGCGAGGATTCCGACGACCCCCGCGTTGACGCCGCCGAGCGCACGCTGGGCGCGAGGCGCGCGACGCACCCGCTCCCAGAACGGCAGCACGCCGATGATGAGCAAGACCGCCGGCAGGAAGATGGCGAGCAGCGCGATGGTTCCTCCGAGCACGCCCGTCGGTCCCGACTCGGTCGACGCGCCGAGGAACGCCGCGAACGTGAACAGCGGCCCAGGAACAGCTTGTGCGGCACCGTAGCCGGCGAGGAATATGTCGTGGCTCACGAGCCCCGTCTGCACGACCTCGGCTTCCAGGAGCGGCAAGACCACGTGACCGCCGCCGAAGACGAGCGCGCCCGCGCGATAGAACACGTCGACGAGGCGGACGGTTTCGTCGCCGGTCATCGCCGCCAGCGCCGGCAGCCCGGCCAGCAGGACCCCGAACAGCACGAGGCAGGCGATCGAAACGGCGACGGGCACGCGCGCGCGCAACTCGTCGGCGCCGTCGGCCGGCGTACGGTCGGGGCGCACGACGAGCAGGCCGGCGATGGCGGCGAGCGCGATGACGACCACCTGCGTCAGCGAGCCCGGCACGAGGAGCACCACGACCAACGCGGCGACGGCGATCGTCGCGCGTCGGGCATCCGGCGTCAAGCTCTTCGCCATGCCGAAGACGGCGTGCGCCACGACGGCGACGGCGGCCGCCTTGAGCCCGACGACCCAGCCCGACTCGGCCGACGCGCCGAGCCAGGCGACCCCGTACGCGAACAGCACCATGAGCGCGGCGCTCGGCAGGGTGAACGCGGCCCAGGCCGCGAGCATGCCGAACGCCCCGGCTCGGTGCAGGCCGATGGCCATGCCGACCTGGCTCGATGCGGGCCCTGGAAGGAACTGGCAGAGCGCGACGAGGTCGGCGTACGACCGGTCGGTGAGCCAGCTCCTGCGCGTGACGAACGCCTCGCGGAAGAATCCCAGGTGCGCGACGGGGCCGCCGAACGACGTGAAGCCAAGCCGGAGGAAGGCGACGAAGACCTCCCAGATTGCGCCGGACGTGCGCTTCGGGACCGATGGCGGAGGCGTGCCGGGGGATGCGCTGGGCCTCGCGTTGCCGGCGTCGCCGGTCGGGACTGGGTTCGCCGTCATCGCCACTATCTTGACGGAGCAAAAGTAGCTCAGTCAAACTTGAGTCAATGAACATTGAGCAAAAATCGCTTGCCCTCCGGGCCGAGCGTCATGCCGCTCTCGGCGACCCCGTCCGGCTGCGAATCGCCGATCAGCTGGCGCTCGGTGACCGGTCGCCGAGCGAGCTGCGGTCGGTGCTCGGCGTATCGTCGAATCTGCTCGCGCATCATCTCGGCGTGCTGGAGACGGCGGGGCTCATCGAGCGCCGGCGCTCCGAGGGAGACCGGCGCCGCAGCTATGTGCGGCTGGCGCGCGGCGCCTTCGGGATGCTCGGTGCGGTCGATGCCGACCGTGCCGCCGACGGGACGGGGCCGGCCGTCATTGTGCGCGCGTCGCGCGTCGTCTTCGTCTGCACCGGGAACTCGGCGCGGTCGCCGATCGCGGCCGCGCTGTGGCGCCGGGCGAGCGCGGTTCCCGCGATGTCGGCCGGGACGAAGCCGGCGGCATGTACGTCGCCGAGGGCGATCGCGGCGGCCGCGCGCCACGGCCTCGACCTCGGCGTCCATTCCCCGCGAAGCCTTGACGGTCTGGTCTCGGATGGCGACCTCGTTGTCGCCGTGTGTGATCGCGCGCACGAGAAGCTGTGCAGGCTCGGCACGCCGGGCCGCGAGGGCGCCCTGTCGTGCGCGAGCGAGATGCACTGGTCGGTACCGAACCCCGGGCGTGTCGGCAGTGATACCGCCTATGACGAGGTGTTCGACGAGCTCGAGTCACGCGTGGCCGGGCTCGTGCCACGCGTCGCATCGGCATGAGCGCGGGCGACCCGACGCGGTTCGGTTCGGCTTTCCCCGCGGCGGGGCGCATCCGACGAGCGAGGTGACACGTCGGGGGCCATCTCGCTCGAGAGGCCCCCGACGTGATCGCGCTCAGGCGTTGAGCGGCGCGCGCTCGCGCAACAGGCGGATGAACTCGCGAAACCAGGGACCGTTGTCGTTCCATGCTCGCGCGCTGACGAGGTTGCCATCGACCAGAGCCTCGGAGTTCTGGTACGTGCCTCCGCCGGCCTCGATGTCCGCGGAGATCTCCGGAAAGCCCGAGCTCGTGCGGCCTGCGAGCACGCCGCTCTGCGCCAGGATGAGCGGACCGTGGCAGGTGACGGCAACGGGGCCGTCCGCGTCGAAGAAGTGCTGGACGATGCGCTTGACGTCGGGGTTGTTGCGCAGGTATTCGGGCGCCCTCCCGCCGGGAACGACGAGGGCGACGTACTCGGTCGGGTCGACGTCGGCGAGGGCGATGTCGGCCTCCCAGCCATGGCCGAGCTTCTCGGTGAAGGTGTCATATCCCTCGAAGTCGTGGACCACGAACTGCAGGCGTTTCTTGCTCGGCGCGGCGATCACGGGCTCGTAGCCCTCCTCGCGCAGCCGTTCATACGGGTAGAAGACTTCGAGCGTCTCCGAGAAGTCGCCCGCGAGGATCAGGACCTTGGACATCGGTGTCTCCCTTTGAGGTCGTGGCGCGCCGGTTGGTCGTCGCGAGCTGCTGCGATCGAGGGGCGCCGTCGTGCATCAATCGTCGCCCGGTGATGCCCTTCCGGGCAATGGTGAATCGCCCGCCGTGCCACGCGAATTGGATGCTCGAGTACGGCACGGGCGTCTAGCGTTGGAGGCGTCGAGAGGATCGCACATGTCACGCACCATCACCGTCGTCGCAGGCAACCCGAAGCCCGCATCTCGCACGCTCGCCGCCGCACGGCTCGTGGCCGAGCAGTTCGCCGACGACCCGGCAGAGATCGGCGAGGTCGATGTCATCAAGCTCGGTGTCGGACTGCTCGGCTGGGGCGACGAGGCCGTTGCCCGTGCCGTCTCGACCGTGCGGTCGAGCGACATCGTCGTCATCGCCTCGCCCACCTACAAGGCCACCTATACGGGCGTGCTCAAGCTGTTCCTCGATCAGTTCGATGCCGCGAACGGGCTCGCCGGCGTGACGGCGATTCCCCTCATGCTCGGCGCGGGGCCGGCGCACTTCATGGCGCCAGAGGTGCACCTCAAGCCGCTGCTCGTCGAGCTGGGGGCGACCGTGCCCTGCGCCGGCCTGTATCTGGGCGACAAGACGTTCGACGAGCCGGGGGCGTTCGACGCGTGGCTCGGGCAGTGGCGGGCGAGCGTGGAGGCGACGGCAGACGCACTTCTCGCGACACGCAGGTAGGTCAGCGCCCGTTCTCGCCCGTCGTGTCGTCCGCGACCGCGTCGAGCAGCACGTCGAGCGCCTCGTGCGCGAGGGCGAGTGCGGCCGCCGGGTCGGGTGCCTGCGCGGCCCAGAGCGCCGCCTCGTTCATCGCGCCCGAGAGGTGGGCCGTCATGGCGTCGAGGAGGCTCTCGGCCACCCCGGTCGCTCGGAGACCTTCGCGGAGGTGTGCGGCCGAGTTCTCGGCATCGAGCCGGCGCCACTCCTGCCAGTCGAGCACCGCCGGCGCTTCGATGAGGAGGACGCGCGCCGCGGGTCCGGTCGAGATCGCCTCGAGGAACGCGTGGCTTCCGGCGCGCAGGGCCGCGTTCGCATCGAGCCCCGGCTGCTCCGCGGCGTTGGTGACGGCATTCGCGACCTGCGCCTGGAGCCGCGCCGCGACGGCGAGAAACACGCCCTTCTTACTGCCGTAGTGGTGGTATACCGCCCCGCGGGTGACGTCCGCAGCGGCAGCGACATCGTCGAGCGTCACGCGCGAGAACCCGCGCGCCTGGAAGAGTCGTGTGGCGTCGTCGGCGATGCGGGTCGCGGTCTTTGCCGCATCGGCGGCGGATGCTCGGGGCATGGGGTCCCTTTACGTGCGGAGTGTACGTATACTGGGTTTTACAAACACAGTGTACGTAAAAGGAGGCGGCCGTGTCGGTCACCAGTATCTATCCCGTCCTCATGTCCCGTGATGTCGATGGCGCCTCGGCCTTCTACCGGGACGTCTTCGGATTCGAGGTCACGTTCGAAGCCGACTGGTACGTGAGTCTGCGGCTCGGCTCGCACGAACTGGCGTTCGTCGACGCTCGCCATGCATCGGTGCCCGAGGGGTACGCCGAGCGGATCGCGGGGGTCATCGTGAATCTCGAGGTCGACGACGTCGCCGCCGTGCACGAGCGGGTTGTGCGCGAGCATGGCCTCGAGCCCGTGCTCGCGCTCCGTGATGAGGCGTTCGGTCAGCGCCACTTCATCGTCGAGGGCCCCGAGCGCGTGCTGGTCGACGTGATCCAGCCCATCGAGCCGTCCCCTGAGTTCGCCGCTGCGTACTCGCAGGCGTAGTGCGGGTGCCGCGCCGGGGCGTTCACCACACGCCCGGGGCGCCTCCTGCCCGGATCGAGTCGAACTCGCCCGTGGTTCCGGCGATCGCCTGCGCGACCGTTGTGGCGAACCAGGCGAGCGCGCCGGCGTGCTGCGACGTGCGTCGCTGGTACAGGCGCAGCGCCACGGGCGCGAGGGGGAAGGGCAGCTTGTGCAGGGTCAGCGGCAGGGTGGCGGCCCACCCCTGGGCGATCGACGCGGGCACGGTCGCGATCAGGCGCGGTGTATCGACGAGCAGGTGCGGCAATGTCGCGAAGTGCTGCACGCGCACCAGTGGTTCGAGCGTCAATCCCGCGCGGCGCATCGCCGCCTCGACCAGTGGCAGGCCGGAGTCTCCCGCCACGACCACGTGGTCGGCGCCGAGGAACCGCTCGGGCGTGAGATCGAGCGTCGCCAGTGGGTGCGCGCTCGACATGGCCGCCACATAGGCCTGGTCCTTCACGATGAGGCGCTCGAACTCGCCGGGCAGGTCGGCCGGTGTGACCGCGAGGTCGACGGTGCCTCGCTGCAGCCATTCCTCGAGGCGTTCGACGTCGAGCGGAACGACCTCGATGCGCACCCGCGGTGCGACGGCGTGGATCGCGTCGAAGAGGTTCGCGAGCCAGCCGATCTCGCCGAGCTCCGACAGGGCGATGCGGAACACGCGGTCGGATGCTGCGGCGTCGAATCCGTGGACGGCATCGACGGCGCGATCGATTGCCATGAGCGCATCTCGAAAACTCGCGAACAGGCCGTCGGCCACGGCGGTCGGCCGCATCTCCCGGCCGGCCCGCTCGAAGAGGGGGTCATCGAGTTCGGCGCGGAGTCTGCCGAGCGACTGACTCACGGCCGACTGCGTGACGTACAGGCGTTCGCCAGCGAGCGTGAGACTTCGCGTCTCAAAAATCGCGACGAAGACGCGCACGAGATTGAGGTCCAAGGGCGCCTCCTCCGTTTGATGCTCGCGAGTGAGCACTGCTCATCCGTCCATAAGCAATGCTAACGGTACGGGCTCGGTTCACGAAGTAGCGTGAATGTCGTGCTCGCGAGAGGTGAGCCGGGCCCAACGCCGAACAAGGGAGTTCTCATGACCGAAACCGCAGCATCCGTCATCGCCGCCGCGGGCGGATCCGTGCCCGCGCTCCGGAACGCTCAGGCGCGGCCGACGATCTTCCCCGTCACGGCCGAGTTCACCAACTGGCGTTCGGAGCAGCGGGCCTGGCGCGAATCGGTCGCGCTGCTCGACCAATCGCACCACATGACCGACCTCTTCATCTCGGGACCTGACGCGCTCCGGTTGCTGAGCGACACGGGCGTCAACAACTTCTCCAACTTCGCGGTCGGCGACGCGAAGCAGTTCGTGGCGGTCAACGATGAGGGGTACCTGATCGGCGACGCGATCCTGTTCCACCTGGAGGAGGGCCGTTTCGACCTGGTGGGCTGGTTCATGGTGCTCGACTGGGTCGAGTTCATCGGCAAGACCGGTGACTACGACGTCACGTTCGAACGCGACTGGAACTCCGTGCTGCGCGCCCCGGGCGAGGACCCGGTGCTCTACCGGTACGAGATCCAGGGGCCGCATGCCCTCGCCCTGCTCGAGAAGGCGATCGGCGGGCAGGTGCCCGAGACGAAGTTCTTCGGCGGCGCGGAGCTTGAGATCGACGGCGCGAAGGTCGGGTCGCTGCGGCACGGCATGGCGGGCCAGCCGGGGTTCGAGCTGTTCGGCCCGTGGGCCGAGCGCGACACGGTTCGCAACGCCCTCCTGCACCACGGCGAAGGGTTCGGCCTCGTGCTCGTTGGAGCGCGCGCCTACTCGTCGGCGAACCTCGAGTCTGCCTGGGTTCCCTCGCCGCTGCCCGCGATTTTCACGGGGGCGCGATCCGAGGCCTACCTCGAGTGGTTGCCCGCGAACCGCATCGGGTCGCTCGCCGGCAGCTTCGCGTCCGATGACATCGAGGACTACTACCTCACTCCCTACGACCTCGGCTATGGCCGCTCGGTCTCGTTCACACATGAGTTCATCGGTCGCGAGGCACTCGAGCGGCATGCCGCCACCGCGAACCGCACCAAGGTCACACTCGTGTGGAACGCCGACGACGTCGCCGCCGTGCAGCGGTCGGCGTACGAACCCGGCACACCCGCGAAGTTCATCGAGTTCCCAAAGGCCCGCTACGGCGTCTACCAGGTCGACCGAGTCGAATGCGACGGCGCCCTCGTCGGCGTCTCGCACGACGTCGGCTACATCACGGGGGAGCAGGTGTTCGTGTCGCTCGCGAGCATCGACAACGAGGTGGCCGAGCCGGGCACCGAGGTGAGTGTCGTGTGGGGCGAGTCGCCCGTCTCGACGAAACCCGCCGTGGAGCCCCACCGGCAGGTGACGGTGCGGGCGACCGTCGCGCCCGCGCCGTACTCGTCGTACGCCCGCGAGAGCTACCGCAAATAAGCGGTCAGCGCGAAGTCGGGTATCGGCAGCGACCGTCAAGGCGCCGGCAAGGGGGCTCGCGATAGCGTCGAGTGATGCACTCGCGCACCCTCCGCCTCGACGCCGGCACGCTCACGATCGACGCGCAGTCTCCCGAGCTGCTCGAGGACCGCGCCGATGAGGTGCTCGGCGGCCTGGCTCTTGTGCGCGACGACTGGCGGCCCGGGTTCGCGACCGAGCTCGCCTCATGGCTCTACAGCGTCGTGCCCGGGGCGGAAAACCAGCATGGCGCCGACGGGAGCTGGCAGGTGCAGGCGCTGTGCTCGGCTCGCGGCACCGAGACGCCCGGTGTGGAACAACACCCTGCCGTCAGGCGCTGGACCGACGACGCGACCCAGGCCCTTGCCGCGCTCGGCGGCCAGCGCGCCGTGCTCGAACGAACGGAGCTCAAGGCAGGTGCGTTCCGCGTCGACGACGTCGTGCTCGTGCACCGCGAACTGCTGCCACGGGGGCGGACAGGGCCTATGGGCCTCTACCTGCACCGGATGCGCGAGGCGGTGCGGAGGGATGACGGCACGACCGACTCCGGCTGGTATCTCGGTCCGGTCGCCGGGGCCGTGCAGCCGCACCCGAGCGATCTGGCGTTCGTGCCCGCCCTCGACCTGCTCGACGAGTATGCGTTCATCGCACCCGCGCTGCAGTTGCCTCGCGGCTGCCTCGTGCTGTTCGACGATGCGGGCATCTTCGAGGTCGTCGACGCCGATGGCGCCGAGCGCTGGCCGCGCGACGAATAGACCACCACCGGCCGCTGGATCCGACCGACCCATCGGTTGCTCCACGTCGCGTGTTGGGAGTTTCGGATCCGGGTCGATCTGTCGCTGAGGTCGCGATGTGGCCCTCCCTGTGCGGCGGACGCCTAAGCGTCCGCCGCCTCGCGCCGCCGCACGATCTCGGTGATCCAGATCGGTGCGAAGGGCGAGGTGCAGTTGGGAGGGGTCGGGTAATCCTTGAGCACCTCAAGCCGCTCGCCGATGTCGAGGGCGCGTGAACGAAGGCGTGGATGCTCGATGCCGATGTTGGCCAGCGTTTCGTTCATCGCCCACTGCAAGCGGTCGGGGGCTGCCAGCATGTCCGCCTCGATGCGGTCGAGCAGGTTTTCGAGACTGAGCCCGTCAGGCGCCTTGCCCACGAGCTCGGTCGTGAGCTGCCAGCCCGCGCTCGCGACCACCGGGTCGGGGTCGTCGAACCACCTCAGTCGCAGCGCCTTGGCGTGCGGGGTCTTCTTTACGACGTAGTTGACAAGCCAGTCGTGCACCTTGGGGATCGACGCTGCGCGCAGCATGGTGTCGAGCTCGTCCTCGCCGAACTGCTGCGGCCGGCAGACGAGGATGGCGAGCAGGCGCGCGGCGGTGTCACCTGTCGCCCACAGTTCGCTCGCGAGTTTTGGCTGCTTCTTGAGGCGTTTCGCGATCGCGCGGAGCTTCGTGAGATTGACGCCGAAGTCGTTGCCATGACGCTCGTTGACGGCCCGCATCTTGGGGTCGTCGAGCGCGCGGAGTTCGGCCAGGAGTTCCTCGGCGGTGGGGGTTGTCGCCGTCGTGTGCTGGTTCATGCTGCCTCACGAGTTCGTGGACGGGCGGCGTGCTGAGGCGTCGCCCGTGCACGCCTGCTGTGAGCGCGTCGTGCGCATCAGCGTAGCGCTGACCGTCCACGACGCGATCGAACAGTGAGGTGAGCATCGGGCTGGGTGCCATGATGAGTGGCATGGCCAGCACGCGCCGCGACCGCGCTCGATCGGTGCCCGACGTGCGAGCCCTGCCGAGGTATACCGCCGGCGAACTCGACGTGCCGTGGTCGATCGGCACATTCGGAGAACGCCTCGCCCGAGCCGCCTACTGGCCTGAGCACTCGCACCCGACGCACGAGCTCATCCGCAACGAACGCGGCGTCTCGACGGTCAGTGTCGGGCGGCGCACCTGGACCATCACGCCGGCGCTCGGTCTCTGGATGCCTGCCGGCGTCGCGCACTCCGGCTCGGCGCCCGCGGGCACGTGGTACCGCACGACGCACTTCGAAATCGGGCTCGTCGACGATGCCCCGGCGGCGCCCGTCGCCGTCGACATCGGCCCCCTCCTGCGGTTGCTTCTCGAACGGCTCGACGACGACACCCTGTCGTCGACGTCGCGCGCGACGACCGAGGCCATGGTGCTCGACGTGCTCGAGCCAGCGACGAACGAGTTGCTCGTGCACGCGCCGATGTCCACGCTGCTCGCGCCCATCGTCGAGGCCGTCATGGCCGAGCCTGGCGACCGCCGCACGCTCGAGGAATGGGCGGATGCGGTCGACGTCTCGTCCCGGACCCTCACCAGGGCGTTCCGGGCCGAGACCGGTCAAGGGTTCGCCCAATGGCAATCCGCAGTGCGCGCGCAGCGTGCGGCTCACCTGCTCGCCGCCGGCGTGCCCGTGGCTGAGGTCGTCGACGAGGTCGGTTACGCAACGCCGAGCGCATTCGGTGCGGCGTTTCGTCGTGCAACCGGGCTCACGCCACGAGAGTTTCGCACCAGACATGTCTGAATCGCGAGAGTCGCGTCGTTCTCGCGCGATTGCGGAGGGATGCGCCCCCTCGTACTGTAGGTAAGCCTCACCTAACTCACGGTGTGGCTTTCCCACCGGCACACGAACCTCGGAGTATCAGTGCGTCTCCAACGACTTTTCGCCCCGGTCGCCATCGCGGCCGCCGGCATCCTCGCTCTCTCGGCATGCGCATCCGGTGCCGGCCAAGCCGGTCCCGCCGACGGCGCCAACCCATCGGTCGGCCCGGGCTCGGCCGACGGCGAGTACCCCATCACGATCGAGCACGCACTCGGTACGACGACGATCGAGGAGAAGCCCGAGCGGGTCGCGACCGTCAACTGGGCGAACCAGGAGGTGCCGCTCGCGCTCGGCGTCGTGCCGGTCGGCATGGCCGCGGCGAACTTCGGCGACGACGACGGCGACGGCATCCTGCCGTGGGTGCAGGACAAGCTCGACGAGCTCGGCGGCGAGACCCCGGTGCTGTTCGATGAGACCGACGGCATCGACTTCGAGGCGGTCTCGAACACCGACCCCGACGTGATCCTCGCCTCGTACTCGGGCCTGACGCAGGAGGACTACGACACGCTGAGCGAGATCGCGCCGGTCGTCGCCTACCCCGACGCCCCGTGGGCGACCTCGTGGCGCGACGTCATCACCTACAACAGCATGGGCATGGGGATGGCTGCCGAGGGCGAGGCGCTCATCGCCGACCTCGAGCAGCAGATCGACGACGCCGTCTCGCAGTACCCCGAGCTCGAGGGCACGGCGACGATGTTCCTCACGCACGTCGACCAGTCCGACCTCAGCGAGGTCAGTTTCTACACATCGCACGACACGCGCGCCGCGTTCTTCGAGGACCTCGGCCTCGGCACCCCGCAGAGCATCGCGGACGCCTCGAGCGATCCGACCCAGTTCTCGGGCACGATCAGCGCCGAGCAGGTCGACACGTTCGCCGACGTCGAGCTCATCGTGACCTACGGCGACGCCTCGCTCGTCGAAACCCTCGAGAACGACCCGCTCCTGTCGCAGATGCCGGCCGTGCAGACCGGCGCGATCGTCGCGCTCGACGGCGCGTCACCGCTCGGCACGGCGGCCAACCCGACGCCGCTCGCGATTCCGTTCGTGCTCGACGACTACGTCTCGATGCTCGCGGACGCGGTCGCGGCAAACGGCGGGGCGTGACCCAGACACCCCGCGCCACGTTGGCGGGCTCGGTCGCTTCGGCGCCCGGGCCCGCCGATGCGCGCGCGGCAGGTGGGGGTGCAAACATCAGTGTCAGTGAGGGCGCGGATGCGCCTGCCGAGGCAACGCGGGCTGGCGCTCCCCGCCCGGCCCTCACGAGCATCCGCCGATCGAACGCGGTCAGGGCGACCTGGGTGCTCGTGGTCGCCATCGCGCTCGCCGCGCTCGCACTCCTCTCGATCGCGATCGGCTCGCGCGAGGTGTCATTCGACGATCTCGTCGCGGGACTCATGGGCGGCACCGACAACCTCGGCCAGGCGGCGATCGTCAAACGCGTGCCGCGCACCGCGCTCGCGCTGCTCATCGGCGCCGCACTCGGGCTCGCCGGTGCGGTCATGCAGGGCGTGACGCGCAACCCCCTCGCCGACCCGAGCATCCTCGGCATCAACATGGGCGCATCCCTGGCCGTCGTCATCGGCATCTCGTGGTTCGGCCTCGTGAGCGCGATCGGCTACATCTGGGTGGCGATCGCGGGCGCCGCGGTGACGGCGGTCGCCGTCTACGCGATCGGCTCGCTCGGGCGGGGCGGCGCGACGCCGCTCAAGCTCGCGCTCGCGGGGTCGGCGACGACGGCCGCGCTCGCCTCGCTCATCACGGCCATCTCGCTGCCGCGCGGCGACGTGGCCGAGATGATCCGCTCGTGGCAGATCGGCGGCGTCGGCGGGGCGTCGTGGGAGTCGACCGGCAACGTCGTTGCGTTCTTCGCCGTCGGCGCGATCGTGTGCCTCATCTCGGCGCGCAGCCTCAACGCGCTCGCGCTCGGCGACGACGTCGCCGCCAGCCTCGGCGAGCACGTGGCGGTCGTGCGCGGTATCGCTGCAGTGGGGGCCGTCATGCTCTGCGGCGCCGCGACCGCCGTCGCGGGCCCGATCGCGTTCGTCGGGCTCGTCGTGCCGCACTTCTGCCGCCTGCTCGTCGGCCCGGACTATCGCTGGCTGCTGCCGTTCTCGGCGCTCGGCGGCGGCGTGCTGCTCGTCGCCGCCGACGTGCTCGGCCGCGTGATCGCGCGCCCGAGCGAGATCGACGTCGGCATCATCACCGCCATCGTCGGCGCGCCCTTCTTCATCGCCGTCGTGCGCCGACAGCGGATGCGTGCGCTGTGAGCGTCGAGACGCGGGTCGAGACCGCGCCCGAGACGACGCGCGGCAGGCGGCCGCAAGGGACGACGAAACGCGGCACGACGCCGGGCACGCAGGCGCCGAGCGCCGACGCACCGACGCGCACGACCGTGGAACTCGTGGCCGAGGGCCGCCGCCTCCGCGGCCGTCGCCGCCGCCTGGTGATCGCCGTGCTCGCGCTCGTCGTCATCGCGGGCTTCGCCTGCAGCGTCATGCTCGGCGACCGCGTCTACGGGCCCGTCGAGGTGTGGCGGGTCATGATCGGCGAGGAGGTCGACGGCGCCACGTTCACGGTCGGCTCCCTGCGCCTGCCGCGGGCGACGCTCGCCGTCGCGACCGGGCTGTGCTTCGGGCTCGCCGGCGTGACGTTCCAGACGATGCTGCGCAATCCCCTGGCGAGCCCCGACATCATCGGCATCAGCACGGGCGCGAGCGCGGCCGCCGCCATCGCGATCGTGATGTTCGGCCTCGGCGGCGCCGCGGTCTCGGGCGTCGCGGTCGTGAGCGGCCTCGTCGTCGCGATCGTCATCTACCTGCTCGCGTTCCGGCGCGGGGGAGTGGGTACGCGGCTGATCCTCATCGGCATCGGCATCGCGGCGATGCTCGAGAGCGTCATCGCCTACGTGCTCTCGCAGGCCGGCCAGTGGGATCTGCAGGAGGTCACTCGCTGGCTCACCGGCAGCCTCAACGGCGTCGGCTGGGCGCAGGTCGCGAGCACCGCGATCGCGCTCGTCGTGCTCGGCCCGCTGCTGCTCGCGTGCACGCGTAGCTTGTCGGCCCTCCAGCTCGGCGACGACACCGCGGCCGCCCTCGGCGTCCGCGTCGAGGTGACGCGCCTGTTCATCGTGGTCGCCGCGGTGGGACTCGTCGCCTTCGCGACGGCGGCGGCAGGGCCGATCGCGTTCGTCGCGTTCCTCGCCGGGCCGATCGCCGCTCGCCTTGTCGGCCCGAACGGATCGCTGCTCGTGCCGGCCGCCCTCGTCGGAGCCGCGCTCGTCGTGATCGCCGACTTCGTGGGCCAGCACCTGCTCGACACGCGGTTCCCGGTCGGCGTCGTAACGGGCGTCCTCGGGGCGCCCTATCTCGTGTACCTCATCGTGCGCACCAACCGGGCGGGAGGCTCGCTGTGACTGAATCGCACCGCCTGAGCGCCGAGGGGCTTGCCCTCGGCTACGGCGACCGCACCGTCTTCGACGGCCTCGACCTTGTGGTGCCGCCCGGCCGCATCACCGTGATCGTCGGTCCCAACGCGTGCGGCAAATCGACCCTGCTGCGCTCGATGTCCCGGCTGCTTGTCCCGCGGGCCGGCCGCGTCGTGCTCGACGGCAAGCTCGTGCACCGCATGCCCGCGAAGGAGCTCGCGCGTACGCTCGGTCTCCTGCCCCAATCGCCGATCGCGCCGGAAGGCATCACGGTCGCCGACCTCGTCGGCCGCGGGCGGCAGCCGCATCAGGGTCTCTTCTCGCGTTGGACGCACGCCGACGACCAGGCCGTCGCCGACGCCCTCGACGCGACCGACACCGCCGTGCTCGCGGATCGCCCGGTCGACGAGCTCTCCGGCGGGCAGCGGCAGCGCGTGTGGATCGCCATGGCGCTCGCGCAGCAGACAGACCTGCTGCTGCTCGACGAGCCGACGACGTTCCTCGACGTGAGTCACCAGGTCGAGGTGCTCGACTTGCTCGTCGACCTCAACCGTGCGCGCGGCACCACGATCGTGCTCGTGCTGCACGACCTCAACCTCGCAGCGCGCTACGCCGACCATCTCGTCGCGCTCGAGGGGGGCGTCGTGCGGGCGTCGGGCGCGCCAAACGACGTGTTGACCGAGGACCTCGTGCGCTCGGTATTCGGCATCCCGAATCGCGTCATCGTGGATCCGGTCTCCGGTGCGCCGCTCATGCTCCCGATCGGGCGGCACCGCGCCGTGGAGCCCGCCGCGGGATAGCCGAGCGGGATTGCCTCGATGTCCCCCGGCGCATCGCCGCAAGGTGCGGCGACCGCTACCGATGCGGCTCTTGGCTGTCCCCGGCGTCGCGCATGGCGTCGCGCAGGAGCTCGACGGCGGCGAGCTCGGTCTGCGCCAGGATCTCGAGCGGTTCTCCGTCGAATTCGTAGTGGCGGGTGCGTACCTCGCCCCGGACGTACGTGGCGAGCCACGTCGTGCCGGGCGGGTGCCCCTCCTCGCGATCCGGCCCGCCGACGCCCGTTGCGGCGATCGCGGCGTCGGCGCCCATCAGGGTCGCGACGCCCATCGCCATTGCTCGGGCCGCCTCCTCCGACACGACGGGGCCGCGCGGAACGTTCAACGCGGCGTACTTCGCCTCTGACTGGTAGGCCACGACCGCGCCCGCGTACCAGTCGACGCACTGCGGTATCGACGCGAAATGCTGTGCGAGTCGGCCGCCCGTGAGCGATTCGGCCGCGGCGACACGAAAGCCATGCGCGCGGGCGAGTTCGCCGACCTCTTCGGCCAGGGCATCTGCGGCCTCCGACGGCGACTGGGCGTTGGTGAGGTCGGACACGGCGACTCCAATCCGTAGGTGTGGTTGAGCGTACGCCGATTCGCCCTGCACGGTGCGGGAACGCGACCGGAATGGCGGGTCAGCACCAATGATTCTCGCGGCCGCATCCAGGACAATGGGCCCATGCATTCGCCGAGTTGGAGTCAGGGTTCGAGCAGCCATGCCGAGCCCGGCGACGAATCGACGCTCGTACGTTGGCGTCGGCGGGGGAGCGCCGCGGAACTCCGCTTCGTCGAGTCATCGCGCTCGCGCATCTGGCGCCGCACCTTCGTGCCCTCGAAGGTCATGCCGGCGCTCACCTCCTTCTCGTGGTGGCTGCTCGGCACCGTGGGGCACGCGACGGCGACGGCCGGTTTCTTCATCGGCTTCGGTGCCGCCGGGCTCGACCTCGTGCCCGTGTGGATCGGCTCCGCCCTGGGGCTCGTCGTACCACCCGGTGCTGGCGTCGGCGGTTACTACTACGGGAAGCTCCGCCAGCGCCAGGCGGAGACCCGGGCGCTCGCGATCGAAGACATCGACGCGGCGGCGACCGCCGCGCTCGGCCGCGACGTGCGCGGTCTCGGCGCAAAGGCACTGTCGCAGAAGGTCGCCGCGGCCATGCGCCACGGGCGCCCCGAGCGCGCGAAGCTGCTCACCGCGTCCGGCTATGTCGAGTACCGGATCGATCCGGTCGACGATGCGACCGTCACCATCGAGCCGGTCGAGGAATCGCCCGAGGCGAGCGCATTCAACCAGATCGTGCGGGCGGTCAACCCCTCGGGTCGACCGCTTCAGGGCACCGACATCACCGTGCCGACCGATCGCCGCGTCGCCGAGCTCGAGCGCCGCTTGTCGGCGATCGAGCGCGCCGGCAAGATCGACGCCAGCCACCCCAGTTACCCCCAGTTCGTGATCCTGCAGATCGACCGGCTCACCGAATACCGGCAGCTCGCGAGCCGTGCCGAGGCCATCGCCGAGGTCGACTCGCCCGAGGCTCGCCAGATGGCGGTCCAGCTCGCGAGCGACCTCGACGACATGGTCGAGCTCATGACGGCCGGCGTGGCCGAACTCGAGCGACAGGTCCTGGCCGATACGAAGCGGTCGTCCGACGCGCAGCTCGGCTTCCTCCGCGAGAAGTACGCGGCCGGTGAGCCCCGCACCGGCCCCGTGGTCTGAACCACGGCGCCGAGGGTCGGGAACGGGTCGTCGCTCTGCGCCCGTCCCGCGACGGCCGGTCCCAGTCGGAGGTTCGAGGCGCTCGGTGTCCTGGGAGGTGGCTATTGAGTACCGACTCATACTTCACCCTGATCGGACTCGTCTCCCCGGGTGCGCTCACGCCGTATGTGACTGCGCGCGTGCTCGATGGCGTCCGGAAGCGTCTCGAATACGTGGTTCTGGTGCCGCAGCGACGACAGCACGCCGACCGAGCGGAAGAGCCGTTCGTGCCCTTCGCGCACGCCCTTGATGAGCACGGTGATGCCGCGCCGTTCGAGCGCCCGCACGATCTCGGTGAGCACTCGCGCACCGCTCGCGTCAACGAGCTCGAGCTGTGACACGCGCAGGATCACGACACCCACGCCCCGAATGCTCGTGACGCGGTCAAAGACGCGGTCGGACGCCGCGAAGATCAGCGGCCCGTCGAAACGCAGGATTGCGATGCGGGTGTCACCGGGGTGCGCCTCGCCCTCGAGGCCCTCGCGGTGCACGCCGGTCGCCTTCGACATGTTGCGGATCGCGACGACGCCGACGACCAGGATGCCGACGAGCACCGCCACGATGAGGTCGAGCGACACCGTGACGATCGCCGTGATGATGAACCCCGCGGCGTCGGATCTCGTCGAGCGCACGATCGACCGAACCGTCGCGACCTGCACCATGCGCACGGCCGTCACCATGAGGATGCCGCCGAGCGCCGCGAGCGGAACGGCCGCCACTGGTCCGGACGCGATGAGCACGACGCCGAGCAGCACGAGCGCGTGCACGATCGAGGCGAGCCGGCTGCGGCCACCGGACCGCACGTTGACCGCGGTGCGGGCGATGGCCCCGGTCGCGGGCATCCCGCCGAAAAGCCCGGACCCGATCGAGGCGACACCCTGGCCGAGCAGCTCGCGGTCGGGATCGTACGGGCCCGTGTCGTCAAGCGACGCCGCGACGCGGGCGGAGAGCAGCGACTCGATCGCTGCCAGCGCGGCGATCGTCAGTGCGGGCAGCACGAGCGTGCTCACGAGCTCGGGCCTGAGATCGGGCAGCGCGGGCGCGGGCAGCGTGCTCGGAAGCTCGCCGATGCGCGCGAGCGGGGTTGCGACGACGAGGGAGACGAGCGTCACGACGACGATGCCGATGAGCGAGCCGGGCAGCGACGGGTGGATGCGCGGGGCGACGATCATGATCGCCGCGACGATCGCCGCTGTCCCCAGCGACCACGGCGCGTAGCCCCAGTCTGCTTCGGCGATCGACTCGATCGCCGCGACGATCGCGTTCGAGCTGTGCTCACCAGCCGCCGCCGTGTGGGGCGAGGTGAGCAAGGGCAGTTGCTGCAGGAAGATGATGACGGCGATGCCGAGCGTGAAACCCTCGATGACGGGCCAGGGGATGAACGAGACCGCCCTCCCGAGCCTGAGCGCGCCCGCGATGAGCACGGCGACGCCGGCGAGCACGCTCACGGTCGCGACGGAGCCGACGCCGTGCTGCGCGACGATCGGCAGCAGCACGACGACCATCGCGCCCGTCGGGCCGGACACCTGCACGTTCGACCCGCCGAAGACGGCCGCGAGCATGCCGGCGACGATCGCGGTGACGAGACCGGCCTCGGCGCTGACGCCCGAGCTCACCCCGAAACCGAGCGCGAGGGGAAGGGCGACGATGCCGACGGTGACGCCGGCGACGAGGTCGCCCTTCCAGGTCCGGCGGAGATCGCGGTAGTCGCGAGGTGAGGGGAGCAGTGCACGTGACCGCCGCAGGGCGCGTGCGATGCCGGCGCGCGCCGTCACGATGCCGGCTCCCTGTGGGCGGGGGAGTGTCCGTCGTCCCCGTCGTCCGACTCGCGCGGAGCGGGACCGCCCGGCAGTTCGGGCAGGGAGGTGATATCGCCCACGCGCGCCGCGTCGGCGGTCGTGAGCTCGCCGAGCAGGTGACGCGCGACGGCGAGCAGGGAAGCGACGGTGGGCGAGAAGAGTCGGTAGTAGACGTGACTTCCGCGTCGATTCGACACGACGAGGCGGTTGCGCCGCAGCACCGCGAGGTGTTGTGAGAGGTGCGAGGCTTCGAGGTCCATTGCTCCGAGCAGTTCCGAGACGGAGTGCTCCGTACCGTCGGCGAGCAGCTCGAGCACGCGGATGCGGAAGGGGTGCGAAAGGCCCTGGAAGAGTCCCGCCTTCACTTCGTAGAGCGGCCGTGCATCCCAATATGTCGACATGATGAAGTCATCATATCGTCAGCCTCAGCGGATACGGCCCCGGCAGATTGTTGACAAAATGTGTGCCAATCTGGGGTGCGGTACCGACGACCGACCCGTGCGAGGAGTGGATGCCCGTGGCCGACGCCTCGCCGACGCGCGCCTCGTGGGCGGTGCTGTTCGTGCACGGCGCCCTGAGCATGTTCTTCGGCTATGCGCTGCGGCCGCTCATCTCGACCGAAATCCTGGATGGCGGGCACTCGAGCGCCTGGCTCGGCCTCGCGACGATGGTGTTCGCGGTGCCGCCGCTCGTGCTCGCCATCCCGGCCGGTCGCCTGCTCGACCGGACCGGAGAGCGGCCTTGGATCGTCGGCGGCTCGATCGTGTATCTCGTCGCCACCCTGCTCGTGCTTCTGTCGACGACCTTCGAGGGAACGGTCAACCTCGCCATGCTGGTCATCGCGAGCGGCGTGATCGGCCTCGGCTCGCTCGCGAGCATCCTGGGGTCGCAGACGTGGGTCATGCACGGCGCGGCCGCCGGACGGCCCGACTTCTGGTTCGGGCTCTACACCTTCGCGCTCACGGTCGGGCAGCTCATCGCGCCCGCGCTTCTGTGGCTCCCCGGGGCGGCCGAGCGGCATACGCTCGCGACCGAGCCAATCGCGTGGACCCTCGTCGGCGTCGCCGTCGTCGCTGCCGTCCTCGGCACGTTCGTCCCCTCGCACGGCAGCCCCGCGAGCGGAGGCGCCGCCGTGCGGAAGGTGCGGTCGGTCGTCCGTCGCGTGCGGCAGGGCGGCCGCGACGATGAGGGAACGGTGCGAGGCACGGATGCGTCGGCCGGGCGATCGCGGTCCGGCTATGCGGCCCCGCCGACCGGCGAGATCGAGATCCCGCCGGGCTCGGCGCGCAAACCCGGCGCGAACGAGGCCGCCGGCCTCGGCCAGGACGACGATCGCGAGGGGATGCTCCGGGCATCCCTCCGTCTGACGCGTCGTGAGGGGGTCCTGCGCACGCTCGTCGCGTCGAGCCTCGTGATCGCGTCGATCGACATCGTCATCGCCTATTTGCCCTTGCTCGTGCGGGACCGTGCGCTTGACGCGGCGTGGATCGGCGGCCTGCTCATGGCGCGAGCTGTCGCGGGGATGGTGTCGCGGTTGTTCCTCTCGCGGCTCACCTCGTGGTTCGGTCGCAGGAACGTGATGGTGACGGGGGCGGCGATCGGCGCGGTCGCGCTCATCGCGATGGCCACGCCGGTTCCGGCGTGGGCGCTGGGGGTCTGCATCGTGGTCTACGGGTTCGCGGCTGGAACCGTGCAACCGCTCACGATGTCGTGGATGACCCTCATCACCCCCGCTCGTGAGCGAGGCCTCATGACGAGCCTGCGCATGGTGGGCAATCGCACGGGTCAGACGCTCGTGCCCGTTCTGATCGCGGGGATGTCGGTCATCGGTGGTGGCGCGCTCGCGTTCATCGTCACGGGTTGCACGCTCGTGCTGTCGTCGCTCGCCTCGATGACGGCACCGGACGGCGACGCGGTCGGGCGCCGTGAGCGGTGACGCGTCGGACGCCGAGACGCGTCCCGGCCGGCCGACGTGGACGAGCCGCTAGAGATCCCCGAAGTCCCCGAAATCGCCGAAGTCGCCGAAGTCGCCGAAGTCGCCCTGGATGAGACCACCCAGGAGTCCGCCGTCGCCGAAAAGTTCGTCGAAGCCGCCGTCGCCCGCGTCGCCGGTCCCGCCCGTCGCCGAGAATCCGCCTGCGGCCTCGCCGGCCTCACCGACGTCGCCGCGGAACCCGCCGGAGCCCCCGAACGCGTCGCCCGCGCCGCCCGGCTCCGAGAAGCCGGCGCCGAATCCGCCCGTCGCAGCGAACCCGTCGCCGCCTGCGCCGAGATCTGCGGGGCCCGCGCCCGCCGCGAGCGTCTCGCCCTCGCCGAGGCCCGATCCGCCCCATCCGGAGCCCATCGAGCCGAACGCTCCCATCCCCGGCAGGAACGAGGTCATCAGCGTCGAGCCGAGGACGTATCCTCCGACGGTGCCGAGCAGCGAGCCACCGAACGCCGAGCCGAACGGCGAGTCGGTACCGCGCGGCTCACCGCCCCGGCTTCCGAGCCCGCCCTCGCGCCACACCGGTCCGCCCGCGCCAGTCGGTCCGCCCGGCGTGCGGGCGAGGAGGTCAGCCATTGAGCCGGGTTCTCGCAGTTCCTGACGAGTCGCGGCGACGGCGAGGGAGTGCGCGTCGTCGGAGGCGGGTGCTTCGCCAGGAGGGACCGTTGCCGTGAGCTCGTCGAACAGCGCGAACCGCTGCTCGGGAGTCAACTGCGCAAACGCCTCCTCGTGCGCAAGTTCGATGCGCTCGGGCGGCGCGGTCCGCAGCAGGTAGGCATAACGCTCGTGGGCGAGCTCACTTTCGCTGCGGCCGCCCTGCGCGCCGTCACCGACCGGAGGCTCGTCGTGCCGGTGCGGCGGTGCCTCCTCCGAACCGAGCGGGCCGCCCGCGAAGCGGCCAGCAGCCGCTCGCCCGCCGGCCCGGCCGTCAGCGCCGCCGAAGAGCCAATCGAGAAATCCCATGCGTCGCGCTCCCTCGGGCGGCGTCGATGCTGGAAGAACCGATGAGGCGCCGCCCGCTTCAGCCTCGAGCCTAGGAACGCGCCCCGCGAGGGTGCTGCGAATCACGGCACGTTCGCCACGGGCACCACGCGAGCCATCGCGACGAGGCGGATGGATGCCGGTCAGCGTCGTTCGCGTCGCGCGCGAATCGCAATGCGCCGCCGGTTCTTCCCCGGTCCTCAGCATTGGCTCCGTAAGGTGAACGACATGTCGAACCCCAAGTCAGACAGCACTTCCACCACGCCGGACGTGGGGCCTCAAGCGAGCGCTGCCGACGCGCCCGAGCACTCGTCGCCCGGCACGTATTCCGCCAAGGGCAAGGAGTTCACGCGCGACACGCGCTACCTGAGCGACCGCATCACCCGCGACGGGCGCCCGGTCGAAGACCCCGAGGTGCGCACCTGGCCGGTTGAGCCGGGCCGCTACCGCCTCGTCGTGGCACGGGCCTGCCCTTGGGCGCACCGCTCGATCATCGTGCGCCGCCTGCTCGGCCTTGAGGACGCCCTCTCGATGGCGGTGTGCGGTCCCGTGCACGATGAGCGCTCGTGGACCTTCGATAAGGCGCCGGGCGGCGTCGACCCCGTCCTCGGATACGAACGGCTGCAACAGGCCTATTTCGCCCGCGACCCCGAGTACCCGCGCGGAATCACCGTGCCGGCCTTGGTCGACATCGAGACGAAGGCGGTCGTGACCAACGACTACCCGTCGATCACCCTCGACTTCTCGACGGAATGGGCCGAGTTCCACCGCGAGGGTGCGCCAGACCTTTACCCAGAAGCGTTGCGAGCCGACATGGACGACGTCATGCGCTTCGTGTACACCGAGATCAACAATGGTGTGTACCGCTGCGGCTTCGCGGGCTCCCAGGAGGCCTACGACACCGCCTACGCCCGCCTGTTCACGGCGCTCGACAAGATCTCTGAGCGCCTCGAGACGCGTCGGTTCCTCATGGGCGAGACGATCACCGAGGCGGATGTGCGGCTGTTCACGACCCTGGTGCGGTTCGACGCCGTCTACCACGGCCACTTCAAGTGCAACCGCCAGAAGCTCAGCGAGATGCCGGTGCTGTGGGCCTACGCGCGAGACCTGTTCCAAACGCCGGGGTTTGGCGACACGGTCGACTTCGTCGACATCAAACGCCACTACTACGAGGTGCATCGAGACCTGAACCCCCTCGGCATCGTGCCGCTCGGCCCCGACCTGCAAAACTGGCTGTCCCCGCACGGCCGCGAGTCGTTCGGCGGCAACCCGTTTGGCGACGGCACGCCTCCGGGCGAGGTCATCGATCCCGTCGAAGAGGGGCACGGGCTCGTCTAGAGGCTGCGGCTGCCGGGTGGCCCATCGTGCCCGAGAACGCGAGCGTTCTGAGTAGACCCATCGACGCAGCGTCTTCCCGCCCGAGTAAAGCGGAACCTTCACCAGGCGGGAAGGCGCTTCGTCGTGGCGATCGGTTGCCGCGTGTCGCACGCCGGGCGTCACCCGTAGGTGACATTTCCTCGTGCGGTGGCCGCTGTCGGTCGGCACTTCCGGGGGATGACGGTCGCCGAACCGCAGGCGACCATGGTGGTATGACACGACCACGCATGTTCGCCTTCCCCCTCGCCCTCACCGCGGCGGCCCTCGCCCTTGCCGGATGCTCCCTCGACGTCAGCGTGCCGGCCAGCGACGTCGAGTCGCAGGCCGCAGCTGCGCTCGAACCCCAGCTCGGCTACGCACCCGAGATCAGCTGCCCCGACTCGCTGCCCGCCGAGGTGGGCCACACGATGGTGTGCGAGCTCACCGACGACACGGGTGCCACGCACGATGCGACGATCACGGTCACGGAGGTCGACGGCACCGACGTGAACTTCGACGTGAGCGTCGGCTAACCGACCGGCGGAGTTTCCCTCGCTCCGGTGACCGGCGGCATCCACGACATGATCGGGATGCCCTCGGTACTGTGGCGAGTGGGCACCGGCGACTCTGCGAGCGGAGCGGGCGCGACGGCGTCACGAGCGAAGGAGCAGGCATGACCGGGCGCGAACCTCACCACGCACGACCGTTCGGGAATGCGGCGGGCTCCGACGGCGGGCTGCCGTCGATCGGGGGCGGCCGGCCGATCCGTCGCCCGGTGCGGCGCACATGGCCGGTTGACGGGGGCGACCTCGGTGGCATCGAGTGGGAGGCCGAGCCGGGAGCGCCCGTCGTGCTCGCCGTCCACGGCGTCACGGCCAACGCTGCAGCCTGGCAGCTCGTTGCCGATCGCCTACCGCAGTCTCGCGTGCTCGCGCCCGACCTCCGCGGACGCGGCCGGTCGAACCGGCTGCCCGGTCCCTGGCACCTCGCGAGGCTCGCCGACGATCTCGCGCGCGTGCTGGATGCCGCGGGCGTCGAGCGGGCCGTGCTCGCCGGGCACTCGATGGGCGGCTTCGTCGGGGTCCGCTTCGCCGAGCGGCACGTCGGGCGGCTCGAGGCGCTCGTGCTCGTCGACGGGGGGCTGCCGATGCCGCCGGCGTCGCCGCGCGCCGATGGGACCTTGCCACCGCCCCACGAGGTGTTCGGCCCCGCCGCGGAACGGCTCAACCGCACCTTCGCCTCGTACGAGGAGCACCGGCGGTTCTGGGGGGAGCATCCCGCCTTCGGGCCGTGGTGGAACGCCGCGATCGAGGCGTACGCAGATGCCGATCTCGAGGCTGCCCCCGACGGGCGCTTCAAGCCCTCGACGGTTCCGGATGCCATGGTCGAGAATGCGCTCGAGCTCGACGGCCGGGGCGGGTACGCCCACGCGCTCCTCGGGCTGCGTGTGCCGATGGCATTCATCCGCTCACCGCAGGGGCTCGCGAACGAGGCGCCGCTGTATCCACCCTCCTATGCGGAGGACTGGGTGACGCGCATCGCGGGAGTCGCCAACGTCGAGGCCGACGCCACCAACCACTACACCGTGCTCCTCGCGCCGCATGGTGCCGACGTGACGGCGGCGGTGATTCGCGGGATCGTCGAGATCGGGGCGGCACGTGAACGTGCGCGATCGATGCACCCGGCCACGGGGCGCCTGCGCGTGGTCCGAGCCGTCGACGACCTCGGAAGTCGGGGCGACAGCACGCGATAGACCGCGGGGCGACGGCTCGGTTGATCCCGATCGGCCACCCGAGAGGTGTTCCGCGTGGGGCAATTGTTACGAATGTGACACCGCAACGCCACTAGCATGCCGAGGAGCCCACGCCTGAGCGGCACCTGAATCCACGGTGCTCCGAGCGCCCGGACGACAAGGAGCAACGATGGCCAATGACCCCCGCCCCGATTCAGTGGTCGAGCCAACACCACTCGAACACACGCCGACCGCGCCCTCGACGGCCGCGACGCTCATCGCCGAGCTCGCCGGCACATTCCTGCTCGTCTTTGGCATCGTCGGCACGGCGCTGTTCGCCGCGAACTTCGGCGTGAGCGACGAGGGCACATCGCTCGGCGTCGGCTTCCTCGGCGTCTCGCTCGCCGCGGGTCTCACCGTCATCGCCGGCGCATACGCGTTTGGCCCGATCTCGGGCGGCCACTTCAACCCCGCCGTCACCCTCGGGCTTGCCGCCGCCGGCCGCTTTCCGTGGCGCCAGGTCGGCGGGTACCTCGTCGCCCAGCTCATCGGCGGCCTGCTCGCCACGCTCGTGATCTTCCTCACGGGCCTCGGCGGCCCGGACGGCTGGCTCTCCGCGGCACAGGACGGCGGCTTCGCGTCGAACGGATTCGACGAGCTCTCGCCCGGCGGATTCGGCCTCGGCGCGGTGATCCTCATCGAGATCATCACGACGGCGATCTTCGTCACGGTGATTCTTGGCGTGACCCACTCGACCCGCGGTACGAAGCTCGCCGGTCTCGCGATCGGCCTGATGCTCGCCCTCATGCACCTCGTCGCGATCCCCGTCTCGAACGCGTCGCTCAACCCGGCACGTTCGATCGCGACCGCGGTGTTCGGCGGTGGCGACGCGCTCATCCAGGTCTGGGTGTTCATCGTCTTCCCGATCATCGGCGGCCTCATCGCAGGCTTCGCCTACCGCTTCCTGTTCGACGACACGAAGCCATTCGTGCGTTCGTAGCACCGGGAAGGTCGGGCCCCGCGCCGCGCGCGAGCGCGGGGCGGGGCCTTCGTCGTGCGCGCCCGGCTTCGCGTCGCGCGCCGCGGCTCGCGGTCAGCTCGATGAGCGCGGCGCGATCCGCCCCAGGAGCCCGGCGAACGGCCCGGCCAGGAGCAGCAGAAAGAGCGAGGTGTAGCCGATCGCGGGCGCCAGGAGGGCGACGGCGAGCGCGACGGCGAACAGCAGCACGAGCGCGACATCGGCGTTGAGACCGGCCCTGAGCGCCACAGAAGAGATCGCGTGCAGTTGCGGGTGCGCGCGCAGGTAGAGCCGCTGCGCGAGGAGTGCGATCGACGTCGCGACCATGCTCCCGATGTAGACGATGACGACGATCGGCTCGGTGGACATCTCGCCCGACATCGCGGTCGCGACGGGCAACCACACGATGGTGAGCAACCATCCGATCGTCAGCCACAGCAGCGGCACGGTGACGTGCGTGACCTCGGCGAACAGCCGGTGGTGACGGATCCAGAACATGGCGATGATGACGAAGCTCAGCGCGAAGCTGATGAGCTGATAGACGTGATCGCCGAGCCAGGGCCACGCCGTCTCCTCTGCGCCCGCCGCGTCGCTCACGCTCTCCATGAGCGGGAGGATGAGCAGCGTCATGGCGATCGCCACGACGGCGTCGATGAAGGCCTTGGCGCGTTCGGCCGTGAACCGTTGCATCGCCGTCCGCTCGGCGCGCGAGCTGGCGTCGCCGCCGCGTTCCGCGTCCGTCGTCTCATCGTCGGACACGGGCCACCTCCCAGCATCGAGGGCCCATCAGGACCACTGCGAGCGTACTCCCGAGCAGTGCCGTCCCGCCCGCGACCGCGTTGCGGGGGGTGTCGCACGGTGACGCTAGCGTTGTCGCCGGAGGTCGGAGTGCAGTGAACCATCGTCTTGTTGCCCCCGTCGAGCGCGTGGCCGCTGCACCGGGCACGGCGTGGCCCGTGCCAGCCGTCATCGTCGACGCGGCTGGCGGGCCGATCGGCTTCGTTCCGCCGGGCGCGCGCGATTGCGGCGCGTTCGATCGCGGCGCGCTCGACGGCCCCATCGACATCCGGCAACTGCGAACGGGAGCGGTCACGGCGGTCTGCGAATTTCAGCGCGTCGCCGTCGGCGGCGAAGGTGCCGGGTTCGATCGGCTGGGCCTCGAGGCCGAAGTAGCACTCGACGGACGCGACGACTGGCGAACGATCACCCGGCTTTTGCTCACCATCGCTGCGGAGATGCGCGCGGCGGATGCTTCGGGGCGCGGCGGCGAGCGACACGTCGGTGAACGCCTCGGTGACGACCCCGACGACGCCTCGTCGGCAGACCCCATCGATGACGGCCTCCAGCGTGCGTTGGCAGACGCATTCGAATCGTTCGTCCGGCAGGCGTTGCGGCGGGCGGATGCGGGGCGGGCGCGCGACGAGTCGCTCATGGCGGCCGTCTCGCCGCATGCACCCAGCGCCGACGCACCGCTGCCGATCGGCGGCGGCTTCTCCGTGCACGCCATGCGGGTGACCCGAGCGACGTGGTCCGAGCGTCCGGGCTGGGAGGACGCCGCGGCCGGCGGCCCCGCGTCCGCAGCCGAGCTCGACGCCGAACGCGCGACCGACACGGCATCCGTGCCCGACGACGTCGCCGACGCGCCGCTCGGCGAGTACCTCGGCTCGAACGCGACGCTCGCCGACGTGTGGTCGCGAGAGACGAAGGGCGACCGCATCGCCGCCATCGGCGGAGTCGTACGCGACGGCTCGGCGACGGTGCTGGTGCTGCACCCCGATCCCACTCGGGCGGCGCTCGCGTACTCGAGCACGCTCGTGAACGCGCTCGCCGCCGAGCTCCGGACACCGAAACCACGCATCATTGTGCTCGCCGAGGCCGCCACGCTGCGCGAGTTGCTGACGATGTGGCTCGCGGAACAGGCGCCGCCGCCGGGCACCGAGACTGCAATCGTCGTCGATGCGCGACAGAGCCGAGTCGTGCTCGAGCTCACGGGAGATGGCGCCGCCGAATTCGTGCAGCGAGTCGCCGAAGAAGACCGGACCGACCTCGCGGCACTCGGCTCGGTGCTGCCCTGGCGGATCGTTCTCCGGGCCACCGACGACGACGGCCTCATCGAGGCGGACAGCGCGGCGACGGCACTCCGTAGCGGGAATGACGAGTCGCAGGCGGGCGCAGTAGAGGCGCACGGTCCGGCGACCGAGGCGGCGCCCCCGTCCCCGGCGGCGCCCGCTACGAACCACGTGATGGGAGCATCCGACCTCTCGTGGCCCGGGCCGCCGGACGACGAAGGACACGTCTGGCCCGGGACTCGCGACGACGATGAACGTGGGGGCGCATCGTGAGCGGCGTGCGCGTGGTCGCGGAGCCGTTCTCGCCGCCACCCCTGCGTCGCGCCGACGACTTCCGCGGCGCCCTCGCGCTTGCGGGCGCGCGACAGCGGCGATCGCGCGTTGCCGGCGCCCCCGCGGTGGCCATGCTCGTGCTCGGGTGGGCCGCCGCGGTCGCGTACTGGATTCCTGAGCTGCCGTTCGCCATGATCGTTCCCGGTCTGTTCGAGCAGTTCCTCGCGGCCGTTCCGAGCCCAGTCTTCACCGGGGGAGCCGCGCTGTTCGACGGCGCCCCCGACGCCGGCGTGGGCAGTGTGGTGGCGTTCGCCTCCGCTGTTGCGCTCGGATTCGTCGCGCGGCAGGGCGGCCGGGCGCGCTACGCCGTCGCCCCGCTGGGGGTTGTCCTCGCCGCTGCGGCCGTTCCCATCGTCACCGTCAGCCTCCAGGCGCCACTCGACCGCGCCGTGTCGTTGTTCGTCGGCGCATCGTGCGTCGTGGTGGGAGCCCTCGTGGCGCTGAACGCGGCGCGGGGCCGCAATCGCCCGGGCGTGCACCCGTACTCGCGCCGAACCTTCGAGCTCCGAGCCTGGCGCCGCCGCTGGCTCATCGCGTACCTCGTCGTGGTGCCGCTGCCACTCGCCGTTGGCCGCGCGATTGCCTGCGGTGAGTTGCGCGACCGCGCTGCCGAGATCGCCCGGAGCGAATCGGTCGCGCTGTTCATGACTCTGCTGAGCCCGGCAACGCCGCTGGCCTACCTGCTCGGCGCGGCACTCGGCGTCGCGGCCTGGGCGGCACTCCGGTGCGTGCCGCCCCTGAGCGAGCTGACCGTGACGGGGACAGGCCTTGCGCGCCGGCTCGCACCATCGATGAAACGGCCGGCCGTCGTCGCCCCGGCGATCGTGGTCGTCGCGATGCTCGTAGCCGGGCTCGCGGCGGTAGCGCCCATGGCACGCGACACGGCCGACGAGACCGTCGCGACGACATACGCATCCGTGCCCGCCGATGGGCGCGACACCTGTGCGACCGTCGTGCTGGCGGGCTCATCGCCCCAGCTCGGGCTTCGCCCCGGTGCCGGTTGCGTCGGGCTCGCGTCGTATGCGGGGTACGTGCAGACCGGCGTCGCCCAGACGAACGACGACTACGGCAGCGCGAGCGGATCGACCACCCCGGAGGGCGAGGCCATCGGGTCCGGCATGGCGGGCGCGGTCTACGAACCGGTCTTCGTCGTGGCGGGCGCCGACGGCGGGTCGGTCGTCAACGTCATGACGGCCTTTTCGTTCGACGACGCCTCGATCGTGTGGCGGTTCGCCTGCCCCGGTGGCGAGCCGTTCACCTTCCGATTCGCAGGTTCGGCGGCCGGCGATCGGCCCGCCACCGGCCGCCTCACGCTCGAGGGCGAGCCTGAGGCGGTGTTCGTCGGCTGCGCCAACGGCGTCTACCGGCTCGATCCGCGTACGGGCGGCGGGTTCTAGGCCGCGGGCACGCGCCTACGCCCGCAGGATGAGGGCGTCGCCCTGCCCCCCGCCACCGCACAGGGCGACCGCCGCCGTGCCGCCGCCTCGACGGGCAAGCTCGTGCGCCGCGTGCACGACGAGCCGGTTGCCCGAGGCGCCGATCGGATGGCCGATCGCGATACCGCCACCGTGGAGGTTGACGACCTCGTCGCCGAGCCCGAGCTCCTTCTGCGACTGCGCGACGACGGCGCCGAACGCCTCGTTGATCTCGACGAAGTCGAGCTCGCCGACCGCGAGCCCCTGCTTCTCGAGCGCTCGGGCGATGGCCCGCGAAGGCTGGGCTTGCAGCGAGTTGTCGGGGCCCGCGGTCTGTCCCGACGCGCCGATCGCGGCGAGCACTGTCCAGCCTTCGGCGGCCGCTCGCGCTCGAGTCGTGACGACGACGGCCGAGGCGCCGTCCGAGATCTGTGACGACGAGCCGGCCGTGATCGAGCCGTCGGCCGCGAATGCCGGCCGGAGCTTCGCGAGCGATTCCACCGTCGTTTCGGGGCGGATGCCCTCGTCGCGCGTCACGAGGAGCGGTTCGCCCTTGCGTTGCGGCACCTCCACGGGCACGATCTCGGCGTCGAACACGCCGGCGTCCGTCGCGGTCGCGGCTCGCTGGTGCGAGCGAGCCGCAACCGAGTCCTGCTCCGCACGGGTCAGCCCGAAGCGGGCGTTGTGACGCTCGGTCGATGCCCCCATGCTCTCGCCGTCGTAGGCGTCCGTGAGCCCGTCGTGGGCCATGTGGTCGAGCACCTCAACCGAGCCATAGGTCCAGCCGCGGCGCGATCCCGTCAGGAGGTGCGGGGCCTGCGACATCGATTCCATGCCGCCCGCGACGACAACCGAGGCGTCGCCCACCGCGATCGTGCGGGCCGCGTCGATGACGGCGGTGAGGCCCGAGAGGCAGACCTTGTTGACCGAGTGGGCGGGGACGTCCCAGCCGATGCCCGCAGCGATCGCCGCCTGGCGCGCCGCGTTCTGGCCGGAGCCCGCCGGCAGCACCTGCCCCATGATGACGGCGTCGATCGCCGCGGCGGGCACCCCGCCGCGCTGCAGCGCGCCGGCGATCGCGGCCGCGCCGAGTTGCGGCGCCGTGAGCGACGAGAGCTGCCCGTTCAGGCGCCCCTGCGCCGTACGGGCGGCCGCGACAATGACGATGTCGGTGCGGTCGCCGGATGGTCCCACGGCGGCGGCCGCGGGGGTCGTGGCGTCGGCGGTCATGCGGAGACCTCCTCAAGGTCGACGGTCATCGGGGGCTCGGTCGCGGCGATCACGTCGTCGACGGTGACGCCCGGTGCGAGCTCGCGCAGGACGAGCCCATCTTCGGTGACGTCGATGACCGCGAGGTCCGTGATGATGCGGTCGACGACACCACGCCCGGTCAGGGGCAGCGAGCACTCATTCACGATCTTCGCCGAGCCGTCCTTCGCGACGTGTTCCATGAGGATGACGAGCCTGCCTGCGCCGTGCACCAGGTCCATGGCGCCACCTGGTCCCTTCACCATCTTTCCCGGAATCATCCAGTTCGCGAGGTCGCCGGTCGCCGACACCTGCATGGCACCGAGAATCGCCGCGTCGATCTTGCCGGCGCGGATCATGCCGAAGCTCATGCCCGAGTCGAAGAATGACGTCCCCGGCAGGGTCGTGACCGTCTCTTTGCCCGCGTTGATGAGGTCGGGATCCACGGCGTCCTCGGCCGGGTACGGGCCGACGCCGAGGATGCCGTTCTCCGACTGCAGCACGAGGATCACGCCATCCGGCACGTGGTTCGGCACGAGGGTGGGAAGCCCGATGCCGAGGTTGACGTACTGGCCGTCCTCGAGCTCGGCGGCGGCGCGAGCCGCCATCTCGGTGCGGGTGCGAGGCATGTCAGTCGCCCTTCTGTCGAACCGTGCGCTTCTCGATGCGCTTTTCGATGCCAGGTCCCACGTCGACCACGCGATGCACGTAGACACCGGGCAGGTGAATCGCGTCGGGATCGAGCTCACCGGGTTCGACGAGCTCCTCGACCTGTGCGATGCACACGCGGCCGGCCATGGCGGCCAGCGGATTGAAGTTGCGGGCGGCCTTGTTGAAGATGAGGTTGCCGTGGCGATCACCGCGCAACGCGTGCACCAGGGCGAACTCAGTCACGATCGCCTCTTCGAGCACGAAGTCGCGAGGCTCGCCCTCGACCTCGAAGGCGCGCACATCCTTGGCGGGAGACGCCACGGCGATGCCCCCGTTCCCGTCGTAGCGGCGGGGAAGGCCGCCCTCCGCGACCTGCGTGCCGACGCCCGCCTGGGTGTAGAAGGCGGCGATGCCGGAACCGCCGGCACGGAGCTTCTCGGCGAGGGTGCCCTGGGGCGTGAGCTCGAGCTCGAGCTCACCGGAGAGGAACTGTCGCTCGAACTCCTTGTTCTCTCCGACGTACGAAGAGGTCATCTTGCGGATGCGCCGCGCGCTCAGGAGCACGCCGAGTCCCCAGTCGTCGACGCCGCAGTTGTTCGACACGATCGAGAGGTCGGTCGCGCCGTGTTCCAGCAGCGCCTGGATGAGGGCGATGGGATTGCCCGAAAGCCCGAACCCGCCGACCGCGATACTCGAGCCGTCGTCGATGTCGGCCACCGCCTCGGCGGCCGAGGCGACCTGTTTATCGATCACGTTCACTCCTTCGTGCGGTGCGCACGCCTCGTCGGCGGATGTGCCCACGGCCCCGCTGCGCGTCATGCATTGCTCAGAATGCTGCGGGCGGGCGCGAGGGACAAGGTCGCGCTTGCCATGTGGCACGCGGCCCACCTATTGTCCACTATGTGGAATCGAGCCGAAGACCGGCCGTGCGGGGAGCGCAGGCGGTCGCGCGCGCCGCCGCGCTGCTGCGGCTCGTCTCCGCGGCGGGGGCAGACGGCGTTTCGCTCGCGGAACTCGCGCGCCGAGTCGAACTCACGCGCCCGACGGCGCACCGGCTGCTCACGGCGCTCGAACGCGAGGGGTTGGTCGAGCAGGATGGATCGTCCGGAGCGTGGCTCGCGGGCCTCGACCTGTACCTCATGGGCCGGTCGGCGGCGGCCCGGTACGACGTGACGGGCCTCGCGCGCGACATCGTGCATTCGCTCGCGACGCGAACCGAGGAGAGCGCCTTCCTCTCGGCGCGCCGTGGTGACGAGACCGTGTGCGTGCTGCGCGAGGACGGCAGTTTCCCGATCCGCTCGTTCGTCCTCTACGAGGGCGTGCGGTTTCCGCTCGGCGTTGCGTCGGCCGGAATGGCCATCCTGGCCTTCCTCGCCGACCACGATGTGGATGCGTTCCTTCGCCGAAATCCGGATCTCGAGCGGGCGTGGGGGCCGGAGCACCGCCCCGACGAGGTACGTTCGCGCGTGGCGGAGACCCGCGCGCGGGGCTTCTCGGTGAACCCGGGCAACATCGTCGAGGGGAGCTTCGGCATCGGCGCCGCGGTCTTCAACCGTGCGGGCGAGCCGCAGTGGGCGCTGTCGCTCACCGGAGTGCAGTTCCGCTTCGGGCCCGACCGCATGCCGGAACTCGGCCGAACCCTGCTCGCGCACGCCCACGCCCTCACGCAGCGCATCGCAACGAGCTCGGCGGGTCGCTGACGAGACGGCTCGGAGATGCGTCCCGGCGTGCCTGGGCGCCGACGCTCCCACGCCGCGCCTACGTGACGCGCACGCGAAGCTCGTGGCGACCGGTCGCGCCGTCGGGCGCGGGAGAGGCCGTTTCGGCCGTCTGTACCTCGCCGCCCGCGGAGACGGCACGGCACCGGATGATGTGGTCGCCCGGTTGCGCGTCCCACGAGAAGCTCCACTGCACCCACGTGTCCGCCGAGATCGCCGTCGCGAGGGTCGCGGGCATCCAGTCACCATCGTCGAGCTGGACCTCGACGGCCTCGATGCCCGTGTGCTGGTGCCAGGCCATGCCCGCGATGACGGTGTCGCCGGCTGCCACCTCCTGGCCGCCCCTCGGCACGTCGATGCGCGACTGCAGCTTGATGGGCCCGCGCTCCGACCAGCCTCGGGTCGACCAGTAGGCCGCCTCGGCATCGAAGCGGGTGACCTTGAGTTCGGTGACCCACTTGGTCGCCGACACGTACCCGTAGAGGCCGGGAACGACCATCCGCGCGGGGAACCCGTGCTGCAGCGGCAGCGGCTCGCCGTTCATGCCGACGGCCAGGAGCGCGTCGCGGTCGTCGGTCAGCGCCTCGAGCGGCGTCGACGCCGTGAAGCCGTCGATCGAGCGCGAGAGCACCATGTCGGCGCCGGCCGTCGGCGCGGCGCGCGCGAGCAACTCGCGAATCGGGTAGCCGAGCCAACGTGCGTTACCGATCAGCCCGCCGCCGACTTCGTTCGAGACGCACGCGAGCGTCGCGTCGGTCTCGATCAGCGGGAAGGCCAGCAACTCGTCCCAGGTGAGCGAGAGTTCGTTCTCGACGAGGCCGTGGACGCGCAGGCGCCAGTCAGCGGGGTCGACCTGGGGCACGACCAGCGCCGTGTCGATGCGGTAGAAGTCGTCGTTGGGTGTGATGACCGGGGCGAGTCCCGGCACGCCCAGTTCGGCGCTGGCGGGGATCGGCGGCGCGGCCGTCGCGGGCGCAGGCAGCCGGAGTGCCGTGCGGATCGTGGAAACGGCGGCAGAGCCGGCACTGGACAGCTGCGCCCCGGCAGCCGCGAGGATTCCGATGAGCGTCGTGCCGCCCGCCCAGGTCAGGAAGCTGCGGCGGTCGACGCCGGCAGGGGCGGGGCTCCCGGAGGCGGCGACCCCTTCGGCGCTGGGTGCCGGCAACGCGCTGACCCCCAGCGGAACGAGCAGGTTCATCGCAATCGCGCTGACCCCGCCCGCGACGACAGACGGCAGCCACGCGATGCTGTCGGCATCTGCACGCGTGATGGCGGCGACGAGGCCGATCGCGCCCAGCGCTGCCGCGATGACAACGCCGACGGGCGCGCGAAGGGCCTGGAGACGCCCGGCAAGAGCGGCGACGACGAGCAGCACGATCGCGATGAGCGCGAGCAGTGCCGCCTTGTCGTTCGTGCCGAACAGGGCGATGGCCGTGTCCTTCGCCCAGGGCGGCGCGAGGTCGATGAGGGCGCCGCCGATGACCGCGAACGGACTCGACGACGGCGCCGCGATCACGGCGACGAGCTCGCCGAGGCCGGCCCCGAGCACGACCGCTGACACCCCGGCGAGAGCGGGGCGCCAGAGGCTGGCGAATCCGCCGCGTCGCCGCGGCGCCGCCACGCCGGGCGACCCGTCCGACGGCGGCTTTCCCGTTTCCGTCTCGGTCGAAGGCGTCTCCGCATCCGTGCCGTCGTCACGATCCTGCCGTATCGCCGTCATGTCGCGCCTCGCGTCACTGCCGTCCGTCGTCCGAACGTCGTCGTTCGTCGCCGGATCAGCCCTCGCTGTCCGTATCCCCATTCTCCATGTCTTCGCCGTCCATGCCGTCTCCGTCGTTCATGTCCTCATCCCCCATGCCGTCGGCGCCGGACTCCTGTTCGTCCATGCCCGTGTCCATCTCGTCCATCGGCGTCGACGACATCGGGGTCGTCATCTCCTCATCGGTCGCGGGCTCTCCACCGCAGGCGGCGAGGCCGAGGGCGAGGGCTGCGGCAGCGGCCGCTGTGAGGGCGATCTTGCGAGCCTGCATGTCATCTCCAGTTCGACTGGCCGCCCGTTCGGCGGCGACTGCGTTGAGTCAAACAGCAGGACGACCCCGCCGAGACGGATCTTTCGTGACCGTAATGAATGGCGGATGCTTCTGCCGCGGCGGGTACGGTCGACCCATGTCGAGCACTGGGGTCGCGCCGGGAGGAGCGCGGGTGATGGTGGTCGAAGACGATACGACGGTCCGGTCGGTCGTCGGCGACTATCTTCGTGCGGCCGGCCTCGAGGTCTCCTTGCACGCCGACGGTACGAGCGCGAGGAGCGCGCTCGAGCGGGCGCTGCCAGACGTGCTCGTCGTCGATCGCATGCTGCCGGGGGTCAGCGGTGACGAGCTGTGCCGCGAGGTACGGGCGCGTTCCGACATTCCGATCCTCATGCTCACGGCTCTCGGAGCCGTGAAGGACCGTATCGCGGGCCTCGAGCACGGTGCCGACGACTATCTCGCGAAGCCTTTCGCGATGCGCGAGCTACAGCTGCGCGTGCAGGCGCTCCTGCGCCGCCGAGCGGTCGTCGTCGCGGCCGGCGCGTTCACGGCCGGCGACTTCGTCGTCGACCCGGTGCGGCGCGTTGCGACGGTCGCGGGCTCGGGACGCGAGCTCGCGCTCACGTCGCGTGAGTACGACCTGTTCCTCTTTTTCGCGCGGAATCCGGGCCGCGTGCTGACGCGCGACGAGATCCTGCGCGAGGTGTGGAACTGGCGCGTCGGCGACGGGGCGACGATCACGGTGCACGTGCGGCGCCTGCGCGAGAAGATCGAGCCCGATCCGCGCTTTCCCGTCTACCTGCGCACCGAATGGGGCGAGGGCTACCGGTTCACGCCGCGCCCGGACGCATGATGCTCGAACCGGTCGAGATCGCGATCATCGTCCTCACGACCGTCGTCTGCACGGCCGCCGTCATGGGCGTCGCACTGCTCGCGCTTCGACTGAACCGGCGAGGTTCGATCGCCTCGCAGCTCACGGTCGTCGTCGCGGCGGCGATCGTCGCGATCGCGGCGTCGACGGTCGCGGTCGTCCTCGAGATGTTCTTCTCCGAGCACGACCTCACGGTCTTCGTCTGGGTCATCGGCGTCTCAGCAGTCGTGAGCCTCGCCGCCTCGTGGCTCGTGATCCGGGTGCTCGCCCGCAGGTCGGCCGAAACGCTCAAGCGCACCGCGGAGCGGATCGGCGATGGCGCGGTCGTCGACGATCCCCGGCCGGGCTGGCGCGAGTTCGATGAGGTCTCGGCGCAGCTCGCCGACGCCTCTGAGCGGCTCGCCGCGGCGCGCGATGAGATCACGCGCCTCGACGAGTCGCGCCGCCAGTTCTTCGCGTGGATCTCACATGACCTGCGCACGCCGCTGGCCGGAATCCGCGCGACGACCGAGGCGCTCGAGGACGGCATGACCGACGACCCGGCCGCGTCGCTGCGGCGCATCCGCTCGAAAGTCGACACCATGAACCGCATGGTCGACGATCTCTTCCAACTGTCGAAGCTCGAGAGCGGCACGTTGGAGCTGCACCGCGAGCCCGTCGTGCTGCTCGACCTGATCTCCGACGCGGTCGTCGATGTCGCCGACTTCGCACGAATGCGGGGCATCAGCATCCGGCGCACAGGGCTTGAGGGGCACCTGCTGTGGGCAGACCCGCGCGAGCTCACGCGCGCCATCGGCAATCTGCTCGTGAACGGCGTGCGGCACGCGCCGAACAACAGCGAGATCGTCGTGTCGGCGGCGACGCTCGACGACGACCGGCTCGTTCTCAGCATCTTCGACCACGGCTCAGGCGTCGCGAGCGAAGACCTCGGCCGGATGTTCGACGTCGGCTGGCGGGGATCCGCCGCGCGCTCTGCGGAAGGCGAGCGGGCGGTCGAGGTGCCGGGCGCCCAGGATGGTCAAGGCACTGGTGACGGTCGGGGAGGCGGGCACGGCTTTGTCGCTACTGCCGGAGCGGGGCTCGGCCTCGCGATCGTGCGGGGCATCATCGAGGCACACGACGGTGAGGTCGTCGCCGAGAATCTCGTCGGTGGATTCCGCCTCAGCGTGGTGCTGCCGACGGGGCAGGCGTGCGCATCATCCTGACAGGCCGGGCCACCACATCGCCGCCCGCGCCACGCGTCTACCCGGCCGCGCGTTCCGGGCCGGCGGCGTGGGCCTGCCGGTACGCGCGTGGCGTGAGCCCGTACGCGGTCTTGAACACGCGACTGAAGTGCGCGCCGTCGACGAAGCCCCACCGCTGCGCGATCTGCAGGATGCTCAGCGACGCCTGCGCCGGGTCGCGCAGCGAGACTCGGCAGCGCTCGAGCCTGCGCTGGCGGATGTACTCCGAGACCGTCGTGTCGTCCTTCGCGAACAGGTACTGCAGGTAGCGCGTCGACAGGAAGTGGGCGCGCGCGATGCTCTCGGTCGACAGGCCCGTGTCGCCGAGGTTCGCCTCGATGTAGAGCCGGTACTTCTCCATGTCGGCGCGGTACGTCTCGTCGTGCTCGGTCTCGTGCTCGGCGAGCTCGCTCGAGAGCAGCGCCGTGACGAGCCCGAGGGCGCTGTGCATGATGCGCACGCCGCTCACACCGCATAGCAGATCGAGGTTCTCGGCGATGTGCCGCATGAACGGGCTGATGACCGTGCCGATGCCCTCGTCGCCGGGGAGCCGCATCGCGGTCGCCCGCCGCACGACGTCGTGCGACAGGTCGATGAGCTGCCGCGGGAAGATGAGCACGAGCGAGTGCACGTCGCCCGAATAGCGCAGCGTGTACGGCCGGCTCGTGTCGTACACGGCGACGTCGCCGGGCGTGAGGTGCGCGACGCGGCCGTCCTGCTCCACATCGCCCTCGCCCTCGAGCTGCAATGACAGCTTGAGATGCCGGGGCTCGTCATCGCGGATGTCGCTCGCCAACCGGGCGACCTCGTGCGCCGACGCGCGGATGTCGCTCACGAGCATCTCTTCGACCGAGATCGTCTGCATGGTGCCCCGGAATACGGTGACGGGGGTCGAGACGTGCAGCTTCACGAACCGGTTGGCGGCGATGCGCACCCAGTCCTCGAACGAGGTCGCGACCTCGTGCTGCACGACACCGGCGCCGGGATGCGCGGGGCCGATCGTCGACGAGGTGACGGCGTGCGCGTGGTCGCGCAGCGAAATCGGCGCTCGCCGTTCGTGGGCGGGCTCGGCGATCGACACGGGCGCCTCCAGTGCGTCGTTGAAGCTGGGGGTCTGTCCGGCAGCCTAACACCGGGCCACTCCGGTCATTGAGCCTGTCCGGTCCTTGAGCCTGTCGAAAGGGCGGTCCGTTGGCCCGCTCAGGGGTCCTAGGCGGAGTTCGCGCACCGCCGCTCCTTCGTGCGCCGCCGGTCAACCCGGTGCACGCCGCCGCGGCCACACTTGACGCATCGGCGAGCCCGGGTCCGGGCGTCGTCACGCCGCCGAGGGCATCCCGCCCAGGAACCACGAAACAAAGGAATCGACCCCGCATGATTCACGACGACCTCTACGCGACGGGCCTCGAGCAGCGCCGGCGGATGTTCGGCCCGGCCGGCGCCGAGGGTCAGGTCGAGCACACGACCGACCTCAACGACAAGGTGCAGGACTTCGTCACCCGCGTCTGCTTCGGCGACATCTGGCAGCGCGACGGGCTATCCGTCGCCGACCGGAGCAAGATCACCATCGCGATGCTCATCGCCCAGGGCAAATCCCACGAGATCCGCGTGCACATGCGCGGCGCGCTCGCCAACGGCATCTCCCCGCTCGAACTGCGCGAGATCGTCGTGCACTCCATCCTCTACATCGGCATCCCCGGCGCCGTCGAGGGGCTCCGCGCCCTCGACGAGGTGCTGGCCGAGAACGGCATCTCGCAAGACCTCGACGGAGAGTCGGGCCGCACCGCGACAGACACCGGCGCGTAGGCGGGCCGCGGCAGGCGCATCCACCACCCCACACCATCTGAAGGACAGGACACACCGTGACCACTCAGTCAACCGACCGCCAGATCGTCGGCTTCATCGGCCTCGGCACGATGGGCGACCCCATGTCGACCAAGATCGCCGCGGGCGGCTACGACCTCCGGCTCTACGACCTCGACGTCGAGCGCGCCAAGGCCCTCGCCGAGCGCATCGGCGCGACGGCCGCCGAGTCGGTCGCAGACCTGGCCGATTGCAGTGTCGTCGTACTCATGCTGCCGACGAGCGCGATCGTGCGCTCGGCGCTGCTCGACGACGACGGCGGGCTGCGCGCCCCGTGGGCTCCCGGCACCGTCATCGTCGACATGAGTTCGTCCGACCCCACCGAGACGGTGGAGACGGGCGCGATGCTTGCGAAGCACGACGTCGTGCTCGTCGACGCGCCGGTGTCGGGGGCGCGCGAGCGCGCGGAGCTCGGCACCCTCACGATCATGCTCGGCGGCAACGACGAGGCCGCGATCGAGCGCGCGACGCCCGTCATCGACACGATGAGCCAGCAGATCTTCCGCACGGGCGGTCTCGGCACCGGTCACGCCATGAAGGCGCTCAACAACTTCGTCGCCGGAGCCGCGTTCGTCGCGTCGAGCGAGGCCCTGGTGGCGGGCGAGCGCTTCGGGCTCGACCCCAAGATCATGGTCGACGTCTTCAACGTGTCGACTGGCCAGACGTTCTCGAGCTCGCACGTGCTCGGCGAGCACGTCGTCGAGGGCAAGTACTCGTCGGGCTTCGCCCTGCCGCTGCTGACGAAGGATGTTCGCATCGCCCACACGCTCGAGGCGTCGGTCGGCCACGCATCGCCGGTGTGCGACGCCGTGACCTCGGCGCTCGGCGACGCCCTCGACGCGCTCGGCAATGTCGACCACACTCGCGCGCACGCGTTCTGGAACGAACGCTGAGCCCGACAACCGCCCCTCCGACACGACCACCGCGGCCGCCGTCTCCCGACGGCCGCCCCGGCGTGAGAATCTCGGCGATCACGGCGGCGGCGACTGCGCCGGTCGTCCGTCGCGCGCACTCGACGCCTGGCGGGACACGGTCCGAGGCTGGGCTGTGGTCTACGCTGGGTCGCCATGAGTTCCGATACGCCGAACCAGGACTCGACGGCCGACACCGCGCATCCTGCGCCGCCGGGCGAAGGCGCCCAGGCGACGACCGCGACCGACGATGACGTCGTCACGTACACGAACCCGCTGAACGGCGAGTCGTTCGACAGAGACCCGTCGATCTCCGGAGTTTCCTCGAGCCTCCTGCTCGGGCAGGAGGACTCGGACGAAGAGATCACCCGGAAGCTGCGGCGCCAGGGCGTTCGGATCGGGAGGGGCATGATCGCCCCTCGCGTGTTCTGGCCGGCGCTGATCGTGATCGTGGCCGTCGCTGCGATGGCACTGGCGTTCCCCCAGTTCACCAACGACGTGTTCACGGGAGCGCAGAACTGGATCGTCGCCGATTTCGGCTGGTACTACATGCTCGCGATCGGCTTCTTCGTGGTGTTCGTGGTCGGGATCGCCTTCACGAAGCTGGGTGCGGTCAGGCTCGGCCGAGATGATGAGAAGCCCGAGTTCGGCGTGCTGAGCTGGTTCGCCATGCTCTTCTCCGCAGGCATGGGCATCGGCCTCATCTTCTACGGGGTCGGTGAGCCCCTCACCTACGCCACGACCATGCCGAAGCCCGGCTGGGAGGGGAGCGACACCGAGCTGGCGGGCCTCGCAATGGCCCAGACCTTTGTGCATTGGGGCCTTCACCCCTGGGCGGTCTACGCGGTCATCGGGCTGGCCCTGGCGTTCGCGATTCACCGGCGCGGCCGACCCGTCTCGATCCGCTGGGCCCTCGAGCCGCTCTTCGGCGAGCGCGTCAAGGGCTGGGTCGGTGACGTGATCGACGTCGTGGCCATCTTCGGCACCGTGTTCGGCGTCGCGACCTCGCTCGGTCTCGGCGTGCAGCAGATCGCGTCCGGGATGGAGGCGATCGGCGTCGTCGGCGAGTCCGACGTGTGGCTGCTCGTCATCCTCATTCTCGTCATCACCGCCCTCGCGATGGTCTCGGTCATCTCGGGGCTCGGCGCCGGCATCAAGTGGTTGTCGAACATCAACCTGTCGCTCGCGGGACTGCTGCTCATCTCGATGCTCATCCTCGGCCCGACCCTGTTCCTCCTGCGCAACTTCGTCGAGTCGCTCGGCGTGTATCTCGCGAACGTGCTGCAGATGACGGTCGACGTCGGCGCCTACCAGGGCGCGCCCGCGCAGGAGTGGCTCTCGTCCTGGACCATCTTCTACTGGGGCTGGTGGATCGCCTGGGCGCCGTTCGTCGGCGTCTTCATCGCCCGCATCAGCCGCGGTCGCACGGTGCGCCAGTTCATCGCGGGCGTGCTGCTCGTTCCCACGATCGTCGGGTTCATCTGGTTCTCCGTCATGGGCGGCTCGGGCCTGTTCCGGCAGTTCTTCGGTGAGGGCGACCTCGTCCAGGACGGCGAGGTATCGCCCGAGGGCGTGCTGTTCCAGGTCATCGGCGACCTTCCGCTCGGGGACGTCTTGTCGGTCCTGACGATCATCGTGGTGGCGATCTTCTTCATCACGTCCTCCGACTCCGGCTCGCTGGTCGTCGACATGCTCGCCTCGGGCGGCCACCCCAACCCGCCGGTGTGGTCGCGCGTGCTGTGGGCAGTGCTCGAGGGCGCGCTCGCCATCACCCTGCTGCTCGCGGGCGGGCTCGGGGCTCTGCAGGCCGGGTCGCTCATCACGGCGCTGCCGTTCAGCATCATCCTGATCCTCATGTGCATCGCGACCGTGCGCGCGCTGCGGTACGAGCACCGGCAGCTCGAATACCGTCAGACGATGGAACGGCTCGAACGCGTCACGCAGCACGTCACGGGCGAGCTCAGCAGCAGTCTGGAAGATGTGCCGGAGCTGCGCTCGTACGTCGACGACCGCATCGATTACCGCCTCTCGCGCACCCGCGGGATCGGGCGGCAGGGCAGGAGCGAGAGGCCGCGCACCGGGCGCTGACACCGCCAGGCGCGAGGTGACCGGACGCTCGCGTCCGATCACCTCGCGCGCTCCCGTCTCCGGCGCGCCGACGCCGGACGGCCCGACCGTGCGTGCCGCGGGCGTCGACGTGTGAGGATGGTGCAATGACCGACGACAACGCGAGCGCGACTCGCGGCGCTCGGGTCTTGGGCGGGCGCCCGACGTCGGAGCAGTCGGCCACTGACGGCATGTACATCGCCGTGGCCGCGACCCGTCTCTCGCTGAAGAACCGCATCCTCGTCGAGGTGCTGCACGGCGGCCAGGAATACGAGGCCGAACGATTCATCGGCGACGCGCGTGACGCTCTGCTGCGTCTCGCCGACGAGGCGCACGGCGACGCCGAGCGACTTCGAGACATCATGCGCGAGATTCGCGGGCTCGGGCTCCGCCGGCGCCGGCGCCAGGGCTATCGGCGCGACGACGTCACGAATCTGCGGCGGCGACTCGAGCAGGCGGAGCTCGTCGAGCAGACGCTGCGGGCGCGTGCCGACGACGACGATGCGCTGCGCGAGCTGGTCTCGGCGGCGCACGAGGCGGCGTGGGATGAGATCGCCCGGAACATCCACCACAACCTCGCGAGCGAGTACGAGCGCGTCGTGGTCGACGAGGCCGATCGCGAGGATCGTGAGCGGCGCATCGACGAGGTCGCGACGATCGACCTCGCGCGGTTGGCGGAAGAGACGGCCGGGCGACGCGCTGAGTCGGGCGACGCGGCCGAGGAACACGGCGCGCGGAATGCGCGAGCGAGCCGGGGGAGTCGCGGCTCCGGTGCGATCCGTCCGTCCCGGGGCAACCGCCTACGCGCGTGGTGGGCGCGGCGTCGAGGTCGCTAGCGGCGCCTCGTCGACGCGGAACACGCGCAATTGCAGGGCCAGGGTCGAGTAGTACCCCACGAGCGTCGTGAGCTCGAAGATCGCGGCCTCGCCGAGCGACGCGAGAGCAGCCTCGTAGGCATCGTCATCGAGGTCGCCGTCGAGCAGCGCGAGCGTCGCGTCGCCGACGGCGCGCTCGGTGCCGTCGAACGGGGCGAGGTCCTCGCGGCGGACGGCGTCGAGCGTCGCCTCATCGAAGCCGAGGCCCGTGGCGATGGCCTCGTGCGCGTGCCGTTCGAACGCGCTGTTCCAGCGGGCGGCCACGAGCAGGATGGCGAGCTCGCGGGCACGGTCGCCGAGCGCGGTGCGGTAGCGGATCGCCGCGCCCACCCCCTGCAGCGCGTCGCCCACGGCGGGAGCGAGGAGGAAGCCGTTGAACGGGCCGTTGAGACTGCCATCGTCGGCGGTGAGGGCGAAGCGCTGCGGGCCCGCAGCGCGCGGCCCGCCGGCGATTGCGTCATAGAGCTCGCGCTGCTCGTGGGTCAACTGCTCGGGTGTCAGGCGTTGGATGCGCATGGTCTCGCCCTCTCGTCGCTCGCTTCGGTGCGGGGCCGGCCGGCCGCCCTCAACCGTACCCATCGAGGGACGTTCATCACGACGTCTCGCCGCACGTCCGACACGCCACGCTGCCGTCGCCGGCGTCTCGGTGCGACCTAGTCGCGCTCGTGGCTCGCTTCAGCGGCGACGTGGTCGATGACCCGCACGATCTGCTCGGCCTGCTGCGCCCCGGAGAACGCGTACTTCGCGTCGAACACGTAGAAGGGCACGCCCTGCACGCCGAGGCGACGGGCCTCGTCGAGATCGATGTCGACACGCGTCTCGAGCGCGCCGGTCTCGAGTGCGTCGCGGATCTCGCCGGCCTGGAGCCCGAGCCCGAGCCCGGTCCCGATGTCGACGAGGGTGTCGAGGTCGTCGACGCGGCGACCGTGCACGAAGTACGCGTCGTGCAGCGCGCGTACGGCCTCGCGCTGCCGGCCGCGCTCGGCGGCTAAAGCGATGAGTTCGTGCCCCTTTCGGGTCGACGCCGGCTTCACCGCATCGAAGTCGAACGCGATGCCGTCGCCTGCCGCGGACTGCCTGACGTGCTCGTGCATCTGCGTGACCTGCTCGAGCGAGAGTCCCTTCCTGCGGGCGAGGTCCTCCGCGTGCGTGAGGTCGGTCGGTGCGGCGTCCGGATCGAGGAGGTACGCGTGATAGCGGACGTCGAACGCCGGCGCATCCTCACGCGACGAGACCTCGGCGATGGCGGCGTCGAGACGCACGGTGCCGATCGCGCACCACGGGCAGGCGATGTCGGACCAGACGTCGACGCGAACGGGGGCTTTGCTCTCAGCGCTCATGCCATTGCCAACCATGTCGCGCCGGCGGCTATTCCGAGCGCCGGCGTCATCGGCGGCTAGGCTCCGGCGTTCGACGCCGCGTCGGCGAGGAGCCCGCGCCAGTACGTCTTCCACTCGTCGGTTTCGTCACCGGATTCGAATCCGGCGTGCGTCACGGCCGCATACGGCTTGCCAGTCCCGCGCAAGCCGATGGTGGCCTGCACCTTGGTTCCGTCCACGAGCGTCGCCCGCCAATAGCGCCACTTCTCGCTCGCGGATGTCGTCGGGGCCTCGTCGGTCGAGACGCCGCGGAACGGCGCGGCGCCGCCGGCCACGGCAGCCCACGTCTCGAGGGTGTGGTCGAGGTCGCGGCCGAAGGTCTTGGAAACCGACACCTCGTGGCGGCCGTCTGACCGTTGCCCGGGTCGGCGGCGCCCGATCGCCTGCTCGTAGGCAACGGCGACACCCTGCGCCCACCAGTCCGGGCTGTCGACGCCGAGCTCGCGCCATCGCACGCCCGCGACCTTCGCGAGTTCGGCGTGCGAGAGCCGCTCACCCCCCTTCGACTCGAGCAGCTCGGCCCACGCCGACCAGCTCATGCCGCTCGCTCGTTCGATCGCCTCGGTGTTCGTCGCCTTCGCCATGCCCTCAGGCTCGCACGTACCGGGTGCCGGGAAAAGGGGAACGTGCGATCGGCCGCGACGCGGCGAGCGCTCGGGGAGTTTCGCTCGGTACGGTGGGCGGTGTGGCGGCGAGTTCGCGCTCGCCAGGGCGCTGGTCGCCGTTTCGCGGATCATCGCGGGTCACGGAAAGGAGCAGGCCGTGAACCGGTACGTGCACTACCGCGAGGGCCAGGTGGCTTGGGTCGACCTCACGACCACCGACCTGTCGCGCTCGGCTGCGTTCTATGCTGAGCTGTTCGGGTGGGACATCGACGACCTCGGGCCCGAGGCCGGCGGCTATCGCATGGCGACCGTCGCGACCCAGCCGGTCGCCGGCCTCCTGCAGGCGAGCTCCGCGCATCCGCTCGAGGCCTGGAGCGTGTACCTCTCGGTCGACGACATCGACGACGCGTACGAGCGCGCCGAACGTGCCGGCGCGCATCCGCTCGTGCCGCCCTACGCGCTCGACGGTCAGGGACGCTATGCGCTCGTTGCCGACCCCGGCGGCGCCGTGCTGGGGCTGTGGCAGGGCGCTGCGCACCACGGCACCCAGATCCACTCGTTCGCCGGCAGTCCCGGGTGGTTCGAGATCCACACGAAGGGCTACGACGCGGCGTGCCGCTTCTATCGCGAGGCGTTCGGGCTCACGATCGAGCCGCTCGCCGAAGACGATGGCTTCCGCTATTCGACCGCGAGGCTCGCTGACGGGTCGGCCCCCGCCTTCGGCATCTTCGACGTGTCGACGAGTCGACCCGCCTCGATGGCGAGCACCTGGACCGTGTACTTCCTGACCGCCGACGCCGACCGCGACGTCGAGCGCGCGGTGTCGCTCGGCGCGCGCCTGACGTTCGGCCCGGAAGACTCCGTGTACGGGCGCATGGCCACGTTCATCGACCCGCAAGGCGCGGCGTTCAACCTCATCGAACCGCCCCTGCCCGAGCCGGCGCCGGGCGCCGCGGCGCCGGTGGCGATCGACGCCTCGGAGCGCACCGGCGACGACCCGACGGCATCGACCGATGCGGACCCCGCGGATGATGCCGGTTCTGAAGGCGGACAGGCCGACCGCGAGTCCTGAGCGCTCCGACGGGCGGATCCGCCCGGAGGGAACCCGACCGCGCGGGCTCAGCCGGCGGCGCCGTGCCGGCCCTCGAGGCCGGCGATCTCGGCCTCGAGGTTCCGCCGGGCACGTGCCTCCCACTGGTGCCGCGCGATGCTGGTCGTGTAGATGCGCGGTCGGTCACGGTACGACCGCAGGATGCTCACCCGCCCGGCGCGGAAGTCGGCCTCTGGCACGTGGGCGTACTCGGCGCGCACCGCGACGGCATAGTCCCGGTAGCGCTTGTGCCCGGCCGCGAAGATCGAAAGGTCGGCATCGAGCAGCGTCGCCGCGTTCGCGTCGGCCTCGCTCGGCGCGGCCGCGCCGGGTAGCGTCGCGAGCACAAGTCGCTCGACCTCGTCGACGGTGCCCGGCTCGAGCCCTGCGTCGGCGAGCGCCGTCCGCGCGAGCGCGGCTGAGGTGCGCTCGTCGTCGCCCGGCCGTCCGTCGTAGACGGCGTCGTGGAACCACGCCGCCAGCCGTACCTCGGGCGAGACGGTCGCGCCGGCGTCGGCGAGCTGGTCGAGCGCCAGCAGTACGTCGTGCAAGTGCACGTCGTCGTGGTAGTGGCGGTGCGGCTCGGCCCAGCGGGCGAGCAGCAGCTCGCCGAGCGATGCCCAGGCGCGCGGAAGATCGAGCTCATCGCTGCCCGCGGGCGGGTCGACGGCATCCGCCTCATCGGCGGCGCCGGCCGCCGCGGCGGCACCCGTGACCCCGACGCGCGGCGCAATCGACGCCCAGTCGGCACGAAGCCACGAGGTGCGTCGCGTCGCGTACGCGCGGGGACGGTCAACGGGCGCGACGCGCAGTCCGGAGGCCGCGAGCCGCGAGACGAGTTCGCGGCTCGCCACGGGAATCGCTCCCGCCGCGATTGCCGCCTCGTGGAGGTCGGCCACGACGTCGTAGTGGTCGAGGTCGAACGCGCGCCGCGAGACGCCGAGCCGGTGGGCGAACGTGTGGAGCTCCTCGTAGCTGGTGTCCGAGACGAGGTGGCTCCATCGAGTGCCGTGAGCCGGCCACGCCGGCGGATCGATGAGGATCGACATGCGTGGCGGCCGACGCCCTACTGTTCGGGCGCTTCGGGCGCTTCCTTGGCGGCGCGTTGCTCGGCGAGCTTCGCATGCACCTCGTCCATGTCGACGGCCTTCAGCGCGTCGACGAGCTGGTCGAGGGCCTCGGCCGGCAGCACACCCGCCTGCTGGAACAGCAGCACGCCATCGCGGAACGCCCAGATCGTCGGAATCGACTGAATGCCGAGCGCACCCGAGAACGCGTTGTACTCCTCGGTGTCGAACTTCGTGAACGCCACCTCAGCGTGCGACTCCGACGCCGCCTCGTAGATCGGGCCGAACATGCGGCACGGCCCGCACCACGATGCCCAGAAATCGATGAGCGTGATGCCGTCGTTCGCGACCGTGCTCTCGAAGGTCTCGGGGGTGAGTTCGACCGTGGCCATGGGTACCTCGTTTCGTCGTCTGCGTCGTGTCGTGCGGTCTTTCCCCCAACCGGGCGGGGGTGACCCGCATTCCCGCGGAAGCCAGGGTTTCATGCCATCGGCGGCCCCAGATGAGGGCCCTCTCATGTTCATCTCACCGGCGCATCACCGGGGCGGCGTTCACTCGAACGCGTGAACCCCGCAGATTCCACTCGCGATGCCCTCGCGTTGCTCACGGGCCCGGACGCTCCCGGACTCGTGCAGCTCGCCATCACTGGGCGGGCCGATGCGCGGCTCCCCGACTTCACCGCCGACATCGTCGCCGTGCACCACCGTCCCGGCGCCGACACGAGTGTGCGGTACGACGTGCGATACCGCGCGATCGCCCACGACCGGGACACCTCCGTCGTGGTGACAGACTCGTTTCTGCTCTCGACCGGCCGGGCAGCACGCGGCGGCGAGGGCGTCGTCGAGCTGCGGCGGGGCGATGACGTGCTGTACGCCTGGCGCTTTCCCGGCGACCCCGCGCTGCCGGCGCTCGCCGCGGCCCTCGACCCGAGCACCGTCGGGCGCTGGCTCGGGGCGCCCGTCGTCACTGCTCGGGAGGCGGACGCCGACGGCCCAGACGCGGCGCGCGACCCGGCCGCGTTTGCGGCGGCTGTCGTCACGCACCGGCCGCTGCGCCGCGCGACCGTGCGCGTGTGCGCCCGCGGTGAGGAGCATTTCGTGAAGACGGTACGCCGACGCGAGGCCGATGCGCTCGTTCGGCGGCACCGCGTGGCCGCCGAGGCCGGCATCGGCCCCCAGATCGTCGCCGAGCCGATGCCCGGCACCGTCGTCCTGCGACGCGCAGGGGGAGAGAACCTGGCGAGCACGCTCGCCGCCGCGCGTGACGGTGATCCCTTCCCGGCACCTGAGGGGTTCATCGCGCTGCTCGAACGCCTGCCCCGGACGGCGCTGTCGCTGCCGCGACGCGCCCCGTGGTCGGAACGGCTCGACTTCCACGCGCGGGCGGCATCCGACGCGCATCCCGATCTCGCCGGGCGCCTCGACCGGATCCGCGACCGTGTGGAGACGCTGCTCGCCTCGGCCCCGACCGGGCCGGTCGTTCCGGTGCACGGCGATCCCTCGGTGACGAACGTGTTCGTGGAGGCGGGCGCACCCGCCGGCTTCATCGATCTCGACAGCCTCGGCCCGGGGTACCGGGTGGACGACCTCGCGACCGTGCTCGCGCACCTCGCCGTGCTGCGGCCGCTCGCGCCGGAGACGTACCCGCAGGCGGACGCGACCGTCGAGGCGTGGCACCGAGCTTTCGAGGCGCAGCGCGAAATCGACCCCGTCGCCCTCCGCGCCCGCGTCGCCGCCGTGCTCGTGTCGCTCGTCGCTGGTTCGCCGCAGGGCCAGGCCGAGGCGCGCGTCGGACTCGCCGAGGCGTGGTGCCGGCTCGCCGCCGCCGCCGACGACGACGTGCCCCGTCCATCGTCGAGCCCGCGCACCGTGAGGCGACACGAGGCGATCACGCTGCTCGCGCACCGACCGCTCCAGCATCCCCATCCGGCGCCGGCAGAATCCGCAAACGGGCCGCGACCGGCCCCCCAGACCGTGAGGAGACCAGCATGATCTCGCGCTCGACGGCCTGGATCGCAACCGGCGCGCTTGGTGCCGCGTCGATCGTCGGCATCGCCGCCGCGAGCCTCGCCTCGCCACCGGACCAGCAATCGCAGCAGGGGCCGCCCGTCGTGATCGAAACCACGTCCGCGCCGGCCGGCGATGCGGGCACCGATCCCGTGCCGACGGCCCCCGACAGCACGTCAGCGACCACGGTTCCCGCCCCGACCTCGTCACCGTCCGCTGACGACGCGCCATCGGGCCCGGGGCCGATCAGCGGCGGGGCCGACCAGCCCGTCCAGCAGGTGCCGCCGCCACCGCCCGCGCCCTACGACCCCGGCGGAGGCGCCGACTCGGCAGCCTCGGCGTCATCGGCCGACTCCGCGCCGTCGGCGCCATCGGCGCCATCCGCCGACTCGGGCGACTGAGGCCCGCGCGTCGTCGCTGCCTCGCGGCTCACGCGCGATCGGCGAGCCGGTAGCCCATGCCGCGCACCGTCTCGAAGCGCTCCGTCCCGAGCTTGCGGCGCAGATAGCGCACGTACACGTCAACGACGTTGGAGCCGGGATCGAAATCGAACCCCCAGACGCTCGCGAGCAGCTGCTCCCGGCTCAGCACCTGCCCCGGGTGGCGCATGAACTCGACCGCGAGGGCGAACTCGCGCGCCGACAGGTCGACCTGCGAGCCGTCGACCGTCGCCCGCCGAGTGCCGAGGTCGAGGGTGAGGGAGCCGACGGTGAGTCGCATCGGCGCGCTCGCCGGCGCATCGTCGGTGCGAAGCCGCAGCCGGATGCGCGCGAGCAGCTCCTCGAACCGGAACGGTTTCGGCACGTAGTCGTCGGCGCCGCCCGTGAGGCCCGCGACCGTGTCTTCGAGCGACGTTCGGGCGGTGAGCATGATGACGGGCACCGAGACGCCCATGCCGCGAAGCTCGCGCAGGACCTCGAACCCGTCGATGTCCGGCAACCCCACGTCGAGCACGATGAGGTCGATGTCACCCGATGCACCGAGGTCGAGGCCCTCGAGCCCGGTGGCGACGGCGCTGGTCGCGAACCCGGCGGCCTTGAGCCCCTTGGCGATGAACGAGCGGATGCGCTCCTCGTCTTCCACGATGAGGACGTGACTCATGCGTTTCTTCCTCCAAGCGCGGCGCCACCCATCGGGGTACCGAGTTCGTCGGCGATGTCGCGCTGCGTCACCTCGGCGCCCGTCGCAGCCCGGCGAGGAAGGACCAGCGTAAAGGTCGAGCCCATGCCGATCGCCGAGACGACCTCGACCGTACCGCCGTGCGCATCGCAGATGCTGCGCACGATGGCGAGTCCGAGGCCCGATCCATCGATGCGGTCGCCCGCCTGCCGGACGCGCGCGAACCGGTCGAAGATCCCCTCCAGTTCGCCGGACGGGATGCCACGACCCTCGTCTCGCACCGACAGCCGGATGTGCTCGCCGTCCTCAATCGCGGCGAACGTCACCGATGTGCCCGACTCGGAGTACCGCACGGCGTTGGCCGCGAGCTGCAGCAGCGCCTGCGTGATGCGCTGAGCGTCGAGCATCGCTTCGGTATCCACGAACCCTCCGAGCCGCCAGTTCCGATCGCCGAGCGATCTCGCCTTCTCGAGCGCGTCGTCGACGAGCAGCCCGACGTGCACGGGCTGCAACGTCGCGAAGTCGGGTCGGCTCGCGGCCGCGAGCAGCGTGAGGTCGTTGACGAGACGGTTCATGCGGTCGATCTCATCGACCACGAGATCGCGCGTTGCGCGCGCGTCCGACGGATCGCCGGCATCCATCAATTCGAGGTGACCCCGTACGACGGTGAGGGGCGTGCGCAATTCGTGACCGACATCGTCGAGCAGATTGCGCTGTGACGACATCGCCGTCTCGAGGCGATCGAGCATCGAGTTCACGGTCACCGTGAGCTGCGCCAGGTCGTCGTTGCCGTGCACGGGGATGCGTCGCGACAGGTCGGTGTCGGTGATCTCCTCGGCGGTCTGGCGGACGAGGCCGATGGGCCGCATGAGCCGGCCGACCAGGAACCAAATGACGGTCGCGCCGATGACGAACACGCCGGTCGCGAGCAGCAACCGCCACCACATGGCCGTTGCGACGACCTCGAGCTCGGCGTTGCGGTCGAAGGCGTAGACGACGGCGCCGACGGTCGTCGTGGGTTCGTTCGAGACCGCGACCGGCACGATGAGGTAGTCATAGGTCGTGTGATTCGTCGTCACCGAGCCCCGCACGACCGACGAGCCGCTCGTGAGGACGGCGATGTGCGCGAGGAACTCGGGGTCGTCCTCGAGCCGCGTCGGCACCTCGGCCTGGGCCGTCCATGCGACGGCTCCGTCGACGATGCCGAGCTCGCCCTCGTTGGGGGCGGGGACCGTACGCTGCAGTGCCACGCGCACGAGCTGATCGGCGGTTTCGAACGCACGGCCCGTTTCTGGATCGACGCCGGTCGCCGTGAGCTGAATCAGCTCGTTCCAGCGACGATCGAGCTCAGTGTCGATGCGGCTGATGACCTGCTGACGCTGCAGGCTGATATCGAGGAAAGTGAGCACGCCGAGGGCCAGCGCGAGCAAGACGACGACGGCGGTGACCAGGCGGACTCGGACCGAGGCGCCCGCGCGCCGCATCGGTGCCACTAGGCCCCGGGACGGCCGAACGGCGTGTCGGTGCCCGGCGAAGCGTCGCCCCGGGAGGGGCCATCGTCCTTGAAGAGGTCCTCGAGCCCGAAGGGCGCGTCACCGGTCGTGGACTCGGGCTCCTGCGTCGGTGCTGATTCGCTGCGTCGCCACGAGCCCACCGGGTCGTGAGCGGGGTCGACCGCCTCGCCGGCGTCGGGTGCCGGGGGAGTGCCCGCGCCTCCCGGTGCTCCGTCGAGCGCATCGGTCCACGGCGGCACGGCGGCCGAAGCCGGCCCATCCGCCCCGGCCGGCGGGGCGAAAGGCGGGGGTGAGGCCCGGTCGAACGGCCAGGCCCCCTCGGCTTGTGACGCGGGGGACCGGAAAGCAGCCGGACCGGCGGGCGGCGCCGGTTCGTCGGGATGGGCGGGTTCGCCGGGAGAGGTCGGACCGCCTGGAGGGAAGGGCGGCGCCGGCTCCGGGTGCGGCTCGGGCGTGGGGAAGGCGGTTTCCGGGGCGCCGTCCGGTACCGCGAACGCGGTCGTCTCGTCGTCGGGCCGGGCGTCATTCGCCCCATGCCGTTCCTCTGCGGTCATCCGGCGCCAGGGGTCGTGGCCAGCGAGGGGTGCTGCCGACCCGGTCGCCGAGTCGCGCGCCCCGGTCGTCTCCGGCACGCCGTCGGCATCCGCGTGTTCACGTTGCCACGCGTCGCGATCGGAGGTCGCACCGCCGCCGCCCTCGTCCGCACGGCCGGCGTCGGCTGTCGTCGGTGCCGGGGGAGCGAAGAGCCCGTCGCGGTCGTCGGTCTCTGCTCCCGCCGCGCCACCGATCTCAGCGTCGATCGTCGGCCTCGCGTCCGGGTACGAGGAATCGGCGCCGGCGGGCTCCGTGGTCGGTTCGGCGGCGAGCGGCGCGAAGGCCTCGTCCGCTGGATCGGACACCTGGTCCTCGGCGGAGGAGCCCGCCGGTGCCGCGGCGGCCAGCTGCTCGCCTTCGACCTGGGCGGCGACCTCCGGGGTCATACGGCCGGGCACCCGGTAGTGGTTGTAGAGGGCGTCCTCCTCGTCGGGAGACAGGTTCTGATCGATCGAGGTGGAGGGCGATGAGGTGACGAGCGCCTTGTCGTACGGCACGTTGATCCGCTTGCCATCGAGCGTCGCCTCGTCGAGGGGGACGAAGAACTCCTTCGTGCCGAAGAGCCCCGTCCGCGCTGTGATCCAGTTGGGTTCCTGCGTCTGGTCGTCGAGGTACACCTGACCGACCTTGCCGATGCGCTCGTCATTGGGTCCCATGACCGTGGCCGTGAACAACCGCGTGAGGTGTGCTTCGTGCTCGGCCTCGGCGTCGCGTTGGGCTTGCGATGCGTCGGTCGAGGCCGGGTCATCCGCATCTCCGGCGAGGTCGTCGTCGCCGAGATCGCCCGCCGTTCCCGCTGCCGCGAGCTCATCGCCGTCAGCGGGCGAGACGGCCGGCTCGCCCTGCGTTTCCGACGTCGAAGCGAACGGTGAGCCCTCGACCGCGTCGCCTCGCCAGTCGTCGGAGTTCCCGAACGTCTCGGGGGGACCGTCGTCGGCCGCCGTGTCGTCGGGATCGCGCTGTTGATCGGCAACCATGGTGCTCCTCCGAGGGGGTCGGTGGTCGAGAAGATCTCGAGAACTGCGTTCAGCCTAACGATCGCCCCTGGTGAGACGGCGTATTGCTCACGCGCGGTCCGGATCCTCGCGAGCCCCATCCCGGGCCTGCGGCCCACGCGCCGAGGGCTGGTCGGGGGCGGGCCACTGCGCCGATGGCGGCTCTGGAGCGGGTGCCTGCTGGGTCGCGGGCGCTTGCCGATCAGGGCCCTGCTGTCCGGTCGGCTGCTGTCCGGTCGGCTGAGCGAGGCGCTCGGCCTCGGCCGACTGCGCGCCGGCCGCATCCAGGTCGTTCATCGGGCCACCCGGCGCGCCCGTCGCACCGACGAAGGCGGCAGCGGGCCCGCGGTCGCCGGATCGTCGCGACCGCACGATGGCGCGGACGCCGAAGAACACGATCAGCGCGATGATCGCGAGCACGATCAGCCCCGGAAGCATGAATCCGAAGGCCGTCAGTAGACCGCCGAAGATCGCGACGAGCGTGTTCCACCCGGCCTGCAATCCCTCGAAGAACCCCGGGTTGTCCGGCGTGGGGTTCGCGAGCTCGTCGTTCGAGATCGTGACCGACAGCGTCGACATCGCGACCTGGTCGGCCAGCGCCGCCTCCTGGGCGCGAAGGGACTGCAACTCCGCCTCCCGCGCGCTCAGCGTCTCTTCCACGGCGAGCATGTCATCGACGCTCGTCGCCTCGGCGAGCATGCCGCGCAGACTCTCGACCGAGGCTTCCAGTGACTGGATGCGCGCTTGGAGGTCGACCGTCTCCATCGTCACGTCGGTCACTCGCGTCGAGAGGTACTCGACGTCGGCCACCTCGCGAAGCCGCTCGACAAGGGAGTCGTAGTCCTCGGCCGGCACGCGGACGGTCAGGTCCGCGGTATGCGATTCGTTTCCCCCGCCCGTGTTCCGTTCCGAGCGCGAGTCGATACGGCCGTCCAGCATCGCGACGAGATCTTCGACCGCGGCCGCGGTACCGCGTACGTCGGTGGTGCGGAGACCGATCTCGCCGGTCGTGACGATGGCGCGGTCGCCGGTCACGGCCGACGGCGCTTCGGGCTGGCCGGCGTCCTGGCCCGATTCAGCCGCCGGGGCGCTCTCGGACGCGGCGCTGCCGCATCCGGTGAGCAGGGCGAGCGTGAGAAGGGCCGCACCGGCGGCGGTGGTGATGCTGGTTCGGGAGGGCATTCCGCCATGCAATGCGGTGAGCCTGAACTGTGGGTGGATGCGAGGTATCGATCTCGCAATATCGGCCCGGCGGAGCGAGGGAATGATGCGCGGGTGACTCGCGGGTCATCCTCGCGGCGGTCGCGGGGACGGGGACGGAGCGGGCGAGGTGGCCGTGCGGCGCTTGTCACACAGTGTCGGAGGGTCGTGCGACGCTTCGGGCATGAATCGGGTCCGTCAGGCGTTTTCTCCTGTGGGTTCGCAGCTTCGCTCGAGAGGGCGCAGGGGTGTTGTCCACAGGCCATGTGGAGAGCCCTGTGTGCAACCGCGTCCGGGTGTGTATGACACGCCGATTCGGTGGAATTCCATGCCGAAGCTGTGGACGCACCTGTGAGTAATTACACGGTTGTAACCCGAGATCTAGTGGTGTTATCGTCGTCAGACACAAGATGTTGTGGCTGGGGCGGTCCGTCCCCACCGGGACGCCAGCAGCATCCAGTCCTTTCGACACCACCGCATCAACGCCCCTCGGCAGCCAGTTCTTCAGGAGTCGCCATGAGCAGCATCACCGTCTACAGCAAGCCCGCGTGCGTGCAGTGCACCGCCACCAAGCGTGCACTCGACAAGCAGGGCATCGAGTACGAGATCTTCGACCTGTCGGTCGACGACAAGGCGCTCGCCACGGTCAAGGAACTCGGCTACATGCAGGCTCCTGTCGTCGTCGCCGGTGACGAGCACTGGTCGGGCTTCCGCCCCGACAAGATCTCGGAGCTCGCGACGCGCGTCGCGTAGCGAGTCCGCTGCCACACCACGTCGCCCGGCGAACGACGCACCCCACCACCCACGCCACCAGCGGAGGCCTCGCGCCATGTCGCAACTCATCTACTTCTCGAGCGTGTCGAACAACACGCATCGATTCGTCGAGAAATTGGGGCGTGAGGCCGTTCGCATCCCGGTGAACCGCGACGCGGAGCCCATCGTGGCAACCGAACCGTACGTGCTCATCGTTCCCACCTATGGCGGGGGCGATGGCCGCGGGGCGGTCCCCAAGCAGGTCATCAAATTTCTCAACGTCCCCGGCAACCGCGAGCTGCTTCGCGGCGTCATCGCCGGGGGCAACACCAACTTCGGTCGGGGCTTCGGCATCGCGGCCGACATCATCGCAGCGAAGTGCCACGTCCCCGCCCTCTACCGCTTCGAACTCTTCGGCACGGAGGACGACGTCGAAGCGGTCACCTCTGGATTGGATTCGTTTTGGCAGCAACAGCAAACCCTGAGCTCGACGTCCCGGTAGCGACCAAGAGCGTCGGATCGAGCGGCATGGATTACCACGCCCTCAACGCGATGCTGAATCTCTACGATGCCGACGGCAGGATCCAGTTCGACAAGGACCGCGAAGCGGCCCGTGAGTACTTCCTGCAGCACGTCAATCAGAACACCGTCTTCTTCCACGACCTCGAGGAGCGCCTCGACTACCTCGTGGAGCACGAGTATTACGAGGCGGCGACGCTCGAGCAGTACTCGCTTGAGTTCATCGCCCAGCTACGCGACCTTGCCTACAAGAAAAAGTTCCGCTTCCCGACGTTCCTCGGCGCGTTCAAGTTCTACACGTCGTATGCGCTGAAGACGTTCGACGGCAAGCGGTTCCTCGAGCGCTTCGAAGATCGCGTGCTCATGGTGGCGCTGCATCTCGCGCGCGGCGACGAGCAGTTGGCGACGGCGCTCGTGGAAGAGATGATCTCCGGCCGGTTCCAGCCCGCCACGCCGACGTTCCTCAACGCGGGCAAGCGGCAGCGCGGCGAACTCGTGAGCTGCTTCCTGCTGCGCATCGAAGACAACATGGAATCCATCGGCCGCTCGGTCAACTCGGCCCTGCAGCTGTCGAAGCGCGGCGGCGGCGTCGCGTTCAGCCTCTCGAACATCCGCGAGCACGGCGCCCCGATCAAGCAGATCCAGAACCAGTCGTCGGGCATCATCCCCATCATGAAGCTGCTCGAAGATAGCTTCAGCTACGCCAACCAGCTCGGCGCGCGCCAGGGTGCGGGCGCCGTCTACCTGCAGGCGCACCACCCCGACATCATGCGGTTCCTCGACACGAAGCGCGAGAACGCCGACGAGAAGATCCGCATCAAGACGCTCTCGCTCGGCGTCGTCGTTCCCGACATCACCTTCGATCTCGCCAAGCGCGACGAGGACATGTACCTCTTCTCGCCGTACGACGTCGAGCGCGTCTACGGCGTGCCCTTCGGTGACATCTCCGTGACCGAGAAGTACTACGAGATGGTCGATGACGCGCGCATCTCGAAGACGAAGATCGGCGCGAGGCAGTTCTTCCAGACGCTCGCCGAGATCCAGTTCGAATCGGGCTACCCGTACATCATGTTCGAAGACACGGTGAACCGGGCAAACCCGATCGAGGGCCGCATCAACATGTCGAACCTCTGCTCGGAGATCCTGCAGGTCAACACCCCGACGACCTACGGCGACGACCTCTCGTACGAAGAGATCGGCAACGACATCTCGTGCAACCTCGGCTCGATGAACATCGCGCTCACCATGGATGGCGACGACTTCGGCCGGTCGATCGAGACGGCGATCCGCGGCCTCACGGCAGTGAGCGAGATGAGCGACATCCGCTCGGTGCCGTCGATCGCGAAGGGCAACCGGGCTTCGCACGCCATCGGTCTCGGGCAGATGAACCTGCACGGGTACCTCGGTCGCGAGTGCATTCACTACGGTTCGGAGGAGGGCATCGACTTCACGAACATCTACTTCTACACGGTGCTGTTCCACGCCATCCGTGCATCGAACCTCCTCGCGCGCGAGCGGGGCACCTCGTTCGACGGCTTCGAGAGCTCGACCTATGCATCCGGCGAGTTCTTCGACAAGTACATCGATCGCGAGTGGGCGCCAGCGACCGAGCGCGTGCGCGACCTCTTCGCGGACATCCACATCCCCACGCAAGACGACTGGCGGGAGCTGCGCGCGCTCGTGCAGGAGCACGGCATGTACAACCGCAACCTGCAGGCCGTGCCGCCGACGGGGTCGATCTCGTACATCAACCACTCGACCTCGTCGATCCACCCCATCGCCTCGAAGATCGAGATCCGCAAAGAGGGCAAGATCGGCCGCGTCTACTATCCGGCGCCGTTCCTCACGAACGACAACCTCGAGTACTTCCAGGACGCCTACGAGATCGGCTACGAGAAGATCATCGACACGTACGCCGCCGCAACGCAGCACGTCGATCAGGGTCTGTCGCTCACGCTGTTCTTCAAAGACACGGCAACGACGCGCGACATCAACCGCGCGCAGATCTACGCCTGGCGGAAGGGCATCAAGACGATCTACTACATCCGCCTGCGCCAGCTCGCGCTCGAGGGCACGGAGATCGACGGTTGCGTGTCATGCATGCTGTAGCGGGTCGCTCGCACGGCGGCCACCACGTCATTGACATTGACCACCAACGCGCGATTTCGACCCGAGGACAGCACGCATGAATGCCCCGCACGCCACCGGCCACCTCATCGACCACGTTGAGGCCATCAACTGGAACCGCATCCAAGACGACAAAGACGTGGAGGTGTGGAACCGCCTCACGAACAACTTCTGGCTGCCCGAGAAGGTGCCGCTGTCGAACGACATCCAGTCGTGGTCGACCCTGACGCCCGACGAGCAGCAGCTCACGATGCGCGTGTTCACGGGACTCACCCTGCTCGACACGATTCAGGGCACCGTGGGTGCGGTCTCGCTCATCCCCGATGCCGTGACCTCGCACGAAGAAGCCGTGTACACGAACATCGCGTTCATGGAATCGGTGCACGCCAAGAGCTACTCGTCGATCTTCTCGACGCTCTCGAACACGCCGCAGATCGACGACGCGTTCCGGTGGTCGCGCGAGAACGAGCACCTGCAGCGCAAGGCCCAGATCGTCATGGACTACTACCACGGTGACGACCCGCAGAAGAAGAAGGTGGCCTCGACCCTGCTCGAGTCGTTCCTCTTCTACTCCGGGTTCTATCTGCCGATGTACTGGTCGAGCCACGCGAAGCTCACGAACACGGCCGACTTGATCCGCCTCATCATCCGTGACGAGGCCGTGCACGGCTATTACATCGGCTACAAGTACCAGCGGGTCCTCGAGACGGCCACCGAGGAGCGCCGCGCGGAGCTCAAGGACTACACATACGAGGTGATGTTCGAGCTGTACGAGAACGAGGTGCAGTACACGCACGACCTGTACGACCCCGTGGGACTCTCGGAGGATGTCAAGAAGTTCCTGCACTACAACGCCAACAAGGCCCTCATGAACCTCGGCTACGAGGCCATGTTCCCCTCGCAGGTGACCGACGTGAACCCTGCGATCCTTTCGGCGCTCTCGCCCAATGCCGACGAGAACCACGACTTCTTCTCGGGATCGGGTTCGTCGTACGTGATCGGTAAGGCCGAAGTCACGATTGACGACGACTGGGACTTCTAAGCGCTTCTCTCGTCCCAGCTCATTAGCTGGTCAGGGGCCCGGATCTGCGAAATGTCGCAGGTTCGGGCCGCTTTCGTGCCCCCAGCCTCAACGCTCTGGATCGCCATGTGGCGTTCACGCGGATCCACTCCAGGGCGCCGGGATGATCACCCAGATGATCGATGCGGGCTCGCCTCCCTCGACGTGCCAGGTGTGAGGCTCGCGACCAGGAAGCGTCAGTGCGTCGCCGGCGCTGAGCGCGACGGTCCTATCGGCGAAGCGCACAGTCACGCTCCCGTTCAAGACGTGCAGCACTTCGACATCGCAGTTGATCGTGTACAGGTCCGAGCCGCCGTGGGCGTCGGGTTCGAGCTCCGAGCGCAGCAGCTGCACGCGTTGCTCGCCGCGCGGCGACATCAGGCGCTCGTCGGCGTGCACACCGCCGAGATTGATGCGCGGTGCGTCAGCGAACGTCACGCGCTGGATCTCCGGTTCGGCGAACAGGGCTCCGACCGGCAGTGACAGCACCTGGCACAGCTGCACGAGCGTCGAGACGCTCGGCGAGGTCTCGTCGCGTTCGACCCTGCTGAGAAATCCCTTCGAGAGACCGGTGGACTCGGCGAGCTGACCGAGCGAGAGGCCCTGGCCGGTCCGGACCGACCGCAGCTTCGCACCGATCGGTGTCGCGTTGCTGTTGGCCTGGGGGTGGATCGCGCGCATTGCAGTACCTCAGGTCGATGATTCGTTCTTGACGCCGTGCGGCCGCAGGTCTAGCTTGAACCAGAAAGTTGCTTGTAGCGTATCGAAAGTTGTCAAATATGCAACCCTCTCCGAATCGCGGCCCGATCGACGCGAGCATCGTTCCGCGGTTCGCCGGTATCGCCACGTTCGCCCGCCTCCCGCGTCTCGATGAGGTCGAACGGGCGGATGTCGCCGTGGCCGGCGTTCCTTTCGACAGTGGGGTCAGCTACCGGCCGGGCGCGAGGTTCGGACCTGCCCACGTGCGCGAGGCGTCGCGCCTGCTCCGGCCGTACAACCCGGCGCAGGACGTCTTCCCGTTCGGCGCGCAGCAGGTGGTGGATGCCGGAGACATCGTCGCCAACCCGTTCGACATCCCCGCGGCCGTCGCCGAGATCGAGGCGGGCGCCCGCGAGCTGCGCACCCGCGCCGACCGGCTCGTCGTGTACGTGTCCCACGTGTCGAGATGCGCATCGAAATGCAGCCGCGCCAACCACGCACGGCACGCCGTTCCGGCGCGCGTCGGAAGAGGGACTCATCGATCTCACCGCGAGCATGCACGTCGGCATCCGCGGCCCCCTCTATGACAAGAGCGACCTCGAAGACGACGAGCGCCTCGGCTTCGCGATCGTGTCGAGCGAGTACATCGAGGAGCACGGTGTGCCGGCCGCCGTCGACCGCGTCCGTGGCCGCGTGGGTGACAAGCCGCTCTACATCTCGATCGACATCGACGTGCTCGACCCCGCCCACGCGCCTGGCACAGGAACTCCCGAGGCGGGCGGGCTCACGAGCCGTGAACTGCTCCGGATGCTGCGCGCCCTCGACGGCTCGCGGATCGTCGGCGCCGACGTCGTCGAGGTGGCGCCCGCGTACGACCACGCGCAGCTCACCGCCGTGGCTGCGAGCCACGTGGTGTACGAGCTGCTCAGCGCGATGACGCCGCGCTGAGCGGCATCCGACTTCGAAGGAGAAGATCATGACGACCCCCGATCCGGCAGTAGTCGAGGCCGCGGCATCCGCCATCGTCGAGGCGTTCGCCGCCACCGACACCGAGCGCTACTTCGCGGGGTTCGCGCCTGACGCGACGTTCATCTTCCATCCCGAACCGCACCGCCTGGAAGACCGTGCGGGATACGAGAAGCTGTGGCGGGGATGGCTGGAGAGCGGTTGGAGGGTGACGTCGTGCACCTCGACCGACCGGCGCACCCAGGTCTTCGACGGCGGCGCGGTGTTCTCGCACACCGTCGCCACTTCGGTCCAGACGGCCGATGGCCCCGAGTCGTATCGCGAGCGCGAGAGCATCGTCTTCATTGCCGAAGGCGACCGCCTTCTCGCCGTCCACGAACACCTGTCACCGTTCACCTGAGGGTCGACCACTTCTCCCGAACCCGAATCGAAGGAGCCCGAAGATGTCGCTCTACTCTCGCCTTGAGCAGCGCCTGCAGTCGCAGTCCGATGACGCCGGACCCGTTCGCGGCACGTACTCGGCCGGTCGCCTGCTGATGATCTGGCTCGCCGCGAACCTCGTCGTGACGACTCTGCTCACCGGCACGCTGTTCGTGCCGGACGTGCCGTACGGACTTGTGCTGCTCCTGATCGTCGGCGGCACCGTCGCGGGTGCCGCCGTCCTCGTCGCGGTTGGGACGATCGGTCGGCGCACCGGCCTTCCGACCATGGCGCTGACCCGAGGGCCGTTCGGCACCCGGGGGAGTCTGCTGCCGGTCGCCGCGAACGTCGTCATCCTGATGGGGTGGAGCTGGGTGCAGGCGATGCTCGCGGGCATCGCGCTCGACTACGTCGTCGCCACGTTCACCGGGTTCTCCAATCCGGTGATCTTCGCGGCGCTCTGCCAGACCATTGTCGTGATCCTCGCGATCTTCGGCCACGCCGGTGTCGCGCGCATCGAGCCCTGGTTCGCCGTGATCATCCTCTCGATCGCGGCCTACATCTTCATCGTCGCCTTCACCTCGTTCGGCCCGACTGAGTTCGTCAGCGCGATCCCGGAGCCGGACGAGCCGTTCTACTCGCCGGGGCTGGTGTTCGACGTCGTTCTCGCCACGGCCATATCGTGGACGGTGCTGGCGGCCGACATCAACCGTTTTGCCGGCAGCACCCGCGCGAGCGTCGTCGGCTCCGGCGTGGGCTACACCCTCTCGACAGTGATCTCGATGTCGCTCGGAGCCACCGCCATGGGCTTCGTGCTCCTCCGCGGCGGCGAGGCGATCCCGTTCGATCCGGTGACGATCATCCAGCCGGTCGGCTGGATTTTCGGCGTCGCGATCTTCCTCTCGGTGATGGCGACCAACACGATGGTCGTGTACGGCATGGTGACCACGGTCGTCAACGCTCTGCCGGGCACGCGAGTCAGGTTCTTGCCAACGGCTCTCGTACTCGGACTCATCTCGATCGTCGGTGCGACGTTCTTCGGTCTGCTGGATCAGTTCACGACGTTCCTCGTCACGATCGGCGCCCTGTTCGCCCCGATCTTCGCGATCATGATCGTCGACTACTACCTGATCAGGCGTGCATCGTACGACCGCGATATCTTGCGGGCCACTGGCGGACGCTACTGGTACGTGGGCGGCATCAACTGGCTCGCGATCGGGGCGTGGGTGGTCGGCGCGGTTCTCGCGTACGTCTGGGCATACGTGTGGCCATTGCCGTTCGGCTCCACGGCCCCTGCATTCGTGGTCACCTTCGTGCTCTACCTGGCGCTGTCGCTGCGATCACGCACGACAGGATCGTCGGTGCCGGCCGGTAACCTCGCCGTCGAGGAACCCGCTGTGAAGAAATGACGTTCGGATGCTGCGTGAGCCGAGCCATCCGATCCGCGCCGGCATGACGGTCGACCGCGGTGATCCGGCGGTGCACGTCGAGCCCCCGCAGGTCCCCCGCGGCCACCGAGGATCAGAGCTGCGGCTGTCCTCGATAGCGACGATGTGCCGCCCCCGCTGGGCCCGTCGCCCCAGCATGTCCGAACGGTACCCGGTCCTACCTCTAGAGTCGTGCAAGGCGCGACAGTCCGCGTCGGATACGGATGTGACGCCGGAAGGATGACCGGCGCGGGGACGAAGAGGGAGTCCGATTCGTGAGTCAGACAATGGCGGAGCATCGTGGCGGTCGCGGCAGGAAGCACCTCCTGCACCATGGCCGGAGCCGGCGCCGCTGGCTGCGCGGGGCGGTCGTCGCCGGGATCCTCGTGCTGCTGGTCGTTGTGACGTTGCAGGCGACGCCGTGGCCGTCGGCCCTGCTCATCCGCTCGGTATTCGAGAAGGGTGGCGCGGAGACGGTCGCCGAAATGGAGCCGTACGTGCCGGCCACGGGCGTCGAAGACCTCGGCGTGCACCAGTACGGTGACGACGACTCGTCCGACACGACGCTCCGCGCCTTCTCGGCCGACGGTGAGGGACCTCTTCCCGCCGTGGTGTGGATCCACGGGGGCGCCTGGATCTCGGGACACCGTGAGGATGTCGAGCCTTACCTGCAGATCCTCGCGGCCGAGGGCTACACCACGATCGCGCTCAACTACACGGTGGGTCCCGACGCGGTCTATCCCACCGCGGTAAACCAGCTCAATGAGGCGCTCGCCTACATTGACGCGCACGCCGAGGAATTGCGTGTCGATCCCGAGCGGATCGTCCTCGCCGGCGACTCGGCTGGCGCCCAGCTGGCCAGTCAGTTGACGGTACTGACGACCAACCCGGAGTACGCCCAGCTCATCGGCATCGAGCCTGCCCTCGCGTCATCCCAGCTCATCGGAACCATCCTGAACTGCGGCGTGTACGACATGCGTCGGATGGCGGACCTCACCGGCATCGCGGCGTGGGGGTTCAAGACGGCGCTGTGGGCATACACGGGGACCAAGGACTGGTCGGCGACCTATGCCGGGGCGACCATGTCGACGATCGACTTCGTGACGGAGGACTTCCCGTCCACCTACATCAGCGGAGGTAACGGCGACGGACTCACCTGGCTGCAGTCGGTGCCGATGGCCGAGCGATTGCAGTCCGAGGGCGTGGAGGTCACCCGGCTCTTCTGGCCCGAGCCGCACCAACCGTCGCTGCAGCACGAGTACCAGTTCCACCTCGACCTCGACGAGGCCCAGACCGCCCTCCGAGAGACCATCGCATTCCTGGCGGGGATCACCGCGTCGAACGACGGGAGCTGAGTCTCGCGAGCAACGCCAGCTGCCCACCGAGGCCGGGCCCAGCAGGGACGGATCGACGCGAGTCGTGAAACCAGTGATCGGCCGCCGAGGGCAGCGTCTCGGCGTCCTCCGTCATTTCAGGGTGCTTGCGGATGCGTCGGACGCCGCGCGGACGACGGTGAGAAGGAACACGCTGTCCTCGATGGCCGTCACCGAATGCCGTTCGGGTGGGATGGCGATGAGGTCTCCCCTGTTGAGCTCCCATGACCTCGCTTGCCCGTTCAGGCGCACCCGCCCGGTCAACACGTGCAACGTCGCTTCGGGCGGACTTTCGTGTTCAGCCAGGTGGCTGCCGGCCAGAAGCGCGAGCACCGTCTGCCTGAGGAGCGTGTCACGCGATCCGTAGACGGTTTCCGCCGCGCGGTGCGCGTTGGCGGTGCGCGCTGCGGCGAGCAGCTTGTCGTGTCGCGTGATGAGGTTCGTGGGCAGAAGGTCGTTGCTGTCGTGTGTCATCGTCCGCTCGCTTTCACCTGGTTGCCAAGAGCAGACTCCTCTGCAATGTTCGCGGCCGCAGTCGCCACCATCTCATCGTTCATGCTGCTGCTCCTGTCGTCGCGCTCCGCACCCGGCACGCGCCGGGCCGCTCACGAAAGAGCGGATAGCGTTGGGTGTGCGTCGAGCCGTTCAGCCAAGGCCATGCCATACACCAGCGTCTCCGAGACCTGCGGCAACCGCAACACCGGCGACTCGCGACCGGTCGATCTTCCGCATTGCCGCGAATGATCCGGTTCGCTTGAGAGGGAAGCGAAGGAGGACGAAACATGCTGGATGACCGTGAGGTGGACGTGCGCGCGATTCCCGAGGCGCAACGGCACGCGCTGGTTCTTGCTGCCTTCGACCGCCTCGACATCGGGCAGGCGATCCTGCTGACCGATGATCACGAGCCCCGGCAACTGTGGGAGGAGTTCGACCGGGAGTTGCCAGGCTCGTTCACCTGGAATTCCCTGGGTGAGACCAGCGCCGGTGCTTGGCAGGCGCGGATCGTTCGCAGGACACGCAGGCCTCTACCGCGGCTCGTCGCTGATACATCGGCGCTCCTGGGAGCGCTCGACATCGACCGGGGCGGCTCCGTGTGGCAGCTGAACCCCGCCAGTCGTGACCTCGATGCGAACATCATCGCTCTGCCGCCAGGCGACACGATCGCCACTCACGACGGCCCCGACCTCGACGTGCTGATCTTGGTGCTCACCGGGACTGGCACGGTCGGAACGGAGAACGGCGAGATCCCACTGACGCCCGGCGCACTGCTCTGGCTCCCGGCCGGTTCCCAGCGCCGCATCGAGGCCGGCGACGACGGGCTCCGGTACTTCTCCGTCCACCACCGCAAGCCCACGCTGACCATCTCTCCGTTGCCGCCTCGCACCGAGCGCTGACCATCCAATAGCGACGGGGTAGCGGTACGGGTGTGGAGCGCTGAAGGATGGCACATGAGCCGAACCTGCTGGTGTGTGAAGGGGACTGCACAATGAGTGATGTGAGCCGCGACCAGATACGCACGCTTGCCGAGTACCTGAACGTCGACGATCAGGTTGTCGTCGAGCACCACCGCGTTCTCGTCGAGGATGACGCTGTCTACGCGGTCAACCCGGTTCGCGGGGGCTCCGCCGTCATCGTCGCCGCTGACGGCTCCGCCCTCTGGGGCAACTCGAGCCTGACGTTCGCGCAGCTGCTCGCGGCCTTCCGCTCGGGCCGGCGCACACCCCCTGAGCAGTTCACGGAAGCGCGACGCGAGCGCTCCTCGCCCGTTGCGTAGGAAGCGGTACGTGCCGGCTACGGTGTGTCGCCCCACTTGGGGTCGAGCATCCGGCCGAGGAACTTCGCGTTGTCGAGCACACCGCGCACGAGATGGAATGGCACTCCTGCCGTGACCGCGCCGCCACGCGCCGCCGCAATGAAGCGCTCCCGTGCCTCCGGGGTGAGCCGCACGTCCAGTCGCGTCGTGACGGTGCCACCGCGCAGGCCATGCTCGCCACGTGGCCACAGCTTCACGGCCGACCGCGTGTCCCGGGACGTCACGCGCGAGCGCAGGCCGACGCCGTCGCGTACCGCGATCGTGAGGCCGATGGATCCCTCACCCGCCTTGAATGCAAGTCGAAGACCCCAGCCCGTCACTGGCACGGAGAGGGCGCGCTCGGTGCGCTGCCGGTCATCGAGGTAGACGATGCCCAGGATCTCGTTCCACGCGATCACGGGCAGCCCGCGGATCTCGATGCCTTCTGCTGCGACCACCGCTTCGGGACCTGCCGTGTCACCGAGGTTGCGGCGGAGGAGGGCGATGCGCGGGATGAAGGCCACGGCGAGCAACCCGAGGAAGACCGCCAACGTGATGAGCAGGCTCGCCCTCGCGTGCTCGAAGCTCGAGAGGGCGAGCAACGCTGCCGCGCCGCCTGCCAGGACCACGGCGCTGACAACGAGGATGCCGGAGTTCCAGGCGCGGGCCTTCTTCAGCCCCGCGGCATCCGCGTGTTCCTCCTGGCGACCGCCGCCCCGCACATAGGCGGCCCACTGCTGCAGCTTGGGATCGGTGGCGTCGCCCGCCAGCGCTGCTGCCGTGTCGGCGGCGGGGTTGGGTGCTGAACCGACCGCCGCCATCGTCGGTGCCAGCACGGACCCGGCGTCCGCGCCATGCCACAGCGGGTTCCGCTCATTCGGCAGCGGAACCTCGAGCCGGTTCTTGATGGCCGCGGCAAATGCCTCGTAGTGCACTCCCGTGAAGGTGAGCAGCTCGGTCATCCGGGTGCCCGCACCCCGCCCGGTACGCAGAGCGGCGTGCGCCACCGAGTCTTCGGGAACGAGCCATGCCTCGAACCCCACATCGCCCTTGCTCGTGGGAGGGGGGAACGGCGTGTAGACAGCAGGGTCGCCCGTCGAGAGCCGCGCGTGCAGATCGTGCATGAGGGGAAGCCCACCCACGAGACCGAACTCGGCTTTGCGCCTGAGGCGATTGCCGCTCTCGCGCCGCGTCCATTCGCGGCAGCGGAAGACGGCGGCGTAGGCGAACCAGAGCGCGGCGGCGGCGGCGAGGATCAGTCCAGAGAGCGGAGCCAGTCGCTGAGAAACCTGATTGCGCGCGAGCGTAACGCGTTCGGCGTCAACGTTCGCGGACTGCTGCAGCGACTCGAAGTTGTCGAAGACGGAGACGAACACAGCGACCGACATGGCGGCGAACAGGATGCAGACCATCGTCTTCCAGGCCGAGCGATGCCTGTCGAGCGAGCCGTCGTTGCGGAGCACGGGGGTGAATCGGCTCAATGTGGGCCTTTCGGTAGCGGCAGCATGCACGTGGCTGTCGGGAACATGCTGCCGCCCGCCCACGGTTCGCGGCTGATCCTATTGGAGAGGCGAGCCTGGCGCCGTTTCGCCGTTCACCGACGCGCCTCGATTCGCAGGGCGGCGACGAGGTCTCGATAGAGGGCGGTGGTCTCCATGAGTTCCTGATGGGTTCCGCGGCCGATCACGCGGCCGGCGTCCATCACCAGGATTTGGTCGGCGTCGAGCACGGTGGAGAGCCGGTGTGCGACGGTCACGACCGCGGACGTCCTCGCGACCTCGGCGATGGTCTGTTGGATGGCCGCCTCGGTGACGCCGTCGACCTGTGCTGTGGCCTCGTCGAGCAGCATCACCCGCGGCCGGGCCAGCAGGGCTCGGGCCAGGGCGATGCGCTGCCGTTGCCCGCCGGAGATGTTGGTTTCGGTGAGCCGGGTGTCCAGCCCGTCGGGCAGCTCTGCGATCTTCTCGGCGAGGTGAAGGCGCTCCAAGACCGCTTCAACCTCTGACTGGCTGGCGTCCGGGTTGGAGAATTGCAGATTCTGCCGGATGGTGCCGGGCACCACGGGCGTCTCCTGCTCCACGTAAGCGAAGGCACGGCGGACCTCGGCGTGGCTGAGCTGCTGGTAGGGAATGCCGCCGAGCCGGATCACTCCGGCATCGGGCTCCAGGAATCGCAGCAGGAGATTCAGCACGGTGGTCTTGCCCGCGCCCGATGAGCCGACCAGGGCCACATGTCCGGCCCGGGGCACGGTGAGGTGCAGGTCCTCAACAATGGGCGGAGTGTGTGGCTCGTACCGCGCCGTGACGCCGGACAGCTTCAGGACGGGAATCGCGGCGTTCGGCGGCTCGGGGGCCTGCGGCTCGGGGCGTCGCTCAACGGCCGTGGCGCTGAGCTGCCGCTCGGCTCGGAGCAGGCTCCCCTCGTCGGCGGCCTCGGTGATCCGCACACCGAGCTCGGCCGACTCAACGGGCAGCTGCTCGATCTGGGCAATCCGACCGGCCGCGGCGAGTCCGCTCTGGAGCGTTGTGAGGTTCTGCGTGAGCTCCATCATCGGGCCCATCAATCCCCACACGTACAACAGGAACGCCACCAGTGTGGGGATGCCGAGGTCGCCGGTGCTGACCCGGTACGCGCCGAACCCGAGCACCACGATGATGGCCAGCTCCATCGCCGCCCCCGTGATGGTCCACGCTGCGGCCTGGATGCGCACCGAGCGCAGGCTCTGGCGGCGGGACTCCGCCGCGTGGCTCATGACCGATGCATAGCGAGCATGCTCGGCAGACGAGGACTTCACCGTCTTGATCGACCGGACCGTTCCCTCGACCTCGGTTCCGAGATCGGCCAAGGCAGCCTGCGCCTTTTCCTCAATCGTCGCGATCCGCGGCACCAGCACCGTGAAGCAGAGCAGGACAACGAGCACCGCTCCCAGCGTTGCGGCAAGGAGCGGGAAGTCCAGCCAGGCCATCAAGGCGATGGATCCGACCAGCGTGATGGCCCCGTTGATCAGTCCGATGATCGACGTCGACGCGGCTTGGTTCAACAGCACGGTGTCGCTGGTGACCCGGGTGACCAGTTCGCCCGGGCTGCGCTCGAGCAGCGCGAAGACCCGGCTCCCCAGGTAGCGCAGGACCATGCGCCGCCGCGCGTCATAGACGATGTCCTCGGCCAGCCGACCGAGCATCACCCACTGGAACCACCCGACCGCGGCTCCGACGATGAGCAGGCCGAGCAGCACCAGCACCGGGTCGCGCAGTGATCCGGCGACGGCAAGGGTCTGCAGAACCCATTCGGTGACCAGCGGGCTGATCAGGGCCATCGCCGAGGTCGCGAGGCCCAGCACGAGGGCTATCAGCAGGGCTGGCAGATGGGGGCGGGCGAAGGACCACAGAATGGCCATGCGCCGGGAGCGCGGGGCGGAAGCGCCCTCGGGTTCGGCGATCGGGGTCACGCGTGCGTCGTCCATGGTCACTAGTGAGACATATGTGTCCCAAAATTGTCAAGTTCTGTTTTAGTATGGGTTCGTGGTCGGATATGCTCGCGGCATGTCCGACCACACGCCGGCCGCCGAACGGACCCGCCGCGCCATCGTGGAGGCGGGGATCGCCGTCCTGGCAGCGAATCCCGGCGCCTCCATCGGGGAGATCGCGGCGAAGGCCGCCGTCTCACGGAGCACCTTTCACCGGTACTTCAGCGACAAGGCAGCGCTGAAGAAGGCCGCCGCGGACCTCGCCGCCGAGGCGTGGCACACCGCGGTTGAACGCGCCAGGCTCGCCGAGGGCACCGGCCTGGAGGCATACCGTCGGTTGTGCACGGAACTGCTGGACCGTCTGCCGGCACTGGTCTGGTGGATGAGCAACGATGGTTCAGAGGATGCCCCTTCGCGCCCCGAGGACGAGGACGAGACGGACCGGAAGATCGCCGCGATGCTGCGGCGCGGACACGAGGACGGGAGCATCGACGCCCAACTCAGCGTCGAGTGGATCAGCAACTCGGTGTGGGCGGTGCTCTACGCCGTCTACTTCATCCCGGCGGAGACGCACGGCCGACTGAGTGGTTTCGAGGTCCGCCAGCAGGCCCTTCGCACCCTGCTGAAGGCCGCTGCCGCTGATCCTGTCGGTATCTGACGGGACCGCCCGACCAAGGAACGATCGCCTCCCGGAGTGCGCGCCGTCCCAGCGCACCCCTGCGTTACTCTTGGGGTTTCAAGTGAGGTGAGTTGATGGCGCAGGGTGCCCAGGTCATCGATCGCGCTGCGACGATCCTGTCGCTCGTCGTGCATGCCGAGGACCCGATCTCCTACTCCGACGTCGTCGGCGCGACCGATCTCGCACGCTCGACGGTGTCGAGACTGCTCGGCGCCCTGGAGCAGAACAGCCTCGTGGCACGCGACGCCGACGGCAGATACCGCGCGGGTGCGCTCTTCGCGACCTACGCGGCTCGGTTCGGTCGCATCGAGTCGCTGGTCACGATCGCACAGCCGGTGCTGGAGCGGATCGGTGAGGTGACGGGTGAGACGGTGAACCTCGCGCTCCCGAGCGGTGGCAAGGTGGTGCAGGCCGCACAGGTCGACTCGAGCTACGTGCTCGGCGCGACGAACTGGGTCGAGGTCGACGTGCCGCCCCACTGCTCGGCGCTCGGCAAGGTGCTCCTGGCATTCAAGGCCATCCCCCTCACGGACGAGCCCCTCGAGTCCCGCACGCGGCGGACGATCACCTCACACGCAAAGCTCTTGGAAGCCTTGGAACGGGTACGCGTTGACGGCTACGCGGTCACTTGTGGCGAGCTCGAGGAGGGCCTCGAGGCGATCGCTGCGCCGGTGCGAGGTGCCCAGGGCGACGTGATCGGATCGATCGGCGTCTCCGGCCCGTCGACGCGGATCACGAACCATGCGGAGCTCGGACGGCTCCTGGTGCGTGAGGCCGAGCTCCTGTCCCGGATCATCACGGCCCAGGCCGCCGCTCGGCCCGCATCGCTCCAGTCCTAGTCCTGATCGGTAGCGGCATGCCATCCAGTCGATGGCGCGACGCTCGCGGCTGAGCTGCGTGTCAGGAGTCGGTGGTTCGGCGCGCGCGCTGCCCGTTTCGCTGATCCACCTCGAATCCCGCCCAGGACGCTGTCGCCGTCACTGTTGCCGTCGCGCCGAGCAGCGCCGAAGGACGCTCAGGTTTCCGAGAAATGGCTCTTGGCATCCCACCCGTTCGTACCTATGCTATAAACACCCACATCATGGGAATCGAGTTCCATAATCTGAAACTCAGAATTCAAGGAGGCATTCGTGAGTTACAACAACCCCTCGGTCACGCAGCGTGACCGAATCGTCCCCGTCAACCTGCGTCAGTCCGGTCCAACGCCGGTGGAGATGCTCATCGACACGCGCGTGCGCAAGTCGCCGTACTGGGAGCTCTCGGTGCAGGCCGGGGCCTGGCGGGCGTCGATCTACAACCGCATGTATCACCCCCGCGGCTACGTTCCGCGCGAAGAAGGCGGCATGTCCGTCGAGTACCAGTCGCTCGTCAACGACGTCACGCTGTGGAACGTCGCCGTCGAGCGGCAGATCAGGGTCAAGGGGCCCGACGCCGAGGCATTCACGAACTATGTGATCACGCGCGACGCGACCAGGATTCCCACGCTCCGCGCGCGGTACGTCATCCTCACCAACGAGAAGGGCGGCATCCTCAACGACCCGGTCCTTCTGCGCGTGGCCGATGACGAGTTCTGGTTCAGCATCTCGGACAGCGACCTGCTGCTGTGGCTGCAGGGAGTGAACGTCGGCAAGCGGTTCGACGTCGAGATCGACGAGATCGACGTCGCTCCCGTGCAGATTCAGGGTCCCAAGTCGGCCGCCCTGCTCGCCGACCTCATCGGTCCCGTTGCGCACGAGATCCCGAGCTACGGCTTGCACATCACGAAGATCGCCGGACGAGACGTCGTCATCTCGCAGACCGGCTTCACCGGCGAGAAGGGCTACGAGATCTACCTCTATGACGCCACGAAGTACGCAGAGGACCTCTGGAACGAGATCCTGCGCGTCGGCGAGGCGCACAACCTGCGAGTGGTCGCTCCCGCGCACCATCGCCGCATCGCCGCCGGCATCCTCTCGTGGGGTCAGGACCTCGATCACGAGACACTGCCCTTCCAGGTGAATCTGGCCTACCAGGTGCCGCGGCACAAGGAGGCCGACTACATCGGCAAGCAGCGCCTCGAGGAGGCCCGAGCCCGGCTCGAGGCGGGCGCCCCGCCCTATGAGACCCAGCTCGTCGGATTCAAGTTCGGGGGCAGGCCGATCGATGACTACGCGCCCGACTTCTGGCTCGTCAGCGAGAGCGAGACGTCCGAGCCCACCGGCTACGTCACCTCACCCTGGTACTCGCCCGAGCTGGAGAGCAACATCGCCCTTGCACACGTGCCGGTCGGGCGCACGAGCCTCGGCACCGAGTACTGGATCCACCTGCCCGACGTCTACTCGGATGAGCCCGGCAGGCCCGTTCGCGCCGAGATCGTCGAGGTGCCGTTCCGTCCCTCGGTGAACCCCAACCAGCGCGAGCTCCTGAAGCAGAAGGGGCTCGACGCCGCGGTGTGACGCCGCGCGAGACGGTTCACGTCGTCGCGTCGGCCTGAGTCCGGAGGGCCCGTGTGCAGACCAGCACACGGGCCCTTCGACGTGCCGAGCAGAGTCGGACCTGCCCAGCGATCGCACCACTCCGTGGCCGGCGAGCGCTGTTTCTCGGCTCACGGCGGCCGGTTCGTCCGTCCCTCAACGGCGGGGCGGTCAGCGGCGGAGGTGATCAGCGGCGGAGGCGCGCGCCCTCGGGGTCGACGAGCGGGTCGCGGCGGATCTCGGCGCCGTAGCGCGTCGCGAAGTACTCGATCTCGAGCTTCGACCCGACAGCCGCCCGCTCGGCGGGAAGCCACGCATACGCGATGCTCGCACCGATCGTGTACCCCTGATCGGCACTCGTGACGTAGCCGATCGGCTCGGCGGCGCCCGGCTCGTACACGGGCTCGTTGCCGAGCACGACCGCACTCGGGTCGTCGAGCACGAGCGTCACGAGACGACTCGGCGCGGTGCGCTGCTCGAGCGCCTCCTTGCCGATGAACCGCTTTTCGGTGCGGCGCACGGCGAAGCCGAGACCGGCCTCCACGGGCGAGTGCTCACGCGTCATGTCGGTGCCGAATGATCGATAGCCCTTTTCGAGTCGCAACGCGTTGAACGCGCGGCGACCAGCTGCGATGAGCCCAAGCTCGGCGCCTGCCTCGAAGAGCGTGTCCCACACGTAGCGTCCGTGATCGGCCGACACGTACAGCTCCCAGCCGAGCTCGCCAACGTAGCTGACGCGCAGCGCGAGGACGGGGGCGCCCGCGATGCGGATGCGCTTGGCGCGGAAGTAGGGGAGGGCCTCGTTCGAGACGTCGTCGCTCGTGACGCGCTCGAGGACCTGTCGGGCGCGGGGCCCCCAAAGGCCGAGGCCGCCTTCGCCGCCGGATACCTCCCGGATCGTGATCCCGTCGTCGCCCTCTCGCAGCGACTCGAGCCAGAGTCGCTCCAGGTTGCCGTTCGAGCCGATCAGGTACGACTCGTCGCCGAGCCTCACGACCGTCACGTCACCGAGGATGCCGCCGGATCGATCGAGCAGCAGCGTGTACGTCACCGTGCCCACGGCGCGGTCGATTTTTCCCGTGACGGCGCGCTGCAGCAGCGCGGTGGCCCCGGCTCCCGCCACCTCGAGACGCGGGAGCGGCGAGAGATCGTACAGCGCGGCCGCGTTCCTGGTCGCGTTGGCCTCGGCCGCCGCGATGGGCGACCAGACGGCTGCGGCCCACGGATCCCGCGTCGGCACGGTCTCGAGCCGCTCGACGAGCGGTGCGTTGGCCTCGTACCAGAGGGGGCGCTCCCAGCCGTTCGACGATTCGAAGACGGCGCCAAGCGCGACTTGGCGATCGTAGAAGGGGGTGGTGCGCAGCCTGCGCTGGCGCAGTGTGGTCTGCTGCGGATGAATGATGTCGTAGACCTCGTCGTACGACTCCTCGGCCTGCTCCACCGAGAACTCGTGCGAGACGACGGCCGGGTCGAAGCGCGTGTATTCGAGGCCCTGCGTCGCGATTCCCGGGTCGTCGTTCACGATCCAGTCGGCCACCACCTGGGCGACGCCGGCCGACTGGGTGACCCACACGGCCTGTGCGAGCCAGAGCCCGTCGACACCGGTCACCGGCCCGAGCATGGGGCCGCCGTCGGGGGTGAAGGAGAAGATGCCGTTGAAGCCCTCGTCGAGCTCGACCGAGCGCAGTTCCGGAAGCAGGCGCCTCGTCTCCTCCCAGGTCGGCTCGAAGTCCTCCAACGAGAACGGGTGCTTGGCGGGATGGACGCCGGTCGCGTGGAACTCGTCCGCCGAGGCGATCGCTTCAGGTTCGAGCGCGATCGGGCGGTGGTTGTAGGCGCCGATACCGATACGGTCGACGTACTCGCGGAGATAGAGCGAGAAGTCCTGATGACGGAGCATCGGACGGCTCAGCTCCTCGATCGGCGTGTGCGCGCCGAGGAGCGAGGGCACCGGCGCGCTCATGCCGAATCCGTGCTCCATGGGGACCATCGGCAGCTCGAAGCCGAGCAGGTCGCGGGCGAGTCCCGGCCCCCACAGCCCCGCGCAGGAGACGACGATGTCGGCCGCGACGAACTCGGGGGTTGCGTCCGCGGCCGATGGCACGGCAACCACCTCGACGCCGAGCACGCGGCCACCTTCGCGGCGGATGCCGGTCACGCGCGTGTTCGGCACGAGCTGCGCTCCGCGGTCGATCGCGCGCTCAGCCTGCCACTGCACGGCCGGCACCGATTTGACGACGCCGTCGCTGGGCGTGCGCAGAGCGCCGAGAACGAGAGAGATGTCGAGGCCGGGCCAGAGGCGTCCGGCCTCTTCGGGACCGATGAGGTCGGCAGGAATGCCCCACGCGTGTGCGAGGCCCCGTCGCCGGCGAAGATCGTGGAGCCGTTCCGGTGTCGTCGCGATCTCCAGGCCGCCGACGCGCTTGAGCAGCCACTGCTCGCCGAGCACGACACCGTCGAGTTTGTCGAGGGTGCGTCGTGCGAGCAGACTCATCGTGCGGTTCGGCGTCGTCTGGAAGACGAAGCCGGGAGCGTGCGAGGACGATCCGCCCGTCACGTACAGCGGTCCCTGTTCGAACACGGTCACGTTCGTGCAGCCGCGGAGGGTGAGTTCGTCGGCGAGCGCGGCGCCGACGACGCCGAGGCCGATGATGACGATCTTCGGAGCCGAAGCGGGCATCGTCGTTCCTATTCTCCGGGCCACGTCGCCCGGCTTGGCGGTTCACGGGGCACCCCGTGACGTTGTTGCATATCGTGCACTACGATGTGACGTACGCAACAGCCTAGTGCGTGCGTCGTGCATCGGCAAGCGGCGGAGGCCGCGGAGCATCCGTCCGCACCCGATGTGCGTGTCTCACGCCCGATGCGCGGTCTAGGCCCTGTCCTGACGGGGCTCTCCGGCATCGGCGCCGCCTCCCTCGCCGGAAACGACGGGGATCGCCGCCGTGCTGAGGTGGAACGGCTCGCCATCATGCTCTTCGACGCCGAGCGTCACGCTCTCGGTGAGCAGATGCTGGGCGAGGTCGCGCTTGATGATCAGCTCGTCCCTCGCGAGATCCCTCCAGAGGGCGACGCACAGCAGCAGCATGACGAAGACGAAGGGCACCGACGAGACGATCGTGATGTTCTTCAGGCCGTTCAGCGCCGAAGCCGGTTCGTCGCCGCCCGCGAGCAGCATGATCGCCGCGACCGCGCCCGTCGCTGTGCCCCAGAACAGGATCATCTTGCGCGACGGGTGCTCAGCGCCGTTTTCGCTCAGCATCCCCATCACGATCGACGCGGAATCGGCGCCGGTCACGAAGAAGATCGCGATGAGCACGACCGTGAGACCGAAGAGGGCGAACGTCACCCAATCCGGGAATGCCAGTGATTCGAGAACGGTGAAGAGGACCGTGTCGAAGTTGATGTCCGGTGCGCCGTCGACGATCTGGCTGATCATGGCGTTCGTGTCGCCGGAACGCTCTGCCCGCTCCTGCAGGCCGATCGCGCCGCCGCCGAAGATCGAGAACCACACCGTCGACACGATCGAGGGCACGAACAGCACGCCCACGACGAACTGACGGATCGTGCGACCGCGAGAGATGCGCGCGATGAACAGTCCGACGAACGGCGTCCACGAGATCCACCACGCCCAGTAGAAGATGGTCCAGCTCGACATCCACGTTCCCAGTGCCTCGCCGCCCGCCGCAGCGGTGCGCGAAGCCATTTCGGGCAAGTCGTCGATGAAGCCGCCGACGGCGCCCGGGATGACGTTCAGGATGAAGAGGGTCGGGCCGCCGATGAAGACGATCAGTGCGAGCAGGACGGCCAGCACCATGTTGATGTTCGACAGCCACTGGATTCCACGCTCGATGCCGGAGATCGCCGAGGCGACGAACGCGGCCGTCAGCACGGCGATCACGATGACGAGGACGAGCGCGCTGACCTCGCCGACGATGCCTGACGCCCCGAGGCCGCCGCCGATCTGCAGGGCGCCGAGGCCAAGCGAGCACGCGGAGCCGAAGAGGGTCGCGAGAATCGCGAGCGTGTTGATGATGCGCCCGCCGACGCCGTTGACGACGCGGGGGCCGAAAATCGAGGTGAACATCGAGGAGAACAGCTGCGAGCGACCGAGCCTGTAGGTGCCGTACGCGACGCCAAGGCCCACGATCGCGTACATGGCCCATGGGAACAGGGTCCAGTGGAACAGCGTGGTCCCCATGGCGACGTTCAACGCCTCAGGGGTCTGTCCTTCGACCGTGCCCGGCGGCGGTGCCATGTAGAAGTAGAGGGGCTCGGCGACGCCGTAGAAGACGAGTCCGATGCCCATGCCCGTCGCGAACATCATCGCAATCCATGAGGTGGTGCGGAACGTGGGTGCGTCACCCTCCCTGCCGAGGGGGATCCGTCCGAACGGGCCGAGCGCGACGATCAGGATGAAGACGGTGAACACCGCCGCCGCGATGACGAACAGCCAGCCGAGGTTGTCGATGGCTCCCGTGAGGGCGGTCTCGGCGAGCGACCCGAGGCCGGAGGGGTCGACCGCTCCCCAGGCCACGAAGGCGACCGCCAGCGCGGCGGCGATGCCGAACGTGAGCCAGTCGACGCCGACGCGCCTCGGCTGCCGATCCCGATGCTCGGTCGATCCTCGAAGTGTGGTGATGAGTCGCTTCGTCGTGTCCGCTGCCCTATTGGTCATCGCTCCCCGGTGCCGGTCGGCTGGATCGCCGATTGCGTGCCGGTTCACCTCCCAGCCTTGAGTTCGGTTCGGAACGGCGTTCCTGGACATCGCACATCGCCCGGCCGGAGCACTCGCCCCGATCCACCTCGATCGGAAGGCAGGGCTGGAATGCGGCTGCGTCATACGCGTGCGTCGGTGCACGCGCGCCGCCCAGCCTTGAGGCCCTGCCAGCTCCCAGCGGAATCTGTTGTGCAGTGCGCACTACTTGCGTACAGTGAAACACTATTGGGTCGGATGCAGAGCTTGTCAAGGTTCATTGCGAACGATCCGGTCCGGCGCTCGCTCGAGTGCCGGTGGCGGTGAGCCGGGCGACGAAGCGCGACATGCACCACGGTCGTGCTTCGGAGACCGGCGAGCACGAGCACAACCGAATAGGCCGCTCGAGCCCACGCGGGAGAGACCGCGCCGCACTGCGGCGCGGCGCCGAAGGAGCAAGACTCTCCCCGAGAATCTCTCAGGCACAAGACCGCGATGGGCGAGGCCGACTCTGGAAAGCGGGACGACCCGCACCCACGGTGCAAGTCGTGCCGGCGCGTGAGGCGCCGCGCGACGAAGCTCTCAGGTCAACGGACAGAGCGGGGAGACCACCACGACCGAGTGGCCGCGCTGCGGCCCTGTCCGAGGAGTCTCTCGCATGTCCATCGACCAAACCACGTCTGTCGACCCTGCCACCGATCGCCCTACCGCCGACCACGGCGCCGCCGATCGTCCCGCGGCGACCCCGATCCGCACGGCCCCCGCCGTGCTCAACGACCCCCTCGAGCGAATCGACCCAGAGATCGCGTCGGCACTGCGCGCCGAACTGGACCGGCAGGAGGGCACGCTCGAGATGATCGCCTCGGAGAACTTCGCGCCCGTGGCCGTCATGGCGGCCCAGGGCTCGGTCGCGACGAACAAGTACGCGGAAGGATATCCGGCGCGCCGCTACTACGGCGGGTGCGAGAACATCGACACGATCGAGCAGCTGGCCATCGACCGGCTGCGCGAACTGTTCGGTGCGGCCTACGCGAACGTGCAGCCGCACTCCGGTGCGCAGGCCAACATGGCCGCGTACTTCGCGCTCCTCGAGCACGGCGACACCGTGCTCGGCCTCGACCTGGCCCACGGCGGCCACCTGACGCACGGGATGCGCAAGAACTTCAGCGGCCGGGACTTCAACGTCGTGCCCTATCACGTTGACGACGACGGGCTCGTCGACCTCGACGAGGTCGGCCGGCTCGCAGACGAGCACCGCCCCCGCATGATCATCGCGGGCTGGTCCGCCTATCCCCGGCAGCTCGACTTCGAGGCCTTTCGCGAGATCGCGGATCGGGTCGGCGCCTACCTGATGGTCGACATGGCTCATTTCGCCGGGCTCGTCGCGGCCGGCCTCCACCCGAGCCCCGTGCCGCACGCGCACGTCGTCACGTCGACGACGCACAAGACCCTCGGCGGGCCGCGGGGCGGCATCATCCTGACGAACGACGCAGCGATCGCGAAGCGCATTGACTCGGCGGTCTTCCCAGGACTGCAGGGCGGTCCGCTCGAGCATGTCATCGCCGCCAAGGCGGTCGCCTTCAGGCTCGCAGCGTTGCCCGAGTTCGCGGAACGTCAGCTCCGCACGCTCTCGGGCGCGCGCATCGTCGCCGAGCGCCTCGGCCGCGCGGACGTCGCCGACGCCGGCGTGCGCGTGCTCAGCGGAGGGACCGACGTGCACCTGCTTCTCGTCTCGCTCATCGATGCCGAGCTCGACGGGAGGCGAGCGGAGGACCTGCTGCACCGCATCGGTATCACGGTCAACCGCAACTCGGTGCCGAACGACCCCCGCCCGCCGCTCGTGACCTCGGGGCTGCGCATCGGAACGCCCGCCCTTGCGACGCGCGGCTTCGACGATGACGCCTTCGCGGAGGTCGCAGAGCTCATCGCGAGCGTGCTGCGCCGCACCGAACACGACGACGCCGAGCTCGACGCGCTGCGCGCCCGCGTCATCGCCCTCGCGGCACGCTTCCCTCTCTACGCCGAGTCCGGCGTCGTGTCAGGTTCGACGAGCGGTGGCGGGGTGACATCGTGGTCGTAAGCGTCTTCGAACTCTTCTCGATCGGTCTCGGCCCGTCGAGCTCGCACACGGTCGGTCCGATGCGGGCCGCCCTCTCGTTCGTGGAGCAGCTCCGCGATTCGGGCACGCTCGGACAGGTCGACCGCGTTCGTGCCGAACTGCTCGGCTCGATCGGTTCGACCGGGCGCGGCCACGGCACCGACGGCGCCGTCATCCTCGGACTGCTCGGGGAGCGCCCGGAGCTCGCCGACCCCGAGCAGGCACCACGCCTCATCGAAGCCGCACGCACGCGGGGCCGGCTGCGGCTCCTCGGTCAACGCGACATCGAGTTCGACGCCGAGAGCGACCTCATCTTGGACGGCCGGCGCACGAAGCCGTTCCATCCGAACGCCATGACCCTGACGGCGTGGAATCCCACGGGCGACGTGCTCGGTGAGGAGACGTACTACTCCGTCGGCGGCGGCTTCATCGTCAACGAGCGCGATGCCGAGTCCGAGGCGGCTCCCGATGAGGATGGGGGCGCCATCCCGCATCCGTTCCGCACGTCCGGTGACCTGCTTGCCCAGTGCGAGGCGACGGGCCTGTCGATCGCACAGCTGCAGTTCGAGAACGAGCTCGCCCAGCGGCCGGCCGAGGTCATCCGCGAGGAACTGCTGCACATCTGGGAGGTCATGCGCGAGTGCATCGATCGCGGGCTGCGTGTCGACGGCGTCTTGCCGGGAGGCCTCGGCGTGCCCCGGCGCGCGCCGGGCATCGCGCGTCAGCTCGAAAACGAGGGCGAGCTCGGCGATCCGTTCCACGGCGCCGACTGGTTGACGGCGTATGCGATGGCCGTGAACGAGGAGAACGCGGCGGGGAGCCGCGTCGTGACGGCGCCCACGAATGGGGCGGCCGGCATCATCCCCTCGGTGCTCAACTACGCCGTCCGTTTCGCCCCGAACGCCGACGACGATGCGATCGTCGACTTCCTGCTCACAGCGGGGGCGATCGGCTCGATCTTCAAGGAGACGGCCTCGATCTCGGGTGCCGAGGTCGGCTGCCAGGGTGAAGTCGGCTCGGCCTGCTCGATGGCTGCCGGCGCCTACGCCGCCTTCCTCGGCGGCACGCCGCGTCAGGTTGAGTGCGCTGCGGAAATCGGGCTCGAGCACCATCTCGGACTCACGTGCGATCCGATCGGCGGGCTCGTCCAGATCCCGTGCATCGAGCGCAACGGCATCGCTTCCGTCAAGGCCGTCGCGGCCGCCAGGACGGCGATGCGCGGCGACGGCACGCACGTCGTCTCACTCGATGACGCGATCACGACGATGCGCGTCACCGGCCGCGACATGCAGTCCAAGTACAAGGAGACCTCGACCGGCGGGCTGGCCGTGCATGTGCGCCTCCCGGTCAACGTCGTCGACTGCTGAGTCGCCGCCTCGCCGTGCCAGGGGAGGAGCCGGGCTCGCGTGCGTGTGTCGCGCGTGCCCGGTGGACCCCGAGATCGTCGGCGGCGGAGCCCTCCGCCGCTGATCCGGACGCCACGGCGTCCGAACGTCATGGCCGGGTGCCGCCCGACGACTCATGCCGTCGTCGGGCGATGGCGCCCGGCCGAACCATCGCCGGTCGGGGCGATGCGGCCCCGACCGCTACCCAGAACAAGGAGACAGCAATGAAGCACGTTCCGCACCGCTCCGGACTGATCCGATGAGCGTCGCGCCGGAGTCGACCCGGGAAGGGTCCGGCGTGGAGATTCCCGTGGGGCGTCGGTCGACCGATGACGCGCCGATCAACGCCCTCGTCGCGCTCGTCTCGATCAGCGCGTTCGGAGGGATCATCGTCGACGGGTACATCCTCGGCGTCATCGGCGGAGCCATCGGCCCCGCCACCGCGGAGCTCGGCCTAAGCCCGCTCGGGCAGGGGCTCATCGCCTCGAGCGCGCTCATCGGCATCTTCATCAGCGGCCTTCTCTTCGGCCGCATCGCCGACCGGTTCGGGCGGAAACGGGTGTTCTTCTGGAACCTGGTCGGTTTCACCGTCGTCTCGCTGCTGCAGCTGTTCGTGGCCGGCACCTGGGATCTCGTCGCGCTTCGCCTGCTGCTCGGCCTGCTCATCGGGGTCGAATACGCGGTCGGCACCTCGTTGCTCGCGGAGTTCGCGCCGCGCAAGCACCGCACCACGCTGCTCGGCGCGATCGCGCTGTTCTGGTTCGTCGGATTCGTCGGCGCGTTCTTCGTCGCGCACTTCTGGCCGGAGGAGCACTGGCGTTGGCTCCTCGCGTCGAGCGCGGTGCCCGCCGTCATCACGCTGCTCATCCGGTTCGGCGTGCCGGAGTCGCCACGTTGGCTCGCAAGCCAGGGGCGCCGCGAGGAGGCGCAGGCGATCGTGGAGCGGCGCTACGGCCCCGAGTACGTCGTGCCGCCGGCCGTGACCGCGGTGGCGAACTCGACGCTGCTGCAATTCTTCCGAGAGAACGACTGGCGGCGCATCCTTTACTCAGGCCTGTTCTGGTTCTGCCAGGTCGGACCACTTTTCGCGATCTTCACCTTCCTCGTGCCGGTCCTCGCCGGGCTCGGCCTCGAGGGAGGTTTTGCGACCGATCTGCTGATGAATGGGCTGCAGCTCGCTGGTGCCGTGTTCGGCCTGTGGCTGCTCTGGCTGCTCTCGCGGCGCACATTCGTCATCTCGACCTTCGCGGCCATGTTCGTGCTGCTGGTCGTTCTCGGCCTGTGGACTGACATGCCGCCGTGGCTCGCCGTCGTCATCTTCGGCGTCTTCGCCTTCGTCATCACCGGCTCGAACAACATCCAGTACGTCTACCCGCCCGAGATGTTCGACACACGGTTCCGCAGCACGGGCGTCGGCTTCGCCGCGGCATTCAGTCGAGTGGGCGCCGCCGGCGCGACCTATCTGCTGCCGCTGTCGCTCGAGGCGTGGGGGTCGGCGGCGACGCTGCTCATCGCCGCCGTCTTTCCGCTCATCGGCCTCGTCGCCTCGGTGAAGTGGGCGCCGGAGACGAAGTACCGCGTGCTCGACGCCTGAGCGTCGCGTCGGTGCCCGCGGACGAGCGCCGCGGGCACCGACGCTCGACGCGGCTTCGCGGTGCGGGGCGACGCCGACGGCTAAGGTGGCGGGATATGAACAGGGATCGTGCGCCCGGAACGGCAAGGATGGGGTCGGCGCGCTCGGGTGATTCCGGCTCGGCGTCTCCGATCCAGGCGGTCGACCGCGCCCTGCAGATCCTCGAGCTCCTCGCCGACAACGGGCCGATGGGCGTGACGGCGCTGGCGACGCAGCTCGGTGTGCATCGTTCGACGGCATTCCGCCTGCTCGGCACGCTCGAGTCGCGCCGTTTCGTCACGCAAGAAACCCACCGCGGCACCTATGCCCTGAGCACGGGAGCCCTTCGCATCGCGGGGGCGGTCGCGATTCGCACGGACTTCGCGCGCGAGTCACAGCTCATCTGCGACGACGTGACGGCGCGGCTGAGCGAGACGTCGAACGTCGCGATCCTCGAGGACGGAGCGGCCGTGAACATCGCGCAGGCGACCGGCGCGAGCAGCGTCGCCGTGCGCGACCAGTACGTGGGGCAGCGGACGCCGCTGCATGCGACCTCGTCGGGCAAGTGCTTGCTCGCGCACGCCGATGACGCGGTGTTCGAGGAGGCGGCGCGCAGCATGCGCCGTCATACCGACGCGACGATCCTCGACATCGATCGTCTGGCCGACGAGATGGCGATCGTGCGCGCGCAGGGCTGGGGGAGTGCGCTCGCCGAATGGCAAGAGCATACGAACGCGGTCGCGGTGCCCGTCTTCGCGACCGACCGCAGCGTGATCGCGGCGCTCAGCCTCACCGCCCCCGCCTTCCGCATGCCGGAGGAGGAGTTGCCCGATATCGCCGCCGCGCTGCGGCCCTTCGCTGACGAGCTGTCGCGACGACTCGGGTTTCTCGTGCCACCCCGGTCGTGACCCCCTATGGGGCCGATGGGGCGGGTCACACTGCCCGTCGCACCGACGCCTCGAAGTTTGCGACGTGCTCGAGCGCGAGCGTGGCGGCACGGTCGGCGTCGCCCTCGGCGATCGCGTGGAGCAGGGCGACGTGCTCGGCGACGTGCTCGCCGACGTCGGGCATGCGATCGAGCACGGTCCACCAGAGGCGCGTGGCGAGATTGTCGAGCCGCTCGAGCGTCTCGTGCAGGTGCGTGTTGTCGAGCACGCCGTAGATTCGCCGATGCGCAATGAGATCGTGCTCGATGAGCGTGCGCCTGGTGGGCGTCTCGCGGATCATCGCCTCGATTTCGGAGGCCGTCGCGCGAAGCGATTCCCGCTGCTCCGGCGTCGCCAGCTCGGCGGCCCGGCGAGCGGCGACGGGTTCGAGGACGGAGCGCAGCTCGGAGATGGCGGCCAGATCGCGGATATCGATGCTCGCGGCGAAGGTGCCCTGGCGGAGATAGCTCACGACGAGGTGGTCGACCTCGAGCCGCTTGAGCGCCTCCCGCACCGGCGTGCGCCCCATGTCGAGCTCTTTGGCGAGCTGCGCCTCGTTGATGGGTGCGCCCGGCTCGATGTCGAGGAGCACGAGCCGGTCTCGCAGCGTCCGGTACGCGCGCTCGGCGAGCGACACGTGCACCGCGCTCGACCGCGTCGCCTGATGCATGGGCTCTCCTTCTCTCGCGACGGGATCGGGTTCCGGACACTGCCCGGAGGACGGACGAGCCGCCATTGACGCGCGGACGTGACCCATCCTAAGATGTCGACCAGTAATATATCAGTCGTCCGCACCCACGGCGTGCGGCATCGGCATTGGGGAGCACAGCGACGTGACGCAGGACCTTCCGGAGCATCCCGAGCACCTCTGGCGAAATCCGGAGCCCCGCTCGTCGTATGACGTCGTCATCATCGGCGGCGGCGGACACGGGCTCGCGACCGCGTACTTCCTCGCGGCGCACTACGGCATCCGCAACGTCGCCGTGCTCGAGCGCGGCTGGCTCGCCGGTGGCAACATGGCGCGCAACACCGCGATCATCCGCTCGAACTACCTGTGGGATGAGAGCGCCGCGATCTACGAGCACTCGCTGAAGCTGTGGGAGCGGCTGCCGGTCGAGCTCGACTACGACCTGCTGTTCAGCCAGCGCGGCGTGTTGAATCTTGCCCACACGCCGGGCGACGTGCGCGAGGCGATGCGCCGGGTGAACGCCAACGCGCTCAACGGTGTTGACGCCGAGTGGCTCACGCCGAGCGAGGTGGCCGAGGTCTGCCCCATCGTCAACGTCAGCGACAACATCCGGTACCCCGTCATGGGCGCGACCTTCCAGCCGCGCGCCGGCATCGCAAAGCACGATCATGTCGCGTGGGCGTTCGCCCGCGGCGCCGACAGGCTCGGCGTCGACCTGATCCAGGGCTGCGAGGTCACGGGCGTGCGGACCGCCGGTGGACGGGTCACCGCGGTCGAGACGACGCGGGGCACGATCCACACCGGCAAGCTCGGGCTCTGCGCGGCCGGCCGCAGCACGCAGGTCGCCGAGCTCGCGGGCATTCGGCTCCCGATCCAGTCACACCCCCTGCAGGCGCTCGCGAGCGAGCTGTTCGAGCCCGTGCACCCGACCGTCGTCATGTCGAATCACGTGCACGTCTACGTGTCGCAGGCCCACAAGGGCGAACTCGTCATGGGCGCCGGCGTCGACAGCTACGTCGGATTCGGCCAGCGGGGCGGGTTCCACGTCATCGAGCGGCAGCTCGCGGCGGCCGTCGAGCTGTTCCCGATCTTCGCCCGCGCGCACGTGCTGCGCACCTGGGGCGGCATCGTCGACGTCACCCTCGACGCATCCCCCATCATCTCGCGCACCCCGGTCGACGGGGTCTTCGTGAACTGCGGGTGGGGCACCGGCGGGTTCAAGGGCACGCCAGCGGCGGGCGACGTGTTCGCGCACACGATCGCGCACGACGAGCCGCATCCCCTCGCCGCACCCTTCTCGCTGGAACGCTTCGAGACGGGCGCCCTCATCGATGAGCACGGTGCCGCGGCGGTGGCGCACTGATGCCCGGGGCGGCGGCCGGAGGAACGGCGTTCGCGGTGGCCGGATGCCGCGGACGCGCCACGCGCGGCGGCCCGGCCGTGCGGGCGGAGTCGGAACCACGAGGCGAGGAGACGGCATGCTGCTGATCGAGTGCCCGCACTGCGGGCCGCGCGACGAGACCGAGTACCACTACGGCGGGCAGGCGGGAGTGCCGTACCCCGACGATCCGTCGGCGCTCAGCGATCGCGAGTGGGCGGCCTACCTGTTCTACCGCGACAACCCGGCGGGCGCGTTCACCGAGCGCTGGATGCACGCGGGCGGGTGCCGCAAGTGGTTCGAGGCGGTGCGCGATACGCGCACCTACGCGTTCGAGTCGACGCGCGCCGCGGGGCGGGCGGACGGCGAACTCGGCGACGGGGGAGGCGAGCGATGAGCCGCGGTCCGTGGCGAGTGGGGCCGGATGCGGCGCCGGGCGCACGCATCGACCGCACCTCACCGGTCCTGGTCACGATCGACGGTGTCGAGCGCGAGGGCTTCGAGGGCGACACCCTCGCCTCGCTGCTCCTCGCGAACGGCGTGCGCCGCACGGGCGATTCGATCTACCTCGGGCGCCCGCGCGGCATCGTCGCGGCGGGCTCGGACGAGCCGAATGCGCTCATCGACGTGCGGCTGCCGGGCGATGGGGTGCGCGAGTCGATGCTGCTCGCCACGACAACGCCCGCGATCGACGGGGCAGAGGCCCGTATGCTCGACGGACTCGGGCGGCTCGATCCGACGCCGGACGACGCGGTCTTCGATCGATGCCACGAGCATCCCGACGTGCTGATCATCGGTGCGGGGCCCGCGGGACTCGCGGCGGCGCTCGCCGCCGCCCGCACCGGCGCCCGCACGATGTTGCTCGACGAGGGCGCCGAGCCCGGCGGTTCGCTGCTCGCGTCGCGCCGAGCGCGCGTCGACGGTATTCCCGCTCGCGAGTGGATCGATCGCACCCTCGTCGCGCTCGACGCCGAGCCCGACTTCACCGTGCTGACGCGCACGACGGCGACGGGCGCGTACGACGCCGGGTATGTCGTCGCCGTCGAGCGGCGGGAAGCGGCGCCGGTCGGCTCCGGGCTCGCGGGCTCGGGCGGGCGGCGCGCGTCGGCCGCGCAGTCCTCCGGCCGGTCGCGCGAGCGCGTCTGGCACCTCCGCGCGAAGCAGATCGTGCTCGCGACCGGCGCGACCGAGCGGCCGATCGTGTTCCGCAACAACGACCGGCCCGGCATCGTCCTCGCGCAGGCCGCTCGCACCTACTTGAACCGCTACGCCGTCGCGGTCGGCCAGCGCATCGTCGTCGCGACGACGAACGACGCTGCCTACGAGCTCGTCGACGATCTGCACTCGGCGGGTCTGCCGGTGCCGGTCGTCATCGATGCGCGCCCGGAGCCGAGCCCGAGGGCCTCGGACGTCGCTTCGAGGACGGGGGCGCGCGTCCACTTCGGGGCGGTCGTCGCCGACACGCTCGCGGGCGATGACGGCGGGGTCGCCGGCGTCGTCGTGGCGTCGATCGATGAAGACGGCGGGGCCGGCGGTCTCGTCGATCCCGTGATGATCGAGGCCGATGCCCTCGCCGTCTCGGGCGGCTGGGCCCCGGCCGTGCACCTCTCTTCGCAGCGGCAGCCGAAGCTCGCGTGGAGCGACGACCTCGCGGCGTTCGTGCCCGGCGAGCCCGTCGAGCGAATGCGAACGGCGGGCGCCGTGAACGGCACGCTCGACCTGGCCGGCGCGCTCAGCGAGGGCGCGGCGGCCGGCGACGCCGCCGCGCACGCCGCCGGCTTCGCATCGAACGGCGGCGTCGCCGCGCCGAGGGCAGACCCCGAGCGCGTCGCGCCGAACGCGCCGCAGTGGCTCGTGCCGCCGCTGTCACGTGCGGCGGCGGGAACGCCGGGGGGAGCATCCGACGAGTCGGGCGGACCTGGCAATGCCGGCTGGGCAATCGAGCCCGGCGAAGCCGTCGACCCGGCCGACGCGGCGACCTGGCGCGAGCACTTCGTCGACCTGCAGCGCGACCGCACTGCGGCGCACGTCGCACGGGGCATCGGTGCTGGCATGCGCAGCGTCGAGCACCTCAAGCGATACACGTCGATCGGCACCGCGCACGACCAGGGGCGCACGAGCGGGCTCGCGCTCGCGGGGGTCATGGCGCGGATGCTCGAGGCCGATGGCGTGCCGGGCGTCGGCCTGACGACTTTTCGCGCCCCTGTCGTGCCCGTGTCGTTCGCGGCGCTCGCCGGGCGCGAGCGCGGGGAGCTGTTCGACCCGGCCAGGCGGACGGCCATGCACGACTGGCACGTCGAGCGCGGCGCGGTCTTCGAAGACGTCGGGCAGTGGAAGCGGCCCTGGTACTACCCGCAGGCGGGCGAGTCGATGGCTGAGGCAGTGCTGCGGGAGTGCGCGGCGGTGCGGTCGTCAGCCGGGTTCATGGACGCGTCGACGCTCGGCAAGATCGAGGTGCGCGGGGCGGACGCCGCCGAGTTCCTCGATCGTGTGGTCACGAACACGCTCTCCACGCTGCGCGTCGGCCGCGCGCGCTACCACCTCATGTGCCACGCGGACGGCATGATCTTCGACGACGGCGTGACCTTCCGGCTCGCGGACGACCGGTTCCTCGTGACGACGACGACCGGTGGCGCCGCCAACGTGCTCGACTGGTTCGAGGAGTGGCTGCAGACCGAGTGGCCGACGCTCGACGTGACGTGCACGTCGGTGACCGAGCAGTGGGCGACGGTCGTCGTCGCCGGTCCGAGGTCGCGCGAGATCGTTGCGCGGGTGTTCCCTGCGGTCGACGTGTCGGCGGCCGCGTTCCCGTTCATGTCGTTCCGTCCGGCGGTGACGGCGACGGGCGTCGAGGCGCGGCTCGCCCGCGTGTCGTTCTCAGGAGAGCTGTCGTTCGAGCTGAGCGTTCCCGCCTGGTTCGGGCGGCACGTGTGGGAACTCGTCGATGCCGCGGGCGCTGACGCGCTCCGCGCCGATGGCGTCGGGCTCACGCCGTACGGAACCGAGACCATGCACGTGCTGCGGGCCGAGAAGGGCTTCATCATCGTCGGGCAGGACACCGACGGTACGGTCACGCCGTACGACGCCGGGCTCGGCTGGATGGTGCACGGCGACAACGGCGACTTCATCGGCAAGCGCTCGTACGCGCGCGCCGACGCGCGGCGGAACGATCGCCAGCAGCTCGTCGGCGTCGTTCCCCTCGAGCGGGGCGACGGCGCCGAGGTGGCGCTCGCCGAAGGCGCGCAACTCGTGAACGCGGGCGTCGCCCTCGATGCGGCATCGATTGCGGCGGATGCTCCGATTTCGCTCGAGGGGCATGTCACCTCCGCCTATGCCAGTGCCGCGCTCGGGCACCGCTTCGGGCTCGCGCTCGTACGCGGGGGCCGCGACCGTATCGGCGAACGGGTGCGTGTGTTCTCGGAGGGGCGCGTCTGCGAGGTTGCGCTTGTCTCGCCCGTGCTCGTCGACCCGGAGAACTCGCGCCGCGACGGCGATCCCGGCGAGGGCGCCCGTGCCGCGGGCAGCGCGGCTGCGGGCGTCCCGTCCCCGGCCGCGGCGTCAGCCGATTGGATCACGCCCGTCGAGCTGCGCGGCCGGCTTGCGCCGGCCGCGCACCTCGACGACGCGATGCGGGCCGCAGACATCGAGGGTGCCCTCGGGGTCACGATCCGTGAACTGCCGTTCGCCGGCATGACGGCGCTTCGGGCCGTGCCGGGCACGCGCGGCGCGGCCGCGCTGGAGGGTGCGCTGGGGGCTCCGCTGCCTACTCGCGTCGGCGCCGTCACGCGGTCGACGACCGGGGCCATCCTGTGGCTTGGGCCCGACGAATTCGTGCACTACGAGCCCGAACCGCGAACCGATCCGGCGGTCCTCGCGGCCGCGGCGGGGGAGCATCCGGCGACTGACGTGGTCGACGTCTCGGCGAACCGCACGACGATCGAGCTGCGCGGACCCGGCGCGCGCGCCGTGCTCGCGAAGGGCTGCGCGCTCGATCTGCACGATCGTGCGATGCCGGCGGGCTCGGCGTACGTCACGGAGGTCGGGCGCATCCCGGTCGTGTTGTGGCGCGTCGAGCCGGAGCGGTACGTGCTGCTGCCGCGGGCGTCGTTCGCCGAGCACCTCGTGCGCTGGCTCATCGACGCCTCGCGCGAGTTCGCCTGACGGGCGACCTCGCGCGGGCGTCGCGGCGCGGAGCGGCGGCCAGGACCGCACACGCAACGGTGCGCCGCCCAGAGCTCGTGGCCGGGCGGCCCACCGTCGTGTCGTTGAGCGGTTCGAACTACTCCACGTCGTCGTCGACCCAGTCGAAGGTCTTCGTGACCGCCTTCTTCCAGTTGCGTAGCTGCCGCTCGCGGGAGGCGTCGTCGAGGTTCGGCTCCCAGCGCGCGTCCTCCTGCCAGTTCGCGCTGAGCTCGCCGAGGTTCTTCCAGAACCCGGTTGCGAGGCCGGCGGCGTAGGCCGCGCCGAGCGCCGTCGTCTCGGCGACGACCGGGCGCACGACCGGAACGCCGAGGATGTCGGCCTGAAACTGCATGAGCTTGTCGTTCACAGTCATGCCGCCGTCGACCTTGAGTTCCGTCAGGTCGACGCCGGAGTCGGCGTTGACGGCGTCCAGCACCTCACGTGTCTGGAACGCCGTCGCCTCGAGGGCGGCCCTCGCGATGTGGCCCTTGTTGACGAACCGGGTCAGCCCGACCAGCGCACCGCGCGCGTCTGCTCGCCAGTACGGCGCGAACAGGCCCGAGAACGCCGGCACGAAGTAGGCCCCGCCGTTGTCATCGACGGTCGCGGCGAGCGTCTCGATCTCATCCGACGTCCGGATGATGCCCAGGTTGTCGCGCAGCCACTGCACGAGTGAGCCGGTGACCGCGATCGATCCCTCGAGGGCGTAGTGCGGTTTCGCGTCGCCGAGCTTGTAGCCGAGCGTCGTGAGCAGGCCGTTGCGGGAGTGCACGATCTCCTCGCCCGTGTTGAAGATGAGGAAGTTGCCCGTGCCGTACGTGTTCTTCGACTCGCCGGCCTCGAACGCGGCCTGCCCGAACGTCGCCGCCTGCTGGTCGCCGAGGATGCCCGCGACCGGCACCTCGCGGAGGAGGCTCGATGACTCGACGGTGCCGTAGACCTCGGAGGACGAGCGAATCTCGGGCAGCATCGAGCGGGGCACCCCGAAGTCGGCGAGGATGTCGTCGCGCCACTCGAGTGTTTCAAGATCCATGAACATCGTGCGGCTGGCGTTCGTGACGTCGGTCGCGTGCACGCCGCCCTCCGGGCCGCCCGTGAGGTTCCACAGCACCCACGTATCGGTCGTCCCGAAGATCAGGTCGCCCGCCTCGGCACGCTCGCGGGCGCCCTCGACGTTCTCGAGGATCCACGTGATCTTCGTGCCGGAGAAGTAGGTCGCGAGCGGCAGGCCGACGATCGCCTTGTAGCGCTCGCCGTCGCCGTCGGCGAGCCGGTCGACGATCGACTGCGTGCGCGTGTCCTGCCACACGATGGCGTTGTACACGGGCTCGCCGGTGTTCTTGTCCCACACCACCGCGGTCTCGCGCTGGTTGGTGATGCCGACCGCTGCGATGCTGTGGCGGGTGATGTCGGCGCGGCTGAGCGCGAGGCCGATGACCTCACGAGTGTTCTTCCAGATCTCTGCCGCGTTGTGTTCAACCCAGCCGGCTTTGGGGAAGATCTGCTCGTGTTCCATCTGCCCGGTCGAGACGATGGACCCGGTCTTGTCGAACACGATCGCGCGCGTGCTTGTCGTGCCCTGATCGATTGCGAGGACGTAGTCGGTCATGTGGGTTGCTCCTTCTGGATGCTGTCGGCGTCGGAGTGATGGGAGCGTGACGGCGGCGGGGTGCGCCGGCACCACGTCGAGCTAGCTGATGACGGGCAGAAGCGGTATGGCGAGCCATCCGGCGAGCAGGCCGCCGATGATCGGGCCGACGACGGGAATCCACGAGTACGACCAGTCGCTCGACGCCTTCCCCCTGATGGGCAGGACCGCGTGCATGATGCGCGGCCCGAGGTCGCGAGCCGGGTTGATCGCGTACCCCGTCGGGCCACCGAGGGAGGCGCCGATACCGACGACGAGCAGGGCGACGGGCAGAGCGCCGAGTGCGGCGAGGCCCGCGGCCTCGCCCGCGCGGCCGAACGCGATCACCGTGAAGACGAGCACGAATGTGCCGATGACCTCGGTGACGAGGTTCCACGCCGTCGAGCGGATGCCGGGTGCCGTCGAGAAGACGCCGAGTTTCGTCGCGCCGTCGTCGGTCTCATCGAAGTGCTTTTTGTAGCCCAACCACACGAGCGTCGCGCCGATGAAGGCCCCGATGAACTGGCCGACGATGTACACGATGATGCTCAATGGCGAGACTGCGACGCCCATGCCGAATTCGTCCACACCGTTGGCGACGAGACCGAGCGTGACGGCCGGGTTGATGTGCGCGCCCGAGGCGTACGAGGCGAGGACGCCCACGAACACCGCGAGACCCCAGCCGAAGTTGACCATGAGGAAGCCGCCGTTGAACCCCTTGGTCTTGGTGAGGGCGACGTTGGCGACGACACCACAACCGAGGAGCACGAGCATTGCGGTTCCGACGATTTCCGACATGAACACGATGAGCAGATTGCTGTCCACGTTGACCTTTCTTCTGTTGTGTGAGCGACACCGTTCGGGCGCTGCCCCCCGGGATCGGGGCGCTTGGGGATTCAATTGAGCAGGTGGCACGCGCACCTGTGCGCGGGCCCCTTGACGCGCGTCGCTGCGCGGGGAATATTCGTCGTTGTTGCTGATGGCAACGTACCGGAACGTGCTCGCCACGTCACCCGGAGTGTGTTCGTGATCCACAACGATTCTCATCGTGCATTGCAAGGGAGCAACCATGAACAACAGTCGTCAAATCGGCGGAGACGCATGATGAAGAAGCTCATCGGTGAGCCGGCGAACGTGGTTCGGGATGCGCTGGTCGGCATCGAGCTCAGCGACGACCGCGTGCGCGTCGACCATCAGCATCGAGTGATCTACCGGGCGACGCCGAAGGACGAGGGCAAAGTCGCGCTCGTTTCGGGCGGCGGGTCGGGCCATGAGCCCATGCACGGCGGCTTCGTGGGCGCCGGGATGCTCGACGCGGCCTGCGCCGGAGAGATGTTCACCTCCCCGACGCCCGACCAGATGGAGGCGGCCACGAACGAGGTTGACCGCGGCGCGGGCGTGTTGCACATCGTGAAGAACTACACGGGCGACGTCATGAACTTCGAGATGGCGGCCGAGCTCGCTGACGCGTCCGGCGTGAAGACCGAGTCGATCGTGATCGACGACGACGTCGCGGTGCAGGACTCGCTGTACACGGCCGGTCGTCGAGGCGTCGGCACGACCGTGCTGCTCGAGAAGATCGTCGGGGCCGCCGCCGAGGAGGGCCGCGACCTCGCCGCCGTCGTCGAGCTCGCGAAGCGCGTCAACGGCAACGGCCGGTCGATGGGCATGGCCCTCACGAGTTGCACGGTCCCGGCCGCGGGCAAGCCGACCTTCGACCTGCCCGACGGCGAGATGGAGATCGGCATCGGCATCCACGGCGAGCCCGGACGCCGCCGCGCGCCGCTCGCGCCCGCCTCCGAGATCGCCGAGATGCTCGTCGACCCCGTGCTCGACGACCTCGACATGACGGGCGCGCCGACGATCGTGATGCTCAACGGGATGGGTGCGACGCCGCTCATCGAGCTGTACCTGATGTACGGCGAGGTTGCCGCGTTGCTCGAGAAGGCCGGCGTCACGATCGCTCGCAACCTCGTGGGCAACTACATCACCTCGCTCGACATGGCCGGGTGCTCGCTGACGGTGCTCCGCGCCGACGACGACGTGCTCGGGCTCTGGGATGCCCCCGTCAACACGGCCGGAATGCGCTGGGGGGTCTGACCGGTGGCGGATCCGATCACGGTCGAACACCTCTCCGCGTGGCTTCGGCACTTCGCGGCGACGGTCGACGAGCGGCACGAGTACCTGACCGAGCTCGACTCGGCCATCGGCGACGCCGACCACGGGGTCAACATGACGCGCGGCATGCGAGCCGTCGTCGAGAAGCTCGACGCGGGCGCGCCCGAGTTCGCCGACGACCTCTTCAAGGCGGTCGGCATGGCGCTCGTGTCGAGCGTCGGCGGCGCGAGCGGCCCCCTCTACGGCACTTTTTTCCTGCGACTCGGCACGAAGGCCGGGCATGTCTCGGAGGTCGACGCGTCATCCTTCGGGCAGGCGTTGCGGGCCGGACTCGAGGGCGTCATCGCGCGCGGCAAGGCCGAGGTCGGCGACAAGACCATGCTCGACGCGATGGTTCCCGCCGTCGAGGCGTTTGAGCGGTCGGCCGCCGACGGCAGCGGGGCTGCGACGGCGGCGGACGCGGCCGCGTCCGCGTCCGAGGAGGGGCGCGATGCGACCGAGCCGATCGTCGCCCGCAAGGGACGGGCGAGCTACCTCGGCGACCGCAGCGTCGGCCACCTCGATCCCGGCGCGACCTCGACGGCGATGCTGTTCCGCTCGCTCGCGACGGCGCTCGCCGCATGACCGGGCAGCACTCATGATCGGCATCGTCGTCGTCTCGCACAGCGAACCGCTCGCCTCGGCCGCCCTCGACCTGGCGCTCGAGATGGTGCAGGATGCGCCTCCGCCGATCGCGCTTGCGGCCGGAACCGGCGACGGGGGCACGGGCACCGACGCGATGCGTGTGTCGGAGGCGATCTTGTCGGTCGACGGACCGGACGGCGTTCTCGTGCTCATGGACCTCGGCTCGGCCGTGCTCAGCGCCGAGATGGCGCTCGAGTTCGCCGAGGCGGCCGGCGAGGTGCGGCTCTCGCCCGCGCCACTCGTCGAAGGGCTCGTCGCGGCCGTCGTCAGGGCCGCTGGTGGGGCGAGCCTCGATGAGGTCGACCGGGAGGCCCGGTCGGCGGCGTCCGCGAAGGCCGAGCAGCTCGGTGGTGACGGCGGCATATCTGAACCCGCTGAGTCATCGGGAGCATCCGACGCGGATTCGGCGGATCAGCGGCTCACGATGGTCGTGACGCTGGTGAATGAGGTCGGGTTGCACGCCCGCCCCGCCGGCATGCTCGTCAAGGCCGCGAACGACGTGGATGCGACCGTCGAGGTCGCCGCGAACGGGCGCGGTCCCGTCGACGCAAAGAGCGTCATGGGCCTCATGACGCTGGGAGCCGCCCGCGGCACTGAACTGACGGTCACGGCGTCCGGGCCGGACGCGCGGCGCGCGCTCGATGCGATCCGAGAACTCGTCGAAGACGGCTTCGGGGAAGACCGATGATGCGCGCAGGACCGGGCGCATCCGGGGCTGCGGCACCGTCGTCAGCCACTCTTGCAACGCAGCTTAGGTAAACCTAATATTGGGCGTGCGCCGCCGCCGTCCGCTTCAGCAGTCACATGCCGCGGGTGCCCCGGGGGCGGTTCGCGAGCTACACGGCGCTTCGTCCGCCGCGGCACAACTCAACGTTGTGCCGCGGCGGGCGGGGGAGCGCCCGGCAGCTCGCTCAAGGTGGACGAGCCCGACGAGAGCACCTCGCCCAGCTCTCGCGTCGCGACCATCGCGACGTGCAGCCGCAGGTCGTCGAGTCCGCGCACGTGCGTGACAATGCCGGGTCGAGCGACGGCGAGGCGGCGGCTAGGCGGGCGCGGCCTCGGCGTTCACCGGCGTGAACGCCGGAACGACCTCGTTGATGAACAGCTCGAGCGACGCCCGCTTCTGCTCGTGCGTGAGCGAGTTGTCGATCCAGAAGCTGTACTCGTCGACGCCGAGCGACTCGTAGTGCCGGATGCGCTCGATGACCTCCGTGGGCGTCCCGATCATGGCCGTCCGGTGCAGCGACTCGGGACTGAACTCGTCGCGACCCTCGAACTTCGACTCGGGGCTCGGCTCGAGGAACCCGTTGCGGGGAGCGGTCTGGTTGCCGAACCACGCATCGAACGTGCGGTAGAACCGGTTGATGCCCTCGGCAGCGGGACGCCATCCCTCGGGGTCGTCGGGGGAGTGCACATGCGTGTGCCGCAGGACCATGAGCTCGGGGCGCTCGGGCTGCGGGAACTTCTCGTTGGCCTCGTTGAACTTGCGCATGAGGTCGTCGACCTCGCCATCGTCCTTCATCAGGGGCGTCACCATGACGTTGCAGCCGTTGGCGACGGCGAAGTCGTGCGACCCCTGGTCACGCGCCGCGATCCAGATCGGCGGCGCGGGCTGCTGCACGGGCTTCGGCACGCTCGTGGCGGTCGGGAACTGCCAGATCTCGCCATCGTGCGCGTAGTCGCCGTGCCAGAGCTTGCGAACCGCGGGGACGAGCTCGCGGAGATGCTGGCCGCCGTCGCGGGCCGACAGGCCCGGCACCATGCGGTCGAACTCGATCTGATAGGCGCCGCGCGCGATGCCGATTTCGGCGCGACCGCCCGAGATCACGTCGAGCAGGGCGGCTTCTCCGGCGGCGCGGATGGGGTTCCAGAACGGGGCGATGATCGTGCCCGCGCCGAGGCGGATCTTCGTCGTGCGTGCGGCCAGGTAGGCGAGCTGCGGCATCGGGTTCGGCGAGATCGTGTACTCCATGGCGTGGTGCTCGCCGATCCACACGGTGCCGAAGCCTCCGGCCTCGGCCATGAGGGCGAGCTCCGTCAGGTTCTGGAAGGTCTGCTCGTGGGTGGTCGATTCGTCCCAGCGTTCCATGTGGACGAAAAGCGAAAAACGCATCGTTGCTCCTTTGCGGTGTGGTTCGGTCGAGAGACCGCGGCGCGGTGGGTCGCGGCGCGAGTCCGGTGGCGACTGGCTGGCTAGGCCCCGGCTCGCCGTTCGGCGATCGTGACGTTGCCGCGCGACCAGTGCGTCGGCGGGACCTCGCGCAGCACGACGACGGTGTTGTCCGGCGTCGCGCCGACGGTCGCCTCCGCCGCTTCGTGCAGGGCCTGCACAAAGGCGCGCAGCTCTTCCGGGGTGCGGCCCTCGGCGATTGAAACGTCGATGAACGGCATGGCGGCTCCTTCGGATGGTCTTCGGGTCTTCGGGTCTTCGGGTCTTCCGGTCTTCGGGTTTCGGTTCGGCTCGAGTCGGCCGGGCGGATGCTGCGGAGCCCCTGCGTGCGAGGGCGTTCGCTCCGCCCGAGCTAGGAGCGCATGACGAACGGGTCGTCGACGGCGCCTTCGTCAGTGTTGACCCACACGCTCTTGAGACGCGTGTACTCGTGCATCGACTCGAGGCCGTGCTCGATGCCGACGCCCGACGACTTGAAGCCCTGCCTCGGCGACATCGGTGACATCGCGCGGTACGTGTTGATCCACACGGTGCCGGCTTCGAGGCGGCGCGCCATTCGGTGTGCGCGGGCGAGGTTCTGCGTCCACACGCCGGCCGCCAGACCGTAGTCGGTGTCGTTGGCGAGGGCCACGACCTCGTCCTCGGTGTCGAACGGCATGATCGCGGCGACGGGGCCGAAGATCTCCTCGCGCACGACGCGCATGTCGTTGTTCACGTCGGTGAGCACGGTCGGCGAGAAGTAGTAGCCGGGCAAGCCCACGTCGGGGCGTGCGCCGCCCGAGCGCACCCTCGCACCCTCGTCAACGCCCAGGTGCACGTACGACTCGACCTTCTCGAGCTGATCGCCGAACGCGAGCGGGCCGAGCTCGGTCGAGTCGTGCATCGGGTCGCCGATGACGATCGACTCGGCCCGGCGGGAGACGAGCTCGACGAGCTCGTCGTAAACGCTGCGGTGGGCGAAGACTCGGCTTCCCGCGATGCACGTCTGTCCCGCGGCTGCGAAGATGCCCGCGATGACGCCCATCGCGGCGTTCTGCACGTTCGCGTCAGCGAACACGATGTTGGGGCTCTTGCCGCCGAGCTCGAGCGTGCAGCCGATGAATCGCGCCGCGGCCTGTTGCGCGATGCGCGAGCCCGTCGCCGTCGACCCGGTGAATGAGATCTTCGCGAGATCGGGGTGCGCGACGAGCGCGGCGCCGGCCTCGCCGCCGTAGCCGGTGACAACGTTCACGACGCCGTCTGGGAACCCGGCCTCGGCCACGAGCTCCGCAAACCGCAGAACGGTGCGCGACGTGTGCTCGCTCGGCTTGATCACGACGGTGTTGCCCGCTGCGAGGGCCGGTGCGAGCTTCGACGTCGTGAGGGTGAGCGGCGAGTTCCAGGGGGTGATCGCGCCGACCACGCCGAGCGGCTCGCGCTGGGTGTAGTTGAGGATGGCCGGGTTCATGGTCGGGACCTGCGCCCCCTGCACCTTGTCGGCGAGCCCGCCGTAGTAGTAGAGGTACTCGGGCAGTGTCGCGAGCTGGCCGCGCATCTCGCGCAGGAGCTTGCCATTGTCGAGGCTCTCGAGGCGCGCGAGCTCGTCGGCGTGCTCACCGACGAGATCCGCGAGCCGGCGCAGCAGGTGGCCGCGCTTCGTCGGCGTGAGCCCGGCCCAGGCGGGCGACTCGAAGGCGCGCTTCGCCGCGGCGACCGCGCGGCGGACATCCTCTTCCCCGCCCCTCGCGACCTCGTACAGCGTCTCGAGCGTGGCGGGATTGGTGCTGACGAAGTACTCGCCGTTCGCGGGGCCGCTCGGGGCGCCGCCGATGAAGTGGTCGACTCGCTCGGTCATGCGAATGCTCCTTCGCGGGTGTCGTAGTGGTGGTCGAGGTGGGTGATGAGCGCGGCGACGAGCGCCCTCGGGGCCTCGAGCGGCAGCATGTGTCGCGCGCCGGGCACGATCTCGGCGCGGGCGCCGGGGATCGCGTCGGCGAGGCGCCGCGACATGTCAGGGGTCGATCCCGGGTCGAGCTCTCCCGTGACGGCGAGCGTCGGGGCCGTGATTCCGCTGAGCTCTCCGGCGATCTCGGCGTCGCCGCGAGCGAACACGGCATACGCGTGCAGGTACGACTCGACGTCGTTTGCGAGGAGGGTGCGCCGAGTCGCCTCGATGTCGCCGGCCGGCACGGGAGTGCCCGCCGGATACCAGCGTTCGATCGACGCTTCAGCGCTCTCGACGAAGGCCTCGTGCGCCGTGCGCAGACGGGCCTCGACCGCGGCCCGCTCCGGCTCAGTGCGCCGGCAGACCGAGCTGACACAGGCGAGGCTGCGAACGCGATCAGGGCGGAAGCGCGCGAGGTGCTGGGCGATGAGCGCGCCGAGCGAGAAGCCGACGAGGTCGACCGGCCCGTCGGGCAGGCGGCGAAGCACGTCGTCGGCGAGCGATGCGAGCGTCTGCGGGGTCCGCAGCGGCGGCTGCGCGCCATGGCCGGGAAGGTCGATGGCGACGGATGCCCGGGGCAGCAGGTCTTGCACCGCCCGCCACATCGTGTGGTCGAGCCCGACCCCGTGCAGCAGGACGATCCCGGTCTCCGACGCGGGCACGGCGTCCGCGCCGAGGGCGGCGTTCGTCGACATCGCGCCGGCCACGGCTTACTGCTCGCTCGCGAGGGGAGCGAGGCGCTGCTGGGGGCGGCCCTGTGCAGCGCCGGCAAGGGCGATGACGATCTCGTTCGGGTGCGGAGCATCCGGGATCCGTACCTCGACCGACTGGTGGTGCGAGCGGATCGTCTGGTCGGTGATGTGCTTGAGGGGGATGTCGAAGAGGGTGCCTGCGGTGGCGCGCTTCTCGACCGCGGGCAGGAGCGTCGTCGCGTTCGCCGCCCTGCGGAAGTGATCGCCGAACTTGAGGGTGTGGATCAGCGCGGAGCCGTGCTCGATCTCGCCGTTCAGCCCGACGATGCCGGCTTTGCCGTACGCCTCGATGGGCGCGCCGAGCGCCTCGATGACGCGGGGCGCGAGCAGCGCACCGAGATCGGAAGCGGTCGCCTCGATGCCCGGGGCGAGGTCGTCGACGAAGCCCTCGCCGGCCCACGGGTTGTCGATGACGGCCGCCACGATCGCGACGCGAGCCGCGGGATCGACGGGGCGGCCTCCCTCGCTGACGATCTCTTCGACGATGGTGACGATCTTTCGCAGGTTCACTTGCTGGTTCCCTTCAGAACTTCGGAGGTCACGGCACGGTCGGTGGTGCGGTCACCGATGCGAGCGTGGGGGCGGGGACCCGTCGAGGCGACGGCGATAACGGCGAGCTCGTCGGGGTGTGGCGCGTCGGCCAGATGCACGTCGAGCGTCTGGTAATGGCTTCGCGTGGCGGCGGCCGTCTTGTGCCACAGGGGCACGCGGATCGACGTGCCGGCCTCGGCACGATCGTCCGAGAAGCAGATGATGGAGGTGCCCTCGAGGAACTCGCGCACGAGGTTGCCGAAGAAGGGCGTGTGCACGAGCGCGCCGGCGTGCTCGATCTCGCCGCGAAGTCCGACGACCGCGGCCTTGCCGAAGGCCTCGACCGCGTCGGCACCGCCGAGCGCGTCGAGCAGCCGATCGGCGATGAGTTTCGCGAGCACCGGCGCGATGCGCTCGGTCTCCGGCTGCAGGTCTTCGCTCGTGCCGGTGCCGCACCAGGGGTTCGCGAGCACGGCGACGGCGCTGGCGCGCAAGATGCGGCGCTCGGCCGGCGTGCCGCCCTCGGTGACGAGCTCCTCCGTGGCGGTGACGAGGCGCCGGATGCCGACGGCACGCGCGAGCTCGTGTCCGGCGGACAACCCGGCATCCGTAGACACGGGGTGCGCAGCGGGTGCGGTGTCGGCCGCTGGCAGGGTCTCGCTCGTCATGCTGGCGTCCTCTCGTGGGTGTGGCCGCGGGTGCGGCCGTGTTCGTGGTCGTCGTCGGTGCCACCTGCCGCAGGTTCACTGCGGATGACCGTGTTTCTCCCGGCCCCCGCCGGCAGCAGGGCTTCGCGACTCGACATCGCAACGTGGTCGCGCATGGCGAACTCGGCACCGAGGGCATCCTTCGAGCGGATCGCCTCGACGATCGCGCGGTGCTCGCCGGTGGAGGCGATGATCCGCCCAGGATGCTGCACGGTACGCAGCACGATGCGGTGGTACGCGAGCTGGTTCATCAACCGCTCGTAGTGTTCGGTGAGCTTGGTGTTGTCGGCGCCGAGCACGATCGTCCAGTGGAACTCGTGCACGAGCCTCGCGTACGCCTCCGTGTCGTCGGTCTCGGCCGCGGCGTCGGAGGAGTCGAGGTTCCGCTCGAGCGCATCCAGCTCAGGCGTCGTGCCGCGCCGAGCGAGCAACCCGGCCGCGAGACCCTCGAGCCCCTCCTTGAGCTCGAAGAGCTCGACGATCTCGCGCTGGGTCGGCGTGCGGACGAAGGTGCCCACCTTCGGGCGGATCTCGACGAGGCCTTCGTTTTCGAGCTGCTTGAGCGCCTCCCGCACCGGAGTGCGGCTCACGTCGAACTCCTGCGCCAGCGCGACTTCGGCGAGCTGGGTGCCCGGCGGGTAGTCGCCGCTCAGCACGAGCCGACGAAGGCGGACGAGCAGGCTGGACTCGTCGTCGTGGGTTGCCCCGAGGGGCGGCACCTGGTGCATGCCGCGAGCGTATGATGCATACATCAGCGGTGTCAAGACATCCCTGGAGAGGTCAGGCAGTCGCGCCGGAGATGAGGTGCACGCCCGAAAACGGGGCGAATCCGCGACCGGGTTGACCAATGTCGCACGGAGTGCCTATCCTCACATGCATGCAAGGCGGGGCAGTGCTTGCGCCGCTCTCGCGGTGACCGACGCCGCAATCGCCACAAGGAAGTGGAGCAGACATGACCTTCCCAACGACGAAGGCCTTTCGAATGGTGCCGACGGACTCCTCTGGCCCGGACGAAAGGGAGTCGGCCATCGCGTACGCCGACCGCCTGCGCAACCGCCCCGGGGTCGTGTTCTGGGCGTCGATCGGGTTCGTCGCCGCGTTCGTGCTGTGGGCGTCGTTGTCGCCCCAGTCGCTCGATACGACCATGACGTCGACCATGGACTGGATCGCGAGCAGCATCGGCTGGATGTACCTCATCGTGCCGCTCGGCTGCATCATCCTCCTCGTCTACCTGGCATTCAGCCGGTTCGGGGGCATCCGCCTCGGCACCGATGAGTCGCGGCCGGATTTCAACACGTTCGCTTGGCTCGCGATGATCCTCGCGACGGTGATGGGCATCGGCCTCATCTCGTACGGCGTCGCCGAGCCGATCTCGCACTTCCTGACGCCGCCTCATGGCCTCGCCGAACCCGGCACGATGGAGGCGGCCGTGCGCGCCATGCAGTTCTCGTACTTCGACTGGGGACCGCACGCCTGGGCCATCTTCGGCGTTTTCGGGCTGGCGATCGCGTACTCGACGCACCGCCGAGGGAATCCGGGCCTCGTGTCGCCGATGCTCCGTCCCGTGCTCGGCAAGATCGTCGACGGCTGGGTCGGCAAGGCCATCGATGTCTTCGCCATCCTCGCGACGCTCTTCGGCACGACCACTTCGCTTGGTCTCGGCGCGTCCCAGATCAGCGAGGGCCTGGAGCGCGTGTTCGGCATCCCGTCAGGGCTGGTGCCGCAGATCGTGATCATCGCCGCCATCACCGTCATCTTCACGCTCTCGGCGCTGTCGGGCGTGAACCGTGGCATCAAGTACCTCAGTCAGTTCACGATGATCGTCTCGGCACTCTTCGGCGTCTACGTGCTCATCGTCGGGCCCACGAACTTCATCACGAACCTCTTCGTGCGGGCCACCGGCCAGTTCTTCACCGACTTCTTCCAGGTGAGCCTCTTGACGCCGGCAACGCCCGATGACGTGCAGTGGATGCAGTGGTGGACGTACTTCATGATGGCCTGGTGGCTCAGCTGGGGTGCCTTCGTCGGCGTCTTCCTCGCCAAGATCTCGAAGGGCCGCACCGTGCGCGAGTTCATCGCCGCCGTGCTCGGTGTGCCGAGCCTCGTGTTCTTCCTCTGGTTCACGATCATGGGCGGCACGGCCATCAACATCGACATGTTCCAGGGCGGCACGATCGGTATCGAGGCCGGCGAGAACGTCCAGTCCGCGTTCTTCGAGACGCTGACGCACCTGCCCCTGACCGGTATCACCTCGATCATCATCATGATCCTCGTCGTGGTGTTCTTCGTCACGGGAGCCGACTCGAACACGTTCGTGTTGAGCATGATGTCGTCGCGCGGCACCCTCGCCCCCTCTCGTCCCGTCCTCGCAACGTGGGGCGTGCTGACGGGCGTGTGCGCGATCGTGCTGCTCATCGTCGGCGGCCTCAGCGCCTTGCAGAAGGCCGCGATGCTCTCGGGGCTCCCCTTCACGGTCATCGTGGCCCTGCTCGGCGTCTCACTCGTGAAGGAACTGCACCGCGACGCCGAATACGAGCGGCTCCGCCACGCGCGCATCGCCGACCTCGAGGCGCTGCGCCGCAAGTCCGCAGGCGAGCCCGTCGTTCCCGCGGAGCCGCAGCCGAACGACCCCGAAGGCGACGCTGCGAACGCCGGCGAGCCGGAGGCGGATGCGCCCGCGGCTCCGGGAGTCGCGCCTCGGGCCTGATTCGTTCGGCGCGGGAGCTCCGTTCGCTCCGTCGGAGGCCGCGCTCCCGCGGGTGGGCAGCGCACGTTCCGGTTCATGGGCGGCGTTACGCGTCGCCGAAGGAAAGGGTGTCGCCGACCGCGATGACCCCGGGCGTGCGGGGACCCAGATAGACCGCCAGGTTGGGTCCTCGCGTCGCGGTGAGGCCGTGAAGGAAGCTCGTGCGGTCGGCAACTCCGTCTTGGTCCAGATCGATCATGCGGCACCGCGAGATGACGCGATCGACGGTGCACGTGACGGTGCCGCCGATCCGCACGGTGCGCCCCACCCACGCTTCTTCTGCGAACGGCTCAGTCGTTTCGACGAGCAGGTTGGCCCGCAGCCGGCGCACGGCGGAGTCCGCCCCGAATTCGCGACGCGCCCACGTCACGGTCGCGGTGCCGACGAGCGACAGCGGGCTGGCGTCGAAGAAGTCGGTGCCGTCCGTGCGGTGCAGGTCAACATCGTCGCCGATCCGGGTGCGAAGGTCGTCGAGGAGGGCCGGGTCATCGGTGCGCCACGGCCCGCCGGGGTCAGCGACGAAGTCGATGCGTGGGTTCCGTTCCCGGTCCTCCTCGGCTGCGACGGGCCAGATGCTCCGCTCGCGCCACACGAGCACCGTGCCCCCGCGCTCCGACGTGGTCACGGCATCCGGGGCCGACCTCGCGGCGAGGGCAGCGGAGGCATCGTCCGAGGTGAGGGTCCGGGCGCGGTAGCCGAAGACCGCCTCGCGGCGCTGGAACCGCTTCGAATTCTTGCCCGAGGCGAACCGCCCGTCGCCCGTGATCACGGCGAAGCCCCGATCGCCCGCGATGCCGCGCGGGGAGACGTCGGCCCGATCAAGGGCTTCGCCGCCCATCGACTTGACGGGGAAGCGGCGGATGGCGACGAGCCGTGGCGACATGCCGCACACGGTACCGGAGCTCCTCAGAGCGCCGAGCCCGCTCTGGGCCGCGTCGCCTAGGGTCGGGCCATGCGCGCGATCGTGATGAACGGATTCGGTGGCCCTGAGGTGCTGTCGTGGGGCGAGGCGCCCGAGCCCGCCCTCGGGCCGGGAGACGTGCTCATCGAGGTGGCCGCGACGGCGCTGAACCGGGCCGACGCGGTGCAGCGCGCCGGCGCGTACCCGCCCCCGCCCGGCGCGAGCGAGCTCCTCGGCCTCGAGTGTTCCGGACGCATCGTCGAGGTGAGCGACGAGGTCGCGGAGCGCGGCGACTGGAACGTCGGCGACGAGGTGTGCGCGCTGCTCGCCGGCGGCGGCTACGCCGAGCGCGTCGTCGTCCCCGCGGAGCAGCTCCTGCCGGTGCCGACGGGGTTCAGCCTGATCGAGGCGGCCTCGCTGCCGGAGGCCGCCTGCACCGTGTGGTCGACGTTGTGCATGCCGGCCCCGCTGGAGCCGGGGCAGACGGTGTTGATCCACGGAGGCGCCAGCGGCATCGGCACCTTCGCGATCCAGCTCGCCCGCGCGATGGGCTGCGGTGTCGCGGTGACGGCTGGCAGCGACGAACGGCTCGAGACCTGCCGCGAGCTCGGCGCCGACCATCTCATCAACTACCGCGACGCGGATTTCGTCGAGGCGGTGCGCGCGGCGACGGACGGACGCGGGGCCGACGTCGTCCTCGACATCGTCGGCGCCGACTACCTCACCCGGAACGTGCGCGCCCTCGCCGTCGACGGGCGCGTGTGCGTCATCGGCTTCCAGTCGGGCAGCCGTGGCGAACTGGACCTCGCGGCCATGTTGCAGCGCCGCGCCACGATCCGCGTGACCAAGCTCCGCGACCGGCCCGTCACCGGGCCGCAGTCGAAGCAGGAGATCATCTCGGCGGTGCGCGCCCGCGTCTGGCCCCTCATCGCCGAGGGCAGCATCCGACCGGCCGTCGCGACGGTCGCGCCGATCACCGAGGCCGCCGAGTATCACGCCCGGTCCGACGCCGGTTCGCTCCCGGCGGGCAAGGTCGTGTTCCGCGTCAACGGTTGACGGGGCGATGCGCCGCGCCGGTGGCATCATTGAGGGCGATGACCGCACCACCCAGCCTTCCCGACGTGACCATCGACGTCGTCGAGGTCTCGTGGGACGACGCCGAAGGCCGTCGCCTGCGTGCCGCGTTCGATGCCGAGATGGCCGAGCGCTACGGCGACGGGCCGTCGCGCGACGCGCCTCCGGAGGCGGTCGTGCAGGTTGCCTCGGCACGCGATCGTATCGCCGACGCGTTCGCCATTCGGCTCGAGACGTTCCTCACCTCCGTGCTCGTGCGCATCGACGGGACGGCCGCCGCCCACGGCGCCCTCTTCGACCGCCCCGATCTCGGTGCGGTCGAGATCCGCAAGGTCGTCGTCGACCCCGCGTACCGAGGCCGTGGCCTCGGGCACCGCATCATGAGCGAGCTCGAGTCACGGGCGGCCGCCCGCGGCGCCCCGCGGGTCGTTCTCGACACCGGGCCGAGGCAGCCCGATGCCGTCGCGCTATACGAGTCGCGAGGCTTCGCGCGCATCCCTCCGTTCCCGCCATACACGTCGGTGCCGCGCGCGATGTGTTTCGAGAAACTCGTCGGCGGGGTCGGCCCGGCGAGTGCGACCGCTCCATGACTGGCCCAGCGGCCGCGAGCGAGCCGACGGAACTGCGCGTGCTCGCCTCCGGCGAGTGGCGAGCGCGGGCCGAGGCGCACGCGCGGCGAGCTGACGCGTTCTCGGCGGGCTGGCGCTCTCGACGGCCGAAACAGCTCCCGCACGCGATCGACGACTTCCTCTTCACCTACTACCCGACCAAGCCGGGCAAGCTGCGCCGGTGGCATCCCGGAGCGGGCGTCGCGCTCGCGGGCGCAGACGAGCGCGCGGCCTGGCGCGACTACCGGGCGGTGGGGATGCAGGATGCTCGGGGCCGCGCGGTGGGCGATCGTGCCGTCACCGTCGACGCGACGGCGGTGCTCGGTCGCGAGCATGTCCAGGCCGGCTGGATCGAAGGCCTGATCCGGCGCACCCGCGACCGCGAGGCGCGGTTCGGCTGCTTCGGCCTACACGAGTGGGCCATGGTGTACCGGCAGCGGCCCGACGAGGTGCGTCACGAGTTGCCGTTGAGACTCGGGCACGACGGCACTGATGCGGTCGTCGAGGCGAACGACATCGCGTGCACCCACTTCGACGCCTACCGCTTCTTCACCCCGGCCGCCGAGCCGCGCAACCGGTTCCGCCCAACGCGCGCGGAGCAGCCCGAGCTCGAGCAGTCGGGTTGCCTGCACGCCAACATGGATCTCTACAGGTGGGCCATGCGCTTCGGCCCGATCGTCCCGGGAGAGCTGCTGCTCGACGCGTTCGAGCTGGCCCGCGACGTTCGCGAGCTCGACATGCGGGCGTCGCCCTACGACGTGAGCGAGTACGGTCTCGAGCCGGTCGCGATCGAGACTCGCGAGGGCAAGCGCGAGTACGCGGCCGCGCAGCGCACGTTCGCGACGCGCGGTGACGAGCTGCGCGTCCGGTTGCTGGCTGCCATCGAACGGGCTCGAGCGTTTGCCGGCGACGCGTCGCCCGGCACGCGGGCGATTCCGCCCCGCCGGGGCGTTGTGGTCACGCCAGCGTCTGCGCCACGATGATGGGTCTCGTTGCCTTCCTCGCGGCGGGCGCTGTCGCCAACCTGTTCGCGCGGAACATCCGCAACCGCACCCTTGAGGAGATCTCGTCGTGACCGACTCGATCCGTGTGCTCGACCCCGCGGCCGGGGAGTGGACCGCCGTCGCCGATGACGCGGCGATCGCCGCCCAGGGGGCCGGCGAAGGCACGTTCCCACTCGCCGTCAAGGCCAACATCGGCGTGCGCGGTTTCGCGCGATCCGCCGGCTGCCGCGCCCTCGACGTGGCGCCGGAGGCCGCCGACGCGCCCGTCGTGGCGGCCTTCCGGGCGCACGGCGCCGTCGTGGTCGGCATGACGAACATGCACGAGCTCGCGTTCGGCATCACGTCGCAGAACGCGTCGTACGGCAACGTGCGCCTGCCCGGCCACGAGGAGCGCGTCGCAGGCGGGTCGTCGGGCGGCTCGGCGGCCGCAGTCGCACGCGGCATCGTGCCGCTCGCGCTCGGCAGCGACACCGGTGGCTCGGTCTCGGTCCCGGCGAGCTTCTGCGGGGTCGTCGGGTTCCGGCCGTCAACGGGGCGCTGGCCGACCGCCGGCCTCGTCGGGCTCTCGTGGACCCGTGACACCCCCGGAGTGTTCGCGCGGACCGTGGCCGAGGCGGCGCGGGCCGATCAGTGGGTGGCGGGGGAGACCATGCCGAGCGACGACAGCGGCCGGGTGCGGCCTCGGCTCGGCGTGCCGCATCCGCTCGTCGACGCGCTCGATCCCCGGACCGCCGCCGCCTTCGAACGAGCCATGGGCGTCGTCGCCGACCACGCCGAGCTGGTCGACGTCGACCTCGCCGGGGTCCTCGAGCTGACCCAGCGCGCCGAGATGCCGATCGTGCTGTGGGAGAGCCGGCGCCTGCTTGGCGACGTCGCAGCCTCGGTCTTCGACTGCACGCCCGCCGACGCCTACGAGCGGCTGACCGCGTCGGTCGTGAGCCCGGACGTGGCCGCGGTGCTCTCGACGCAGCTCAGCGCTCCGATCACCCCGGATCAGTACGCGGCCGCCCAGCGGGACACGATCGCCGCCAGGATGCTCGCGGCCGATATCGTCGCCGCAAACGCGATCGACGCCCTCGTGTTCCCGTCAGCACCGGCCCCTGCACCCCGCACCGACGTAGGCCCCACCGTCGATCACCTCGGGCGCGAGGTCTCGACCTTCGGCCTCTTCACTCGCAACACGTCGCCGGGCACGATGCTCGGCGTGCCAATGCTCACGGTGCCGATGCCGCTCGACGCGGGCGAGCTGCCGATGGGGCTCACCATGCAGGGGCGCCGCTTCGACGACACCGCACTGCTCGGCCTCGGCCACCGCGTGGAAGCGTGGCTCGCCGGCGCCTGACGACCGGTGCTCAGGACGCGGCGAGCGCCGCCCGGATGCGCTTGAGCGAGACCGTTTCGGCCGCTCCGAGCTGCTGCGCGAAGAGCGAAATGCGGAACTCCTCGAGCAGCCAGCGGGCGCGCACGAGCGCCGGCGGGGCATCCGGCGCGAGCGGCAGCGTGCCGCCCGCCTGCTCGTAGGCCTCTATGGCCGTCGCGATCTCGCGGAGGCCCGCGCGTTCGACGGCGACCGCATCCTGCATGCGTTCCACTCGATGCGTCACGCCACGCAGATAGCGCGATAGGTGGGGCAGCCGTGCCAGGCCCGTGCGGCTCACGAACCCGTCGAAGACGAGCGCGTCAAGCTGCGCGCGCGCGTCCGTGACGCTCGGCAGCACCGAGAGGTGGTTCGCGCGCTTCAGGGCTCCGGCGGCGTCGCGCCAGCGCGACAGGATCTCGGCCACGAGCTTCGCCTGCGTGAACATGTCGTCGACCATGCGCGCGTTCAACTCGTCGCGGAGCGCCACGAATTCGGCGCGCGTGCGCACCAGCGTCGAGGGGTCAGGGGCCGGACTCGGCCGTGATCTGGGCGCCGAGGCGGTCGACGCCGCGCTCACCCCGCGGCGGTCGAGCGCGTCGGCGGCGAGCGCGAGCGTGATGTCGGCGAGCAGGCGCGACACGTTCTCGTACGGGCTCGACGCGAGGGCGAGCTTCTCCTTGGCCGTGAGGTGCTCCTGCACGTACGACGCCGGTGAGGGGATGCTTCTCGCCAGCAGCGCTCGTACAGCCCGAGGATGCTCGAGGGCCTGATCGGCGGCCGTTGTGACGACCGCCAGGTCGATGCGGCCCTTGGGGCCGAGCCTGAGCGTCGGGTAGGCCCGGATGACGCCATGCTTTCGGCCAATGTCCACGTGGGCCGGGATCTCGTCGAGCGGCCACTCTTGGAGGTCCTGCTGCTCCACGTTCGACGTTCGAGACTCCGTTGAGCCAGTCGGCCGGGCCTCGTCTCGTCCCCCGCGGGTGCTCTGGGCATAGGGGCGGTCGGGTGACGTCCCGAGGGTCGGGGAGCCGGGGGTGTCGGGCGCACTGCCGGGGGCGGCGTTGACGAGCTCCGAGGTGGCGCGGACGAGCGACGCCTCGCTCGCGCGCTTGAGCTTCTCCTGGAGCGCGTGCAGGTCGTCGCCCGCGCCCAGCTCGCGGCCGCGGTCGTCGAGCACCCGGAAGCGCACCCGCAGGTGGCCCGGCACGCGCGACCAGTCGAACTCCCCGGTGTCGAAGCGGATGCCCGCCTCGCGTTCCATGATCGTCCGCAGGGTGGCGTCGAGCGGGCCCGGCGGCGGCGTGCCCTCATGTGGACGTACGTCGCCAAGCTTCTCCACGAGCTTCGCCGCCCAATCGGCCGCAGGAACGAAGTTGCGGCGGATCGATTTGGGCAGCGCGCGCAGCAGCGCCGTGATGAGGTCGGTGCGGAACCCGGGCACCTGCCAGTCGAAGCCGATGGGGTCGAGCCGCGCGAGCAGGGGGAGCGGCACGATGACCGTGACGCCATCGTCGTCGGCACCGGGTTCGAACCGATAGCGAACCTTGAGCCGCTGGTCCCCCTGCTGCCACGTCGCGGGGTAGTCGCTGCGGTCGCGCTCCAACTCGGCCGACTGCTCATCGAGGAGGTCGGCGCGCGAGAGGTTCAGCAGGTCGGGCGCCTGCTCGCGCGCCTCGCGCCACCACTTCTCGAACGTCGGCGTCGAGACCACCGAACCGGGCACGCGCTGATCGTAGAAGTCGAAGACGACGTCGTCGTCGGCGACGAGGTCGCGCCGGCGGGCCCGTTCCTCGAGCTGGGCGACCTCGCGGCGCAGCTGCTGGTTGCGGCGCTCAAAGGCATGATGCGTGCCGTCCCAATCGCCCTCGACAAGGGCGTGCCGGATGAACAGTTCGCGCGCGAGCTCCGGGTCGACGGCCGCGTAGCCCGTACGGCGTCCCTGAATGATCGGCACCCCGTAGAGGGTGACCGTTTCGTTCGCGACCGCCTGGCCCTGCTTCTTCTCCCAGTGCGGCTCACCGTACTGGCGCTTGACGATCTGGTCGGCGAGCTGCTCTGCCCATGACGGGTCGATCTTCGCGACCGTTCGCGCGAAGAGCCGGCTGGTCTCGACGAGCTCCGCGACCATGACGACGTCGGGTGGCGACTTCGCGAGACCGGAACCGGGGAAGATCGCGAAGGTCGTGCCGCGGGCGCCTCGGTAGTCGCGCGTAATGCGGTTGTAGATGCCGAGGTGACTGAGCAGTCCGGCGAGCAGCGCACGGTGAATGGCGTCGCCCTTGGGGTGGCCCGAGGGTGGCACCGTTGCGTCGAGACTGGCGGCGCTCGAACGGCGATCCGGCTTTTGCACGCGCAGGCCGAGGGGCGAGGCGAGCTGTCGCAGTTGGCGGAAGACGTCCTGCCATTCGCGGAAGCGCACCATGTTGATGAACTCGTCGCGGCACAGGCGCCGGAAGGCGCTCGAGCCGAGCTCGTCGCTGCGCGCTTCGAGGTAGTCCCACAGGTTCAGGAGGGAGAGGAAGTCGCTCGTCGGGTCGCGGAACCGCGCGTGCAGCTCATCGGCGCGCTGCCGCTTCTCGAGCGGCCGTTCGCGGATGTCCTGCACCGATAGGCCGGAGACGATGATGAGCACCTCACGGCTCACATCGTGCTGCGTGGATTCGACCACCATGCGTCCGTAGCGAGGGTCGATCGGCAGGCGGGCCAACGACCGGCCGACAGGCGTCAGCCGGTAGGGCGCGTCCGCGCCGCGTCGGCCGCCACCGCGTCGGCGGCTCGCGCCGCGCCGCTGGTCGCTGCCGCGAGCATCCCGCCCGCCCTCGTTCCGCACGATGGCGCCGAGCTCGAGCAGAAGGTTGACGCCGTCGGTCACGCCGCGCGGGTCAGGTGCTTGCAGGAACGGGAACTGCGCAACATCGCCGAGCCCGAGCGAGAGCATCTGCAGTAAGACGCTTGCCAGATTCGTGCGGAGGATCTCGGGATCGGTGAACTCGGGCCGCGCCTCGAAATCGCGTTGCGAGTAGAGGCGGATGGCGATGCCCGGGCGGGTGCGGCCGGATCGGCCGGAGCGCTGGTTGGCCGAGGCCTGCGAGACCGGCTCGATCGGCAGGCGCTGCACCTTCGCGCGGGTGGAGTACCTCGAGATGCGTGCCGTGCCGGTGTCGATGACGTAGGCGATGCCAGGCACGGTGAGCGAGGTCTCGGCCACGTTGGTCGCGAGGACGACTCTCCGTCGCACGCCGGGGCTGCGGGTGCGTTCGAACACCCGGTGCTGGTCGGCTGCCGAGAGCCGCCCGTACAGGGGCAGCACCTCGGTGTCGCCCGCTGCGCCACCTGCGCGGCGCCGGCGCGAGAGGTGCGCTTCGATGGCCTCCTGCGCGTCGCGGATCTCCCGCTCGCCCGGGAGAAACACGAGCACATCGCCCGCAGCTTCGGCCGCGAGCTCGTCGAGCGCGTCGACGATGCCCTCGAACATGTCGCGGTCGGGGCCGTCGTAGCGCGGTGTCGAGGGGGACCGGTCGGAGGGGGCCCTGCCGGGGGTCGCGCCGGGGGCGTCGTCGAGCTCGAGGTCGTCGCCGTGCGCGCCCGCGTCGGCGGTGGATGCTCGGTCGGCGACGAGGGGCCGGTACCGAATCTCGACGGGGAACGTGCGACCGGAGACTTCGATGATGGGCGCCGGGGTGCCGTCGGATGCCGCGAAGTGCTCAGCGAACGACTCGGGGTCGATCGTTGCCGAGGTGATGATGACGCGCAGGTCAGGGCGGCGAGGCAGAAGGCGGCGCAGATACCCGAGCAGGAAGTCGATGTTGAGGCTGCGCTCGTGCGCCTCGTCGATGATGATGGTGTCGTAGCGGGCGACCTCGCGATCCCGGTGGATCTCGTTCAGCAGGATGCCGTCGGTCATGAGCTTGATGCGGGTCTCGTCGCTCACCTGGTCAGTGAAGCGCACCTGATACCCGACGAGGCCGCCGAGCTCGGAGCCGAGCTCCTCGGCGACGCGCTCGGCGATCGTGCGCGCCGCGATCCTCCGCGGTTGTGTGTGTGCGATCGACGTGCGCCCCAGCTCGAGACAGATCTTCGGCAGCTGGGTCGTCTTGCCCGACCCGGTTTCGCCGGCGACGATGACGACCTGGTTGTCGCGGATCGCTTCGGCGATGTCGCCGCGCCGCTGCGAGACCGGCAAGTCGGGCGGGTACGTGATCGTCGGCACAGCTGGCATCAGGGGCCCCAGTCTAGGCCGCGACCGGCCCGGCGTCGCATCCGCGCTCACCGTCTTCGGGTCGACAGCGAACCCGCCACGCTCAACGAAACCACCTCGATCACGGGGAGGCCGCGCGTCGGCAATAGTTGACAGACATCAACGATGGGCCTACCTTCGAATCCGACACACGCTGACCTGAGTCAACTATTGACCTGAATCATGACCCGGTCAGCTACCCCGGTCTCCGGCGCCCCGAGCATCCGCCCGCCCGCCGCTCGACTCGTCTCCTCGAACGAAAGCGGTACCAATGACTGCAGCCACCCCGAAGGCCGCCGGTTCGGCGGCAGCGTCCGACCCGTCGCGTCCCCGCAAGGTGCTCGGGCCCCTCATCGGCCTCTTGCTCGGCATGTTCGTGTCAATGCTCGCCACGACCGTCGTGTCCACCTCGCTCCCCGTCATCGTGCACGACCTCGGCGGCACCCAGGCGACGTACACCTGGGTGATCACGGCCACGCTGCTCACGACGGCGATCTCGACACCGATCTGGGGCAAGCTCGCCGACCTGTTCAGCCGCAAGCTGCTCTTCCAGCTGGCGATCACGATCTTCGTGCTGGCCTCCGCGACCGCCGGATTCGCGCAGGATCCGTCGATGATCATCACGAGTCGGGCGGCGCAAGGGCTTGGGGCCGGCGGCCTCGCGGCCCTCGCGCAGGTGATCATGGCCGACATCATCAGCCCGCGCGAACGCGGACGGTACATGGGGCTCATGGGTGCCGTGATGGCGGTCGCGACCATCGGCGGCCCGCTGCTGGGGGGAGTCATCACCGACGCGTGGGGTTGGCGATGGAACTTCTTCGTCGCACTGCCGGTCGCCGTCGTCGCGCTCGTCATCGTGCAGTTCCAGCTGCATCTTCCGAAATACGCCAAACGCAGGGTCTCGATCGACTACGTCGGCATCGTGCTCCTCTCGGCCGCCGTCTCGCTCCTGCTCATCTGGGTCACCAACGCCGGAACCGACTACGACTGGATCAGCTGGACCACGGTGTGGATGGTCGGCGGTGCCGTCCTCGCCGCGGTGGCGTTCGTCCTCGTGGAGCTGAAGGCGCGCGAGCCACTCATCCCGCTCACGCTGTTCCGCGACCGCACCTTCACCCTCGCGACGCTCGCCTCGATCGCAACGGGTATCGCCATGTTCGGCGCCTCGGTGTTCCTCAGCCAGTACATGCAGCTCGCCCGGGGTGCGACACCGACGCAGGCCGGCCTCATGACGATCCCCATGATCGCGGGCCTCCTCGTCTCGTCGGTCGTCGTCGGCCAGCTCATCAGCCGCTTCGGCGCGTGGAAGCCGTACCTCATCACCGGTGCCGTGCTGCTCATCGCGGGCTCAACGCTCCTCTCGACCATCCACTTCGACACCGACTTCACGCTCGTGTCGATCTATATGTTCCTGCTCGGCGCGGGCGTCGGTGCGACCATGCAGAACCTGGTGCTGGTCGTGCAGAACAGCGCGGATCCGCGAAACATGGGGGTCGCGAGCTCGGGCGTCACGTTCTTCCGCACGCTCGGCGGCTCGATCGGAGTGGCGGTCATGGGCGCGACCCTCGCGACGACCGTCGCCGATCTGCTCCGTGCGAAGGCCGATGCCATCGCGGCCGCCGTCATGAGCCTCGGTGACCAGGCGCCGTTCTGGGCCGAGCAAGTGCGATCGGACAGCCTGCCGGCTGTGGCCACGATGCCCGAGCCACTCCGCATCATCTTCGAGGACGCCTACGCGCGGGGCATCTCGCAGTCGTTCCTCATCGTGGTTCCCTTCGCGGTGCTCAGCCTCTTCGCCATCGTGTTCCTGCCCAACAAGCCGCTCACGCACATGACCACGGCCGAACGCGTCACGGCGGATGCCGCGGTCGCGTCGGCCGAGCAACCGACCGAGGGCGCTTCCGCAGCCGGCACCTCCGGCTCTGGCGCCTCCGGTACCGCGGTGAGCGCCGCCGGCGAGGCGGCCATCGCCGGCGAGCTGTCAGCGCCAGGCGCCGACGGCGAGGCCAACGATAAGGTTCGCCCATGACGAGCCACCCCGGGCACCCCGGCGGCGAGCCGACCGGCGACGCACCGGAAGACCCATCGCGTGAGGCGGCGATCATCTCCCTCGAGTCATCGTTCGTGCGGCTTGTCCGGGCATTCCGCGCGCAGATGGCCGCGCTCGCCGAAGCGACGAGCCCGGGCATGGTTCCCGGCACCCTCAAGGCGTTCATCGCGATCGAACAGCACGGGCCGATGCCCATCTCGGCGCTCGCAGAGCACCTCGCGCTCGACAAAGGTCTCGTGAGCCGCACCGTGTCCGAACTCGAAGAGCTCGGATTCGTCGAACGGTCCTCCGCCACCGACGATCGGCGCATCCGCATCGTCTCCGCGACACCGCTCGGTTCGGCACGCCTGAGCGCAGCACGCGAGGGCGCCGAGAATCCACTCAGCGCACGCATCCACTCCTGGCCGACGCCCGACATCGAACAGCTGCGAACGCTGCTCGACGCCCTCGCCGACGGCACACCGCCGACAGAGGCAGTCCATGGCGTCTGAGAGCGCAGCCCGCCGGGGAATGCTAAACCGGGGGCATGACGAATACAGCGAAACCCACGCAGGTCCCCACAATCACGCTCAACGACGGAACGAGCATCCCGCAACTCGGCTTCGGCGTGTTCCTCGTCGAGCCGGGGGAGACCGAGCGAATCGTCACCGATGCTCTCGAAGCCGGGTACCGGCACATCGACACCGCCAAGATCTACGGCAACGAAGAGGGGGTCGGCCGCGCGATCGCGAAGTCGGGCATTCCGCGCGATGAGCTCTACATCACGACCAAGTTGTGGAACGACGACCAGGGCCGCGAGAACGTGCGCCCAGCGCTCGAGGCGAGTCTCGAGCGCCTCGCCCTCGACCACGTCGACCTCTACCTGATCCACTGGCCGACGCCCGAACGGGGGCTCTACGTGGAGACGTGGGAGGCCATGCTCGAGCTCCCCGCCACGGGACTGACCACGAGCGTCGGCGTCTGCAACTTCCTCGAGCCGCACCTGCGCGACATCATCTCCGCGACCGGCACCGCGCCCGTCGTCAACCAGATCGAGCAGCACCCCTACCTCCAGCAGCCCGAGCTCGATGCCGTACTGACCGAGCACGACATCAGGATCGAAGCCTGGGGGCCGTTAGCGCAGGCGAAGACCGGTCTCTTCGACGAGCCGGCCGTCATCGACGCTGCCCGGGCCCACAACAAATCGCCCGCGCAGGCGATCATCCGGTGGCACCTGCAGAAGGGCAACATCGTCTTCCCGAAGACCGTGTCGCGTGCGCGAATGGACGAGAACTTCTCGGTGCTCGACTTCGAGCTGACCGACGATGAGTTCGCGGCGATTTCGCTGCTCGACAAGGGTGAAGAGGGCCGGGTGGCCACCAACCCCAACGATTTCAACTGATCGATCGTCGCCTCAGCTCGGTAGTGATCACCACGAAAGGGTGATGCGACAACACCCGGTCGGCGCCCGCTTCGTGACGGTGAATATCCGTTTTGCGAAGCGGGCGTCGTCGCATGCGCATCCCGGCGTAGCGTCTCGTGCAGCGATTCGCCGGCGCACCGCCCACGGCCCCGGCGGTCGCGGCGCACGTGACAGCGACGCGGACGATGGTCGTCCGTCGGACCACCGAGGAGCACACCATGACCAGTATCGGAATCGTCGGATCGGGGGTCTCCGGCCTCCACCTTGGCCTGCACCTGCGGGCGCAGGACCTGCCAGTGACCATCTACGCGAACAAGACGCCGGAGCAGATCGCCGAGGGACGCATCCCGGGCAGCATCGCCCACATGCACCCGACGCGCGCGATCGAGAAGGAACTCGGCATCGACCACTGGAGGGCCGAGGACATCGAGTACATCCGCCACTGGCACTACAACGGCTGGGGTGACGACCGCACGTTCTACGGCGACTTCGCGGAGCCCGCGGGCGTCGTCGACTACCGCATCTACCTGCCGCGGCTCATGCGCGACTTCACCGACCGCGGCGGATCGATCGAATACCGCGAGTTCTCGCGCGAATTCATCGAGGGCCTCACGGAGCATCACGACCTCGTCGTCGTCGCGGTCGGCAAGGGCGACCTCGCCGGCATCTTCCCGAAGCGGCCCGAGCACTCGCCCTACGACGCGCCGCAGCGCCGCCTCGCCGTCGGCCTCTGGAAGGGCGTGCGCCACCGCGAGCCCAACGGGGTCGAGGTCAACATCGTCCCCGGCGTCGGCGAGCTGCTCGCGATCCCGATCTACTCGTTCTCGGGCCGCGTGCACGCCCTGCTGTTCGAGAGCCTTCCCGACGGTCCGCAGGCCGTGCTCGCCGACCAGAAGTACGAGGACGATCCGGCCGCGTACCGCGAGGCGACCATTCGCATCCTCGACGAGTTCTACCCGACCATGGTGGAGCGACTCGACCGCGACGCCTTCGCGTTGCAAGACGACAGGGCAATCCTCCAGGGCGCCGTCACACCGGTCATGCGGGAGGACTTCGTCGAACTCCCGGGAGGGAAGTTCCTGCTGGCGATGGGCGACGCACACATGACGGTCGACCCCGTGCAAGCGCAGGGCGCGAACTCGGGTGTGTACTCGGCGAAAGTCATCGCCGACACGATCAGGACCGACCGCGTGTTCGACCGCCGTTTTTTCGAGAAGGTCGCGATGCGGCGTCGTGAGCGGCTCGAATCGGCGACTGACTGGGTCAACACGGTCATCCGTCCGGGCGGGGCCGAGCAGATGGGCCTGCTGTTCAGCGAGATGGTGCACAACCAGGCCCTCACCGACCGGTTCACCGAGAATTTCAGCGACCCGGTCCGGCAGTATGACCTCATCGGTTCCATCGCGCGCGTCGAAGCCGCGATCGCCGAGACCGCCGGAGCGTAGGCGCCCCGGCACGTCCACCGCACACACGAGATAACACCGCCAAGGAGCACTCTTCATGCACAAAGTCGTCGTCCTGTACCCCGAGCCCGCCGATCGCGAGGCGTTCGTCTCGTACTACGAGTCGACCCACCTCCCCCTCGCGGAGAAGCTGCCCGGCATGCTCGCGTGGCGCTACACCGTCAACGTCTCGCCTGTGCCTGACGGCTCGCCCGCCCCGTTTTTCGCAGTGTTCGAGGCGGACTTCCCCGACGCCGAGACCTACCGGTCGGCAATGGCCTCGCCCGAAGGGCAGGCGGTCGGTGCCGATGTGCCCAACTACGCCACGAACGGCGCGACGGTCTTCGACTACGAGGTCTCGGGCGGCAGCGACGCCTAGCGAATCGTGGCCGCCTGCGGTGCGGGGCAGCGCGCGTCGCGCCCCGCACCGCAGGCGTTTTCGGGATGTCATCGGCCGTTTCGCGGGAACACCTCGGTGAGAGCGCGCGAGAATGCCAGTCACCGAGTCAGCGGAGATGAGGGGGTGATCGCGTGAACGACGCAGGGGCATCCCCGGTGGTCGGCTCCGAGGAGCACCGGCGGGCCGAGCCGGTTCGCGAGGTGGGCTTTCGGGCGACGACGATCGAGGAGGCCCACGCGATCGGCGAAGGAATCTGGTACGAGCACCGCCTGGCTCCTCGGCGCAACGTGAGCGAATTCACCTTCGCCGCGACCTCGCTCGACCTCGGCGGCATGCGCCTTGGAACGCTGCACTACTCGGCGCCCATACGGATCGAGACCGCGCCGTACGTGAACTGGTACCAGCTGAACGTACCGCTGCGCGGCACGCTGCGTACGGCGGTGGGCGACCGCAACGTCGAGACGACGCCGACTCGGGCCGCCGTCTACGGGCACGACGTCGACACCGCGTTCGCCGGTTTCGAGCGCCCATCGGTCATGCTCGGCGTGAAGCTCGAGCGGGCAGCGGTCGAGCGCGCGGCGGCGCGACTGTTGTGCCCGGAGGGCCAGCCGATTCCCGCGTTCGAGGCCGCGGTCGACCTCGTCGAGGGGCCCGGCCGGGCGTGGCTGCGGCTCGCGCGGCGCGTCATGGCGGCCGCTCGCCGCCCCGAGGGTCTCAATCCCGTGCTCGCCGAGCACCTCGCCGACCGGCTCATCACCGATTTCGTCGTGCTCAGCGCTCGGCGGGAGCACGGCGGTATCACGCCCTCGGCTTCGACGGCGGGCACGGCGTCGACGAGCCGCGATGCGGTGCTGGGCGCGAGCGCCCTCGAAACGGCGACGCACGCGATCGAGGCTGCCAGGGGCGCACCGCTCAGCCTGGAAATGCTCGCCGTGCTCGCGGGCGTCGGCGGTCGGGCCCTGCAGCAGGCGTTCCGGCGCGTGCACGGCGAGAGCCCAATGGCGTACCAGACCCGGGTGCGGCTCGAGCGCGTGCGCGCCGACCTGCTCGCCGCCGACCCGCGCACGGGCCGCGTCGCCGAGATCGCGATGCGGCACGGCTTCGCGCACCTGGGTCGGTTCGCGGAGCAGTACGCGCGCGCCTACGGCGAGCGCCCCGGCGACACGCTGCGCCGAGGCTGAGGGCCCGAGGGCGGCCTGTCTTAACGCATCCGATGACGGGGGCACGGAAGAGCCCGACGAGAGGCGCGGTGACCAGCGCCGCGGCGATTGCTACCGTTGACGCCGAGCAGCGGCTTCTCCGCCGCTCCCGGACGAGGTGACCAGTACCCGGAACGCGACAAGACTGGCCGCGAGGGAGGTGGCCCCTTTGGCGTGGGTCATTCTGGTGTTGTCAGGCGTGTTCGAGGCGGTCTGGGCCACCGCGCTCGGCAAGAGCGACGGGTTCACGAAGCTGTGGCCCACCGTCGTCTTCGCCGTCGCCCTGATCGTCAGCATGGCAGGGCTCGCCGTCGCGATGCGCGATCTGCCCACTGGCACGGCCTACGCCGTGTGGGTCGCGGTGGGCGCGAGCCTCACGGCCGGCTACGCCATGGCCACGGGCGACGAACCCGTGTCGATCGCGCGCATCCTGCTCATTCTCGGCATCGTGGCGTGCGTCGTCGGCCTCAAGCTCGTGACACCGGATGTTCCCGTGCCGGATGCTCCGATTCCGGACGCCCCCGAAGGCGATCCGCAGCCCGGTCGCGGGTAGGCGCGGCGGCTACTTCCACCCGGGAAGCCAGTGGGTGAGGGACCAGTACCAGTCGGGGATCAGCATCCCGGTCCACACGGGCAGGAAGAGCGCCGATACGAGCGCGAAGAGCACGACGACGCCGCCGATAGCCGCGACCCCCGCCGTGCGGAGACGGCGCGGGGAGTCGGGCGTGCCGGCGATCGTCTGGAACACGAACAGCACCGCCAGGATCATGAACGGCAGGTACACGATCGCGTAGAAGTGAAAGACGGCCTGCCGCTGCAGGTACGCCATCCACGGCAGGTAGCCGGCCGCGAAGCCGACGAGCACGAAGCCGTACTGCCATCGCGGCTGCAGGAACGACATGATCGCGATAAAGAGGATCGCGACGGTGCCCGACCACCAGATGAGCGGGTTCGAGATCGAAGTGATCGCCTCGACGCACGTCTCGACGCCCGAGCACGACGGGCTCGGATCGCTGTACGTATAGCTGAACGCCGTCGGGCGGATCAGGAACGGCCATTCGAGCGGCGACGACTGATACGGGTGGTCGGCGCCGAGGCCGGTGTGGAACCGGTACGCCTCGACCGAGTAGTGCCAGAGACTCTGCAATGGGAGCGGCACCCAGGAGAGCAGCCCGGTCCAGGCGTGGCCCGCCTCTTCCGCCCAGGTGCGGTAGAAACCGCCGGTCGTGGCGAGCCAACCGCTCCACGATGCGATATACACCGCGAGCGCCGCGGGGATCGTGATGACGAATGACGCGGGCCCCTGCTTGAGCACCGCCGCACTGAGCCAGAAGGTGACGCCCTGGCGGCGCCGCTCGAGGGCATCGACGGCGATCGTGTACAGGCAGAAGGCCGCGAGGAAGTACAGGCCCGACCACTTGACGCTCGAGGCGAGCGCGAAGGTGACGGCGGCCGCGAGCAGCCAGGGGCGAGCCCACAGCACGGGCCCCCAATCGGGACCGAGGGTCGGCCACGTCGGGGCCCTGGCCGTCGACCAGAAGGGGGTCGGCACGGGCGCGAGGGGCAAGCCGTCGGGGCCGCGACCCTCCGGCGGGCCGTCGGTGCGCCGCCACGCCAGAATGCGCCCCTGCAGCTGCCCCCGCTGATCGTCGCGGTCGAGGAGCACGAAGTACGCGCCGAGCAGCACGAAGAACATGAGGATGCCGTCGAGAATCGCCACGCGGCTCATGACGATGGCATGGCCGTCGATCGCGAGCATCCCGGCACCGATCGTCGCGAGCACCGGCGAGCCGAGCAGCTTGCGCGCGACAAACCACAGCAGCACGACGGCCGCGACGCCGATGATCGCGACGCTCGCGCGCCAGGCGAACGGGTTCTCGGCGCCGAAGAGGAGCAGGCCGAGGCCGATGACGAGCTTGCCGAACGGCGGATGCACGACGTACGACGCGTCCGACGAGTAGGTGTTCGGATCTCCCGCGGCCCACGAGTCGTTGGCGTTCTCGGGCCAGGTGCCCTCGTAGCCGAGGTTGACGAGGGTCCACGCGTCCTTCACGTAGAACGTCTCGTCGAAGACGAGCGACCCCGGATGCGAGAGGCCGACGAGGCGCAGGAGCGCGGCGAGGAGGGTGACGGCGCCGAGCATGATCCATTCGGTGCGGCGCAGCAGTCGGGGCGTCGCGGTCATGCGCCGCCAGGTGTCGTCGAACCACGAGCCCGTCCGCGGAGCGGGGGTCGCGACGAGCGACTCGTCGCCGGCTCGGGCCGCGCCGTCGCTTCGTTCGTCGACGGCCGTGGCGGTGGCGGTGGCGGGTGCCTCGTCGCCGGCCGAGTCATCGTCCCTCCCGGCCGCCGAGGACACGTTCGTCGCATCTGTCACGCGAGCCATGGTAGGCGTCGCACGGGTTTGGCGATTCCGGCGGGAGCGCCGGGCAGACACGCCCGGGCGCCGCGGATGCGCTGCTCGTGTGGTCAGTCGTGCCCGAGATGGCGCGCCACACCGGGCGCGAGTGACCACGCGAGCGCGGTGACTCGAACGACCAGGCGTGTCGCGGCGGTCGCCGCGGCCGCGGCCCCACCTGGGAGGATCGAGCCCGTGATCATTCTCGCGGGCACCCCCATCGGCAACCTCGGCGACGCGTCGGCGCGCCTCGTCGAAACGCTCCGCGGGGCCGACGTCGTCGCCTGCGAGGACACGCGCACGACGGCGAAGCTGCTGCAGCTGCTCGGGGTCGAGGAACGCCCCCGCCTTATCGCCCTGCACGAGCACAACGAGGACGAGCTCGCGGCGGAGCTCGTCGAGCGCGCCCGCGAGGGTGACGTCGTCGTGGTCTCGGATGCGGGCATGCCGGGCATCTCCGACCCCGGTTATCCGATCGTCGCGCGAGCGGCCGAGACCGGCGTCACGGTGACGAGCGTGCCCGGCCCGACGGCGGTCATCACGGCGCTCGCCATCTCGGGCCTGCCGACCGACCGCTTCTGCTTCGATGGCTTCGTGCCGCGCAAGGGGGGCGACCGCGAGCGGTTCCTCGCGAGGCTCGTTCGCGAAGAACGCACGACGGTGCTCTTCGAGTCGCCGCACCGCCTCGCGGAGACGCTCCGCGCCATGTCGGCGGCCTGGCCAGCCGGTCGCCGCATCGCGGTCTGCCGTGAGCTCACGAAGCTGCACGAAGAGGTGCGCCGGGGCACGGCGGCCGAGCTCGCGGCGTGGGCCGACGGCGGCGTGCGTGGCGAAATCGTCATCGTGGTCGAGGGGGCCGCGCCCGAGGTGGCGGATCCGGAAGCCGCGGTCGCGCGGGTGCGCGAGCTGGTCGCGCTGGGCGAGCGGAGAAAGGACGCGGCCGCCCAGGTCGCCGCCGAGACGGGCCTGGCCCGCCGCGAGCTGTATGACGCGAGCCTGCACTGAGACCGTGCCGTCGGCATGTCGCGACGCCAATAGACTGGCCCCCATGGCATCCGGCGAATCGTTCTACGTCACCTCACCGATCTTCTACGTGAATGACGTGCCTCACATCGGTCACGCCTACACGGAGGTCGCGTGCGACGTGCTCGCCCGCTGGCACCGGCAGCGCGGCGACGACACCTGGTTCCTGACCGGAACCGACGAGCACGGGCAGAAGATCATGCGCTCGGCGCTCGCGAACAACGTGACGCCGCAGCAGTGGGCCGACAAGCTCGTCGGCGAGGCGTGGAAGCCGCTGCTCGAGACGCTGAACCTGTCGAACGACGACTTCATCCGCACCACCGACGACCGGCACGAGCGCCGGGTCAGGCTGTTCCTCGAGCGCCTCAACGACGCCGGCTACCTCTACAAGTCGGACTTCGAGGCGCTCTACTGCGTCGGCTGCGAGGAGTTCAAGCCCGACAGCGAGATCGTCGACGGCGAGGGGCCGTACGAGGGCGTCAAGGTGTGCGCGATCCACTCGAAGCCGCTTGAGCTGCTGCAGGAGCAGAACTACTTCTTCAAGCTCTCGGAGTTCGAAGACCGCCTGCTTGCGCTCTACGAGGAGACCCCCGACTTCATCCGCCCCGCATCGGCACGCAACGAGGTCGTGTCGTTCGTGCGCTCGGGCCTGAAAGACCTGTCGATCTCGCGCACCACGTTCGACTGGGGCGTGAAGGTGCCATGGGACGACGACCATGTCGTGTACGTGTGGGTCGACGCCCTGCTCAACTACATCTCGGCGATCGGCTACGGCGACGCCTCTGACGGCGACGAGCATGGCCCGGATGCCCGGGAGGCGTTCGAGCGCCGGTGGCCGGCCCTGCACATCGTCGGCAAGGACATCCTCCGCTTCCACGCCGTCATCTGGCCGGCGATGCTCATGGCCGCGGGGCTTGACGTGCCGCGCGGCGTGTACGGCCACGGCTGGCTGCTCGTGGGCGGCGAGAAGATGTCGAAGTCGAAGCTCACGGGCATCGCGCCCAACGAGATCACCGACGTGTTCGGCTCGGATGCGTTCCGCTACTACTTCATGCGGGCGATCCAGTTCGGTCAGGACGGGTCGTTCTCGTGGGAGGACCTTTCGGCGAGGTACCAGGCCGAGCTCGCCAACGGGTTCGGCAACCTCGCGTCGCGCGTCGTCGCGATGGTCGCGAAGTACTTCGACGGGGAGGTCCCCGAGCTGGGCGAGGTGAGCGACGCGGATCGGCGCATCCTCGAGCTCGCCGACACGGCGGCGGCGGCCGCCGACGACGCGATCGAGCGGGTCGCCATCCACGACGCGATCGCGGAGGTGTGGAAGCTCGTCGACGCCCTCAACGGCTACATCACCGAGCAGGAGCCGTGGGTCCTCGCGAAGGACGACGCCACGCGCGGCCGGCTGGCGACGGTGCTCGCGACCAACGTGCGCGCCCTCGGCGCGCTCGCCGTGCTGCTGCACCCGATCCTGCCGATCGCCACCGAGAAGCTGTGGGTCGCGCTCGGCGGCGAGGGAGACCTCGGCGCGGTGCCCGTTCGCGAGGCCTCGTCGTGGCGCACGAGCGGGCGGGTCGCGAAGCTCGCCGCGCTGTTCCCGCGGGTCGAGCATGAGGCCGAAGTCAAGTGACGGGCGCGGCCGCATCGCACCCCCGGAAGCGCACCCCGACGAGCGAGCACGGCCACGCGCGCGACCTGAACTACCCGCCCCTGCCCGAGCCGTTGGGGGTCGCGACCTACGACAATCACACGCACCTCGAGATCGAGGACGGCGAGGTCGGCCTCTCGGTCGCCGAGCACCTCGCGCGCGCCGCCGATGCCGGTATCGCGGGAGCTATCACGGTCGGCGGCGACGTGCCCTCGAGCCGCTGGTCGGTCGAGGCGGCCGCGACTGACGCGCGGTTGTACGCGGCCGTCGCGATCCACCCGAACGAGGCGCCGCGCATCGCCGCAGCCGGGGGCGCCGCCGCGCTCGATGCCGCGATCGCGGAGATCGAGGCGCTCGCGCGGCATCCACGCGTCAAGGCGATCGGCGAAACGGGCCTCGACGCCTTCCGCACCGAGGGCGACGAGGCGATCGCATGGCAGCACCGCGCGTTCGAGCGTCACATCGACCTCGCAAAGCGCCTCAGCCTGCCCATGCAGATCCACGATCGCGACGCGCACGACGACGTCATCGCGACGCTGCGCCGCGAGGGCGCGCCCCCCGTGACGGTGTTCCACTGCTTCTCGGGCGACGCCGACATGGCCCGCATCGCGGCCGACGAGGGGTGGTACCTCTCGTTCGCCGGCAACGTGACCTTCAAGAACGCGCAAAATCTGCGCGACGCACTCGCGGTCGCGCGGCGCGATCGAATCCTCGTTGAGACCGACGCGCCGTTCCTCACGCCGGTGCCTCTGCGGGGCCGGCCCAACGCGCCCTACCTCGTCCCGCACACCGTGCGGTTCATGGCGGGTCAGCTCGGCCTCGACGCCGACGAACTCGCCGCCCAGCTCACCGAGAACACGGTGCGCGCCTACGGCGCCTGGAGCGCCGAGGGCGTCGGCGTCGCCGTACCGGGGACGGCGTGAGCGTCCGCCTACTCGGCGCGGCCGAGATCCGGCGGCTCGCGAGCGAACTCGACGTGACGCCGACCAAGAAGCTCGGGCAGAATTTCGTGCACGATCCCGGCACGGTGCGACGCATCGTGGCGACGGCACGGGTCCAGGCGGGCGAGCACATCCTGGAGATCGGTCCCGGGCTCGGATCGCTCACGCTCGGACTGCTCGAAACGGGCGCGCACGTCACCGCGGTCGAGATCGATCCCCGTCTGGCCGCGCGCCTCCCGCGAACCGTCGAGGAGAACGCGCCGGGGGCATCCCTCGCGGTCGTGCAGGCCGATGCGCTCGCGCTCCGGTCGGTACCGGATGCGCCGGGAGATTCCGGTGCGCACGGCGGCCCCGTCGCGGTTGTGGCCAACCTGCCGTACAACGTGTCGGTGCCGGTGCTGCTGCACCTGCTCGAACGGCTGCCGAGCCTGCGTCGTGGCGTCGTGATGGTGCAGGCCGAGGTGGGGGAGCGACTCGCCGCCGGCCCCGGTTCCAAGGTGTACGGCTCGCCGAGCGTCAAGGCGGCGTGGTACGGCGACTGGTCGCTCGCAGGGCACGTCGGCCGCAGCGTCTTCTGGCCCGTGCCGAACGTCGACTCGATCCTCGTGTCGTTCCGCGCGCGCATCGACGGCGACGGCTCGCCCTCGCTGCCCGGCGACGAAGCACTGCGTCGGCGCACGTTCGCGATCGTCGACGCGGCCTTCGGACAGCGCCGGAAGATGCTGCGCCAAGCGCTCGCCGGCGTGTTCGGGGGCTCGTCGGCAGCGGCGTCCGAGCGACTTCTGGCCGCAGGCGTCGACCCGACGGCGCGCGGCGAGTCGCTCGACCTCGACGCGTACGTCCGAATCGCTCGCGCGAAGACGGAATCGTCCGGCTCCGATAGCGTGGAGGCATGACGTTCGAGGGCGCAGCGCACGGGTCGGTGACGGTCCGCGCCCCCGGAAAGATCAACGTGGCGCTGCTCGTCGGCCGGCTCATGGATGACGGGTACCACGACGTCGCGACGGCGTACCAGGCGGTTTCGCTCTTCGAAGACGTGCGGGCGACGCCCGCCGACGACGTTTCCGTGTCCTTCGCGGGCCCCATCGCGACGGAGGATCTGCCGACGGGCAACGACAACCTGGCGGTCCGCGCCGCCAGGCTGCTGGCCCGCGAGACGGGCCACGACGGCGGCGCGCACCTGCACATCACAAAGCGCGTGCCGGTCGCCGGCGGCATGGGCGGGGGATCGGCCGACGCGGCGGCCACGCTCGTGGCATGCGACGCCCTCTGGGGGACAGACTGCGGCCGAGACGATCTGCTCGCGCTCGGCGCGCGCCTCGGCGCCGACGTGCCGTTCGCGCTGCTCGGCGGCACCGCCATCGGCACGGGACGCGGCGATCAACTCAGCCCCGCCCTCTCGACCGGCCAGTTCCACTGGGTGCTGGCCGTGTCGGACACGGGCATGTCGACCCCCAGCACGTATCGCGCCCTCGACGCGCACCGCGAGCGGCACAGCGCCGACATCTCGCCCGCGAGCCCCGCGCCGACGGTTCCCGACGACGTGATGCACGCGCTTCGCAGCGGCGACGCCGTCGCCCTCGGCGAGGCCCTCACCAATGACCTGCAGGCCGCCGCGCTGCAGCTGCGCCCCGAGCTCGGCGACACCCTCGAACTCGGCGAGGCCAACGGAGCGCTCGCGGGCATCGTGTCGGGGTCGGGACCGACGATCGCGTTCCTCGTCTCCGACGTCGAGTCGGCGATCGATCTGCAGGTGACGCTTTCGGCAGCGGGCCACCGCGCCCTCCGCGTGACGGGCCCCGTCCCCGGTGCGCGGATCCTCGAGGCGTGAACCGACCAGCGGCATTCTGAGTGCACAGGAAGCGCGACTCGCCGTGAGATCTCCGCGCCGTGGCGCGAGGTGCACTCGAATTGCCGCTGGGTCGAGCGGGTGCGCGGATCCTCGACCTGTAGCCAAGCGGGGGCGCGGCCCGTCGTACCGTGCGACCATGTCGTCATGCGACAGGTGCTTGTGCTGAACCGAGACATCGCCGCGCCGCCCGCAGCCGTCTGGCGGGTCATCAGCGAGATCGACGAGCGCCCCGGGCGCCTGCGCGGTGTCGAGAGCGTCGAACGCCTTCCCGGACCGGACGGTGCGATCGTCGAGGGTTACCGCGTGGGCACGGCGTGGCGCGAGACGCGGCGCATGTTCGGGCGGACGGCGAGCGAGGACCTGGTCGTCACGAGCGTCGACCCGGGCCGCTCCACCACGATCGAGGCCTCCGCGGGCAGCATCCACTACGTCACCGCGTTCCACCTCGCCCCAGCGCCCTTCGACGGCACCACGCTCACGTTCGAATTCTCGGGCGACGACCGCGGGCCGAGGCGGCGCGCATCCGCCTTCGTGCTCGACATCGTCGGGTCGGTCGGTCGGGCCGCCACCAAGCGGGCCATGCTCCGCGACCTCGACGACATCGCAAAGGCGGCGGAGGCACTCGGCCGATGACGCCGTCGCCCCGCACACGCCGTCGCGAGGCGGAGACCGAGACCGACCGCTCGCTCGTCGCCGACCACGAGACGCCGTTCCGCCGCGACCTCGAGCGCATCCGCTTCTCGCCCTACTTCGCCCGGCTCTCGGCCGTGACGCAAGTGATCGGGCAGTCGGGCGCCGGGCCGCTCGTCCACAATCGCCTGACGCACTCGCTCAAAGTCGCCGCCGTCGCGCGCACCATCGCCGTCGAAGTGCGCGACGACCTCGACGCGGCGCCGGACCTGCCGCCCGAGTACGTGTGCGATCCCGTCGTCGTGCAGGCGGCGGCGAGCGCCCACGACCTCGGGCATCCGCCGTTCGGGCATCTCGGCGAGAGCGTGCTCGACTGGATCGCCCGCGACCAGCTCGGCCTCGCCGACGGGTTCGAGGGCAACGCGCAGACGTACCGCATCGTCGCGCGGCTCGACGTGTGCAACGGACCCGCGCAGGGACTCAACCTGACGGCGGCGACGCGTTCGGCGATCGCGAAGTACCCCTGGACGCCCGCTGTCTCGTCCCACGAGCTCCCCGGTGACGCGCTGCCGCCCGGCCTGCGCGTCCGCGGAGATCAGCGCGGCGCCGCGGGCGGGGGCCGTGAGCTCGACGTGCGCAAGTTCTCGGCCTACTTTCTCGAGGCCGCCGATCTCGCCGAGGCGCGCGAGGCGTCGCACGGGCTCATTCCCTTCCAGCAATCGCTCGAGGGCTCGGTCATGGACATCGCCGACGACATCGCGTACTCGGTGCACGACATCGACGACTTCCACCGGGCCGGCGTACTCGGGCAGGGAGCGGTCGCCCGCGAGCTGCGCGGCTGGATCGACGGCGCGAGCGCGCTGCGCCGCGAATCGGCCGACGAGTTGGCGGGACGGGGCGCCCCGGCGGGGAGCGCGCTCGAGCTTCTGCGCCGGAAGCTGCGCATCGACGATCCCTGGATCGCCGACGACGACGTGTTCGCCGAGGCGGTGCGCGCGGTCGCCGACGACCTCGTCGATGGCCTCCTCGCCGACGAGTTCGACGGCTCGATCTCCTCCGAGCGCGCGCTCGCGTCGTTCACGAGCCGCTGGATCCGCCACCTCCGCGAGTCGGTGGTGCTCGCGCCCCGCGAGAATCCCCGCACGGGGCTCGTGACGCTCGAACCGCTCGCGTGGCACGAGGTCGAGGTGCTCAAGTTCGTGCATCGGCACTTCGTGCTCGGCCGCCCGGACATCACGATGTACCAGCGGGGTCTGCGCCGCGTGCTCGTGCGCGCCGTCAAGGGGCTGCTGGCCTGGCTCGACGACGACCTCGACCAGGCCCACGTGCCGCTGCGGCTGCGCGAGCTCGTCGAGATGGCCACCGACGGGTATCTGGAGCTCGCGCGCGAACGGCCGGAGGGCGTGCCGCCCATCGGCGCGGGCGAAACCAGAAAGCTCGGCCTCGGGCGCGGCGTGCTCGACTACGTCGCGTCGCTGTCCGACAGCCAGGCGATGGCCGTCTCGGATGCGATCGACGGCCGGCCCGATCGGCTCTGGGACGTGGGGCAGCGGCTGTAGGCGAGCGGTCGCGGCTCGGACTGCGCCGCACCATGGCACGGCGGTCCTGTCACGGCGTCGGTGGTCAGGGTCTCGGCGACTCAGGCATCGGTAGTCAGGGTCTCGGCGATTAAGGTCTCGGTATGAACCTGCAGGGAACGACCGCGCTCGTGACGGGCGCCGCGTCCGGGCTAGGCGCTGCGACGGCGACGCTCCTCGCCGAGCGCGGCGCGACCGTGATCGGCATCGACCTCGCCGCGGCAATAGAACGCGCCGGCGAGCAAGCCGACGGCATCGGGCTCATCGCGGCCGACGTGACCGATGAGGCAGCGATTCGCACCGCGCTCGGGCGCGTCGACGGTGCGCGGCCGCTGCGGCTCGCGGTGAACTGCGCCGGCATCGGGCCGGCCGAGCGCATCCTGTCGTCGAAGGGCACGCACGACCTCGAGCTCTTCCGGCGCACGCTCGACGTGAACCTCGTCGGCACGTTCAACGTGCTTCGGCTCGCGGCCGAGACGATGGCCGGCCAGGCGCCGGACGCGTGCGGCGACAGGGGCGTCATCGTCAACACCGCGTCGATCGCCGCGTTCGAGGGCCAGGTGGGGCAGGTCGCCTACAGCGCCTCGAAGGCGGGCGTCGTCGGCATGACCATTACCGCGGCGCGGGATCTCGCGCGCAACCGCATCCGCGTCTGCACGATCGCGCCCGGCATCGTCGACACCCCCATGCTCGCGGCTCTCGGCGACGAGGTGCGCGAGGCGCTCGAAGCGTCGATCCCGCATCCGCAACGACTCGCCGAGCCCGCCGAGTACGCGAAGCTCGTCGCGATGATCGCCGAGCATGACTATCTCAACGGCGAGACCATTCGCATGGACGGCGCACTGCGCATGCCCCCGCAGTAGGCGAATCCTGACGGGCCGGCCGGAACCGGGTGGTGCGGCCGACCCGATGCGCGACGCGGCTCAGCCGACGCGGAGGATGATCGCCTCGCCCTGGCCACCGCCCCCGCAGAGCGCGGCCGCGCCGATGCCCCCGCCGCGCCGGCGCAGCTCGTGCGCGAGCGTGAGCGCGACGCGCGTGCCCGACATGCCGACGGGATGACCGAGGGCGATCGCGCCGCCGTTGACGTTCACGCGCTCCGGATCGATCGCGAGTTCGCGGGTCGACGCGATGGCGACGGAGGCGAAGGCCTCGTTGATCTCAACGAGATCGAGCTCGGCCGGCGCGATGCCGGCGCGCTCGCAGGCCCGCGCGATGGCCCGCGCGGGTTGGTGCAGCAGGGAGGCGTCGGGCCCGGCGACCGTACCCGTCGCGACCACCTCGGCGAGGGGCGTGACGCCGCGCCTCGCGGCCTGCTCGGCCGTCGTCACGACGACCGCCGCGGCACCGTCCGACAGCTGCGAGGCGTTGCCCGCCGTGATGTCACCGTCGGCGGCGAAGGCCGGCCGAAGCCGCGCGAGCGACTCTGACGTCGTATCGGGCCGAACGCCCTCGTCGCGGTCGACCACGACCGCGCCGCGACGGCCGGGCACGTCGATGGGCACGATTTCGTCGGCGAAGCGGCCGCCGTCGTGCGCCCGGGCTGCGCGCGCATGCGAGCGCAGGGCGACCTCATCCTGCTCTGCCCTGCTCAGCCCGAGGCCCCGCTGGTGCCGTTCGGTTGCGGCGCCCATGACCTCGCGCTCGATGCCGCACACGAGACCGTCGCGCTCGAGCGCGTCGGCGAACTCGGCTGAACCGTACGCGATGCCGCCGCGCACATGGGCGAGGTGCGGCGCGTTCGTCATCGATTCCGTGCCGCCCGCGATCGCCACCTCGGCGTCGCCGGCGCCGAGCTCGAGCGCCGCGAGGCGGATTGCTGCGAGGCCCGAGAGGCACTGCTTGTTGATCGTGGTCGCGACCGCCGTCATGGGCACACCCGCGGCAATCGAAGACAGCCGGGCCACGCTCGGCCCGACACCAGCCTGAATGACGTTGCCGAGGTATACGAGGTCGACGTCGGCCGCCGTGACTCCGCTCCGCGCGAGCGCCGCCTCGATCGCGTGCCGACCGAGCTCAGCCGCTGTGAGCGGTCGCAGTGCGCCGAGGAGCTTGCCGATGGGCGTGCGGGCTCCGCCCGCGATGACGATGGACATGGTGCCTCCCGGGGCGGGCGTCGCGTGGTCGGTCACATCTTCGCAGTCGGATGCTGGCGCCGCCTGGCCGGCCGGCGGCTACGCCTCGAGCCGCTCGGCGAGCTCGAGCCAGCGGAGTTCGAGCACCTCGATCTCGTCCGCGAGCTCGCGGCGCTTGTCGCCGAGGGCGGTGAGCCCCTCGAAGTCGGTCTGGTCGCCCTCGGCGAGCTCGTCGTCCACCTCGGCGATCGCGGCCGCGAGCCGATCGAGGCGGCGCTGAATCGACGACGACTCCTTCTCGAGGGCGCGTCGCTCCGCACCCGTCAGCGCGGGAGTCGCCGCGGAACCGGTCGGCGCGGGAGAGGCCGAGCCGTCGCGGCTGCTGGTCCGGACGTCTCCGGGGGATGCTCCGCCGGCGCCGAGCGGCGAGGTCGCGTCGGCCGTGCCGGCCATGCCCGCCCGGCCCCGGGCATCCCGCTCCCGCGCGCGCAGGTCGAGGTACTCGTCGATCCCGCCGGGGAGATGCCGCAGGCCGCCGTGCCAGACCGCGTACTGCTGGTCGGTGACGCGCTCGATGAGGAACCGGTCGTGCGAAACAACGATGAGCGTGCCGGGCCAGGAATCGAGCAGGTCCTCCATCGCGGCCAGCATGTCGGTGTCGAGGTCGTTCGTCGGCTCATCGAGGATCAGGAGGTTGGGTTCGCCGAGCAGGACGATGAGGAACTGGAGGCGCCGCCGCTGGCCGCCCGAGAGATCGCCAACGGGCGTTTGCAGTTGGGCGCTGGTGAAGCCGAGCCGCTCGAGCATCTGCGCCGGCGTCATCTCGGTGCCGCCCGCGTCGTAGCTCGTGCGCAGTCGGGCGATGACCTCGCGCACGCGCTCGTTCGCGTGCTCGTCGAGTTCGGTCAGCCGCTGGGAGAGCGTCGCGACCTTCACGGTCTTGCCCCGCTTGACGCGGCCCGACGTGGGCTCGAGCTCGCCCGAGACGAGCTTCAGGAGCGTCGACTTGCCGGCGCCGTTGACCCCGAGAATGCCGGTGCGCTCGCCGGGCGCGATGCGCCAGGTGATGTCGCGCAGCACCTGCTGCTCGGGTGAATAGGCCACGCCGGCGTCGATGAGGTCGACGACGTCCTTGCCGAGGCGGGCGGTCGCCATCCGCTGCAGTTCGACGGGGTTGCGGACGGGCGGCACGTCCTCGATCAGCTGATTCGCCACCTCGATGCGGAACTTCGGCTTCGACGTGCGCGCGGGTGCCCCGCGGCGCAGCCAGGCGAGCTCCTTGCGCATGAGGTTCTGCCGCTTCTGTTCGACAACAGAGGCCTGGCGGTCGCGCTCCACCCGCTGCAGCACATAGGCGGCGTACCCGCCCTCGAACGGCTCGATGATGCGGTCATGCACCTCCCACATGCCCGTGCAGACGGCGTCGAGGAACCAGCGGTCGTGCGTGACGACCACGAGCCCGCCCGCGCCGCGCGGCCAGCGGCGGTTCAGGTGCTCGGCGAGCCAGGCGATGCCCTCGACATCGAGGTGGTTCGTGGGCTCGTCGAGGAAGACGACGTCGTGGTCGTCGGTGAGTAGGTGCGCGAGCGAAACGCGCCGCTGCTGGCCGCCCGAGAGGTCGCCGACGCGCGCGTTCCAGTCGAGGTCGCCCGCGAGCCCGCGAATCACGTCGCGCACCTTCGCGTCGCCTGCCCACTCGTGCTCGTCGCGGTCGCCGACGATCGCGCGCCCCACCGTCAGGTCGGGGTCGGTCGTGTCGCCCTGGTCGAGCATCCCGATGCGCACCCCGCCGCGCACCGTCACGCGCCCCGAGTCGGGTGGGATGCGCCCAGACAGAAGCGAGAGCAGCGTCGATTTGCCGTCGCCGTTGCGCCCGACGATGCCGATGCGGTCGCCCTCGTTGATGCCGACCGTGACGCCATCGAAGATCACGCGAGTCGGGTATTCGAGGTGGAGCGCCTCGGCGCCAAGCAGGTGGGCCATTCAGGCGAGTTTAGTGGTCGGGGCTAGGCTCGCCGCATGTCTGTTGTGAAGATCAACGCCATCTCCGTGCCGGAAGGCGCGGGACCGGAGCTCGAGAAGCGCTTCGCCGCGCGCAAGCACGCGGTCGATTCGGCGCCCGGCTTCGAGGGGTTCCAGCTGCTGCGTCCAACGGCGGGTGAGACCCGCTACTTCGTCGTGACGACGTGGGCGAGCGAGGAGGACTTCGCGGCGTGGCGTGACGGCGCGGCGAAAGCGGCGCACGCGGGCTCGGACCGCAAGCCGGTCGCATCCGGGGCCGAACTGCTCGAGTTCGAGGTCGTCGACCTCGAACCGTAGGCGCTGCGAGGTCGTCGAGCTCGAACCGTAGGCGCTGTGAGGTCGTCGACCTCGGCGAGGAGGCACTGCGGCGCCGCAGGCCCGCGTCAGTCGTCGATGGCGTCGCGCAGGAGCACGGCCGTCGAGACCGCGGCGAGGGCCGCCTCCGCGCCCTTGTCCTCGGTCGAGCCGTCGAGGCCGGCGCGGTCGAGCGCCTGCTGCTCGGTGTCGCACGTGAGCACACCGAACCCGACGGGCACGCCGGTGTGCGTCGTCACGTCGGTGAGCCCCATCGTCGCGGCCTGGCACACATACTCGAAGTGGGGTGTGCCGCCGCGGATCACGACGCCGAGCGCGACGATTGCGTCGACCTCCGTCTCGGCGACGTTGGAAGCCACGACCGGCAGCTCGAACGTGCCCGGCACGCGCAGTTCGACGACGTCGTCGACGCCCGCCTGACGCAGCGCGCGCCTGGCTCCGTCGAGGAGTCCGTTCATCACTTGCTCGTGCCAGCTCGCGGCGATGATGGCGACGCGGAGTCCGCTGCCGTCGATGGTGAGGTTGGGGGCGCCGTGTCCGGCCATGTGCTGCTCCTTGGCGTTCGGGGTGTTCTCGGGGTCGTTCTGCGGTTGCCCTGCGCATGGGTGTCGCGGCGCCGGTGCGAGGGGATGCTCTGCCGCGCGGGCCGGGCGCCGGGAGGCGTCACCGGTCGTGGTCGCGCCGCCAGTCGGCGAGGGCGGTGATCGTGACGAGGGCGAGCCCCAGGTCGGCAGCCAGGGCGGCCGCGTCGGGCACCCGCATCATGTCGCCGTCGTCGAGGACAAGCTCGGCGATGGCGCCGACGGTGCCCACACCCGCGAGTCGCACGAGATCGACGGCGGCCTCGGTGTGCCCGGCTCGCGCGAACACGCCCTCGTCGACTGCGCGAAGCGGCAGCACGTGGCCGGGCCGGATGAGGTCTGCTGCCGTGGCACCGGGGGCGCCGAGTGCGCGGAGCGTCGTCGCACGGTCGGCGGCTGAGATGCCGGTCGTCACGCCCTCGGCCGCGTCCACCGAGACGGTGTAGGCCGTCTGGCGCGGGTCTTGTGAGCGGTCGACCATGAGCGGGAGCTCAAGTTCGTCGGCGAGCGCGGCGGGCATGGGAGCGCAGAGGTAGCCGGAGGAATGACGGATCGTCCACGCAAGCCACTCGCGCGTAGCCGTGCGTGCCGCGAAGATGACGTCGACCTCGTTCTCACGATCCTCGTCGTCTGCGACGAGCACGGGCCGCCCGGCTCGGATCTCGTCGATCGCCGCGTCGATGGTCGCGAAGACGATCGTGTCGCCGGCGTCGCCGCGGTCGTCGCTGCTGTCGCGCGGTCCTTGCGCGGAGTCGTGCCCCGTGGGCGCGGCGTCGGCACCGGATGCGGCTTCGCGGGTCATGCAGGTTCCTTTCGGGCGCGAACGGTCTCGCTCGCGGTTGGTGGGCCGTTACCGACGGAGTCGGTCAGCGCCGTGGCCGTTCCCATGCCGGCATCGGCACGGGCGGTCGCGTCGGCGTCGGCGTCGGAATCGGCGTCGGCTGCGTCGCGGGCCGTGCGTGGACGGTGGCGCCGCGCGATCATCAGCACGTCGTCGCCGAGTCGCTCGACGTGCACGGTGCGCCACTGCGCCGCAGCGGCGAGCGTGTCGACGCCGAGGTCGCCGACGACGGGGGCTCCCGCGCCCAGGACGAGTGGCGCAGTGTAGGCGTGCAGTTCATCGACCACGTCGGCGCGCAGGAACGCCGTCGCGAGCGTCGGCCCTCCCTCGATGAGCACGTGCCTGATCTCGCGGCCGCCGAGTTCGGCGAGCACGACGTGCACGTCATGCGTCGCGAGGTGCACGAGCTCGCCGCCGGGCCCGCGCAGCCTGGCGCCGGCCGGCACCTCGCGCGTGCCGACCACGACGCGAAGTGGCTGATGCCCCGCGAGCGCACCGTCGGCGTTGCGGGCGGTGAGCGCAGGGTCGTCGGCGGCCACGGTGCCGGTACCGACGATGATCGCGTCGACCCGCCGCCGCACCTCGTGGGCGTGTGCGCGGGCGAGGTCGCCGGTGATCCACCGGCTCGTGCCGTCGGCGGCCGCGACCCTGCCGTCGAGGGTCGTGGCGACTTTGAGCGTGACGAAGGGCGCGCCGCGCCGCACCGCGGTCGCCCACACGTCGTTGAGGGCGCTCGCGCGCTCGTGCGGTGCGTGGGTGACGCGGATGCCTCGCGTACGGAGGACCTCGGCGCCGCCGGCGGCGAGGCGGTTCGGGTCGGTCACGGCGTACACGACGTGGCCGATGCCCGCGGCCGCGAGCCCCTCTGCGCATGGGGGGGTGCGGCCGGTGTGCGAGCAGGGTTCGAGCGTGACGACGGCTGTCGCGCCCCGGGGATCGATCCCTCGCCTGCGGGCGTCGTGCAGCGCGTCGATCTCCGCGTGCGGCGTGCCCGCACCGCGGTGGTAGCCCTCGCCGATCACGCGGCGCGGGCGTGCATCTCCGACATCGTCGGGCGCCGGGCCACCGCGCGGGGCACCGACGTGGTTGGACCACGCGCCCTCGTCGGGTTCCGGAGCGAGCAGCACGCATCCGACACGCGGATTCGGGCCGTAGACGGGCCCGAGCGCCGCGAGCTCGACCGCGTGCGCCATGGCGGCATCGAGGTCTGCGACGGCGTCGCTGCGGCTGGTCATTGGGTCCTCCGGGTTCGCCCCGGGGGTCGGCGCCGGCACCGACGAGGGTGTCGTCGCGCGCGACGGCACTCCTGCCGCCGCACATGCGTCCTCCCATCCGGACTTTGACCGTCGGCCCTGGAATTCCACCAGATCGGTCCGGTACCAAGGGAACAGGACTCACGGGCTATCACCGTCGGCTCGGATTTTCACCGACCCCGAAGCATGTTGCGTGACTCGAAACGTACCGCATCCGCGGTCGCGCTTGCCGCGTGCGGCGCCACGGCCTATGCGGCATGCCCCGCGCGACCCCGTGGGGAGGCGCACGGCGACGCGGTCCGCTCAGTGGCCGCGCAGCCGGGTGAGATCGCGTCGCTCACGCTTCGTCGGGCGCCCCGCCCCGGGCTCGCGCATCGGCACATAGCCGACGTCGATCGCCTTCGGGCGCGGCGGCGAGTGATCGATCAGGTTGGCGCGGGCCACCTCGGCGCTCCCGCGCTTCTCGATCAGCCCGGTCACCTCGAGGTCGCGGTCGAAGCCCTCGATGCGCACCCGCACCCGATCGCCGATGCGAACGGGCGTGGCCGGCTTGGCCCGGTCGTCGCCGACGCGCACGTGCCCGGCCTTACAGGCGGCCGTCGAGCGGGAGCGCGTCTTGAAGATGCGCACCGCCCACAGCCACACGTCGACCCGCACGCTCATGGGCGCACCCGTTCGTCGTGCTCGTCGATCTCCATTGCGACCGTGAGACGCCGCAGGCTGTCGGCGAGGCCGTCACGTGACTCGGGGTCGAGGTCTTCGAGCAGCTGCCGCTCCGCGGCCACGAGCCGGGTCAGCGCCTCATCGACGCGCACCCGACCGGCATCGGTCATCGTCACGAGCACCCCGCGACCGTCGTGGGGGTCGGCCTCGCGGCGCACGAGGCCACGTGCGGCAAGGCGGTCGAGCCGGTTCGTCATGGTGCCGCTCGACACGAGCGTGATGGCGAGCAGCTGCTTCGGGCTCAGGCGGTGAGGCGCGCCCGCGCGACGAAGCGCCGCGAGCACGTCGAACTCCCAGAGCTCGAGGCCGGTCGCGGCGAATGCCGACTTTCGCACCGTGTCGAGCTGCTTCGCGATGCGCTTGACACGCGAGAAAATCCGCAGCGGGTCGACGTCGAGGTCGGGGCGCTCGCGCTCCCAGTCGCGCACGATCGCGTCGACCGCGTCGACCGCGCCCTCGTGACCGGAATGCTGCTGCATCCCGCCATTATGCCGGGGGCGCCGGGACGCTACGCCCCGGCGTCGCGACGCCACGGCAGCGAGCCCACGACGCGGGCGTCGCCGATCGTGGGCTCGTCGGCGTCGGCCGTGAAACCCTGCGGGTCGAGCACGAGCACGCGGTGTCCTTCGTGCGCGAGGCGCCTCGCCGTCTCGACGAACATGCGCCTGGCGACCTCGCTCAGCGAGTGGACGGCCGTCAGATCGAGAAGGACACGGGTGGGCCCACCTTCATCGATGCCGGGCACGCCGCTGATGCGGCGTGCCACGCGTTCGCCGCCCGAGAACCGGACGGCGCCGAACACCTCCGCCACGAGCCACGCCTCGCCGGCATCGTCGGCGACCTCGTCGATCACGCGGATCACGCTGTGGCTCGGCTGCTCGGCGTCCATGAGGTGCAGCCCCATGTCACGACTGAGCCGCTGGAACAGGTCGACGCCGCGCACGCTGTTGCCCTGGGGGTCGAGGGGCGGCGAGAAGGCGGCGATGCCGAGCTGGCCGGGCAGGGCGCCCACGATGCCCCCGGCCACGCCGCTCTTGGCGGGGATGCCGACCTGCGTGACCCAGTCGCCCGTGGCGTCGTACATGCCGCAGCTCATCATGACGCTGAGCACCTGACGAGCGACGTGCGAGTGCATGACGCGCTCACCCGAGTGCACGAGTCGCCCGCCGTTCGCGAGGGCGGCCGACATGACGGCGAGGTCGCGAACCGTCACCGCGATCGACGACTGTTTCGCGTATCCGCGCACGACCTCTGCCGGGTCGTCGGGGAGGAGGCCCGATGCGCGGAGCATGTGGGCGATGCCGAGGTTGCGGTGGTTGTTCTCGAGCTCCGACTCGAGGACGCTTTCGTCGATGCTCAGCTGGCGCCCGGCGAGCGCCGAGAAGGCGTCGATGATCCGTTCCGTCCGTGCCCCTTCGTCGGCGCCCGGGCCTATGACGAGGCTGTGCGCGGCGATGGCGCCCGCATTGATCATGGGATTGAACGGCCGGCCCGTGCTGGCCTCGAGCGAGAGCTCGTTGAAGGCGTCGCCGCTCGGCTCGACGCTGATGTGCTGGAGGACCGTGTCGAGACCGGAGTCCTGGATCGCCAGCGCGTAGACGAACGGCTTCGCGATCGACTGGATCGTGAACGGCACCTCGTCGTCGCCGACGCTGTACACCTCGCCGTCGATCGTCGCGAGGGCGAGCGCGAGCCGCCCGGGGTCGGCCGACGCGAGCTCCGGGATGTCGTCGGGGAGCTCGCCTTCCTGGTCGGGGGAACAGGCGGTCAGTACCTCGGAAAGGTAGTCCGGCAACGGGGTTTGCATGGCCGTAGTGTGCCCGCATGCCATGATCGGTGGCTGAAACGGCGGCGGTGCCGGCGGTATCGCCGGGAGTGGGGCCCGCCTGCACGCGCTCGCGGACGTCTGGCAGACTTGGTGGGTGCGGCGCGCGCTGCGCGGTCCTCCTTGGTGTAACGGCAGCACAACAGCCTTTGGAGCTGTGGGGTCCAGGTTCGAATCCTGGGGGAGGAGCGGGTGTGTCACTCAGTCGACCCTGTCTCACTCATGCGGCCCTGCCCGGCTCCACCGGCACGGGCGCGCCGCAGCAGCCGTCACGATGGACGCCGGAGCGCTTTGGAGGAACGCCGTGACCGAGACCAACCTCGCCGTGATCGTGCTTGCCGCGGGCGCCGGCACCCGCATGAAGTCGCGCACGCCGAAGGTGCTCCACCGACTCGGCGGGGTTCCTCTCATCGGCCACGTGCTGCACACGGCGGCCGAGCTCGGCGCCGGGCACACGGTCGTGGTCGTGCGGCATGACCGCGACCGTGTCGTCGAGGCCGTGCTGGAGCTCGCGCCCGAGGCCACGATCGCCGACCAGGACGAGATTCCCGGTACCGGCCGAGCCGTCGAGGTCGGGCTCGAAGCCCTCCCAGACGAATTCGGCGGCACGGTCGTCGTGTTGTCGGGCGACGTGCCGCTGCTCGACTCCGGCACCGTCGCGCGACTCGTGCAGGCGCACGTCGAGCGCCGCAACCACCTCACGATGCTCACGGCCGCCTACGACGACCCGAGCGGCTTCGGCCGCGTCGTTCGCAACGAGCACGGGGAATTCGAGGCCATCGTCGAGCACAAGGACGCGACCGAGGCGCAGTTGCGCATCCGTGAGATCAACGCCGGCGTGTACGCGTTCGAGACCGCGACCATTCGCCGTGTCCTCCGCTCGATCGGGCAGGCCAACGCGCAGGGCGAGAAATACCTCACGGATGCCGCTTCCGTCCTGTCGCGCGAGGGCGGCCGCATCGAGGCGGTGCAGGTCACCGACAATTGGCTCGTGCAGGGCGTCAACGACCGGCTCCAGCTCGGCGCGACGGCCGCCGAGTACAACCGTCGCATCATCGCCGAGTGGCAGCGCGAGGGCGTGACGGTGCACGATCCGGCGACCACGATCATCGAGCGCGATGTGACGCTCGCGCCCGACGTCGAGCTCTTCCCCGGCACGCAGCTGCGCGGCGCGACGAGCGTCGCCGAGGGGGCGCTCATCGGGCCCGACACGACGCTCGTCGACTGCGAGGTCGGCGCCGACGCCGTCGTGAAGCGCACCGACGCGACGCTCTCGGTGATCGGGGCACGAGCATCCGTGGGCCCATGGGCGTACCTGCGACCGAACTCGATCGTCGGTGACGACGGCAAGATCGGCACCTTCGTCGAGACGAAGAACACGACGATCGGTACCGGATCGAAGGTGCCCCACCTCAGCTACCTGGGCGACACGACGGTCGGCGAGCAGTCCAACGTGGGTGCCGGCACGATCACGGCCAATTACGACGGCGTCGAGAAGCACCGCACGACCGTCGGCGACCACGTGCGCTCCGGCTCGCACAACGTCTTCGTCGCGCCCGTTACGATTCAAGACGGGGTGTACACGGGAGCCGGCACCGTGGTGCGCAAAGACGTGCCTGCCGGATCACTCGCCATCAGTGTCGCCCCGCAACGCAACATCGAGGGGTGGGTCGTCGCGAACCGCGAGGGCACCGCCGCCGCCGAGGCAGCTGCGCGCGCGAGCGAGCGGGGCCCAGAGAGCACCACGCGAGAATCGGAGTCCATGTGACCGGCATTACCACCCAGGGCGAAAAGCGACTGGTCGTCGTGACGGGGCGGGCGCACACCGACCTCGCCGAGGACATCGCGACGGAGCTCGGGACCGAGCTCGTCGATGTCGAGTCGCGCACCTTCGCCAACGGTGAGATCTACGCCCGATTCGGCGAGAGCATCCGCGGCGCAGACGTGTTCATCATCCAGTCGCACTGCCCGCCCATCAACGAGTGGCTCATGGAGCAGCTCATCATGGTCGACGCCGCGAAGCGTGCGAGCGCGAAGCGCATCACGGTCGTCGCGCCGTTCTACCCGTACGCGCGGCAAGACAAGAAGGGCCGCGGGCGAGAGCCGATCTCGGCCAGGCTCGTCGCCGATCTCTACAAGGCCGCCGGAGCTGACCGCATCATGTCGGTCGACCTGCACGCCGCCCAGATCCAGGGGTTTTTCGACGGCCCGGTCGATCATCTCTTCGCGATGCCGGTGCTCCTCGAGCACTTCCGCTTGAAGCTCGACAGCGCGAACCTCACCGTGGTCTCGCCGGACATGGGCCGCGTGCGCGTCGCCGACATCTGGAGCGATCAACTCGAGGCGCCGCTCGCGATCATCCACAAGCGCCGAGACCCGATGGTCGCGAACGAGGTCACGGTGCACGAGATCGTGGGCGACGTCGAGGGCCGGGTGTGCCTGCTGGTGGACGACCTCATCGACACGGGGGGCACGATCGTCAAGGCCGCGGAGGCGCTCAAGGCGAACGGGGCGCTGCGCGTCGTCGTAGCGGCAACCCACGCGGTGTTCTCGCCGCCTGCCGTCGAGCGGCTTTCGAGCGACGCGGTCGACGAAGTGGTCGTGACGGACACGCTCCCGCTCGGCGACGACAAGCGTTTCGAAAAGCTCACGGTGCTGCCGATCGCTCCGCTCATTGCCAGGGCGATCCACAACGTGTTCCAGGACGCGTCGGTCACCAGCATGTTCGACGGCGCGGCCTGACGTCATCCCTGCGCGGCTGTCGGTGGGTCGTGGGAGGATTCCTCGCAGACCGCTCACCCCTCCGGAAGGCTCATCGATGACCGCTGTCAGCACCCTCTCCGCGTTCGCGACGTCGATCGCCGATGGCACCGTCGAGGTCGTCGACCTCACCACGCCCCTGTCGCCGTCGACCCCGATCCTCACCCTTCCGGCGCCGTTCGCGAACACGCAGGGGCTGTCGACCACCCCGGTGTCGAACTTCGACGACGCCGGCCCCGGGTGGGCGTGGAACGACCTGCACCTCGGCGAGCACGTAGGGACCCACCTCGACGCGCCGACGCACTGGGCGACCGGCCGCGCCGGGCGCAGCGTCGCCGAGATCCAGCTCTCTCGACTCGTCGGTCCCGCCTTCGTGATCGACCGCACGAACGAGGCGGCCGCCGACGCCGACTACCTCCTCGAGCCGGCCGACTTCGAGGCCTTCGAGGCCGAGCACGGGCAGCTGCCGCCGGGCGCGTGGCTGTTGTTCCGCACGGGCTGGGCCGCCCGCGGCGATGACGCCGCGTCGTTCATCAACGCCGACGACACGGGGCCGCACTCGCCCGGCGTCTCCGTCGCCGGCGCCGAATGGCTTGCCGCGCATCCGAACCTCTCGGGCTTCGGCGTCGAGCAGGTCGGCATCGACGCGGGTCAGGCCGGGGGTTTCGACCCGGTCTTCCCCGTGCACCACCACCTCCTCGGCGCCGACAAGTACGGCGTCACGTCGCTGCGCGGCCTCGACCGTCTCCCCGTAGCCGGCGCTACCGTCGTGGTCGCGCCGCTGCCGATCGTGGGCGGCACGGGGGCGCCGGCGCGGGTGCTGGCCTTCGTCGAGCGCGACTAGGGACTCGGCATGCGGTACACGGCTGACGGCGACGAGCCCATCGCGCGAGCCGATGGCGCCGGCGTTCCCGGCGCCTCAGCGGCATCGGGCGAGCCGGAGCGGCCGCGGCGTCGCGGTCGCAGAGCGGGCGCCCCCGAGCCCGACTCCTACGCGCAGCAGTGGCAGGCCGAGCACGACACCCCCGAGCGCGCCGCAGCGGCAACGGCGGATGACCCGTTCGCCGGCGTCGACGAGACCGCGGGCACGGCGCAGTTCGTCGGAATCGACGTGTCGTTCACCGACACCGACGTGACCCCGGTGCGCTCGCAGGCAGGGGCGCCCGGCGCGGCGGCGGCACGGTCGGCACCGCAGCACGCCGAGCGGCTGTCGGCGGCATCCGGTCATGCGTCGGTGCCGAGCGCCGAGCTACCGGTTTCCGAGCTGCCGGTTTCCGAGCTACCGGTTTCCGAGCTGCCGGCGCCCGAGCTCATCGCGGCAACGCTCGTGCGGCTCGGTGTCGGGCACGTGTTCGGTGTCGTCGGTTCCGGCAACTTTGAGCTGGTCGGCGCCCTGCGTGCCCGCGACGTGCCCTTCACGGCCGCGCGGCATGAGGGCGGCGCCGCGACCATGGCCGACGCATTCTCGCGGGTCTCGCGCACGCTGGCCGTCGTTACCACGCACCAGGGCTGTGGGTACACGAACGCGCTCACCGGCATCGCCGAGGCCGCGAAGTCGCGCACGCCGCTGCTCGTCGTCACGGCGGCGGCGCCCGTCGCGCACCCGCACAACAACTTCCAGATGGACCAGGATGCCACGGCGAAGTCGGTCGGCGCGGTCGCGTTGCGCGTGCATTCGGCCGCCACGGCGGTCGACGATGTCGAGCTGGCGTGGCGCACCGCCGTGGTCGATCGCCGCACGGTCGTGCTGAGCGTGCCGATCGACCTGCTGCCCGATTTGGCGCCCGACACGACCGGGCGGTTGCGCGTGCCGGGCGACGGCCCGGCATCGGCGAGGCGGACGGGGGCGGAGGCCGGAGCCGGGGCGCCCGAGCCGGGCACCGATCGACGCGGCGACGGGTTGCACCGCGTTGAGCGCCGTGGCGGCCGGGCCCCGGCATTCGAGATTCAGCAGCTCGTTCAACTCCTTGAGGCGTCCGAGCGCCCCGTGTTCATCGCCGGCCGCGGCGCTCGCGAGGCGGGGCCCGAGATCGCCGCCGTCGCCGAGCATTGGGGCGCCCTGCTCGCGACCAGTGCCGTCGCGAAGGGGCTGTTCCGCGCAGGTGTCGATGGGCGAGCGCTCGACAGCGGAGGCGCCGATCTCGGCATCTCGGGCGGATTTTCGACACCCGTCGCGGCCGAGCTCATCGCGGGGGCCGATCTCGTCGTCGCATGGGGATGCGCACTCAACGACTGGACCACCAGGCGAGGGCGGCTGGTCGAGTCGGTGACGATCGCGCAGGTCGACATCGACGCCATGGCCCTCGGGGCGCACAGGCCGATCGACCTCGGTGTCGTCGGCGATTCGGCATCCGTCGCCAGCGACGTGCTCGCTTCGGCGACGGCCGGGGCAGGTGAAGGTCCGGCGCGCGAGGGGTACCGCACACCCGACGTGCTGGCTCGCATCCGCGATGAGGGCCGGTGGCAGGCGATGCCGTACGACGACCTCGGTTCGAGCACGACCATCGACCCGCGCGCGGTCACGATCGCGCTCGACGAAGCGCTTCCGGCCGAGCGCATCGTCGCCGTCGACAGCGGCAACTTCATGGGCTATCCGAGTCAGTTCCTCGACGTGCCCGACCTCGCCGGCTTCTGCTTCACGCAGGCGTTCCAGGCCGTCGGTCTCGGTCTCGCGACGATCATCGGCGCCGCCGCGGCGCGGCCCGACCGACTGCCGGTGCTCGGTATCGGCGACGGGGGCTTCCACATGGCGGTGGCCGAGCTCGAGACGGCGGTGCGGCTCGGCATCCCGCTCGTCGTCCTCGTCTACAACGACGCGAGCTATGCCGCCGAGGTGCACCACTTCAGCGCTGCGCCGACGCCCGGCGGTGCGGCCGATTTCGAGAGCGTCGTGTTCCCCGACACCGACATCGCGGCGATCGCGCGCGGCTTCGGGGCACAGGGCATCACGGTGCGATCGAACGACGACCTGGCAGCCATGGCTGTCGCGGTGCGCGAGACGGCGCAACACGGAGCCGGTCAGGGCACGCCGCTCGTGATCGACGCGAAGATCGCGTCAGATGGCGGTTCGTGGTGGCTCGCCGAGGCGTTCCTCGCGCACTGATCGCGCGCCGACATCTACCGGCCGTGGTGGTGTCCGGCCCTGCGAACGGACCGGCGCCGTCCGGTCGGCGTCTCGGCCGTCGCGGCGCGGACTGCGCGCGCGAGTTGCGTCGGCCCTTGAAATCCGCTCGTGACGGCAATGTCGCCGATCGTCCGATTGGTCGATTCGATGAGCCGGAGCGCTTCGCGGACACGCCGGTCGGTCAGCAGGCGACCGAGGCTTGTGCCTTCATTGGCCAGTACGCGGCTGAGGTGCCTTGCTGATACCGCGACCTCGGCGGCGATATCGCGGGCGCCGACGTCCGGGTCGCCGTAGAGGCGGTCAACTGCCCGGCGGGCGAGCGTCGCATAATCCCGGCCGCCGGCGTCGTCGAGCGTGTTGCTCAGGGCGCGGACAAACCGCTGCGTCGGCGCGGCGACTGCCGCATCCGACCCATCGCGCTCAATCGCCGCCGACAGCTCGGCCGCCGCGGGCGCTCGCAGCTGTTTCGAGGAAAAGACCGCGGCGCAATCGTCAGGCAATGCCAGGAGCTCTGCCGGGACATCGAGAAAAAGCTGGCGAAAGCCGTTTGAGAACGCGATGTGATACGGCCGCTGCGGAGAATAGACGAGCACGCTGCCTGCCGGTGCCACGTGCGTCGCGTCACCGTCAAAGTAGGTCGCCGTGCCCGAGGTGACCGCGGACACGTATATGGACGCCTTGGGGTCGTCGCGCACCAGCTCGTGCGTGCGGTCGAGCGTCATCGCATCGCTGTCGAACGACATGGCGCCCACGTCGCCCACACGCTGGACAACGCACGTGGCGACCATGGCATCCGACGAGAACGGGCGCATGTTGGCGTCAAAGAGTTCGCGGGAAATGCTGCGCTCCCAGTGGCTGAGCGCTCGAGGTGGTGGCACGTCGAGTGTGCTGAAACGGGTGCGCCGCATTGCGCTCCTTCGGTGGCTCAAGGTGTCCCATATCGTCGCATGCGTGTCCGCAGGCGTCGAACGCCGTGACCGCCGGCCGAATACGTTGTTGTCCACGGCACGACGACGTGCCGGGATGTTGGAGGACACCATGTCAGAGGCGACAGTGCAGGCGCAGCTCCCGACGACGTTCGCGATCATTGGAGCGGGCCCGGCTGGGCTCGGTGCCGCCCGCTCGTTCCTGAGCCTCGGGCTCGAGGTCGAACTCATCGAGCGGCACTCACAACCCGGTGGAATCTGGAACATCGACAACCCCGGGTCGCCGATGTATGCGTCGTGCAACTTCATCTCCAGCCGTGACTACGGCGGTTTCATCGACTTCCCGATGCCGAGCGAGTATCCGCTGTACCCGAAGTGGCATCAGATCCGCGATTACATCCACTCGTTCGCGGACGCCTTCAGCCTGCGCGAACGCACCCGCTTTTCGACGACGGTGACGAACGCCGAGCCGATCGAGACGCCGGGCGGCACCTACTGGCGAGTCTCGTTCGACGACGGAACCACCACCGACTACCGGGGCGTCGTCATCGCGTCGGGCGCGCAGTGGCAGCCCATCCTCCCCAGCGTGCCGGGCGCCGACTCGTTCACCGGCCGCCTCATCCACTCGTCGGAGTATGCCGACCCCGACGAACTGCGCCACGAGCGAGTCCTCGTGGTCGGCGCAGGGAACTCGGGGGTCGACATCGCGGCCGACGCGGCGCATTTCGGTGCCGACGCCATGCTCTCGACCCGCCGGGCTTACTGGTTCCTGCCCAAGGTGCTCTTCGGGCGGTCGGTGCCGGACATCCTGAACGGCGAGTACGAGTTCCCCGAGGGACACCCGCTGCACAACGCGAGCTTCGAACGCGCGTGCGAGGTGATCTTCGAGTCAGTGGGAGAACTTGCCAATTACGGCCTGCCCCGGCCAGATCACGACTTCGGGCTGACACACCCCATCGCCAACAACGAGGCCCTTCACTGCTTCGCGCACAACATGCTGCGCTGGAAGCCGGATCTCGCGAGCATCGACGGCGACACGGTCACCTTCATGGACGGCTCCACCGAGACGCCCGACGTCATCGTGTTCGCGACCGGCTACGACGTGACGACGCCCTACCTCGACGAGGGCATCCTGACCTACCGCGACGGGCACCCCGAGACGATCGTCGGCGCGCTCATCGACGGATACGAAGGCCTCTACATGGCCGGGGCGCTGCATTTCCCCGGCAACACGTTTCCCACCTTCGAGCAGTGCGCGCAGCTCGCCGCCCACGATGCGCGCGCGCTCGTGACGGGCGAGAACGCCGAAAATCTCGCGCGCCTTCGGGCTGAGTACCGACCCGACCTCACCGGAGGCGTGCCACTTCTCGAGTCACGCCGCAATGCCAACCAGGTGCTGCTTCCCGCCCTCGACGCCGCCTTCGATGAGATGGAGGAGCGCTACGGGGTGCCCGCGCTGCGCCGCACCGACCGCGGCCGCTTCGACCGGCTCCGGGCGCCGAGCGCGACGTAGCCCAGACGCACTCAGCGCGCACTCGTGAAGGTGCACAGCCGGTTTTGATCGGATGCGCCCGGCCGAGTTTGCGTGGGCGCGGGGCCGCAGTCGCGCGGACGTGCGGGGCAGTTCGACCCCTACGCGTCGGTGCGGACTTCGCTCCGGTCGCCGGACCACAACGTGTGGAAGATGCCATCGCGGTCGTTACGGCGGTACGTGTGCGCCCCGAAGAAGTCGCGCTGCCCCTGCACGAGCGCGGCGGGCAGACGTTCGGCACCGATCGAGTCGTAGTACGACAGCGACGATGAGAATGCGGGAGCGGGCACGCCAGAGAGGGCGGCGACCGAGACGACGCGGCGCCAGGCCGGAGCACCGTCGGCGACGGCCGATGCGAAGAACTCATCAGCGATCAGCGACTCGAGCCTCCGGTTGCGGCTGTACGCCTCGGCGATGGTGTTGAGGAAACGGGCGCGAATGATGCACCCTTCGCGCCAGATCTTGGCGATCGCCCCAGGATCGAGCGCCCAGCCGTACTCGGCCCCCCCGGCGAGGATTGTGTCGAATCCCTGTGCGTAGGCGATGACCTTCGACGAATACAGGGCGCGGCGCACATCGTCGACGAACGTGTCGCCGACGTCGGCGGGCTGAGGCCTGGCGTCGATCGTCGCGCGCACTGCCGCCCGCTGATCCGCGCGGCCGGAGACACCCCGAGCGAACACGGCCTCGGCAATGCCCGTCGCAGGGACGCCCAGGGCGAGCGCCTGCTGCACGGTCCAGGTGCCAGTGCCCTTCATGCCGGCCGCATCGAGGATCACGTCGACGAGCGGCTTTCCTGTCTCGGCGTCGACCTGCCGCAGCACCTCGGCCGTGATCTGGATGAGGTACGACTCGAGCTCGCCCGAGTCCCACTCGGTGAAGATGTCGGCGATCTGGGCCGGCTCGTAGCCGCCGACGTGGCGCAGCAGGTCGTACGACTCGGCGATGAGCTGCATGTCCGCGTACTCGATGCCGTTGTGCACCATCTTCACGAAGTGACCCGCGCCGTCCGTGCCGATGTGGGTGACGCACGGCTCGCCGTCATCGGCGCGCGCCGCGATCGACGCAAGGATCGGCCCCAGCGTCTCGTACGACTCTGCCGAACCGCCGGGCATGATGCTCGGGCCGTTGAGCGCGCCCTCCTCGCCGCCCGAGATGCCGGCCCCCACGAAGTGGATGCCGGTCTCGCGCACCGCGGCCTCGCGGCGGATGGTGTCGGTGAACAGCGCGTTTCCGCCATCGACGATGATGTCGCCCGGCTCGAAGACCTCGGTGAGCTGGTCGATGACCGCATCGGTCGCTGCGCCCGCCTGCACCATGATGATCGCCGTGCGCGGCCGCTGCAGCGCGTCGGCGAATGCCTGCACCGTCTCGGTGCCGACGAATTCGGCCTCGGGATGCTCGCTCAGCAGTGCGCGCGTGCGCTCGGGCGAGCGGTTGAAGACCGCGACCGTATTGCCCTCTCGGCTTGCGAGGTTGCGGGCGAGGTTCGATCCCATGACGGCGAGACCCACGACGCCGATGTTCGCCGCCGCCTTCGGCGTCTCGCTCGCACTTGGCAGCGGCGCGTCATGCGGCGAGGGGACGGGCGGTTCCTGGGCGGGAATCGGCGACTCGGCGGCGGGAGTGGTCTCGGTCATGCGGCATCCCTTTCGACGAACGACGGTGAGCCGGCCCTCAGCGGGCGCGACCCGGGTTAACGCTACACAGCAGGTGATGCGGAACGATCGCGGGAGCCCTCGCCGCGCGATGGCCGCGGTGAGACCGCGGCCCGCACCGGCGGCGGGGTGGCGCGCGCTGACCACGGCCCGGCGCGGCCGCGTTCACGGGTGGACGCGTTAGCGTTGCGGAGCGCGGCGCCCCAGACGAGACCGCGCGCCTCACCGACGAGTCGCCAAGAGGAGAGCCAGCGTGGACGACGACACCCGGCGCATCAACCGCCCCTGGTACGAGATGGACGACGGCGCCCCCGGCGACGACCGCACGCAGCGCATGCCGGTGCCCGACCGAGACGACGCGGAGGGCGGATCCGGCGGACGGCACGCATCTGACGGACGAACCACAGCCGACGGGCACCAGGCATCCGACGGGCACCACGCATCCGATGGCCCCCGAGCATCCGCCAGTGGCGACGGCTCCGGAGGGGCGGGGAGCGCGACCACGCCGACCGACGAGCTCGAGATGCCGCACCACGCGGCGACGACGCCGATCTCGAGGTCGGAGCCTGCATCGCTCGACGAGACGGCCCGATTCGATGTGCCGAGCGACCGCGAGACGACCGAGCCACAGCCGGAGACGCGCCGCTTCGAGACACTCGCCGAAACGGCCCCCGCCCCCGCCCCCGCGCCGGCGCCGGCGCCGGCGGCACAGCCTCACCAGCCGCGTCCCGCCCCGTCTCGTGCCCCGCAGCATCCCGCCCCCGCCCGGCCGCCACGTCCCGTGGGGCCGAACGGATTCGCTCGCTTCGGCGCGATCGTGTTCGCGCTCGTCCTCGCGCTCCCGGGGCTCGCGCTCGTCGCGTACGGCGTCACCGTCGCGATCGTGTCGATCGCCGGCGAGGCGATGGGCGCCGACGTCTCGATGATGCCGGGCGCGGGCATGCAGCTGCTGCTCATCGTCGGCGGCGTCGTCTTCCTGTTGCTTGCCGCACTCACGGCCCGCCTGTCGGGAACGGGCGTCGGCATCGTCGGCGTGCTGCTGGTCATCGGCGGGCTCCTCGCGCTGGTCTGGCCTGCCGCCATCGGCGACTGGATCGTGAGCCAGCCCTGGTTCCCCGACATGGGCGCAAACGACCAGGGGGACGTCGAGGACCAGGTGCTCTCTGGTGTCGTCACGGGCGTCGCCACCTTCGCGACGACGGTCCTCGGGGCGCTCGCGCTCACCGTCGGCGCGGTGTTCGGCGCGACCGCGGGAGCCGTGCACGGCGCGCGCGGCGCCGGGTGGGATCGGGGTCGCGGGTTGTAATAGTTCGTCGGTCGGCGCGAGACCGGCGTTCGATGGATGCTCGCGCTCGCAGCGCGCGCGGGGCAGTGGCAGAAGCCCCCGGATCGCCGGTGGACGATGCCGGCCGAATGACACGCCGACAGGTTCGTGACCGGCGGCGCGTTGCCTAGGCTGGAGGACATGCAGACACCGAGCGATCCCTCGATGTCGACCACGCGGGCCCTCGCGCCCGATCTCGCTCGCGGGCTCATGCTGTTGCTGATCGCCCTCGCGAACGTGCCGTGGTTCCTCTATGGCGAACCCACCGCGCTCACGAGCGCGCATCGCATCGACGCCTCTGGCGCGGATACGGTGTGGCAGGCGATCGCGATCGTCGCGATCGATGCGCGCAGTTACCCCCTCTTCGCGTTCCTCTTCGGCTACGGCATGTGGCAGCTCTACACGCGACAGCAGCAGCTCGGCCGTGACGAGCCGGCGGCGCGGCGCCTCGTGCTGCTGCGCAACGCCTGGCTGCTCGTCTTCGGCGCGGTACACGCCACGCTGTTGTGGTACGGGGACATCCTCGGCGCCTACGGGCTGGCCGGGCTCATCGTCGCCTGGCTGTTCATTCGGCGCACCGACCGCGCCCTGATCGTCTGGGTGATCGCGCTCGCGTCATTGCTTGCGCTCGCGGCCGTGTTCGCATTCGTGGGCGGGCTGCTCATCCCCGCCGAGTACCGCGACGTCGCCGAGGGCGGGTACGAGATCCCCGACCTCTCCGGGATCACGCCGTATCTCGCGTCGATCCTTCCGCGTCTGAGCTTCTGGGTCATGGGGGTCTTTGGCCAGGCCATCTTCTCGCTCGCCGTCCCGATCGCCGTGCTGCTCGCGATCGTGTGCGCACGTCGCCGGATTCTCGAAGACCCGGCACAGCACCGACGACTTCTCCTTCGCACGGCGGCCATCGGCATCCCGATCGGATGGCTCGGGGGCGTTCCCGCGCTGCTCGTGCACCTCGGGGCGTGGGACGTTCCCTCATGGACCGCGTCGATGCTGCACACGTTCACGGGCATCTTCGGCGCGCTCGGGTACGTGTCACTCTTCGCGCTGCTCGCGGCGTGGCTCGCCGCGCGCGGGCGGACCGGGGGGATCACCCGCGGGCTCACGGCGGTCGGCAAGCGGTCGCTCACCTGCTATCTGCTGCAGTCGCTGATCTTCGCCCCATTGCTGTCGGCGTGGGGCCTCGGGCTCGGCGGCGTGCTCTCCGAGTGGCAGGCCGTGCTCGTTGCGATCGGCGTCTGGCTCGTCACGGTGCTCGTCGCCGTCCTGCTCGACCGCGCCGGCAGACGAGGGCCGGCGGAGTGGCTGCTGCGTCTGCTCGTCTATCGCGGGCAGCGCGCGAATGCGACGCCCGTGAGTGCCGCTGCGAGCTGACCACTCGATCCTCGGCCGGCCGGCCGCCCACACCGCCGCGTCGCGCCGAGCACGTCGTTCGCGTGAGCGGGCGGCATCACGTAGAGTGAGCCGTTGAACTTCGGCGAGGGGCCGGACCGGTGCACCACGCGCCGACGAGCAGCCCGTAATCGACGCGGTGTACGTGCCCACGCGCACGTCTCCTCACGCTCCCGGCGTTCGAGTAGAGATGGCAGCGGGCATGACCCGCGAACGAAGGAGAACTCATGGCTGAGAGCCAGAACACCCTCGCGGTCGAGGTGCGGACCGAATTCGGCAAGGGAGCGGCCCGGCGCGTGCGCAGGGCCGACAAGATCCCCGGCGTCCTGTACGGCCACGGGGGCGAGCCGCGGCACCTGACGCTTCCCGGCCACGAGACGATGCTGCTGATCCGTCAGTCGAACGCGGTCGTCGAGCTGGCGTTCGAGGGCGAGTCGCACCTCGCGCTGGTGAAGGACGTGCAGCGCGACCCGATCCGACGCCTCATCGAGCACGTCGACTTCATCGCCGTGCGCCAGGGCGAGCAAGTCGAGGTCGACGTTCCCGTCCACGTCACGGGCGAGCCGTTCCCCGGCACCGTGGCCCTGCAGGAGACCACGTCGGTGCTCGTCTCGGCCGAGGCGACGCACATCCCCGAGTCGCTCGATGTCTCCGTCGAGGGGCTCGAAGAGGGCGCGGTCATCCACGCGACCGATCTCACGCTGCCGAGCGGCGTCAAGCTCATCGACGATGAGAGCAACATCATCATCGTCTCCATCACGGTGCCCCGCGGCGAGGTGGACGACGACGCCGAGGCCGAGGCCGGCGAGGCGACCGAGGGCGGCGAGTAGCCGCGAGCCGCTCACGCGAGCGAAGCATCCGCCTCCGATCGGGTGGGCACCGCAGCAGCGGGCCCGCCCGATCGGCGTCTCCGCGGCAGATCGGGTTCTACGGACGTACGAGCCCCGCCGTCCTGTGCGGGGACGCCCCGGGCCGCCCTCGCGCCCCGCGGTCGGTCTCGCGACAACCGACGACCGGTCCGCGGCGCATCCTTGTCCCCGCGATCCCGGTACCGTGGTCGCGTGGCAGCCGCGGCGCGAGCGGCCGGCGCGCGGCCCCGTGCCGTGCGGAACACAGGACCGAATAGAGGAATGAGCATGGCCGACACGTGGCTCGTGGTCGGACTCGGCAATCCGGGCGACCGATACGCCAAGACGCGGCACAACGTGGGCCAGATGGTTGCCGACGAACTGGCGGCGCGGTTGCGCGCGACGTTCGGCCGGCACCCGCGTGCGCAGGCGCGCGTCGCCGAGGGGCGGTCCGTACCGGGCGGCCCCAAGCTCGTGGTCGCGAAGTCGAACGGCTACATGAACACCTCCGGCGGACCGGTCGCGCAACTCGCCGACTACTACGGGGTCGACAACGAGCGCGTCATCGTCGTGCACGACGAACTCGATCTGCCGTTCGACACCCTGAAGATCAAGCAGGGTGGCGGCCACGGCGGCCACAACGGCCTGCGCGACATCGTCTCAGCACTCGGCGGCGGCGACTTCGTGCGGGTGCGCGTGGGCATCGGCCGGCCGCCGGGTCGGCAGGACGCGGCCGACTACGTGCTCAGGGAGTTCGCGCCGCCGGAACGCGAGCACCTCGCGATCCTCGTGCAAGAGGCGGCTGACGCGGTCGAGCTCATCGCTGCTGACGGCGTGCTGGTGGCGCAGCAGAAGGTGCACGCGCCGTCCGACAGCGCCGCCGCCGGGGGAGCGGCGACTCCTGCGCCGCGCGCCGGTACCAAGGGCCGGGACTGATGCGGCTCGTGATCACGCGTGTCGCGAGCGCGTCGGTCGAGGTTGACGGCCGCGTCGTCGGGCGAATCGACGAGCCCGGCCTGCTCGTCCTCGCGGGCGTCACCCATGACGACACCGAGGTCGACTCCGCGAAGCTGGCGCGCAAGGTGCACGGCCTGCGCATTCTCGACGGCGAGACCTCGTGCGCCGAGACTGGTGCGCCGATCCTGGTCGTGAGCCAGTTCACGCTGTACGGGGATGCTCGGAAGGGGCGTCGTCCGTCGTGGTCGAAGGCGTCGGGCCGCGAGCACTCCGAGCCGCTCATCGACGAGTTCGTCGCGCGCTTGCGGTCGCTCGGCGCGCGCGTCGAGACGGGCGAGTTCGGTGCGATGATGCGCGTCGCATCCGTCAACGAGGGCCCGTTCACGGTGCTCGTGGATTCGGCCGACCTCGCGTAGCGTCTCCCGCACCGTCGCCGACAGCCGGACGTGTGAGACTCCGCACCGTCGAGACGGCCAGGAGGGAGCGACAGTGGCGGAATCTGACGACCGGACGAACGTCGAGGGTGGACCGCGGGCGTGGTTCGCGGCGGCGTCGCAGGGGTACCTCGCCGCCATCTCAGCGATTCGCCGCGAACAGCTCGATTCGATCGTGCTCGGCGAGTGGACGCTTCGCGATCTGCTCGGCCACACGTCGCGCGCGTATCTGATGATCGAGGCCTACGTGGATGCGGCAACCGATGCGCACGGGGATGACGTGACGGTGCAATCCGCAGCCGAGTACTACCGGCTCGTCGTGGCGGCGCCCAGTGCAACGTCCGCGTCGGTCGCGCAGCGCGGTCGCGATGCGGGCGCCGCGCTCGGCGACGCGCCGGCCGCGGTGACGCAGGCGATCGCCGCGCGGCTGGGACCGATCGTCGACGCGACGGCTGATGGGCTCGTCGTCACGACGCCGTTCGGAACGATGCGGTTCCTGGACTACCTCGAAACACGCGCGTTCGAGCTCACCGTGCATGGCCTCGACGTCGTCCGCGCGACCGGTTCAGAGGTGCCGATGCCGCTCGCGGAGGCGTTCCCCGCCGCGCTCGGCCTGCTCGGCGAGATCGCGACCTCGGCGCAGCGCGGCGTCCTGCTCGCCGCCGCGACGGGGCGTGACCCGTTGCCCGCCGGCTTCGCGATCGTGTCGTAGTGTCCGCCCTGCGGTCGACGCGCGCACTACGCCTCGTCGGCCGCGTTCCAGAGCCGCCGGTAATAGGCGATGCGGACCGGATCGGGGTCGATGCCGTACGCCTGCCAGAACACCGCCTCGTCGTGATCGGCGTAGTTCCAGCCGAGCGACATGCTCATCACGGCGAGGTCCGCCCACCTGTCCGCGGTCCCGAGGCGAGCGAGATCGACGTGCGCCAGAAAGCGTCCGTCGTCGCCGAGCAGGGTGTTCGGGGCACAGGGGTCGCCGTGGCAGACGACGAGGCGATCGACGGGAGGGGCCTCACCGAGCGATTCCCTCGGTGCGCCGACGGATCGCAGGCGATGCTGCACGCCCCAGTCGAACGGGCACTCGTCGGGTGGCAGCTCGTGCAGTCTCCGCAGACCCACGCCGAGAGCCCGCATCGCGTCGGCGGGTTCACGTCTCCATCGCCGGCTCACCGCTGACTCCCCGGGGAGCGCACGGGTCACCAAGACCTCCTGCGCTCTATCCGCCGTGAAGAAGGCGACCACGGGAACCGCATGACGACCTTCGAGCCAGTTCAACCGATCGACTTCATCAGCCAGTGACTCCCCGGATCCTTGCGGATTCCACTTGACGTAGTAGTCAACGGGGCCCGCGCCGCCGCCGGATGCGATCGAGAACGTCAGGCCGCCCGCGGTGTTGCGCCACACGGGTCGTGGCCGCGCCCCGGCCAACCCGGCATCGGCAAGAGACTTCCGGACGCCCTCAGGAATTGGTGTCGACGCCGCAGGCGGTCCGGCGAGGGCAGGCGCGCGCACACGCGAGCACGAGGCCGCGAGCATCCGCACCGCGGGAAGGTCCGGTGCCGCCCAGTCGAGACCGGCGAGATCGCGCGGCCGGCGCCAGTCGAGCCGGTCGTGGTCGGTGCTCTTCACTGGGGGAGGGCCGGTGAGCGTCGCTTCGTAGCAGGCGAGATCGATGACGACATCGCCGACGGGCGTCACCGAACGGTCGAGGAGGGCGCCGATCGTGATCGCGCAGCCGAGCTCCTCCGAGATCTCGCGCCGCAGCGCCGCCCGTGGCGCTTCGCCCGGCTCGACCTTGCCGCCCGGGAACTCCCACATCCCCGCTGCCGACCGACCGGGCGCGCGCCGGCAGGCGAGGACGCGCCCCTCGAGCCAGATCACGGCGGCGACGACGTGCAGTCGGCTGGGCATGCAACCCTCCAGGGTGAGGATGTGGGGTGCGCCCCCCGATGGTGGCGCCGGTGCCCCGATTCTGCACCCTGGAGGACCGCCGCAGCGGCCGCAGTAGGGCGGGCCGGCGGGTCGGTTGGCGCGGTTCTCAACGCGGACGGGGAGTCGTCTCGCGGAACAACGGCCTCGGCGGCCGTCGTGTCCGCCAGGGGCGCACGCGCACCGTCCCGTCACCGCGTAAGCTTCCCGGGTGACTCTGCACGGCTTTCTCGGTGCCCTTTCCAGCGTCGAATCGTACGAGCGCGCCACCGACCGGTCCTCGTTCGACGCCGACTTCTCGCTCGGCGACGGCATGCGCGCCCCGGTGCTCGCGGGGTTGCTTCGCGACCGTGCCGCAGCGACCGGGCGCCCTCCCGTGCTGCTCCTGATCACCGCGTCGAGTCGCGAGGCGGAGCAACTGCAGGGCGACCTTTCCGCCTTTCTGCCCGCTGCCACGATCGTGGAGTTCCCGGCGTGGGAGACGCTTCCGCACGAGCGCCTGAGCCCGTCGGCCGAAACGACCGGTCGCCGGCTCGCCGCGTTCCGCGCGCTGGGGGAGTGGAACTCGCGCCGGCGGGCGCTCGACACCGACGCCGAGACGGCCGCGGGGGCGAATGCTCCATTCATCCTGATCGCGTCGGTCCGCTCCGCGCTGCAGCCCCTCATGCCAGGGCTCGATCAGCCCGATTCCATCGAGCTCGTGCGCGGCAGCCGAGGTCACGAGCTCACGAAGCTCGCGGAGCGACTCGTCGACCTCGCCTACCACCGCGTCGACATGGTCACCCGCCGCGGCGAGTTCGCCGTGCGCGGCGGCATCCTCGACGTGTTCCCTCCCGACGCGCATCACGCCGTGCGCGTCGACTTCTTCGGCGACGAGGTCGACGAGCTGCGCGAGTTCCAGGTGGCCGACCAGCGCTCAACCGACAGCGAGCTCGAGCGGCTCGTGCTGACGCCCAGCCGCGAGTTGCTGCTGACGCCCGCCGTTCGGCAGCGCGCGCAGGAGATGCTGCACGAGTTCCCGAACCTGCAGCAGCTGCTCGCGAAGGTCGCCGAGGGCATTCCCGCCGAGGGCATGGAGTCGCTGGCGCCCGCACTCGTCGAGCGCCTCGTGCCCATCACCGACTATCTGCCGGACGATGCAGCAATCGCGGTGGTCGCGCCCGAGCGCGTCAACACGCGCGCAGCCAACCTCGCCGAGACGAACCACGAGTTCCTCGAGGCGGCCTGGACCGCGGCCGTCGCGGGTGCCCAGGCGCCGATCGATCTCGGGGCGGGCAACTATCTCACGATCGACGAGCTGCGAGCAACGAAGGGCGACCGGCCGTGGTGGACCCTGTCGCCGTTCCAGACGCTGGAGCTCGATGACCCGGATGCTCCCGGGGGCGGGGCCGATGACGCGCCTCGTGAGGAGGCCGGGCCTCGGGGCGCGGAAGCCGGGCGAGGGTCGCTCCGAGTCGCCGGCAAGGCCGTGCCGAGCTTCGCCGGCAACTCGGAAGGAGCATCCAGGCACGTCGCCACGCTCGCGCGCGAGGGATGGCGCGTGGTCGTAACGAGCGCGGGCAAGGGAATGCTCGAACGGGCGGCACAGGTGCTCGGCGAGCTCGAGATCGCGGCGCGGCCCGTCGACGAGCTGCCCGTCGAGCTCGAGCCCGGCGTCGTCTACCTCACGCAATCGGTGCTGTCGAGCGGCGTCGAGCATCCCGATGCGAAGCTCGCGCTCATCACCGAGACCGACTTCTATGGGCGGGCGGCTGCCGTCGACGCGCGCACGCCGACGAAGCTCGCGCGACGCCGAACTGGCTCGGTCGTCGATCCCCTCCAGCTCAAAGCGGGCGATTACGTGGTGCACGAGACGCACGGCATCGGCCGGTTCCTCGAGCTGCGTTCCCGCGAGGTGAAGTCGTCGCACCGCTCCCGGCCGGCGACCCGGCGCGAGTACCTCGTCATCGAGTACGCGCCCTCGAAACGGGGCGGCGCGAACGACAAGCTCTTCGTTCCGACCGACCAGCTCGACCAGCTCAGCCGCTACGTGGGCGGTGAGAGCCCTGCCCTGTCGAAGATGGGCGGAAGCGATTGGGCGGCCGCCAAGGGGAAGGCGCGCAAGGCGGTGCGCGACATCGCGATCGAGCTCGTGAAGCTCTACAGCGCTCGTATCGCGGCGAAGGGGTACGCGTTCGGCCCCGACACGCCCTGGCAGCACGAGCTCGAGGACGCGTTCCCCTACATGGAGACGCCCGATCAGCTGCAGACCATCGAAGAGGTCAAGCGCGACATGGAGCGGCCGATTCCGATGGACCGTCTCGTCTCGGGCGACGTCGGATTCGGGAAGACGGAGATCGCCGTGCGCGCCGCGTTCAAGGCGGTGCAGGACAGCAAGCAGGTGGTCGTGCTCGTTCCCACGACCCTGCTCGTGCGGCAGCACCTCGACACGTTCCAGTCGCGCATGGCGGGATTCCCCGTGTCGATCCGGCCGCTCAGCCGATTCCAGACGAAGAAGGAGGCCGACGAGACGATCCGCGGTCTCGCCGACGGGTCCGTCGACATCGTGATCGGTACGCACCGGATCCTCGCCGAGAACATCCGGTACAAGGACGTGGGCCTCATCGTGATCGACGAAGAGCAGCGCTTCGGGGTCGAGCACAAGGACGCGCTGAAGAAGCTCAAGACGAACGTCGACGTGTTGGCCATGAGCGCCACGCCGATTCCGCGCACGCTCGAGATGGCGGTCACGGGCATCCGTGAGATGTCGACGCTCGCGACGCCACCGGAGGAACGACACCCCATCCTCACCTTCGTCGGCCCTCGTTCCGAGAGGCAGATCGCGGCGGCCGTGCGCCGCGAGCTGCTGCGCGAGGGCCAAGTGTTCTTCGTGCACAACCGGGTGTCGTCGATCAACCGCGTCGCTGCCGAGCTCGCCGAGCTCGTGCCGGAGGCGCGAGTCGCCGTTGCGCACGGCAAGCTGTCGGAGTCACGGCTCGAGCAGGTCATCGTCGACTTCTGGGAGCGCAAGTTCGACGTGCTCGTCACGACGACGATCGTCGAGACGGGGCTCGACATCGCCAACGCGAACACGCTCATCATCGACGACGCGCAGCGATACGGGCTCTCGCAGCTGCACCAGCTCCGGGGCCGGGTGGGCCGCGGTCGCGAGCGCGCCTATGCGTACTTCCTCTACGACGACTCGAAGCCGTTGACCGAGACGGCGCAGGATCGCCTCGAGACGATCGCCGCCAACAACGAGCTCGGCTCTGGCATGCAGGTCGCGATGAAGGACCTTGAGATCCGCGGCGCCGGCAACATGCTCGGCGGCGAGCAGTCCGGGCACATCGCGGGCGTCGGGTTCGACCTGTACCTGCGCATGATCGGCGAGGCCGTCGGGCACTTTCGGGGCGATGTCGCCGAGGGGCAGACCGAGCTGCGGCTCGAGCTGCCGGTGGATGCCAGGGTTCCGGAAGACTACGTCTCGAGCGAGCGCCTGCGGCTCGAGGCCTACCAGAAGCTGTCGAGCGCGGCGTCGCCGAACGCCCGTCCCGGGGCGATCGATCTCGTGCTCGAGGAGCTCGTCGACCGGTATGGCGAGCCGCCGGAGCCAGTGCGGATGCTCATCGAGGTGTCGCGGCTGCGGCGCCTGGCCGTCAAGGCCGGGCTCGGGGAGCTCGTCGTCTTCGGCAAGACGCTGAAGTTCTCGCCGGTCGAGCTGACGGACTCGCGGCAATTGCGGCTGCAGCGCATGTACTCGGGCTCGAAGCTCATCGAGGCATCGAAGTCGCTCGCGATCCCGATGCTCGAGGGCCGCGCTGGGCTGCCGGCGAGCGACACCGAGCTGATCGCGTGGGTGCGCGGCATCCTCGAGGCCATCTTCGACGTCACGGACGAAGAGCCGGCGGAGGACGACGCCGGGACCGAAGCCACTGCGCCGGCCGGAGCGCCCGCGGACACCCCGACCGACGCGTAGGCGACGGACGACCCGGCTACACGCCGACGAGCACGTCCTGTTCGAGGCGGGCGTAGCTCGCCTCCATGCCATCGGTCATGCCCGTCGCGAGCACGGTGTCGCGCGTCTCGCGGTCGGGGTAGGTGATGACGAGCGCGAGCAGGGTGCCGCCATCGACCTCCGTCAGCGTCAGTTCGTTGCGCGTCTCGCTGCCTTCCATGCCGATCATGCGCTCGGTTGTCACCTCGCGGTGCGGAGCGTTGAGCTCGAGCAGGTCGCCCGTGAACCCGAAGCGACCGTGTTCACCGGTGTCGGCGGGGCCGCCCGGCTCGGGCTCCCACTCGGTCCGGTAGGTGTCGCCGACCTTGCTCGCCACCTCGCAGACCGGCATCGTCCAGCCGTCGGGCCCCAGCTGCCAGCGGCGCAGCAGCTCTGGTTCGTGGTGCGCGCGCCAGACATCGTCGACCGAGCCGCGGATGACGCGTGAGATGCGGACCTGGGTGTCGGACAGCATTCGCGAATCGACGCCCCGACCCGCCGCGAACGAGCGCAGATCGGCCACGACGTCGTCGATCTTGCTCATCGCCGAGCGCGTTCCCTCTTCCATGCCCATTCCGATGAGTTGCTCGAGCTGTTCGAGCGAGCCGAACGTCGTGGTCGTTGTCAGGCGCGAACCCTCGGCGGTCGCCTCGAACTGGAAGCGCATGCGCATCGCCGGCATGTCGTCGTTCGGCGTGCCATCGTCCTTGGCGAAGCCGTCGAGCACCTCGAACGAGCTGCCGGGGTCGACGGCCGTGAATCGCCAGTAGCCGGCCGCGCGGTCGCCGTCCGGTCCCGTCATGTAGTAGTGCGACTCGCCGCCCTCGAACATGTCGTGGCGCATGAAGGTGGCCGGCCACTCGACCGGGCCCCAGATCTTCTCGAGCTGGCGGGGGTCGGCGTAGGCGTCCCAGAGGCGGCGCACCGGAACGGGGAACTCGGCGACGATGGTCATGGTGAGCGCGTCGAGGTCCTTCTCGACCGTGGTGATGGGCATGAGCGTGCCTTCCTGTCGGCGGTGGTTCGCTGTGGGGCGATCGTGACGGTGCTAGTCGGGTGCGGACCCGCTGGCGGGTGGAGCTTCGGTCGTCGGGTCGGTGGGGTCGTCGGCGAGGAGGGCGTCGAGCCGCTCGATGCGCCCTCGCCACAGCTGTTCGTACTGCGCGAGGAGGTGCTGTGCTTTGCCGATCGCCGCGGGGTTGCCGCGCACCAGTCGCTCGCGGCCGCGCGGGTGCTTCGTCACGAGCCCGGCTCCCTCCAGGACGGCGACATGCTTCTGCACCGCCGCGAACGACATGTCGTACAGGGCGGCGAGATCGGAGACGGAGGCCTCGCCGGTGAGCGTGCGCCGCACGATGTCGCGCCGCGTCGCGTCGGCGAGCGCCCGAAAGATCCCGTCGACCTCGTCGTCGTCGAGCCTCGTCGTCTCGTCTCTATGTACAACCATCAGGTTGTACGTTACGCCGCGTCGACGGGGACGTCAATGGGTCGGTGCGATCCGGGGCGGCGGGTGCGGCGCCCGGCTCGAGGGACCAAATGGTCAGGCGCGTGTCCTGAGGGCGGTCGTGTGCGGCCTGGTCCCTCGGCGCGGCGGCCTGCCGGAGTTCTCGCGGCCGTCGCGGTCCGGATGGAGGGGGTATGTTGCCCACCCTGCGCGTCGTGGGTCGGGGTTGGCAGTATCGCCCCTCTATCGGGGCGCCGCTGAACAGGGCGGGGCTGAATGGGGCTGAACGGGGCGAGGGCGCAGCGCTCAGGGGCGCTGCGCCCGCGCGTAGGCGGCAGGCGTGTCGCCGAGCGCCGCCCGGAAATCGCGCGTCAGGTGCGCCTGATCGGCGTAGCCAAGTTCGGCGGCGATGCCGGCCCAGTCGACGCCGCCGCCATCGCGCGCGAGCTCTGCCGCATCAAGCAGCCGAAACCGGCGGATCACCCACAGTGGAGACACACCCGCGCACGAGGCGAACCGACGCTGCAGCGTTCGCACGCTGACCCCGGCCGCCGCCGCGAGCTCGTCGACGCGCCGCACGGCACGGTCGCGCTCGGCGATGTGGGCGACCTCCGCGACCTCGCGAGCCTCCGCCACCCGGGCCGGATCGCGGGCGTCGAGCAGGCGTATGAGCTCGTCCGCAATGGCGTCGGCACCGTTGGCGAGCATCACTGCCGTCTCGGCGTCGTTCGGGGGCACGCCCGTCTCGGGCGCCGCCCAGCCATCCGCGAGGGCGGATGGGATGCCCCGGTCGAGCCCCGCAAGCACGCCCGCCCCCGCGATCGCCGCCGCCCCGTCGAACACCTGATTCGTGAGCCGCGACACGTCGTCGACCCACGCGCCGAACCCGCCCGTCGTCGTCTTCGCGGCGACGTTCCAGCCGAAGCCGCGCAGCACGCGCCGCGTCACCCCCGTGCTCACGCCGTTGAGCACCCACCGGGACGGAAACGGTCCCGCGGGCGGTGAATCGCCCGGCGGGGGAGCAGGCCCCACACTGAGGTTGACGCCCGGCTGCGACGCGACGTCCTGGGCGAACTCCACGCCGGGCGGGAGGCGCCACCGCACCGACCACAGCCAGTCGACGAGCCCCGCGAGCGGCTGCGGTGCCGGGTACCGCTCCAAGGTGACGTCACGGAGCATCCGGGCGGGATGCAGGATGCCCCTCGTGTCGTCGATGCGCATGGTCTCGGTCTCCGGTCTCGTCACTCGGCTGCGTCATCCGCCGGCTGTCGCGAACCTTCAAGCGCCGGCACGCGTCCGTTCATAGCCTCGCTGTATGACCACGACAACACCAGCATCCCAGCCCCAGCGACTGCTCGACCGCCTCACTCCCGTGCTCGACGAGCTCGCCGCGCTGCTCGACGCGATCGGCACCGAACACGACGACGCGCCGACGCCCTGCCACGAGTATCGCGTGCGCGACCTTCGACAGCACGTCGTCGGTTGGCTCACGAGTTTCGCCGACGGCTTCGACTCGGCCGACGGCACCTGCTCCGACGCCGATGCGGTCGTCGTCGACGGAAACGGGGCCGCACAGGTGCGAGAGCGCGCCGTGCGCATCCGCGCCGCGGTCGCCGGGGGAGCGCTTGAGCGGCCCGTCGTCATCGGTGGGGCAGGCCTTCCAGGCGAGGTGGCGCTGGGCATGATGCTCGGCGAGTACCAGGTCCACGGGTGGGACCTGGCGCGCGCGACGGGGCGGACCTGGGATGCGGACGACGAGGGCCTCGAGATGTCAATCGCGCTCTTCGAGCAGATGCTGACGCCCGAGATGCGCGGCGAGGGCCGGTCGTTCGGCGAGGCCGTGCCGGTGCCGGCCGACGCGCCGGCGCTCGATCGGCTGGTCGGTCTGACCGGGCGCGACCCCGCCTGGAGCGCGAACTGACGCGCGTGGCACCGGAGTGAGCGGCGACCCGAGGACGTGAGGAGCTCCCCGCCGGTTTAGTCCCGTGCCGGCCGCAGCATGACGCTGGCGACGGCACCGGAGAGCACGAGGCCGAGGATCGCGGTGGCCACTCCGACGCCGAACGTCAGGGCGCCGAACGCGAGCGGCGCCTGCCACTGCGCCGCCAGGCCCGTGAGTCCGGCCACGAGACACGCGAGCACCGCGACGAGCGTTCCCGCGGTGACAGCGCCGGCCGTCAGGGCGAGCGCGGGAAGAACACCGGTGGCGAAGCGCGCCCCGAACCCCGCACGAGGCCGCCGCTCGGCCGCGAGGATGCCGAAGCGGCCGCCGACACCCGCGCCGAGAAACACGGCGACGACGATGGGCACGAGCACGCCGAGCAGGGCCATAACGATGGGGCCCTGCATCGTTGCGTCGCCTTCGTCACGGATGCGCGCGGTCTCGGTCGCCTCGAACGTCACGCCCCACCACATGCTGGCCGCCATGACGAGCGCGGCGACGCCGGTGCCGATCCAAAGGCCCCTCGGGATGCTCCGCCACAGCGACCGAGCGGGCTCGTGGCTCGGAGCGGCTCCGGCGGTCGAAGCGAGGTCCTGTTCGGTTGCCGGCGCGGCGTCGGTCATGCGCCCGAGTGTAGGGGCCGGGGAGGTCGGCGGGGAGCGGTGCGACGCCCCGCCGCACCGGCGGCACGCGAGCGGTGTGCGCCCGATTCTCGCAACATGAGAATCGGTTTGTCGGCCGCACCGACGACCGTCGAGACTTGGTCTCACCGCGCCGACGCGAGCGCGAGAGCATGCAGGCGCGTGACGGCGAAGGAGTCGACGGTGACCAACGAGGCGGCAGGGCGGCCCGCGACCGCAGCTTCCCGCGGCACCGGCGCCCGGCAGGTCGAGACGACGACCGTCGGCATCGTCGGCGCCGGGCCCGCAGGTCTCCTCCTGCGCCACCTGCTGCACCGCGCCGGCATCGCGACGATCACCATCGACAACCGCACGCGGCAGGAAATCGCCGAGACTCAGCGCGCCGGCATCCTCGAGCAGGGGAGTGTCGAACTGCTCACGGAGACAGGCGCGATCAGTCGCATCCGCGACAACGGATACGAGCACGGCGGCATCTACCTGCGCTTCGACGGCGAGAACCATCACATCGACTTCACTGGACTCGTCAACGCCTCGGTCTGGCTCTACCCGCAGAACGAAGTGTTTGTCGACCTCGCCGAGACGGCCGATCGAGACGGCGCCGATGTGCGCTACGGCGTGAGCGACACCGAGGTCGACGGTTGGCGCGGCGAGCACCCGGTCATCCGGTACACGGATGCCGACGGCGTGCGTCGCGAGATCCGCCCGGACCTCCTCGTCGGCGCCGACGGCTCACGCAGCGTCACACGCAGGTCGATCCCCCACGAGGAGCGCAGCGACCACTTCATCGAGTACCCGTTCGCCTGGTTCGGGTTTCTCGTCGACGCGCCGCCGAGCGCGGACGAGCTCATCTACTCGACCTCCGAGCACGGCTTCGTGCTCATCAGTCAGCGCACCGAGACCATGCAGCGCATGTACTTCCAGTGCGACCCGGGCGAGAACCCCGACGAGTGGGATGACGAGCGCATCTGGGCCGAGATGGACCGCCGCCTCGAGGGTCGCGACGGCTTCACGCTCAAGAAGGGACCCATCCACACGAAGAACGTGCTGCCCTTCCGCTCGTTCGTGTGCGAGCCGATGCGACACGGCCGACTGGTACTCGCGGGCGACGCCGGCCACACCGTGCCGCCGACCGGCGCAAAAGGGCTCAACCTCGCTCTCAATGACGTGCGCGTGCTCGCCCCCGCGATCGAGCGCTGGGTCGCCTCGGGCGACGACGCCGAGCTCGACGTCTACTCGGACGCCGCGCTGCAACGTGTCTGGCGCGCCCAGCGGTTCTCGTACCAGATGACGACCATGCTGCATACGACCGCTGATGCCACGCCCTTCGAGCGGCGCCGCACGCTCGCCGAGCTGCGCGACATCGTCGACTCGCGGCACGGCCAAGCCGCGCTCGCCGAGGCCTACACCGGGTGGCCGCACCTGGCCTGACCACCGAGCCCGGCGCATCCCCCGACCACACCCCACCAACCGAGGAGCCATACACATGTCAGGCGCTGACGACCAGACCGAGCAGGTCGAGCAGGAGCTCGACCCCCTGGCGAGCGGAGACCCGCAAGCTCAGATCTCCCAGGAGATTCAGGATGCCCACCGCCGGTACCGTGAGGGGGTCGAGGCCGGCGACACGGTCGAGACGCAGTCGCGCATCGACTTCGCGCCGTACCGCAGCTCGATCCTTCGTCACCCGACCAAGGATCTGCACCACACCGACCCCGAGACGATCGAGCTGTTCTCGCCGGCCTTCGGGCACCGCGACGTGAACATCCTCGAGTCCGACCTCACGATCCAGGCCGATGGCGAGCCGATCGGCGAGCGCATCATCGTGACCGGGCGCGTGCTCGACGGCGACGGCAGGCCCGTGCGCGGTCAGCTCGTCGAGGTGTGGCAGGCGAACGCGGCGGGACGCTACGTGCACAAGCGCGACCAGCATCCGGCCCCGATCGACCCCAACTTCACGGGAGTCGGACGCTGCCTCACGGACGGCGAGGGCCGCTACCGGTTCACCACAATCAAGCCCGCGCCGTACCCGTGGAAGAACCATCACAACGCGTGGCGCCCTGCGCACATCCACTTCTCGCTGTTCGGCACCGAGTTCACGCAGCGCATGATCACGCAGATGTACTTCCCGGGCGACCCGCTGTTCCCGCTCGACCCGATCTACCAGTCGATCGTTGATCAAGATGCTCGCGACCGACTTGTGGCGACGTACAACCACGACGTCACATCGCACGAGTGGAACACCGGCTACGAGTGGGACATCGTGCTCACCGGAAGCCACCGCACCTGGATGGAGCCCGAGGAAGGCGACGAGCACTGATGACTGAGACAACTAGCACGCAGAAGCTCGTGGCGACGCCCGGGCAGACCATCGGCCCGTTCTACGGGTTCGCGCTGCCCTACGAGGGCGGCGAGAAGCTCGTCGACCGCACGCACCCGGGCGCGATCCGCCTGCACGGGACCGTATACGACGGCGAGGGCGTCCCGATTCCCGACTCGATGCTCGAGATCTGGCAGGCCGACGAGCAGGGCAATATCTCATCGGAGCCGGGCTCGCTGTTCCGAGACGGCTACACCTTCACCGGCTGGGGCCGACAGGCGGTAGACGGCGTCGGCGCCTTCAACTTCACGACGGTCAACCCTTGCTCGATCGACGGGAAGGCACCGTTCATCTCGCTCGTCGTGTTCGCGCGCGGCCTGCTGAACAAGCTGCACACGCGCATCTACCTGCCGGACGACGAGGCGCTGCTCGCTGCCGACCCGCTGCTGCAGTCGCTGCCGGAGGAACGGCGCCGCACGCTCATCGCGACGCGCGAGGAGAGCGGCGACCTTCGCTTTGACGTGCGCCTGCAGGGTGCGAATGAGACGGTCTTCCTGACCTATCCGAACACGCCGAAGTAGGGCAAGGCCGAAGGGCGGCGCGGGACGCGGTGGGGGTCGAAAGCCAGCGGGCGGGCGCGTGCGGGTGGCGCCCGGCAATCCGGCGCGTGCGCGCGGCGAGCGTCCACCCGGCGCCGCGACCGTCTGAGTGCATCAGATGCGCGCCGCGCCGCCTATTCTGCGGGAGATGGCAGGAGCCACACCCTGTTCGCCACACAGATGCGAGAGGCAAGGTTTGAGCATGCACCTGGCTGCCGATGACGGACTCCTCGACCCCGTGTGGGCGGGCTCGCGTTCCTCGCTCGACCTTGACGACCGGGCGGTTGCGCACACGATGCTCCGAGTCGAGCGCGAGTGGGGCACGGTGTGTGGCGACGCCGGCATCGTGCCGCGAGACGTCGCCGCCGCGATCGCCCGCGCCGCGGCCGCGGTGCCGAGCGACGATGAGCTGCGGCGCATCGTCGAGCAGACGCCGCTCGGCGGCAACCCGCTCATCCCGCTCGTCTCGCAGCTGCGGGCGCGGCTCGAGGACGCGCCCGCAGCGGCCTCTGCCGTGCACAAGGGGCTCACGAGCCAGGACGTGCTCGACAGCGCCCTGCAGCTCATCGCCGCCGACGCGATCGACGAGCACCTCGCCCCCGACCTCATCGGTGCCGGCGACGCCGCGGCGCGCCTCGCAGCCGAGCACCGCGACACGCTCGCCATCGCGCGCACGCTCGGCCAGCCGGCGCTGCCGACGACGTTCGGCTACCGTGCGGCGACCTGGCTGGTTGGGGTGCAGGATGCCCTGGGGCGCGTTCGCGAGGCCCGCGCTGCGCTTGCCGTGCAGCTCGGGGGAGCGGTCGGCACCTCGGCGTCGCTCGTCGCCTCCGGCGCGGACGTCGACGGCCTGCGCGCCGCGCTCGCAGCGCGGCTGAGGCTCAGCGATCCCGGGCGCCCCTGGCACACGAACCGGGCGATCGTGCTGCAGCTCGGCGCCGCGCTCGCGGGCGTCGTCGCGGCGGCGGGAACCATCGCCGCCGACGTCGCGACCGGCTCGCGCCCGGAGCTCGGCGAGCTCGCCGAGGGCCTCGCCGAGGGCGCCGGCGGCTCGTCGGCCATGCCGCACAAGCGCAACCCCGTGCGCTCGGTCATGCTGCGCGGCGCCGCCCTCCAGGCGCCGGCGCTGCTCTCGACGCTCGCCGCGGCGGCCGGGAACGCCGTCGACGAGCGTCCCGACGGCGCCTGGCACGCCGAGTGGCCGGCCCTGCGTGGGCTCCTGCGGCTCGCGACCGGCGCCGCCGAGCACCTGTGTGCCCTCCTCGACGGCCTCACTGCCGACCCCGAGCGCCTGCGCGCCAACCTCGCGGCCGCGGGCGACGCCGTGCTGGCGGAGCGCGTCGTCGGGCGCTTCGCCGACGCCGCCCAGGGTGGTCGCACGGGCCTGCGCGACGCGATCGCGTCGGCCGCGCGAGCCCACGGCGACGTGCGCGCCGCCGCCCTCGCCGTGCTCCCCGACCAACTCGACGGGCGCCCGGCGGCCGATGCGCTCGACGAGGCGTTCGACCCGCGGGGGTACCTTGGTCAGGCGCAACAGCTCACCGACCGCGCCGTCGCGGCGTGGGCGGAGGCGCGCGACGCGGCCGCCGGGTGACCGCATCCCGCACGTGACCGCGCGCTCCGCGAGCCCAGAGCATCCACCCGCTTTCACCCTCGCATCGAAAGGCCCGACGCCATGACGACTCCCGAACTCACCGCGACCCTGCTGGCCGAGCGGCCCGGCGCGCCGACGCTGATCGTCGGGCCGTCGCTCGGCACCTCCGTGGCCTCGGTATGGGGCCCCGCCGTGCCGTTCCTGGCCGAGCGGTTCCAGGTGATCGGCTGGGACCTGCCGGGCCATGGCGCGAGTGCGCCGTCGGGGGAGGCGTTCTCGCTCGCGGAGCTCGGCGAGGCCGTGGCCGAGCTGGTGCGATCGTCGCGCGAGTCCGGCGTCATCGCCAAGGGCACCCGCGTCATCGTCGCGGGCGACTCGATCGGGGGCGCCACCTCGTTACAGGTCGCGCACGACTACCCCGACGTGCTCGACGGCGCCGTGTCGGTGTGCTCGGCCGCCAAGGTCGGCACGCCCGAGATGTGGCGGGAGCGTGCCGAGCTCGTGCGCACCGCTGGAACCCCGACCATGGTCGAGGGGTCGGCGCAGCGCTGGTTTGCCGATGGGTTCATCGAGCGCGAGCCGGCCGTCACCACCTCGCTCCTGCATGACCTGCAGCACACCGACCGCTTCGACTACGCCGCCGCCTGTCTCGCGCTCGCCGACTACGACCTCACGGGCGTGCTCGGCGATATCGCGGTGCCGGTGCTCGCCATCGGGGGTGCGGAGGACCCCGTGTGCTCGCCGCGCGAGCAGCGCCGGATCGGCGAGGGCGTGCCGTCGGGCTCGTACGTTCTGCTCCCTGGGGTCGCGCACCAGGCGCCCGCCGAGGCGCCGGAGGCGACGGCGCGCGCCATCATCGAGGCGTTCGGGGGCGGGGATGCTGTCCCCGGCTCGGCGAGCGACGGCGCGGCCGGGAGCAGCGCTGCGGCCGGGAGCGCGGCCACCGGCGGTACCCCGAGCGACGTCGCGGCCGACGCCCGTGCCCGCGCGGGCGTGCCGCAGGATGACCCGTACGACGCCGGCATGGTGGTGCGCCGCGAGGTGCTCGGCGCGTCGCACGTCGACCGCTCGACCGCTGCCATCGATGACGTCACCCGCGACTTCCAGGCCATGATCACCCGATACGCGTGGGGAACGATCTGGACTCGCCCGGGGCTTCCCCGTGAGACCCGCAGCGCCATCACCATGACGGCCCTCATCGCCGGCGGCTTCTGGGAGGAGTACGAGATGCACGTGCGAGCGGCCCTGCGAATCGGCCTCACCCACGAGGAGATCGTCGAGGTGGCGCTGCAGTCGGCCATCTACTGCGCCGTGCCGGCCGCGAACCACGCGCTGAGCATCGCGAAGCGCGTGCTCGCCGAGTCCGACCCGACGGCGTAACCGGTCGAAGGTCGGCGCCGACGGGCCCGGACGCCACGCGCAGCGCCGTCAGCGGTCAGCCGTGCCCACGGCACAATGGGAGCCATGAGCGCGCATCCCGAACTCGACCGTCTCGTCGACCTCGTTGCCCGGTTTCGGGGCGAACGCGGATGCGCGTGGTACGAGGCGCAGACCCACGCGTCGCTCGTGAAGTACCTCATCGAGGAGACGCACGAGCTCGTCGAGGCGATCGAGTCGGGCGACGCCGGCGACATCCGTGAGGAGCTCGGCGACGTGCTCTTCCAGGTGCTGTTCCACGCCTCGATCGGTGAGTTGCGCGGAGACGGACGCGCATTCGGCCTGGAGGACGTCGCGCGTGACCAGGCCGACAAGCTCGAGCGGCGGAATCCGCACGTGTTCGGCGAGCGCCCGACCCGCGACATGGACGAGATCATCCGCCTCTGGAGCGACGCCAAGGCCGTCGAAAAGCGCGACCGCGAGAGCATCGTCGATGGCGTGCCGGCGGGACTGCCCGCCCTCGCGCGCGCCGACAAGCTGCTCGGCAAGGCGAGGCAGGTCGGGCTCGAGCGGGCGGGCGGTCGCGCGGCCGACGAGGCAGGCGACTCGGGGGCGGCTCGGGCGGTCGAGGAGGCGACCCACGACGACGCCGAGCTGACGACCGCCGAGGCGGCCCTCGGCGAGCGGCTGCTCGGCATCGTGCGCGAGGCCCGCGCTGCCGGTCTCGACGCCGAACGGGCCCTGCGTATCGCGATCCGTCAGCTCGAGGCCCGTGTCCGCGCGCACGAGGCCGCCGCGCGAGGGTAGCGCGCGGCGGCCTCGCCGTTCGACCGGCCGCCGTACCGGTTGAGTGGGCGGCGGTCTGACCGATCCGATTGGCTCGTGCACCGCTTGGGACAAGTGTGGCGTGGCGGTGCAATGGCCACTGCGAACGGACGGCCGAGGGGCTACGCCCCGGCGGTCGTCATCGGGCGGCCGGTCTCGAGCAGCGTCTTGAGGCTGGCGAGGGTCCAGGGCCACCCGCCGCCGCCCTGCTCGACGTTGTCGTTGCCGGCGACGTCGCTCGCCGTTTTCGGCGCATTCGTCACGTCGTGGGTCAACGTCACGCGGCTGAGCCCACCCGCGAGCTGTGCGATCTCGTAGGTCAGGCGCTGCGGCGGCTCGTCGTGCCACACGGCCTGAGAGTCGAGCACGAGCCGGTGCGGCGGGTCGAGCTCGACGATCGTGGCCGTCATCGCGACGTCGCCCATGCCCATCCGCTTCATCTCATCGGTCGTGTGATTGATGTAGCTGCCCCCGGGCTTCGCCTCGAAGGTGACGTCGCCGCCGTAGCCCCACTTGTTCGAGTACTCGGAGTCGGTGAGTGCCTGCCACACCTTCTCTGCTGGGGCGTCGATGTAGATCGAGTGGACCTGGATGTTCGGTTGTGCGTCAGTCATGGTCTGGCTCCTTGCGGTGGGCGCGTTCCGCGCGCGATTTGAGAGTGGTGAGCGCACGGAGATGTGGCTCGGTGTACTTGTCGATCCAGCGTTCGTAGATCTGTCGGATGGGTACCGCGTTGACGTAGTGCACCCGTTCGCGCCCGGAGGCGCGGACGGTCACGAGGTCCGCGTCGGCGAGAAGTCGCAGGTGCTTCGACACTCCGTACCTCGACATCTCGGTGCGTTGGTTGACGACCTCGACGAGCTCGCCGAGCGTGCGGCCGCCGCGCTCGAAGAGTGCGTCGAGGAGCTCGCGGCGCGTCTTGTCCGCGAGTGCCTTGAACACGAGGTCGTCATCCACACTTCGACAATAGGTGACCAAATGGTCACGTGTCAACGGTGTGTACTTTGTGGCGCGCTGAGCGAGGACGCTGCGGACGTCGCGCGCGGCGTCTCACGCGGACCGGGAGCTGCGTCGCGTGCTCCGTGGGAGCGGCGCCTCCGGTCTTCGCGGCGTCCCGTGGCAGGCCAGAGCGAAGTGGCGGCCGCCGCGTCTCGATAGGGTGGAACGGAACAGCCGCCGCCGCGCGATGAAGGTAGAGGCCCGCCATGACACCCCCCGACTGGCATGCCATCCCCTCGGAGGCCGTCCTCGATGACCTCGGCGCGAGCCGCGACGGCCTGACGGCCGATGAGGCGCGGCGACGCGCCGCCGAGCACGGGCCCAACGAGCTGCCGGTCACGCCCCCGTCGCCCGTCTGGTTCGTGCTCGCGCGGCAGTTCCGCTCGCCGCTCGTCCTGTTCCTGCTCGTCTGTGCCGTCGTCACGATCTCGCTGCAGGACTGGAACGACACGATCGCGATCATCGTCGTGCTGCTGCTCAACGCGGTCGTCGGATTCTGGCAGGAGCAGAAGGCCGCTCGCGAGGTGCGCGCCCTGCAGTCGCTCTCGACGCCGACCGCGACCGCCGTGCGAGGGGGGCGTGCTGTGACGGTCGCGGCGGCGGAGATCGTGCCGGGCGACGTCGTCGCGCTCGAGCCGGGCGACCGCGTCCCGGCCGACGTGCGGCTCATCGAGTCCGCGGCCCTGCGCGTCGACGAGTCGATGCTCACCGGCGAATCGGTCGCGGTTGACAAGCGCACCTCACCCGTCGACGCCGACGCGACCATGGCCGACCGCACGAACTCGGCATTCAGCGGCTCGCTCGTCGTCGCGGGACGCGGCATCGGCGTCGTCACGGCGACGGGAGAGGGCACCGAGCTCGGCGGCATCAACGAGCTTGTGCAGGGAGCCTCGGAGCGCACGCCGCTGCAGCGCATCATCCGACGGCTCGAGGTCCAGATCGGCGTGGCGGTCGCGGGCGTGGCGGTCGCGATCTTCGTGGTCGGGCTCGTGCTCGGCATGCCGTTCGCCGAGATGCTACTCGTCGCGGTCGCGCTCATCGTCTCGGCGATGCCGGAGGCGCTGCCGCTCGTGCTCACGATCGCGCTCGCGGTCGGGACGACGCGCATGGCGTCTCGGCGCGCGGTCGTGCGCCGGCTCGCGAGCGTCGAGACCCTCGGATCGACCACCGTGATCGCGTCCGACAAGACCGGCACTCTCACCAGGAACCGCCTCACGGTCGAGCGCCTCTGGACGCCGGGAGCCGGCCTGCGGGACCTGTCGACGGGCGAGCGGCCCGCCGAGATCGACTGGCGCGATGACGAGCGGGAGGCGATGCGCGCCGGCGCCCTCACGAATGAGGCCCGCTTCGCGGAGCCTGCGTCGGCCGATGCCGATGCCGGCGCAGACGGTGCTGCCGACGGCGACTTGGCTGCCGAGGCCCTCGTCGGCGACGCCGTCGACGTCGCGATGGCGGCGGTCGCCCTCTCCGCAGGCGTCGTGTCGCGCGTCGACGTCGAGGCCGTGCCGCTGCGGGTCATGCACTACGAGCCCGAGTTCGGCTTCTCGCAGGCGGTGGTCGACCGGCCAGGCGGTCCCGTCCTCGTCGTCAAGGGGGCGCCGGATCGCGTGCTTTTGGCCTCGTCGCGCATGCGTGACGGTGGCGAGAACGTCCCGATCGATCGGGGGCTCGTCATCGAGGCGAACGAGCGCCTCGGCTCGGAGGGCCTTCGGGTCCTCGCGACCGCCGAGCGCCCCGTCGACGACGAGGAGGCGCACGCGGACGGCCCGCTGCCCCCGCCGCACGAGCTCGTGTTCCTTGGCCTCGAGGGCATGACCGATCCGCCACGCGAGGGTGTGGTCGAAGCCGTCGGTGAGTGCCAGCGCGCCGGCGTGCGCGTTGTCATGGTGACGGGCGATCACGCGATCACGGCGCGCGCGATCGCCGATCGACTCGGGCTCGGCGACGGCCGCACGATCACGGGCGGCGAGGTCGCGGGGCTCGACGACCGGGAGCTCGACGCGGTCATCGAGGACGTCGTCGTCGCGGCGCGCATGACGCCGCACGACAAGCTGCGCATCGTCGGAGCGCTCGAACGGCGCGGCGAGACCGTCGCCGTCACGGGCGACGGTGTCAACGATGCGCCCGCGCTGCGGGCGGCGGCCATCGGGGTCGCGATGGGCGCGTCCGGCACGGAGGTGGCGCGCGAGGCCGCCGACGTCGTGCTCCTCGACGACAACTTCTCGACCATCGTGTCGGCCGTCCGTCAGGGCCGCATCACGTTCGACGCCGTGCGCAAGGCCACGTTCTTCCTCCTCTCGAGCGCCGTCGCCTCCCTCCTGGCGGTGGCCGTGAGCGTGTTCACCGACGAGCCCATCATCTTCCTGCCGATCATGCTGCTGTGGACCAACATCGTCACGAACGGCGTGCAGGACGTCGCGCTCGCCTTCGAGCGCGGCGAGGGCGGCGAGCTCGAGCAGCCGCCGCGCGCACGCAGTGAGGGCGTGCTCGATCGCACGCTCTGGCTCCGAACGGGTGTCACTGGCGTCTGGATGGGCCTGTGGACCCTGACGGTCTACCTCGTCGCACTGCGCGCGGGCCTCGACCTCGAGCGCGCGCGAACGCTCGCCGTCACGACGCTCGTCATGTTCAACTTCTTCCAGGTGTTCTCGGCCAGGGCGATCCATCGCTCCGCCTTCACGGTGAGCCCGTTCTCGAACCCGCTGCTCCTGGCGAGCGCGTTCGGGGCGCTCGCGCTGCACTGGGGTGCGATGTCGTGGGACATGAGCGCCGCGGTGCTCGGATTCGCGCCGCTCACAGCGATCGACTGGCTCGTGTCCGCGGCGCTCGGTATCACGGTGCTCCTCATCGTCGAGGGCGAGAAGGCCGTGCGCGTCATCTGGCGGCGACGCACGATGCACGTGCCCCGTCTCCGATCACGGAACGGGGCCGGGGGCATCCGGCCCGCGCGCGACCGATAGCCCGCGCGCACCGTCGCTCGCGGCCACGACGGCAGGCGCGACCGTGGCGGCCACCACGAATGGCGCAACCAGCACGAGTGGCGCGACCACGGGGACCACGGCGTCCCTGACGACCATGGCGACCGTCGTGAGTGGCGCGACCACCGCGAGTGGCGCGAGTGGCCGACCATCGCGAAGCGCGAGGCCCCGCGGGATCCGTCGTGCCCGGCTCGGCGTGCTCACCTCGTCGAGCACCGTGGTCGGTCAACCTCTCTGCATGGCTGCTGACCGCGCCCGGGCTGCCAGGGACTGGGGCAGGATGGCGTCTTCCTTTGGCACCGACGATGGGGCGTTCGACTTTAGGACGCGAGACGCGTCTCGTGGGTAAACGGCTTGGTGTCCGGTCTGCGGTGGTGTGCAGACCACCTGGTCGGCGACTGAGGAAGATAACGCCATCATTCACGAATCGATGGCCGGGTTTCGCTCGGAGAGCCTGACGTTCAGGCGTCCGGTCGCGGCTCGAGGCGCACACCGAGCTCGGCCGCGAGGGCGGGCGCGAGGTCACCCCATGACTGCACCTCGAGGACGCCGAGCCCCTGCCACTCCGCCGCTTCGCGAAGGGCCTCGGCGACGCGGGGCGGCGCGTCGGACGGCGCGTGCCGCTCGAGCCACGCCGACTGCACCCGCAAGACGCCGCGCCTGCGGTCGTTCTTCAGGTCGACTCGGGCGCTCACGCGGTCGCCGATGAGGACCGGCAGCGAGTAGTAGCCGAAGCGCCGCTTCGGCGCGGGCGTATAGATCTCGATGCGGTAGTGGAAGTCGTGCATGCGCAGCGCTCGCTCGCGGAACCACACGACGGGGTCGAACGGCGTGAGCAACGCTGTGCGGTCGATGCGACGGGGGAGCGTCGCGTCGCGGTGACGCCACGCGGGCAGCGATCCCGAGCCGCGCATCCACCCGTCGACGATGACGGGCTCGAGCTCGCCGGATGCTTCGAGCTCGTCGATCGCGCGTTTCGTCGCGGTGACCGGCAGACGGAAATAGTCGGCCAGGTCGGATGCGGTCGCGACGCCGAGGGCGATCGCCGCTCGGCGCACGAGCTCGCGCCGCGCGTCATCGTCGTCGACCTCGATGCCGAGCACGCGCGCCGGGAGCACCTGTTCGGCGAGGGCGTAGCGCCGCTCAAAGCCGATCCGCGGGGCAGCGACGACCTGCCCCGTCAAGAACAGGTACTCGAGCGTGCGCTTGACCGCCGACCAGCCCCACCACGGGCCCGAGCGGCGGTTCTCGTCGTGCTCGATCTCGCTCGCCCGGAGCGGGCCGCGCTCGGCGAGCTCCGCGAGCAGCCAGGTGCGCAGGCGCTCGGTATCGCGGAAGAACTCGGCGTGCCGGGTATCGAGCCTGGTGAGCATCTCGCGCTTGCGGAACGCGAAGAGCGGAAGATCGTCGACCGGCAGGAACGTGGCCTCGTGCGCCCAATACTCCGTGAGCGGAGCCTCCGTGAGCGCAGGCCCCTTGCGCACCGTGCCGCGTGCGCCGGTGCCGGCGCTGGTGCTCCTCGCGCCGGTCAGCGCGTCGAGCCGCGAACGGTCGTACGGCCCGAGCCTCGAGAACAGCGGCATGTAGTGGCTGCGCTCCCACACGTTCACCGAGTCGATCTGCAGCACGCGCAGTCGCTCGACCTCGGCGGCCAGCGTGCGTCGCGAGGGCTCGGTCGACCGAGCGGGCCCGGCGAATCCCTTCGCTCGGAGCGCGATGCGGCGGGCCTGCGAGGCGGTGAGGGTCTGCATCGACGTCGCGGATCGTGCCATGCCTGCACGGTAGCCGGTGTCACCGTCGCTCCGAGTCCGGCACCGACGCGAGCATCCTGCCAGAATGGGCGCGATGGCTCAGCAGATTTCTCCTCCGCGCGGGATGCGTGACTTCCTTCCCGCTGACAAGCGCCGGCGCGAGCGCGTCCTCGGCACGATCCGGGCGATCTACCGCGCGCACGGCTTCGACGAGATCGAAACCCCCGTCGTCGAAGACGCGGCGCGGCTGCATTCGGGGCTCGGGGGCGACAACGAGAAGCTGTCGTTCGGGGTGCTGCGCCGAGGGATCGGCGCCGACGACCTGGCCGAAGCCGCCGCCGCAGCGGATCCGCAGCTGCTCTGTGACCTCGGCCTGCGGTTCGATCTGACGGTGCCGCTCGCCCGCTTCTACGCGAGCCACCGCGCCGAGCTGCCGACCGTTTTCCGGGCGGTGCAGATCGCCCCCGTATGGCGGGCGGAGCGACCCCAGAAAGGCCGGTACCGGCAGTTCGTGCAGTGCGACGTCGACATCCTGGGCGAGCCGGGCGAGCTCGCCGAGATCGAGCTGCTCACCGCCGGCTCGGCCGCGCTCGCGGCGCTCGGTCTGCACGACTGCGTCATCCGGATCAATGACCGCCGTCTGTTGACGGCGGTGCTCGCGGCATGCGGCTTCGCGCCAGGCGATCAGGCGCAAGCGCTCATCTCGATCGACAAGCTCGACAAGATCGGCCCCGCCGGCGTCGTCGCCGAGCTCGCCGAGACCGCACCGGGGCCGGCCGGGCACCTTGCCGAGGTGCTCGCGGCCTGGGCGCCGCAGCTCGAGGGCGGCATCGTCGCCGAGCGCGAGGCGATGCTCGCGGCGCTTCCCGAGTCGGTGCGCGACGCCGAGGGTGTTCCGGATGCCGTTGCATCGATCGACGTGATCGCCGCGGCGGTGCGCGCGGGTGGCGGCACGATCGGCATCGTCTACGACCCGACCCTCGTGCGGGGCATGGGGTATTACACGGGCACGATCTTCGAGGTCGCGCACCCGCAGTCGGGCTCGTCGGTGGGCGGCGGTGGTCGTTATGACGGCATGATCGGGCGATTCCTCGGGCAAGACGTGCCGGCCTGCGGCTTCTCGATCGGCTTCGAGCGCATCGTCGACCTCGCGCGGCTGGACGACGCGGCCGGCGCGCGCGACGTGGCACTGCTGGCCGACAAGCGGCTGCCGGCGGCCGACCTCGTGCGCGTCAAGGCTGCCGTGCTCGCCACGGGCGGGCATGACCGCGTGCGCGTCGAACGCAAGCCGAAGAACCTGCGCGGCCTGCTCGCCTCGCTCGAGACGCAGGGATTCTCCCATGTCGCCCACGTGCGCGACGAGCACGTCGCCGACCCCGCGTCACTGCGATTCGAGCCGCTCGGAGCGCCGGAATGAGTGACGGCTCCGGGGGAGCGAGCGGCCGTGCCGCCGGGCCGGACTCTGCGGCGCCGCGCACACAGCTCGAGCGCCGCACGGCGGGCCTGCCGTACGTGGGCGATGCCGAGGTCGCCGATCGCGGTGCCCGCGCCCTCGCCCTGACACAGCAGTACCGCGAGGCGATGCTGCGCGACCACGACGAAGCGCGCGGTGTGCTCGCGACGCTGCTCGGTACGTACGGCGAGGGTGCGCACATCGTGCCGCCGCTCTTCGTGGACGACGGCGCCAACCTCCACATCGGCGATCGCGTCTTCATCAACGCGGGGCTCACGGCGCTCGACGTCGTGCCGATCCACATCGGCGCCGACTCGCAGCTCGGCCCGAACGTGCAACTGCTCGCGCCGACGCATCCGATCAACCCGGAGCTACGAGCGGCCGGTGTCGAAGCGGGCGAGCCGATCACGATCGAAGACGGCGTCTGGCTCGGGGGCGGCGTCATTGTCACGCCGGGCGTGACCATCGGCGCGGGGAGCGTCGTGGGCGCGGGCGCGGTCGTGACGAGGAGCATCCCGCCCCGCTCGGTCGCCGTCGGCAACCCGGCACGGGTGATCCGCTCGGTCGATGAGCAGTCCGACCGCGAGGCAGCGAGGTGGGCGGCCACGGCCGACGCCCTCGGCCTCGCGGGGCGCGATCAGCCCGATCTCACGCCCCGCTTCGGGGTGTAGCGGCGCCCGCGCCTAGCGGGTTCGGGCGCGGTGACGGCGGACGGCTGCCCGGTTCGCGCACCGTACCGAGCAGTATTTCTGACGACCATTACGCGTGACGTCGACCACGACGTTCACGCACGCGTCGCCCGGGAACTCGCCCGCGGCGCATCGCCGCAGCCGGTCCATGCCGCGGGTCGTGAGGTGGAGCGCCGTGCCGACGCTGATGACAGCGCGCAGCACGACGGGTAGGAACTGCCGGTCGTCGCGGTAGTGGATGTGCCAACCGTCGCCGGCATGATTCGTCATGCGTGGATACGCGGTGACGGTGGCCATGTGGAGGTTCAGCAGCTCGGCGCGGCGCTCGGAGGAGTCGGCGTCGACGAGCTCCAGCCAGTCGTCGATGACGTGACGGGTGTTGGCCAGGTCGTCCGACAGGATCGGGAAGTCGACGATCATGCCGTAGTCGCGCGTCCGCGCCTCGAGCGCGTCGCGGTCGCCCGGCCAATCGTTCGCGAGCGACGCCGCCATGAGTACGGCGTACTCACCGTAAGGGTTGAGGTGCATAGTGGCATTACATCATGCTCGGCGTCATGGACACGGAATCACTCGACCTGGCGGCCAGCGCGACGCGCCCGCCCGCCGCGCCCACCGCATCCGGTACCTCGGATGCGCCGTTCCCGGAGCGCTCGACGTCACCGCGCGACCGCCGGAGCGACTGCGAACACGGCTGGATGCTCGAATCGCGCCACGCGACCAGTGAGGGCGCCATCGTCTACGTGCGGTGCGCGACCTGCGGCACGCACCGCGTGGATGTGCAGCCGCTGCCGTGGTTGCCGCCGGAGGCACTCAGCCGGTCGCTCCGATAGCGGCGAGCGGCGTGGCACTGGCCTCCCCGGAATTTTTCTCCGTGGAGAAATTCCAGTTCACCCGGGCCGCCGCTCCGGGCAGGATGGCGGAACACGGTCGATGCGAGCGCATCGGCGACGTCCAAGAGTGCTGCGAGGGTGCGGTGGCAGATCGAAGCGCGGTCCGCGCGGAGGCGCCCGACCTCGGCGCGCTCTTCACCCCGAGGCGACTCGCCGGCGTGACGCTGCCGAATCGCTTCATCATGCCTGGCATGCAGCGCGGGTGGTGCGAGAACGGGGCGCCGGATGCGCGACTCGCGACCTACTACCGGGCGAGGGCTGAGGGTGGCGTCGGCCTGATCATTTCCGAGTCGGTCGCGGTCGATCATCCGTCGGCGACGCGATCCGAGTTCTTCGCGCGCTTGACCCCATCGACGCTTCCGGCATGGAAGTCCTGCGTTGGCGCGGTCAAGGACGCCGGAGGGCACATGCTGCTGCAGCTCTGGCACGAGGGGCGATCCGCGAGGAGTCGCGGCGCGACGCGTGGTCGGCGCATCCGACGCTCAGTCCGTCCGGTCTCGCGTACGCCGGCCGGACGAACGGCCGGGCCGCGACGATCGGCGAGATCCGCGAGATTCGGGACGCGTTCGTTCGCAGCGCCGTGCTTGCGCGAGCCGCTGGAGCCGACGGCGTCGAGGTGCATAGCGCGCACGGGTACCTGCTCGACCAGTTCCTCTGGCACGTGACGAATCGACGCGATGACGAGTACGGCGGGCCCCGTCTCCGCGATCGCGCGCGCCTGCTCACGGAGATCGTCCGCGGGATCCGCGACGCGTGCGGCCGCGACTTCATCGTCTCGGTGCGGGTCTCGCAGTGGAAAGAGGCCGACTTTGGCGCGCGGATCGCGGCGTCGCCGCAGGAGCTCGGGGAGTTCCTCGACGTGATCGCCACGGCTGCCGACGTCGTGCACGCGTCGACGCGCCGGTTCTGGCAGCCGGAGTGGGAGGGCTCTGAGCTGGGACTGGCGGGCTGGGCGACGAAGCTCGGCCGGCTCCCGGTGATCACGGTCGGCAGCGTCGGGTTGCGAGCGGCGATCATGGAGCGGGCCGCCGAAGAGGGGAGCGGCGCCGGTCCGGGCGGTGGCGTCGGCTTCGCCGGCGTGGGCACGGATGCGTCGGTGGCGGTCGAAGAGGCCCGCGTCATCGAACCCAGTCTGCGCGAGCTCGCCCGGCGCTTCGACGCCGGGGACTTCGAGCTCGTCGCGGTCGGCCGCAGCCTGATCGCCGACCCCGAGTGGGTGCGGAAGATCGAACGCGGCGATTTCGCGGGCGTGCGCGTCTACCGGCGCGCCGACCTCGGCGTGGCGCAGCACGCCGGCGGGAGCATCGCGCTGCCGACGATGCCGTAACGCGCGGGCGCCGCGGCCTCAGGCGATCGCGTCGGCGAGTGCACGCTCGAAGCGGTCGATGTCGCGGTGGCTCGTATAGACGTGCGGCGACACGCGCACGAGGCCCTGCTTCGCCACCACGTCGATGCCACGATCGCTCAGTCGCGCGACGAGACCGGCCGCATCCGGAACTCGGAACGAGAAGATACCGGCGCGCGAGGCCGGGGTGACGACGTCGAGGCCGAGGGAATCGACGATGTCGCTCACGCGGTCGGTGAGCATCCGGACGCGCTCGTGGACCGTCGCCCACCCGAGATCGTCGAGGTAGGCGAGGGTGGCGTCGAGGACTGCGAGCCCCGGGAAGTTCGGCTCCGAGTACTCGAACCGCGGGCTCGGCGCGGGATTCGCGTAGCCCCGATACGCGGGCGTGAGGTGTGCCGCCGTGCGCTCGCGGAACACGCCGATCGCCGTGCCGAAGCCCGACAGCAGCCACTTGAAGACGCCAGACCCGTACACGTCGACGCGTGCGAGATCGACGGGGATCGCCCCCAGTGCCTCGATTCCATCGACCACGAGCAACGCGTCCACGGCCCGGCACGCGTCACCGAGGCGGTCGAGGTCAACGCGCGTGCCGGTGGTCGCGTTCACGTGCGTGACGGCGACCATGCGGGTGCGCTGGGTGATGGCGTCGACGAGCGCGTCGGTGCGAGACGACTCGTCGGGCACCGCGACGGCGATCGGATGCGCGCCGGCGGCCAATGCAGATGACCAGGGCAGCACGACGGAGGGGAAGTCGTCGGCCGGGTACACGACCTCATCGCCGGCGGACCAGTCGAGGCTCGCCGCGGCGAGGTTCATGACTTCGGTCGTGCTTCGCAGGAAGGCGATCTCGTCGACGCCCACGCGCAGCATCGCGGCGACGCGGCCGCGGGTGCGCGCCGCAAGCTCGTGCCACTGCGGCTGCGCGTCGGCCCCGAGCCGGGCGATCTGCGCGTAGTGCTCGGCGGCGACGCCGGCGACCCCGCGCCAGGGGAGGCCGGCGCCCGCGGAGTTCAGGTAGACGCGCCCGTCGCGGTACGGGAAGTCTTCGCGCAGCCTGGCCTCGATGTCCGCTTCCCGCGCGCCCGCCCGGCCAGCCGAGGACCTGTCGAGCTCCATGTTCATGGGCTCACGCTAGTGAGGCGCCGACCGGGCGGGTCGCCGGGGTCCGCCAGGCGGAAGCGATGTTGCCAGCCGGGGCCGTGGCCCGCATCATGAAGCCACAAAGAGCGTCAAGGAGGACGATTCGATGAGCAGCACCCGCCGAGTCATTGCGCCGTGGGACGGCGACGACAAGATCGCGTACTTGCAGGGTGGGATCGAGACGACGGGCGGCAGCACCCTCTGGCTCTCTGGTACGACCGCGACCCGGAACCGCGAGGCCCAGCACGTGGGCGACATCGCCGCGCAGGCCGTCTTCGCACTCGAGAAGACCGGCACGGCGCTGCGCGAGGCCGGATACGAGTGGTCGCACGTCGTGCGGCTCAACTGGTACATCAAGGCGAGCCACACCGACGAGTTCTGGCGCGTCGGCAACGACGCGGTTGCCGCGTTCCTCGCCGAGAACGGCTGCAAGGCCGCGGGAGTGCTGCTCGTCGTCGAGGGTCTCGCGCATCCGGACATGCTGTGTGAGTTCGAGGCGACCGCCGTCAAGTGACCGGCCTCACGCTCGACCACGACGCGTGGGCGAGAGGGGTGCGCCGCGACTTCATGCACCGCGACGACCGCGTGTACCTGCAGTCGGCGGGCACCGGCCTGCCGGTGCCCCGGGCGGCCGAGGCCGCGGGCGACTACTACCGCGAGGTCGCGCTGCACGGCTGCGAGGCGGGACCGCACTGGCAGGCCCGCGCGCGCGACGTGCGCGCCCGGCTCGCGCCGCTGCTCGGTGTCGCGCCCAATGAGGTCGACTTCTTCCGCAACACGAGCGAGATCGTGAACCTCGCGGCGAACAGCATTGATTGGTCGCCGGACGACGAGATCGTCGTGTTCGCCGACGAATATCCGTGCAACGTGCTGCCCTGGATGCACGCGGAGGGCGCTGGTGCACGACTCGTGCGCCTCAACCCGACCGAAGCGCATCGTCGCGAGGATCAGCTGCTGGAGGCCATCACGCCCCGTACCAGGGTCGTCTCGGTCTCCCACGTGCACCCCTGGACGGGCACTCGGCTCGACCTCGAGCGCGTCGGACGTGCCTGTCGCGACGCCGACGCCCTGTTCATCGTCGACGGCATCCAGTCGCTCGGCGCGGTGCCCGTCGATCTCCGCTTCGTCGACGTGTTCGGTGCCGGCGTCTTCAAGTGGATGCTCTCGGGCTTCGGCACCGCGATCGGCGTTTTCCGCGAGCGGGCGCGCGACCGGCTCGTGCCCGTGTTCCGCAGCTACGGCAATCCGGCGCCCTCGACCGCGTTCTCGTACGCCGCGCCGAACTATCCGGGCCTGTACGTGCTCGACGCGACCCTCGAGCATCTCGAGGGGCTCGGGTGGGAGCGCATCCACGGCCGCATCGAGCAGCTCACGGCGCATGCTTTCGCTGCGCTCGACGCGATCGGCGTCACCCCCGTGACCCCGATCGATCGGCGGGCGGGCATCGTCGCCATCGATGTCGCGGATTCCGCCGCGGCCGCGGCCGAGCTGGGGCGCCGCGGCGTCTCTGTCTCGGACAAGGAGGGCCGCGTGCTGATCTCGCCGCACTTCTACAACGACGAGGCCGACATCGAGCGCTTCGTCGAGGCCTTCGGTTCGCTCACGCCGAGCGATGGGCGCTAGGGGGGCGAAACGCCCCCCCGCCTCGGGTCCTGCTGCTTTCGTCGACGCGCTCGGTCTCGCGCCTGAGCATCCGGACCATGACACGCCGAGGCATTCGCGTCCGACTTCCTCGGTGGTCGATTGTGCCCGGAACGGTCGCCCATTCCGGGCACAACTGACCACGCCCGGTCGGGCGGAGCTGCCCGACCGGGTCCTCCCTACACGTTCCCCTTGGCGCTCGGGTGCTGGTCGGCCCACGACTGGATCGCGGCGCCGTTCTTCTCGTCGAGCTCGGTGTGCCGGTCTTGCGCCCACTTCTCCGAGGCGAGCAGGCGCCGCTGCGACGGCTGGAACGCCGGGATCACGTGGCGGGCGAACAGCTCGAGGTGCCGCTGCGTCGCCTGCCAGTTCGCCCAGTCGTGCTGCTGCAGCATGTAGCAGCCGAACCCGCCGTTCGACTGCTTCATGAGCCGCTCGATCTGCGCGATCGCCATGTCCGGCGTGCCGATCACGCCGAGGCCGGTCTCGTTGACCCACTTGACGCGCTCCTCGAACGACTCCCCGTCGGCGCGCACGGTCGGCAGCGCGAGCGTCTTCTGCGTGTAGTCGCAGTACTCCATGAAGCCGTACTTGACGTCTTCGATGGCCTGCTCCTTCGTCTCGGCGATGTGCATCGGGCCGAACATGCGCCAGCGCGAGCGGTCGGCCGTTTGGCCGTGGATCTCCGCCTCTTCCTCAAGCCGGTCCCAGTGGTGCGCGAGCACGTCGAAGCCGAGCTCGGTGGTCGCGCCGACCGAGAGCATCGACAGCCCGTACTTGCCCGCGAGCATGGGCCCGGCTGGCGACGAGTTCGCGGCGACCGCGATGTCGAACACCGGGTCGGAGTAGGGCGCGAGTTGCGTCGCGGCGTCGACGAGCGTGTAGCGGTCGTTCTTGTGGGTGACGCGCTCGCCGTAGATGAGGCGCAGCAGCACCTCGAGGTCCTCCTGCAGCGCGGGGCGCAGCTCACTCGGCTCGAGCCCGAGCATTGCCGCGTCGGTCGGCAACGAGCCGGGCCCGACGCCGAGCATGAGTCGGCCACGAGTCAGGTGATCGACGAGGATCGCCCGGTCGGCGATCATGAGGGGGTTGTGGTACGGGATGGAGACGACGCCCGTGCCGAGCTTGATGTTGCGGGTCTGCGGCGCGACGTGTGCGATGAACGTCAGCGGGTCGGCGATGATCTCGGTGCCGGCGCTGTGATGCTCGCCGACCCAGACCTCGTCGAAGCCGAGCGTGTCCATGAGCTGGATCGTCTGGATGTCGCGGAGCAGCGACGTCGTCGGGTTCTGGGTTGCCGGCGAGTTCATCGGCGGCATGAACATGCCGAAGCGCAGCTTGTTGACGGGCGTGTTGACGATGGGCTTGGGAACGGTCATCGTTGCTCCTTTTCGTTGGCGGATCGTGCGGGTTCGTCAGGCGTTCGAGCGCGCGTCGGCGTCGTCGACGTGCCGCCGCGATGCGCGTGCGATGCGCGGGCGGCTACGGCTACCCCAGCTGGTAGTGGCGCAGCTTCTCGTACAGCGTGCTGCGCGAGATGCCGAGGTAGCGGGCCGCCTCGGTCTTTCGACCACCGGAGCGGTCGAGTGCCTCGCGAATCGTGGTGAATTCGGCATGCTCGAGCGGCGTGAGCCGTCTTGCTGCCGGCGGCTCGGCGTCGTCGGTCGCGCGCTCCGCGGGCGTGCGGCGGGCAACGAGCTCGAGAATCGCGCCGGCGGCCGTCTCGTGGTCGTCGACGAACACCACGCGGGCGGAGAGGTCGTCGCCGATCTCGACGCGTGCACCGCCCGCGGCATCGCGCACTCGCCGCCACAGCATCCGGTGATTGAGCGAAAGGCGCGCCGAGCTCGCGTCTGTGATGAGGGTCTTGGCGTTGACGGCGACGAGCGGCGAGCTCGACCGGGCGGCGCGCAGGCGGAACGCGTCGTGGAGGGTGCGCTCGCTCGAGGTCAAGTCGAGCTCAAGTGCCTGCTCGAGCTGCCGGGCGGTCGCGTCGACGGCGATGCGGAGGAAGCCGTTCGCATACTCCGCGCGGGTCGACACGTTGACCGCCCCAACGATCCGGCCCGTGCGCGGATGCCGCACGGGTGCCGCCGCGCACGCCCAGCGGTGGTACTCGCGGACGTAGTGCTGGGCGCCGATGACGACCGCCGTTCGCCCAGTGTGCAGGGCGGTGCCGATGCCGTTGGTGCCGATAGCCGCCTCGTCGAAGACGGAGCCGTACTGCATATCGCCGCGGTCGAGGGTGCGGGCGAAATCGGTGTCCGACGCCCAGCGCCACACGATGTGCCCGTGCTCGTCGGCGAGCGAGAGTGCCGTCTGCGAGGTGGGAAGGGAGTCGGTCGCGTGGGCGAGGATCGGCTCAGCCGTTCGCAGCAGCGGCACGTCATCCGGCACCTCGCGCCAGGGGACCGGCAACGTGTCCGGGCGGATGCGGTTCCACTTCGAACGCTTCCACGAGTCGAGGATCTGGCGAGGCACGTCGCGCGGTGCCCCGCCCTGCTGGAACGCTTCCCACTGCTCGACGACTGCGACTGACACTGCTGACACGGCCACCTCCTCGTGAACGTACGTGCAAGTCTGCCCGAGGGCCCTGTCGTTCAGCTGTCCGAGTTCCGGACACGATGCGCCGGGTCGCGCGGTGACGGCCGTCCGCGCTCGCCCGGCCCCGGCCGATAGGCTGTCCGAGGCCGCGGCGGCGCGGCCGACCCTGCGCACAACCTGCGCGAGTTTCGATCTGTGAGGAGCCTCAACGTGGCAACCATCGACGCGATCCACGCACGCGAAATCCTCGATTCACGAGGCAACCCGACCGTCGAAGTCGAGGTGCTGCTCGACGACACCTCCGCCGCTCGCGCGGCCGTTCCGTCGGGGGCGTCGACCGGCGCCTTCGAAGCGTACGAACTGCGCGACGGCGACGAGCGCTACGGCGGCAAGGGCGTGCTGAAGGCCGTCGACGCCGTCACCGACGAGATCGAGCCGGCGATCGAGGGGCTCGATGCCGACGACCAGCGCATCGTCGACCAGGAACTCATCGACCTCGACGGCACCGACAACAAGTCGCGCCTCGGCGCCAACGCCATCCTGGGGGTCAGCCTCGCGGTCGCGAAGGCCGCGGCCGACTCGGCCGGGCTCTCGCTGTTCCGATACGTCGGCGGCCCGAACGCGCACGTGCTGCCGGTGCCGATGATGAACATCATCAACGGCGGCGCCCACGCCGACACCGGAGTCGACGTGCAGGAGTTCATGATCCTGCCGATCGGCGCCGAGACCTTCTCGGAGGCCCTGCGCTGGGGTGCCGAGGTCTACCACGCGCTCAAGAAGACCATCGCGTCGAAGGGCCTCTCGACCGGCCTTGGCGACGAGGGCGGCTTCGCTCCCGAGGTGCCGGGCACACGAGCGGCGCTCGATCTCATCGTCGAGGCGATCGGCACGACCGACTACCGCCTCGGCAGCGACATCGTGCTCGGTCTCGACGTCGCCTCGACCGAGTTCTTCAAGGACGGCGCCTACCACTTCGAGGGCGGCGAGCTCACCTCGGCGGAGATGACGGCCTTCTACGAGCAGCTCATCGCCGACTATCCGATCGTCTCGATCGAAGACCCGCTCGCCGAGGAGGACTGGGACGGCTACGCGGCCCTCACCGCGGCGATCGGCGACCGGGTGCAGCTTGTCGGCGACGACCTCTTCGTCACGAACCCCGAGCGGCTGCAGCGTGGCATCACGGCGGGTGCCGCCAACTCGATCCTCGTCAAGGTCAATCAGATCGGCACCCTCACTGAGACGCTCGACGCCGTCGCCCTCGCCCAGCGCTCCGGCTACACGGCGGTGCTCTCGCACCGCTCGGGCGAGACGGAGGACACGACGATCGCCCACCTCGCGGTCGCCACGAACTGTGGCCAGATCAAGACCGGCGCCCCCGCCCGCAGCGACCGCGTCGCCAAGTACAACGAGTTGCTCCGCATCGAGGAAGAGCTCGACAGCGCTGCCGTCTACGCCGGCCGCTCCGCGTTCCCGCGTTTCACGCCCTCGGAGTAGAACCGAACTCCCGGCATTCATCGGCGAACGGGCCGGGAACCTTCCCGGCCCGTTCGCCGCTTGTGCGCCACAATGCGTGTGCACGCCCATCGTGCGCGCTGACATCCGCGCACGACCGACGCCAGCTCGAGAGGAACACCGTGGTCAAGCCCGAGTCGCGAACGCGCCGCATCGTGCGGCCGAGCGGCGGCACCGTCATCATGCTCGTGACGGTGCTGCTCGGCGTGACCGTGCTCGCGCCGACGCTGCAGCAATTCATCTCTCAGCGCCAGCGCATCGCGGACCTGCAGCACCACCTCGCCACCGTCGAGACCGAGATCATCGAGCTGCAGACGGAGCAGGCGAGGTGGAGCGACCCCGCCTACGTCCAGGCGCAGGCGCGTGGACGGCTGCTGTTCGTGATGCCGGGGGAGACGTCGTACCTCGTGACCGATAGCGACGCGCCGCCGCCGGTCCAGGAGCCGACGCCGGCGCAAGCCGACATGTACGAGACCGACACCGACTGGCTCGAGGCCCTCGGGCAGTCGTTCGTGACGAGCGGCTTCGCGAACGCCCCCGGACCCGCCGGTGCCGAGACGCCGGAGGGAACGCCGTGACCGCACGGGAGCATCCGGACCACGAGTCCACCGGTGCCGGCGCCTCGCGGGGTTCCGAGGCGGGCACATCCGTCACCTACGAAGCGGCGAGCGAGCGCGATATCGCGGTCGTGTCGCTGCAGCTCGGTCGCCCCGCGCGCGGCGTGCTCGGCATCGCCGCACGCTGCGCCTGCGGCAACCCGACCGTTGTGGTGACGGCCCCGCGCTTGGACGACGGCACCCCTTTCCCCACGTTGTTCTACCTCACGCATCCGGCCGCGACGATCGCGATGTCGCGGCTCGAGGCGGAGGGGCTCATGGCCGATTGGCAGTCGCGGCTGGCTGAGGACGAGGCGTTGGCCGCCGCCTACCGCCGAGCGCACAACGCATACGTCGCGCAGCGCGACGCGATCGAACGTGTCGACGAGATCGCGGGCGTGAGCGCCGGCGGCATGCCGACGCGGGTCAAGTGCTTGCACGCGCTCGCTGCGCACGCGCTCGCCGCCGGGCCCGGCGTCAACCCCGTTGGCGACCTCGCGCTCGCTGCGTCGAGCTGGGGGCCGTCCGTCTGCGAGTGCGCAGACCCCGGGCCGGTCGGCGCGAACGCCCCGGCAGCCGAAGCCTGACCGACCATGAGTCGGCGGAGCAGCTTGGGGCCGCAACTCAATTCCAACGTGCGAGACGCGTGCAGGCTCGATGACTTCGCATGACTAGCATGGAGCGGGGTTCGCGAAGAACGATTCAGCTAGAGAGGTCAACTCATCGTGACGAAGATTCTCATCGTGGGCGGCGGCTATGCCGGCTTCTACATCGCCTGGCAGCTAGAAAAGAAGCTCCGTCCGGGTGAAGCGCAGGTGACCCTCGCCGATCCGCTGCCCTACATGACGTACCAGCCGTTCCTGCCGGAGGTCGTCGGCGGCCACATCGAAGCTCGGCACGCGGTCGTCTCCCACCGCCGCCACCTCAAGCGGACGCGTGTGCTGACGGCGAGCGTCACGCAGATCGACCACGCGAACAAGGTGGCGACCATCGTGCGGGGCGACGACGACTCCTTCGAGTTCGACTACGACATCGTCGTGGTGACGGCGGGCTCCGTCTCGCGCACGTTCCCGACGCCCGGGATCGCGGACAACGCGATCGGCATGAAGGCCATCGAAGAGGCCGTGTGGGTGCGCGACAAGATCATCGACAACTTCAACCTCGCCTCGACGTTGCCCCCGGGTGATGCCCGAGACCGTCTGCTCACATTCGTCGTGGTCGGCGGCGGCTTCGCCGGGATCGAGACGTTCGCCGAGATGCGCTCGCTCGCGACGGCGCTGCTCGAGGACTACCCGTCGCTGCAGTTCGACGACGTGCACTTCCACCTCATCGAGGCCGCCGGCCGCATCATGCCGGAGGTCACGGAGGAGGGCGCCGAGAACGTGATCCGCGCGCTCGCCGAGCGGGGCGCGAACATCCACCTCAACACGATGGTCGAGAGCGCCGTCGACGGCGTCGTCAAGACGTCGACGGGCGACGAGTACCCGACCGACGTGATCGTGTGGACGGCCGGTGTGCAGGCGGCGCCCTTGGTGAAGTCGTTCAGCGACCTGCCCGTCGACGAGCGCGGCCGCCTGCGTGCGCGCGCCGACCTCCGCGTCGAGGGCGATGACGGCGTCGTGCGCGACGCCTGGGCGGCGGGTGATGTCGCCGCCGTGCCCGACCTGTCCGGGGGCGGCGTCGGCGGGTTCTGCGTGCCGAACGCGCAGCACGCCGTTCGTCAGGCCAAGCATCTCGCGGGCAACCTCGTGTCGACGCTGCGGGGCGAGGCACCGCGCGACTACTACCACGAGAACCTCGGCGCAGTGGCTGGCCTCGGCCCATGGCTCGGCTCGTTCCGGATGAACGACATCCAGCTCGACGGCGCGCTGCCGTGGCTGGCGCACCGCGGCTACCACGGCCTCGCCATGCCGACGTTCGAGCGCAAGGTCCGCGTCGTGAGCGACTGGCTCAACGAGTTCCTGCTCGGCCGTGACTTCGTCTCGATTCCCGAGATCGGCAACCCCCGCGGCTTCTTCGAGCGGTTCGCGGCGCGTCCGAAGCCTCAGGCGGATGACCAGGGCACAGGTTCGGGCGCGAGCGATGCTCCGGGCGAGCAGAAGACCGAGCAGAAGTCTGAGCAGAAGACCGAACAGAACACTGAGCCCGCCAAGCCCGCAGCGGCGAAGCCGGCCGGGGCCAAGCCCGCCTCCTCGCGCTCGACGGCGTCGAGACGAACGACCGCCAAGCCGGGGGCGTCGACTGCCCCCAAGGCCGACGCCGCGAAGGCTGACGCCGCGAAGGCTGACGCCCCGAAGGCCGACGCCCCGAAGGCCGACGCGGCGAAGGCTGACGCCCCGAAGGCTGACGCCCCGAAGGCCGACGCAGCGAAGACGGACGCAGTCGCCGGCACGAACGATTCCGCCGCCAGCTCGTCTGCCGCCAACAGCTAGCCGGATTCGTTCCCGAGGGGGGTCGCCGTATCGTCGGATGCGGTGGCCCCGCTCGCGTTTGCGGCGGACCGCGAGCCCCACTGGCCCAACGGCAGAGGCAGGCGACTTAAAATCGCTCAAGGTCCGGGTTCGAATCCCGGGTGGGGCACCACGGAGCGCGGGCTACCGAGTCGGACATCCGCTACCCGACATCGGGTCGTGAACGCCACGCCTGGTAGCCCGGCGGAGTTCCAGCGGGCGTTTCGCGTCTCCGGATGCCGCGCCGGTGGCTGAGGCTTGACCGCGCGTGAACACGTGTTTACGATTGTGAACATGAGTTCACTCATTGATTCGGCCGACCTCACGATGCGCGCGCGCATCCGCGATGCCGCGATCGACCGCTTCGGCCGCAGTGGGTTCGACGCGAGCGTCCGCGCCATCGCCGCCGACGCCGGAGTCAGCGCGGCGAGCGTCATCAAGCACTATGGCTCGAAGGAGGCGCTGCGGGAATCGTGTGATCAGCATGTCTTCGCGGTGATTCGGGCTTCGAAGACCGAGGCGATGCAGCAGTCGCCGGGCGGCATGCTGGCTCAACTCGGGCACATCGCCGAGTACCGACCAGTCGTCCTCTACGCGTTCCGCGCGATCCTGGCCGGTGGTGAGGCATCCGGGACGTTCCTCGACCACATGATCGCCGATGCGCGCGAGTACGTGGCCGAAGCAGTCGAGCGGGGCGTCGCCCGTCCCAGTCGCGACGAGGCCGCGCGGGCGCGGTTCCTCGTGAGCATGAGCCTCGGCGCCGCTCTGCTTGAGTTCTCCCGCACTCGGGAGGGCGAGGCCGAGACCGACGCGTGGTGGGAGCAGCTCATGGCGAAGATCGCGCTGCCCGCGCTCGAGATCTTCACCGAGGGCTTCTTCACGGACAACACGCTGCTCGAGGCCTACCTCGAATACGTCTCCGACCCGCCGGGCGAGACTCCGACGCCGCCTCACGACACCGCAGCACCTTCTTAACCTCCGACGAGAGGAACGACCCATGACCACGACAGACGCCGCCGCACCGCGCCACGCCGCGCCGCTGGCGATAGAAACGCGCGGACTGCGCAAGCGCTTCGGCCGCATGACCGCCCTCGACGGGCTCGACCTCTCAGTCGCGAGTGGCGAGGTGCACGGCTTTCTCGGCCCGAACGGCGCCGGCAAGTCGACGACCATCCGTATCCTTCTCGGGATGCTTCGCCGCGACAGCGGCGAGGCTCGCGTGCTCGGGGCCGACCCGTGGCGCAAGGCCGTGCCGCTGCACCGACGGCTCGCCTACGTGCCCGGCGACGTCGAGCTCTGGCCGGGACTCACGGGTGGCGAGGCCATCGACCTGCTCGGACGGCTCCGCGGGGGCCTCGATCGACGCCGGCGCGACGAGCTGTGCGAACGCTTCGACCTCGACCCGCGCAAGAAGGGCCGTACATACTCGAAGGGCAACCGGCAGAAGGTCGCGCTCGTCGCGGCACTCGCGAGCGATGTCGAGCTGCTCATCCTCGACGAACCGACCTCCGGCCTCGACCCCCTGATGGAGGCGGTGTTTCAGCGGTGCATCCGCGAAGCCGTCGAAGCGGGCCGCACCGTGCTGCTCTCGAGCCACATCCTCGCCCAGGTCGAAGCGCTCGCCGACCGGGTCTCGATCATCCGCCAGGGCATCGTCGTCGAGACCGGATCACTGCGCGAGCTGCGCCACCTCACGCGCACGTCCGTGACCGTCGCGACCGAGAGGCCCATCACCGGCCTGGCCGAGTCAGCTGGCGTGCACGATGTGCGCCACGAGGGCGGTCAGGCGCACCTCGACGTCGACAACGAACACCTCGGCGCCGTCATGCGCACGCTCGCCGCGGCCGGCGTGACCGGTATCACGGCGACACCGCCGACGCTCGAGCAGCTGCTGCTGCGCCACTACGGCGACGGCCCCGCGAGGGAGTCCGGCGGCGACGCATCGGCGTCTGGCGCGGGCGGGGCGACAACGGATGCCGACGGTGCCGCGGGTCATGGACGCCACATCGCAGGGTCGCGCCGATGACGGCGGCAACGTCGGCCCGGACGTCGGCTCCGCAACCAGGCGCCGCCCCGCGGGGGGCGAGGTCCGCCCACCGTGGGAGCGCCGGCGAGCTCGCGGGATTCTGGCCCCTCCTGCGCTTCGCTCTGCGTCGCGACCGCATCCGGCTTCCCGCGTGGATCATCGGCCTCGCCGTGCTGGCGGCGTACTTCGCCACGGCGCTCGAGATGCTGTTCCCGACGCCGGACGACCTCGCGGCGTTCGCCGCGTTCGGGCAGAACCCGGCGGCGGCCCTCCTCATGGGGCGCAGCTTCGACGACACCGTCTCGATCGAGCGCTTCTTCGCCGGCGCTTACGGCCTGTATCTCATCATTGGCGCGTGCATCGGCAACATCCTGTTCGTCGCGCGGCACACCCGCGTCGAGGAACAAACGGGCCGGGCCGAGCTCGTGCGCGCCGGTGTCGTCGGCCGCTACACCCCCCTCACGGTCGCCCTGGCGATCGCGCTGATCCTCGACCTTGTCACGGCCGCACTCATGGGGGGCACGATCGCGGCACTCGGGTTCGATCCGGCCGGCAGCTTCGTGCTCGCCGCCAGCGTCGGCGCGGCAGGCCTCGCCTTCGCGGGCATCACGGCCGCGTGCGTGCAGCTTTCGGCCTTCTCGGCAACGGCGTCGGGCGCCGCGGGGGCCGTGCTCGGCGCGTCCTTCCTCGTGCGGGGCCTCGGCGACATGTCGGCGGGACAGGGCGGTGATCTCGCATGGCTGTCATGGCTCTCGCCGATCGGCTGGTCGCAGTTTGTCGCACCGTACCGGTCAGACGACCTCCGCCCGCTCCTCGTATCGGTCGCGTGTTTCGCCTGCTTCGCCGCAATCGGCTACGCGCTGACGACCCGACGCGACCTCGGCGCCGGCATCGTCGCGGCACGGATAGGCCGCGCGCGCGCCGCGGCCTGGCTCTCCAGCCCGCTCGCACTGGCGTTCCGGCTGCAGCGAGGGGCGATCGTCGGCTGGTCGGCCGCGTTCTTCGCGACGGGTCTCGCATATGGCGGGTTCACCGACGCGATGCTGCAGGGTTTCGCCGACCTCTCGCCGGACGTGCTCGCGCTGTTCGGCGGCGACGACGACCTGCTGCTCGGCTTTCTCGGCATGATGGGCCTGCTGTTCGCGATGCTGTCCACGATCTTCGTGATCCTCTCGGCGCAGTCGTTGCGCGCGGAGGAGTCGCGCGGACGCACTGAGGGGGTGCTCGCCACGGCCGTCGGGCGGCCCGCCTGGCTTCTCGCATGGAGCGCCGTCACGGCGCTCGGTGTCGTCGTGCTGCAGACCTTCGCGGGACTCGGCGATGCGATCGGGGCAGCCGTCAGCGTCGGCGACGGCGAGCTCTTCGGACCGGTGCTGCTCGGCCACCTCGTCCACGTGCCCGCCGTGTGGTTCGTGCTCGCCCTCGCCGTCGGCCTCTACGCGTTCGCCCCCCGGCTGATCGGGCTGGCCTGGGCAGTGTTCGCCTACGCGTTCCTCGTGGGATTCTTCGGGCCGATCATGGATGCTCCCGCGTGGGCGGAAGACCTGTCGCCGTTCGGGCACATCGGGGAGTATCCGGCCGACGACGTCAACACGGTTGCGATGGTGATCCTGACGTTGGCAGCTGCCGGACTGATCGCGGTCGCGGCGGCCGGGTTCCGGCGGCGAGACCTCAGCGCCGACTAGCGGTGGTCAGGCGGCGCGGCGGTCGGCGGCCGGTACGCTGGCGGGAACGACCGCGGTCGCCCGACCCCAGCTCGCGCCCCGCGCATCCCGACCGTAGGAACGGAGACGAATGCCGACCCTTGGCGACCTGCCCGGCGAGCCGCGCGCCGAGCGCCCCGAACCGGACGACGACGATATCCAGCAGCGATCGAGGTCGCCGCGAGTCAAGCTCCTGGCCACGATCGTCATCGTCGCGCTCGCGGCGCCCGCGCTCGTCGGCCTGCTGAACCTGCTCGGCGGCTGACGCCGCCCGGCACCGGTGCGGCTACGAGCTGACGATGCCAGCCCGACGGCGATTGAAGTCGATCGTGCGCTGGTCGAGCGGGGTCGAGTTCGCCGAGAGAGCGGCCGAGATACGCGTGGCGTAGAGGCGGACGGGGTCGACGAGCGGGGCCGGCGACTGGGTGCCGGTACGGAACACCGCCCCGATCGCTGCGACGACCTTTCCCGAGCTGTCGTGAATCGGCGCCGCGATCGCACCGGCGCCGTGCGCGACGAACTTCTCCGAGATGCAGTACCCGTCGCGTCGCACGCGCGCGAGGACGGCCTTCAGCTCGCTCGGCGTCGCGGGGTTGAACTCGGTGAAGCGGCTGAGGTGCTTCGACGCGAAGTCTTCGATGTCGTCGGGCGCAGCATCCGCGAGCAGCACGAGGCCCGTCGCCGTCACGTGCAGCGGCAGGCGACCGCCGATCCGGTTCGCGCCGCTCCAGTTGGGGTGAGCGCGGAGCGCATCGAGGTACACGACCTCATGGTCGTCGCGCACAGCGAGCTGCACCGACAACCCCGTACGGCGGTGCAGGTCGACGAGGTGTGGCACCGCGAGCTCGCGCATGCGCATGCCGCTCGTCGAGGCCGAGGCAAGGTCGAGGAACCGGCGGCTCAGCCGGTACCGCCCCTGCTCGTCGACGTCAAGGCCGCCCCACTCGAGCAGTTCGCGTACGAGGCGGTGCGCGGTCGGCAGGGGCAGGTCAGCGTGCCGGCTGATCTCCGACAGCCGCAGCGAGCCGTCGCCGTGCGCGAAGGCGCCGAGCACCGACAGCACGCGCTGCGCGGCGGTGCGCTTCGGAGCCTCCTGCTCGTTCCCTGCCGCCTCTGATGCGACTGCCGAAACCACCGATGCCCCCCGTCCGCGGCATTCAACGTTGACCTTCTGCGCCGCATTCTGCTGCGGCGGCCGCTCGTTCAACGTTACCTCGTCACCAGTGGGGACAGCGGTGAGACGGCGAGGCGCGCGCGTCATGGTGTCGTGTCTGCACCTGCCGTCGAGGACGTCGAAGTCGGGGAGGCCGACTCGGGCGGGTACGAGATCGTCAGTGCGTCACCCTGCACGCCGAGCGCCGGCTCGAGGTACATGCGCATGATCGACTCGGGCACGATGCAGTCGGCGCACGCGTCGGGCGAGGTCATGACGACCTCGACGTGCGTCCGGTCGGGCTGCTCGTTGATCTCGAGCCCGAAGCCGTCGGTCTCGAGCATGGTGCGCAGTTCGTCGATGCTGGGGGCCATGGGATGCTCCTTGTCTTCATCGTGGCGGTCATGCGCGAGCGCCGCCGCCTCGCCGTTTCAGGCGTAGGGGTTCGTGCCCTCGACGTAGGTGAGGGCGTTCTTGTAATCGCTGATGGGGATCTCGCCGTGGGTCCGCGGCTCGATCGCGACGCGCACGCGCAACCGCTCGGAAACGGCGTCGGCGGCCGCCCGGAGGGGCCCTTCGGCAGTGGCGGCGTCGAGCCCCTCGCGTAGCTCGACCTCGAGCGGCAGCGGCGTATCGAAGCGCACCTGGTCCTTCGTCTCCTTGCGGATTCGCATGGTGCCGCTGAGCACGTCGGAGGCCGTGTCGAGTACGACCTCGCGGATCGACGACGGGTAGACGTTCATGGCCTTGTAGATGAGCATGTCATCGGTGCGGCCGACGCAGCGCACGGTCGGTGCCGTGCGGCCACAGGCGCATTCGACACCCGTGACGAGCAGCTGATCGCCGGACCGGAAGCGGACGACCGGGCACGCCTCGCGCGTGAGGGTCGTGTAGATCGCCTCGCCGGTCGCGCCCGGCTCCCACGGCACGTGCTCGTGCGTCTCGGGGTCGATGAGCTCGACCAGCACGTCTGGGGCAGCGGTGAAGTGCATGCCTCCACCGGCCTCGCACTCGGCCCACAGCGCGGGGAGCACGTCGCCGAGGCCCATGAATTCGCTTACGCGGGTCGCCCCCCACGCGTCGAGGATGCTCTGGCGGATGTGGGGCACGCCGGCCCCGGGCTCCCCGCCGGCAATGACCGTTCTCACGGCCAGCTCGGGCGCCGGCACGCCGAGCAGCTCTTCGCACCGGTTCGCGAAGTGCGTGGCGAAGGAGGCGGTGGCCACCAGCACGCTCACGCGAAGGCGCTGCATGGCCGTCGCCATCCGCGCGGTCGTCTGACCGCCGATCCAGGCGAGCGCTCCGCCCGCCGATCGGATCCCGTCGGCGTACGGCATGCCGCCCGCGACGATCGCCATGCCGGTCGTGAGGGCGACGATGGTGCCGGGCTCGACGCCGGCCGTGCGGTACGCGTTGCCGATGCCGGCGCGCCAGCGGTCGAGGTCGTTGGCCGTGACGCCGAAGTAGGTCGGCGCGCCGGTCGTGCCCGACGAGCTCGTGATCTGCACGAGCTGATCGGTGCTGGCGAGTTGGAAGGCGCCGAGAGGCTTCGTCGGGTCGGGTTCCACCTGGGCGTCGCGGAGGTCGTGCTTCGTGGTGAACGGCACATCCCGGAGGGCTGCGTACGCGTCCACCGGCTGCAGGTGGCCGATGCGCGACCGCCACACCTCGTGTTGCGTGAGGCGGTTCTGCAGGTCGCGGAACATCGCGACCTGATGCTCCTGCAGCTGTTCCCACGACACCGTCGACGGCGGGGAGGTCTCGAGACCGGTCTGCGACATGCGGGCTCCATTCATCGTTGCGCGTCGTCGCCGGGCAGCGCCCCGCTTCGACCTGCGCCAATGCTGGTCGCTGGATGCCCGCTCCACCAACGATTCTTCCACTCGATGGAATGGGCCTCGTTGCGCGTCCGAACGCGGGCCGGGCGGGAAGCGGACGGGGTTCCGTGCCGCGGAAGCGGCGGTGCATTGCGGTGTTGCGCAGCGTCAGCATTGTGGCGGACGTGAACGGAGAGCACACATGTCAACGCAACAGATCCTCGATCCCACGATTTCCTCACTTTCGACGCAGGCAACGAAGCCGGCGAGCGTCGCAGGAGGACCACTCCGCGTCGAGAGCCTCGACGGGCTGCGCGTCGGAGTCCTCGAGAACACCAAGCGCAATGCGGCCGAGATCCTCGACGCCCTTGCAGATGGGCTCGGTGAACGGTTCGACCTCGGGCAGGTCGTGCGCCGGACCAAGCGACAGTTCGCCATGCCCTTCAGCGACGAGCAGTTGCAGGACCTCCGCGACGAGGTCGACGTGCTCGTGATCGGCGTCGGCGACTGCGGGTCCTGCAGCGCCGCCGCGGTGGCTGACGGCATCGCCCTCGAGGCGAACGGCATCCCGGCGGCCGTCATCTGCACCGACGCCTTCGAGGGCAACAGCCGCGCGATGGCGAAGCTCAAGGGCGCCCCCGACTTCGATTTCATCGTTACGAGCCACCCCGTCGCGAACCTCGACGACCAGGGCGTGCGCGAGCGCGGCCGGGCGCTCGTCGATGACGTGGTCGGTCGCATCGTGGCATCGGCAGCGGCGGGCGCGGCTCGATGACGGCGCCCGCACCTACGGGAGGCCCCGCCGCGATCGAGGTCGCGGACGATGCGCAGTCGGGGAGCTCCGAGCTCGACCCGGCCGCCGCGCGTGCCGTCGCAGAGCACCTCTTCGACCGCGGCTGGACCGACGGGTTGCCGACGCTCCCGGCAACGGAGGATGAGGTCGAGCGCTTCCTGGCGCACACCGACCGCGACCCGGACGAGATCCTGGCCCGGCTGCCGCAACTCGACAAGCAGGCGACCGTGCGCGACATCACCGTGCACGCGATCATGGCCGGATGCCGGCCCGAGTACCTGCCCGTCGTGCTGACGGCCTGGGAGGCGCTTTCGGCCGACCGCACGGCGATTGGCGGAGCATGGCAGTCGACGAGCGGACCCTCGCCCGTCGTCATCGTCAACGGGCCCATCCGTCAGCGGCTCGAACTCAACAGCGCAGGCGGCATCTTCGGCCCCGGTTTCCGGCCGAACGCGACGATCCCGAGGGCCATCGGCCTCACCGTGCGAAACAGCCTCGGCGTCGTGCCTCACGAGCTCGAGCAGGCGACGCAGGGCGTGCCGGGCCGGTGGGCGCAGTGCTTCGGCGAGGCCGAGGAACGCAGCCCCTGGGAGTCGTTCGCCACCGAGCTCGGGCTCGACGAGGGGGCCGATGCCGTGAGCGTCATCCTGGCGCGCACGAGCGAGTTCGTCGATAACCGGCACTTCAACGACCCGATCGAGGTGCTGCGCGACTTCGCCGACTCGATGCAGCGGACCGGTCCGTGGATCTTCCCCACCTCGGCGTGCCTGCTCGTGCTCAACCCCGACCACGCGCGCGTGCTCGCCGAGGCCGGCTGGTCGAAGCAGGACGTACGCGAGTGGCTCGTCGAGCACGCCGGAAAGACCGAGGCGCAGCTCGCCGCGGTCGGGAAGGCGCTCAGCCGCGGCGATCAGCGGTTCGATGACGACCACTTCCACCCCGTCTTCGCCGAGCCCACGCCGGAGCACCTGCCCATCGTGGTCGGAGGGTCGCCCAACGCGGCCATCTCGATGGTGGTGCGCGTGTTCTCGCGCTGGCCGGGCAAGGCGTTCCGGATTCACTGACGGCGACCCGCTCGCAACGGCGCGTGCCGCACAACTGAGAGGAACATTCGTGACGATTGACGAGAAGTGGCGGCAGGCCATCTCCGACCCCCTGGCTACGGCGGAGGGCCCGTGGCTGACCGGGAAGGTGGCGGCCATCGCCGGTGGCGGCCTGAGCGGCCCCGAGGGCGGGGTCGGATTCGGGATCGCCTGGCTGTGCGCGCGAAGCGGCGCCAACGTGGCGGTGCTCGACCGTGATCGGGAGGCGGGCGAACGCGCCGTCGAGCTGATCCGGGAGCTCGGCGTCGATGCCGAGTGGATCGAGCTCGACATCATGGACGACGCCTCGTGCCAAACGGCGGTTGCCGCGGCGAAGGAACGGTTCGGCCGAATCGACGTCGTCGCCGACTCGATCGGCGGGGGAAGCGTCGAGAGCATCCTCACGGTCAGCGAAGAGGAGTTCGACGCGACCATGACGCTGAACTTCAAGTCGGCGTGGATGCTGATCAAGCACGTCGCGCCCGCCATGGAAGACGGCGGGGCGATCGTCACCGTGTCGTCGGGTGCGACCGAGGGTCGTGGCCCCGGAATGGCCTACACCTTCGCCAAGCACGCGCTCGAGAAGCTCACGATCGGCGCTTCGCAGACGCTCGCGTCTCGGCGCATTCGCGTGAACTGCGTGCGCGTCGGCATGATCTGGGGCGCGTTCGCGGCCAAGGGCATGACCGAGGACCGCCGCGAGCTGCGCCGCAAGAGTGTGGCGATGCAGATCGAGGGCAACTCGTGGGACATCGCCTCTGCCGGGTTCTTCCTGCTCACCGAGCAGGCGAGGTGGGTGTCCGGCCAGGTGTTCTCGGTCGACGGCGGCGGCATGAGCGCGGCTGCGCGCGGCAATGTCGGCAGTGCGGGGTCCCCTGATCCCGGCAAGGGGGAGTAGGGCCGCAGCGGCTCAGGAGCGGGGCCGCACGGCGCGGTGCCGCGCGACGCCGGTGAACCGTCGCGCGGGCACCACGCCGCCGAACCGTGGCGCGGGCACCACGCCGCCGCTCTATCCGGCCGGCGACGACCGGGGCGTGAAGGCGCTGAGACCCGTCGCGGCCCTTCCCACAATGAGCGAGTTCATCTCGTGGGTTCCCTCGTAGGTGTAGACGGCCTCCGCGTCGGCGAAGTACCGGCCCAGGTCGTTCTTGACGAGCAGGCCGTCGCCGCCGCCGATGCCGCGACCGAGCGCGACGGTCTCGCGCAGGCGCGCCGCGGCGAAGGCCTTCGCGAGCGATGCGATCTCTCCCGTGAACTCGTCGCGGAGGCGCAGCTCGGTGATGCGGGCGGCCAGCGCGAGCGTCGCCGTGACGTTCCCGAGCATTCGCGCCAGCTGCTCCTGCACGAGCTGGAACCCGCCGATCGGCCGGCCGAACTGCTCCCGCTCGGTCGCGTGCCGAACCGCCGCCTCGTATGCGCCCGCCTGCATGCCGGCGGCATTCCACGCGACGACGAACCGCAGGTCGCCGAGGATGCGCGCGATGTCGGCGAAGTGCGTGATGCCCGGCAGCCGGCTCGATTCGGGCACACGCACGTCGCGGAGCACGATGTCGCCGTTGCGCACCATCCTCAACGCGATCTTCCCAGGGATATCCGTGATCTCGACGCCGGGAGCCGTGCGCGGAACGAGGAATGCGCGCGCCTCGCCATCGCCGGCGTCGCGGGCGATGACGAGAATCAGGTCGGAGACGCTCGCGTTGCCGATCCAGCGCTTGCGCCCCCGGATCGTCCATGTGGCGCCTTCGCCGTGCCCATGGCGCTCCGCGGTCGTCTCCATGCCGCGCGCGACGTCGGAGCCGTGATCGGGCTCCGTGAGCGCGAAGCATCCGGTCGTCTCGAACGACAGGATGCCGGGCTCGAGGCTCGCGAGCTGTTCCGGCGACGCACCCCCGCGCAGCACGGTGCGGAACATGCCGACGTTGCCGCCGTAGAGCGTGGCGATCGACGCGTCGAAGCGCTGGAACTCGAAGTGCTTGAAGCCGACGTAGTACGGGGACAGCGCCGGCTCGGGAGCGCGCGAGTGCGGGCTCCCGAGCAGCGACGGGTCATCCTCGAGCCGCAGCGCCGCCAAGCCGGGTCGCAGCTCGACGGGGGAGTGGGCGCGCTCCCACCAGCTGGCGAGGTGGGGACGCGCCTCGGCCTCGAGGAAGGCGCGCAACTCGTCGAGCTTCGCGTGCTCCGCGCCGGACAGCAGCTCGTCTCGGTACCCCAGGAGATCGGTCGGCAGCGGTGTCATGCCCTGGCGGGTCCGAGCTCGGCCGCCGCCTCGTCGCGAAGGCGTTCGAGGGGGATCTTGCCCGTCACCGAGCGGTCGAGGCTCGTCCGCAGAAACACGTGTTTCGGCTTCTTGTAACCGGCGAGCCGCTGGCCCACGAACGCCGACAGTTGCCCGCCCGTGACGTCGGCGCCGTCCTCGACGGCGACGGCGGCGCACACCACCTCGCCGTAACGGGGGTGCGGCATGCCGAACACGACGGCATCGCTGACGGCGTCGTGCTCGAGCAGCGCCTGCTCGACCTCGGCCGGGAAGACCTTCTCTCCGCCAGTGTTGACGACGGCACGGCCGCGGCCGAGGAGCTCGATCCGGCCGTCGTCCTCGACGCGCACCCAGTCGCCGGGCACCAGATGCCGGCGCCCGCGGATCACGGGAAACGACGAGGCCGTCTTGACCGGATCGCCGAAGTACCCGGTCGGCAGAATGCCGCGGAAGGCGATGAGACCGACGGTGCCCGGCACGGGATCGAGCGCCCGGTGCTCGGCATCGAGGATCACGGCGTCGGGGGTGAGCTCCATGCGCGTCGTGACCTCGTCGGCCGACCTCGAGACGCCGAGCGCGTAAGGGCCGCCCTCACTCGAGGCGAACATATCGACGATGGTCATATCCCCCTGCGCGTGGAGCCGGCGCTTCGTGTCGGCCGAGAGTCGCATGCCGGAGCTGATGATCGACGTGACGTCGGGCAGGCCGTCACCGGCCTCCGCGGCCTCGACAAGCGGGAGTGCGAGCACGTCGCCGGCGACGATGACGCGATTGACGCGGTGCTCCCTGATGAGTTCGTAGACACGCTGCACGTCCATTCGGGGAGCACCCTGCAGCACGACGCAGCCGCCGATCGCGAGCGTCGCCATGGTCGCCGATTGCGCGGTGCCGTGGAGCAGCGGGCTCATGGGGAGGGTGACGAGCTGCTGACGCGTGGGGTCGCACGCGATGTCGACCGCCTCCTCGAACGTCGTCGGCGGTTCGGCGCCGATGAGCCCCCAGGTGGAGTTGCGGCGCACGACGAGGAGCGTGTCGAGATCCCACACGACCGCTTTCGGCGACCCCGTGGTACCGCCCGTGTAGAGGCGCATGCAGGCGCCGCTGGGAGCGGTGGCGGGCATGGAGCCGCCCGCCGCGATGACGTCGGCGTACGGCACCGGTGTTCCTGAAGGCGCGTGCCCTGCGGCAGCCCGTGGGACCGGCTGCTCGCCGGCCCCTTTCGGCGCCTGTCGAGCGTCCGGCGACCCCTGCGCTTCGTCATCGACCTCGATGAGATCGATGTCAAGGCCGTCGGCGGCCTCGAGCGCGAGGTCGCGCTCGGTCGCCTGGAACAGAAATGACCGGCAGTTCGAGTCGACGAGTAGCTCGCGCACCTCGGTGGCCCGGTACCGGTAGTTGATCGCGACGGGCGCGACGCCGATCGACAGGCACGCCCACAGGAACGTTAGGAACTCGGCTCGGTTGTAGAGCAACGTGGCCGCCGCGTCGCCCTGCACGAGGCCGGCGCGCGTGAGGTGCGCGGCGACTGCGCCGGCCTCGCGCGCCAGCTGCCCCCACGTGACCTCGCCGAGCGGCGTGACGACGGCCCGTCGTTCGGGCGTCCGTGCCGCGATGCCCTGCCACAGGTCGCTGTAGTGGGGCGCCCACGCCACCGTGTTATCCGCCGAAACGTCCGCGGCCGCGTCGGCCGCCGACCGGGACCCGGTGTTCACGCCGCTCATCGCAGGTGCCGCAGGACAAGCTCCGCCACGGTGACTGGCTTGCCGCCGCCTTCGAGCTCGTAGACGAGCTCGAGCGCGACCTGCACGCCGCCGTCGATCGCGGTGACGTTCGCGATAGTGCCGCGCACCCGGATGCGACCGCCCGACGGCACCGGCGCGGGGAACCGGATGCGGTTGAACCCGTAGACGATGCCGGTTCCCGTGTCGGTGATGCGGTAGATCTCGCGGAGGTGGCGCACCACCATGCCGAGCGTGAGCATCCCGTGCGCGATGCGCGTGCCGAATGGCGAGGCGGCCGCGGCGTCGGCGTCGACGTGGATGGGGTTGTCGTCGCCCGTGAGGTCGGCGTACGTGTCGATGTCGTCCTGCGTGATCTCGCGCCAGCTCGAGGGGCCAAAGGCGGTGCCCTCTGCCCCGTCGAGGTCGTCGATGGTCGCGACGAACGTCGTCGTTTCGGTGTCGGTCATCGTGCTCCTTCGCATCGGATGCTCACCACTTTGTCCCCCGCGCGCGAGGCCTTCGTGCCGCTTTCCATCCTGCGAAACGGCGCGCGCCGGGCTACGCCCACCGTGCGACAGTTCCGCTGCATGCGGGCCGAAGGTGGCCCGCCGACCGATGAAGGGATGCTGATGGCTACGTTAGAGCCGATGCTCGACCCGACCGGGGTGGCCGACGATACGTCGGCGACGACGCTCTCGCCGCGCCCCGTGAGCCTCGAGGGACTCACCGTGGGACTCCTCGACAACACCAAACCCAACGCGACGCTGCTGCTGAACGCGCTCGGCGACCTGCTCACGACGCGGTATGGCGTCGGAGCAACGAAGCTCTACACGAAGGACTACTTCGGCACGCCGGTCAAGCAGGAGCTGCTCGATGAGATCGTGCGCGACTGTGATGTGGTCGTCACCGCCGTGGGCGACTGCGGTTCCTGCAGCGCTGCCACGGTGGCCGACGGGCTGCTGTTCGAACGTGTCGGCGTACCGACCGTGTCGATCACCTCGGACTCCTTCTTCGCGTCGGGCCGCGCCATGGCGAGCGTGCAGGGCTTCCCCGACTTCCAGTTCATGGCGGTGCCGCACCCGGTCGCCAGCCTGAACAACGACGAGATCCGCGAGCGCGCCGAGGCGGCGCTGCCGCAGGTGCTGAGCATCCTGGGGGTTGAGGCATGACGAGCGAGATGATGGCGACGGACGCCGGCGGCACAGTGACGGAGATCGACGGCAGGGCCGTGCGGGCGGCGATCGAGGCCGCGTTTGAGAACGAGTGGACCGATGGCATGCCCGTGGTCCCGGTCACCGCGTCGATCCTCGAGGAGTTCCTCGCGGCGACCGATCGCGATCCGGCGGAGGTGCTCTTTCGGATCCCGCACCTCAACCGCGAGCTCACGGTCGAGCTCGCCGCGCTCAATGCGGCGCTCGCGGGCTGCAAGCCCGAATACGTGCCCGCCGTGATCGCGGCGTGGGAGTCGATCGCGAAGGAACCGCATCCGGTTCGTGGCATTTGGCAGTCGACAACGGGAACGGCCCCGTTCCTGCTCGTCAACGGCCCCGTCCGCACCGAGCTCGGCGTCAACTGCGCCGGCAATGTGTTCGGCTCGGGCTTCCGCGCCAACGCGACGATCGGCCGCGCGATTCGCCTTGCACTCAATAACGTCTTCGGACTGCGCCCGCATCTCCTCGACCAGGCGACGCAGGGCACGCCCGCGCGCTACGCGGCGGTCATCGGCGAATACGAGGAGCTGAGCCCCTGGGAGCCGTTCCACGTCGAGCACGGGTTCGGCGCCGACGAGAGCGTCGTGACGGCGTTCGTGATCCGTTCCGTCGTGCACATCGAGGCGCGCCACGCGATGACGCCAGAACAGCTCGCAGAGGATCTCATCGACACGATCGCGCGCACGGGTGCGCTGATCCACGAGTACACGAGCACGCTGCTGGTGTTGACGCCCGAGCACGCCGCACTCTTCGCCGACGCCGGCTGGAGCAAGGCTCAACTGCGCGACTACATCACGACGAATGCGGTGCTCGACCGCGCCGACCTCGAGCGGGTCGGCAAGGACGCGCTCGCAACGAAGTCGCGGTGGCGCCTGCCCCGCGCGCACCCCGACGCGACCGCCGACTCCGCGGCCTCGAGCGACGAACCCGACCGCGTGCCGGTGCTGCGATTCCCGAGCTCGGTGCAGATCGTGGTCGCGGGCGCCAACAACGCCGGCGTGTCCGCCGTGGTCGAGGTGTTCACCCTCAACCCGCCGCGCGAGGAACCGTACTCGGCGACCGCCATTCGCGCGTAGCGCGAGGCGAACCACCCACGACAACCAACCGGCCCCCGGCCCGGGCTCGGTGCGTTTCGGAGAACGAAAACCTCCCGCGCCCGGGCCCACTGAGGGGCGATGATGCGACAGTGCCGCCCGATGACGAGCGGCCCGATAGCTGAGGAGCTTTCATGTCACTTCGCACACGCAACGGCGCGGCGCGCAGACTGCGACAGACCACCGCGGCCGTGATCGCCACTGCGGCGCTCGCCCTCACGGGCTGCGCGGCCGACGGAGCGGGCGGGGGTGAGGGGGAGCTGCAGCCCCTGAGCGCCGTGACCTTCCTGCCGCTCGAGTCGTTCACCTTCACGCCCGAGATGGTCGCCTACGCGGGCGGCTTCTTCGAGGACCACGGCCTCGACGTGGATTTGCAGGCCGTGCAGGGATCGGCCGCCGCGATCCAGGCCGTCATCAGCGGCGCCACTGACGTTACGCGCGCGAGCACGATCGACTCGATGCCGCCGTTCGAGCAGGGCCAGCCGCTCCTGGCGGTGGGCACGATGGCGCACAAGTCGAACATTCGCGTCGCCTCGGCCGCGTCGCACCCGATCGAGGACGGCGCGTCGATGGCCGGACAGACGATCGGCATGGGCTCGATCGGCGGCACGAGCGAGAAGGCGCTGGACCTCATGCTGCACGCCGAGGGCGTCGACCCCGATTCGGTCACGCGCCAGAGCGTGCCCGTGACGGGGGCGACATTCGAGCTCGTCAAGCAGGGGCAGCTCGCCGGCTACATCGTGAGCCTCGACACCTCGATCGCGATCGCGCAGCAAAATGAGGATGCAGTCATCGACGCGGCCGGGCTCGATGAGGTCCCCGACTTCCAGACCTGGCTCGTCTCCGAGGAAACGGCGGCGGACCCCGAGAAGGGCCCGCGCGTGACGGCGTTCATGGCCGCGATTCGAGACGCCGTGCAGTTCGTGATCGACGACGCGCCGAACGACTACGTGAACGTGCTCGAGATGCTGCGCGAGAGCGGCGAGTTCCAGTTCGCCGCGCTCGACGACGACGCGATCGCCAAGGAGGCGCTCGACTTCTACACGACGGAGACGTGGGTCAACCCCGAGACGGGCGGCGACATCCTGGTCAACGATCAGGAGAAGTGGGCTGCCGCCTACGAGAGCTACGCGGGCACCGGCCTCGTCGAGGGCAGCCACGATCCGAGTGCGTGGATGACCGACGACCTGCTCCCCACCGAGTGAGTGGAACTCCGGATATGACGATCACCGCACGTACCGGGACATCGAAATCTGCGCGGACCCCGAAGGGGCGCATCGCGACGGCCCTGGTCGGCGCGGCGGCGCTCATTCTCACGGGATGCGCCACCGACGACGGCCAGGAACTGCATGACATGAACGTCGTCACGTTCCTGCCGCTCGACTCGATCACCTTCACACCGGAGATGTTCGCGTACGCGGGCGGCTACTTCGAGAAACACGGGCTGAACGTCAATCTCGAGCCGGTCCAAGGCAGCGCCGCGGCGATGCAGGCGGTCATCTCGGGAGCAGCGGACATCACGCGAGTGAGCTCGCTCGACTCGTTCCCCGCGTTCGAACAGGGCCAGCCGATCAGCTCGATCGGCACGATGGCGTACGGCTCTCCGATTTGGTTCCTTTCACATGACGCGAATCCGATCGAGTCGGCCCAGGACATGGCCGGGCAGGTCGTCGGCCTCGGGTCGATCGGAGGTACCAGCGAGAACCTGCTGAACCTCACGCTCGACGCGAACGGCGTTGCACGAGACGACGTGACGCGTCAGGCCGTGCCCGTTACGAGCGCGACGTTCGAACTCGTTCGTCAGGGACAGTTGGCCACCTACATGGTCAGCATCGACACCGCGTTCTACATCGGCAACCAAAACGACGACGCGGTCCTGTCACAGGCCGGCCTCGAGGAGACGCCCGACCTTCACACCTGGATAGCGAGTTCTGCGCTTCTCGAGGATGCAGAGCGTGCCGAGGAGGTTCGAGCCTTCCTCGCGGCGATTCGCGAAGCGATGCAGTTCGTCCTCGACGACGCTCCAAACGATTTCGCAGAGGTGATCTCGATCCTCGAGCAGAGCGAATTCGAGATTCCAGCGCTGAGCGTCGAGGAGGTCGCGATCGAGTCGCTGTCGTGGTACGCGGAAAACGTGTGGATCGATCCGGACGGCGACCACGGACTCATCGAGAACGACGCCGAAGCATGGCAGATCGCCTACGACACCTATGTCGAAGGTGGCCTCCTCGAAGGCGGGCACGACCCGCAGTCGTGGGTGACCGATGAGTTCGTTCCCACCGACTGAGCAGACGACCCGAGCAAGGGTGCGGCTGAAAAGACGACATCGCGCGGTCAGGAATGGCCGGCGAGTAGGGAGAGTATGACTATGGCAGCGACGAGCGTCGAGCAATCGGCCGGAAAGGATGCTGCGGAAGGCGACGTTCCACGGCTCCTGATCCGCGACGTCGGGAGGGACTTCCGCACTCGGAACGGTGTCACGCACGCCGTTTCGGGCGTCGACCTGAGCATCCAGAAGGGCGAGTTCGTCGCGGTGATCGGCCGGTCGGGCTGTGGAAAGACGACGCTCTTGCGCATGGTCGGCGGCTTGCTGCCGCCGACCAGCGGCGAGATAGAGGTCGACGGGAAGCGGCTGTGGAACGGGACGCAGGTGGACTCCTCAGCGATCACCAAGCTCGGCTTCGTGTTCCAGGAGAGCAACCTGTTCCCATGGTTCAGCGTGCTCGACAACATCGCGCTGCCGATGAAGCTGCGCGGTGTTGGGAAGCGCCAGCGACGGGCCCGCGCCACCGAGCTCGCCGAGCTCGTCGGGCTCACCGGATTCGAGAAGTCGTACCCCAGGGAGTTGTCTGGCGGCATGCGCCAGCGCGCGGCAATCGCGCGCGCCCTTTCGACGGAACCCGAGCTGCTCCTGATGGACGAACCGTTCGGGGCACTCGATGCACTCACGCGGGAGCGGATGAACCTCGAGCTGCAGCGCATCGTGCTGGAGACGACGTCGACGGTGGTGTTCGTGACGCACGACATCCCGGAGGCCGTCTTCCTGGCCGACCGCGTCGTCCACATGACGCCACGTCCGGGCCGCATCCACCAGATCGTGCCGGCGGAGTTCCCGAAGCCGCGATCGGTCGACGTGCAGACGACGCTCGAATTCAACGAGATCGTCCGCAATCTCCGCAGCGACATTGACAAGGATGACTAAATGAGCCGTTCACGAATGCTGAAGCTCCTGCCGTGGATTGCGACACCGCTGCTCGTGATCCTGATCATCATCGCGTGGCAGATCATTGTCACGGTCTTCAACGTGAATCCGTTCATCTTCCCGCCGCCCGGCGAGGTGGGATCAACGTTCATCGGTCTGTTCGCCGACCCGAGGACGTGGAATGCGACGTGGGTCACGGTCACCGAGATCGTCGTCGGCTTCCTGATCGCGGTCGTCATCGGATTGACCGTCGGCGTCATCCTCGGCAAGGTTCGATGGCTCGAAGTCAGTCTGCGGCCCCTCATCATCATCTCGCAGGTCGCCCCCAAGGTCGCGTTCATCCCGCTGTTCGTGATCTGGTTCGGGTTCGGGATGACCTCGAAGATCGTCCTCGCGGTACTGCTGGCGTTCTTCCCCATCATGCTTAACGTGCTGCTCGGCGTGCGGTCGGTCGAGCAGGGGCACCGTGAAGTGTTGCAAAGCCTCAACGCGTCGAGGTGGCAGCGGTTCACGCAGCTCGACATGCGTTCGCTGCAGCCTCACCTCTTCGCGGGAATGGAGGTGGGCATCGTGCTCGCGACCATCGGCGCGATCGTCGGCGAATACCTCGGAGGGAACGACGGGCTCGGGAACCTTGTCGTGGCCTCGATGAACGCGCTCGATGCCGGAATGACGTTCGCGCTGATCCTCTGGCTCTCGCTCATCGGTCTGGTGCTGTATCTCATCGTCAATGAGCTCAAGCGGTTCTTCATTCCCTGGCACGAGTCGGTCTACGGGCTGAACAACGTGGGCGTCTAAGAGGAGGTGAACGTGGACGTACGAATACTCGACACCTCACTTCGTGACGGCTCGCAGAGTCTCTGGGCGAGCGGAATACGGTACGGCATGATGCAGGAGGTCGCCGACGACCTCGATCAGGTCGGTTTCGAGTACATCGAGGTGCCGGCGAACCCGATCTTCTTCAAGAAAATGGTCAGGGACCTGAAGGAGAACCCCTGGGACACCATGCGCATGCTGGCCAGCAAGTTCACTCGGACGCCCACCGCCTGTATGGGCGGGATCGTGAGAAACCTCAATACGTTCGGCGTGCCGACCCCACCGGTCCTCGGTGAATTGTTCACTCGCCGCATGGCCGAGATCGGCGTGCTCAACCGGGCCCAGGTCATGTGCAACACGCTCGATCAGATCGACCGCGAACTGCCTGGCGACGTTCCGAGGCTGCATGAGATGGGCTACGACGTCGCGATCGCGATTTCGTACACCATCTCCCCCCGCCACACCGACGAGTACTACGCCGAGAAGACCCGCCTCGCAGCGGCGTTCAAACCGGAGCGGTTGTACCTGAAGGACCAGGGAGGGCTGCTGACGCCCGATCGCCTGCGGACGCTCCTGCCCATCATCGTGCGGGAAGCCGGCGACGTTCCGGTCGAGATCCACTCGCACTGCACGACGGGGCTCGCCCCGATCGTCTACCTGGAGGCGCTGAAGCTCGGCGTCTCGACGCTCCACTGCGGCATCCCGCCCCTCGCGAACGGCTCCGCGCAGCCGTCGGTGCTCGAGATCGTCAAGAACGCTCGGCTCGAGGGCCATAACGTGTCAGTCGACGACGAGCGGCTACGCGCCGTCTCCGAGCGGCTCTACACCTTCGCCGACATTGAGGGCATGCCGATCGGCCGACCGTCGGCATACGACGCCGATCAGTACAACCACCAGATCCCCGGCGGCGTCATCTCCAACCTCCGGTTTCAGCTCGAGGGACTCGGGCTGCAGGACCGGCTCGACGAGGTGCTGCAGGAGTGCATCGAGATTCGTCGCGAGCTGGGGTACCCGATCATGATCACGCCGTACTCGCAGTACGTCGCGACCCAGGCCGCCGTCCACGTCGCGACGGGCGCCAGGTATGAGACGGTGATCGACCCGATCATCCGGATTGCGCAGGGGGCGTTCGGCGAGGACTCGGGCTATACCTGGATGGACCCGAACCTGAAAGATCGGATTCTCTCGCTCCCACGGGCCGCCGAACTCGCTGAACTGCACGAACGGTCGACGTCGGAGATGACGCTCAAGGAGGCTCGCGTGGCGTACGGCGGACTCCACCTCAGCGACGAGGAGCTGCTCCTGCGCGCGATCTTGCAGAACGAGCACGACGTCGAGCAGATGCACGCGGCCGGCCCGCCGAAGCGTTACGCGACCTCATCATCGCCGCTCGCCGACCTCATCCGGCGACTCGAATCGTCGTCGAGCGTCCGCTACATCCAGGTCCGCTCGGGCGACGACACCCTTGTGCTGCAAAGGTCAGCAAGCGGCGCCAACGCGATCGACCGCTGAGCGGAACGACCGCCATGAGAAGAAGGAAGTGACCGGATGACCGGCAAACTGGCGTCGTTCCTCAGCGACGACGACATGAAGTACCTGACGACGCTGATCGACAGTCTGGAGCGTTCCGGCGTCGACTTCTTCGAGCTCAAGGTCGATGGGCTCCAGGTGACGCTCGGGAAGGGCGAGCCGCCCTCGGCGCCGCAGCCCGCGATCACGGGACCCGCTGCGCAGCCGGTTGTCGCCCAGGCGGCACCCGCCGACGCGGCGCCTGCCGTCGCGTCCAGGGCAGCGAGCGCGCCCCGGCAGGAGGCACCAACACCGGCTGCCGCCGAGAGCCCGGCCGGAGTGGAGATCGTCGCGCCGCTCATGGGCGTGTTCTATGCCCAGGCGGAGCCCGGAGCGCCCGCCTTCGTCACCGTCGGGTCGCGTGTCACGAGCGACACGACCGTCGGCCTCGTGGAGGTCATGAAGACGTTCGCCCCTGTCCCGGCGGGCGTTGAGGGCACAATCGTCGAGGTGTGCGTGCAGGACTCGGAGCTCGTCGAGTTCGGCCAGCGGCTCTTCGTCGTGCGCCTCGACGGAGGTGAGTGACCCGCATGGCGATCTCGCGAGTGCTCATCGCGAATCGTGGTGAGATCGCGGTCCGCGTGATCCGGGCATGCCAGGAGCTGGGCATCGAGACCGTCGCCGTGGTGTCGGAGGCCGACCGCGAGAGCCTGGCGGCCACCCTCGCCGATCGAACGATCGCGATCGGCCCGGCGCCACCGTCCGAAAGCTATCTCCGGGTGCCGACGATCGTCACGGCCGCCGTCGCCACGGGCGCCGATGCGATCCACCCCGGGTACGGCTTTCTCGCCGAGAACCCCGAGCTCGCGGACGCTTGTCGGGAGGCTGGCGTCACGCTGGTCGGGCCGACGGCGGAGCACATGCGGCTGATGGGCGACAAGCTCACGGCAAGGCGGCTCGCCCGCGATGCCGGGGTGCCCGTGCTCGCCGGCTCCGAGAAGATCGCCACGGCGAGCGAGGCGGCCGAGATCGCTGATCGGGTCGGGCTCCCCGTCATGATGAAGGCGTCGGCCGGTGGCGGCGGTCGCGGCATGAAGATCGTCCGGGAACGCGACCACCTGGCCGACGCTTTCACGGCCGCGTCGGCGGAAGCTCGGTCGGCCTTCGGTGACTCCACCCTCTACGTCGAGCGCTACATCTCGAACGCTCGGCATATCGAGGTGCAAGTCGTCGGCGACAGCCACGGCAATGTCGTGCACCTCGGCGACCGTGACTGCTCTGTGCAACGCCGGCACCAGAAGGTGATCGAGGAGGCCCCCGCGTTCCGGGTCCCGGAGGAGGTCCGCGCGAGCATGCGCGACTCGGCAGTGCTCCTCGCCGGCAACATCGGCTACGTCGGCGCCGGCACCGTCGAGTTCATCTACGACGAGGACGCGAAACAGTACTTCTTCCTCGAGATGAACACGCGGATCCAAGTTGAGCATCCGATCAGTGAGATGATCACCGGGATCGATCTCATCCAGGAGCAATTCCGCGTCGCCGACGGCCTGGAGCTGAGCTTCGCGCAGAACGAGGTGGTCTTCCGGGGCCACGCGATCGAGTGCCGCGTGACCGCCGAAATCCCCGAGCAGGACTTCCGGCCGAACGCCGGCGAAATCGACGTCTGGAGGCCGCCTGCCGGACCGAACATCCGCGTCGACACCCACTGCTTCGAGGGGTACGTGGTCCCCATCTACTACGACTCGCTCCTGGCGAAGCTGATCGTGTATGCGCCGGACCGTGCTCGAGCAATTACGCGCATGGTGAGCGCCCTTCAACGCTTTCAGGTGCAAGGAATCGAAACAAGCATCCCATTCCTCCATTACGTCATGGGCAGTGATCAATTCGGGGTGGGTGCCGTGAACACCGGCCTTGTCGAGGAATTACTGCCGAATTTCATCGCACCGGAGCGGGCGACGCTCGCGTCATAATTCCTGGACGGCGCGCGGCACGAACGCGCCGTCCGGCGCGATGCGATGCGCGCGGGCAGTGGCGCAGGCGCGGGGCGGCAGACGAGGTCTGCCGCCCCGCGCCTCTCCACGTTTACGGGGCGCGCACGGTATGGCCTGGCGTTGTCCGACAGGGCATTCCATCGGACGGAAGTCCTCGTTGATGCGCCCCCGGGGCGTCAGAATACTGATGCCCGCACGCAGAGCCGCGTGTCGATCGGTCCATCCAAGTCGGCCGAAGGAAGGAAACCCGTGAAGGCTTTTCTCTTCTACGTGGGAAATTTGCTGCTCTCATCCATTGTGCTGTTACTCGTGGTGATCACGATTCTGTTTCTGCTGCTGGAAATCGCCCCTGGCGATCCGGTGCAGACGCTCGTAGGTGATACCCCCGTCTCGCCAGCGTTCCGTGAGCAGATCACCGCCTCGTTCGGCCTGGACCGTCCGATCTGGGAACGCTATTTCGTGTACGTGGGCAATGTGTTCACCGGCAACCTCGGCGTCTCCTTCGGAACGCACGCCACGCCGGTGAGCGACCTCATCGGCGACCGCATCTGGAACACCGTCGCGCTCGCCGTGCCCTCGATCATCCTCTCGACGATCGGCTCGATCTTCCTCGGCGTCGTCGCGGCTCGCACGCGCCGGCCGTGGCTCGACAAGCTGGTGTCCGGCGGCTCGGTCGCGTTCTTCTCCATCCCGAACTTCTGGCTCGGCCTCATGCTCATCGTGCTGTTCGCGATGACGCTCGGGTGGCTGCCGGTGCAGGGCATGGGCCCGTACGGCCAGGAGGGCATCTACCCGGCGTACCTCGTGCTGCCGCTCATCACGATGGCCACCAGCGAACTCGCGTACAAGACCCGCATCATGCGGTCGTCGATGATCGAGTCGCTGGGGCAGGACTACATCGACACGGCGCGATCGAAGGGACTGTCCATGCGCCGAGTCATCTGGAACCACGCGTTCCCGAACGCCCTCCTGCCCATGGTCACCGTCATCGGCTACAGCCTTGGCTACATTCTCGCCGGATCGGTGCTCGTCGAGCAGGTGTTTGGCTGGCCGGGCATGGGTTTGCTGTTCCTCAACGCGGTGCACCGCCAGGACAACTTCGTCGTGCTCGGCGTCGTGATCGTGCTTACCGTCACGATCCTGGCCGTGAACATCGTCACCGACATCTTCTACGGCATTGTCGACCCGCGCCTCCGAGCCCGATTCCGCATGGGCGGCGGCGCCCCGACGAAGCGCGGCGGCATGGGCGGCGACACGCCGGACGGGTCCGCCGAGAGCAACCTCCTCTCGACAACGAAGATCGGAACATCAGCATGACGGTGCAGGAACGTCAGACGAAACGCGACAAGAAGCGGGCCTCACAGGCCGACGCGACCGGCACGGTGCCTCTGCCGGTCGTGCGCCCCAAAGGACGCCGAGACACCACGACTCGCGTCTTCCTCGGCATGCCCACCGCACGGATCTTCATCCCGCTGCTGCTGCTGATGATCGCGGTGACGTTCATCGGCCCGCTGCTCTATCCGGGCGATCCCGAGGCGACCGCCTACCCGACCCTGCTGCCCCCCGGCAGCGATGGCCTCCTGTTCGGAAGCGACAACCTGGGCAGGGACTACCTCGCCCGTGTACTCCAGGGCGGGAGCGTCTCCCTGCTCGTCGGCGTCGGCGTCGCGCTCCTCTGCTTGACGGTTGCGCTCATCGTCGGAGGTCTTGCGGGGTACTTCGGCGGATGGGTCGACATGATGCTCGTCAAGATCTCCGAGTTCTTCCAGGTCATCCCCGGCATCGTGCTTGCCCTCGTCGCGGCGGCGATCCTCGGTGCGAACATGTGGCTGATCGTCATCATCCTGTCGATCACCATGTGGCCGTCCGTCGCGAGGATCGTCCGCTCAGAGGCCATGCGCATCCGCCAGCTCGGTTACGTCGAATCGCAGCGCGCGGCCGGCTTCAGCGCCGTTCGCATCATCTGGTCGGACGTGCTGCCGAACGCGATGCCGCCGATCCTCGTTGCGACCACCATGACCGTGGCGCGGGCGATTCTGGCCGAGTCAGCCCTGTCGTTCCTCGGCATCGGCGACGCCAACAACCCCAGTTGGGGCGCGCTGCTGAACCAGGCGCAGGCTCACATGCAGACGGGCTGGTGGCTCGCGCTGCTGCCCGGCCTGTGCATCTTCATCGTCGTGCTTGCCATCAACCTGCTCGGTGACGCCCTCAATGACGCGCTCAACCCAATGCTCGGGAGGGTCAAGTGAACACGAACGCTACGCTCGAGAACTCACCGACCGGTGCAGGTGCCGGGGGCGCGGGAGATGCGCCCCTCGTGGAGGCGCAGAACCTGCGCGTCTGGCTTCCGACCGGGCGGCGCGATGGAATTCAGGCGGTGCGCAACGTCTCGCTGCGCGTCGCGGCGGGAGAGCGGGTCGGCATCGTTGGCGAGTCCGGATCGGGGAAATCGGTCACGGGCAGGGCGCTTTCGGGGCTCCTGCCGACCAACCCGCGCGTGCGTGTGGAAGGGTCGATCCGCTTCCGGGACGGCGAGGAGATGGTCGGCGCCTCTGCCAAGGACTGGAACGACGTTCGTTCTCGCCGCGTCGGCATGATCTTCCAGGACCCGCTTACATTCCTCAACCCGGTCATGAGGATCGGGAGACAGGTCGCGGAGTCGATCGATCCGAGGCGCGTCGATCTCCCGGTTCGCGATGAAGTCCTTCGCGTCCTCGAGACGGTCGGGCTCACCGACGTCGAGACCCTCGTCGACCGATACCCGCACGAACTCAGCGGTGGCATGCGCCAACGCGTGCTGATCGCCATCGCGATCGCGAAACGGCCCGACCTGCTCATCGCCGACGAGCCGACGACGGCGCTCGACGCGACCGTGCAGCGGCGCGTGCTGGCGACGCTCGACGATGCGGTCTCGCGACTTGGCACCTCGCTCGTGCTGATCTCGCACGACCTCGCGGTCGTCGGATCGATGACCGACCGCATCTCCGTCATGTACTCGGGGCGCATCGTCGAATCCGGGACCACGAACGAGGTGCTGACGGCACCGAAGCATCCCTATACGCAGGCGTTGCTGCGCAGCGTACGCAGCCTCACCGACCCGGACACTGAACTCTGGTCGATTCCGCCGTCGCTGCGGCGCGAGATCGACGAGCACGTCGCCCTCGAGGCGAAGGAGGACGAATATGAGGCTTGAAGCGATCTCAGCCACCAAGACGTTCCGCGGGCGGCGCGGCGCGGCGCCTGTCAATGCCGTCAACGCGGCCTCGATCGTCGCCGAACCGGGGCGCTTCATCGCCATCGTCGGCGAGAGCGGCTCCGGCAAGAGCACGCTCGCCCGCATGCTGCTCGGTCTCATTCCGGTGACTGAGGGACACATCGAGCTCGACGGCGTGCCGATCGCCACGATGAACCGTTCCCAGCGCCAGCACTTTCGCACCAGCGTGCAGGCG